>NZ_JQLG01000004.1:0-1360000 GCF_000744115.1 Carnobacterium alterfunditum DSM 5972 | reverse complement strand
AGCCAGAATGGTAACTGCAACGCTAAATACAATTCCCATGCTATCAGAGCTGAACCAAGAGTGAAAACAATCGTGTTCACACTCATTTTCAGCCAAACATTCGTTATTTTTCTTGTTATACCGCTCATTATAAGTAAAGATAAAAGTGAATGCGCAACGCCAAACACAACGTCATACACCACCATAGTTGAGAAAAAAAGATTGGAAATAAACACTCCACCAACTATTCCCAAGATATACTTTTTATTGAATACAGCTAAATGATTTAACATTTCAGCTACACGAAATTGAATCGCCCCAAAAGATATGAAGGCAAGTAACGAAGTAATTACAACATATACCGCTGCGACCGCAGCATTTGTTACCAAATTTTTAGTTTTCATTTTATTCCTCCTAGTTTTTTTTCGTGGGATGGTCAACGAACCACGTTTTAACAACTTTTACAGCATACCATCTAATCCATATTTATTCAATTTTGTTTAAATATGTACCTTTTTACAAAACCAAAACAAAAAAAGCACCCGTTTATTTACGAATGCTGAAAGATAGTCACATTCCTATTATACTTGTCTTGATAATCCAACGCTTATTTCAAGTGCATCATCGATTTTTTTCATCATTTTAAAGTCTAATTGAGTCACTTTTTCATGCAAACGTTGTTTGTCGATCGTTCTTATTTGTTCTAATAAAACAACAGAATTTTTTTCAAGATTGTACTCTTCTGCTGATATTTCAACATGGGTAGGCATCTTTGCCTTTTGGATCTTAGCTGTTATAGCGGCTATAATAACGGTTGGACTATAATGGTTGCCAACATTGTTTTGAATAATCAAAACTGGTCGCATTCCACCCTGTTCTGAACCTATAACTGGCGATAAATCAGCATAATAAATCTCTCCCCGTCTCACCATAGGTATTTTCCTCCTTATGACACTTGGTTAGAATTGGGCACCAACCTCTTTTTCACAAACTTCAAATTCATTACAAATATCAAGATTGATACGAGACATCTCTGCATATCCTTTACGCATGGTATCATAGATTATTAAATTCTCTTCTAAAAAATAATTCATAACCGAATTAACAAATTCATTTTCATCAATATTTGCGATAGCGCAATATTCTTTAACATCTTTGTAAACCTCTGGTGCTAAATTAACTTTCATTATGTTATCATTTTCATCCATTGCCCCATACCTCCTAAAAGATTACCTTTTTATACCCCATAAAAAGGATTCACTTCAAGTTCATGTTACCATGAAACGATAAGCATTGAAACCGTTGTTAAAATAAAAAACAAGTTTCATTTTATTCGGCTATTTGATTTTACATCTAAGTATATTGGAGCCCTAATCAAACTATTTTAAAATAATTATATGTATGACTATATTTCTATTGGCTACATATCTCGATCCCCCTTTTCTAATATTACTTGTGCTGCAACAATTGAATCAGTATGAGTAATAGAAAGGAATACTTTCCCTTGAAAAGGGGATTTTCCAACTACTGGTTTTCCGAAGTTATCTGGTATGATCTCAATATCTTGAAAACCTAATTTCCCAATTCCTGTCCCCATCGCTTTCGAAAAAGCTTCTTTCGCTGCATATCTTCCCGCTAAAAATTCTATTTGTCGGTTACCTTTTAACCTAGAGAAAATTTTCATTTCCGCAGGAGTAAGTACCCGACTAGGGAAGTTTTCTCTCTTCAAATAAGCTTCTTTTACTCGAGAAATTTCCGCTATATCTAGACCGATACCTACGATCATCTTATACACCTCTTTTATGCCTATATTGCTTTTTTTAATTATTTAAATCATATTTGGTACTATTAGAGTTATCTTATCAAATATTACTTCTAATGTCACTTGTAAAAGGTAATTAAATCTATTTTTAATGGTATACTCTCATTTTTCATTTAAAGCTTTTGAATATAAAAAAGGTTGAGACAAATGTCTCAACCTTTTTCTAACTATTTTAGTCTTTATCACGGATAGTAAATTTACGTTCTCCGCCAGCTTTACGACGGTTATCAGTAGATTTTCCACGGCTGTCTTTACGACGGCTGTCGCTTCCGCTATTTTTTGAATCTTTATTCCATTTTCCACTTGCACTTCCACTTCCACTTCCACTTGCGCCACCACGACGTTCAGCAGGTTTTCCACTACGGCTGCTTCCGCCACGGTATCCACCTTTACTGCTGTTTCCGCCACGATTACTTCCACCGCCGCCATGACTTCCGCCTTTACGGCCTGGTAATGGGCGTTCTGGTGTAATTTTAACTGGTACTTCATCAGCATCTTTTGTTACATTCTTCAAGAATGCAGCAGCAAGATCTTCAGCTGTATAAGTTTCTAGTAATTGCGCTGCAGCTTTTTCATAACGGTCTAAACCATTAGCGTCAACGATTGAAGATACTTCATCGATTGATGCTTTAATTTGACCTTCAAAAGCTTCTGCATTTGTTGGCGGACGTAATGGTGTTATTGTTTTTTTCGTTAAGTCTTCAATAACACGTAAATAACCCATTTCATTAGGTGTAATGAAAGTTACAGAAACACCCTCATTTCCTGCACGACCAGTACGTCCAATACGGTGAACATAGCTTTCTGGATCTTGAGGAATATCATAGTTGTACACGTGTGTAACTCCGGAAATATCTAATCCACGAGCAGCTACATCGGTTGCAACTAAAATATCTAGTTTACCTGTTTTAAATGATTTTAATACACTCATACGTTTTTGTTGAGAAAGGTCGCCATGGATTCCTTCTGCACGATATCCACGGGCTTCTAGACCACGAGCTAATTCGTCTACGCGACGTTTTGTACGACCAAAAATAATAGTTAATTCTGGTGTTTGAACATCAAATAAGCGAGTCATGATATCGAATTTCTCGAAATCTTTACAACGTACAAAGAATTGTTCAATTAAACTATCAGATAATGACGTAGCTTTGATTTGAACATGTTCAGGATTATTCATAAAACGTACCCCAATGCGCTTGATAGCAGGCGGCATTGTAGCAGAGAATAATAGTGTTTGACGTTCAGCTGGAACTTCATGGATAATTGTTTCGATATCATCGATGAATCCCATATTTAACATTTCGTCTGATTCGTCTAATACTAATGTTTCAACATGTCCTAATTTCAATGTTTTACGTTTGATATGGTCTAATAAACGACCCGGTGTCCCAACAACAATATGTGGAGCATCTTTTAATGCACGAATTTGGCGGCTGATATCAGCTCCACCGTATACTACTTGAACACGCACTTTTTTATCGCGGCTCAAACGGAATAATTCTTCTTGTGTTTGGATAGCTAATTCACGAGTTGGTGCAATAACTAATCCTTGTACATTGCGATTGGCTACGTCAATTTTTTGTAACATTGGTAAACCAAATGCAGCCGTTTTACCTGTTCCTGTTTGTGCTTGTCCAATAACGTCTTTTCCGTCAAGTGCTAGTGGAATCGTTTGTGCTTGGATTGGTGTTGCTTCCTCAAAGCCTAAACGTTCTACTGATTTTAATAATTCAGGTGTTAATCCTAATTCTGAAAATTTCAATATATTTCCTCCTAATTTTAAAACCTTAAGAGATT
Organism: Carnobacterium alterfunditum DSM 5972; assembly: GCF_000744115.1. NCBI lineage: Bacteria > Bacillati > Bacillota > Bacilli > Lactobacillales > Carnobacteriaceae > Carnobacterium > Carnobacterium alterfunditum. The sequence goes on along the minus strand of NZ_JQLG01000004.1, from coordinate 1,356,399 downwards.
TTTGCGAAATACAGGCACCTTCATTACTTAATCAATGCACCTGTTTGCTGTAACTCCATATAAAAATTTGATGTTCGTTCAGTCGAATGTACACCAATTTTTTCATTTCATATAAAAAACTTGAATTATTTTTCAAGTTTATCTGCTTATCTAGTTTCACAAAACCCTCGATGGTCTCATTTTTTTATTAAAGATTGTTCTTCAATCTAAACTATTCTATCATGTATAATTTTGTTTTTCAATTGATTTGACCTTTTATTTCGCATGAACACGTTTCCTTTTTCATTTTTCTTTCTAATCTGTGAATTTGCCTATTTTAGTTTGCGTTTTCATTACCTGTCGTCCATTTTAATGATTTATTTTTTACAAAAAGAAACTAAAAGCGGCGTTTTCACACAATGCTTTTAGTTTCTCAGATTTATTTTAATTTTTTATGCGTTACTTAAAAGATAGTTTAATCTCTTCCGCCACCAAAAATACGCAACAAACCAATGAAAATATTAATAAAGTCTAGATACAAACTTAATGCCCCGCTAATAGCTAGCGCACCTAAGTTTTGTTCTCCTGAATACTGCGCATAAAGTTCTTTTAACTTTTGAGTATCATAAGCTGTAAAGCCGATAAAAATAATAACCGTAATAAACGATAGTACCATATCAGCTGGGCCACTTTGAAGGAAGATACCATTTACTAACATAGCGATGATCAATCCGATCAGTGCTCCTCTTAGTTGCCCACCTAAAGAAGTTAAATCTTTTTTAGTTGTAAAACCTACCAGACTCATACCTGCAAATGATGCTGCTGTAGAAATAAATGCTGCCCCAATACTCCCTAAGTCATACATCAAGAAAATAGAAGACAATGTGATCCCATTGATGATCGCAAAAATAATGAATCCAATGATTGATGCGCCTGCTGATCTTAATTTAGCACCATTCGAAGCCAGCTTCATGACCAATGCTATCTCAGCAATAAAAAAAGCTAACATTCCGAAGCGGGTACCAAAAACCAAATTTAGAATAAACGGGCTTTGAGATGCATAGAAGGCTGTTATACCCGTAATGGATAAGCCTAATGCCATATAAATATAAATCGAAGCGAAAAATTTAGATAAACCAGTTGTATTTACCGCTTGATTGGAAACTTCTCTTCTAGTTGTGTTCATACTAATTGATCCTCCTAATTCATTATCTAGTAACATTATACCAATTTTTTTCGATTAATCACTCAGTCTTTAGACATATTTTTGCATTACATTTGAAGAGCTCTTACAACGGAAAGCAAATCTGTTCCTAAGCTTGATTTCAATAAAATGTAATCTTCTGGTCCAATTTCGTTTTTGATAAATCGGATCAATGGTTCTTTATCACCGGTAAAGTGAAAAAGATTTTCTTCATTGAACGTTTCTTTTAAAGCTTCATAAAGTACGTTCATCTTATCGCCATAAAGAATAACCTTGTCGATTTGATTTGGGTCCAGCGAATCCTTAACGCTTAAATGCAGCTCCGAAGTTTGTTCTCCAAGTTCTAGCATGTCACCTAAAACAACTATTTTCTTACCCTTATTTTTAAATGTACTAAAATTATCTAATACAGCTTTCATAGCAGTAGGGTTTGCATTGTAAGCATCATTCAAAATACTGCTCCCATTTAGTCCGCTTAGCCATTCTGTTCTGTTTTTAGTTAACTGAAATTGGGCAAGTTTAGGAGCTGACTTTTCAATTGATATGCCTAGAACCATTCCAGCCGTCAAAGCAGCCAAAGCATTGTTTACATTGTACGTTCCTAAAACTGGTAAACTAATCGTCAAATTTGGATTTTCATTTGTTGTAAAACTGGTTTGATTCATTTGGGCATCTATACTTAAAGGATACAAATCATTTTTAGTTGATGATCCGAATGTTTTTAGTTGTTTATCTGCTAAAAATGCGACTCTATCTTGTAACAGTGATTCTTCACCTGGATAGATCAATACTCCATCTTCTTTTAAGCCTGAACTAATTTCCATTTTTGCATCTGCGATCCCAGCTCTCGATCCAAAAAATTCAATATGAGATTCGCCGATCATCGTTATAATGGCTACATCTGGTTCAGCTAAGTCTGATAAAACTTTGATTTCCCCAACCTGACTCATTCCCATTTCTAAAATAACGACTTCAGTATCTATTGGCATTTCAAGAATTGTTATTGGAAGACCAATATGGTTATTAAAGTTTCCTCGTGTTTTATGCACACGGTATTGACTAGACAAGACTGCATCTGTCATATCTTTTGTAGTCGTTTTTCCATTACTTCCTGTAATTCCGACAACTTTTGGATTCACTTTTGCTAAATAATACTTAGCTAGATCTTGCAAAGCTTTTAAGGTATCCTTTACTTGAATAATAGGAAAATCATTCTCCACTTCAGGCGGAAGTTCCTTTAATGGTTTGCTCCATAAAGAAGCTCTTGCCCCATTTTCGATGGCTTTTAAAATAAAGTTATGCCCATCATTACTTCCAATTAATGGCACAAATAATGATCCTTTTACTAATTTTCGAGTATCAAAATCGACCGAAATTATTGCTTGATCCGACCACTTATTAGTATCATTTAACGCTCCAACTGCTGTTGCAATTTCTTTCACTGTTAAAGAAATCATAATTCCGCTCCTTTTAAATTTGATAAAATGCTGAAAGAATAAGTTGTCTTGAAAAAAGTAGAGACCGGGGAAACTTATCCCAGTCTCTACTTTTAGTAATAAGCTTTATTGCTCATAATTTTCATTTTGAAAAGATAGTCGTTCTTGATGTCTTCTTAGTGCTAATTGAATCAATTCTTCAACTAAATCACCGTAATTTAATCCGGTGTTTTTCCATAAAGTAGGGTACATACTAAATTGTGTAAAACCTGGCATAGTGTTTACTTCATTGATAAATATTTCATCATTGCTTGTTAAAAAGAAATCGCAACGACTCAAGCCACTTCCATCAAGCGCTTGGAAAGCGCGTACCGCAAATTCGCGTAAACGAGCATTAGCATCCTCAGAAATTAATGCAGGTATTTGTAATACCACATTATTGTTGATATATTTTGATTCATAATCATAAAAATCAACACTTTTCACTAATTCTCCAGGAACTGAGATATGAATATCATCATTGCCTAAAACAGCTACTTCGATTTCTCTAGCTTCGATCCCTTGTTCAACAACAACTCGTCGATCATAGCGTAAAGCTAACTCGATTGCTGCAATCAATTCATCTTGATCTTTGGCTTTGCTGATCCCTACACTTGATCCGAGATTTGCCGGCTTTATATACATAGGATAAAACAGCGTACCTTCACATTGTTTGAGAACGATTTCCTTGTCATTGATCCATTCAACTTTTCGTATAGGTACATACGGGACTTGTGGTAAACCAGCTTGTTGAAAGAGTTGTTTGCTAATGATTTTATCCATACCACATGCACTAGCTAGGACACCCGCACCTACATAAGGCATGCCCATAACTTCAAATAATCCTTGAACTGTTCCATCTTCTCCATTAGGTCCATGTAGAACTGGAAAAATAACTGCATTTTCTTCTTTTATATCAGAAGGCTGAATAAGTACGCCTTCAGAACTTTGATTTTCATTAGCTGCGAATTGTACTTTATCCGAGATTGTTAATTTTAGAACATCCGAATTTTTGATATCGCTTGCTTGTTTAACAATTGCTCCTTTTACCCATTGACCACTTCTTGTAATATATATAGGTTCCACTTCATAATAATCATAATACACTTCTTTAATAATAGAAAAAGCAGTCAGAATTGAAATATCATGCTCTGCACTCTTTCCACCATATACTAGAAAGATTTTCATTTTAGTTATCCTCCGAATTTACTTAGGCGTCTTACCTCAGATTCTTTATAATTCAAAAATTATTGTACCATATTTTTTCATAGAAAAATAGCATGCCTAGATTGAAAATACATTTCTCATATAATGGTTAAACTAATTTATTCACTTCAAAAAAAAAGCCCTTTAAGCAACTCATCCGTTCACAATGTTATCAATTCATATAACATTGTGATCAAATCCAGTTACCCCTTAAGACCTTTTTTTATGATTGCTATAAACTTCTTTCTTCTTTGAAAAACCAGTTTTGGTTTTTTTCATCGAAACAAAGGTTACCTAATAAATCTTTTTCTGGAAAATCTCGATCGACAAATTTTAAACGGTCTTCTGCTAAATAAATAGGAATCTCATAGATCTCTTGTTTTATTTTTAATTTTTTAAAGGAAAAAACAACGCCTTCTTTAAGCAGCGGAAGCAAATCTTTAACTTCAGAGACTGGTATACGCGTGATCATTTTAGTTTTCTTGAAAATAAATTTATTTCTTTTATCATTTATTTTTTTTTCCATGTTAGTTGTAATATTAATCGATAAAAGGCTATAAAATTGGTCTAAATTTCGGTAATATACTTTGGTCATTGCTTCAGGTAAGGTTAAATGAATATAATTATTTTGTAATTTATAATAGAACGGTGAATGCAAATGTGTATAGGCATGTGCAATATACAACAACTCAGATATTTCAACCGGAGTCAGCTGTCTCATTAGTTCAACACTTTCAAAATCGATCCATTTAGAAGAATCGTCAATTACATGTTGGCTTCGTTCGAAGTACTCTTGGATTCTTGCTATTCCTCGAATCATACGAAAACCAGTATGAGGGTCATATTCCCCAACACCTTTAGGCGCATTTAGTAATAAGATATTTTTAATCGGTCTCTTAACGGCATCTTTATATTCATTCATTGTGAAACCTTTACTCAACACAGCGTTTGTAATAGTATCTAAATGGACATAAGTTGTTTCTGATGGCACGACACATTTCTCCCTTTGTCTTTTATCCCTTTTATTGTACTACTTGTACATCAATTAATCTGTATCAGTTAGATAATATTATGGTTACAAACACGCTGTGAAACCGTTTTATTAAGACGATACGATGACATTTACATGTGTTATATATATAACATTTGATTCTTCTATATTAAACGGTATGAAATAATTTATTGTGGCATAGAACTTTGAGTCAAAAGGATATTTTTGGAATAATTCTGTCTTCAGGAGGGGTTTCAAGTAGCTCTATTTCTTTAAATCCATGTAGTTTAGCTATCAAATTACTTGGTAAGGCTTGCAATTTGATATTATAACTAGTGACACTTGAATTATATAATTGCCTTGAATAGGCTAACTTATTTTCAGTTGTTGCTAATTCTTCTTGTAGTTCCTTAAATTTTTCATTATTTTTTAGATTTGAATAGCTTTCGCTTAAAGCAAAGACGGTCTTTATTGACTCAGATAATTGATTAGATACGTGCATTTTCTCTAGTTGATTTTCTACTGGGAATTGTTGTAATTTATTTCTCAACTGAATCACCTGTGTGAATGTTTCGTGTTCCTGTTTCGTATAATCTTTAATAGTCTCAATCAATTTAGGAACTAGATCATTACGTTTTTCGAGTTGAACCTCCACTTGAATCCACGCTTCCCTAACCCATGACAGGGCTTCTACTAACCCATTATATAAGCTGATATAAGCCAAGACAATAACGAAAGTTATAATAAACCCAATTATCCACTGCATAACTTCCACACCTCTCTTTTTACTATCGTACCAAAATGACTGCTGAAAAGCACGTAAGTCGTTAGTCCGTAAGTGCAAAGTAATCTAGTATATCATGTAATGACAACTATGCTTGCTGCAATACCGACAAGCATAGTTGTCATTTTTAGTTAGAGCTCTTAAATTCGGCTATCTCTTAATAAATGAATCCGAATTTCACGCGATTTGAAAGATAAAACTATTTTTTGATGAAAATTTTTGTCAGGAGAAGGTGATTAAACGTATTACTCATGAGTATCGAAATTTCTAGAACTTTCGATACCGTATTTCAGCTGATTTTAAAGTAAAAAAAACAGCCTGAGAAATTTATCTCAAGCTGCTTAAACGAAGATTTATTTTTTATGGCTGTATAATTTTTGGTGTGGATGAAGAAATTCATTCGCACCTATTTTTTTATAAAAAAATAGAAACAAATGAATTTTCCAGTTAGAATAAAGTCACGACAACCCACTAGAAAGGAAAATTCATATGTCTCATAATAATTGTATCCGAACTGCACTTGATTTAAAAGATAAAAATATCTTTTTTGATGAAAAATTTTGCGAGGAGAAACGAATCAAAGGGTTCAGATCAAAAGTTTTCTATGCCACTTTAACGTACAAACCCACTCACTGTGAGTGTTGTGGGATGAAGAACCACGCCTACTCTATTGTAAAGAATGGGTATTTAACCTCTAGGGTTAAATGGGTCAGTTCGACTCATTATGCAACGTCTATTCGATTAAAGAAGCAGCGGTTTCTTTGTAGAGCATGCGGTGTTACCTTTGTTGCACGTTCTCCTGAAATTGAAGAAGGTTGCTTCATCGCTAAACGGGTCAAACAGTCTATCGCGGGTGAATTAGCCGACACTATTTCTATAAAAGACCTGTCTAAACGGCATTTTGTTTCTCCTACCACTGTAGACAGAGTCTTGAAACAACTCAATCAGTCTGTTAAAAATACCTTCAAATCCTTGCCGCAACACCTCTCTTTCGATGAATTTCAATCCGTTAAAAACGTCGAAGGAAAAATGAGCTTTATTTATTCGAATGCAGACACACATGAACCAATCGATATCTTGCCAACTCGGCTGCTACTAGCTTTACGCCGTCACTTTCTTCGCTATCCCTATAAGACGAGGATGAACGTAAAAACGATTGTCGTAGACATGAACGCGGCCTACTTTACATTAGTTAAAGATCTCTTTCCTAATGCTAAAGTGATCATTGACCGTTTCCATATCGTTCAGTTGATATCACGCTCGTTGAATCAAACCAGAGTTCAAACAATGAAACAATTCCATACCTCTAATTCAGAAGATTTAAAGAATTACAGAAAATTTAAAAGGTACTGGCAACTCCTGTTAAAGGATTCAGACGACTTAAATTTTAAGGATTACCGCTATCAACGACTCTTTAAAAAACCTTTACCGAATACAGAAATCATCGACTACCTACTTACGCTCGACGAGACTCTTAAAGCGACGTATGATTTGTATCAAAATCTTCTTTATTATTCTAAAAAAAATGACTATAAAGGGTTTAAAAACCTTGTACTTAAGGCTTCTCCTAAAGAGTTATCTCCTTTTATGCAGACTGCCCTTAAAACCCTGCGTAAACACTTGCCTAGGATAAAACATACTTTTATGTATCCCTATTCTAACGGTGCTTTAGAAGGGTCAATCAATAAAATAAAAGTCATCAAACGGGTTGCTTATGGTTATCGGAATTTTCAGAACTTTAGATGTCGTATTTTGATTAGTTTTAAAGCAAAAAAAAGCAGCGCGAGAAGATTCTCTCACGCTGCTTAAACAAGACGTTATTTCCAACTAAATTTAGCTCATCCACACCATTTGACGTAGAGCCTTTTTTATTAAAGTTAACTCATCCATAGTAATTGATACCGATACGTTCTTTATATATTTGAAGAAATTATTTGATAAACTTCTTCTATTTTATTCTGATTTAGTATCTTTATAAATTCATCTGATTTCACTAATTCCATCAAATTGACTAAAGTATCTAAATGTTCCAGGTTATCTACTGAAGCAAAACAAATTAATACTTTTAAAAAATTATCTTCAGAATACCGTAACCTATTCTTGAGAATCAAAATGCTAAATCCCGTTTTAAATACATCCTTATCAGATCGAGCATGAGGAATAGCTACCCCATCTCCTATGAACATATAATACCCATACTTTTCAAAGGATTCCACTACTCTACCCATATACTTCTCAGCTACATATGAATTATCCACCAGAGGCTTGGTCGCCAAAGTAATAGCCTCTTTCCAGGAATTTACCGACTCTACTATTTGTATATGAGACCTAGGTACCTTCGCTTCTTTTTTGTTGTCAGCGGAAATTAAATCATCTAATATAAAACTGCCAAAATTATCTTTTAATGCCTTAACTAATTCCTTATTATTGCCCACTTCAACATTTGAATAAATCGTATTTACCAATTGAGAAAGTGCAATTTTCTTGGTTATTTTCATTATGCCTGCTTTTTCTAAATTTAATAAATCCTCTTTCGTAAGCATTGTATTAACTTTTATAATAGGAATATTTGTCATAACTTCTTCGAAGTCAACCGCTGTGATAATCATATCCACTAAATGCTTTTTAGGATAATCCGATAAATAATGCAGCGGGATGGTATCAACAACCTTGACATTAAATTCCCTTCCCAAGCGTTGCTCCAATAGTTTTGATGCCCCAATACCTTGGCTACAAACGAGTAAAACTTTTCTCGGTTTCTTTTCAAGCAAAACGCCTCTATGAAGCGCGGCTGCAAAGTGGATCGCTATCAGAGAGACTTCTTCATCAATCTTTCTTTTGGTAGGAAGCAGGTCGGATTCTTTTAAGGATTTTAGTGTACACTCATATACATCCGAATACTCCAACTTTACATCATAATCAATATACTGATTGGATTCCATATTATTTTTGATATTGAACAAGATCGGTTTTAGATGATTCGACAGACCTTCAAATAGTTCTTTATCCTTCGTCAAATCAACGCCATAGTATTCACTGAAAATGCGAATCAGCTTAAATACTAAACTGTCCATTTCAATCCAATAATTATAAGAAATATCTGTTAACTTAATGTACTTGCCATTGATTACCATTTTAGCTATTTCTATTAAATCTATTTCTTTCACTCTCACTCCATAAAATTCTTCCAATATCCCTTTTTCTAAGTTCAATACCTCCAGTTCGTAAGAATGAAAAGGCCTATCTGGTTTGGAAAAATATGCGGTCGCTTTATCCTCTTTATTCCGCTGCAAAACAACTATCAAATAATTACGAATTTCTTTATATGTTTCATCAGAGAAGACACATTTAAGTTTTTCCTGCATAGCGGACAAGAACTGATTGATTCCTTTTAAATTCAGATCTCCCATATATTGATCCAAAAGTTTGGAGAATAGAAGTTTATTATGCATTGTCTCTTGAGAAATACTATCCAATACTTTCCACTGGGCATCACGAATATATTTTTCCTTCCCGGTCAGAATAAATCCTTCTTTATGCTTTAATTTCGACTCTAAATTTAACTGTTTTAATTCCTTTAAAAGCTGATTGTAATCGTTCTTTATCGTAACCCTGCTGACCTGAAGTTCTCTACTTAATTGCGTTAAATTTAGCTTGCCTAAAAGTATATAAGAACTTTTTAAAATCAAATACCGTTCATTAGGCTGTAAAATAATTTCATTAACTTTCAAATTTTCCATAAATTCTTTAATTTTTTCTTTAATCGATTTGTCGACCTGATCGAAGAGAGCAAAGGAAGATGAAAGGAGGCCATTCTTATATAGAACATCTCCAATATTATCCAAGTCATACCTTACCGTTCGTTTACTGACATTGAATTGCTTAGACAAGGAATCAATTGACCTGACTGGATTTTTCAGCAATTCCCTAATGATGTCGATTTCTCTAAAAGTAAGCATATCTTCCTCCTTTCCGATAAACTAAAAATAACAAATGTTATAGATTCAAAAACTGGTCGCTGCAGTATCTAGGATGATCATCCTAGATACTGCAGCGACCTAAGTTTGTTGTCTATACTATTTTAACAGTTTCGGTACAAAAATAATACCGAATATTAAACCACTATTGTCATTGATCACTTAGATTTTCAAGCAAATATTTTTCTGCTTCTTCATTCCATATTCCGTCGTGTTTTTCTATTAATCTGTGAACTTCCATGAAGACAGGGTCAGTCTTCCCTTTTTCTTCGAACTCTTCCAGACTTGTTAACTTTAACGAGATATGCGGATAGATAGCATTTTTACCGGCGCTGGAATTTTTCATTCCTAATATCATTTCCGGCGTCGCTTCTAAGCCGCCTATATGTGTGATCATCATTGAAGGATTAATTTTTCCTTCTTCAGTCAGTTTTAACGATAGTTTCATGTCATCCGTAGATCCTCCAGAAGTCCCCACAATATGAGTAGACGCATAATGAACATTATACAGATTGATTGGTACTGTAAACTTTTTATCCGTAGGACCTGCAAAGAAATTCAGGCAACCGTCATTTCCCAAAATACTGTCAGCTAAAACAAGCAGAGGTTCCACTGCCGCAAATACGAATACATCATCAAATCCTTGATTATCCGACAACTCCATTAAATGATCCATCTGGTTTTCAACTTCTCCTACATTCACATACACTAGCTCAATGCCCTTTTCCTTCGCAGCACTCGGAGGGATCAATTTTTTCAGACGATCGATTCTTTTTTGATCTATTTCTGTAGCCACAATTTTCTTTATACCCAAGTTGCCATTTACTGCATAATCGAGAGCACCAATCCCCATCGGACCGCCACAACCAAGTAAAGCAAGTTGCCCTCCCTTTTTCACTCCCATTTCATGCTTATACACATAAGGTGTTGTGTGGTAATTCGCGTTGAATGCACCAATGATACAGGACATCGGTTCTGCAAGTGAGCCATTAGCAAAATAGGTCCCGTTATAAGGAAGCACACATCCTAAGTCGATAGCAACTTTTGGGATAATACAATATGTCGCATCACCTCCAAAAAATTCATAACTATAACCGGCAGAATAACCGTTATCTAGGCCCATAGCCGGTTGAAGAACAAACCTGTCTCCTTCGTTAAATTGTTCTTTTATTTTATCTCCAACTTTTACAATAAACCCTCCGAATTCATGGCCGACAATGATTGGATGCTCCTCTAAATTTTCCGGAACTCGCTTGTGATCCTCTCCAAGAATGGTTGCTTTATAAGTAGATAAACAAGCCGTATCACTAATGACTTCTACCAACAGTTCCTCTTCACCGATTTCAGGAAGATCGAATTCTCTCACTCTTAAATCTTTTTTTCCGTAGAGTGCAACAGCTTTGGTTCTCATCTAATCATCCCTCTTTCAATTCATTTAATAAGTCCTGTAGATTTGAATCCTCAATATAATTTTCTATAGTGACAATTCTTGTATTCGGGTGTTTCATGCGTGTTCTTTCAAGTAAGTTTTTGTGTACGACGATAATATCCGACTCTTCAGGAACATCCTCAATACGATAATTTTTAACTTCGATTTCATCTAAATCCACTTTTTTCAGCCTCTTCTTGAAGGTCGTAGCGCCTAGTGCACTGCTTCCTAATCCAGCATCACAAGCAAAAGCGATTTTTTTAACCGGTTGAGCAACTGTTGTAGTTCCTGAAGCGTATAAGTTTTTTCCCTCAGTTTTCATTCGTTTTGATTTTTCAACAGAAGCTTCAAATTCATCCTCTTCATCATCTATGCTTTTATCTGCTTTTAAAATAGCAGCAGTAACTAAGAATGAAACGACTGTTCCAACAAGTACTCCCGCTATGATTCCAATAAAATTGCCTCGTGGTGTCAGTGCGAGATAGGCAAAGATAGAACCAGGACTTGGTCCAGCGACTAAACCTGCACCGAAGATTTGAAATGTTAGTACCCCGGACATACCACCAGCAATCATCCCTAAAATTGTTATCGGTTTCATCAAAACATAAGGGAAATACAATTCATGGATACCGCCGAAGAAGTGAATAATAATTGCACCTGGTGCAGTTCTTCTGGCAACTTTTTTACCAAAAAACGTAAACGCTAACAATAAACCTAGTCCAGGTCCCGGATTAGATGCAACAGTAAAATAGATTGATTTCCCAACTTCTAGAGTTTCCTGTAAACCTAATGGATAATAAATTCCTTGGTCAATAACATTATTCAAAAATAAGACTTTAGCTGGTTCGTTTATAAGTGAAAGAAGCGGCAAAAAACCTGTAGAAACTAACGCCTCAATTGCAACAGTTACAAAAGAATTAGCTAATTCAATAATAGGACCAATAACAAAGAACGAGAAGAGCATTAATAAAAATCCTAATATACCGATGGAAAAGTTATTAACCACCATCTCAAAGCCAGCTGGTATCTTATCAACAATTACTTTATCAACTTTCTTAATGAGCCAACCACCTAAAGGACCGATAACCATCGCTCCTAGGAACATTGGAATTTCAGATCCTACAATCAATCCGATTGCACCAATAGTTCCCATAACTGCTCCACGCTGTCCTCCGACCATTCGGCCTCCAGTATGTGCTAAAAGTAATGGCAGTAAATAGGTTATAGCCGGACCAACTATAGCTGCGAGATCTTCATTAGGGAACCAACCGGTGGGAATAAATAGAGCTGTCAGAATCCCCCAGGCGATGAATGCGCCAATATTAGGGAGAACCATGTTGGTTAGAAAACCACCGAAAGCTTGAACCTTAGCCCGATTACTTGCCTTTATATTTTCAGTTCCTGTATCAATCATTTTTATCAACCTTTCACAATTTCTTTTTTATTATTTAATATCCATGTAATATCCGGAGTGTGATGATTCGTGAGTACTCTGTTTATATTTTTATTATCACTCTGTTCATAAAAAGTGGTAGCATCTTTCAAGCTTACTCCCCCCCTCATTTTCCTTTCGATTAATCTCGTTCTTAATACAGCTTCGTCTGCCTGGATAAATATGCTGAGATCACAAAAATCGATCAATTCTTTCCATTTATATTCATTCAGAAGCAGCCAATTCCCCTCGATCAAAACAATATCTGCATCAACCTCAGTTTTTTCTTCACTGACGTCGTGTTTGTTCCGATCGTACATCGGCCACAATACTGAGCTATCTTCCAACTCACTCAAAGCTGTTTTCAACGATTCGATATCAAATGTTTCTGGACTACCCTTGATATTATTCAACAGGATCTTTTTATTATCATCAGTAATATAGTTTGATAATAAATAGTCTCTTTTATGGTGAAAGCCGTCTATAGAAATTGATTGAAAAGTGAAAGAAGAAAAATTTTCGTCATAAATTTTTTTCAGAAAGAGACTCAGTGTGGTTTTTCCAGTTCCCGGTGGTGCGGCGAGAAAAACGATTAATCTTTTTCCTTTCTTCTCCCGTTTTTTAATGATTTCTTTTAAAAGGGGTAAAAAAACTGATTGTATCTCCTGCTCAGTATAATTTGCTTCTATATTAAATCCGTTCACATTTAATTTCATTCTTCCACCATCTTAATTACCCTAACTAGTTCTTCTTCATTTTTAGCAGACTTCAGCATCTCCTTAATCTCTTCCTCAATCAGAATTGATGAGAGGTCTGAGAGCAGTTCTAAGTGAGTCGTATTATCTTCAGTAGCTAACACAAAAAGAAGTTTCACTTCATGATTTCCAGGAAAAATAACCGGTTCGTTTAACTTCAAAAATGACATACTTGTTTTATTGACACCTTTATCCGTCGTTGCATGAGGCATGGCAATTTCAGGTACTATCACAATATATGATCCATTTACTCTTACGTTTTCTATCATGGCTTGTATATATTCCAATTCAATGTAAGCCTTTTCAATTAAAGGCTGAGAAGCAATTACTATAGATTCTTCCCAGGATGATACTTTATCTATAAAGTTTGAATTTCCTTTTAAAAATTCGCTTAACATATTTTTCACTCCTTATATTGTGACGTTAATCTTTTCCTACACCTACTTTATAATAGAAAGAGAAAGTAATAAACTTACAAATTAATTCAATTATTTGTGCAACTAATTTTAAGGCACATAAAAGAATCTCTTTGATAAGATGTGCTTTTTTGAAATCACCTTAAAAATTTAGTTTATTCATTTCCTTAGTCTATTTATTTTACTACTCAGTTCCTTCAGATTTGATTGACTTACTAGGTCTTGGAAACAATATGAGAAGAGTACTAATTTAATCGATCTAAATTAATAAGGAGTGACTCAGGTTAGCTTCTGTATTTTTTTGATTTATATATGGCCAAATAACACCTTCAATAATATTGGATTATTCTGATAAAAAATGCACAATTTTATTAGTGCAAAAAAGAACCTCTTCGAAAAGAGGTTCTTTTTCAAAAATTCATTATTATTTTATATTTCTCGCTGCTTACTTACACTGATTATTCTCATTTAACTTTTTTTCGCTCTTTTTGATAAATGCCTTCTTTACCAAAGTATTCCTTGGTCAAGCGTGCGATGACTGGACTCAACAGTAACAGTCCGATCAAGTTCGGCAATGCCATCAAGCCGTTCAATGTATCTGCAATAGCCCAGACGACGCGCAATCCGCCAACTGCTCCGACTACAATGAGTGGAAGAAAAATGAGTCGATATATCACAATTGATTTGGGTCCGAATAAATACTCCATGCAACGTTCGCCGTAGTATGACCAACCCAATAATGTTGAGAATGCAAAGAAGATCAAACCAAATGTTACGATTTTTCCGCCAAACGGCATCCCTTTATCAAACGCGACCGTTGTTAAAGCGGCACCGTCCAAGCCCGTTTCCCATACACCGGTCATGACAATAACTAGAGCTGTAATGGTACATATAACAAGTGTATCGATGAAGACTTCAAAAATGCCCCAAAGACCTTGTCTGACAGGGTGATCTGTTGTCGCCGCTGCATGAGCAATAGGTGCGCTTCCCAGCCCAGCTTCATTTGTAAAGACCCCTCTGGCAATACCGAAGCGGATGGTCATTGCCATTGTGGAACCAACAAAACCACCAGTGGCTGCTGTTCCAGTGAAGGCATCATGGAATATAACGCCAAATGCCGCAGGGACAAGTTCGATATTAAGAATAATAATAATTAAGCCACCAATAATATAAACGGCTGCCATTACCGGCACTAGCACTGAGGTAACCAGTCCGATTTTCTTGATACCACCTAAAGTGACTAAACTGACAGCAATCGCTAAAACAATTCCCGTCACTAAAGGATCGATATCAAACGTACTTTTAAGTGAAGCCGCAACAGAATTAGACTGAACCATATTCCCAATTCCAAAGGTTGCTACCGTACCAAAAATGGCAAATAGTACACCGAGCCATTTCTTATTTGCTCCTTTATCAAGGTAGTACATCGGTCCACCTACAAAGTGGCCATCCTCAGTCTTTTCTCGGTACTCGATGGACAAGACAACCTCGCCGAATTTCGTCGCCATTCCAAATAAGGCCGCAAGCCACATCCAGAAAATCGCACCTGGTCCACCTATAGCTATAGCCGTACCAACACCGGCAATATTTCCCGTACCGACTGCAGCTGCTAAAGCTGTGGCCACTGCTTGAAAGGCCGTTACTTCCCCTTCACCTTTTTGTTTTTTGGCAAACATTTTGAAAAGTGTTTGTTTCATAACATAACTAAATTTAGTGAAGGATATAAATCCCGTCCTTACCGTCAAGTACATGCCTGTTCCTAAAATAAGAGCTAGTAGCGGCCAACCCCATACAAGACCATTAATCGTCTCATTGATTTCCATAAAAGTATCCATGTTTTTCCCCTTATTCTTCATTTTGTTTGCAATTATAATAATATACCTTATTTACTACTAGCATTGCAAATGCTTTTTATAACTTTTTTTACTAGTATTCAGGTTAGAAATTCAACGCAAGAGCTTTTCATCTACGTTTTTAACCTTTAAATTCAATAAACATATTCTTATCAACAAAAAAGAATCCTATAATAAAAGGTTCTCATTTCTTCATATTCTATTATTTTAGAGCTGTTGCATTGAAATGCTTAAATTAGTCTCGATTCACTACTTTTTAAATACTTTTATGATTTCTTCGATCACTCGAACGACCTTAATGACTTTTTCATCATCAACCAAGTTAACTGTATCCTTTCCTGTGTGAATGATAGTATCTAATATCTGAAAAATACCACTAGAGGTAAAAGCAACGGTCGGTATATGTTTCAAGGCAAACAACATATGATCGCCTTGAAACCAGGGAGCTATGAAGTCCATACCTGTTGAGTTAAGTATGATTGGATTCAGTAGGTCTTCTATTGCACTATCGCATTCTGTCAAAAAAACAGCTGTTGAACTCTTTTTCAAGCCGACGCCATCGCAGTTAATGGCTAGCAGGATATCCTCAGTTTTTTGAAGGTAGGTCTCCATATATGCCAACTGTCCCGGTATCGAATAATAATCTTCGCCGTTCAGCAATAACAATTCAAGACAGAAATCGATGTCCTCTGGTTTGATCAAATGACTCAATAATAATAGAATGGCGATGCCAGTAGCGTTATCCAAAGCTCCCGGAGTCCCCGTTTTCGTATCCATATGAGCCGTTACAACGAGTTTCCGTCTCTTTTTTGGATTCAGTCGGGCTATAACGTTGGCTCCATGAGAATCTTCTTTCGCTGCGTTGATCACCAGTTTTATTTCCCCGTTATTTTTAAGTAATACCTCGCCTTCATTTTTTGACACATAAACACTGGGTATGGCGAAGTCGCCGTCCTCAAAAATGGATCCATCCTTCTCAACGACCGTAACGATGGCTGCCGGATTTTTTTCTTCCAGTATCTGAACGATTTCCTGATGTTTTTCTGGATTGTAAAAAGGAAAACTTTTTGGCATGATCTGTTCTTTTGTCAAATCGCCGTGCAAGACTGCGATCTTATCTGTCAAATCACTTCTTTTCAGTTCCTCCACCGTTTCGATTTTTACATATTCACCGGTCACACTGCACCCAGTTGTATAATAGGAGGGCTTAACTGGAATAGTTTCATCTTTAAAAGTCAACTTGGCATCTGCCGTTTTGAAATCCAGGCAATCGAATTGCTGTAACTCGACGTCGTAACCTTGATTTTTGAAATAGTTTTCTACGTACGCTTCGACTTTCTTATTGTTTTCTGACCCCGTTAAACGCTCACCGATCTCCACACTGATGTAATTTAAAATCTCATCCATTTTTGTAAAGAGCTCGTGATCCTGCATGGAACTTCCCCCCTTTTCAACGTATCAGTTGATGCTCAAATCACTTGAATTTCTTCTTCGTATGTTGTCCTTCATTATATCATTTTATCGGATTTTAGATAAAGAAACACTTTTGATACCTCATATTTCCCAACCGGTAATCGCTATATGGAACAACACGATACCTTTTTCGGTGAGTGATTCATAGATACTTTTTCGAAAGTATTTCCACATGCACATTCAATATGACTATAAACATGCATAGTGTTCTATTACCTCTTATCGCTCTTCCTCTCTTTCTAAATCGCAAAGGAGCCATAAAAGTAAATAACAGTTGACTAGCTTTGGGAAACTTTTAGAGTATTATTTTTGGTACGTAACACATCTTTATGAGTTAACTAAGGTTGAATAGAATATGCTGACTTGAGAGATTTTTCTTTGCCTAATTATCTCTCAAAGAGTTATAATTGGGCTGAAATAGCCCCTGTAGATCTTCTACTATTAATCTTCCCATTTCTGTTGTGATTATCCCAAATTTTTGTCGTACAGCTAAAAGGAAGGAGTTGACTGACATGAAAAAGTTTCTCAAAGATTTTGCGGTGCTGATTGGATTACTACTGATCGTTACTGCGGGGTTTTTCATCTATGTGGCACGTGTTCTTGATAGAGATATTCCACTGGAAGGTAGAAGTGCTGCTGAGCTGGAAAATGTTTTGGAGGGTCAATAGACTGATACGGATGAGGTCACCGGTTCGACGGTCACCTCCCAAGCTTATCTAAAAGCCATTAAAAATACCCTAGATCCACAAGAGGAGGAAATAAGATGAAAACCTTGATAGCCTATGCGAGTAAACATGGCTGTACTGAAAAATGTGCGAAACTGCTGGAAGAACACTTAGATGGAGAAACTGAGAGAGTCAACTTGAAGGAGCAGACTGAAGTTGACTTTTCAAAATACGATAAAGTCGTGCTTGGCAGTCCAGTATATGTAGGAAAGATATTGAAAGAAGTAGATACTTTTGCGAAAACCCATTTAAATGAACTGGAACAAAAAACGATTGGCCTGTTTATTTGTGGCATGCAGGAAGAACATACACTGAGAAACGAACTGGAAGTCAATTACCCGACCGAATTACAGGAAAAAGCCTTAGTAAGAGAATGTTTTGGAGGAGCGTTTGACTTCAGTGACATGAATTTTGCAGAAAAAATGATCACAAAAAAAGTAGCGAAAATTGACAAGGATGTATCTGCTATTCGAGAAGATGCAATCCAAAGTTTTGCGGAGACACTAAATCAGCAACATTGAAAAATTATGAAACAACCCCTTTTGAGAATTTTTTTTGGTATACAGTCCCCTATTAAAAAAATACTTTAAACATACAAATACCCCATGGCATCATCGACTATGAAGTCATGGGGTACAACTATCTTTATAATTAAACTGTAGACCGCTCATTCCAGCTCTTGGGAAAAAGAAGTTTGTTTCCGTACATATACCGGATCTGCTGTCCGTGTTGCTGAATTTCGTGTTCCAGAAGTGTAAAAAGGTAGTCGCCCTATGCGTCATTCAAATCTGTAGAATAAATTTGAGCTATGCAAGCTTTGGAACTACTTTTGAGGCTGTCCATTACACTCGGCTGTAAAGTTATCCATATGCGCTATCATATATTACTTAACAACCTTAAAAGAAATCCCATTCAAATAAAAAGCGTGTTAAACTGTAAGTAGCGATATCAATCGAATGAAAGAAGGCAAAAAAAAATGACTCAAGTAAAATTAACCACTCTTACAAAAAAAGGCGGTTGTGGCTGTAAAATTGGTCCAAGTGACTTACGTGAGGTACTTCAACAACTTCCCACAACAACAAAAGATCCTAATCTTCTTGTTGGTTTAGATACGGGTGACGATGCGGGCGTCTATAAATTAACGGATGAACTGGCAATTGTCCAGACCGTTGATTTTTTCACCCCGATTGTTGATGATCCTTATGATTTCGGCCAAATTGCTGCTGCGAATGCGTTGAGTGACGTGTACGCAATGGGTGGAACACCGATTACCGCATTGAATATCGTGGCTTTCCCTATTTCTACCTTGGATAAAGCGATTCTCACTGAGATTTTACGCGGTGCAAGCGATAAATTACAAGAAGCAGGCTGTAGCCTTGTAGGGGGTCACTCGATTGATGACGAAGAACCGAAGTTTGGCCTTGCAGTAACTGGTACTATTCATCCTGAGCATATACACACGAATGCCGGAGCTAAAAAAGGCGATAAACTTATCCTCACGAAACCAATCGGAGTGGGTATTTCAACCACCGCCATTAAAAAAAATTTATTGACAGAAGAGGAAACTAAAAATGTTACCCGTGTCATGGCAACCCTCAATAAATCAGCGGCAAAAGTCATGAATCAGTTTAATGTTCATGCATGTACTGATATAACCGGCTTTGGGCTGTTAGGCCACCTCACTGAAATGGCCACCGAAAGTCATCAAGCATTAACCATTAGAAAGGATGACGTACCCGTCTTACCGCGTGTACGTGATCTTGCAGAACAAGGCGCTATTCCTGGCGGCTCAAGAAATAATTTAAACCATGTAAAAAGTGTTGTCCATTTTGAAAACCATCACGATGAGATCGATCAGCTCATTTTAGCGGATGCAATCACCTCTGGCGGATTACTAATGGCAGTAAGTGCACATGATGCTTCAGCATTACTTGAATCTTTACGACTCAGCGGAATCGACGCTCAACAGATCGGGGAAGTATCGGCTGGCGATGCTGGTCATATCTATGTTAAATAAGAAAGGATACTTCTATGTTTAAAGATATAACACCACATGATCTTTATCGACTAAAAGAAAAGGGAGATACCATTGTCGATGTTCGTTCACCAAAAGAATATGAAGAAGCAACAATTCCAGGTGCAATCAACATTCCCCTTTTCACGAACGAAGAACGGGCAGCGGTTGGAACAACCTATAAGCAAAAAGGTAAAGAAGCAGCACAAGACCTTGGTTTAGAGCTTTTCTCAGAAAAATTACCAGCCTTTATTCAGCACTTCAAGCAACTAGAGACACCAGTAACCGTATTTTGTTGGCGCGGAGGCATGCGTAGTGAGACCGCCGCAACGGTTGTGGATTTAATGAATATCCCTGTAAATCGTTTAAGTGGCGGGATCAAGGCCTATCATGACTGGAATAAGGAACAGTTTGGTACAATACGTATTCCACCATTGTACGTCTTAAATGGGCATACCGGAAACGGAAAAACAGACATCCTTCTTCAACTGAAGGAAGAGGGCTATCCCGTTATTGATTTAGAAGGTATGGCTAATCATCGAGGTTCGATCTTCGGTCATATCGGACTCGAACCTCGAAATCAACGAACGTTTAATCTATTATTAGGTGAAGCCTTATTCCAATATCAAGATGAAGCTTTCATACTCATTGAAGGGGAAAGCTTAAGGATCGGTAATATAACGATACCTGAGCGCTTCTATCGCCATAAAGAAATAAGTCCTCAATTATTTATTAATCTTCCCTTAGACGAGCGAGTAAAAAATATTTTAGCAGATTATTCACCCCATGATTATCACGATCAATTTATTGAAGCATTTCAGGTTATCAAACGTCGTATTCACACACCTGTAGCGAATGCGACAGCACAAGCTCTTGAAGAAAAAGACTATCCAGTAGTCGTAAAGAACCTTTTGATACATTATTATGACCTCCGATACAATCATTCGACCGCTTGTTCCGATAACTTGAACATATCGATTGAAGAATTATCAGTCGCAGATGCAAAAGAAAAAGTGAAACAGTACCTTTCCTCAAAAAAATTAACTTGAAAAAGCGAATAATCGCTCGTAAGATGATCCAGTTTTTTGGCTGTAATCGGAAACTAAAAAAAGCATCAAGATTTCTGCCGTGATCGGCTAAAATCTTGATGCTTTTCTTCTGGGATGTTAAAAATGAAAATAATCCCTTTCTACGATTAGGATATACGATTTCGCATTCACCGTCGTCATTAACAAATAACGTTGATCGTTCCTGTTTTTACAACTAGATACTTGCTATGCTTTTGGAGGTGTTCCTTCAGCATTGGATACAACGGCATCTATTTGGATCAGAGCATTTTCTGGTAAAGCTGATACACCAACTATACTTCGCGCAGGAACTCCGCCTGGGAAGAATGTTGTGTAAGTTTCGTTTACAGCATCGATATCTGTGATGTTTTTAAGGAATATATTTACTTTAACAACATCATCCATCGTGTGATCGACACTTTCTATAATTGCCTTGATATTTTTTAAGCACTGTTCAGCCTGCTCTTTTACACCACCCGCTACCAATTTACCGGATTTTGAATCGATAGGTAATTGAGCTGAAAGATGATTGTAATGAGAAAAAGCTACCGTTTGTGTAGATAGAGAACTTTTTGGTGCATTTTTTGTATTGTTTGCTTCTAAGATAAGTCCATGTCTGTCTTCAACAACTTGTGGAGGTGTACCATCTCCGTGTGACACTACTGCTTCAATTTGTACCAAGGCATCCATAGGCAATGCTGCAGCTGCAATCATTGTCCGCGCAGGAACATAGGCTACGGCCCTAGCAATAGCTGAGTCTGGGAAAAATGTTGTATACACTTCATTTACAGCTTCAACATCCGCGAAGTCTTTAAGATAGATATTGATTTTAACAATATCATCAAAAGGAACGTCAATACTTTCTAAAATTGCCTTGATATTTTTTAAGCACTGTCCAGTTTGTTCCTTTACACCACCAACTACTACTCTGCCAGATTTTGGATCGATAGGTAATTGAGCTGAAAGATTGTTGTAATGTGAAAAAGCCACAGCTTGTGTAGATAGTGAACTTACTGGCGCATTTGCCGTATTATTTGTAAGTTTTATAAGATCACCTGATTGTGGTGCATTTGGAATTGTACCTTCACCGTGTGAAACAAGTGCATCAATTTGCACCAAAGCATCCATAGGTAAAGCTGAAACTGCAACTGTCGTCCGTGTAGGAACATAAGTTGAGAAGAATGTTTTATAAACTTCGTCAATAGCGTCGATATCTTTGATATTCTTAACGAATACTGTCAGTCTAACAACGTCGCTCATAACGTGGTCGATGCTGTTTACAATTGCTTTGATGTTTTTAAAGCATTGTTCAGCTTGCTCTTTTACACCACCAGCTACCAATTTACCAGATTTTGGATCAATAGGTAATTGAGCTGAAAGATTATTGTAATGAGAGTAAGCTACTGTTTGTGAATATGGTCCGATATTTTTTGGTGCATTTTCCGTATTTCTTGCTGCTACTGCATTGTAGTCTCCCATGTTAATATTCCCCTTTTAGATAAGTTTTTTAAAAAATATATTTATTATTTCAAATTTCAGTTTGGTCATACCAAGGCTTAAATACCCGATTTGACTAAGCTGTAACTTGATATAGCAACCATTAAAGCGGTTACACAATTTGAATTATAGCAGACTTTATTTGTTTTGACCACACGTTTTCTGTGAATTATTTTTGTGGACATATTTTCTTTGGGCAACAATCGTTAAGGACTATATTAGAAAAGTATATAAATACATTTTTAGAGCTCTATAGTGAATATAACCTGCTTGAATCTATCATACTGTCTTGGGAAAAGAGGACTACTCTGATTTGTCACACTAAATGGTCATTCAATTTGAACATTGAACGCACGATAAACATTCAAATAAGCAAAAAAAAGAGACCAAGACAATTAAATTGTCTGATCTCTTTTTTAAAAGCAAATGTTTATTATGCTTCTTCTTGTTTGTTTGCGTCTGCGATACCATATTTTTTGTTGAAACGGTCCACACGTCCGTCTGCTTGAGTAAATTTTTGACGTCCTGTATAGAATGGGTGTGAATCAGATGAAATTTCGACACGGATCATTGGGTAAGTAGAACCGTCTTCCCATTCAACTGTTTCGCTTGAATTTTTAGTAGATCCTGAAATAAATTTAAATCCTGTAGTAGTATCCATGAACACAACTTGTCTGTAATCTGGGTGAATTGTTTTTTTCATAAGTAATCTCTCCTTGTGCCCTGATGCATTTGCTGGATCAGAGTTGATTTTTGTCTTTAGACAACATTAAAACAATAACATTTTTCCCTATATAAAGCAATCTTTTTTATCAAAAATCCGACTATGAAAAATTATATTTAACGATGCGAACCTCTAGTATTTCTTGTCTGGACAATAGTTTTATCTGTGAAATCTTCAAAAAATGATTCATTATCTTTTGACTTGCGTAAGGCCTTGATAAATTGATCAGTTAAATCCAAGGCATCTCCCGTCATTGCATGGCGTAATTTCCATATCATTTCTAAACGGTCATTTTCCAATAAAAGTTCTTCTTTTCGTGTACTTGATTTTTTGATGTCGATAGCTGGGAAAACACGACGTTCAGCAAGTTCTCTTGATAGATGTAATTCAGAATTCCCTGTTCCTTTAAATTCTTCATAAATCATATCATCCATGCGACTTCCAGTATCTACCAAAGCCGTAGCTAAAATCGTTAAGCTGCCGCCTTCTTCAATATTTCTCGCTGCTCCGAAAAAACGTTTAGGTCGATATAATGCTGCTGGATCTAACCCGCCGCTTAATGTTCTGCCACTTGGAGGAAGAACCAGATTATAGGCACGTGCCAAACGTGTAATACTATCCATTAAGATAATAACGTCACGTCTATCCTCTACCAAACGCATGGCTCTTTCTAGAACCAATTCGGTTACACGTACATGGTTTTGTGGTTGTTGATCAAATGTTGAAGAAACTACTTCTCCCTTGACACTTCTTTCAATATCTGTCACTTCTTCTGGACGTTCATCGATCAGTAAAATAATCAATTCAGCCTCAGGATAGTTTTCAGCGATCCCATTTGCGATTTCTTTTAATAAAATTGTTTTCCCTGCCTTTGGAGGTGCCACGATCAACCCGCGTTGACCGAAACCTACAGGAGCTATAATATCGATCATTCGATTTGAAATTTTGGTTTGTTCTGTTTCAAGAGTAATTTGTTTTTCTGGATAGAGAGGTGTTAACGCAGGAAAATGAGGACGTTCCTTTGCATCTTCTGGATCTTTTCCATTTACAAAGTTTACATGCATTAGACCATAATAACGCTCTGATGGTTTTGGCGGTCTTGCCTTACCGGAGACTTTATCGCCATTTCTCAAGCCAAAACGCTTGATCTGAGAAGAAGAAATATAAATATCCTCTTTACTTGGTGTGTAATTGATTGGCCGTAAAAAACCAAAATCCTGTTGTGCCATAACATCTAGCACTCCTTCAACAATGAAAAAGCCCTGTTTTTCTTCTTGAGCTCGGATAACAGCCAACGCTAACTCTTTTTTATTCATTTGGCTGTAGTAAGGAATTTTTAGTTCTTTAGCATAATTATAAATTTCTTTTAATGTTTTTAATTCTAATTCAGTCAATGTCAATAACTCACTCATTTTAGTTAACTCCTATTTGTTGTCGTCTTCAATCATTTCAACATCTGCACCTAAAGCGGTGAGCTTTTCTACGATATGATCATAACCACGTAAAATGTTCTCTACTCCTGTAATGGTCGTGGTACCTTCTGCCATTAAACCAGCTGTCACAAGACACGCTCCTGCTCTTAGATCGCTTGCTTCTACTTCTACACCATGTAATTGTTTTATTGGTCCTTCGATTAAAATCATATCGCTTTCAACACGGGCATTTGCACCCATTCGTACCAATTCTGGTATATGTTTGACGCGCTTAGGGTAGATAGTATCCGTAATTAACGAGGTCCCCGTCGCTTTCAATAACAAAGGCGTTAAAGGTTGTTGTAAATCAGTTGCAAATCCAGGATAAGGAAGTGTTTTTATATTTATAGCCTTCAAATGAGTAGCTTCTTTTACTCGGATACTGTCTTCACCAATTTCCATTGGTACACCCATTTCTTCCAATTTAGCTAACAATCCTTCTAAGTGCTCTACAATAACATTGTTTATCAGAACATCTGATCCAGCTGCTGCTGCCATAGATAAGTAAGTACCAGCTTCAATTCGGTCTGGTATAATGGTATGTCGGCAGCCATGAAGCTCATCGACTCCATCTATCCGAATAATATCTGTTCCTGCACCTCTTACTTTTGCCCCCATATTGTTTAATAGCGTTGCAATATCAATAATTTCAGGCTCACGTGCGGCATTTTCAATAATCGTTTTACCTTTTGCTTTTACTGCAGCTAACATAACGTTGATCGTAGCCCCAATCGAAACCACATCTAAATACATTCTTGTTCCGACTAAACCTTTTTCATCGGTTCTTAGGTACATGGCACCCATTTCATTATCTACAGTAGCTCCTAAAGCACGAAACCCTTTTAAATGTTGATCTATCGGACGAGGTCCTAAAAAGCATCCTCCTGGCAGTCCTACAACACCTTTTCCGAATTTAGTCAATAAAGCACCCATGAAATAATAAGATGCTCGTAAACTTTTTATTTTTCCATTTGGCATTGGGATAGAAACCATATGTGTTGGATCGATAGTTAGTGTTGAACCGTCAAAAGTAGTCTCTACTTTCATTATATTTAGGATATCGATCAATGAATGAACATCTTGAATATCTGGTACACCTTCTAAAACAACAGGTGAATCTGCTAGGATTGCAGCTGGTATCAAAGCAACTGTACTATTTTTAGCCCCATTGATGGTCACTTCTCCAGATAATTTTTTCCCACCATTAATGACTAATTTTTTCATGTTATACCTCCGTTTTATCTTTTAAAGAGTTGAGTTGAGTTTTTATTTGAGAGCTATTAAACCATTTTTAATTAACGTCTAGATGTCCTAAATTAAAGGAGTGATTTTTATCAAACTTAGCTAGCTTTATTTCGATAAAGCTTCCCATGATCCTTACTCTTTTCCTTTATCTAAAGACGCTAATCCAATTTTACTATAACTCAAAACAACTTACAATTACTATATTTTTTGGTTCTGTCATTTTTAGTGGGGATAGATCAATCAAATTACTCAGTCAAAATTCCTGAACGAATAGGAACGCTTACAGCCTTGCAAAGAATTCAATGTGAATTGTAAAATGTTAATGCTTCAGCAATCACATTTTATTTTGGGTTTGAAGATTTGTCCATTCGAGAAGAAATTTCATTTTATTACACAAAAATCATTTATCAAACAACCTATTTTTTAACCAAACAAAAAAACCTTACCTAAAAGGTAAGGTTTTTTGTTATTTAATTAAGCTTTGTTAGAAGATCCAAATCTTTGCATAGTTGTTTTAACTGTTGCAACGATTGCATCTTTACCAGGTGCAATAACTTTACGTGGGTCATAAACTTTATCGTCAGTGTTTAATTTTTCACGTATAGCTTTTGTCCAAACTTGTTGTAATTCAGTATTCACATTGATTTTAGAATGTCCATTTTCAATTGCTTTTTTAATTTGGAATTCTGGGATTCCAGATCCGCCATGTAATACTAAAGGAGCTTTAGTTAATTCAGAGATTTCTTTCATTTCACCGAAACCTAGAACTGGTTCTCCTTCATAGTCACCATGTACTGATCCTAAAGCAGCAGCTAAAGCATCGATCTTAGCTTCAGTTACCATACGTAGACATTCTTGTGGGTCTGCGTAGTTTACTCCGCCAGTAACGCCATCTTCAGTACCACCAACAGTTCCAACTTCTGCTTCTACTGATACGTCTTTTGAATGAGCATATTCTACAACTTTTTTAGTTGCTTCGATATTTTTATCAATTGCGAATGCAGAGTTATCGATCATTACAGAAGAATAACCAGCATCAATTGCAGCTTTACAATTTTCGAAAGAAGAACCATGGTCTAAGTGTAATGCAACTGGTACTGTGATGTTCATTGTTTCCATCAAAGATTCAACCATTGCTGCTACAACTTTAGGGCCACCCATGTATTTACCTGCTCCTTCAGAAACACCTAAAATAACTGGTGATTTTTCTGCTTCAGCAGCTGCTAATACAGCTTGTGTCCATTCAAGGTTGTTGATATTGAATTGACCTACTGCATATTTACCTTCTAACGCTTTGTTTAACATATCTGTCATACTAACTAAACGACTCATATATTTTTTCCTCCTTAAGGAAATCTTTTTATTTACTAAGGTACTCTTAGTCAACGATGCTATTATAACAAAAAAACATTAG
Organism: Carnobacterium alterfunditum DSM 5972; assembly: GCF_000744115.1. Taxonomy (NCBI): domain Bacteria; kingdom Bacillati; phylum Bacillota; class Bacilli; order Lactobacillales; family Carnobacteriaceae; genus Carnobacterium; species Carnobacterium alterfunditum. The sequence continues at coordinate 1,329,267 of NZ_JQLG01000004.1, read as the reverse complement.
AATATCTAGATTATTATAAACTTATCTAGTTTCATACCCTTTTTGGTACTAGTTATTTAATGCTGCTTTTACAAATCCTAAGAATAATTTTTGCGGGCGATTCGGACGAGAGATGAATTCTGGATGGAATTGACAAGCTATATAAAATGGATGGTCAGATAACTCCACAATCTCAACTAGACGATTATCGGGTGAAACTCCTGAAAAGACTAAGCCTTTTTCTTCCATCATATTCCGGTATTCATTGTTAAACTCATAACGGTGGCGGTGGCGTTCTTGAACAACTTCAGCATTATCGTATACGTTAGCTGCTACAGAACCAGGTTTTAGTTTGCATGGGTATAGCCCTAGACGCAACGTACCTCCCATATTGACCACATCTTTTTGATTCAACATCAAATCGATAATGTTATATGGCGTATCTGGATCTGTTTCTGCTGAGTGAGCGCCTTCTAAACCTACAACATTACGTGCATATTCTACACATGCTAGTTGCATTCCTAAGCAAATACCTAAGAAAGGAACCTTATTTTCACGTGCATATTGAATAGCTAAAATTTTACCTTCTAAGCCGCGATCGCCAAATCCGCCTGGAACTAAAATCCCATCCGCATTTTTCAATTTACTTTCAATATTATCCGGTGTCACTTCTTCAGCATTGATCCAATCTACTTCAATTTCAGAGTCTACCGCATATCCTGCATGATTTAATGATTCGATAACGGATAAATACGCATCTGGTAATTCAACATATTTTCCGACTAATGCAATTTTTGTTTTCTTAGATAAATGCAGTACTTTTTGTTCTAACGCGATCCACTCTGACATGTCAGCAGGTGGGGCATCAATTTTAAGATGGTCACAAACGATTTGATCCATATTTTGTTTCTGCAAATTTAAAGGAATAGAATATAACGTGTCTACATCACGTGACTCAATAATAGCCTCAGGATAGACATCACAAAATGAAGCTAGTTTATCTTTCAAACTTTGCGGAACAGGTTTTTCTGTACGGATGACTAACAGATTAGGCTGGATCCCTAATCCACGTAATTCTTTCACACTATGTTGTGTTGGTTTGGTTTTCATTTCACCAGCTGCCCCAAGATAAGGAATCAACGTTGTATGGATGTACATAACATTATCTGCACCAACATCACTTTTCATTTGACGTAAGGCTTCTAGGAAAGGTAATGACTCAATATCTCCTACTGTCCCACCAACTTCTGTTATGACGATATCAGAATCGGTTGTTTGTCCTGCACGCATAATTTTTTCTTTGATTTCATTGGTAATATGCGGAATAACTTGTACTGTTGCCCCCAAGTACTCTCCCTTGCGTTCTTTGCGTATGACTTCAGAATAGATTTTCCCCGTTGTTACATTCGAATATTGATTTAAATTGATATCAATAAACCGTTCGTAATGACCTAAGTCTAAGTCGGTTTCAGCTCCATCATCTGTTACAAAAACTTCTCCATGTTGATAAGGACTCATTGTACCTGGGTCAACATTGATGTAAGGATCAAATTTTTGGATCGTTACTTTTAATCCGCGGTTTTTTAATAACCGTCCTAGAGATGCCGCTGCAATTCCTTTGCCTATTGAAGATACTACTCCACCTGTTACAAAAATATATTTTGTCATTTTTTCCGACTCCTTCTATATTTATTAATGTAAAAAGAAAAAAACCACTAATCACTTTCATTTTTTTGGGTAGTAACAAAAAAACAAAACCCCCTATCCATTAGTAGAATAGGGAGCTTTTTGATTACTTATAGTTCCTGTCCCTTTAATCTTTCAAGGGAGCCCAATGTAGATATTACACATTCCTACATAAAACGTCAAGTTATTCTTCTGGACAGCGTTTTTATCGAAAAACTACTATCAGAAAATAAATTCATTGAACTTTTTTGTTAATACTCTTCTTCGTCAGAATCTTCTTCATCTTCGTCTTCAATGATTGTAAGTTCCCCTTCAACACCGTCAGGTAATTCATCTTCTTCATCATCAGTACCTAGTTCAGACAAATCTTTCTTGTATTCTCCAAGATCTTCTTTATCTTCATCGTCAACCATTACACCGTGTTCATCAACAGAAACGCGTCCACCGTAAGTAGTAGCATTATCATCTTCTTCCTCTTCAGGAGAATCATCGTCCTCAGGGTCATCATCATTGTAATCAATATCATCTTCACCTGTAACAAATGCACTAGCTTTTTTGCGTTTTTTACGACGTGGAGCTTCATCTTCATTTCCTTGAGTAACTTCTTCGTCAATAAAATCAATTGGATACCATGAACGCAATCCCCAACGATTTTCTCCTAAGGAAATAAAACTACCGTCAATATTTAAATCTGTATAAAATTGAGAAGTTTTACTTGTAATTTCTTTTGAATTTATATTTAGAAAATCCTGTACTTCTTTTAATAAAGCTGAGAAATCAAGTATTTCTCCTTTTTGATCTAAGATGGCATGTGCTACTTCAATCATTGACAATTCATCTTTGTTTTGATCCTCAAATTGTGCTAATTTCACGAAAGCCACGTCCTTTCAACAGTCTATTCTTTATCATACAATATTTAAATAGTAAAAAGCAATTGTAATTTGTAATCTCCTAATTTTTCTTTTCCTAAAAATAAGTCATATTCAATATATACTCTCCCAGAAAAAGGTTCATCTGTATAACTGATTTGCATATTTTTTGTCATTGTTTCAATTTTCACTTCACCTTGTGGCGTATGATAGAGCGTTTCAAACCGTTCACCTTTATCAAATCTCATTCGCGTAGTCGTTTCACCTTTACGCGTAAGGGTAACGATTCCAGAAGGATCGATTTTAACCGTTACAGGAATGACTCCTGATTCATAGGTTTCTTGGAAACGAATATAATAAGACGAATTCATTTGAACAACTTTACCAGCTTCGTCAAATACATGTTTTTCAGTTTCATTGCCTTGAGAAATGATCGTCTCTAAATGTATCTGAGCTGCTCTTCCTTTTGATAGATCCAATTGTTTCACCTCATAATTTTCAATTCCTATATTCACCATAGGTTTAGTGATTCCAACTATCTATTTTCACTTTATTGCATAACCATCTTATCATAAATAAAGGAAATATTATGCTTTTTATAACGGTTAAGGAAGAACCATGCAATAAAATTTGTTATAATAGGATAAGAATGCTATTTCTAATCAAATAAAGGAAGTTAAACCAATGATAATTACTGATAATAAAAAAATCTCAACGGATTATTCTTATGAACTTTATGAAGCTGAAACAATGCCTTTTGCTAACAAAGCTATTTCTCATTTTGCTTTGACAGATAGTTTATTGCGTTATGCTGGAAAGTATCAAAAAAATATTTTGCATTTTTGGCCAACTTCAAATCTAGTCATTTTAGGCATGATGGATACCAAACTACCTTACTTCAAAGATGCTTTAGAAGTTATTGACCGTTACGCTCATCCTTATATTGTACGCAATTCAGGAGGGTTAGCTGTAGTTGGAGATGAGGGTGTGCTAAACTTTTCCCTTATACTACCTGAGGATCCTAAACAAAAAATGACTATAAATACTGGATATGAGCATATGCTGCAGCTAATCAATAATTCTCTCAAAGCCTATGGAAAAAAAAGCTTAGCTTATGAAATCAAAGACTCTTATTGCCCAGGAGAGTATGATTTAAGTATCGATGGAAAAAAATTTGCCGGAATCTCGCAAAGGCGTTTAAAAAATGGCGTAGCAATCATGATATACATCAGTGTAAATGGCAATCAGTTTAAAAGAGCTGAAATGATACGCGAATTTTATCAAGCTGGATTAAAGGGCGAAACGGTAAAATGGCAATTTCCATCAGTTGATCCTACCGTAATGGCTACATTGGAGGATTTGCTTGGTATTTCTTTAACCGTAGACGGAATGAAAAACCTGATTCTACGTACCCTTCTTAAAAATAACTGCACAATCATACCTGGTGAGTATTCTTCAGAGATAATAACCGACTATAATGAAGGTTTCGAAAAAATGATACGCCGTAACCAGCAAATGCTTGGCACTTCAATTGATAAGGAGCTGATCAAATGAGCAGCCTTTATGATGGTAATTTACTACTGCCAATAGAACACGTTTTTCGTGATCCAGTCCATGATTATATTCATATCCAACATCAGATTATTTTAGATTTAATCAATTCAAGTGAATTTCAAAGATTACGAAGAATCAAACAATTAGGTACCTCTTCCTTAACTTTTCATGGCGCAGAACACACACGATTCACACATTCATTGGGTGTATACGAAATTACTCGTCGAATCTGTGATACATTTGAGAGGAATTATGCCACTCAAACACCAGGCGATGGCGGCTGGGATGATAACGAACGGCTAGTTGCTTTATGCGCTGCACTTTTACATGATATTGGACATGGACCGTATTCTCACACATTTGAGCATATCTTTAAAACAGATCATGAAGAGATCACTGTGTCCATCATCACTTCTCCAGAAACTGAAGTTTACCAAATTTTATCTAAAGTGAGTGAAGATTTTCCAGAAAAAGTTGCCAGTATTATCCAAAAAACTTACCCTAATCCGCAAGTGGTCCAACTTATTTCTAGTCAAATCGACGCAGACCGGATGGACTACTTATTGCGCGATGCCTATCATACAGGTGTCAACTATGGTACATTTGATTTAACCCGTATCCTCAGAGTTATTCGTCCGTATAAGGATGGTATCTACTTCCAAATGTCCGGCATGCATGCCGTTGAAGATTACATCGTCAGTCGCTACCAGATGTACATGCAAGTCTACTTTCATCCGGTCTCTAGAGGAATGGAAGTCATTTTGGATCATTTGTTGAAACGGGCCAAAAAAATGTATGTTGATCCAGCGATCCAATTTAAAGACCAACTAAACTTACTCGGTCCTTTTTTTGAAAAAAAATTTACGCTTAAAGATTATCTGAAATTAGATGATGGCGTTTTAGCAACTTATTTTACCTTATGGAAAGAAGAAAAAGATCCAATTCTAAGCGATTTAGCTACGCGTTTTCTCGATCGGCACCCTTTTAAGTCAGTTAAGTTTTCCAGTAAAACGGATATGGATCTGATTGAAGACCTAAAAGCGATCATTCGTGAAGCAGGATATGACACAGATTACTATACAGCTATCAATAACAGCTATGACCTTCCTTATGACTTCTACCGTCCGAACCAGAATACCAATCGCACACAAATAGAATTGGTTCGTCAAGATGGTACACTTGTTGAACTTTCTAAAGCAAGTGAAATTGTTTCTTCAATAGCAGGAAAGGTGCGTGGCGATGAACGGTTTTATGTTCCAAAAGAATTCTTAAAGCCGGATGCATCCAATGAAATCACCTTATTTGAGCACTTGTACGATGAATTTAACCGTTATATCAAGAATGGGGCTATTATTGACCCAAATAAATTAGTGGAGGACTCACCTAAATGACAATAGAATTGATCGCTATCGATTTAGATGGCACGTTGTTAACACCCGAAAGAAAAATAAGCGCTAAAGTTAAAGAAACGATTGAAATGGCTAAAACGAAAGGCATAAAAATTGTCCTTTGTACCGGCCGCCCGTTGCCAGGCGTATTCCCAATCCTAGAAGCCTTAAATCTAGAAGAGGAAGGCGATTATGTGATTACTTATAATGGCGCATTAGTCCAACAATCACATAACGGAAAAGCTATTGCTCACCATACTTTGAGCTATGACAATTTCCTGGAAATTGAGGCCATGAGTCGTCAAGTTGGGAGTCATTGTCATACTATTGACGAAACCCATATTTATACCGCTAATAAAGATATTAGTCCGTATAGCGTAAGAGAATCATCCTTAGTCAATATGCCTATTCGATACCGTACAGTAGAAGAAATGGATCCAACCCTTGAAATCAGCAAAATGATGATGATAGATGAGCCAGATATTTTAGATGCTGCTATTGCTAAATTACCAAAAAGTTTTTATGTTGAGTATACTATTTTAAAGAGCGAACCCTTTTACCTTGAAGTACTGAATAAATCCGCTAGCAAAGGGCAAGCATTAAAAGATTTAGCACGTATTTTAGACATACCTAAAGAAAATATTATGGCGATTGGCGATAATGAAAATGATATAGATATGATCCAATACGCTGGAATGGGTGTTGCCATGGGTAATGCTGTTGCCAGTGTAAAAGAAGTGAGCGATTATATTACCGATACAAATGAGTACGACGGCGTTGCTACCGCAATTGAAGCCATTGCTTTCGAAAACATTTCTGTCGATAACTTCTCTGACTAAATAAAAAGAAAAAATAAGCTATGAGTAGATACTCATAGCTTATTTTTCTTTTTGCTTAACCTAGTAATTTCCCACCAACAGCGTAATTGCTTTTTTTCATATCTTCTATAATGACATGAACGCGATCTTCGGTTGCTCCGGTATTCTTTACTACTGCTTGCGTAATGTCTTTAACTAGACCTGCTTTTTGCTCTGCAGTCCGTCCTTCAACTAATTCAACATGTACCAATGGCATAAAAAAACTCTCCTCTCCATATACTCTTCTCTTAATTCTAGCGATACCCTTTTTACTTTTCAACTAATTTTTTCTTTTTATTTACTTCGAACAGATAATTAGTTTTTTTGACTCACTATTAGTATACTTGTATTGCACGGTAATTTAGAGAGGAGCATTTCAAATATGACAAATTCAAAAGTATTATATCAAACTACAGCAATCAACACTGGTGGGCGAAATGGAGAAAGTCATTTGCCAGATAAGTCATTTTCTGTTCGAGTTTCTACTCCAAAAGCTATGGGCGGTCCTGGTCAAGGAAGTAACCCAGAGCAATTATTTGCACTAGGCTATAGTGCTTGTTTCAATTCAGCTGTAGAGCACATGATGAAAGAAGATAAAATTTCTGGAAAAAGCCAAATTACGGCTACTGTTGCATTGCATTCAGATCCGACTGACGGTGGCTCTAAGCTTGCAGTGAAATTGGATGTTGGAATTGAAGGTCAAGATACTGCAACTACCCAAGAATTAGCAAACCGAGCTCATGCTTATTGCCCTTACTCCAAAGCAACTAGTGGCAATATCGATGTAACAGTGACCGCTGTTGCTTATGAAGCAGATAAATAAAAACTATCATTCAGAAGAAGCTGGGACATAATTAGCTGAGAATAAGCAAAATGGTCTGTTCATCAGGAAACTGATGAACGGACCATTTTGCTGTTCTATATATATTATATATTAATTGTTTGAAAAATAGGTTGGTGTCTTAAAAGAGATTTCTTCTGGAATAACGGATTTGCTTGTGGAGAGCCATGGAAGCGCCTGAGGCCTAAAAGAAAGTTATCATGGTTGTTGCATGGTTGTTGCTGCTTTAGCAGCTTACAAACATGATACACTTGGGCATTATTTGCCCAAAGTGCTTCATTTTAGGCTACAAGCAACTCTTTTTTTGCTAGAAATTTCTAGTGAGCAATCAAACTGATTTATTGATACCAAAAATTATAGACCCTATTTATCTGAATCATAAAATATTCGATCTATTTTTTTCTATGATTTTTATATCTTCTACCGGCGAGGTTCCTTTCAGAAGCAGCTTTGGAATAAATAGTTGGATAGGTAATGAGATTTGGATCATGCCCCAGTTTCTTCTTTGTTTTTTTATGATTTTATAGATTAATTCGTCTTCAAAAAAGAGTTTTCATATTGTTTTACCGCCCACTTATGGCTGCCTCTTTTTAGTTTAGTTAATGCTTCAGAGATAGATACCCATTCTAATTGATTGAAATCTTCTAATGGTTCGCAAACCGATTCCCATGACTTACAAATATAAAAATAAGCAGGATTATGATAGTGTTGCTTGCGGTGTTTAGAATAATAATATTCTTCTGCTTCACCGATAAATTGTCCTACCTCTATCTCGAAACCTAATTCTTCCATAGATTCTCGTTTTGCCGTTTCTTCATGCGTTTCATTTTCTTCTATTTCTCCACCAGGCAGCAAATAAGAGCCGTTTGGAGGCGAAACGAGTAGAATTTTTTTTCTTTCTGAATCAGAAATAACTAGATGCACACCAACACGTATCCGATAAACTTGATCATCTCTTTTTAAACCGAACGTTTTCATTACCATCTCGCACCTTCTCTTTTTTAATCATATCCTCATCTTTTCGAATCTTTTTCCTTATTATATTATACATACAAAAAAAAGACAGCTCAAATTTAAGCTGTCTTAGATTGGATGTTATGCTATTTATTTAATCAATATTTACTCAATTCCTATTGCTTTTCGCAACGTTTTGTTCTGAACAACAAAATACAGCATTGCCATATTGATTGGCGCTAAAATTATATTTTGTATCAGCCGGGTTGGGAAAATAACGACTATCGCTTTATCTAAAAGCATCGTTAGCCACAAAGTATTTAACCCTAAGTTTACAAAAATGGTGACCAAAAGAATCGCTAAGATGATTCTTTTTAATGATTTAGGTTTCTTATAAAGAACCAGGCCATAAATCATTCCACCGATAAAGGCAGATAAAGTAAATCCTGGGAAAAATACTCCCCCACCAAATAATATAGTCCCTACTATATCTGTTATTGCTGAAGCCATTCCAGCTATCCAAGGACCATACAGCATAGCGATAATGGCTATTGGTAAAAAGCCAAAACCAACCCGTACAATAGGCGTTTCAATTGAAATGAATTGGGTCAAAACGATTTCTAACGCCATCAGTAATCCAATTTTCGAAATGCTTCTTGCATCGTATTTATTTTTATTCATTTTGAAGATCCCCTTTGAAGAGCTCCACACATAAAGATTTATGCAGCGAATGCAGAAACAAAACCGCAAATTGTGTAAACAATTTTTCGTTCGCGGGCAACATCCCATCCCAGCGACACTTAACGCTTTATTTCCTACTCTGATATATTACCTATTATATATATATTAGGCTAACTCACTATAGCACATTCTACCTATTTCTGATAGTAGCTAGGCAATCTTTAATATAGTTAGCAAATCAATAGTGTAAAGCGTCTGCTTATTACAGGAGTACCCATAATAATTTTGATATCGATGAACGTGGATTAGCCATAGCTACCGAACTACATGTCAGATATGCACTAGATTTCTTAAATGAATAATAATAATTAAAAAAATAAATAGTTTTCTGAAAAGGATTGGGGCGAGTTGTTTTTGCCTCTTTTTTTATTTTTTATTTTAAAATGGCGATTTTAAATCGTGCAAAAACACAATATGTGGTGTAAAATAAATTATTGGTAACTATATATAGCAAAAATTAAAATCACAGTTTATGCTATCTGTTGATTTACATATCTAATTTATTAAGGAGTGGTATCCATCATTGCAAATATATCTAAAAAAAAAGAAGCTAACATTAAGAAACTAAATGAAGCTATTCAAGCTTTCCCTCAAGTCCATCCGATAACTAGCGATATGAGTTTAACCTATAAAGGGGTTTCTCGGTTAGTCATGTTAGATCGTTATTCCTTTAAAGACCTTTCAAAATCAACTCTTGCTATTGGAGATTTGGTTGTTTTAACAGTTAAACTTGACCCACAATACCCTACTAGAGGAACTGGATTTGTTACAGAGATCAACCATTCTCAACATACAGCTTCAATTTTAATCGATGAGGAGTTTCGAGGATCTATTGAAGATGAGCATGAGAAAAAAACGGGGATCATTACTTGCAGTCTAGATTTGATTGAAAAACCACTCGAAATTTTTTATGAGCAAATTGCTAAACGAAATGCGACTGGATTAGCCGCTGTAGAGTCAAATCCTGAAAAAAGGAAAGCTGCTTACACTGTCTTTTACGAAGAATTAAAGAACTTGAATTTTATCCCTGCAGGACGTGTTTTATATGGTGCAGGTTCAAAAACTGATGTCACTTATTTCAATTGCTATGTTATGCCTTTTGTTCCAGATTCTCGCGAAGGCATTTCGGATCACCGGAAACAAGTTATGGAAATCATGAGTCGAGGTGGCGGTGTTGGAACGAATGGTTCTACCCTTCGCCCTCGTCATACGCTAGCTCGTGGCGTGAATGGAAAATCATCAGGCGCTGTCTCTTGGCTAGATGATATCGCTAAATTAACCCACCTAGTTGAACAAGGCGGCAGTCGCCGTGGAGCTCAAATGATCATGTTAGCAGATTGGCATCCAGATATTATTGAATTTATTATTTCAAAAATGCAAAATCCGCGTATTTTACGGTATCTAATTGAAAATACAGCGGATGCTCAGATAAAGAAGTTAGCCACTGAAAAGTTGAAATTCACTCCTCTTACAGAACGCGAAACTGCTATGTATCAGAATATTTCAAATTATAAAAATGTACCAGGTTATGGTGGATTTGATGCACTAACGATGAAAGAAGTAGCTGCTAAATTAAAAACTGGCGGTACCTATAGTGTCCATGATCCGGAATTTTTATCTGGCGCAAACATTTCGATTTGTTTAACGAATGATTTCATGGAAGCTGTTGAAAAAGATTCCGATTATGCGCTTCGCTTCCCCGCAGTAGAGACCTACAGTCCAGAAGATATGAAGGAATATAATGCTCATTGGCCAGAAGTTGGAGATGTTCGTGAATGGGAAGCTATGGGTCATGCAGTCCATACTCACCGTACAATAAAGGCTCGTGAATTATGGAAAATCATTACTATTTGTGCCACTTACTCTGCTGAACCAGGTATTTTCTTTATTGATAATGCGAATGAGATGACAAATGCTTCTGCCTATGGACAAAAAGTTGTTGCCACCAATCCTTGTGGCGAACAGCCACTCGCTCCATATTCTGTGTGTAACCTAGCAGCTGTTAATTTAGCTGAGATGGCTAATAAAGAATCCGGAACAGTTGATTTTGATAAATTAAAACAAACTGTTCAAGTCGGAGTACGTATGCAGGATAACGTGATTGATGCTACTCCTTACTTCTTAGCAGAGAACGAAAAACAAGCTTTAGGAGAACGCCGCGTTGGTTTAGGCATTATGGGACTCGCTGACTTACTGATTTACTGTGGCGAAGAATACGGCTCTCAAAAAGGCAATCAATTAGTCGATAAAATATTTAAAACGATCGCTATTGCTGCCTATGAGGCTTCGATTGAATTAGCAAAAGAACGGGGCAGTTTCCCATTCCTGATTGGGAAAGATGATGCAGAGACGATTCAACTAAGAGAAAAGTTCATTCAATCCGGTTTCATGAAGAAAATGCCAAAACACATTCATGAAGGTATCTTGAAATACGGGATACGTAATTCTCATTTATTAACTGTTGCTCCAACAGGTTCAACAGGTACTATGGTCGGTGTTTCAACAGGACTTGAACCTTACTACTCGTTCAGTTATTTCAGAAGCGGACGATTAGGTAAATTTATCGAAGTAAAAGCTGACATCGTTCAAGAATACCTAGAGCAACATCCAGAAGCAAATCCTGAACGATTGCCCAAACAATTCGTATCAGCAATGAGCTTAAAACCTGAGGCTCATGTTGATGTACAATGCACGATCCAACGTTGGATCGATAGCTCTATTTCTAAAACAGTCAATGCTCCTAAAGGTTATTCTGTCGAACAAGTTCAAAAAATTTATGAGCGTCTTTATAAAGGTGGAGCAAAAGGCGGAACCGTTTATGTAGACGGAAGCCGTGACTCGCAAGTACTGACGTTAAAAGCTGAAGAAACCATTTGGGACGAAGATTTAACTGAAGAAAACCTTTCTTCAGAACAAAAATCGATTCAAGTCGCTACTGTTAGTGAAGCGCAAAATTATGGGAATGAAATTGGTGATACTTGCCCTGTCTGTCGTCAAGGAACTGTAGAAGATCTGGGCGGCTGCAATACATGCACCAATTGTAACGCTCAATTAAAATGCGGCTTGTAATAAAAAAAATGTAATAAAAAAGGAACATCAGACAATTTAAATTGTCCGATGTTCCTTTTTTCATTCGAATGCTTCTAGTTCTTTTAATTGAGAGTCGCGTTGTGTTTTACGCCATTCAATAAATCCACTTCCTAGACCTCTCAGTAAAACTTCACTCGTTCCAAGGTTAGTTGCTAAAGGTATTTCATAAACATCACATAATCTTAGCAATGCCGAAATATCAGGTTCATGCGGTTGGGGTGTTAAAGGATCTCTCAAAAAGATAACTAAATCTATTTTATTATCAGATACATAAGCTCCGATTTGTTGATCTCCTCCAAGCGGACCTGATTTAAAGCGATGAACATTTAAACCAGTTGCATCAATTATTCGTTGCCCTGTTGTTCCTGTAGCAAATATTTGATGCTCTTTAATGATTTCTTGATATGCTGTAGTCAATCTTACCATTTCATCTTTCTTCTTATCATGTGCAATAAAAGCAATATTCATATCCGTTGCATCCCCTTTCAAAAGCTATTTAGTTAATAATAACATGTACTAGAAAAAAAGATACGTCTAGCTTACTGTGAACTCTACCTATTTTCAGAATTCCTCTCACCTATAAAAAAATTTACGTTACTCTAAATGTATTAAATCTTTAAGGAAACCGAGTGTTAAAATGGATTTTTTCATTTTACTTAATGCTCATTTATCTTTATATACTAAGCGTATTTGCTTGAAAACAGTGCTGCTTTTTGCTATAATTAATCATCACAAACAAGTGGTCGCTTGCTTTTTAAAATCGAATTTGATTCCTTTAGGAGGAAAGTTATGAATTTTAAAACAAAAAAAACGGATTTTATCATAGACGAGTTTAACAGTCATCCAAAAAAAGGCTTGACCTCTAAAGAAGTTGAGCAGTATAAAGAACAATTTGGACTTAATCAATTCGAAGAAGCAGAGTCTGTTTCTTTATTTTCAAAAGTTATTGACCAGTTAAAAGACGTTACTGTTATCATCTTGATTTTTGCCGGAGTAATTTCAACCTACATTGCCATTACGGAACACCCCGATGATTTTTCAGAACCTATTGTGATTTTTTCCATCATTTTAATTAACGTCATCATCGCTATTCGTCAAGAAGGTAAAGCAGAAAAAGCTCTAGCTTCGCTGCAGAGTTTATCTGCCCCAAAAGCACGGGTGGTACGCAATGGACAAGAAGAAGTTATCGACGCAATTGAGCTAGTGCCGGGAGATATTTTATTGTTAGAATCCGGCAATAAAATTCCAGCAGATGCTCGCTTGCTTTCAAGCAGCAATCTGCAAGTAGAAGAATCGGCTTTGACCGGAGAAAGTATCCCAGTTGAAAAGAACGAAAATGCTGAAGTAGAAGAAAACAGTCCTGTCGGAGATATATTCAACACTGTTTTTTCTGGAACCTTGGTTACTAAAGGTCGGGCAAAAGCTATTGTCGTTGCTACGGGCATGGATACCGAAATGGGTTCTGTTGCTGACTTATTAAACCGCACTAAAGAAGGAAAAACACCCTTACAATCTAGAATGGATCGCTTAGGAAAACAAATAAGTATTTTAGCTCTAATTGCTGGAATCATTATTTTCACTTTAAGCTTCATGCAAGGTGAAGCTTTAATCACAAGTCTAATGACAGCTGTATCTCTCGCGGTTGCTGCAGTTCCTGAAACCTTGCCCGTTATTGTCACCATCACACTAGCTTACGGCGTCCAAAACATGGTCGAACGTAATGCCATTATACGAACGATACCTTCTGTTGAAACACTTGGCAGTGCTTCTGTTATTGCTTCCGATAAGACCGGTACATTAACTCAAAATCAAATGACGATCCAAAAAATCTGGGCTTTTCCGCATGAGCCGATCGAAATCAACAATACGTTTAATGAGGATGAAAATTGGGTCCTTAAAATGATGAGCCTCGCTTCAAATGCTGCTATTGAGGACCGCGATGGTGAGGAGGTCAATAGTGGAGATCCGACTGAAACGGCGATCATCCGTTTATTGCAGAGAAAGGGGTTTTCAAAGAACGAATTAGACAAGGCTTACCCACGTATCCACGAGATCCCTTTTGATTCTAGTCGAAAGATGATGACGACTATTCATGAACTAGATGAAGGCTACATTTCAATTACTAAAGGTGCTTTTGACCATTTACCGGTTGATTTTTCTTCTGCTGCGGATGAAGTGGGTCAAAAAGCTAAATCGACTCACGATTCATTTGCTCACGATGCTCTTCGCGTTATCGCTGTTGGATATAAAAAATACGCTCAACTTCCTGAAAATCTGTCTACTGAAGAATTAGAAAGCGGCATTACATTCGCTGGGATCGTTGGCATGATCGATCCTCCAAGGGAAGAAAGCCTCCAAGCTGTTAAAGAAGCCAAATCAGCTGGTATCAAAACGATTATGATTACTGGCGACCATGCTGCTACTGCTTCTGCTATTGCTGAAAAAATCGGGATTCTTGAGAAAGGCGATAAAACGATCACGGGTGTTGAAATGAGCGAAATTTCAGATGAAAAATTAACCGAAACCATCCGTGATTACTCTGTTTACGCACGTGTTTCGCCGGAAGATAAGATTCGAATCGTTAAAGCTTGGCAATCCCATGGTGAAGTCGTAGCTATGACCGGTGATGGTGTAAATGATGCCCCAGCTTTAAAAGCAGCTGATGTTGGTACGGCTATGGGGATCACGGGTACTGAAGTAGCTAAAAATGCTGCTGATATGGTTCTAACAGATGATAAATTTGATACGATCGTTCACGCTGTAGAAGAAGGCAGACGCGTTTATGAAAATATTAAAAAAACCGTTTATTTCTTATTATCTTGTAACATTTCAGAAATTTTCATCATGTTGATTGCTGTCATTTTAGGGTGGGGATTGCCCCTTATAGCCATCCAATTGCTATTTATAAATGTTGTAGCAGATGGGATCCCTGGATTTGCATTAAGCAGGGAAAAAGCTGATCCGACCATTATGAAAAATCGTCCAACTGCTAAAGGTGAAAGTATTTTTGCAAATGGCGGCTATCTTAATATTACTATCGCCTCTTTGGCATTTATTATTACAACATTGATAGGATTTTATATTGGAGCATTTGTTGGCGTTGATTCTGCTATCACAGCAAGTCACGAAGTTGGTCAAACAACGGCTTTCATAATTCTTGGTTGGTCTTCTGTGCTGCATATTTTCAATGCACGAAGTAAAGAGTCGATTTTCAAGGTCGGGATCACGTCCAACCTTAATCTATTCTTGTCGGCACTGCTCTCCATTGTATTGCTTACCTTGGTAGCCACTGTACCATTCTTAGCTGATATTTTTAACTTGGTTGATTTAAGTACTGTTCACTGGTTAATAGCTATTGGATTGGCAATTTCTATCCTTATAGTAGTTGAGCTTCAAAAACTCATTATGCGTAAAATGAATAAAGCCTTTTAAACAATTAATTAAGCAACTATATAGCTAAAAGGGTCCGGCATAAATGTCCAGGACCTTTTTAGCTATACGAGTCTATTACAGATCAGAAAAATTAGTTTTTCACCTCAGAAACTGTTAAACTGAAAGGAACCGAATGCCTAATTATTTCAATGGACTTGTCCATTGGATCAAATTACATTTTTAGAATTATCAAGAATAGAATGGATGAAAAAAATGACAACAACTTCTCGACAATTATTATCTTCTTGTAAACGAATCATTGTAAAAATTGGAACCAGTACAATCATGTACGCCAATGGCAGCATCAATTTACAACGTTTAGAAAAATTAACTTTTGTTTTATCTGATTTAAAGAACCAAGGAAAAGAAGTTATTTTAGTTTCTTCTGGAGCTGTAGGGGTCGGCATTTCTCGCTTGCAACTAACTGAACGACCAAAAACCATTCCTGAACAGCAAGCTGTAGCTTCAGTAGGGCAAACTGAATTAATGAATCTTTACAGTAAATTCTTTTTTGGCTATGGCCAGATCATCGGTCAAGTCTTGATGACCCGTGATATAGTTGAATTCCCCGCTAGTCGACTAAATGCAATCAACACCTTTGAACAGTTGCTTGTAAAAGGCATCATTCCTATCGTAAATGAAAATGATACTGTTGCCGTTGACGAACTCGATCATCTGACTAAATTCGGTGATAATGATCGTTTATCCGCTATCGTTGCAGAAATTACCGATGCTGATTTATTGATCATGCTATCAGATATCGATGGTTTTTATAATAAAAATCCAAATGATGAACCGGATGCCGTTCTTTTTAACGAAATCCATACTATCACAGATGATTTATATGCTCTTGCTGGCGGAAAAGGATCAAGTTATGGAACTGGCGGCATGTCTACCAAATTGGTCGCTGCTGATCATATTTTAAAAAAATCCAGCCAAATGGTATTGGCTAATGGTGAAGATCCTACAATTATTTTTGATATTATTGCAGGCAAAGAAATTGGAACATTATTTTCTGCTAACTAAATTAGAAAGGGTGTCTTTATGGAAACCTTGATTCAATTAGGTGAACAAGCAAAGAAAGCAGCTCGCTCACTTGCAAAAGCTACAACCTCTGAAAAAAATGAAGCCTTAAAATCAATGAGCCAAGCCTTGATCGATCATACAGAGACTATTCTCACCGCAAATAAATTGGATTTGACTGCCGCTAAAGAAAATGGGATATCAGAAAATATGATCGATCGTTTGATTTTAACGGAAGAGCGCATTCAAGCCATGGCCAATGGGATCCTTGAAATAGCTGATTTACCAGATCCAATAGGAAAAGTTGATGGCATGTGGAAAAATGAAGCTGGTCTAACGATTGGTAAACAACGCGTTCCATTAGGTGTTATCGGGATCATTTATGAATCTCGCCCAAATGTGACTACTGATGCTGGATCTTTGTGCTTTAAAGCTGGCAATGCGGTTATTCTACGCGGTGGTAAAGAAGCTATCCACTCAAACAAAGTATTAGTCCACGTCTTACAAGATGCGCTTAAAACAACTATGTTTCCTTCTACAGCGATTCAATTGGTTGAAGATACTACACGTGAAAGTTCAAAAGAGATGATGCGGTTAAATCGCTACCTAGATGTTTTGATTCCTCGCGGCGGTGCAAAGTTGATCCAAACAGTTATGGACACAGCTACGGTGCCTGTTATTGAAACAGGTACTGGAAACTGCCATGTATATATTGATAAAGATGCCCAATTGACAATGGCGTCTAATATCATTGTTAATGCTAAATGTTCTAGACCTTCCGTATGTAATGCTGCTGAAACGTTGTTGATCCATGAAGATGTAGCAGAGACTTTCTTGCCTGCTATCGAAAAAGCATTGGCACCTTGGAATGTCGAGTTAAGAGCAGATGAAAAAGCCCTCTCTTACTTGCAAAAAGCAGTTCCAGCTACGCAAGAAGATTGGGAAACAGAATTTCTAGATTTTATTTTAGCTGTTAAAGTAGTCTCTTCTTTAGACGAAGCAATCGAACATATTGATCGCTATAGTACTGGTCATTCTGAGGCGATCGTGACCGATGATTACGCTGCTGGTCTTAAATTTCATCGCGAGGTAGATTCTGCTGCTGTTTACATTAATGCCTCAACTCGTTTTACAGACGGTTTTGAATTTGGCTTTGGTGCAGAAATCGGGATAAGCACTCAAAAATTACATGCCCGCGGCCCAATGGGTCTAAGTGAATTAACTTCATCAAAATACATTATTTTTGGAGAAGGTCAAATCCGTTAAAAAATCTTTTTATGTACAGCATAAATGCAATCAAAAATAGTGTGAATAAAACCTATTCTTACAGTAAATTCCAATCTCACTTTTCTATGGAAAAGTGAGATTGGAATTTTATTTATAGCTTTCATTTATTAAAACCTGTATTTGCTCCATACTAATTTAGGTTGCCCATTTTTTGTGCTGCGCAATCTGCTTCATGTAACATTCGTACTACATTTCATACTATTCCATACATTTAGGATACAAATAAAAAGGATGAAGATAAATGACACAAATAAAACGAATTGCCGTGATCGGCGGAGGTATTGTAGGAGCTACTGCTGCATTTTACCTTAGCCAAAAAAATTATGAAGTTGCTATCTATGATGATGGTGTGGGACAAGCCACTTCTGCTGCGGCTGGAATTATTTGTCCTTGGTTATCTCAACGCCGTAATAAAGAATGGTATCAATTGGCCTCTAAGGGAGCGGCCTTTTACCCTCAATTGATGCGTGATTTAAATGAACCTCTTAATGATTCAGATATTTACCAGCAAGTAGGAACACTTGTCTTCAAAAAAAAACCGAGCTTACTAAAAAAATTAGAACAACTAGCTCTTAAACGTTTAGAAACTGCTCCAGAAATTGGAGAGATCTCACTTCTATCACCCAAAGAAATCAAAGCTAAATTCCCATTATACGGCTCAGAAGAATCGGCTTTATTTGCTTCTGGAGGCGCACGTGTCGATGGCTCTCTATTGACCAAAAAGCTGATCGATCAGGCTAAATCCAACGGAGCACATTATTATCCTGAGAAGATCACATTATCTCAAACCAATTCAACTGAGTATCTTATCAGCTCTGCCACTCAAGAAAGAACATATGATACAGTCGTTTTAGCAGTGGGCGCATGGTTACCTGAATTACTTGATCCACTCGATTTAGCTGTCGATATCCGCCCTCAAAAAGGACAGCTGGTCCAACTTCATTTACACGAAGATATGTCCCAATGGCCGGTTATTATGCCAGACGGTGAAAAAGATATTATTCCTTTTGCGAATGGAAAAATCGTCGTGGGAGCCACCCATGAAAATGATGGCGGCTATGATTTAACAGCTACCAAAGAAAAATTAGACCTTATGTTAGAAGAAGCGATAGAACTTGCTCCCGGATTAAAAAATGCGACCATTACTGGGATACGCGTTGGAACAAGAGCCTATACTTCTGACTTCGCTCCTTTTTTTGGAGCTGTTCCCGGTTACCCTAACCTTTTCACAGCCAGTGGTCTAGGTTCATCCGGATTGACTTCTGGACCTTTGATTGGTCATATGTTAAGCCAAATCATATCAGGTGAATCTACTGACTTGCCACTCTCTAATTATCCTGTTGAACATTACATTAAAAAACGATAGTAATTAAAAAGCAGGGACTGGACTATTGCCCAGTTCCTGCTTTTTAGCTTGCTTAAATTTTAGAAATCTGTTCCGTTGAATACAGAATATTCACCAGTTAACGGATCCATTTTCTTCAACTCTTTTGTTGTTAAATCGTATTTGAACATGCCTACCATATTAGAGATTCCCACTCCATCTACTTCGTGTGAATGGCGGATCTCAACAGTATAAGTTTGCTCATCTGTTTTAGTTGCATAAAATTGATTATCTTCTGCCGAAATACCAGAAATTGCAACTACTTGGTTCAATACTTCCGTCATTTCTTCTTCGGGTGTTGCTTTTGTTGTTTCTTTAAATGTTTCTTCTACTGTAGCTTCTTTATCGCTTATCCACGTACTGATTTCATCATCTGGAACCGTTTTGATATCTTTACCTGTTGCTTCTGTGAATTCAGAACTTGCTAGATCTGACGTACGTTCTGTTTTATAAGTTGACTTTTCTATTACTTCGGTAGCTTCATCAGCTTTTGCTTCTTCAGCTTGAGCAAGAGTAATTTTTTCTTCCAAGCTTACAGCTTTTGTTTTGATTTCATTGTACTCTGATAAATCATTTTGAAGCAATAGTCCAATTGTACCGGCAGCTTCATCATATTTTCCAGCATCGTACTGAGCTGATCCATCTGTATAAACTTTATTGTACTTTTCTTGCAGCGAAACTTCTTCTGTTGCTGATTCTTCTGCTTGCGAAGCGGTTGATTCAGAGGCAATTGACTCAGATACAGTTGATTCAGATACAACTGATTCAGACTGCGTTACTTCAGTTGATGCACCTTCTTGTTCATTGTTTGTTCCACAAGCACTTAATACAACCATGCCTAAAGAGATGATCACTAGATAACTAAACTTTTTCTTCATTTCTTTTCCCCCTTATAAAACTTATTCGCTCCTTCATTATACCTTATTTTGTTCTTACTCCTCATTAATTTTCATAATTTCATCTTTTTTATCTTGATCCGATACTTAAAAAATTGCTCCGGATAATTTATGCATAAAGATAGACACTAAAAACACGCTTCTGGTATAGTTAAGTTTGGTCTAGATAATACTAATTAGAACTATTTGTAAGGAGGAGAAAAAAGCGAAAAAATTTATGGATGAATTTAAAGAATTTGCCTTTCGTGGGAATGTTCTTGATTTAGCGGTGGGACTCGTTATTGGTTCTGCATTTACTGCCATTGTTACTGCACTTGTAAGTTATATTATTATGCCACTTGTCGGTATCCTTTCTGGCGGAAAAGACGTCAAAAATTTATCTGTAGAGGTTGGTGGCGCTACCTTAGAATATGGTGCTTTCTTACAATCCGTTGTAGACTTCACGTTGATTGCACTTGTTGTCTTTATCTTTATTAAAATCATTAACAATGCTGCCAGTAAATTAAAAAAACCAGTAGACGTTATTGAAGAAATTGAAGTTCCGATTGCTGAACAATACCTTAAAGAGATTCGCGATTTATTAGCAGAAGATAAAAAAAACCGTAATAATTGATCATTGGATCCAATGCTTTAGCTTGCGTAATAGCACTACTAAAAAAGCATCTACCCTCTCTTCGGAAATCCTTTTCCGCGAAGAGGGTAGATGCTTTTAGTTGTTTTTTTATGTTAAAATTCATGAAAAGCTGCATAAACTTCTTGCTTCTTTAATCCTCTTAATTTTGCTACTTCTTTAATGGCATCTTTACTAGTAAATTCCATTTCAGTGATCATCAAATCAACGTGTTCCTTTAACGACAAACTTTCCCAACTTGTATCTTCTTCTGCTAAAAGAGATCCGGCACTATTTCCTTCAACAATCAAACAAAATTCGCCTCTAATTTCATTCGTCATTGACCAGTCAATCGTTTCTTCAATCGTACCTCTTATAAATTCTTCGTACCTTTTCGTCAATTCGCGGCAACAAACGATGCGGCGATCCATTCCAAAAACGGTTGACATGTTCTTCAATACTTCTTTTAAACGGTGCGGCGATTCATATAATATAATCGTTTCAGGTCGATGATTCAATTCTTCTAAAGCAACGAGTTGATCTTTTTTCTTGCGTGGTAAAAAGCCGAAAAAATAAAAAGGTTGTGGGCTTATTCCAGACGCAATCAGTGCTGTTAATCCAGCGTTCGCTCCCGGCAACGGAATAACTGGTATTCCAGCTTGGATACAAGCTACAACCAGCTCATGTCCAGGATCACTTATAGAGGGCATTCCTGCGTCACTCACTTGTGCAATTGTTATACCTGTTTCTAATTTTTCAATCAGTTGAATAATTCTTTCTTGTGTATTGTGTTCATGAAAACTGATTTGAGGTGTTTTTATTTCATAATGATTCAGTAATTTTTGAGTTGTACGTGTATCCTCAGAAGCAATCAAATCGACTTCTTTTAATAGTCTTACTCCTCTAAATGTCATATCCTCTAGATTTCCAATAGGCGTGGGAATAAGATATAAACTTCCACCCTGAGTGTGTTCAAAACTTTTTTGACTCTGCATTTTTTCCATCTTCCTTTGCTTCTATTTTTTGCATGTTTAACAAACAAGACTTCGTCGCTTGAATGGGAAACACTACTCCTTGATTTATTAAATAGTCTATTTTATTTTTCCTTGTTTGTTTCTTAAAAGCATATTCTGCTTTTGTAGCTTCACTTCTAGTTCCATAGCCCTCAGCATAAATCATTTTTACCGGTCTTCTCGTTTGTGGTTTTGTGTACTTAGCTCCAACACCTTGATTGTGTTCCAGCTCTCTTCTCGTAAGATTCGTCGTATATCCGCCATAAAAGCTTTCATCCTGACAATACAAGACGTAAAAATAACTAACGGACTCCATACAGCATCTCACTCACTTCTGGTAAATAGTTATTATCCTCGCTGTACACAAAAAGTGGCGGTAAAACGCGGAATCCCGCATTTTTCCCATCTTTTATGCCTTCTATTAATAACGTATTAGCTTCTTTTCCTTCTTTAGGATAAACTAAACGCATTTTTTTAGGGGCAATCTGATACTTCTTCATTGTTTCCAAAATTTCGATCAGTCGATCTGGACGATGAACAAAATAAGCTTTTCCGTTCATTTTTAATAAACTACTTGAGACCTTCATAACCTCATCTAGATTTGTATGCAATTCATGTCTGGCAATAGCCAAATGGGAATTAGGATTTTTGATGCTTTTTTCTCCTACGGCAAAGTACGGTGGGTTGCATGTTAACGTATCAACCGTATCTTTTTTGATCCACTTACTTGCATCACTTAAGTTTCCATGCACCATTGAAAGTTGGCCTTCTAAAGCATTGATTTGAATAGTTCTATTGGCCATATCAACTAGTCTTTCTTGTAATTCAATTCCAATAATAGCGCTGCTTGTTTTCTGACTAAGCAACAAGCCGACAACTCCATTCCCTGCACATAAATCAACAATCTTTGTCCGATCGTGTTTAGCTGGTTGAGCAAAATCTGCTAATAATACTGCATCTAATGAAAACGAGAAAACGGATGGACTTTGGATAATGGATAAGTTATGACTGAGCAATTGATCCATACGTTCATCATCTTGTAACCATTGATTCACTGTTGACACTTCCTTCAATTATAATCATTTTTACTATACCATATGGAGATCTCCTTGAATATAAAATGGGTAAAACCCAATTGTTACTCGACCTTCAAGATTATTTTCCCACAATTTTTATTGTCTTCCATATAGCGATGAGCTTTAGCTACGTCACGTAGTGAGAAAACACTATCTACAATAGGTTTGATCAACTCTTTTTCAAAATAGGGCATGACCTTTTCAATAAATTCATTTGTTAATCGAGCCTTATAGTCATCACTTCTAGGCGTTAAAAGAGTCCCTTTTAACGTGATTCGTTTTTGCAGTAACTTGCCTAAGTTGATCTTTTCAACTACTGTGCCGCCTAACACGCCAATGAGGATCCAACGTCCATCTACTTTTAGACTAGTTAAATTTTTTTCCCAGTATGAAGCTCCGATGAAATCTAAGATCAAATCAACACCTTTTTGTGCTGTATAATCTAAAACGATTTGATCAAACGCTTCTTCTTTATAATTGATCAATTTATCTGCTCCTAGTGCTTTACATAATTCCAACTTTTCATTTGAGCCTGCCGTTACGATGACCTGTGCTTTAGTCATCTTTTTTGCCAATTGGATAGCCGCTGTTCCTACACCACTGGCTCCTGCATGAATCAAAACTGTTTCATCTGACTTTAACTCTCCCAACCAGTAAAGTGTTTGGTAGGCTGTCAGAAAAACTTCTGGAATTGCCGCTGCTGCTTCAAAACTCATGTTGTCCGGTATAAGTATGGCTCGATTCGACGGCATAGCTACATATTCTGCATATCCGCCGTGATTTACTAGCCCTGCAACGCGTGTACCAGGAGCCAACCGGTTATCGGAACTGCTGCTATTTTCAACCACAACTCCCGCAACCTCAACTCCTAATATTGGATAAGGTTCAGCCAATTGTTTATTTTCACGTGTCATGATATCAGTTCGATTTATAGCACTTGCTTTAACGTGCACCAATAGATCTCCTTCTTTGATCTTAGGCATTGTGTGTTCTCGGATTTCCAACTGTTCAGAATTACCTGGTTTTTTGATTGATACAGCTCTCATTATTTTTATCGACTCCCTTTTATGGCTTATCTTCTACGGTAACTATTCGATTTATACTTTTTCAAATAGACTATTTAGTTTAAAAGACTATTTTCCAGCTAATATAATTATAAATAATAAAAAACTTGTAGCCATTTTCATTACGGTTACAAGTTTTTTTATTAAATTCATGTTTATCTTCTTTCGCCATAAATAACATCTAAACAAAAGGCACATGGCTCATCATTCACTCTTCTTGAACCATAGAACACATTGCACACATGAAATCCATCTTCATATAATTTTTCAAGATTTAAACGCGATTTACTCATTTCAGGTTCTACAACTTCTTCATCTGATCGTTGCTGCTTTTCAAGATCACTCAAACGGTCTCTCAAATGTTGATTTTCAATGCTAAGAGTAGCATTTTCTTCGACTAATGCTTCAACCTCTTTTTTAATTTTAGAAATTTGATGGAGAGTTGTATCAGTATCCAGTTCTATTTGAGTAAAACTATCATATAAAGTTTTTTTATCCATCTATTTTTCACCCACTCTTTGCTATGATCCTCGTTTTAGTCATTTTTTTGCCTTTTATTTCATTAATTGTAAAACAAGCTGTTCAAAAACACCTTGAGCATTGACATTACTTTCTAGTTTTTTACGACTAAGTAGAACAGTTTCGATAGCTTGTATTGTTACTGTTCCTGTATATTCTGTTTTAATGTGATCAAGTTCTTTTTGATAACGTGCATAAGCCAATACATCAACTGTGTGATAATGGATCATTAAGACATCTCGGTAGGCTAATAAAATTAAATCCAATAACCTTCTATGAGCATCACGATCTTTAAAATGAGGCATGATAGTCGTTTGTACATAAACGAAACTTTGACTATCTTTATTCGTGATCAGTGTAAACCATTTCCAAGCAATTGTTTTTGCCTCTTGAAACCATTCATTTTCATTCATTTCAAGTGCTTCTTCTACACTGTTAGTCAATTGTACCAATAAAGAAGCCTGATTAATAGATAGTCCTTTAGTTTCAAGCTCTAACATTAATTTTTTTTTGGTTAACGCCTGAAAATGAACCAGCTGACACCTGGATAAAATCGTTGGAAGGATCCGTTGTTTAGCTGTAGTCAATAAAAATGCTACTGCACTTCCTTCAGGTTCTTCTAAAAACTTCAATAAACTGTTTGCAGCACCGGTCGTCATCTTTTCAACATCTTCAATTATAAAAATCTTTTGCTGACTTTCTACACCGCTTTTTGAAAATTCTGCTTTTAAGTTACGAACTTGCTCCACTTTTATAGATAAGCCATCTGGAATGATCTCAATTACATCCGGATGTTGATGTTCAAACACTCGGCGACAATTCTGGCACTTTTCGCAAGGAATCTTTTCTGTTCCTTCTTGGCAAAGCAAACTAGCTGCTAACCATAAACTCAGTTCTTTTTTACCCGTTCCTGAAACGCCTTCAAAAAGATAAGCATGAGCTAATTGTTTTTGCTGCACTGTTTTTTTAAATTGTTTGAACAATATAGGCTGTAGCCAATTTAATTTTTCTTCGATATTTATCACGACCCGATTTTAAAATTGTTGAAACTGATCAACAGGTAATACAAATACAGTAGCTCCACCAACTTGAACTTCTACTGGGTAAGGCATAGATGTTTCCATTGAAATGTCTAAGCTGACCGGAGGAGTCATAAATTGTTCTCTTGATTGACAATTTCTACGAATAAGATCTAATACTTCATCAATACGTTCTTCTTCGATTCCGATAATAAATGTAGTATTTCCAGCTTTTAAAAAGCCCCCTGTTGTTGAAAGCTTTGTTGCTCGTATACCTGCATCTACAAATTCATTCGATAGACGTCCGCCGTCTTTATCTTGAACTATAGCTAATATTAATTTCATTGAAAATCAACTCCTCATATTTTTATCCCGTTATTTTTTTTATGATAGTCTGATAACACTCTTCAACAACTTTTTCTAATTCTTGGCTTGCATCGATTTGAACGACCCTCTCAGATTGTTCTTTTGCAATGTCTAGATAGGCGGATCGAACTTTTTCATGAAACTCTAGTGTCTCCTGATCCAAACGGTCAAATTGACGATTTTCTTTATTCTGATTGATTCGTTCCAAACCTAAATGTGCCTCGATATCTAAATAGAGTGTTAAGTCAGGAGAAAGATTTTCTGTTGCGAATTGATTGATTTTAGCTACTTCAGAAACACCAATACCACGAGCTACACCTTGATAAGCCAGTGAACTATCCACAAAGCGATCACATATAACTACTTTTCCTGCTTCTAGGGCTGGAATGATTTTTTCTATCAAATGCTGCCTTCTCCCGGCTGCATACAATAATGCTTCTGTACGTATATCCATTTCAGTATTTTCTGGATTTAAAATAAGTTCACGAATTTCTTCGGCGATCCGACTGCCTCCAGGTTCTCTTGTCGCAACAATTTCTTGTTGAACTGTTTTGACCAGCATTGGAATAAGTTCTTTTATAACGCTGGTTTTACCTGCACCATCTGGACCTTCAATTGTAATAAATATTCCTTTCACTATTCTAAGCTCCTAACTTCTTAATCTAGCTTTATAGCTACTCCCATTATACTGTATCTATGTCTGACAGTCTAATAGCTTTTATTTATTGCTCACGATAGCATCAATCATTTTCAGAAAAGACAACAAGATCCATTTCGTTTCCAAGTCCAACAACTCTCATTGACTGACTTAAGTAATACTTCAATTGCTTGATCTGTTCAATCGTTAGTCTTTCTCCTTTTAACACAAATGGGACCCCTGGTGGGTAGGGTGTTATATTCTGTGCTGCAATTCTTCCTTCTGCTTCTTCCAAGCGAATTCGTTCAATCGTGCGCTTTTTTTGACTGTCATAGTCTAAATCTAGTTCCGTATGAGGGTCAATCGACACCGTCTTTTTTTTATTTTTGATCCACTCATTTTCTTCCTGCTGCAGTAATTGTATAGAAAATGGTTTGCCAACGTCTGTTCCTTGTTTTAGAAGAGGAAACGTCAGCAGTACTGTAGCATGATCTATCTTTTCGCCAAAAATACCTTGCTTTTCTAATTGGGCAGCTAACACTTCACCACTATGATTTGCCCAAGATACCCTCGCTTTTAAAGGATCGCTGCTTTGCAAGAATTCTATACCAGCATGTTCAAATTGTTTTTTCCATAGGTCCCGGTATTCCAAAGTAGTTTTCAAGTCTTTTTCATTAAAAAAAGCTAAGAAATAACGAGCGTACTCTAACGAGAGCATCAACGGATAAGATGGACTGCTAGATTGGAAGATGTGCAAATAATGTTCAACCTTATTTTTCAAAGAAAGTGACGCTTGCTTTCCGATATGCAGATACGCTGTTTGTGTAAAAGAAGGAAGCATCTTATGTGCAGACTGCACGACCACATCTGCTCCTAAATCTAGTGCTGAAGCAGGAAAAGGATCTCCTAATGTAAAGTGCGGTCCATGTGCTTCATCTACTAACACTAGACACTCACTTTTTCTAGCATGGTCTATCAATTCTTTGAGCGGATAAACCATTCCATCATACGTAGGATACGTTACGATCAGCGCCTTAACAGATGGATAATTCTCAAAAGCTTCTTTTAACCTTTCCAACGTAATTCCTAAAGGTGCTTCATCTACCTCAGTCAGTTCAGGTGTTAAAAAAATTGGTCGCAGTTCCGCTAACTCTAATGCATGGATAACGGATTGATGGCAACTTCGATCAACAAATACTTGATCGCCTTTATTCGTTGAACCCATGACCATCGCTAAATTACCCACAGTTGAGCCATTTATTAAATAGTAACTCTTTTTACTGCCATATAATCCACTCAACAAGTCTTGACTTTCTTTTATAGCGCCAACTGGTTCATGTAAATAATCCAGTCCTGAAACTTCTGTTTGGTCAAAAGGAAGCATAGAATGAAAAGAGTCTAATGATTCATCCCAGTTTATGCCATTTTTATGTCCTGGAACATGAAAAGA
This sequence comes from Carnobacterium alterfunditum DSM 5972, assembly GCF_000744115.1. NCBI lineage: Bacteria > Bacillati > Bacillota > Bacilli > Lactobacillales > Carnobacteriaceae > Carnobacterium > Carnobacterium alterfunditum. The sequence continues at coordinate 1,301,532 of NZ_JQLG01000004.1, read as the reverse complement.
GACCTTTTCCTTCTTTTCATGTTGCTTTAATACATCAAATAGAGGGCGACGATGCTGTTCTGTACTATTTTTTTCATTCATCCTCGCTCCTCCTCGCTTTTTGCTCACTTAAATGATCCTAAAGTTGATGCGTCACCTTTAATGTGCCGTTTCTTAGCTTCTTTGAACAAATAAAAATACTTTGCTTCTGCTAATTTTGTTTGAGCAAATAACAGACTGTCTTTTTCAATGACCGAATATTCGATTCTTTTTGCGTATTCCCAGTTCCCTTTTGTCTCTGTCATTAATTTTAGCAAGGCTGCATCATACTCTCTTCGTAATGCATATTTTTTCTTGAACAGCATTTTTCCAGCCTCCTTCTTGATTTTTGGCTAAAGTTCTCTGCGCCCTTCAACTGCTTTTAGCAATGTGATCTCATCCGCATACTCAATATCACTTCCAACTGAAAGTCCATGAGCCAAGCGCGTTACCTTAATTCCTGCTGGCTTGATCAGTCTCGATAAATACATCGCTGTTGCTTCGCCCTCAGCATTGGCATTTGTTGCAATGATCACTTCATTGATTTCATCTGACTGCAATCGTTTGATCAAACTCGGTATATTGATATCTTCTGGGCCCGTTCCCTCTATTGGAGAAAGAACACCCTGTAATACATGATACAAACCATGATATTCACGCATTTTTTCTAAAGCCATGACATCTTTTGGATCTTCTACAACTAAAACGATGCTTCTATCACGTGATTTATCTTGACATATTTGACAAGGATCATCTTCTGTAATCTGGCCGCAAATGGAACAATAATGCAGGTCTCTTTTTGCACTGATCAACGATTTAGCAAAGTCCGTTACGTCCTCTTCGCGCATGTCGATCGTAAAAAAAGCTAAGCGAGCTGCTGTTTTCGCCCCAATTCCGGGTAATTTCATGTAGCTGTCCATTAATTTTGATATCGGTTCTGGATATTGCATAGCCATTTCCCTTCTCATCCTTTTTATGCAGGAATTATAAGATTCAAAAAACGGGACCCGCAAGGAATCCCATTTTTAATCATTATCTGCTTATTTGTGGTTTACATACCTGGAATGCCTTTAGCGTATTTCCCCATAACGGCTTGTGTTTCAACTTCTACTTTTTCTAAAGCATTATTTGTTGCCATAATGATTAAATCTTGCAACATTTCAATATCATCCGGATCGACTGCTTCTGTTTTGATAGCGATATCTTTCATTTTCTTTTCTCCAGTCAACGTTACAGTGACCAAATCTCCATTAGTTGTTCCAAAAAATTCTTTAACATTTAGATCCTCTTGAGATTTCGCCATTTCTTTTTGCATTTGTTGCATCTGTTTCATCATGCCTTGCATATTTCCCATTCCACGCATCGTTTACTCTTCCTTTCAATTGGTTGATTTTTAATCATTTTTTACTTCGACGTTTTTTTCTCCAAACAACTCCATAGCTTCTATCACAATGGTTTCATCTTCATCTGGTTCAGGTAACGCCGTTTCTAAACTAGCTAAATTTTCTTGTTCAAAATCAGAGACAACTTGGGTCTCACCCTTAACAACAGCTGGAGAAGTGCTTTTTTCTACTGAAGGTTTCTTCAACAACTCTTTATTAAGTTTCAAAAATTGTTCTCGAATAATTGGCCATTGTTCTGCTGGAACACAGATCATTTTTGGTGAATACCCCACTAAACGTTGTAGATTTTCGCTGATGGCTTCAAGCAATTCATTATCATTTGTAGCTTTTTGACACAAAATATCATATTCAAATGAGACGATCAAGCCATTAGGACTTGCCGCAACTGGTGTTGAAGCTTTCATGATCGCTCGCTGAGTTACTGACAGCATACTCAATAAATCAGGCCAAATATCGATCAACTGAGCTAAATTTTCTTTTGTTGCTTCACTTAATAACTTGTGGATCATCGTCGTATTTATTTTAAATTGGGTATTTCCTGGTTTAGAGACCACTTTAGGTGCTTTCTTAGGTGGCTGAGGCGTTCCGCCATTCTTAGCAAGTTTTTGCAGCTGCTTTTTCATTTCTAGGAGCTCTTTCTCCATATCCGTGAGCTTTTGCTGCTCAACTTGGGTATTTCCGTTCACTCTCGACTCTTCAACTGCTGTGCTGCCTACCAACGCAGCAACAGCTAATTGAGTCAATTTTACCGTTGCAACTTCTAAATACACTTCCGCATGATTTGTAAATCGCATCTCTTGTTGAGTATCATTTAGGATCCCGATGACTTCATACAATTGTTGGGCTGTAATCGTTTGACTGAGTGTTTTAAATCCCTCGTCAACATTAGCGCCTTCCAGTAAATCAGTCATCTGGGGAGCTTGCTGATAAACCAACAAATCTCGACTGAACAGAATCAAATCTTCTACAAAACGGCTGGCATCTTTTCCTTCTGACAAGATACTTTGCAAAAGGGATAAACCTTTTTCAGTATTGGATTGAATAATAGCATCAAAATAGTCTAAAACTAATTCTTGTGTCAAACTACCAGTAACACTCATTGCATTTTCAACAGTTACTGAATCATCTCCATATGAGATCGCTTGATCTAATATACTTAAGGCATCCCGCATACCACCCTCAGCAGCTCTGGCAATAACCGTTAAAGCCTCTTCCTGATAGGTTATTTTTTCTTGATTTAAAATATATGTCATTCGTTCACAACTATCACGAACGCTGATTCGTTTAAAATCAAACCGTTGTGTTCTAGAAATAATGGTCAAAGGGATTTTATGCGGCTCTGTTGTAGCTAAAATAAAAACGACATTTTTTGGGGGCTCTTCTAACGTCTTCAGTAAGGCATTGAAAGCTCCAGTTGTTAACATGTGGACTTCATCAATGATGTAAATTTTATATTCAGCACTAGTCGGTGCATACTTTGCTTTATCCCGAATATCCCGAATTTCTTCTACTCCATTATTACTGGCCGCATCAATTTCAATCACGTCATTTAATTGACCTTGAGTAATAGAACGACACGTTTCACACTCATTACATGGTTCTCCATCTTTTAAATTGGGACAATTAATGGCTTTAGCAAAAATTTTAGCTGCACTCGTTTTTCCTGTTCCACGAGGCCCAGTGAATAGGTATGCATGGCTTGTTTTCCCCTGTGCCAAGGCATTTATTAACGTTTGTGTGATGGCTTTTTGACCCGCGATATCTTGAAATCGTTGGGGACGCCATACTCGATAAAGTGCTTGATAACTCATGCATTTCTCCCTTTCTTGAACCGTTCATAATTACTCTCTATTATACGTTATTTGAGGCAGAATTTAAACAGCTAGTCAAAGACTCTTTACAGTTTCAGCTATATAATTATACTGAAGAATAAAGGCTGTATAATTTTTGGTGTGGATGAAGAAATTCATTCGCACCTATTTTTTTATAAAAAAATAGAAACAAATGAATTTTCCAGTTAGAATAAAGTCACGACAACCCACTAGAAAGGAAAATTCATATGTCTCATAATAATTGTATCCGAACTGCACTTGATTTAAAAGATAAAAATATCTTTTTTGATGAAAAATTTTGCGAGGAGAAACGAATCAAAGGGTTCAGATCAAAAGTTTTCTATGCCACTTTAACGTACAAACCCACTCACTGTGAGTGTTGTGGGATGAAGAACCACGCCTACTCTATTGTAAAGAATGGGTATTTAACCTCTAGGGTTAAATGGGTCAGTTCGACTCATTATGCAACGTCTATTCGATTAAAGAAGCAGCGGTTTCTTTGTAGAGCATGCGGTGTTACCTTTGTTGCACGTTCTCCTGAAATTGAAGAAGGTTGCTTCATCGCTAAACGGGTCAAACAGTCTATCGCGGTTGAATTAGCCGACACTATTTCTATAAAAGACCTGTCTAAACGGCATTTTGTTTCTCCTACCACTGTAGACAGAGTCTTGAAACAACTCAATCAGTCTGTTAAAAATACCTTCAAATCCTTGCCGCAACACCTCTCTTTCGATGAATTTCAATCCGTTAAAAACGTCGAAGGAAAAATGAGCTTTATTTATTCGAATGCAGACACACATGAACCAATCGATATCTTGCCAACTCGGCTGCTACTAGCTTTACGCCGTCACTTTCTTCGCTATCCCTATAAGACGAGGATGAACGTAAAAACGATTGTCGTAGACATGAACGCGGCCTACTTTACATTAGTTAAAGATCTCTTTCCTAATGCTAAAGTGATCATTGACCGTTTCCATATCGTTCAGTTGATATCACGCTCGTTGAATCAAACCAGAGTTCAAACAATGAAACAATTCCATACCTCTAATTCAGAAGATTTAAAGAATTACAGAAAATTTAAAAGGTACTGGCAACTCCTGTTAAAGGATTCAGACGACTTAAATTTTAAGGATTACCGCTATCAACGACTCTTTAAAAAACCTTTACCGAATACAGAAATCATCGACTACCTACTTACGCTCGACGAGACTCTTAAAGCGACGTATGATTTGTATCAAAATCTTCTTTATTATTCTAAAAAAAATGACTATAAAGGGTTTAAAAACCTTGTACTTAAGGCTTCTCCTAAAGAGTTATCTCCTTTTATGCAGACTGCCCTTAAAACCCTGCGTAAACACTTGCCTAGGATAAAACATACTTTTATGTATCCCTATTCTAACGGTGCTTTAGAAGGGTCAATCAATAAAATAAAAGTCATCAAACGGGTTGCTTATGGTTATCGGAATTTTCAGAACTTTAGATGTCGTATTTTGATTAGTTTTAAAGCAAAAAAAAGCAGCGCGAGAAGATTCTCTCACGCTGCTTAAACAAGACGTTATTTCCAACTAAATTTAGCTCATCCACACCATTTGACGTAGAGCCAGAATAAAATAAAAAAAGAAACCGCTGATTTTCCAATCAGCAGTTTCTTTTTTTTTATTCTATGTACGAACGGCACATGACGGAACATCCTTAGTGCTGCTTCCTTCCGGATCTGACACGATTCGAAAGTCTATCATTGCCGTACGGCCTTTCGGCACTTTTTATTATAAAGGATTTACGAATAAAAAGCCAGTGTTTTTTGAAATCAAATAATAATTACTTTCAGAAGCCATTTTTCTGAATTTTTAAAGTTAGAATAAAAGTTTTTACATCATTTTAACCTTTTATATTTTTAAAAGTTGTTTGTATGTCATGACTATAAATTTTATAATAGAATCGACTACCCAAAGGAGACAGCTGAATGATTAAAAACGCTATATTTGTGAACAAGTTAACTTGTTCGTTTAAAGATAAAATTGTATTGAATGGGATCTCTTTTGCTGTTCCATCTAACTCTACATGTGTCATAATTGGACCCTCCGGCTGCGGAAAAACGACTATTCTTCATGCTTTAGCCGGATTTATTAAACCTGTCAGCGGAGAAATGAAAATAAATGATATTCCAGTAACCGATTTCCCAGCTCATACTGGAATCATTCTTCAAGAATACGCTTTGCTTCCATGGTTTACCGTTTTCGATAACGTAGCGATGGGGCTTAAAATAACCCATCATAGTCCTGACAGTATCAAAAAGAAGACAAACCACCTTTTAAAAGAATTAGGCATTTTAAATCTTGCCCAATTCTATCCCTCTCAGATTAGCGGCGGGCAAAAACAACGTGTAGCAATTGCACGAAGTTTGAATTTAGATCCTGAGATCCTTTTTTTAGATGAAGCTACTTCAGCATTGGATGCCATGACCAAAGAGCAATTGCAGGATCTGATTTTATCCATTCATCAAACAAAAAAGACAACTCTTTTACAAGTTACTCATTCTATCGAGGAAGCAGTATTTTTGGGAGAGCAGATCATTGTTATGAATCAAAGCGGAATACATGAGATCATACATAATCCTTTAGTTGGAATTGAAAATAGTCGTAAAAAGCTGGCCTTTTACGACATGTGCTTAAGGGTTCGAGAAAGTCTAGAAAGCGGGACACAGCATGAATAGAAACAAAAAATTCCCTTTAGATACTTTTATTGGTTTGATAGGCTTATTTTTAGTTTGGGAGTCTCTCTACTTTGTCGTGTCACATCCTGTTATTCCAGAACCAATCAAAACGATTCGTTTATTCATAGAAGTGTTTCCAATACTGCTCCCCCATATCTTCAGTAGTTTATTTCGGATCTTATCGGCTATTCTTATTTCTTTTGTAATCAGTGTGCCTTTAGGTATTTGGATCGGATCCAGCAAATGGGCAGATCGTTTATTGTCTCCTTTGCTATATTTCATTTACCCTATACCAAAAGTCGCATTTCTACCGGTTTTCATGCTGGTTTTTGGTTTAGGTGATGCATCAAAAATCAGCTTAGTCGTCTGGATCATCGTCTTTCAACTAATTCTGTCCGTACGCGATGGCATAAATCAAATTGACCAGTCCTATTATCAGGTGATGCAGATGATGCATGCGAGTAAATGGCAGACCTTTATCTATCTACTCTATCCAGCTATTCTCCCACAAATCATTAGTGGATTACGTGTTTGTATTGGGATTGCAGTAGCCTCGCTATTTTTTGCGGAAAATTATGCTACTCAATTTGGTCTTGGTTATTACATTATGAATGCTTGGTCTGTCATTGATTATTCCCAAATGTTTTGCGGCATACTGGCGCTTTGTTTAGTCGGATTTTTATTATTTAAACTGATAGATCTCCTTGAATGGTTTTTGACTCCATGGAATAAATCAATTTGATTTCAGACTAAAAAATACCACGATTTGACTGATTCTCTTAATTGAGACAGTCAAATCGTGGTATTTTTGCTACTCTTTCAGCATAGAAAAATCGGTCAATTCTTCATACGTATAATCTTTGCTGATCATTTCTTTCTCCTTGGTCCACTCTTCTATACTTGCATATTGTTCCTTAGTAACAGCTTTTGCTTTAGTATAACCTTCTTCTTTATTGGATAAGTAGTCTCCCATTTCTTTGGGGAAATTATACTCATTTAAACTAGTGCTGTATTCAACTGGATCAGTTGTATTTATATAATCAACTGCTTTGTCATACGCGCGATAAAAAGCCGCAATGTCAGTAGACCTTTCTGCTACACTCTCATCACTAAATAGAATCGTTCCGCCTTTGATTCCATACTCTGATGAACTTGCCAACACATGTGCTCCATTTATTTTAAGTGCTGTGGCTTGAGGTTCAGTGAAGATAACCGAATCAATTTGATTCTCCAATAATGCTTCATATCTTGCCGGGATAGAAGGGATCGAAACCACTTCATAACCAATTTCATTTTTGGCAGCTATTTCATCCATAATATATTCAAGCAGCAGCTTAGGTATTAATGAAACATTTTTACCATCTAATTGTTTGATATCTATGATTCCTGAATCAGGTGAAGACAACAATTTAAATTCTTCATTGATATCAGATGTAATCGTCAAATCGATTCCACCTTCCCGGAATGAAAGAGCTGTCATTACATCTGCAATCATCCCATCCAGTTCACCGGATTGAGCAGCTGCATTGCGATCGTTTGGCGAACTAAAAGGAGTGATGTCCACAGCTACATTTTCATCTTCAAAATAACCATTCTCTTCAGCTAATATAATAGGAATAGCCGATTCTGCAGGTAATGTGCCAAATCTAAGTGGCTCATTTACAGTGTCTGAAGAACTAGCTTCATTACTTTGAACTGTTTTGGCATCCGTTGAACAAGCTGCCAATGCTATTGGTGCTACTCCTACCAATATGATTGCTATTAACAGTCTACCTAATTTTTTCATTTTTTCGGTCCTCTTTCCACAATTGTTTTAAATTTTTCTAATGTACAATCAAGCATCACTGTATCACGGTGTAGTTCTAGCAACGGTGTACTTTTTGTATTTATCCCTGGAATAGTAGTAAACGCATAATGTATACCGACTTCAGCTAAGCGTTTTGTATCCTCAGACGCAAAAATTCCAAACGGATAAGCAAATACATCTGGGTAGGTCACATATTCTCCACATCTTTCTAAATCTTCTTTCAACTCTTGAAGAGAAGTCGTTTGCATTTCAGTTGTTCCATTAGAGTATCGTTTGTGAAGATTAGTTGTGTGATTAGCGAATTCAAATACATCTTTCATCTCTTCAAGTTCTTGTTTACTCATAACTGCTGATACAGTTGGATCAAATATTTTTTTCTTTTGTGATAGCCAACCTAATACCACAAAACTTACTGCCTGAAACTGTAATTCCTTCAAAATCGGATAGGCATACTTGTGCACTGATTGAAATGCATCATCAAATGTTATTAAAACCGATTTTTCTGGACACGGTATTCCTTTCTCGTAAAAATTTTTCATTTCTTGAAGCGTCAATGTATGGTAGCCTTCACTTTTCAAAAAATTCATTTGTTCTTTAAAATCATCTATGTAACTGAAAAGTACTGTTGGTAAAGCATCTTGATAATTTTGTGCAACCGAAATAGTCGATGGATTCATAACATCCACATCGCCTCGTTCTCGAAATTCATGGTACATCAAAACATTAAAAGTCATAGTTATCTCCTTTTGTGAAGTTTTTCACTTTTATTACAAAAAAAACACTAAAATTTATCTTTACTTAATTAATCCTGAATAATTCATACTTTTTTTGAAATGCTCTGGAAAAACTGTTCTAGCGCTAGTTTAAGCTGGATTTCTCAACACCCTTTGGGTGTGCAAAAAAAACCCCAATCTGTTATGGTTAAATCACCTAAACGTAACCAAAGAAAGGGGTTCTCCCTATGGCAATTTTACATGAAAATCGGTTACTTTTCAATTCAAACATTTCGGTATCACATTCTGGTGGTAATTTATCCTCAGATTCCGGGTTAATATTAGTTAAGGAGTTTATGCACACCATTAATTTTTCTAATATTTTAAAACAAAACCTCATCATTAATGATAATCGACTTTATCATAAACATACTAATCAGGCGATAATTGAACAAATTATTTTTCAATTGATTGGTGGCTATCAAACAGATTCTTCGGCTGACATTTTATCAAAAGATCCCATTTTCCAGAGCCTATTAGCTAAAGAACAACTTGCTTCACAACCGTCTATTTCTCGCTTTTGGGATCGGTTAAATCAAGAAAATATTTTCCAATTGCAAGAAGTCAATCAAATCCTGCTTGATAAAGTACGGACTGCACGTAATACAACTGAGATGATTTTTGATTTAGACTCAACTCATTCGGATACCTTCGGGAATCAAGAAAATTCGAATTATAACGCTCATTACCAAACGAATGGCTATCATCCGCTAGTTGCCTTTGAAGGCTTGACCGGTGATTTATTGAAAGCAGAACTTCGTTCTGGTAACGTGTACACATCCAATGGTGTGGCAGATTTTGTCCAACCACTTTTTGACCATTATCAAGAAACCGTACCTGTAAGTTCTATTCTAGTGCGTGCCGATAGTGGTTTTGCAACTCCTGAATTATATGAGCTATGTGAAGAACGTCGAAATTTTTATGTTATTCGATTGAAATCGAATCGCAAATTAGGCAAAATCGCTGAGCAATTTATCTCTATAGATGATCAACACGATTGGTATAGAAAAGAAGTTCACTACGCTTCTGTACTCTATCAAGCGAAGAGCTGGTCACATTCACGAAGAGTTTGTATTAAATCTACGCGTGAAGCAACAGAATTGATTGCTCGACATGAATTTATCGTAACTAATTTATCAGAAGATATTTCTGCAGAAGCGGTCTTTCAAACTTATTCTAAAAGAGGAACCATGGAAAATTATATTAAAGAGGCCAAAAATGGGTTTTATTTCGATAAAACCGACAGCCCTCGTTTCTTAGAAAATCATGCACGCATGATGGTGAGCGTACTAGCTTATAACATGGTCAATTTTATGCGTACTCTTTGTTTTACGAAAGAAACCAAAGGTTTTCAAGTATCAACCATTCGCTTGTTCTTATTTAAAGTGGCAGGTAAGCTTGTTCATTCGGGAAGGAAAACCTCTTTGAAACTCAGTTCCTCCCACGTTTATCAGAAACTCTTTCGTAAAATCTTGTGGAATATCCAGCATTTTAAATGGGAGTAGCACTCATACTCAATACAATAGTTAAAAAAAATGGCTCATTCCAAGGGGTCAGTATGCCCAAAAATCTTAATTGCCTGACAAAAAAATGAGTGCTTTGTAAATTTGAAGTAAAATCAGTAAACCAAACAAGCTACTGTCCTGAATGAAGTGAAAAACACACTAATTTTTATTTTTTGAAAAAAGTATGAATCATTCAGGTTAATAATACCATTTATTTGCATTTAAAACAGCTAACTTCTATAGTAACACTTTTACCCTTGCAGTAGCTGCTTTCTAAATAACACAACCAACGACTAATGACTGCGTTGTATTTTTTTCTATTCTATCGCTATAGATTTTAAAAATTCGATTTATCTATCTTTGATCAAATCATTCTACGCCTTATACAAGCCTATATGAAGTTTAAAATCATGACCTTCTTTCTATGAATAATTTGCTAATCATTCATTTTTTTGCTATTAAGTGGTATCATTGTTTAAAATATGCTAGCTAACTATAGGAAGTGACTGAAATGAAAAGAGAAAGTTTTAGAGAAACATGGGTAGAGATAGCTTTAGATAACTTAGAACATAATATAAAAAGCTTTAAAAAAATGATCCCACCAGAGACGGCTTTAATGGCAGTTGTAAAAGCTGATGCGTATGGCCATGGTTCAAAAGAGGTTGCCCAAACAGCCATTGATGCTGGTGCAACCTATCTGGCCGTTGCTTTTTTAGATGAAGCGCTTGTTTTACGAAAAGCTGGATTCTCCATTCCAATTCTAGTGTTTGGCTATAATAGTCTCGACAAGGAAACGATTGAAGCAGCTATCGACAACGATATCACATTGACGATTTACTCTGAAGAAGCTGTAGCAAGCATTCAAAAACGAGCAGAAGAAAAAATGAAAGTCTGCCGGATTCATCTAAAAGTAGATAGCGGGATGAATCGCATTGGAGTACGAACAGCAGATGAAGCCTTGCAAATCATTGCATCCATTACATCAGACTACTTGATATTGGAAGGCATTTTCACTCATTTTGCAGATGCAGATGCTATTCATTCTACATTTGTTTACGATCAATTTAACCACTTTATGGAAATTGTTTCTTCTATTCAAAAAGAAGGCTATGTGATCCCTCTCAAGCACTGCTGCAACACTGCTGCAACGATTGCTTTTCCTGAGATGCATTTAGATATGGTTCGAGTTGGTATCGGTATTTATGGCTTATACCCTGAAGAACACTTACGCGATAAAATAGAGTTGAAACCAGTTATGACCTTTAAAACAAAACCTTTTTTAATCAAAGAAGTTCCGGCTGGACAAAGCATCAGCTATGGACGAACTTATACAACTACAAAAGATTCAATTATTGCAACCATTCCAGTAGGCTACGCAGACGGCTTTTCACGGGCACTATCGAATAAGGGGCACGTAACATTAAACGGCCATAAAGCGCCTATTGTCGGACGCGTATGTATGGACCAGACAATGGTGGATCTTACTGAAATTGATTCTGTTGCTTTTAATCTTAGTGAAGAAATCGTTCTTTTCGGAGATCCATCAACTAACTGTATCTCCATTGGCGAAGTGGCGAAACAAATGGGTACGATCAATTATGAAGTGGCTTGCTTGATTGGAGCTAGAGTTCCCAGAGTCTATACCACTAACAAATAAGATAAAAAAATAAACCTAACGTATAACTGCTTATAAACAGTTACACGTTAGGTTTTATTCTTTAGCAAAAATATAGTTCACTTTATTAATCTCTTCTTAATGATTCTACTGGATCTAGTTTTGCAGCTTTAGATGCTGGCATTAGACCAGCCACCATGCTAATGATGATACTCAAAACGATCCCAGCAATGGCATACGTTGGTGTTAAAATGATAATATCAACATCAAAATAATGCGTACTTGCTGCATTAGCGGCTAATGATAGCCCCCAAGCAATTCCTACTCCAAACAGACCACTGAATAAACCGATCAAGAATGATTCGGATACAAAGATACGGCGGATATCTTTTTTACGTCCACCTATTGCTTTGATCACTCCAATTTCTTTTGTCCGTTCCACGACACTGATGTATAAGACAGTCAAGATCATAATGGCCGAAACAATTAGCGAGATCCCAGCAACTCCAGCTAGTACATAAGTAAAGATATCTAACATTTGGCTAAACGTATCTGCCAATGCTTCTGTTGATGAACCTTTGTACTCTAATCTTTCAACTTCAGCTTTTATAGACTCAGTCGCATCTGCATCATCAGAAACCAAGTAAACGATATTAGGTGCTAGTTCTCCACCTGCTTCTTCTAAAGCATTTTCCAAATTCTCATAACTCAAGTATACGGTGTCCATTCCACCTTCAGAACCATAAATACCGCTGACCGTCATCGTTAAATCAAGCAGTTCTTCATTGATCAAGGTTTCTATTTGAATGTCTTTTCCTACTAGAACATCGCCTAAAGTATCGGCCAAGTTCTCCGTGATCACGACTTCACCTTCGTTAGGCAATTCACCTTCTAAAATATCCGCACTAGTGATCATTGAAGAAACAGTTGTTATACTCATGAATTGAGCCGTATTTTCTTCAAAAGAAGCTTTGCTTGATCCAACTGAGAAATTAGTAAAGCCTTCTTCAACAGACTCTACATGCTCGATCCCAGCTAATTCTTCAGTGTTCTCAGTTTCAAACGAAGCTGCGCTAGATAAGCCTAACAACGGGTTTTGTTTTTGCAATTTGTTTATCTCTGTTTCGTTGCCTGTTGCTTCATCTGGCATGTGAACTTCGCTGACTAATGGATTCACTTGGCTATTCATAGTATCCGTTAAGTAAGCATTTACCCCACTACCTAGAGACAACATCAAAATAACACTCATGATCCCAACGCTTCCACCTAAGGCTATCAAAATATTTCGTGATAACTTTTCTTTCATATTTAAAAGTGCTAACTTCATAGAACCTAGCAAACTTAAATTTTTATTGCGGTTGGGTTTCTCAGTTTTGTATTTATTTTCTTTAACGATCAATGCATTTCCAGCTTGATCATCGATTACTCGGCCGTCATCGATCGTCACAACTCGACTAGAATAGGCAGCTACTTTTTCAGAATGAGTGACCATAATGACTAGTTTGCCATTTTCAGCAATTTCTTTGATCATTTCTAAAACTTGGTTCGATGTTTCTGAATCCAAAGCTCCTGTGGGTTCATCTGCGATAATGATGTCAGGATCATTTACTAGTGCACGTGCAATAGCAACACGTTGCTTCTGACCACCTGAAATAGCGTCAGGTTTCTTATACACATGGTCTTTCAAGCCTACTACATCCAAAATTTCTTTTGCTCTTTTTTCACGGTCTGCTTTTGAAACATTCGATAACGTCATTGCTAATGTTACATTATCTAAAACAGACAAATGAGAAATAAGATTGAAACTTTGAAATACAAATCCTACTTTTTCCTTATGGTATTGCACTAAACTCTTTTCAGAATAATCTCTAATATTTTCACCATTGACAAGAATTTCACCTTGAAAATCTGAGTCTAATCCACCAATCAAGTTCATCAGTGTCGATTTTCCACTGCCCGATTCCCCAATAATAGAAATCAATTCTCCCTTTTTAAAAGACAAATTAACATCTTTCAAAGCTTGAAACGTTTCTCCACCATTGACCTTATATGATTTATTTACTTGCTTTAATTCCATTACGGGCATCTTTATTCTCCTTTGATTCTTCTATGACTTTTTTTGTAGAATGTTCTAATATTACTACTTTTATATTGATTAAACAAGTGTTATTCCTAACGTTTCCCCCTAATTTCCAGCTTCTTACTTCGATTGTTACCTTTTAAAAAAAATGTAGTTGACAATAAAAAAAGAACCTATTATACTAAAACCGAGGTGAACTTATGTCTACAAAATTACGCATTCTTTCTGTATTAGAACAACAAAAAGGACAGAGTATTTCCGGTCAAACATTAGCAGATATTCTAGGCCTTTCAAGAACATCTATCTGGAAAGGCATCAAAACACTACAAAAAGAAGGGTATATTATTGAAGCTGTAACCAATAAAGGGTACCGACTTTCTGCGAAATCAGATGTCATTTCTGCCGAAACCATTAGACCATCCCTATTGGCTGCTCTGCAAGACCTTTCTATGCATACTTTTAAAACGATCGACTCTACAAATGATGAAGCTCGAAGACTTTCATCAAAAGATCCTATAAGGCAGGGAATCGTTCTGTCTGAAGAACAGACTAAAGGGCGCGGACGATTAGGTAAATCTTTTTATTCTCCTAGTCAAACGGGTATTTATATGAGTTTTTATCTCAAACCTAATTTAAATATGGCTGATGCTGCTTTAGTTACCACAGCCACTGCTGTAGCTGTTTGTTTAGCTATTGAAAAATTGACCACTAAGAAACCGCAAATTAAATGGGTAAATGATATTTATCTTGGCGACACAAAAATATGCGGCATTTTAACAGAGGCGGTATCTGATTTTGAAAGTGGTAAAGTAGAGACCTTAATTGTTGGGATAGGTTTGAATGTCAAAGAACCTTCAGCCGGTTTCCCCACTGAACTAGAAGCTATTGCCGGCTTTCTTACATCTTCTGCAGAAAAGGCTAGTTTTGATCGTAACCTCCTAATAGCCGAAATTGCGAACCAGTTCTATACCATCTACCAAGCGATCGAAGAACGTTCTTTTTTAGCAGAATATAAAAAACGCTGTTTTGTGTTGGGAAAAAAAATTACGTTCAAAGAACGTAATCAACAATTTGAAGCTGTTCCGATCGATATCGATCCCAAAGGAGGACTGGTAGTCCGACTATCTGACGGTCACCAACGTACGTTGTCTTATGGCGAGATCATTATGAAAAAACCATTTGAATGATTACTTATTCAATTTAAAAGGAGACCGTTATGTCAAAATTAACTACACGAGAACTGACGCTTTGCAGTCTCATGGCTGCTTTAACTTATATCGGCAGTTTTATCAGCTTACCGTTAGGCCTTGTTCCCTTTACATTGCAAACACTGTTTGTCTTATTGACTGGTCTTATTTTGCGAAAGAGAGCTGCTTTTCTTGCACAAAGTTTGCATTTATTCTTAATTTTGATTTTCAAAGGGTTTCAATCTTTTTTAAGCCCTAGTTTTGGATTTGTGATTGGCTTCATTGTTGGCGCTTATCTTATGGCTTGGTTCTTAGAAAGTCGATCATTCACCCTGAAAACTGCTATAGGAGCGATGCTCATTGGCTCAAGTATCTTTTATCTATTCGGATTGCCTTATATGATTTTTATAGTACGTGGCTACATGGATCTGACAATGAGCAACAGCCTTATTCTAAAAACCGGTTTCTTATTATTTATTCCAGGAGATATCATCAAGGCCGGTTTTGCTTTTCTGATTGCTTCTCGCTTACAGCCTTTTGTGCGCCGATTACCTAATTAAGCTAATACTGATTGTAGTTTCTAATAACTAAAAAGAGAGATCAAAGATGTTTTCACATCATTTGATCTCTCTTTTTAGTTTGAATTTCATATTTTCTTATTTATCATCTGTTAAGATTTTTTGTACACGACCAACTTGGTCTCCTTCTTTCAACATCACTTTAATACCATGCGGATGCTGTGCGCTATTGGTTAAAATCCGTTTCACATGGCCTCTAGTTAACTTACTGGTTCGTTGGTCTTTTTTCAAAACAATATCGACTAATGAATCGATCTTAATGTTTACTCTTGATTTTCCATCCATTGCTATCCGCTCCTTTAACTAACTGTAGTGTAGCATATTTTAGTTATTTCATGCTACTTGTCTCCAAAAGAAAACGATCGGCTGCTCTTCTGATTTAGCTAAACTGATTTTCCCATAAAATAACTTCCTTTTGTTTCAATGAAGCTTGCACATCAATGATTCGTTGATTTGAACTGCCGCGAAACTGTAACGTTAAATCCTTTTTAGCTAGTTCAAACCGCCCATCTACGACAACATCCAACAAGGAAAGCAATTCCAATTTATCCTCAGATTCTTGCATCAATTCTTGCCAAGTATATCCGGTCCATGACCAAATATCTTTTGTATACCCATATTCAGAACGGATTCTTTTGGCTAATGGGATAGCTACTTGCGTATTTAAAAACGGCTCGCCGCCTAAGAGGGTCAAACCTTGAACATAAGGATGCCGTAAATCTTCTATGATTGAGTCTTCTAGTTTAGTCGTATACTCAAATCCGTAAGCAAAATTTTGAGCGATTTTATTGTAACAGCCTTTGCATGCAAATAAACACCCGCTCATATAAAGGCTGCATCTTACTCCTTCTCCATCAACAAAATTAAACGGTTTATAATCTG
Source organism: Carnobacterium alterfunditum DSM 5972 (assembly GCF_000744115.1). NCBI lineage: Bacteria > Bacillati > Bacillota > Bacilli > Lactobacillales > Carnobacteriaceae > Carnobacterium > Carnobacterium alterfunditum. Next base: position 1,285,139 of record NZ_JQLG01000004.1, on the reverse strand, counting down.
CGATTCGGCTTTGGCTATAGTCCTTAGCCAGCCACTCTTTTGGTTTAGGGTTTCTCATTTTTTATCTTCCTCATCCTTTGGCATATGTTTGACACGGGCTAAAATTTCTTTGTGTCTCCCATGAACCATTGGTCTAGCTTGAGGGTTACCTAAATAGCCGCAGGTTCTTTTTACAACATCACACGTTTCTGGATCAGTATTGCCGCATTCAGGGCACTTAAATCCTCGTTCGGTCGGATCAAAATCTCCATCGAATCCGCAGTCATAGCAATGATCGATTGGTGTATTGGTCCCAAGGTATCCGATACGGTCATAGGCAAAATCCCACACAGCTTCCAATGCTTTTGGATTCTGTTGCATATTTGGATACTCACAATAATGAATGAATCCACCAGAAGTGTATTCCGGATAATCTTTTTCAAATTCTATTTTTTCAAATGGTGTCGGTTTTTTACGAACATCATAGTGGAAACTGTTCATGTAATACTCTTTATCTGTAATATTATCTATTACGCCAAATTTTTTCGTATCTAAGCGACAAAACCGATCGGTTAGACTTTCACTTGGGGTTGAATACACACTAAAATGGTAGCCTTGTTCTTCTCCCCACTGATCTGTGTGCTGCTTCATTTCTTTAAGGATATCTATTGTAAATTGTTTAGCTTCTCCATTTTTCTCCCATTCAGGTCCAAAAAACACCGTTGCTGTTTCGTATAATCCGATATACCCTAAAGATACTGTGGCACGTTTGCCTTTAAATAGGTCATCCACAAGAGCTTCCTTTTTAATACGCTTTCCAAAAGCTCCATACTGATACAATATAGGAGCATTTTCGGGTGTAGCTTCTTTTGTTCTTTGAACCCGGTAAACTAACGCATCTCGGCAAACCGCTAACCGTTCCTCCAGTATTTTCCAAAATACCGTTTGGTCTCCTTTAGACTCTAAAGCTATGCGCGGCAAATTCATAGTAACGACACCTAAATTCATTCTTCCAGCGTTCACTTCATTTCCAGCTTCATCTTTCCAACCTTGCAAGAAAGAGCGACACCCCATTGGAGCTTTAAAGCTGCCGGTTAATGCGACGAGCTTATCGTACATCAAGACATCAGGATACATTCTTTTCGTCGAACAAGTGAGTGCTAATTTTTTCAAATCGTAATTTTTATCTTCTGGATTTAAATTGACCCCTCGCTTCAATGAAAAGACGAGTTTTGGAAAAATAGCCGTTCTCTTCTCTTTTCCCAATCCATTGATCCGTACTTGCAAAATAGACTGTTGAATCTCTCGTTCAAACCAATCTGTTCCTAATCCAAATCCTAATGTTGTGAACGGTGTTTGCCCTTGTGATGAATAAAGCGTATTGATTTCATATTCTAAACTTTGCATCGCATCATAAATATCTTTTTTAGTTTTTTCTTTTGCATACTGCTGCTGCTTTTCTTCTCCTGAGATCCATTCTTTCGCTGTTTTTAAATGTTTCTGATAATTTAATCGACTATAAGGAGCCAATACTTCATCGATTCGATCGGCGCTACATCCGCCATACTGGCTGGAAGCAACATTGGCAATAATTTGAGCCATTTGAGCAGCTGCCGTTTGGATCGAACGTGGGCTTTCTACTTCAGCATTTCCTATCTTAAATCCCTCACTAAACATACTTTTGAAATCGATCAGGCAACAATTTGTCATTGGTGAATACGGTTGATAATCTAAATCATGGTAATGAATATCTCCTTTTTGATGAGCATTAGCTACATGTTTCGGCAACAGTTTAAGACCAATCGATTTAGCAACTATCCCCGCAGTCAGATCTCTTTGTGTATTAAAAATATTACTGTCTTTATTCGCATTTTCGTTTACAACTGTCTGTTCTTTGAGCAGCAGATGATGGATACCATGATTGATATCTGTTGACTGACTTCTTTCCAGATCACGACGGGTCCTATAAACCAAGTAAGCTTCAGCCAATTCATGTTTATGTGCGTCTATCACAGTGTGTTCGACGATACTTTGAATCTCATAAATTTTAATATTGTCGACAAATCGGCTCGCTATTTCTTCTTTGACTTCTTCAACGATGTCTTTTAACTCCTGAATGTTTTTTTCGTCTGTTTGGTTTGTCAATGAACGCTGAGCTTTCAATAAAGCCTCGAAGATTTTTTCTTCTTTAAAGTCAACTTCTCTGCCATCCCTTTTTAACACTTTCAACTTATCATTGTTCAGTTTTTCACAAAAATCATTATTGGTTTTTAACATTCTTGATCACCATCCTATTCATTTCTTTCAAACACCATATGTAGTTAACAAAACTGTTTGGAATCTATATATAGTATAATAAGGCATGACCTTCATTTTAGCAAGTCTTTTTCAAGTCCTTATTAGACATATAAATAGACCATACACCAGCATGTATGGCCTATCTACATTTAGAAGCTTACTTAATTATTCGCAAGACCTGTTGCTCTTGTATATTTTTCTAAATTTAACAGTTTTTCTTTCATCTCTAACTTTCCTCGATAACCCGCTAACTTACCATTCTTATGGATAACACGATGGCAAGGAACTACGATCAATACGGGATTTCTTCCGATTGCTGTACCAACAGCCCGAAAAGAGTTGGGCTGTCCAATTTCTGCTGCAATTTCACCATAATATCTTGTTTCCCCATACGGAATATCATTCAAAACATGCCAAACCTTTTGTTGAAATAAAGTCCCATTAATATCTAATGGAAAAGTAAACGTAATTCTAGTCCCATTAAAATACTCTAGAATTTGTTGATGGTAATGCTGTAATTTAGCCATATCCTCCACCAAAACTGCTTTTGGGTATGCCTTTGTCATCCACACTTCAAGTTCACTCAGCGGCTCATTTAGCGAACTCACAAAACAAAGTCCTTTATCGGTTGCTGCGATATAAAGTCTGCCTAAGTCATATTTAAAAGAGCCATAAATTATTTCCTGTTCATTATTCTCCATTTTTTCACCTCTTTAAACTAGGCTTAAACTATTTCGATACCTATTAAATTACCTGTATCTTGGTACACCTTATTCTGCTTCTTATCTTTCAATAAAATAGTGACTTCTCCTGATAAACCTTCTTTGATAGCCTTATTCATACTTCCATTTTCAGGAGCGATAAGTTCACCAGAACATGTAATCAGTCCTTTAACCGTTAGTTCTGCTTCTTTATTTGTAAAAACAATTGTTACTGAATCTTTTGTTTGATCCAATATGCTTACTTTACTATTGTTATAGGTTGCAAAGCGATACTCTTTGTCATTCACTATTAGATTACAAATAAACCCTTTAAAGGTTTTTACGTGAAATGGGATATGTGCAACTGATAAAAACAGACTAGTACTGGGATCCTTGAAATGATTTGAATGGATCCAAATATACTCTTTCGGAAAAGAAGTGCCCCAATCTTTTTCGATATACCCTTTACCATTTGTAAATTCAATGTCTTTATTGTTGATTGTTAAGCTCCCTTGTAAACGATGGTTCATGCTGATCACACCATGGTAACACTCCATCTTTGGAACATATGCAAATCCTCCCATGATCGAAGGAGCTAAAAGGGTTTTTTTTATGCTTTGGAAAGTTCCCAAGCCTAATTTCCCTTGGATCATAAACTGCTCATCTTTAAGTCGCACGGAGATAAATGATTCCGTAAAAATATTTTGCCCAATTTGAACTAGAAATGGTTCATTTTGATAACTAAATTCGTCTAACCGGTAACGAATGTAACCCGTCTTTGTCGTTTTTTCATTTCGTTCATTTAAATTCATGTAGATATATTGGACAAAACTATGCTCATCTCCGCTGAATAAATTTACCCCTGGAATAAAACTGATACTGGTCTTTTCATCGAATGATACTTGCTTAAAATACCAACCTTCAAAGTAATTTTTTTTATTTAAATTTCCTTGAAAAAGAATTGGATTTTTTATTTTTTCAAACATTTAGCTACCTCCATATCGTCACTTCTCTTCCATTCCCAATGACTTATGTTTTATCTTTATCTTACTTTATTTGATAAAAGATAGCTAATAAACTGCCGGATCTAACCGATAGTACTTATCACAACCTAACGAATACTTTTCTTTAAAGAGTCCAAGTTTTTTTTCATGACTTCAATATAGTCTATCCCATCTTCCTGATCTTCTTGACTGACTCCCGCTAGTGGACTCAACAAAGCTAATTCAACTCCGACCTCATTTGCCAATGTTTCAGCGATTTTGGAAGAAGCATTATCTTCAAAATAAATATATTCAATTTTTTCTTCTTTGATAATTTCTGATAGCTCAGCTAATTTAGCTGGACTCGGCTCTTCTTCTGTTGTTAACCCAGCTATTGAAACTTGAATCAAATCATACCGTTTTGCTAAATACCCAAAAGCTGTGTGTTGTGCAACGAATGTTCGATTTTTTGCATCTTTAAAAGTAGTTTGATATTCCTGATTTAATGCTTCCAACTCTTGGTTATAGGAAACAGCATTTGCTTCGTAGCTTTCTTGATTTTCTGGATCAGCAATAATCAGTCCCTCTTTTATAGTTGTCACTTCTTCTTGAGCAAATACAGGATCTAACCAAATATGAGGATCGAATGCATGCAGGTGTTCTTCTTCCACATCAGCCTCATCTTCATGCTCTTCATGCTCTTCGGTTGATTCATTTTCAATAAGCGAGATGCCTTCACCAGCATCAATAACTTGCACCTGTTCTAGATCAATCGTGTCAAGTACCGCTGGGACCCACGTTTCCATTTCTTCGCTATTGTAAATAAAAACATCCGCTTCTTGGATTTCAGCGACCTCTTTTGCACTAGGTTCAAAACTATGCACATCTGTTCCAGCTGGCAACAACAAAGACACTTCAGCAGAATCCTGGGTCACATTTCTTGTGAAATCATACATTGGATAAAAAGTAGTCACTACTTTTAATTTATCTTCTTTATTAGTATTTTCTGATGATTTACTAGCTTGTTCATCCGTTCCACAACTAGCTAATATTGCTGCTGCACTAATTAGGGTTAAACCCATGGCTATTGATTTAGTTGATTTCATAATCTTTCATCCTCCAGTTAATAAAAATGTGAACTTTTTCCTAAACTTTCATACGTTCGTAAAACGTAACTGTTACGTTTTGAAGTATACCTATTTTTTTAAATACGTGCAACTCTTTTTAATATCCTTATCATTATCAAATTTAATTTTATATGCTTTTAGAAATTGATTGCCTTCTAAAATCAACTAAAGTAAATTATTAAACCTACTTTTTTGGAGTTATGGTAAGATGAACCTCTAAAATAAAAAATTTAGGAGTGTTAACTATGAAAGTAGGATTCATCGGTATTGGGAACATGGCTAGTGCCATTATTAAAGGTATTATACAAAATGGGCATACATCCAACCAAGATATTTATGTACACAATACAACTCCAGAAAAATTAGCAATTTTCACCGCAGAAACTGGAACGCATGCTTGTTCATCTAATAAAGAACTGGTAGAAAAGGTCGATATTTTAATTCTTGCAGCTAAACCAAATGTTTTTCCAGCTATTTTAACAGAAATTAAAGCTGAACTCGCTATTCATCGACCAGTAGTTGTTTCGATTGCAGCCGGAACGACAATTCAAAAACTGTCGGAGCTATTGAATGATAACAATGACACACCAATAATTCGAGTGATGCCTAATCTGAATTCACAGATTGGAGAAGGGATGACTGCTATTTGCGGAAATAACTATGCAACTCCTGAACAAAAAGCATTCGTTTTGAATATGTTCAAAGCTGTTGGAGAAGCTATCGAATTGCCTGAAAAAGACTTTAGCACATTTACAGCACTTGCTGGAAGTTCACCAGCATTTGTCTTTTTATTTATTGATTCCTTGGCAAGAGCTGCTGTTAAAAATGGTATGTCTAAAGAAACAGCAACAAAAATTGCTGCCCAAGCTGTACTTGGAAGTGGAAAATTAGTATTGGATAGCAGTGAAACACCATGGAATTTAATCGATCAGGTTTCTTCTCCAGGAGGAACAACTGTTGAAGGTGTTTTAACATTAGAAGATACTGGCTTTGTCTCTTCTATTACAAAGGCTGTACAAGCAGTTATCGATAAAGATCAAGCTATGATGCAACAGTAAATGCATGCGTGGATCGGAAAATAAAAAAAGACGGCAACCTCGTATTATACTTGGCTGTCGTCTTCTTTAGTTAGTTTTGCTTTTCTTTGCATTTTTTCTTCTTTTTTACGTTTTCTCAATTCTCGGAAAAAATCACTTAATAATTGACTACATTCTTCCTCCAAAAGACCTTTTTCAATTTGTACTTGGTGATTAAAACGCTTATCATTAAGCAAATTCATCAATGTACCTGCTGTGCCACCTTTAGGATCACTTGCTCCATAATAGAGTTCTTTGATACGAGATAAAATCATCGCACCACTGCACATAGGACAAGGTTCTAATGTTACAAATAATTGAGCGTCCTCTAAACGCCAATTTTTCAAATTTCGATTAGCTTCTTGAATAGCCAACATCTCCGCATGAGTTGTTGCATCATTTGATTCTTCTCTTATGTTATGCCCACGACCAATAATTTCCCCATTTAGCACAACTACTGCACCTATAGGGACCTCTAATTTTGATTTTGCTTTGTGAGCTTCTTTGATCGCTTCTTGCATAAAATACGTTTTTTCTTCAATAGTTAACATCTGCCCATTCCTTCGCATACTCTTTTCTTTATCATAGCATAATTTACCTACAAACTTATGTTAAAAATGATAGAATAAGAATACAAACTAATTGTATCGGTTTTCATTTAAAGGAGTGCTCTTATGAATTTCAATCAATTTAAATCTATTTATCCATCTGCTTTTTTAACAGATGTTTCAAAAAACGATCAAGCTTTTTTAACGTTTCCTTACCAAAATAAATGGATCAATTTTGATGAAAATCAGCTGACAGTCTCAGAAAAAAAATTACTTTATCTAATTTTTAATCAAGATATTACCATGCAAAATTTAGAAACTCCGCAATCAAAATGGTATCAATTTTTAATAGAGGATAACCCTTCCCTTCCAATTGAAAAAGGTATCTACCGAGTTGTACAATTTGATATCACAAAAAAAGATACTCGTTTTGATAAAAAATTATGGCTTAGTTCATTTAAAAGCTTTTTTAAAGATGTACAAGAAGCATTCTTTATTGATGATCATTACGGACTTTTGATCCACCGTTATTCAGGTTTTTCAGCAGCTCAAGAGGAGACGATTGGGATCTTACAGACTTTAGATGACGATTTTTCAACAAAAACGAGTGGCTATATTGGTCAATATTGGCCTCTTTCTTTAGACTTCAAGCAATTTTTTAAAGAGGAACAAACTATTTTTTTAAATCAGTTACAAAAAAGTAAACAAGTTTTTTCCTTGTCTGATGTTGCACTGAGTTATTATGCTTCAGAAGCTCTATCAAAAAGTCCTATTATCCAACAATTAAAAAAAGATCTAGCTTCTCACCCTGAAATAAAGGAACTGATCACAGCAATATGGCTGAACCAAGGAAACATAAGCCTAGCAGCTAAATATCTTTATATTCACCGAAATACATTACAGTACCGGTTAGATCGATTTTTTGAAGAATTTGGTTTTTCATTAAAAGATAGAAACGATCTACTTCTTTGTTATTTATTAACAATCTGATTTGTCAAATTAAGCTATACAAACTATCTTCATCCATATAACTCATAAAAACTTCCAACGGTGTTTGGTAATTTAGTGACTTCCTTGGAATGTTATTTCGTTTGTGTGCAACAGATGATACGAAAGTCTGGTCAACTTCGTTGAAATCCATTTTTTTTGGCAATCCATCTTTTCGAAGAAGTCCATTAGAATTCTCATTTAAAGCTCGTTGTGAAGGCGTTCCAGGATCAGCGAAGTAAATAGCGACATCATGTTGGTTGCACAAAGATTTCCAGTTGGAAAACTCCTTTCCGCAATCAAACGTAATGGATTTGAATAAATTTTTTGGTATGGCTTGGAACCATTGATTCATGGCATTCTCAATGTCGCAGGCTTTACGCCCTTTGGGCTTTAAGGTAATGATAGCTTTTGATAAAATCTCTACTAGAGTAATAACCGCACTTTTGTGGTGAACACCTACAATGGTATCTCCTTCGATATGACCAAACTCTTCTTTAAATGTGGGATAGTCTATTATTCTTTCAGAGATATTTCGTTTATAAGCTTGTCTACCTCTACGTTCTTGATGTCCGTTAGGTTTTCTTTTCCCTTTCATCGGGAGTGTAACTTCATCGAATATTCTTTCTTTAAACTGCCTATAAAGTGTTCGTACGGAACAGTCTATTGTCATTTCTTTACGGCCAATAATGACATCCGGCGTCCAGCCCTCAGCTACTTTTCCCTTGATATAAAGCTGTTGTTCTTTTGGTAAATCAATTTTTTTGCGTCCACACTGTTTCTTGTTTTTTTTATACCGTAGGTAATGGTCGAAAGCTGTGTGTCCTGCTTTGAAGAACCTGATAACATTATTAATCGGTGTACGAGTACGATTCAAGTAAGTAGCTATTTTAGCAACTGGAACACCTTGGTGGTAATAAGCTTCTATCATCACTAGTTCATCCATGGTAATATGGGTATAGGTCATTCGTGATCACTCCTTGTTTTCTGTGGTTGGAAATACAATTAGAGTGTATCACGAATGGCTTTTTTATTTGTATAGCTTAATCTTACAATCGACGCAATTTAAAAAAATCGACTGTTAAATAGAAATTTAACGGTCGATTTTTTTGCTCACTATTAGTTTTAAACAAATTTATTTTTTTAATTTATGTTTCAAATCTTTTTTATGATGTTTCAGTTCATGGTGTAAATCATGCTTTTTATCCATAAAAGCATCTCTAAAATCATTTGTAGTCTCTTTCAGATGATTCCCATATGAACTTACGTTGCCTTTCAAGTCAGAAACTTTATCAACGACACTCAATAAATTAGCCACTTCAGTATCAGATAAATCATCTACAACACTCATTGCCTTTTCGTTGCCTTTTAATTTTTCTTTTACAAAATATCTTGCTCTTTTACGATTCATTTTAGACTCTAATTTTTCCATTGCCATGCTTGAAGATGAAACTATAATTGCCCCCACTGCAAAGACCGTTCCAACTCCTACTAGTAAAGATTTCGTTGAATTTTTCATGAATAGTCACTTTCCTTCCATTATTTCTTTTGTTTTATCATAGCAGAAAGAAATTTAAAATACGAATAAAAACGTTTACTATCTTATAAAGATAGTAAACGTTTTATTATCTCTGATCAATTAGATCAGTTATTCTCACTTACAGTCACTGTTTTTTCAGCTATTTTCTTTAAATCTGTCACAGTAATACGGATAGTCCCCTTTGAGGCACCAATTGTAACATGATCACCAATTTTGACCCGTCCACTTAATAATTCTTCGCTTAATCGATCTTCAACCTCTTTTTGAAGTGCACGACGAATCGGACGTGCACCATACTCAGGGTCATAACCAGCTTTAGCAATGACATCGATAGCTGCTTGCGTAATTTTAACATCAATATCCATATCTTTTAATCGTTTAATAATGGTTTGTGCCATTAATTTTACAATTTGTGTTAATTCTGCTTTTTCTAGAGAATGGAATACGATAGAATCATCAATACGGTTAATAAATTCTGGTTTAAACGTCTTTTTCATTTCTTCCAGTATCCGTTTTTCCATTGCTGAATGATCCTTTTTATTGTTTTTTGTACTAAATCCTACCGATTTTTCATCTCTTAGAGCTGTTGCTCCCAAGTTAGATGTCATAATCATGACCGTATTTTTAAAATCGACTTTCCGGCCTTTAGCATCTGTTAAATGACCATCATCAAGAACTTGCAATAAAATATTAAAAACGTCTGGATGGGCTTTTTCAACTTCATCGAATAGAATAACAGAATATGGTTTTTGACGAATTTTTTCAGTCAATTGACCACCTTCATCATATCCTACATATCCCGGAGGTGAACCAATCAAACGACTCGTGCTGTATTTTTCCATAAATTCAGACATATCCACCCGCACTAATGCTTCTTCATTACCAAACATGGCTTCAGCAAGTGCCTTAGCTAGCTCTGTTTTTCCGACACCTGTAGGCCCTAAGAACATAAATGAACCAATTGGGCGATTTGGATCTTTCAACCCACTCCTAGATCGTCTAATTGCTCTAGAAACGGATTCAACTGCTTGTTCTTGTCCAATCACTCGTTTATGCAATATTTTTTCTAAATTCATTAATCGGTCAGATTCTTTTTGCTCCATCTGTTGAACGGGAATACTCGTCCAAAGAGAGACTACTTCTGCAATATCTCTTTCCGTTACCTGCAATGATTTTAACGAAGCTTTTCCTTCTTGTTTTTGCAGCAAATTTTCAATTTTTTTGCGTTGTTTCATTTCTTTCATACGAATTCTAGCAGCTTTCTCAAAGTCTTGTAACTGTATAGCTTCTTCTTTGGCTTGTATCAAAGCCTCCAATTCTGCAACTGCAGCCGCAACTGGAGAAGGTTTACCTGAAACATCTAGACGTACTTTAGAAGCAGATTCATCTATCAAATCAATAGCTTTATCCGGCAACTGTCTTGATGTAATATAACGAGATGAAAGTTTAACTGCAGCATGTACAGCTTCATCCGTAATTTTGACACCGTGATGATCCTCATAACGAGAACGTAAACCTAATAATATTTCTTCTGTTTCCTCTTCTGAAGGAGGATCGACATGGATCGGTGAAAATCGTCTTTCTAAAGCAGCATCTTTTTCAATATATTTTTGGTATTCATCTAGTGTTGTTGCTCCAATGGTCTGTAGTTCACCACGCGCTAATGCAGGTTTCAAGATATTAGACGCATCGATCGCACCCTCTGCTCCACCAGCACCAATTAGAGTATGCAACTCATCTATGAATAAGATAACTTCACCATCTTGGTAAATCTCGTCTATAATTTTTTTCATTCGTTCTTCGAATTCACCACGATATTTCGTACCTGCTACCAATGAACCCATATCAAGCATCATTAATCGTTTATTTGCTAATGCATCTGGAACTTCACCGTCATTGATTTTTTGTGCTAATCCTTCTGCAATGGCTGTTTTACCTACACCGGGTTCTCCTACCAAAACAGGATTATTTTTCGTTCTGCGGCTCAAAACTTGGATAATACGTTGGATTTCTTTATGACGCCCAACTACTGGATCTAATTTTCCTTCTCTTGCCACGGAGGTTAAATCGCGAGCTAATGAATCTAAAGTAGGTGTACCTGCGACTTGTTTAGCAGCTGGTTTTACTTTTCTACCCTTACTATTCGTTACATCGCTCAAACCGATTTTTTTCAACACGATTTGACGGGCTTTATTTAAATTAATATCGAGATTACTTAAAATTTTAGATGATAAAATATCCTCTTCACGCAACAGTCCTAATAATAAATGCTCTGTACCCACAAGTGCTGAACCCATACGTCTTGCTTCATCTGTAGCAAATGTTATAGCCTGTTTAGCTCTTGGAGAATAAGGAAGAATAGCATTTTTAGAAAGGTATTTCATTGTTCCGTAACCCGTAAAGTGTTCGATTTCTTCTCGGATATCAATTTCTGTAACAGAAAATTGTCTTAACGTTTTTCCGGCAATCCCATCCTGTTCCATAATCAAGCCTAAAAGTAAGTGCTCAGTTCCTACAGAATGATGACGAAATCCCTTTGCTTCTTCTTGCGCCATGATTAAAACCATTCTTGCTTTTTCAGAAAATAATTCATCCATCTATATTTCGCCTCCGGTTTTATTCTTTACTCATATTTTAAATTATTTAAAAAAGCCACTAATAATCTAGCTCTTAATTCATTTTCAATTATTCCATCAGCATTCAAGAGTGATTTTTCCATCACAGATAACATGATGTTAGCTTCTCGCTTAGTCAACATTTCAGTTTCGAATAATCTTTCTATGATAGAACAAGCATTTTTTTGGGTAATTTTATTTCCAACAATATCGATCATCATATCCAACATCTCAGCTTCATCTATCAATTTCACTTTGATAATACGTATATACCCGCCACCACCACGTTTACTTTCAACTAAATAACCTTGTTGCACAGTAAAACGGGTGTTTATAACATAATTTATTTGGGAAGGAACACAATTAAATCGATTTGCCATTTCACTACGCCTAATTTCGACTCGTTCATCTTGACCTAACACTTTCTTTAAATAAGCTTCAATGATATCTGACATGTTTTGATTGTGCATGAGTTATCTGTTACTAAAACATTTCAGTGTATAGTAAAGATAATAGCTTTATCTTTACTACATTGCAACGGTGTTTTTTTAGTAACACTCCTTTTCTTATCGTCCCAACACTAGACTTAATCATTTAGTTTATCAATAACATAAACTAAATCAATAGCGGAGGATACTTCTAGCGAGAACCAGAAAGTATTCTTGACTAATCCTGACTTTCATTATACGAGAAATAAGAGGATTTGAAAAGTAACTCTACTCATTTACATTTAAACAACTCCTAAATTGGCTCTATTCCTCAATAAACAAAGGATAAATACTTCAAAAAAATATTTTCATAAAAAAAGAAACCGTATTTTCAAATCATTAACTGACTTAAAAAAATTGTTTCTCAATTTAAAATTGCTTTGTATGCTAATTTAAAAAGGTAAATAGTAATCGTATATTTTAGCATATAGATGTGTCGACACCATTTTGTAGTACCTCTTAGACTGTCTTCATGTATTCTGCCAGAGCATCCTTTACATTGATACAAGCGACCTTATTCCTCTAGAAATTTGGGATGATTAATTTATCAACACTAAAAATTATACAGCCGATATTACTTGATAGTATAAAACGAACAAAAAAAGGTGATTTCTCTAAATTTGATACCCTACCCGAAAACTAGACACTCAAAAAAAAGAGTGTTTTTAGTTTTTGGGTTATTTTTTTATTTTATTTTCGTTATACTTTAATAGAATTGTTTCTAAGTGGAGGTTTCTTTGATGAGCAAAAAATTATATACAGAATATGAAATAGAGATATTGCAAAAGAATCCTAATGTAAAATCAGCATCTTCAAAAAGCATTACCTACTCACCTGTTTTTAAAATTAAAGCAGTAAAGGAAAGTAAGAGCGGAATGACCTCAACGGTCATATTTGAAAACGCTGGTCTGCCTGAAAATCTTCTAGGCAAAGGAAAAGCTCATAAATGTGTGGGTCGTTGGAAAAATAGTATGGCAATAAGAGGACAAGAAGGTTTCCATACTGAGACTCGCGGGAAAGGTACACGATCAGAAGGCGAAAAAATGGGATCTATCGAGGAGCAGTTGGAAGAAGCAAAAGCACGTATAGCTTATCTGGAAGGCAATTTGGAGTTAGTAAAAAAATTAGAATTTCAAGGAAGGAGCGTGAAAAACGAAAAAGGAAACGTTCTGAAAACCCGTGAGCGGTATGAATTAATCAATTCAATCATAAGAGAATATAGTCTTAAAGGCATGGTTAAGTCTTTGTGTGAAATTGCCGAAGTTAGTCGTAGTGGTTATTATTATTGGAAGAACAATGAGGCCACACGTTATAAGAGGTACGAACAGGACAGCAATGATTTCGAATTGCTTTATCAAGTATACATTGAGAAAAACAAATGTGGTGTAGAAGAAATAAAGATGGCATTAGAAGCTGAATATGATATCGTAATGAACCATAAAAAAATTCGAAGAATCCTTCGAATCTACGGTATCATGTCGCCCATTAGAAAAGCTAAACCTTACAAGAAAATGATGAAGGCAACACAAGAACACAAAACCAAGAAGAATCTTGTTAATCGTGATTTTGATAGAGGAACGCCTTATAAAGTATTGCTTACTGATATTACATATTTACCTTACGGTAATAGCCAAATGGCCTACCTCTCTGCCGTTAAGGATGGTGCAACAGGAGAGATCGTTGCCCACCACTTCGCTACTTCTTTAAAGATGAATTTGGTTTATCAAACTTTAGAAAAATTAGAATGTATCACAAGTGATATGCCTGATACAGAAAGATACTTGCATTCTGATCAAGGCTTCCACTACACTAATCCTACATATCAAAGTAATGTTGAAAAAATGGGATTTATACAATCCATGTCTAGAAGAGGTAACTGCTGGGATAATGCCCCAATGGAGTCCTTTTTTGGTCATATGAAGGACGTAGTCCTCTCAGAAAGACATGAAAACCTTCAGGGTTTGTGGAATTCTGTAGAAGAATATATTTCGTTTTACAATCATAGTCGTTATCAAAAAAAATTAAAGAAGATGACCCCCGTTGCTTATCGGGATCATCTTCTATGGACTGCATAATATCGTTTTTTTAAGTGTCTAGTTTAAAGGTAGTAATTCAATTAAGAGAAACCACCTTTTTATAATTATTTATCGGGAAGACAGGATTCGAACCTGCGACCCCTTGGTCCCAAACCAAGTGCTCTACCAAGCTGAGCTACTTCCCGTTCATGATTCCTCATTCTTTTTTAAATGAAATGCACCCAAGAGGACTTGAACCTCTAACCCCTTGATTCGTAGTCAAGTACTCTATCCAATTGAGCTATGGGTGCGTATGGTGCCGAGGGCCGGAATCGAACCGGCACGGTGATCACTCACCGCAGGATTTTAAGTCCTGTGCGTCTACCTGTTCCGCCACCCCGGCATTAGAACAGCTTATTCTTTTTACGAATGAGCTTACTAGTCAACCTAGTAAGCGAAAGACGGGATTCGAACCCGCGACCCCCACCTTGGCAAGGTGATGTTCTACCACTGAACTACTTTCGCAAAAGAATGCCGGCTAAAGGAGTTGAACCCTCGACCCTCTGATTACAAATCAGATGCTCTACCAACTGAGCTAAGCCGGCTAAAGTGATACTTCAGTCATTCAATAAAAAAAGTGCGGGTGAAGGGACTTGAACCCCCACGTCTTACGACGCTAGATCCTAAATCTAGTGCGTCTGCCAATTCCGCCACACCCGCAAAAATATGGCATAACTAAACATATTTGCATGATTAGCTATGAGTCATGCAGGATTCGAACCTGCGACCCTCTGATTAAAAGTCAGATGCTCTACCAACTGAGCTAATGACTCATGGTGGAGGTTGACGGGATCGAACCGCCGACCCTCTGCTTGTAAGGCAGATGCTCTCCCAGCTGAGCTAAACCTCCATAAAAAAAAACAATTGAATTTGCGTGGCAACGTCCTACTCTCACAAAGGGAAACCCTTCACTACCATCGGCGCTAAGAAGCTTAACTTCTGTGTTCGGCATGGGAACAGGTGTGACCTTCTTGCCATCATCACCACACAATTTCAATCAAGAGAACATTATTCTCTCAAAACTGGATAAGTTAAAAATCGTTTCCGTTCATTGACCGTCTATCACCGTTTAAATCTTTGGTTAAGTCCTCGACCGATTAGTATTGGTCCGCTCCATATATCGCTATACTTCCACTTCCAACCTATCAACCTGATCATCTCTCAGGGGTCTTACTCACTTACGTGATGGGAAATCTCATCTTGAGGGGGGCTTCACGCTTAGATGCTTTCAGCGTTTATCCCGTCCACACATAGCTACCCAGCAATGCCCTTGGCAGAACAACTGGTACACCAGAGGTGTGTCCATCCCGGTCCTCTCGTACTAAGGACAGCTCCTCTCAAATTTCCTACGCCCGCGACGGATAGGGACCGAACTGTCTCACGACGTTCTGAACCCAGCTCGCGTACCGCTTTAATGGGCGAACAGCCCAACCCTTGGGACCGACTACAGCCCCAGGATGCGATGAGCCGACATCGAGGTGCCAAACCTCCCCGTCGATGTGGACTCTTGGGGGAGATAAGCCTGTTATCCCCAGGGTAGCTTTTATCCGTTGAGCGATGGCCCTTCCATACGGAACCACCGGATCACTAAGCCCGACTTTCGTCCCTGCTCGACTTGTAGGTCTCGCAGTCAAGCTCCCTTATGCCTTTACACTCTGCGAATGATTTCCAACCATTCTGAGGGAACCTTTGGGCGCCTCCGTTACACTTTAGGAGGCGACCGCCCCAGTCAAACTGCCCGTCAGACACTGTCTCCCAGCCCGATAAGGGCTGTGGGTTAGAGTGGTCATACAGCAAGGGTAGTATCCCACCAACGCCTCCACCAAGACTGGCGTCCTGGCTTCATTGGCTCCTACCTATCCTGTACAAGCTGTACAAACACTCAATATCAAACTGCAGTAAAGCTCCATGGGGTCTTTCCGTCCTGTCGCGGGTAACCTGCATCTTCACAGGTACTATAATTTCACCGAGTCTCTCGTTGAGACAGTGCCCAGATCGTTACGCCTTTCGTGCGGGTCGGAACTTACCCGACAAGGAATTTCGCTACCTTAGGACCGTTATAGTTACGGCCGCCGTTTACTGGGGCTTCAATTCTGAGCTTCGCCCTAAAGCTAACCCATCCTCTTAACCTTCCAGCACCGGGCAGGCGTCAGCCCCTATACGTCATCTTACGATTTTGCAGAGACCTGTGTTTTTGATAAACAGTCGCCTGGGCCTATTCACTGCGGCTGACCAATTGGTCAGCACCCCTTCTCCCGAAGTTACGGGGTCATTTTGCCGAGTTCCTTAACGAGAGTTCTCTCGCACACCTTAGGATTCTCTCCTCGACTACCTGTGTCGGTTTGCGGTACGGGCAGTTTGTTTCTAACTAGAAGCTTTTCTTGACAGTGTGACATCGGGAACTTCGGTACTTAATTTCCCTCCCCATCACAACTTGTTCTTAAAGAAGCAAGCATTTGACTCACTTCAAAACTTGTTGCTTGGACGTGCATATCCAACAGCACGTATTCCTTAGCCTACTGTGTCCCTCCATTGTTCAAACAAAACAAACTGGTACAGGAATCTCAACCTGTTGTCCATCGTCTACGCCATTCGGCCTCGACTTAGGTCCCGACTAACCCTGGGAGGACGAGCCTTCCCCAGGAAACCTTAGTCATTCGGTGGACGGGATTCTCACCCGTCTTTCGCTACTCATACCGGCATTCTCACTTCTAAGCGCTCCACTAGTCCTCACGATCTAGCTTCAACGCCCTTAGAACGCTCTCCTACCATAGAACCAATGGTTCTATCCACAGCTTCGGTGTTATGTTTAGCCCCGGTAAATTTTCGGCGCAGGGTCACTCGACTAGTGAGCTATTACGCACTCTTTAAATGATGGCTGCTTCTGAGCCAACATCCTAGTTGTCTAAGCAACTCCACATCCTTTTCCACTTAACATAAACTTTGGGACCTTAGCTGGTGGTCTGGGCTGTTTCCCTTTCGACTACGGATCTTATCACTCGCAGTCTGACTCCCGGATATAAATCAATGGCATTCGGAGTTTATCTGAATTCGGTAACCCTAGAAGGGCCCCTAGTCCAAACAGTTGCTCTACCTCCATGATTCTAATTCCGAGGCTAGCCCTAAAGCTATTTCGGAGAGAACCAGCTATCTCCAAGTTCGATTGGAATTTCTCCGCTACCCACACCTCATCCCCGCATTTTTCAACATACGTGGGTTCGGTCCTCCAGTGCGTATTACCGCACCTTCAACCTGGACATGGGTAGATCACTTGGTTTCGGGTCTACGACCACATACTCATTCGCCCTATTCAGACTCGCTTTCGCTACGGCTCCGTCTCATCAACTTAACCTCGCATGTGATCGTAACTCGCCGGTTCATTCTACAAAAGGCACGCTATCACCCATTAACGGGCTTTAACTATTTGTAGGCACACGGTTTCAGGGGCTATTTCACTCCTCTTCCGAGGTTCTTTTCACCTTTCCCTCACGGTACTGGTTCACTATCGGTCACTAGGGAGTATTTAGCCTTGGGAGATGGTCCTCCCGGATTCCGACGGAATTTCTCGTGTTCCGCCGTACTCAGGATACTGATCAGAGTGAAATTGGTTTCGGTTACAGGGCTTTTACCTTCTTCGGCAGACCTTTCCAGGTCGCTTCTCCTACCAACTTCATTTATGACTCTATATGTTCAGTCCTACAACCCCAGAAAGCAAGCTTTCTGGTTTGGGCTATTCCCGTTTCGCTCGCCGCTACTCAGGGAATCGATTTTTCTTTCTCTTCCTGCAGGTACTTAGATGTTTCAGTTCTCTGCGTCTACCTCTACTGACCTATGTATTCAGTCAGCAGTAACATCCTATCAAAGATGCTGGGTTCCCCCATTCGGAAATCTTTGGATCAAAGCTCACTTACAGCTCCCCAAAGCATATCGGCGTTAGTCCCGTCCTTCATCGGCTCCTAGTGCCAAGGCATTCACCGTGCGCCCTTATTAACTTAACCTATGGTTAATCGTTAATGTTTAATACTCATCTTTCGATGAGAACCTTAAAAAACTTATTATTTAAAAATTTCGGTGTGTTTCTGGTTTCTTACTTAAATTACGATTTTTAACTTTATCCAGTTTTCAAAGAACAATTTTTTTCGCAACTAAAGTTGCAATGGAGCCTAGCGGGATCGAACCGCTGACCTCCTGCGTGCAAGGCAGGCGCTCTCCCAGCTGAGCTAAGGCCCCAAGAGCTAATATCTTATACTATTTGTGCAAAAGAAAAGTGGGCCTAAATGGACTCGAACCATCGACCTCACGCTTATCAGGCGTGCGCTCTAACCAGCTGAGCTATAGGCCCAACATATTAGGCACTTCAGTAAGATACTATTTATTGAGAAGATTAGACCTCTCAAAACTAAACAAAGATAAGATGAATGTGTGGGTTTCCGTTATATTCCTTAGAAAGGAGGTGATCCAGCCGCACCTTCCGATACGGCTACCTTGTTACGACTTCACCCCAATTATCTGTCCCACCTTAGGCGGCTGGCTCCCAAAAGGGTTACCTCACCGACTTCGGGTGTTACAAACTCTCGTGGTGTGACGGGCGGTGTGTACAAGACCCGGGAACGTATTCACCGCGGCGTGCTGATCCGCGATTACTAGCGATTCCGGCTTCATGCAGGCGAGTTGCAGCCTACAATCCGAACTGAGAATGGCTTTAAGAGATTAGCTTAGCCTCGCGACTTTGCGACTCGTTGTACCATCCATTGTAGCACGTGTGTAGCCCAGGTCATAAGGGGCATGATGATTTGACGTCATCCC
Source organism: Carnobacterium alterfunditum DSM 5972 (assembly GCF_000744115.1). NCBI lineage: Bacteria > Bacillati > Bacillota > Bacilli > Lactobacillales > Carnobacteriaceae > Carnobacterium > Carnobacterium alterfunditum. The sequence continues at coordinate 1,265,916 of NZ_JQLG01000004.1, read as the reverse complement.
CACCTTCCTCCGGTTTATCACCGGCAGTCTCACTAGAGTGCCCAACTGAATGCTGGCAACTAATAATAGGGGTTGCGCTCGTTGCGGGACTTAACCCAACATCTCACGACACGAGCTGACGACAACCATGCACCACCTGTCACTTTGTCCCCGAAGGGAAAGCCCTATCTCTAGGGTTGTCAAAGGATGTCAAGACCTGGTAAGGTTCTTCGCGTTGCTTCGAATTAAACCACATGCTCCACCGCTTGTGCGGGTCCCCGTCAATTCCTTTGAGTTTCAACCTTGCGGTCGTACTCCCCAGGCGGAGTGCTTAATGCGTTAGCTGCAGCACTGAAGGGCGGAAACCCTCCAACACTTAGCACTCATCGTTTACGGCGTGGACTACCAGGGTATCTAATCCTGTTTGCTCCCCACGCTTTCGAGCCTCAGCGTCAGTTACAGACCAGAGAGTCGCCTTCGCCACTGGTGTTCCTCCACATATCTACGCATTTCACCGCTACACGTGGAATTCCACTCTCCTCTTCTGCACTCAAGTTCCCCAGTTTCCAATGACCTTCCCCGGTTGAGCCGGGGGCTTTCACATCAGACTTAAAGAACCGCCTGCGCTCGCTTTACGCCCAATAAATCCGGACAACGCTTGCCACCTACGTATTACCGCGGCTGCTGGCACGTAGTTAGCCGTGGCTTTCTGGTTAGATACCGTCAGGGGATGAGCAGTTACTCTCATCCTTGTTCTTCTCTAACAACAGAGTTTTACGATCCGAAAACCTTCTTCACTCACGCGGCATTGCTCCGTCAGACTTTCGTCCATTGCGGAAGATTCCCTACTGCTGCCTCCCGTAGGAGTCTGGGCCGTGTCTCAGTCCCAGTGTGGCCGATCACCCTCTCAGGTCGGCTACGTATCATCGCCTTGGTGAGCCATTACCTCACCAACTAGCTAATACGCCGCGGGTCCATCCATAAGCGGTAGCCGAAGCCACCTTTCTTCTATTCGTCATGTGACGTTTAGAAATATGCGGTATTAGCATCCGTTTCCGAATGTTATCCCCCTCTTATGGGCAGGTTACCCACGTGTTACTCACCCGTCCGCCACTCCTTGACTTCGGTGGGTGCAAGCACCCGGTGAAATCAAAGCGTTCGACTTGCATGTATTAGGCATGCCGCCAGCGTTCGTCCTGAGCCAGGATCAAACTCTCATATAAAATGATGCTTGAAGCTCATTATTGAATTGCTAGCGAATAATTATTCACTAATTTTGTTACTGTTGACTTAGAACTGCTAAGTCACCCTCACATTTATTTCATCTTACTTTGTTTAGTTTTCAAAGGTCTAAAGTGTGTTGTTTGTTTGTGACAACTTATATATAATATCATGTCATAAACTGTCTGTCAACAACTTTTCAAAATTTTACTTTGCGCTATGTGCCGGTTTGTTTCAACCTGCCTCAACGACATTTACAAATATACCAGTGAAACCAACATTCGTCAATGTTTTTTTAGAATAAATTCGAAAAGTTTTTTAAACCAGAACATTCAATATTAAATCAGATTCTATTCGCTTTGAAATTGCTGAAAAAAGCGAATATTAACATCTTTTTTTTGCTGATTATAAAGAAAATATTATTTTATGCTTTTTTACATATTTATACTTTTACTTTATATTATATACATAAAAAATTTAATTATGAGATATCCATCTATAAAATAAAAATCCCTACAAGATCAAACATCTTGTAGGGATCTCATCATTTTTCGATTAGACTTACTCCATTCGTTTCAATGATTTTTTTATACCATGTGAAACTTTTCTTTTTGTAACGTTTTAATGTTCCTGAACCATCATCATGACGATCAACATAAATGAATCCATAACGTTTCTTTAACTCAGCTGTTGAAGCACTGACCAAATCGATACATCCCCACGTTGTGTAACCCATAACTTCGACACCATCTTTAAGTGCTTCTCCAACTTGTACCAAATGATCATTTAAGTAATCAATGCGATAATCATCATAAACTGTTTTATTTCCATTCTCATCTGTAATCAGTTCATCGTTAGCTCCCAATCCATTTTCAACAATAAACAAAGGTTTTTGGTAACGATCCCAGAAATCATTCAATACAATTCGCAACCCTTTAGGGTCAATTTGCCATCCCCACTCAGATGCTTCTAAGTATGGATTAGGTATCCCACCTAAAATATTGCCTTCACCTGCTACTCGTTTACTTTCATCCGCTGTTTCAGTAGAACTCATGTAATAACTGAACGAGATAAAATCAACCGTATTTTTCAATAGTTCTTCATCTTCTGGACCAAAATCTAATTCAATAGCATTTTCGCGGAAGAATCGTTTCATATATCCTGGGTAAACTCCTCGAACGTGTACATCAGAGAAGAAATAGTTTTTACGTTCTGCTTCCATAGCAGCAATAACATCATCTGGATTTGGAGTTAATGGGTATGTCGGCATAGCTAAAACCATACATCCGATTTGTGCTTCAGGCATTAATTCATGTCCAATTTTTGTAGCCAACGCACTTGCCACTAACTCGTGATGAACAGCTTGATACAAATCTTTTTGTGTCAGTTTTTCTGGTGCAGTAGCAATCCCACCGCTCATAAACGGTGCATGTAGGATTGAATTGATTTCATTAAAGGTCAACCAGTATTTCACCTTCCCTTTGTAACGTGTAAAGACAGTGCGTACATAATTTTCATAAAAACCAATCATCTTACGATTGACCCAGCCATCATACTCTTTTGCTAAGTGTAACGGTGTTTCATAGTGGGATAGCGTTACTAATGGTTCGATATTATATTTAAGTAGTTCATCAAATAAATCATCATAAAATTTTAATCCAGCTTCATTTGGTTCGGTCTCATCTCCATTAGGAAAGATGCGCGACCAAGCGATCGATGTGCGGAAGGTTTTAAATCCCATTTCTGCAAATAATTTGATATCCTCTTTGTAGCGATGGTAAAAATCAATTCCTACAAGTTTCATATTATCTTCTGTAGGTCCTTCAGTTATTGGACCAAATCCGCCATGTGGTGTTACATCTTGTACAGTTAATCCTTTTCCATCCTCGTTATAAGCGCCTTCTAATTGGTTAGCAGCTACTGCTCCACCCCACAAAAAGTCTTTCGGAAATTGTTCTACTACCAAAATTATCTTCTCCTTTTTTATCGATCAATTATTTTTTGCACATTGCTCATTTCCCGTTACTAAAAGTATACTATAGGCCATTGGATAACAGAAGATATCCTATATAGAATGGCCATAGTTGAAAATTCCCAGTTCGGCTAATTGCTTTATTTACTTAAATCAGTCCCATTAGTGTTGATAACTTTTTTGTACCAATAAAAGGAATCTTTTTTTGAACGTTTTAGAGTTCCGTTTCCTTCATCATCTTGATCAACGTAGACATATCCATAGCGTTTAGACATTTCTGAAGTAGATGCACTAACTAAATCAATCGCTCCCCAGCTTGTGTAACCTATTAGATCCACTCCATCTTTTACTGCTTCTCTCATTTGTTCAATGTGCTTCTGCAGATAATCGATTCGATAATCATCATGAATACTTCCATCTTCTTCTACTTTATCATATGCTCCTAACCCATTTTCAACAATGAACAATGGCAGTTGGTAACGATCGTAAAAATCATTCAATGTCCATCTTAATCCGATGGGATCAATTTGCCATCCCCAATCAGAGGTTTCTAAATAAGTATTCTTTATTCCTCCCATAAAGTTGCCGCTAACCTGATTTTCTAACGGTTTTGAGCTAGTTGTACTAGACATGTAATAACTGAAAGAAATAAAATCAACGGGGTAAGCTTTCAAAATCTCATCATCTCCGCGTTCTTTATAAATATTAATGTTCTTTTCATGGAAGTAACGACCCATATAAGCAGGATACTCACCACGGGCTTGAACGTCTGTGAAGAACAAATTCAATTGGTTTTCCTCTTGAGCTTTTAAGACATCTTTCGGATTGTTGGTTTCAGGATAAGTTGTCATACGTGCTAACATACACCCTATTTTAAACTCCGGATTAATTTCATGTCCAATTTTTGTAACCAATGCGCTAGCTACAAATTGATGATGTCCTGCTTGATAAGACAACTCCAATGGATTTTCTGCTTCTTCTACTAGTACTCCGCCTCCTGTATAAGGACTGAGTGTGATAATGTTGATTTCGTTAAATGTAAGCCAGTATTTCACTTTATTTTGATAACGAGTGAAGACCGTTTCAGCGTACTGAACAAAGAAGTCAATGACTTGACGATCAGCCCATCCATTATACTTTAAGGTCAAATTCAGTGGTGTTTCATAATGAGATAATGTTACTAACGGCTCTATGCCGTATTTCAAACATTCATCAAATACATCATCATAAAAAGCTAATCCTGCTTCATTCGGTGCAGCATCATCTCCGTTAGGGAAAATACGTGCCCAATTAAGAGATAGTCTAAACACTTTAAATCCCATTTCAGCTAGTAAAGCTATATCTTCTTTATAATGATGATAGAAATCAACCCCAAAACGTTTTGGGAAAACAGCATCCACATTTCCTGCTAAAATTGCTTCGATTTCTTTGCGCGAAACATCTAATGAAAATCCTCCTGTCCGTTCTTCTTTAGGAATGAATTTGACCATGTCCGCAGTTGAAAGACCTTTTCCTCCCTCGTTATATGCTCCTTCAAATTGGTTAACTGCAGTAGCACCGCCCCATAAAAATCCTTTTGGAAAACCTTCAATTTTTTTCATCTCATTACCTCATTTTCTAATTTTTATATCACTATAGTCATTAATTGTTCTTTTGAAGCAATTGATGTTTTTTCTGTTGTAATGACATCTAGATAATTTTGTGAATTTGTAATAACAATTGGTGTAATGACGCTGTAACCTGAGTCTCTAATTTTTTCAATATCAAATTCGATCAGCAGTTGACCTTTTGCTACTTGATCTCCTTGTTTAACATGTGGAACAAAACCTTCTCCATCCAACTGAACAGTATCCATACCGATATGGATCAAAATTTCGGTACCCTCATCCGAAGTTATCCCAATTGCATGCGAAGTAGGGAATAACATTGTGATGACTCCATTGACCGGTGAAACTAGTTTCCCATCAGTCGGTTCAATAGCAAGCCCTTTGCCCATTGCTCCAGAAGAAAAAGCTTCATCTCGCACATCAAAAAGTGGTAAAATTGATCCTTTTAAAGGACTTTCGATAACATCTTTTCCAATATAAACTTCATTACCTGATTCGATTACGCCATCAGCAGTCGTTTCGGCTACAATTGCATCATCTTCATATAACTTGCCAAAACCTGCAAGATACGTTAATACAAAACTAAGAATAGTTGAAGCGATAATAATGGCGATCACTCCTAATACTGTACCATTGTTTCCACCAGCCGGATTTAAAAAGTTCGTGATTCCAAAAACGCCTAATCCACCTACCATATATATTTTAGCATCAATCAACCCAATAGCTGCCCCACCAATCGCTCCAGCAATACAACTCATGATGAATGGTTTTTTAAGTGGTAAACTAATTCCGTAGATAGCCGGCTCGGTTACTCCAAATATACCGGAAATAATAGAAGGAATACTCAATGATTTAACTTTTTTCTCTTTTGTTTTCATCATAACGGCGATAATCGCACCTGTTTGTGCAAATGAAGCTGCAAAAGACATAGCTACAACAGGATCACTTCCATAAACAGCTAAATTATTAAGTGCTACTGGAATTAGACCCCAGTGTAAACCAAACATAACGAAGATTTGCCAAAATCCGCCGATAATTAAGCCAGCAACAACTGGACTTAAGTTATAAACAGCTAACGTTCCTGCTCCAACCAAACTACCTGCCCAGGTTGCAATAGGGCCAATAATGATAAAAGTTAGTGGGACAACTACTAAGAGTGTAAAGAAGGGAACTAAAAATGTTTTAACAACATCTGGAATGATTTTTTTCAAACCTTTTTCTACTTTTGAAGCTAATATGATAGATAGAATAATTGGAATAACTGAAGAAGAATACGTCATCAAAATAACTGGTATTCCTAAAAATTCAATAAAAACTTGTGACTCAATCAGTGTTCCAGCAAATAATGTGTATAACGGTTCGCCTGCTGTTATACCAGTTAAGGTTGGATAAACCAATGATGCCCCAATCGCCATTGCCGTAAATTGATTCACATTCAATTTTTTACTGGCTGTAAGGGCTAAGAAAATGGGGAAGAAATAAAATAATGAATCCCCGACGGCATTTAATATTTGGTAAGTACCCGATTCAACTGTTAACCATCCAAAAGCTACAAATAAAGCATTGAATCCTTTGATCATCCCGGTAGCTGCTAAAGTTCCCAAAGTTGGTGCAAAAATTCCAGAAATCAAATCAATAAATCTATTGAAAATACTTGTTTTTTCTGAATTTTGTGAATCAGACTCATCTAAAGTATTTAAATTCCCTACTGCCATTACTTCTTGATAAACGTCTGGAACGTGGTTTCCAATAACAACTTGATACTGCCCTCCACTTTTGATCACGGTTACAATTCCATCCATTTTCTTCAACACATCTGTATTTGCTTTACTTTCATCTTTTAACTTGAAACGTAAACGAGTAACACAATGCGTTAAATTGTTAATATTTTCAGTACCGCCAACATTTTCTATAATTGATTTAGCTAGTGCTTCATACTTCATGATAAGTCCTTCTCTCTTTTATTTTTTTAAAAAGAAAAACCTAAATCGATAGCATGATGCATCATTATTAGATACATACTAGCTATCAATCTAGGTTTTGCCCGTTTACACAGTAACAATCCATTATTGATGCGTTGTTATTTAATTTTTTCACTCGTTACTCGTTGGATATGGATCGCTAAGTAAACTTGTTCATCTTTCGATAATAACGTATGATGTTTATTTTCAAGATAGTTATTGATTTTGTTGCTACATTCAAAAGCCTTTGGGTATTTTATTTTTACCTGCTCGAATAAAAAGTCATCATTCGAACTCTTATCACCATGTTCGAGCATTCTACGCGCAAAATATTGTAGATGAGTTACAAAACGAGAGTAGTTAAAGGATTCTTCGTTAAAAACAATACCAAATTGCAATCTCACAATTGTTAAAATATCTTGTACCACTTCCGTCATTTTAACTGTGATCCCTATTTCTTGCCCATCTTGTTTAGCATTCACAATATGTAAAGCCACAGACGCTGCTTCATCTTCACTCATTAGCACACCGAGTTTAGTTTTAATACTTTCTATTGTTTTTAATCCTATATCGTATTCGATTTTATAAAATTTTTTTATTTCCCAAGTTAAAGGGTTTTTTATTTCGATTCCTTCGCTTGTTCGTTTGATTGCATAATTCAAATGGTCGGTTAAGGTTAAATAAATATTATCGCTTAGTTTAGTTTTTAAAATAGTTTGGGCATGGTTGATTGCATCTGATGCTATTTCTATAATTTCAGGTTTGATTTCTCTAAATAAAGTAGAATAATTTTCGATAGCCTCATTTCCTTCTGGCACAAAAGTTTTTTCTATTTTGTCGATTACAATCATATCGCCAACTTTACGTTGAAAAGCAATTCCTCTCCCCATTACGACCATTTCTTCCTTAGTATCAGTCAAAGTAATTACAACATTATTATTCAATACTTTTTCTATTCTCATTTTATCGCTTTATTCACCAACTTTCGCTTATAGAAAATAAAAAACCTAAACTCATTCCAAATGCTCTACCACTAATGGAATAGAACTATTTCGAATCAATTTAGGTTTTGCCTGCCGAAACAGTAACAATCCTTCGTTGAAAATAATATAGCATGCTAAGATTTAAAATGCAAGCGTTTTATCAATTCTATAATTTTTAGTGTTGCTAGATTTATTCCAACTACTTACCCAAAATTTATGGATAACTAAGGTTGCTTGTAGCCTAAAATGAAGTATTGTGGGCAAATAACGCCCAAGTGTATCATGTTTGTAAGCTGCTAAAGCAGCAACAACCATGACAACTTTTTTTAGGCTTCAGGAGGTACCAAGGCTACGCAAGCAGATCCGTCCATTCCAAAGGAAATTTTCATTTTGAATTATCCACACCATTTGACGTAGAACCGTTTTATCAATAAGAGTATCTATCTTTTTACCTTATTAAACTAATTCCCTTAAAAAAACCACCAAAAAAAAAGACACCATCCGAAGATGATGTCTTTTTGGTTGCGTGGCAACGTCCTACTCTCACAAAGGGAAACCCTTCACTACCATCGGCGCTAAGAAGCTTAACTTCTGTGTTCGGCATGGGAACAGGTGTGACCTTCTTGCCATCATCACCACACAATTTCAATCAAGAGAACATTATTCTCTCAAAACTGGATAAGTTAAAAATCGTTTCCGTTCATTGACCGTCTATCACCGTTTAAATCTTTGGTTAAGTCCTCGACCGATTAGTATTGGTCCGCTCCATATATCGCTATACTTCCACTTCCAACCTATCAACCTGATCATCTCTCAGGGGTCTTACTCACTTACGTGATGGGAAATCTCATCTTGAGGGGGGCTTCACGCTTAGATGCTTTCAGCGTTTATCCCGTCCACACATAGCTACCCAGCAATGCCCTTGGCAGAACAACTGGTACACCAGAGGTGTGTCCATCCCGGTCCTCTCGTACTAAGGACAGCTCCTCTCAAATTTCCTACGCCCGCGACGGATAGGGACCGAACTGTCTCACGACGTTCTGAACCCAGCTCGCGTACCGCTTTAATGGGCGAACAGCCCAACCCTTGGGACCGACTACAGCCCCAGGATGCGATGAGCCGACATCGAGGTGCCAAACCTCCCCGTCGATGTGGACTCTTGGGGGAGATAAGCCTGTTATCCCCAGGGTAGCTTTTATCCGTTGAGCGATGGCCCTTCCATACGGAACCACCGGATCACTAAGCCCGACTTTCGTCCCTGCTCGACTTGTAGGTCTCGCAGTCAAGCTCCCTTATGCCTTTACACTCTGCGAATGATTTCCAACCATTCTGAGGGAACCTTTGGGCGCCTCCGTTACACTTTAGGAGGCGACCGCCCCAGTCAAACTGCCCGTCAGACACTGTCTCCCAGCCCGATAAGGGCTGTGGGTTAGAGTGGTCATACAGCAAGGGTAGTATCCCACCAACGCCTCCACCAAGACTGGCGTCCTGGCTTCATTGGCTCCTACCTATCCTGTACAAGCTGTACAAACACTCAATATCAAACTGCAGTAAAGCTCCATGGGGTCTTTCCGTCCTGTCGCGGGTAACCTGCATCTTCACAGGTACTATAATTTCACCGAGTCTCTCGTTGAGACAGTGCCCAGATCGTTACGCCTTTCGTGCGGGTCGGAACTTACCCGACAAGGAATTTCGCTACCTTAGGACCGTTATAGTTACGGCCGCCGTTTACTGGGGCTTCAATTCTGAGCTTCGCCCTAAAGCTAACCCATCCTCTTAACCTTCCAGCACCGGGCAGGCGTCAGCCCCTATACGTCATCTTACGATTTTGCAGAGACCTGTGTTTTTGATAAACAGTCGCCTGGGCCTATTCACTGCGGCTGACCAATTGGTCAGCACCCCTTCTCCCGAAGTTACGGGGTCATTTTGCCGAGTTCCTTAACGAGAGTTCTCTCGCACACCTTAGGATTCTCTCCTCGACTACCTGTGTCGGTTTGCGGTACGGGCAGTTTGTTTCTAACTAGAAGCTTTTCTTGACAGTGTGACATCGGGAACTTCGGTACTTAATTTCCCTCCCCATCACAACTTGTTCTTAAAGAAGCAAGCATTTGACTCACTTCAAAACTTGTTGCTTGGACGTGCATATCCAACAGCACGTATTCCTTAGCCTACTGTGTCCCTCCATTGTTCAAACAAAACAAACTGGTACAGGAATCTCAACCTGTTGTCCATCGTCTACGCCATTCGGCCTCGACTTAGGTCCCGACTAACCCTGGGAGGACGAGCCTTCCCCAGGAAACCTTAGTCATTCGGTGGACGGGATTCTCACCCGTCTTTCGCTACTCATACCGGCATTCTCACTTCTAAGCGCTCCACTAGTCCTCACGATCTAGCTTCAACGCCCTTAGAACGCTCTCCTACCATAGAACCAATGGTTCTATCCACAGCTTCGGTGTTATGTTTAGCCCCGGTAAATTTTCGGCGCAGGGTCACTCGACTAGTGAGCTATTACGCACTCTTTAAATGATGGCTGCTTCTGAGCCAACATCCTAGTTGTCTAAGCAACTCCACATCCTTTTCCACTTAACATAAACTTTGGGACCTTAGCTGGTGGTCTGGGCTGTTTCCCTTTCGACTACGGATCTTATCACTCGCAGTCTGACTCCCGGATATAAATCAATGGCATTCGGAGTTTATCTGAATTCGGTAACCCTAGAAGGGCCCCTAGTCCAAACAGTTGCTCTACCTCCATGATTCTAATTCCGAGGCTAGCCCTAAAGCTATTTCGGAGAGAACCAGCTATCTCCAAGTTCGATTGGAATTTCTCCGCTACCCACACCTCATCCCCGCATTTTTCAACATACGTGGGTTCGGTCCTCCAGTGCGTATTACCGCACCTTCAACCTGGACATGGGTAGATCACTTGGTTTCGGGTCTACGACCACATACTCATTCGCCCTATTCAGACTCGCTTTCGCTACGGCTCCGTCTCATCAACTTAACCTCGCATGTGATCGTAACTCGCCGGTTCATTCTACAAAAGGCACGCTATCACCCATTAACGGGCTTTAACTATTTGTAGGCACACGGTTTCAGGGGCTATTTCACTCCTCTTCCGAGGTTCTTTTCACCTTTCCCTCACGGTACTGGTTCACTATCGGTCACTAGGGAGTATTTAGCCTTGGGAGATGGTCCTCCCGGATTCCGACGGAATTTCTCGTGTTCCGCCGTACTCAGGATACTGATCAGAGTGAAATTGGTTTCGGTTACAGGGCTTTTACCTTCTTCGGCAGACCTTTCCAGATCGCTTCTCCTACCAACTTCATTTATGACTCTATATGTTCAGTCCTACAACCCCAGAAAGCAAGCTTTCTGGTTTGGGCTATTCCCGTTTCGCTCGCCGCTACTCAGGGAATCGATTTTTCTTTCTCTTCCTGCAGGTACTTAGATGTTTCAGTTCTCTGCGTCTACCTCTACTGACCTATGTATTCAGTCAGCAGTAACATCCTATCAAAGATGCTGGGTTCCCCCATTCGGAAATCTTTGGATCAAAGCTCACTTACAGCTCCCCAAAGCATATCGGCGTTAGTCCCGTCCTTCATCGGCTCCTAGTGCCAAGGCATTCACCGTGCGCCCTTATTAACTTAACCTATGGTTAATCGTTAATGTTTAATACTCATCTTTCGATGAGAACCTTAAAAAACTTATTATTTAAAAATTTCGGTGTGTTTCTGGTTTCTTACTTAAATTACGATTTTTAACTTTATCCAGTTTTCAAAGAACAAGGTGTTTCGATTAAAAAGATTGAGAAGATTAGACCTCTCAAAACTAAACAAAGATAAGATGAATGTGTGGGTTTCCGTTATATTCCTTAGAAAGGAGGTGATCCAGCCGCACCTTCCGATACGGCTACCTTGTTACGACTTCACCCCAATTATCTGTCCCACCTTAGGCGGCTGGCTCCCAAAAGGGTTACCTCACCGACTTCGGGTGTTACAAACTCTCGTGGTGTGACGGGCGGTGTGTACAAGACCCGGGAACGTATTCACCGCGGCGTGCTGATCCGCGATTACTAGCGATTCCGGCTTCATGCAGGCGAGTTGCAGCCTACAATCCGAACTGAGAATGGCTTTAAGAGATTAGCTTAGCCTCGCGACTTTGCGACTCGTTGTACCATCCATTGTAGCACGTGTGTAGCCCAGGTCATAAGGGGCATGATGATTTGACGTCATCCCCACCTTCCTCCGGTTTATCACCGGCAGTCTCACTAGAGTGCCCAACTGAATGCTGGCAACTAATAATAGGGGTTGCGCTCGTTGCGGGACTTAACCCAACATCTCACGACACGAGCTGACGACAACCATGCACCACCTGTCACTTTGTCCCCGAAGGGAAAGCCCTATCTCTAGGGTTGTCAAAGGATGTCAAGACCTGGTAAGGTTCTTCGCGTTGCTTCGAATTAAACCACATGCTCCACCGCTTGTGCGGGTCCCCGTCAATTCCTTTGAGTTTCAACCTTGCGGTCGTACTCCCCAGGCGGAGTGCTTAATGCGTTAGCTGCAGCACTGAAGGGCGGAAACCCTCCAACACTTAGCACTCATCGTTTACGGCGTGGACTACCAGGGTATCTAATCCTGTTTGCTCCCCACGCTTTCGAGCCTCAGCGTCAGTTACAGACCAGAGAGTCGCCTTCGCCACTGGTGTTCCTCCACATATCTACGCATTTCACCGCTACACGTGGAATTCCACTCTCCTCTTCTGCACTCAAGTTCCCCAGTTTCCAATGACCTTCCCCGGTTGAGCCGGGGGCTTTCACATCAGACTTAAAGAACCGCCTGCACTCGCTTTACGCCCAATAAATCCGGACAACGCTTGCCACCTACGTATTACCGCGGCTGCTGGCACGTAGTTAGCCGTGGCTTTCTGGTTAGATACCGTCAGGGGATGAGCAGTTACTCTCATCCTTGTTCTTCTCTAACAACAGAGTTTTACGATCCGAAAACCTTCTTCACTCACGCGGCATTGCTCCGTCAGACTTTCGTCCATTGCGGAAGATTCCCTACTGCTGCCTCCCGTAGGAGTCTGGGCCGTGTCTCAGTCCCAGTGTGGCCGATCACCCTCTCAGGTCGGCTACGTATCATCGCCTTGGTGAGCCACTACCTCACCAACTAGCTAATACGCCGCGGGTCCATCCATAAGCGGTAGCCGAAGCCACCTTTCTTCTATTCGTCATGTGACGTTTAGAAATATGCGGTATTAGCATCCGTTTCCGAATGTTATCCCCCTCTTATGGGCAGGTTACCCACGTGTTACTCACCCGTCCGCCACTCCTTGACTTCGGTGGGTGCAAGCACCCGGTGAAGTCAAAGCGTTCGACTTGCATGTATTAGGCATGCCGCCAGCGTTCGTCCTGAGCCAGGATCAAACTCTCATATAAAATGATGCTTGAAGCTCATTATTGAATTGCTAGCGAATAATTATTCACTAATTTTGTTACTGTTGACTTAGCACTGCTAAGTCACCCTCACATTTATTTCATCTTACTTTGTTTAGTTTTCAAAGGTCTAAAGCGTGTTGTTTGTTTGTGACAACTTACTTATAATATCATGTCTCAAACTGTCTGTCAACATTTTTTTAATTTTTATTTCTCGCTTTGTCGGTTTGTTTCAACCTGTCTCAGCGACATGTATTAATATAACAGGGATTAAATGTATCGTCAATAACTTTTGACTAAAAATAAAAAAGAATTTTAATATCCGAACTTTTATTTTTTCTGTTTCATCAAAAAGGTCATTCTTTATTAAATAGCGAATGAATTTGCTGTGTTTACCAGAAACGTTCAACATGAATAGATTTTCATTTTTTTACATATTTATCCTTTTTGCTTTTCTAAATTCGGCAGTACCTTTTTTAAATAGTGTATTAAAAAGAATAGATAAACAACCTGATACAAAAAAAGATCGATAAACCAATGATTATGAACCGACCTCAAAAAGTTAGACTTATCATGGTCGCTACGTTACCTATCACGGTTTATTGATCTTTCCTATCTGTAGCTTAAAAATTGCGATTCAACTTGTTTATTTTAAATCTTCTGACTTGTTTTGTTCTTGATAGTTATCTGGCGTAAATTCAGCGTTCTCATATTCTCCTGCCACGTCACCATAGTACTTGTTATAGCGTTGCTTGAATTTTCGAAATACGAATGTTGCTATTACTCTTGAAATAGCATAAATCGGTATGCCTAACACCAAACCGATAAAACCAAGCAGGTCTCCTAACACAAGTAAAACAATAACGATTGTTAGAGGATGAACATTTAAATTTTTTCCCATGATATTGGGTTCAACGACATTTCCATCAACAAACTGTATGATTGCCCATACGATCAGTAATTTAAGGACCATAAACCACGAAGTAATTAAAGCTACTATGATCGCCGGTATCATCGCAAGAGCTGCCCCTACGTACGGGATAATACTTGTAAATAATACTACTATAGCTAATATACCTGAATAATCTAAACCAATTATAGAGAAACCTATAAACATCATGACACCTAAGGAAAGGGAAATCATTAATTGTCCCTTGATATAAGAACCTACTTGTTCATTGATTGTTGCAAAGATATTCTTTACATCTTTTCTGAATTTCGGCGGAATGATTTTAATCGTGTACCTGAAAAATTTTTCATCATCTTTTAATAAGAAGAAAGCAATGATCGGAAATGTGACAATCACCACTACAACATTCGAAACCGTAGAAAAGATGTTTGTCAGCCCGTTTACGGCTGTGTCAAAATAGTCGACAGCAAGACTTGGCAGATTGCTCACCCAGCCATTTAGCCATTCCACAAGATTGCCTGCTAAATTTTCAAGCGGTGTACCCTCTACCCAGCCTAAGACAGCTGTTCCAATCGAATCAACATAAGATGGAAAATTATCAACCAAGCTTGTCACTTGATCTTGGATTGGTGGGAACGCTAAAGCTACTAAACCTACCAGGATACCAATAATAGCAATAAATAAAATAGTTACTCCCCAAATTCGTTTTACTTTATGACGTTCCATCCAATCCACAGCGGGATTTAAGAGGTAATAAAAAATAAAGGCTAAAACCATCGGGGCAATTAAAGTTGAAAAAATAACTTTTACCGGTTCAAAAATAAAAGCGATCGCATTATAAATATAAATTAGTATCCCTAACATTATAAGAATAAGCAAGGTGAAAAGAATAGTATTACCACCTAAATAATCGATAAATTTTGTTTTCTCTTTCATCAGATACCTCCTAATTTTAAGTTACTTTAACCTTTTTTATGTAAAAAATTCTCTTTATCACTTCATTTTAAACCACTTCATATCTAAAGTAAAAAAAATCAACCCCTCTTAAGAGATTGATTTTTTATGGATCTATAATTTTTTAGTGTTGATAAACTTAATCTAATGGCATTACTTACCCAAATTTCTGGAGGAATAGGGTTGCTTGTAGCCTAAAATGAAGCACTGTGGGCAAATAACGCCCAAGTGTATCATGTTTGTAAGCTGCTAAAGCAGCAACAACCATGACAACTTTCTTTTAGGCTTCAGGCGTTCCCTTGGCTCTCCACAAGCAAACCCGTCCATTCCAGAAGAAATTTTTTTGAAGCATCCACACCATTTGATGTAGAACCTTTTTTATTTTTATTTATTGATTGCGCATAGTTGGGAATAATAACACATCTCGAATAGATTGTGCATCCGTTAGTAACATAACTAATCGGTCAATTCCGATTCCTAAACCACCAGTTGGAGGCATACCATACTCTAAAGATTCAATAAAATCTTCATCGATCATATGGGCTTCCTCATTTCCTAAAGCACGTTCTTTCATTTGTGCTTCAAAACGATCCCTCTGGTCAATCGGATCATTTAATTCACTAAAAGCATTTCCGTATTCATTACCTACGATAAATGCTTCAAAACGATCCGTAAAGCGCGGATCCTCTACATTTTTCTTAGCTAATGGTGAAATTTCTAAAGGATGTCCATAAATGAATGTCGGTTGAATCAGTTTATCTTCCACAAATTTTTCAAAGAATTCATTCACTACATGACCAAATTGACTATGTTCCGTTACAGGTACATCATGTTCTTTAGCCAATGCACGTGCCTCTTCATTCGTCATTTGTTTCCAAAAGTCTACACCAGAGTGTTCTTTTATGGCATCAACCATATGTTGTCGTTTCCAAGGAGATTCTAAATCTATATTCTGTTCGTTATAAGTGATTTTCCCTGTACCTAAGACACGTTGTGCTACGGTGCGGATCAATCCTTCAACTAGATCCATCACATCTTCAAAATCAGTATACGCTGTATAAGCTTCTAACATCGTAAATTCTGGATTATGAGTTGTATCTACTCCTTCATTACGGAAAACTCGCCCAATTTCGTAAACTTTTTCCATGCCGCCAACAATCAAGCGTTTCAAATGCAATTCAAGAGCTATACGTAAATACAGTTCCATATCTAAAGTATTGTGGTGGGTAATAAAGGGACGTGCAGCAGCACCACCGGCTAAGTTGTGTAGCGTTGGTGTCTCTACTTCTAGGTAATCTTGTTCATTTAGATAATTACGAACTTCACGGATAATTTGGCTGCGTTTTGTAAAACGGTCGAAGCTTTCACGGTTACTAATCAAATCCAAGTAACGCTGACGGTACCGTTGTTCAACATTTGTCAATCCATGGTATTTATCTGGTAACGGGCGTAACGCTTTTGATAATTGAGTAACTGAAGTTGGTTTGATAGTCACTTCACCCGTATCAGTTTTCATGATTGTGCCAGTAACACCAATAAAGTCTCCTAAATCAGCATTCTTGAAAGTAGCATAGTCTTCTTCACCAACTGCATCTTTACGTACGTAGATCTGAATTTGCCCTTTACGGTCTTGCAAGTGAGCAAACCCAACTTTTCCTTTACCGCGTTTAGTCATAATACGACCTGCAACAGTTGCTGTTTCCTCTTTTTCTGCTATTTCTTCTTTAGTAAATTCATCATATTTTTCATGTAGTTCATTTGATAAATGCGTTCTTTCAAAACGTCCACCAAACGGATCAACATTACGCTCACGCAAAGCATCTAACTTTTCACGGCGGACAATCAATTGATCATTTAATTCTTCATGGTTTAATTCCTCATGGCTCATTATTTCCGCTCCATTCCATTTATAAATTTCTTCGTACTCAAATCATCACCCTTAATAATGCCAACATAACGAAAAAAAAGCAAGGAAATTACAAATGTTCTCATACATTTCCCAACTTTTTTATTTTACTTTCTTATTTAACGACTAACTCGATCGGTTTTTCAGTTTATATTCTTCCATATCTTCAATAAAAGAGTCTAGTCCATCAGCAATTTTTTAAGTTCGCTATTGTCCAACTCTTCTTACTTAGCTTTTATGCTAGCGTTTTGAAGTGTATCTATCAATATATCTCAAAAACTAGTTAAAAAGGAATGGCAAAAAGGGTGGAACTTGTCGTCTCGACCCTTTAACTTATTTTTATTAATCTACATATGGAAATACATTCGTCGATAGATAGCGTTCCCCATTGTCAGGTGCTATAGTAATAACTTTTTTTCCTTGTCCTAACTTTTTAGCTACTTCAATGGCTCCTTTGATCGCAGCACCTGAAGAAATACCAACCAACAAGCCTTCTTCTGCAGCCAGACGACGAGTCATCTCAAAGGCTTCCTCACTAGAAACTTGTATGACTTCATCATAGATGATCGTATCTAACACTTTAGGCACAAATCCTGTACCGATGCCTTGAATTTTATGTGGTCCTTTAACCCCTCCACTTAAAACAGGCGATTCAGTCGGTTCTAAGGCATATATTTTAATAGAAGGATCGGCTTTTTTTAATACTTGCCCAACTCCTGTTATTGTTCCACCCGTACCTATTGCAGAAATAAATGCATCAGGGACAACATTCCCAAAAGCTTCTAAAATTTCTGGACCGGTTGTAGCAGCGTGTACTGCCGGATTAGCAATATTTTCAAATTGCATCGGCATGAAATAGCCTTTGGTTTCTGCAAGTTCTGTTGCTTTTTGAATTGAAGCTGATATTCCACCTGTTCCTGGTGTTAAAACAAGTTCCGCGCCATAAGCCTTCAATAATTTTCTACGCTCTACACTCATCGTATCAGGCATAACAAAAATTGCTTTGTAACCTTTTGCAGCCGCAATCATCGCTAAACCAACACCAGTATTTCCACTTGTTGGTTCGATGATCGTATCACCTGGTTTTAATTTACCTTCTTGTTCTGCTACTTCGATCATATTTAAAGCTACACGATCTTTTGTACTTCCACCTACATTAAATGATTCTAACTTTACATAAACCTCAGCTGCATCTGCAGGAACAACCTTTGTTAAACGAATAATCGGTGTTTCTCCAATTAGATCTGTTACCGAATGAACTACTTTCACCATATTAAGTTACCTCCTAAAATTAAATGCTTTATCCCTTAAGTCTAAAGTTTATCGCTTACAATATCAAGTACAACGTTTTAAAACCATTATTGACTCTTGATAACTTGGCTATTATTTATTGACCTCAGTAAAGCTAGACAATTAAAAAAGCTTTAAACAGCTGACTTTTCGCCGACTGCCTAAAGCTCTCTTTATTAATTAGTTGAACTTTCTTTTAAAGCTTCTAATTCTTCAACATTGTAGTGGTAATGATTGCCGCAAAAATGACAAGTAGCCTCTGCACCTTGATCTTCAGTGATCATGTCATCGATCTCTTTCGAACCTAATGCAATGATGGCTCTAGAAAAACGATCTTTAGAACAATCACATTTAAATGCTATAGGCATTTTTTCTAAAATCTTAGCATTTCCTACACCTACTAAACGTTCAAGTATTTCTTCAGGTGTTTCTCCGTTTTCCATTAAATGAGAAACCATCGGGATAGATGCAATGCTTTGTTCTAATTTAGTGATTGTTTCATCTGTTGCATCCGGCATGACTTGGATCATAAATCCACCAGCTATTTTGACAGAATCATCTGTATCTATTAAAACGCTTAGCCCAAATGCTGCAGGGGTTTGCTCGGAATTTGCCATGTAATAAGTGAAGTCTTCCCCTAATTCTCCACTGACTAAAGGAACCTGACCTGAAAAAGCGGCTTTCATTCCAAGATCTTTTGTGACCGTCAAACTTCCTTGTGTCCCAACTGCTCCGCGAACATCTATTTTACCGGACTCATTCGGCGGTAGGCTTACTTTCGGATTGGCAATGTAACCTTTCACTTCACCTTTTCCATTACTGTCTACAACAATATGTCCAACCGGACCATTTCCTTCAACTTTAACGGTAATTTTTTCTTCACCTTTTAAAGTTGCTCCTAGCAATAATGCCCCAACCATTGTACGACCTAAAGCTGCTGAGGAAGAGCTCCAAGTATCATGTCTCTGTTGCGCTTCTCTCACTGTTTTGGTTGCATCAATTGTATACACGCGTACTTGTCCATCATAACAAATACTTTTCAATAAATAATCTGACATTTGTTTATCTCCTTTAGTAGTTTATTTTTTCTAAATCCAGTCCAAAAGAGGAACGCAACAGTGTCGCATTCCTCTTCCGTCTTTTACTTATTAGATTACGAATGTTTTGAAGAGTCGTCATCAGTTGAAGAACTATCGTTAGATTTATCTTCATCACTATGATCAAGATCCTCATTTGTGCCTAATTCTTTTTTGACTTCTTCCACAATGTCTTCGCCTTTAACAGTACGCTTATTTTCTTCTAACGCTTCTTGCTCTTTTTTCAGACGTTCAGCTTCCTTAGCCTCACGAGCTTTTTTTGCTTCTTCAAAAGTAGCACCGTCTGCTTCATGCGGAAATTCTTCTTTCGCAGTATCAGAAACTGAAGGCATTTCGCCAGTTTCAAACAAACTCTTGATAGTGCGTTCGTCTAACGTTTCAATTTCAAGTAATTTTTCAGCAATTAGTTTGTGTTCAGCTTTATATTGTTCCAAGATTTTACGAGCTTCAGTGTGAGCTTCCACAATAATGCTGCGAACTTCTTGGTCAATTTCATAAGCAATTTGTTCAGAATAAGCTTTTGTTTGACCATAATCACGTCCTACAAATACTTGATGATTTCCTTCATATTGAACAGGACCTAATTTATCACTCATACCGTATTCTGTAACCATACTTCGAGCTAATTGAGTTGCTTGTTGGAAGTCATTGCTTGCTCCAGATGATTGCGAATTAAACACCATCTCTTCAGCAACACGTCCACCGAGCAATCCTACAATTTGTTCAGACATTTCTTTTTTAGTCATTAAGAAGCGATCTTCTTTAGGAAGCATGATCGCGTATCCGCCTGCTTTCCCACGAGGAACGATCGTAACTTTATGAACAATACGTGCATCATTCAGAACCATTCCGACAATTGTATGTCCAGATTCATGATAAGCAACCATTGCACGTTCTGTTTTACTAATGACACGGTCTTTTTTAGCTGGACCAGCAATAACACGGTCTTGAGCTTCATCAAGATCTAACGCATCTATTTCTTTCTTGTTGCGACGAGCTGCTACTAGAGCTGCTTCATTTAGCACATTTTCTAAATCTGCTCCAGAGAAACCTGGAGTTTGTCTTGCTACAACTGCGAGGTCAACATCAGACGCTAAAGGTTTATTTTTAGCATGTACTTTCAAGATGGCTTCACGGCCCTTAACATCTGGATGACCTACTAAGATCTGACGGTCAAAACGACCTGGACGTAACAATGCCGGATCTAATACATCGGAACGGTTTGTAGCAGCAATGACGATAACTCCTTCATTCCCTGAAAAACCATCCATTTCTACTAATAGTTGATTCAATGTTTGCTCACGTTCGTCATGTCCGCCGCCCATTCCTGCGCCACGTTGACGACCAACAGCATCAATTTCATCAATAAAGATAATAGCTGGTGCTGTTTTCTTAGCATTCTCAAACAAGTCACGTACACGACTTGCTCCGACCCCAACAAACATTTCAACAAATTCTGAACCAGAAATCGAGAAGAAAGGTACTCCTGCTTCACCAGCAACAGCTTTAGCTAGCAATGTTTTACCCGTTCCTGGAGGTCCTTCTAACAAGACACCTGCTGGAATACGTGCTCCTAAAGCTGCAAAACGTCTAGGATCCTTCAAGAATTCAACTACTTCAACAAGTTCTTCTTTCTCTTCGTCAGCTCCTGCTACATCGGAGAATCGAACTTTGCTGGCTTTACTATCAGCTTCCTTAGCTTTTGATTTACCAAAGTTCATCACGCCTCGTCCACCTTGACCAGCGCCGCCTTGACCGCTTTGTCCCATCATCATGTAGATGAAGAAAACAAAAATAACTAAAGGCAATACTGAAATCAATAATGTAACCCATATACCTGTTGTTTCTTCTTGTTGCGGTGTATACACAATATTACTTTCATCTGCCAATGCTGTTATTTCTTGTACAGATGAATCGTTTTGCAAAATAGCAGTTGTGAACGTTGTACTTGTTGTCTCTGTTGTGCCAAAAATGTCAACAGCTTGACTAGAACTCTCCTCTGCGGGTTGTTCTTCACGGTACTCACCCGTGATTTGATACACTCCAGCTTTAGGCTGAATCGTAAATGATTTTATCTTGTTCTCTTCTAATTGCGTTACGAATTCACTAGCTGAAAGAGTTGTATTATCTTCCCCTGAGTTTCCATCTGTTGCCCAAGTTACAATTCCTATAATGACTAAGAAAACGATCGCATAGAAGAACCCATTTTTAAAGAGTCCTTTTTTCATTGTGCCCTCCTTCTACAAACAAACTTTTTAAGTTCTATTCTGTATTTTAATATAAATGATTCTTAATTCTGTTTATTGTATCATATTTGACCAACATTGACCATTTATTTCTCTTCGTAAATTTCGGGTTTTAGAATCCCGATATATGGTAAGTTTCGGTATCTTTCCGCATAATCCAAGCCATACCCGACAACAAATTCATTTGGAACTAAAAAACCGACATAATCAGCTGTAATATCCACGACACGACCTTCTGGTTTATCTAGCAATGTAACGATTTTAACTGAACGAGCTTTACGGTACTTAAACATGTCGGCCAAGTAACTCAATGTCCGACCACTATCAATGATATCTTCTACTAATAGCAAATCGCGGCCTTCTACATTTGTATTTAGATCTTTAACGATTTTGACTTCACCTGAAGAAACTGTTCCATTTCCGTAACTCGAAACGTCCATGTAGTCCATTTCCAAGTAAATATCCATTTCTTTCACTAGATCAGATAAAAAAGGCATAGCTCCTTTTAAAATGCCTACCACTAGGGGATTCTTATCTTGATAGTCTTTCGTCAACTGTTTCCCTAATTCTTTTGTTTTTTCAGCTAATTGCTCTTGCGAAAAAAGTACGCGTTCCATATCATTTTTCATTGTTCAAGTTCTCCTTTTCATCACATCTGCTCTTATTTACTTTCATAAATGAGTATGTAATGTATTTTATCAGTTTCTGGGACAATAGACAATCTTGATTCCTTATATTCTACTAACCAAATAATTTCTTCTTTGCTATCTGTTACTAATATAGCTTCTTCACGCTTATGCAGCGGGATTTTTTGATCAATAAATAGGTCTTTGATTTTCTTGCTACCAGTTTCTAATCCTTTTAAAGTCATACGATCGCCGGGTCTCCGATTTCTAACTTGCAACGGCAAACGAACACTCGCTGGATCTAGCCAGATAACTTGCTTTGTTTTATTTGGAACTTCGATTTCTTTTGTTGCCTGGAATAAACCAATTCTTGCTCCATTGGGTAATGTCACCCATTCTTCTAAGTGTAATGAGAGGGTACCCGTTATTTTTTTATCAGACTCTTCATGCTGACCTTTTTCTTTTAAGAAATAAAATTTTTGATAATTTCTTTGACCAATCCAGGTTCCAGGTAAATCAAGTTGACTATTCGGTGTATCATTCTCTAGCAAGCTGATGATTTGCATTTGATGCTTTCTTCCAAAATCACTGGTTTCTGTTTCAAATAGTTTATTGAACAAGAATTGCATAACTTGACGTTTCATTGCAGGTTCAAGAATTAAAAACTGTTGAACATCAAGCTCCCAGCAAAATGGATTTCTTTGAAAACAAGTATTTGACGCAATTTCTTCGATTTCTTTTTTAGCTATCGTGATCACATCTTGCAGATCAGATGAAAAATCAGAAAAATGAGTTAATACTTTGGCATTTTCTTTTTTTAGCAAAGGAGCGATTTGATGTCTGTAGCGATTTCTCGTATAATTCAAACTTTTATTTGTCTCATCCTCATAAAAAGATAGTGTGCGTGATCGACTATACTGGTAGATGCTCTTCTTACTATAATCTAACAACGGTCGAGTCAACAGACTTCCATAAAAAGGTCTTTGTTTTTTTATTCCTGCAATACTCTCTAGCTGACCACCACGAACTAATCGCATCAAAATAGTTTCCATTTGATCATCTGCATGATGCCCTGTAAGCAGATGCGTTGCTTGTTCTTCTTTCAAAACTTCATGAAAAAAGCCATACCTGAATTCTCTAGCTGCAGCTTCCGTTCCTTCAGCTGGATGTTCCTTTACAGACCATCTCTTAAGAAAAAATGGAATACCCTTATCTTTGCAATATTGAGAAAGAAATCTTTCTTCTTCTATAGAAACATCTCTCAACTGGTGATTGACATGGACGATCCCAAACCAAGGTTTAATACCTTCGGGCAGTCGCTGGATCAAATCTAACAACACCATAGAATCAACCCCACCAGACACGGCTAGCAGCAGACGATCTGTTGGTTTCCAATAGAGATTATTTTGACAATTCTCTAAAAAACTAGCATACATAGTCATTTCAGCTGCTCCTTTATGTTGAATCTGATTAGTGAGTCTACTGATAATGAATCGATTTGATCTAAATGAGTGTAACATAAAAAGGATAAGTCTCCTTATCCTTTAACTTTAATTTTTAATTACGACGTCCGCCGCGTCCGCCACGTTTGCCTTCTGTGTTACGTTTAAGAGAAGTTAAACGATCGTCGCTGTCTTTTATGAACGAACTCATCAATGAATCAAAATCTTCTTTCTTTGGTCCTGCATTTCTTGCTCCTCGGTCTGTTTTTTGGTAACCACTACTGCTGCGGCCTGTGCTGCTGCTGTCGCGACGCCCTTGATAGCTTCCAGTTTTTTCACGAGGAGAAGGAGTTGTTTCAACTGGTTTATCTACCGCACGTCTAATAGAAAGACCTATTTTACCGTCATCTCCAATGGACATTACTTTAACAGTAACTTGTTCCCCTACTTTTAATACGTCTTTGATATCCTTAATGAAGCTATCTGAAACTTCACTAATATGAACTAACCCTGTTTTTCTATCACCTAAATCGATGAACGCACCAAAATTCGTAATTCCTGAAACCGTACCTGTAACCTTTTCTCCAACTTCAATTGACATATAAAATTGCTTCCTCCTTAAAACTTTTACGGTTATTATACCATGATATCTTTTGACATAAAACGATTATTTTTTTTATTAAAATTAAATTTAATTCTACTCTTTAATTTGACTATTTTCATTTACTTGTTTTCAGAATCATCTGTTTTTTCAATTTCATTTGCTTCATTATCTTCTGGCAAGCTAAAAACAATTTCGTTTTCTTCGGATAAATAATACTGACTACGCGCTACTTTAGCAACATAATCTTCATTTTCTAATTTTTTGATTTGACCATTTAACTCTGCTTGTTCTTTTTCAACAAGCTTTAATTCCGTTCGGGCTTCTGTTTTTTCTTCTTCCATTTGAGAGATTGTTTGGGTATTTGTCCATATATTGATGGCAAATCCTGAAACAAAGAATCCACCAACAAAAAGGATCCCTACAATTCTTCTGCGCATATGACGTTTTTGTTTTCGTTTCCGAAGAGATTCAAACGTTTTATTATGTGTATACTCATTGTTTAATTTGGAGACATTGGTTGGATTTTCTTCCTTCATGAAACGATTCACCTTCTATTCTCACTTATGAAATGATTATAGCAAGAAAGCAGTTACTTTGTCTATCTATCAGTTCAAATACAAAAAAAATCATTGTTTTTTTTCAAAATAATTTGTATTCAGAAAAGGCATTTCTATTTGATTATTTCCTTCTCATTTTTTATTTAGCTATTTGGTTCTTCTTTATGCGTTTCGCTTATAATGCTAAACATTTCTTTTGACTCTTCTTTTTTAGTTGTCTCAACGATTTTATCGATCCTGACAACAAGCGTTTTATTCCCAAAGGATATCGTTAATTCATCTCCTACTTTGACATCTGAAGAAGATTTAGCTGCTAGACCATTAATTTGTATCCGGCCTTTATCTGCTACTTCTTTTGCGATCGTACGGCGTTTAATAATTCGGGAAACTTTTAAAAATTTGTCTAATCTCATAAGTTATTCCTCTTTTCTTCAGCTTTTATTTTTTGCCAAATTGCGTCGACTTCTTCAGCTGTTTCTGCTTTGATCCCATCGAATACATGCGGATGACGGCGACGAAGTTTTTTGTTTAATGTTTCAACTACTTCTTCAAACGAAAAATAACCCGATTGTTCTCCTACATTTGTATGATAGAGGACTTGCATCAATAAGTCGCCTAATTCTTCTACCATATTATCAATATCGTCATCTTCAACGGCTGCTTTAAATTCACTTACTTCTTCTTCAAGATACGTAAGTAACGTTCGATGGTCTTGCTTTTTTATCCAGGCATCTCCATCTTCACCCATAATAGTATCAATATAATACTGTACCGTTTGAAAAGATTTTGTCCGTTCGTCCACTGCTAAAGGTGGAACGTATAAAGACGTTAAATTATGAACGCCCTCCATCCGATCCAATTCAAATAATGGCAACCAGTCTACCTTTTCATTTTTGCTCCCAGCTTCATGTACCAAGGCTAAAATATGCTCATCTGGATATTTTTCCATTAAAGTTAGTTTTACTTCACTAGCAATATACTCATTAAACACTTGCATAACGATGATATGTTGACTAGCTACTAAATCATCTTGATTTAGATCCAAAGCATCCACTAACTGAAAACCTTCTACCGGGTCAATTTTTACCGCTTGAAAAAGATCATCTAAGAAACTTTTCCCGCCTTTGATCTCAATTGAGATCCCAGCTTTGTTTTCTAATAACAATTGAACTGATTTTTCAGCCACCATTGGATGTCCTGGAACAGCGTAAATTATATCTTCTTTTTTAGCAGCCTCTAACAATTCTTGTACAATCGTCTCATAAACGCCCTCAAACTGGTTGTTCTCCTCATAAATAGTATCAAATGATTGAAAAACAAGCCCCTCTTGCTCTAAATCCTCCACTGCTGGATGCAGTTTGGTTCGTAGATACAATGGCTTTTCTTTTTTCAGTAATTGGTACACGCCAAAAGGAAGCTGTTCAATATCCCCCGGACCAAGTCCGACAACTTTAATTTTCCCCATTCAGTTCCACCTATTTTCTTAATAATTTTTTCCCAAAGGGAAGAGATAACCATTCACGAATCGTTAATAATTCAAATTTTATTATCAGCCATAGAAAGACTCCAACACCTGTGCCTCCACCTATCACTGTGTAGCTAAAAGCAGCCCACCGATTTCCTTCAATTAAAGCATTTTTTCCGAGTAATTGCATTTCAAGCCATACTATTACAGCCATTACACCACAACTCAATAGTAATTTCCATCCAAAGCTTTTTTCTATTAAACGCTCTTTTGTTTCTTTAGATGAATCAAACCGCATAACCATTAAAATAGCAAACAGACTCACTACAGTTGCTCCACTTGAACCAAGTGTCCCATAGTGTTCAACGAACCATTCGTTCAGCACTATTTTTACGCCTAATCCAATCAGCAAAGCTGCCAGCGCAACTCGATGCTTATTTTGACTTTGAAAAATGGTGTTGTAGACCCCGATCAGTGATGCAAAAAATATAGCCATAGTATATATGCTCAATACAAGATCTCCATCTATATCGCCAAATAAGGTTAAATTCAAATACGGCATCAACACGATCATACCAGTAGTAGCTGCCATAGCAAACGTTGCCGTTATCCGCATTAAAGATTTTGCGGTTTTAGCAAAAGCTTTTTTATTATTTTGGGCAAATGATTTACTCAATGAAGGAATCAAACTAGCCGAGAAAGCTGTAGCCACAACCATCCCTAGTTGGACTAGCGGTTGGCCTCGGTCATAGATCCCCTTTAAGTTTTTTGCTTCAACAGAATTCACTCCATTTTCTACCAATCCATTATATAACGTAAAAGAATCGATCAATTGCATGAGAATGAGTAATGCGCTCAATAAACACATCGTGAGGCCTTCTGTGGCAAACCGTCTTGCGATACTCTTATAGTTAAGTGGTACAGCTATCAAACTTACTGCTGGCTGTTTTTCTACTTTTAACAGCCGTTGTTTGTATAGTGCGATGCTTAAAATAACGCAGGCGACTAAACCGGCTATCCATGAACTGCTCATAGCAATGGTTCCCATTTGGTATTCATCCCACTGGTTGCGCGTGTATAAAAAAGCGGCCGCCAAAATGACTGTTACCCGCACAAATTGTTCTCCTACTTGAGAAACAGCTGTAGGCAGCATGCGAAAAGTTCCTTGAAAGTAACCGCGACTAACGGCTAAAAACGGAATAAGCAAGAACAGCCCCGAAACAGATTGAATAACAGGCTCTAAGTTGCCATCACCCATCCATTTTGCAATCAGTGCGGCCGAAAAATAAAGCCCCAAAAAGAAAATCCCTGAAAAAATACTCAATAAGATAAATGATTTTTTTAAAAGACTTTTCTGCTCAGCAATCGTTGAAGTTTCAGCAACCAACTTAGATAAGAAAATAGGAAAACCACTCAGTGCTACCGTCATTGCGATACCGTAGATCGGATAAATTTGTTGATAAACATAAAACCCTGAATTTCCAACCATATTCTGAAAAGGTACTCGATAAGCAGCACCTAAAATCTTAGCAATAAAGGCTGCTACCGAGAGAATGATTGCTCCATTCATCATTTTTCTCATTTGTTGATTTTCCAATTTTCTGCCCTCACTTATCTTACTTGAATCAGCAATTCACGTTTTATTTTTTTGCTATCGTGGATCGGTCAGCGTCTTTGGAACGATAGTCGACGATTTTTTGGGCGAATTTTTGGATATGACCTAACCATTGATAAGTTGGCTCTTTTTTCAACTGCAATGTAACCATTAACCGGTCGCTTTTTATTGCAACATTTGCTCTTAGAGGTATTTCACTTAACGCTCTGAACACTTCTTCTGCTGGCAGCGATTGAGTGCCCGAAACAGAAAAGGTCACGACAATTTCATCTCCGGGTCGTTTGACCGTTTCGATTAATGCATGCTCTCCATACATTTTGATCAATCCAATCGTCAATAAGTCAGCTACTTCATCAGCATATTCTCCAAAACGATCGATCAAGTCATCCTGCAATTCAACGTATTGTTCATGTGATTTCAATTCTCGAATCCGTTTGTAGATTTCGATTTTTTGCCGTTCATCTTCTATATACGTACTTGGTAAGTACGCATTGATTCCTAAATCAATTTCAACTTGTGTCTTTTCTTCTTTTGTATCCAGTCCTCGTTTACGAGCTACTGCTTCACTTAACATTTCAGAATACAAATCAAATCCAACAGAATCGATAAACCCATGCTGTTGTGCGCCCAAGAGATTTCCTGCACCGCGAATCGATAAATCGCGCATCGCAATTTTGAATCCTGAGCCTAATTCAGTGAAATCTTTAATCGCTTGCAGTCTTTTTTCACTGACTTCATTTAACACTTTATTCGGCTGATACAAGAAATAAGCATACGCCACACGATTACTCCTGCCGACACGTCCGCGCAATTGATACAATTGCGACAACCCCATATGGTCTGCATTCTCTACAAACAACGTATTAACATTAGGTATATCGACACCGGTCTCAATGATCGTAGTCGTTACGAGCATATCGTATTCCCCTTCAATAAATTGTAACAAGGTATTTTCAAGCTGTCCTTCTGTCATTTGACCATGCGCATAGGCGATTCTCGCATCTGGGATCAACTGTTGCAACTCATCTACTTTTTTCTCAATCGTCGCTACTCGATTATACAAGTAGAAGACTTGACCACCACGTGCCATTTCTCGTTCTACAGCTTCACGAATCGCGCCTAGGTTTTGTTCCATAACGTATGTTTGAACGGGATATCGATTTGCTGGCGGTGTTTCGATAACCGATAAATCGCGCACACCCAACATTGACATATGCAGCGTTCTAGGAATAGGCGTTGCTGTCAACGTCAATACATCCACTTGAGCTTTCAACTGTTTTAATTTTTCTTTATGCTTTACGCCAAAACGTTGTTCTTCATCAACTACAAGTAAACCTAAATCTTGAAATTCAATGTCCTTTGATAAAATACGGTGCGTCCCGATAACGATATCGACCTGGCCTTTTTTTATACTTGCAATGGTCTCACTTTGCTGTTTCTTTGTTCGGAAACGACTAAGTAAGCCAATTTCGATTGGAAAATCAGCAAATCGTTGCAGCATCGTTTCATAATGCTGTTGCGCTAAAATAGTGGTCGGAACTAAGAATGCAGCTTGCTTGCCTTCTTGAATAGCCTTAAATACTGCCCGCATAGCTACTTCTGTTTTACCATAACCAACATCGCCAACAAGCAGACGATCCATTGGTTTCTTCTGTTCCATATCGTGTTTTATTTCAGCAGTACTCCGTAATTGATCATCTGTTTCAGTATATGGAAACGCATTTTCAAACTCTTCTTGATAGGCATCATCTGGAGAAAAAGCATAACCTACTTCTTGTTCTCTAGAAGCATATAGCTCAATTAATTCATCCGCGATATCTTCAATCTTAGTAGCTACTTTTTTCTTTGTCTTAGCCCATTCTGTTCCACCCAACTTATTTACTTTAGGCGTTTTAGCTTCAGAAGAAACATACTTTTGTAATAAATTAAGCTGTGTTACAGGAATAAATAATTTTGCCTCATCTTTATAAATGATCGACATATAATCTTGATAAATGCCATTGATCTCAAGAGTTTCCATTCCAGTATATTTCCCTATCCCATGATTAACATGAACAACATAATCTCCAGGATTCAGTTCGCTGTAACTTTTTAATCTTTCCGCATTAGACAGCGTCTGACGTCTAGCGGTTTTCTTAGTGACTTTATTAAATAATTCTCGTTCAGTAATGACTACTAGTTTTTCCGTCGGCATTTCAAAACCTGCCTGGACGTATCCTACTGTTACTTGAACTTTTTCAAGTTCGATCCTAGCAGGTTTAACTACTTTACTGGTTATTTCAAAATCTTTGAAGATCTGCTGTACTTTTTTAGCTCGATCCGCATTTGGGACCATGATGATAACCGTATTTTTTTGTTTGATCCAACGATCTATTTCTGTTTTAAATAAAGGCATTTGCCCAAAAAACTGTTGCATATTTCGATATTGGAAAGCCTGGATGTTATTAAAACGAGTATTTCCCATGCCCTTTTGAAAAACAGCAAAATATAAGATACTATTGCTTAACGTCTTCAATTGATCACGAAAATTATTAGAAAAAACTTGTTCTTGCAATATACGTCGCTCACTCAGTTTACTTGTGATAAATTCAGCTTCTTCTTCATTTAAACGACGATCAGTATCCATCACCCTAGGATACTCGTCCATCACAACGATCCCTTTTTTGCTCACGTAATCCAGCACACTATTCTTTTCAGGATAAATGAAGTCTGTAAACATGGTTAATTCATCGATTGGTTCACCTCGTTGGAAGGCATCTGAAATGGGCGTCACTTGTTTCGTAAATGTTTGTCTATCTGAAGCATCTTGGATCAACCCGAGATTTCTTTCGACCGCCTTACTAAATCTAGGGGCTGCTGCCATTAACTGTTCTTTTGTATAAAACGTATCAGTAGCAGGCAAAATAGTTACTTTGTTGATCGTTTGGATCGACCGCTGCGTAGTTGCATCAAAATAACGCAATGAATCAACTTCGGTATCAAATAAATCGATCCGAATCGGAAACTCTTCTGTTAAAGAGTATATATCGATGATTCCACCGCGAATACTAAATTCACCTGGGCTGTTGACTAGCTGTTGTCTTGTATAACCCATGTCTACTAATCTTTGAGCCAAATTGGTTAAATCCAGTTCGCCTCCCTGTTTAATGGTAAACTGCGCTGATTTCCATAGTTCTTTTGGCGGCAACAATTTCCGTACTCCAGCAAGAGGTATGATAACGACTCCATATTTTTCAGACAATAAAAAATCCAATGTTGCTACTCGCTCTGCTCGTGCTTCAGGTGATGCTACAGACATCTCTGCATAGATCATCTCGTCGACTGGGAAAAGATGCAGTCGATCTTCAGGCATCCAATCAGCAAAATCTTCCATTAATTGATTTGCATGAAATAAATTATGCGTCACAATAATGAATGGTTTTTTCTTTTCTGCTACTAGCGTACTTAAGACTAATGTTCTTGCAGAGCCGGATAAGCCTGTTATTAATTGCGACTGATGTTGCTCCAATTGACTTAATAAAGTCCCAACGTCAGGTGCATTCGCCAATATTTTTTTTATATCTCCCACCGTAAGAACTCCTTCTTCAATCCATTTTTTGTTGGCAAATAGATTGTTGTAATGAACAAAAGAAGCTCAGAATTTTCTGGGCTCCACTGCTTCTCAAATTTTTAATTTCTACTTTATCAAACATCTTACACATTCTTTTTTTTATTGAATTGATTCATGACGTCTGAAAACGAATGTCCTTCTATCCAATAATCTAAAGCTGCTACGCCATCTTTTATTGCTATCAACAATTCCTCATGCTGATCTTTAGGAAAACCGCTCAAGACATGCTGCACGACTGTTTGTTTTCCTAAAGGGCGATCGATCCCAATTCGAATACGATTAAAATCTGCTGTAGCTAAATGGTCGATCATACTCCTAATACCATTATGGCCACCTGCACTGCCTTTTTGACGAAAGCGAAGTTTCCCGACAGGTAAATCTAAGTCATCATAAACCACTATTAAATCTTCTATTTCCACATTAAAATAATCCATTAACGGCCTTACAGCTCTCCCTGAATCATTCATAAACGTTTGT
The DNA here is from genome assembly GCF_000744115.1 of Carnobacterium alterfunditum DSM 5972. NCBI lineage: Bacteria > Bacillati > Bacillota > Bacilli > Lactobacillales > Carnobacteriaceae > Carnobacterium > Carnobacterium alterfunditum. The sequence continues at coordinate 1,233,960 of NZ_JQLG01000004.1, read as the reverse complement.
GGTTTTACTAAAAGAACTTTTTCACTTCCGATAAATGCTTCTGCATATATAGCTTCAAATTTCACCTTATTGAATTCCATTTTATGTTGAGCAGCAAATTCATCTACTGTAATAAAACCAATATTATGTTTCGTATTTTTATATTTTGAGCCAGGATTTCCTAAGCCAACGATCATTTTCATTATTCGGTACACTCCAATTAATTGTTTCGCATCTATTTTCCAACTAACTTAACCATATTGCACGCAAAAAAATGCCGCACGATTTTTTTCGTCCAGTAACAATTATTTATAGTATAACACAATTTAGTTGTTTTTTCTTTAAACTTAGGCCTATTCCAGTATCATTACTTCTTATTCAAAAGGCTTTTGCACGAACTGTTAAAGGAGCTCAATCCCTAAACAATTTTTCTTAACTGAACTCATGAACTTCAAATTTAGAGCACCCTATGTAGATGCTGATTTTCAGCGTACTTGATCCATCCAGAAACCTAATCTTTTTGTTTTGAAATAATTTAGTTTAGTCGTATGATATAAGCAACAGGATAAGTATTACATTTCAACTATTTTATTGGATTCGGCCGGATATCCTCTCTTATTACATTTCAAAAATGCTTGAAATCTTTTTCAGATATTTAGAATTTCAATTCACATAGGTTGTTTATGTTTGAAAGTGCCGTTTCAACAGTTTTAAAACCTTTTGCATTTTCAAAAATTTCAATTTACAAAAAGTTTGTTAAGTGCTACACTATCTTTGTTAATAATCTTATTTATAAAGGGAGTTTGTTGTAATATGACTAAACATGAAGTAAAAGATCACCAAAAAGTAATTTTAATCGGAGATGGAGCTGTTGGATCTAGTTATGCTTTTACTCTAGTGACACAAGGTATCGCTCAAGAACTAGGAATCATCGACATCAATACAGATAAAACTGAAGGTGATGCTATTGATCTATCTGACGCTTTAGCCTTTACCTCTCCTAAAAAAATCTATTCAGCAACATATGCCGATTGCCATGATGCAGATATCGTCGTAATCACTGCTGGAGCTGCTCAAAAACCTGGTGAAACTCGTTTAGACTTAGTACAAAAGAATTTAAGAATTTTTAAAAGTCTTATTGGTCAAGTTATGGAAAGTGGATTCGATGGTATTTTCTTAGTAGCATCCAACCCTGTAGATATTCTAACTTATGCAACTTGGAAATTTTCTGGACTTCCTAAGAACCGTGTTATCGGATCTGGTACTACTTTAGATACTGCCCGCTTCCGTCAAGCTATTGCTGAGCTAACTGGCGTTGATACTCGTAACGTTCATAGTTATATTCTAGGTGAACATGGCGACACAGAATTCCCAGTATGGTCTCATGCAAACATTGCCGGACTAACTATTAATGAATGGATCAAAGATAACCCAGATACTGATGAACAAGCCCTTGTAGATGTATTCTTTAGCGTAAGAGATTCTGCCTACAACATTATTCAAAAAAAGGGAGCTACTTTCTACGGTATCGCGGTATCACTTGCTCGTATTACAAAAGCTATTTTCAATGACGAAAATGCTGTATTGCCTCTTTCAGTTTACTTGGATGGTCAATACGGACAACATGATGTGTTCATTGGTGCTCCAGCGATCATCAATCGACAAGGTATTCAAAATGTCATCGAGATTCCTTTAAACGATTCTGAAATGGATAAAATGAATTTATCTGCCGCTACATTAAAAAAAGTTACAGCTGATGCTTTTGCAGCTCTAGAAAAAGAAATCTGATAACAAAAAATCAGAGATAACAGCTAACTTCAATCTCACTTTTCTACGGAAGAGTGAGATTTTTTTGTGTTACACTCCTATATTGAAATATCCTGATTGTTTAACAAATGGTGCTGTTTTTAAAAAATCTCTTCTGACATAACAGATTTGCTTGTGGAGGGCCATGGAAGCCTGAAACCTAAAAAAGGGATCAAACGAATCTACTAACACAAAAAATTATAGACCCAGTATTCTTAAAGTAAAAGCGGCACTTTTTCGCTCTTGTTCTTTAATAGGTAACCGCTATACGGATAAATGGCGCTCATTCCATGCTCCACTTTTTCATTGGATGCTCTTGTACATAAGATCAGCTCTTCCATCCCACAGCTAGCTCGGGAAAATAATCAATGCAACAATAAAAACAATTTTGTTCTTAGGGCGTTTATCCTACCACATTGAGGGTATTATAAAAAACAGTTCAACTGAATTTTAGCCATTCAGTTGAACTGTTTTCACTTTTAAAGCGGAAGAATCACGTTATCATCCGGTGCATTTGAAGAATCTGTTACTTTAACTTCAATAATTAATTTATGCGGTAAACAAATAGCCGTTTCACCAGGCTTACTGATCCAACCTGTTTTTACAGCTATTTGATCTGGGCTATTGTCTTCTTTGTTACGGATTTTTGTTCCATCAACTTCAATAATATTGTATTGCTCATCTGCTGGATAAAAAGTAAAGGTTTCATTAGGTGTATTTTCTGATAGCTCTATCTCTTTAACGGTTTCACCATCGATCATTACCACAGCATAAATCGTACTATTTTCACCTATATCTTTAGTCGTTTGACTAAAAATAATAAGCGGTATAAACGACCCCAACAATAATAAAATAACAATAACACCGTCAAAAGGGCGTACCAATTCTAATTGATTTTTAAATTTTTTCATTATCAATTGACTCCATTTCTCCCATTTCCCTACTAGTAAGCTAATGCTTTAAGTATAACAATCTTTGTTTTAGACAGCAAGATGATCATTCGTGTCGCTGATTTGGCACAACAAAAAAATGCAATAAGAAAATCCATCTTTTTCTTATTACATTTATTTAATTATGAAATAAATTTAATTATTTTATTACATCCGTATATTTTTTTTCAAATAATGGACTAACTGATCTGTTTTCATGGATACGCGTAATCGCATTACCCATTAAATTACTAATACTTACTTCAACAATTTTGTCGATTTTTTTATCTTCAGGAAGATAAATTGAATCTGTAACAATCAATTGTTTGATTACTGAATTTTGAATTCTATCGATAGCTGGACCTGATAAGACAGGATGTGTACAGCATGCATAAACCTCAGTAGCTCCTGCTTCAGAAAGAGCTTGAGCGGCTAATGTAATCGTTCCTGCAGTATCAATCATATCGTCAATCAAAATACATTTTTTTCCTTTTACGTTTCCAATAATATTCATAACTTCGGCTACATTTGCTTTAGGACGACGTTTGTCAATAATAGCAATTGATGATTTTAAGAATTCAGATAATTTACGGGCACGGGTCACTCCTCCGTGATCTGGCGAAACAACAACTACGTCATCTCCTTCAGTAACAATTCCTTGCGTTAAGAAATAATTTGCTAAAAGAGGAGCACCTACCAAATGGTCGACAGGCATATCGAAAAACCCTTGAATCTGAGCAGCATGTAAGTCTAAAGTCAGCATACGGTCTGCTCCAGCAGCAGTAATCATATTAGCAACGAGTTTTGCAGTAATAGGTTCTCTAGAACGAGCTTTACGGTCTTGTCTTGCATAGCCATAATAAGGCATAACAATATTAATTGTTAATGCACTTGCACGTTTTAAAGCATCTATCATAATCAACAATTCCATTATGTTATCATTTACGGGACTTGATGTTGACTGAATAATATAGACATGTGATCCACGAATGCTTTCTTCAATATTGATTCTAATTTCTCCATCGCTGAATTGATCCACAGATAGTTTCCCTAATTCTACTCCTACTGATTCAGCAATTTTTTCTGCTAATGGCCTATTTGAGTTTAACGCAAAAATCTTTAACTTAGAATCAAAATACTGTTCTGACATAGTTACCTCCACTTTTTTATTTGCAACTTGTTTGCTTCATACCCATCAATAATAGTTAATTTTTCACTGAAAATCAAGCAATTTAGTAATTTATAGTTAATTTTTAATGTGGCAACTTGTCAAAGTAATTCGGTTTATTCTCTTGACGAGCTCTTGCGATAGCAAGCGACTCAGCAGATACATCTTTAGTAATAGTGGAACCTGCAGCAATGTAAACATTTGTTTCAATTTTAACTGGCGCAACTAAGTTAGCATTGCACCCTATAAATACATTATCGCCAATAGTTGTGCGGTGTTTATGTTTTCCATCATAATTAACAAAAACAGTGCCACATCCGACATTAATATTTTCCCCTAAATCAGCATCTCCAATATAAGTTAAATGCCCTACTTTAGTATCTTTAGCAATGATTGCATTTTTGATCTCAACAAAATTTCCGATGTGGACAGAATTTCCAATCGTACTATTTGGTCGCAGATGACTATATGGTCCAATATTGCTATTATCTGACATCTTAGAATCTACAATAGTAGAACTTTTCACTTGAACTTGATTCCCAATTTCACTATTTGAAATTTCGGAATTTGACCCAATAAGGCAATCCTCTCCAATAACGGTCTTGCCTTTAAGGATCACTCCAGCTTCAATAATTGTATCTGAACCAATTTCAACCTCACTGTCAATATAAGTTGTAGCTGGATCAACAAAGGTAACACCATTTTGCATATGTTTTTTATTGATTCGACGTCTCATTAATTTAGCTGCTTCGGCTAGAGCAATGCGGTCATTAACACCCAACGCTTCTTCCTCATAGTCCATTTTATAAGCTGAAACGACGTATTCTTGTTTTTTTAATATTTCAATCACATCTGGCAAATAATATTCACCTTGAACATTATCATTTCCAACTTGTTTAAGTGCTTCAAACAATAATTGATTGTCAAAGCAATACGTTCCTGTATTGATTTCTTGAACTTGTAATTCTTCTGAGCTAGCATCTTTTTGTTCAACTATTTTTTCAACATTTCCTAATTCATTCCGAATCACTCGACCATAACCAGTAGGATTTTCAGCATGTGCTGTTAGAATAGTTGCTTTTGCCCCTTGTTCTTGATGATTATCAAATAAATGGCTTAATGTTTCGGCTGTTAAAAGTGGCGTATCCCCACAAATAACCAATGTCGTTCCTTCTTTATCTTTTAAAAGTTCTTCAGCTTGGATAACAGCATGTCCTGTCCCTAACTGTTCAAACTGAACCGCGTATTCAGAACGCGTTCCAAGGTAATCCTTTACTTTTTCAGCGCCAACTCCAACAATCGTTACGATCTTATCTGCACCCACAGCTTCGACTTGACTAACTACATGACCAACCATAGGTTTTCCTGCAACTGGATGCAATACTTTATATAACTTAGATTTCATTCTTGAACCTTGTCCTGCTGCTAATATAACTGCATAACGTTGTAACATTACATAAACCCCTATCTAATTTAGTTACTTTTAAATGTTTAATTACTTGATTTTTTTAATTTAATTAAAGGCTTTTTACTACTAAGTCTCCTATTGTATAATAGCTTATACACCGTGAATTTTCAAGATACAATATAGATCCTCTGTTTTTCCCTCTGGTATCAATGGGAAAATAAAATAAGGACAAAAGTAACTAAATTACTAATGCCCTTACTATTTTTTTAGCAGATCATAAAAATAAATTAGATAACTAAAAAGTCATTCGTGATCCATTCAAACGTACTTTAGGCTGAAAACATCTAAAGGTATCATTCAATCTTGTCAATCGTAATAAACTTCATCTAAAAATAGTCCTTGAGAAGGCACAGTCATACCGGCATCACTTCTGATCCCGCTCTTAAAGATGGCGTCAATAGCCTCCGGTTCCGTCATACCCAATCCAATTTCTATAATCGTTCCCATAATAATTCTAATCATTTTGTATAAGAATCCTTCTCCGGTAAACGTAAAGTGTAACAGATCGCCTTCTTTTTGGATCTTGATTTCATCGATAGTCCTAACTGTCGATTTTTTTGATTTCTTTAGAGAAGAGAAACCGATAAAGTCATGTTTTCCAACAAGCTTGTTGCAAGCCTCGTTCATTTTAGCAATATCAAGTTCTCCAGGGTAATCATAACTGAAATTGCGCTCAAATACAGAGGGTACAGGATTATTCCAGACATAGTAGCTGTATTTTTTTCCATTAGCATTATACCTAGCATGGAATCTTTCTGGTACTTCCTCAAGTTTCTTCACGATAATATCACGTGGAAGATAACGGTTTAGATGGTCTAACATCGCTGGAAATTCCATGGTAGCTATTGTTTTAAAATTGGCTACCTGTCCATTAGCATGAGCTCCTGCATCCGTACGTCCGGATCCGATTATTTCAATTTTATCTCCTGTCATTGCTGATAAAACATTTTCTATTTTTCCTTGAATCGTTTTATCTGAATCACTAAGTCTTTGCCAGCCTAAATATCTGCCGCCATCATATTCAATCGTCATTTTAATATTTCTCATTTTATCCCTCATATTCATCTTATTCTGTTCATGTTTTATATCGTGCACTTCATTATCGGACCTGTATCAACCTATTAGATTAACCATTGATCACATTTATTGCTAAATAATAATTTTTATTTATTAACTTCTTCATTTGAACAGACGCAGTTCAACAAGCATAGCTTTTTTAATAAGTCGATTATTATAAACTCATTTTCCAGCTTAAACTTTACTAATTCTAGCCCATATTTCATTTCTTCTAAACATAGGCGGCACAAGAGGTGCGTTGTAAGAAGCTAACATATAATTTGATTGCCTTTCATAACCCTTTTCCAGTATCCATGCTTCTAATTTTTTCTTCATTTTCAATTCTTTTGATTCATTAGAAAAACCTGAATACTGTATTGATCCGAATAAACCTTCATCGAACTTTTTCACTTTTAGATTTGGGTTGTTCGGCTCTGGTATTTGGTTACTATACTTTTCTGGAACAACAAATGCCATTTTCTTTTTTTCTTCAGTTTCTTCTTGAATAACCGGTATCGTCATTGAAATTTTTTCGTTTTCTTTATTGTCACTAGATATATACTTGAATAACGAGCCAAATCCATTTCTAATTTCCGGATCATTTGTATTTTCATATTCGACGATAAAAAAATCAACATATTTTCTTATCTCAAATTCCTCTTCTTTCATCAATACATCATAATCTGGTGTTTCATATTTACTCATAGAATCACTCCATTCATAATAAGTTAATGATTACACCCTTATTATATCATTTTTAATTCTATATCCTTCATGATTATATTCCAACTAACTATTTGCAGCTTATCCCAGTTTAATATACTAGTACGATTTTCTATTTTTTTATACCTTAAGCATAAACTTATGCTGAAAAAAGAGAAAAATCTTTCGTTGTACACTCATATTAATACGGATGAACTAGTGATGTTAGAGGTTTATTAACGCCAGAATACCTTAATCACTAAAATTGATAAGTATCTATAACAATAAAGATGGACACCTGATACTATTATCGAGAAGCTTTTCAAGTCACATGGATGAAGCTATTTGATTTAGCCTAATTTGACAAATCAACTTTTATTGAAATAATTTCCGGGTTGTACATGTATTGTTTTCTCGCGGACATTCACTTCATCAACACATAAAAGAGAAGTGTATTCATCAACCATTCTATTACCATTAAACGTAGACTCTGCAAAAACAGTGATCCCAACTAATTCTGCTTCAAATTCTTCGATCAAGCTCTTCATACCATTAACGGTACCTCCGCCTTTCATGAAATCATCTACGATCAATACTCGAGATCCACGACGTAAACTTCTTTTAGATAACTCCATTTTTTCAACACGATCTGAGGATCCAGAAACATAATTGACACTAACCGTTGATCCTTCTGTTATTTTAGAATCCCGGCGGACAATAACAAAGGGCACATTCAAATACGTTGATACTGCTTGAGCAATTGGTACACCTTTTGTCGCTACTGTCATAACAGCGTCAATCGGTTGTTCTAGATATTTAGTTGCAATAATTTTCCCTACTTGGCGCAGCACACTTGGTTGTCCTAACAAGTCAGATAGATAAACATATCCACCTGGTAATAAACGATCTGATTCTGATAAACGTTCGCACATTTCTTTCACAAATTCTTCAGCTTCATCTTTTGCGATTTGAGGTATATAACGCACTCCTCCTGCTGCTCCAGGAACGGTTTCTAGCGTCCCAGTACCTCTTTCTCTAAACGTTTTTTTAACGATACTTAAATCTTCACTAATAGAAGATTTAGCAGAATCATAACGGTTAGCAAAATAGGTAAGTGGTACTAACATATGAGGTCGTTCTAACATATAGCGCGTGATGTCGATCAAGCGTTCACTTCTTTTTATTTTCATTATTTCACCTTTTCTAGAGTTTTATTTTTTAAATTTTGCCAGGTCATTATTTCTATCAAACATCATTATACGCGTTTCGTACGTAAAAAGGTAGCTTTTTAAATAATATGATAAAAACGTTCGTTTTTATCAGCAGTTTCTCATCAAAAAAAATACGAACCTTCGTATTCATTTTATTTATACTTTAACTGAATGAAAAAAGGATCGAGCAAAAACTCAATCCTTTTTTCATATTCGATTATTTATTATGATCGACTTTTTTTATATCTCATTTGTTGGACTATTTTCATCGTTACTGTTGTAATCACAAAAATGGCAATAAATATTAAGGTTATCGTTGCACCTGGTGGAGTACCCCATTCATATGAAACTGTCAATCCTGTAAACATACCTGTAATACCAACAATGATTCCTACAAAAATAACCCATTTGAAACTATTGCTTATCCGCATGGCAATAGCTGCTGGCAGAATCATAATAGCTGATACAAGCAAGGCCCCTGCAATTGGCATGATAACTGCAATCGTGACCCCTGTAATCACATTAAAGAGGATCGACATCAATCGTGCTGGCAAGCCGGCTGTGAAAGCCGTATCTTCATCAAAAGTCAACACATACATCGGTCTGCGAAAGACAAAAAATAATACTACTACAATTATAAATAATGCCGCTAATAAGTAAAGTTGTGGTTGACTGATCGTCACGATTGACCCGAATAAATACTGTTGGATAGTAGTAGTAGATCCACCGCTGCTTAAACTCATTAAGACAAGCGCTAACGACATTCCAGTAGACATCAAGATAGCAATTGAAATTTCAGAATAAGATTTATATAAACTTCCTAAATACTCTATGATCACAGCCGCAATAATTACTACGACCAACGTCGTAAAAGTTGGATTCACATTTAAAAATAGCCCCAATGCAATTCCTGCTAAAGAAATATGGGCTAAAGTATCTGCCATTAACGATTGCCTTCTAAGAACTAAGAAGAGACCTAGAATAGGAGCAATAACCGCAATTAAGAATGCGGCTTGGAATGCTCGCTGCATGAATCCATAGAAAAACATCTCCATGGGGAATCCTCCTTTCGTACAAGCCGAATGTGCCTATCCGCATAGTTTTTAATATCTTCATGATCATGCGTTACCATTAAAATGCCTTTGCCATGAAACTCACTGTTGTGCTTTAACAATTCATAAAAATCGGTTCTAGATTCTAGATCCATACCGGTAGTAGGTTCATCTAGAACAAACAAATCTGGATCTGTTGCAAAAATACGAGCTAATGAAATCCGTTGCTTTTGTCCTCCAGAAAGTTCTCCAATTTTTTTTTGGCGTAAATCCCACATACCTACTGATTTCAATGCACGTTCAACATGCTCATGATCTTCAGCATCTAAGCGTTTAAACCATTTCCCTCTTTGATAACGGCCTGATCGAACCAATTCCAAGACTGTACTAGGAAAACCCGCATTAAAAGAAGCTACTTGTTGTGGAATGTAGCCAATTGACAACGGTTCATTTCTATTATTGACAGCAGAAATTTTAGCTGTTCCTTTAGTTGGTTTAAGCAGCCCTAAAATATTGCGCAATAGGGTTGATTTTGCGGCTCCATTTTCTCCTGTTAGCATAACAAACTCACCAGGATCGACCGTAAACGAAATATTTTCTAATACTGGTTCTTCATCATAATAAAAAGATAAATCATTTACTTCAACGTAATGCATGGATATCCCTTCTTTCTTTTTACCTAGTGAAAAGAGCTTTTACTCCAATTCAGGTTGCTTTAATTGATACTTTTTTGAAGAGCCGCAAGATTATTTTTCATTACTTGAATATAATCGATCCCTTTTTCTTGATCCTCTGTCGTAATACCTTCAACCGGATTTAATATTTCTAATTGTGTACCCGTTTCATTTGCCAATGTTTCAGCAATTTGACTAGAAGATGCTTCTGCATAATAGATATAGTTTATATCGTTCTCTTTTACATAATCTTGTAGCTCAGCCAGCTTAGCTGGACTTGGCTCTTGTTCGGTTGAAATCCCAGCAATCGAAACTTGTTCTAAGTTATATCTATCAGCTAAATAGGCAAAAGCCGCATGTTGAGTCACAAACGTACGTTTTGTCGCTCCACTAAATGCCATTTCAAATTCTTGATCTAAGGCCTGTAATTTTTCATTATAATCGATTGCATTTGTTTCATACACGTCTTTATTTTCTGGATCTGCAGCAATCAGACCTGCTTTGATGTTGCTAACTTCTTCTTGAGCAAGTACAGGATCCAACCAAATATGAGGATCTACTTCATGATCCTGTTCTTCTGCTTCATGCTCGTCAGGATCTTCAGTTGATTCCAATAAAGAGATCCCTTCGCTAGCGTTTACCACAACCGTATTTTCTGTATCAATACTGTCTAAAACGCTTGGGACCCAAACTTCCATTTCTTCACTGTTGTATATAAAAACATCGGCATCTGAAATTGCCGTAACTTCTTTCGCACTTGGTTCATAACCATGTGTATCTGTACCTGCTTCTAACAACATTGTTATTTCTGCTTTGTCTCCAGCCACATTTTTTGTAAAATCATACATTGGATAAAATGTTGTAACAACTTTTAATGTATTTGATTTTGGCTGAGTATCTTCTTGATTCCCACATCCTACTGCTGCAATCAGTAAGATGGAAAATAGAGATATCACTCCAATTCTTTTTTTTCTATTCATTGGACTTTTATCCTCCTTTAATTTTTTTATTTAACTACTGCTTTCGTCTAAATCGTAACCGTTACTATTTAAAATCCATTATGTAGCTTATCATTATCTGCTATGTCCGTCAAGAAAAAAAGACTATGTAAAGAAAAAATTTAAATTCGAAACGGATTTTTAAAGTCTATTCTAGAATAATTACCTAAATATATAAGGTGGGGACGAAAATTTTGCCTCGTCCCCACCTTGCATGACCTTCTTTGGTCTACTTTAGTGTGCGCACTAAGTAAACTTCATTACAAAATCCTTTTAGACCATTATACACTCTTTGAGCTTTTGAGTATTTTTCACATAAAGCATAAACTGTAGGGCCGCTTCCACTCATCAAAGCAGCATCCGCTCCAAACTGGAGCATCTTTTTTTTGATGCGCTTAATATCTGGTTGTTTTATAGCAGATACGGTTTCTAACGCATTACCCGTACTGCTAGCCATTTGAATATAATTTTTTTCTTGAATAGCTGCTAACATTTTTTTTGTTTCGGGATGAACTAGTTGTTCAAACGACAGATTCTCAAAAATGGTCCAGGTTGAAATCCCTTTTTTAGGTTTAACCAGCACTACCCAACATTGTGGCAAGGTATCAATTTGTTTGATTTTTTCTCCTCGCCCGGTTGCATAGACCGTTCCACCGTAAATACAGTAGGGAACATCCGAGCCAATTTGTTCTCCTAGAAGAGCTAGTTCATCATTGCTCAAGTTCAAATGCCATAATCGATTAAGTCCTCTTAATGTAGCAGCCGCATCACTACTACCACCGGCTAGACCAGCAGCAATTGGAATTTTTTTTTCAATACTTATATTGACACCTTTTTTGATCTGATAGGTTTCTTTTAAAAGTTTCGCTGCTTTGTACGCATGATTTCTTTGATCTAGTGGTAAAAAGCCATTCGTTGATTGAATAACGATTCGATCCTCTTCAATTGTTTTTAACACTATACGATCTGCCAAATCAATTGAAGTCATTACCATCTCCATTTCATGGTAACCATCTGCTCTTTTATACAACACATCCAAGCTTAAATTAATTTTTGCCGGGGCCTTTTCTATTATCTCCACTTACACTTCACTCCTTTCCTGCATATTTTCTATTGTCTGTAAAACATACTAGCCTAAAAGAAAAGATTTGAAAAGCAAGAAAGGCATAATTTAACTTAAATAGTATAAAAAGTTTAAATTAATAGCCTCTAATTCGTAGTATTCACCATAATGGGGCTATTTTAGGCTTTTAATCTATTCAAAATGCATTTTCTTTTTCTAATAGAAAAAGGTCCAAGACAAAAATGCCTCAGACCTCTTCTCTTTATGTACGAGGAGCCGTTAATACAATTTTCATTCTAATAAAATTTTCCAAAAAAATATTTCACTGTTTATTTGCGTCTATACAAAAAAAACGAGCTTACAATAGCTCGTTAAAATTGGTTCTATTTGATTTTAATTTTATGATTTAAGCTAATTGACGATTTTCTTCACCAATATATTCAATTTCTACGGATTGAGTTAAAACATCTGTGTAACTATATGAAACACGTTCAAATGCATTTTCTTCTTGGTCTAGCTCAACCACAAATACTGAATGGTAAGTGTCGGCTAAAATACCTTTACGTTCGGTTTTTTTCTTTCGACCAGCTTGCGCGGTCAACATAATCTTTTTACCTAAATGATCATCTAAGCTCTCTTTAATGTCTGCTAATGTACTTGGCATCAGATTCACCTCACTCATCTGGTGTGAGTATACCATACTATGTGAAATTTTACAAGTATACCATAAGAAAACAGCTTGCACAAATAATAATTCTCTCATATAAACTTTTTTTTAATCTCTTGATACCATTGATACATAGGCTTATTTCCGAAAACAATTAATCTTTTTCTAATACAATTTCATCAATTGCATCAGATAAACGAGCAAATTCTTCCAAGCTCAGTGTTTCGCCACGACGTTTCGGATCAATACCTGCCACTTCTAGGGCTTTGATAAGTTTTTCTCTGGTGCTATCCTCTTTGCCATATCTGATCAATAAATTATTCCAAAGTGTTTTACGTCTTTGTACAAAAGCCGAACGAACAAGCGAAAAAAAAGATTTTTCATTCTTGACTGTTACACTTGGTGTAGCTCTTCTGGTTAGCTTAATGATAGCAGAATCAACATTTGGCTGTGGTATAAAGACTGTTTTAGGGACAATGAAAGCAATTTCTGCTTTCATGTGGTATTGAATAGCTATAGATAAAGATCCATAGGCTTTGCTTCCTGGAGCAGCTGTTATCCGTTCAGCTACTTCTTTTTGCATCATGATCGTTAATCCATCGATTCGAACAGGTGTCTCCAAGAAATGCATAATAATAGGTGTTGTAATATAGTAAGGTAAATTAGCCACCACGACTAAAGGTTCATCTAAATCAATCATTTCAGGTAACGCTTGTTGTAAATTGACCTTAAGTACGTCGCTATGGACAATAGAAACATTATCATAAGGGCTAAGGGTATCTGCTAAAACTGGCAATAAACGGTTATCTATTTCAAAAGCAATAACCTCCTTACTTGCTCTTGCAAGATGTTCGGTCAGTGCTCCGATACCGGGTCCAACTTCAATAACATTTGTATTCTTATCTATATCTGATGCTGCTACAATATTACTTAAAATATTAGGATCCACAATAAAATTCTGCCCTAAGCTCTTCTTTACTGAGAAACCGTATTTCTCCATTATTTCTTTGGTTCTTGATGGGGTTGCTATATCTTTATGCGTTGTCATTTTCTTCCTCCAAAATTTGTTGCATCACTGTTACAACTTCTTCAGGCGAGATTTGAAACATTTGCAATCTCTTTTGAAGTTGCTTTCCATTAGTGTAACCTATGTTGAGTTTCTCACCCAATTTTGTTCGTCTCATTCGAGCATTTGGTCCCATGATCAAACCAGCATCCATTAACAATTCTTGAGAGATGAGCGACTCTTTAGCTATGGTTTCGGTGTAGCATTTCGATAACGCTGCACGTATCGCTTCAGGCGAAGCATGTTCAATACCCAAACTGCCTTTACCCTTTGCTCTAGTCTCAGCTTTTGTTAAAAAAGCATGTTTCACTCCTGGAACGGCTTGGGAAATGATTTTCCGAATTTTTTCACCAGGAAAATCTGGATCTGTAAAGACTATAACGCCTCTTGTTTCATACGCTTTTTCTATCAGCTTTAATGTTTCTTCATCAATAGCTGAACCTTTTGTTTCAATCGTATCTGCTTCAACTGATTCCAAAATACGTCTTGTATCATCGCGTCCTTCAACAACAATAATTTCTTTTATTTTTTCCATTAAACTAACCTAAATAAACGATTGGCATTTTGCATTGTTTGTTTAGCTACTTCTTCATAACTAACGCCTCTTTGTTTAGCTACTTCTTCGGCTACATATTTGACATATGCCGGTTCATTCCGTTTGCCTCTGAATGGCATTGGTGCCAAGTAAGGAGCATCCGTTTCAATCAATAATTTATCAAAAGGAGCCGTTTTAGCTACTTCTCTCACTTCAGGAGCATTCTTAAAAGTGATGACGCCACTTACAGAAATATGCATTCCCAAATCTAAAAAACGTTCCATCCATAATGCATCGCCACTAAAGCTATGCATGATTCCGCCAATATCTTCAACGTGCTCTTTCTTCATCAGCTCATAGGTATCTTCAATAGAATCTCTCATATGAATACTGATAGGCATCTTTAACTCTTTTGCGATTTGGATCTGTCTATGAAAAACATCCTTTTGGACATCTTTTGGAGAAGTATCCCAATGGTAGTCTAAACCCATTTCGCCCATTGCCACAACTTTTGGTAATTGCAATTGCTGATACAACTTTTCTTCAATTTCTTCAGTGTACAAATAGCTTTCAGTAGGATGCCAACCAATAATACTGTAAACTTCTTGATATTCTTTGCTTAAGGCTAAGGTTTTTTTTATCGTTTCAGTGTCAAATCCAACAACGGCCATTCTAGTAACGTCATTTTCGATTGCACGTTGCACGGTTTCTGGAATCTCATTATCAAATTCTGCTGCATTAATATGCGTATGCGTATCAAATAACATAGTACCACCCTTTCTTTTTCTTCATTAACAGAAACACCCTGCTAAATTAGTTTCCAGCAGGGTATTCGTTTTATATGATTTTAAGCAACTTCAGATCCGTTTGGAGCCTCACTTGGTGCTTCAACAATTTGTAATTTGCCATCTTTTTCAGCTGATAAAATCATTCCTTGACTGATTTCCCCACGCATTTTACGCGGTTTTAAGTTCGCAACGATCACGACTTTTTTACCGATCAAAGCTTCTGGATTCGGATACCACTCTGCAACTCCAGAAAGGATCTGACGATGACCTTCATCCCCAGCATCCAAACGGAATTTCAAGAGCTTATCTGCTCCTTCTACTTTTTGACAATCAATAACTTCAGCAACTTTCAATTCAACTTTGTCAAAATCTTCATATTTAATTTGTTTTTCTTTTGTTGAACTTAAAACCGTTTCTGAAGGATCCCATTTTGTTTCTTCTTCAACTTCTTGCTCTTGATTACCAGAAACACCTGCCATTTGCTCTTTAATGTAAGCAACTTCCAAATCAATATCTAAACGTGGAAAAATAGGTGTACCCTTTTTGATCACTGTAGTGTTTTCAGGGAATGAGCCAAATTGGACCGTTGACCAATTTCCAGCAGATTCTCCCTCGACCCCTAATTGAGCAAAAATATCTTTAGGTGTATGAGTTAGGAAAGGCTGCAACAAAATAGCTGAAATACGAAGTGTTTCCGCTAGATGGACCATGACACTAGCCAATTCAGTTTTCTTATCTGCTTCTTTTGCTAACTTCCATGGAGCCGTTTCATCAATGTATTTATTAGCACGTGAGATCAATACCCAAATATGACTTAAAGCACTGCTAAATTGCATGTTTTCCATTTCTTCTTGGTAATCCACACAAACTTTTTCGGCTGTTTCCTTTAGAATCGCATCAAAATCCGTAACGTTTCCAGTATAACTTGGAACTTCTCCGTCAAAATACTTATTGATCATCGCGATCGTACGGTTCAATAGATTTCCTAAATCATTAGCTAAATCATAGTTCACACGTGAAACAAAATCTTCTGGTGTGAACACGCCGTCGCTTCCAAAAGTCACTTCACGCATCAAGTAATAGCGCAAAGCATCTAATCCGTACTGTTCTACCAACATTTCTGGGTAGACAACATTTCCTTTTGATTTAGACATCTTACCGTCTTTCATCAATAACCAGCCGTGACCGAATATTTTTTTAGGCAATGGCAAATCTAATGCCATAAGCATAATTGGCCAATAAATCGTATGGAAACGAACGATTTCTTTTCCGACCATGTGCACGTCCCCTGGCCAAAATTTATCAAATAAAGACGTATCATCGGTACCGTAACCTAATGCAGTAATATAATTTGCTAATGCATCGATCCATACGTAAATAACGTGCTTAGGATTGCTTGGTACTTTAACGCCCCAAGTAAATGTTGTACGCGAAACGGCTAAATCTTCCAAACCTGGTTTGATAAAATTATTGATCATTTCATTTTTACGTGATTCGGGCTGAATAAAATCTGGGTGTTCATTGTAGTAAGTTAGTAAACGATCTGAGTATTTACTCATTCTAAAGAAATAAGACTCTTCTTTGATCAACTCTACAGGATGTCCACTGTCTGGTGATTTGCCGCCAACAATATTTCCTTGGTCATCGCGTTCAATGTCGACTAGTTGTGTTTCAGTATAAAAGGTTTCATCTGGAACCGAATACCAGCCTTCATATTCATCTAGATAAATATCCCCTTGCGCTAAAAAGCGTTCGAAAATATCCGCTACAACTTTTTCATGTACGGGGTCAGTTGTTCGGATAAATTTATCATTGCTGATTTCCAACAGTTTCCATAATTTTTGCATACCTTCAGCCATTTGGTCCACATATTTTTGTGGTGTAATATTCAATTCTTGCGCTTTTTTTTCAATTTTTTGGCCATGCTCATCGCTACCTGTCAAATAGAAAACGTCAAAGTCTTGCATTCTTTTGTAACGTGCCATAACATCACACGCAATTGTTGAATAGGCATTTCCAATGTGCAATTTTCCACTTGGATAGTAAATAGGTGTTGTAATATAAAAAGTTTTTTTCTCAGTCACTTTAGGTGCCTCCTTAGTAGGTTTAACTACTCTATTCTAACCATCTTTTAGAAAAGAAGGTACGTTTAGATAACAAATGAGTAGGTTGCTTTTTTATTTAAATTGATTTTCCTCAAAAGCTTTCTGAAATAGTATACCATAGAAAATGACTGAAAATAGTAAATTCCGAATGAATTCTTACTTCTTAAACAAAGTTTTTTTCGTTAGCCTCAAGACTTCTTAAGGCAATAAATCCAAACTTTGCAGACCTTTTAAAATGCCATCATTTTCTGGAGAGGCTGTAATAGCATTTGCAATTTTTTTTAATTCTACACGCCCATTTTCCATAGCTATCCCCATACCAACAGCTTGCAGCATTTCAATATCATTCAATCCATCTCCAAACGCTACTGTTTCACTCATATCGATCCCTAGATGCTCAATCAGCTTTTGTATCCCAACCGCTTTAGACACCCCTTTTGAGATCACGTCTACTGAATAAGGATTCCATCTTGTAAAATGACAATCTGGAAAAGCTTCTTTATAATAGTCATCATATTTCTCTGTTGTGTGGATAATGCACTGATAAATGATGCGGTTTTCATAATAATGTGGCAAAATCGGCCTCACTCTTTTGGATGAACCAACATAATGCGCAGCCAGTTGCATCACCTTTTTAGGAGGTGCTATGGGAACTTGTTGGATCATTTTTTTCAACAATCCTTTTTGCCCAAACGTGACTATTGAATTCCCAAGTATCTCATCACTCCCACAAAAGGCGATTTGTTGCTTATTGGCTTCCGCAGCTAGTGCTAATCGTTTAACAGATTCTACCGATAACGGATTTTGATGAATAACTTCTCCTTCATACACCACGTATTGCCCATTTAAAGTAATATGTGTTTGAATATCTAGTGATGCTAAAATTTCATCAATTCTAAAAGGCGCTCTTCCAGTTGCAATAACCGGTATAATGCCTTTTAATTTTAAATGTTGAATGGCTTTTTTAGCAGAAGCCGGCATCTTTTTTCTATCTGTCAATAGTGTTCCATCAATATCAAAAAATACAAGTTTATACATCTCCAGGGCTCCTCTGATTTGTTTTCATTTAACTATTTCCACTTTTTTAACAATAGTATTAATAACAATTGAAATGTTTCGCGTGAAACATTTCAATTGTTATTAATTTTATCTGTTTTAATCAGTAAAATTACAATAACCTTTTGCTTTCTTTCATAATAACGGTTGCGGTACAATAAGGCTAATTATTTACGACTCTAGAAAGAAGGTTTTCTGATGATTTCTATTGGCCTAACGGGTTGGTCTGATCATGATTTACTGACTATTCGAACATCTAAACGATTGGAAGATTATAGTTCTCATTTTCCATTTGTAGAATTGGACACTAGCTTTTATGCCATTCCACCTGCTAAAAATATTTTATCCTGGATTGAAAAAACACCCGCTGCTTTTCAATTTATCCCAAAGGCTTTTCAAGCCATGACTTTACACAAAAACTGGGTGAAATTTTTCCCGACTGAGCAGCAGATGTTCGATCATTTTATTGCTACCTTCGAACCTATGATCACAGCCGGTCGGATCAAAACTTTTTTATTTCAGTTTCCGCCTTATTTTGATTGTACGACAGAACACGTTCAGTATTTAAGAAAAGTACGACAGTTTATGGGTGAGCTGCCTGTGGCTATTGAGTTCCGTCATTCCAGTTGGTTCAGTGATACTAATAAAGAAAATACCCTGGCCTTTTTAACGAAAAACAACTTTATTCATACAGTTGTTGATCAACCTCAAACTCCTGGGAATAGTGTTCCTTTAGTCCCCAAAGGAACGCATGCAGAATTAACATTATTTCGCTTACATGGGCGAAACTATGAAGGCTGGTTGGATGCAAGCGGACCAAATTGGCGAAAAAAAAGAACGCTTTACGATTATAGTTCTGCTGAATTAGATGAGTTTGTATCAATTATTCATCAATTAGAAAAAGATTCAAAAGAAGTCGCCGTTATTTTCAACAATAACTCTGGTGGACATGCTGCTAAAAATGCAAAACAATTACAAAAAAAATTAGAGCTCACTTTTGACCACCTTGCTCCACAACAAACCGAATTAAATTTATTTGAGGAAGATTTTTAATTTTCCTAGTGCAAAATAAAAAAGCGGACTATTAACGAGTCCGCTTTTTCTATCTTCTAAAACGCATGAACAAACTAGACATTTTCAGAGTTGTTTTTATGCCAACTTCTTACTAACACAGATAGTGTAAAACAAATAATAAAATAAATTAACGCCAAGAAACCATAAATCAAAAACACTTCAGAAGTTTTCGTTACTTTTCCTAAAATCACTTGACCACTTCTTGTAAATTCCATAATTCCTAGTCCAGCAAGAAATGATGTATCTTTAATAGTTGTAATCACTTGTGACAATAAGGAAGGAATAATTTTTTTGAACGTTTGCGGCAGAATAATATACGCTAATGTTTGAAAAAATGAGAACCCTTGAGAATGAGCGGCTTCAAATTGTCCTTTAGGTATCGAGTTTAATCCACCACGCACAATTTCTGCTACTACCGCTGCTGTATAAAGAAACAGTGCTACAGAAGCCTTCACTAATATTGTACTACCTGGAATCAGAAAAGCACAACCTAGCATCCATAACAGCAATGGCGTATTGCGGAACAATTCGATGTAAAAGCCAGCTAATTTCCCAAAAAACTGCTTTTCATAATTTCTAACCAATCCTAAGAGTGTTCCAAAGACAATTGAAAGGATGACTACATACAAAGAAATCAGTAAAGTGGTCTTTATTCCATCTAACAAGAATAATACGTTAGGCCGTGTAAAAACGGTTTGTATGGAGTTCATCATTCCATCACCTCCGGAATATCCACAACTAAGGAATCATTATTTTTTAATTTTTCTTCGTATTTTCTTGAGAATGTAGCCAGTGGGAAGCAGAGAATGAAGTAAAGTAATCCTGCGACCACATAGGATGGTCCATAGTTTAAACTAAATGAAGCATATGAGTCTGCAGCATACATTAAGTCTGCTCCGGCGATGATAGCCAATACAGAAGTATTTTTTATTAAACTGACCGCTTGATTGGTTAGCGGAGGCAAGATACCTTTGACCATTTGCGGCAATATGATGTAGCGCATGGTTTGTGTGTAACTAAACCCTTGTGCATACGCAGCTTCTTGCTGACCTTTAGGAACAGCTAAAATACCCGCACGCACAACTTCACCAATGTAGGCTCCATGATACAGGCCTACTCCCACTACCCCAATCGTGAACTCACTTAAAACCAAACCAGCCATTGCTAATCCGTTGTACATAAAAAATATTTGAATGACTAGAGGGATATTTTGAAAAATTTCGACATATACTCGTGCGATCGAACGCAGGATCAAGTTGTGGGCAGTTGATAAGATTCCAATAACTATCCCAATGACTAATGCTAATACTAATGCTAAGATAGCCACTTGGAGTGTTCTTAAAAATCCAGAACTAAAACTATCAAAATTTTGAAAGAGGTCCTCCCACCTCCACATAGCAAATGGATTTGTACTTTTCATTATTCACTCAATCCCCACTTTGAAATCAATCCATTAAGAGTATCATCTTCTCCCCACGTAGTGATCAACTCATTTGCATACTTTGCTAACTCAACATTTGTTTTCTTCGTTGCAATTCCATAATCTTGCGTTGCAAAACGGTCTGGCAAAATTTCAGTTGAATCATCTAAATAACCAGCCAAAATAGATCTGTCCACACTAAATGCATCTACACGACCTGAATCTAATGCCGCTTTAATTTCTGGATAAGTAGCGTATTCTGAAAATTCTACTGTGATACCGTATTGTTCAGCTTCTGATGTAATGGCTTCTGACGTTGTAGAACTTTGTGCTACACCAACGTTTGCTTCATCCATATCCTCTAAGCCTTCGTAATTTTTATCTTTTTTAACTAATAAACCAACGGCATCTTCATAGTACGCATCTGTAAAATTATATGTTTCTTTGCGTTCTTCTGTAACTGTAAAAGTAGCAATGATCATATCAACTTCACCATTATCCAGTAATGGACCGCGTGTTTTGGCCGTGACAGGCGTCAATTCAATCGCATCCGGATCACCTAAAATATCTTCCGCTAACTTTCTAGCAATATCAATTTCAAAACCTTCTATCTCTCCGGTATCCGTATTCTTTAATCCAAAATTTGGAACGTCTTCTTTTACCCCTACTTTTAAAACTCCTGCTTCTTTGATTGATGCAATTGTTACTTGATCTGACCCTTTTGTCGTGTCTGCTTCTGTTGTTGAACCGTCATCTGACGAACAAGCACCTATAAATAATACGCTAGACAAAATAACTGTTGCTAATAAATTTCTTTTTTTCATTTGTTTTTTCCTCCTAAGTACACCTCTAATTTTTTATCTTAAAATTTTACTTAAAAATTCTTTTGTTCTTTCATGAGTAGGATTTTCAAAGAAATGCTCTGGTGGTCCAACTTCTAGGATCATTCCATCGTCCATAAAGATGACACGGTCCGCTACTTGTTTAGCAAAACCCATTTCGTGGGTGACAACGACCATTGTAATATTCATGCTAGATAGTTTGATCATAACGTCCAAAACTTCTTGAACCGTCTCTGGGTCTAAAGCGGATGTAGGTTCATCAAACAAGATGATTTTCTTTTCAGAACAAAGTGATCTGGCAATAGCAACTCTTTGCTGTTGGCCTCCAGAGAGTGTCGAGGGATAAGCTGTGGCTTTTTCTCGCAACCCTACAATATCTAGATAGTGATAAGCCAGTTCTTCTGCTTCTTTTTTTGATTTATTCTGTAACTTTATAGGTCCGATTGTCAGGTTTCCTAACACTGTCATATGTGGGTATAGATTAAACTGTTGAAAGACCATAGCAGAAGAATTTCGTACCATTTCTAATTTGTTTTTTTCCGTTATTTGATTGCCATCTATATAAACTTCTCCAGTTGTAGGCTCCTCAAGAAAATTCATACATCTGACCGTGGTACTTTTTCCAGAACCAGAAGGCCCTATAATCACGACTTTTTCTCCTTCTGCCACCTCTAAATTAACGTCTTTTAGCACGTGGTGGTCACCAAAATACTTATTTACATTCTGTAGCTTGATCAACTCTGTCTCATCTCCTTTACAAAAACGTTCATGAGTAATACGTAAGGTTACTTAGTAGGCATGGTCCTTTTTCCTGCTTAAAACAATATTATAGATTCGCATTTATGAGAAATCAATTAATATCTACCTTTTTAATGTGAGGTTTTCTTACACCATTTTTATATAAAAATACCGAAAACCCTTTATTCGCTTCATTTATATACCATTAAACTTTTCTCTTTTTTATCATTTTTTATTAATAAACGAAAAAAAGAACACCTCCAACCAATGACTATTCAATGGTGGAAGCGTCCTTTAACTTAATATTCATTAGATTCTTTTTTATTTATTTAACAGTTCTTTTGCTAATAAACGATAGACGTTTAATCGCTTTTCTTGTGAATGAGTAATGCTACAAATCATAGCTTCATCAAAGCCATATTTTTCTTGATCTTCTATCAATTTCGTAGCAATTTCTTTTGGCGTACCTACCAAATGCAGTTCACGCCCTTGTTTTATTGTTAATTTATCAATTTCGGTCAAGGGGTAGTGTTGTGCTTCTTCAGGTGTCAATAATTGACCCATCTGACCTCTTCCCATCAATAGACGTGCGATATCTTGAGGCTTTGCCTCATACTCAGCTTCTTCTCTCGTTTCAGCTGTTGTAACAAGATAAGCTACATTAATATATGGTTTTTCCATAAATGGAGAGGGCTGAAAATTACCTTTATATTCATCCAAGATGTCTTTAGTCATCCCCCCCATAAAGAATTGAGCAAATGAATAGCCTACTCCCATTTGAGCAGCTTTTCGTGCACTGCTACCACTCGAACCAAGAAGCCACGCTTCGGGCAAATGAATGTGTGAAGGGGTAGCAATCGTTTGGGTGTAAATTCGTTCTTTAGGCACTTCATCATTAATTAATTTTAAAGCTGTATCAAATTTTTCATACATATTATCCAACATAGGTTGACGACCTTCTGATAAAGCATAAATAGAGTTATTATCACCACCTGGAGCACGTCCTACTCCAAAATCGATTCGTCCTGGCGAAAAAGCACTTAACGTCTTAAAGACCTCTGCTAATTTCAAAGGTGAATAGTGCATCATCATGACGCCACCCGTACCGATCCTAATATTTTTTGTTTTTGCCGCTAAATGCGCAGCAGTGATTTCAGGAGCTGAACTTGCAAAACCATTTGTCCCATGATGTTCTGCCATCCACATACGTGTATACCCTAATTCGTCTGCTAAAACAGCCAATTCTTCAGCTTTTGCTAAGGCATCTACAGCTGTATTCCCGCTTGTTATCGGTGCTTGATCTAATACACTTAATCTCACTATTTCCACACTCCTTCTTCATTCTAAAACCTTTAACTAGTATCTATCGAATTATTTATTCACCAAAGAGAAAGTATCTTTGTTCTTATGTTCATCATTATAAAGAAACACTTAGAAGATTTCTATACTCACAAGTTAAAGAGGGTTCTTAGCTCATACTGGCAACTCCTTCAATAGTATAGGAGGTTTCAACTATTCCAAAATATATTGCTCAGCAGGATAAGAGATGCTATTAAAAAACCAAAATTAATTTTCATTCTAAAGGCTTATTTCAAATAAAAGAATTGCTATTAAACGAGTTTAACTCGTAAAAAGTTAAACTAAATAGCAAATACTAGAATAAACATGTACGAAAGGGAATATATTTGGTAAAGTTAGTAGAGCTAGATTTATGCAGATCAAGAAAAAGGAGTATGAACATGACATATTTAATCGATTTTTTAAAAGGTATTATTATAGGGATAGCTAATATCATTCCCGGTGTAAGCGGAGGAACGATGGCAGTCTCCTTGGATATTTACGATCGTTTGATCTCTTCAATTAGTCATCTATTTAAAAATTGGAAAGCTAGTTTAAAAACATTAGCTCCTATCTTAGTAGGGGCAGGCGTTGGTATTATTGTATTTACCTATACCATCGAGTTCTTATTAAGCTCATATACTTTGCCAACAGCCTTAGCTTTTATAGGCCTGATTTTGGGTGGTATTCCAGGTTTATGGGAATCTTTTCAAAATGGTCTAGAGACACAAAAGCAGACAATTTCGATTAGCCACATTATTGCTTTTACTCTTATGTTTGTGTTAGTTGTTATCATACTCCCTATACTACAGGAATCAGGAACCGCTCTAACAGCCATTCAATTAGATCCTTTAAGTTTGATCAAGTTATTCATCATAGGAATTATTGCATCCGCAACGATGATAATTCCAGGGGTAAGCGGGTCTTTGATTTTAATGGTTTTAGGCTATTACTATTTGATCATCAATACTATAACACTCTTCATAACTGCTTTACGGACAGGTGATATGGATTCATTGTTGCCTAACTTTATTCTTCTGTCGGTCTTTAGTTTGGGTGTTTTGATCGGTATCTTTTTAATCAGTAAAGCAATCGAATTTTTATTTGAACATTATAGTTCAGTAACTTATAGCGGAATATTAGGTTTAGTGATTGCTTCACCATTCGCCATTTTGGTGAATACAAAGGCACTGAATGATTTACAAACTACTCAAGCACTCCCTTTTGCTGTTGTAGGAATAGTACTTTTGGTTATTTGTTATTACGGTATTTATCAATTAGGTAAAAACGAAACCAATTAGATACCAATTGATTTTCCCACATTTATCAGAAAAAATAGTCTCAAATAGGGTGGTCTGTATATCCCTCTTCTTCTAGTGGGGATAAACAAAAGAGTTTTAGACACTAGCTGTCTAAAACTCTTTTTTGATTATCTACTATTAATTAAAGTCGCATTTAGTCGAACCGATTTGTCTAGTTTGTTTTTTTTAATAGTTAATGATCGATCTAGCTTTTATCAGTTTACGTTAGCAGCTATGTTATTATAAGGCTAGCAGTTGTTGCATTCAAAAGTAAAGTGTACTTACACTATTAATAAACAATTACGTTTCTTTTTTTGATTACCTCCAACTCTTTATTAGATTCACTCTACTTTAATCTAACAGCATAAATAAATTAAATAAACCAACTTAAGAAGGAGACTATTTTCATGAATTATCTTAAACAGTCAAAATTATTACTATGGACACTGTGGGTCTTAGCAATGGTTCTCATTATTTATATTGCAACTAAGATCAGCTTTGTTTTCCAACCCGTACTTGTTTTATTTTCGACACTTTTTATTCCAGTTATAAGTGCCGGATTTTTATTTTACTTGCTGAATCCCTTGATTAAAGTGATGCAAAAATTAAAAATTAAACGCAGTTACGCTATTATTTTAGTTATGTTTCTATTTCTTAGCGGAGCAATCCTGTTTATTATTAAAACTTTCCCTATCCTGATGGGTCAGCTATCTGATTTAATTGAAAATAGTCCCGCTATTCTTTCAGATATTGAGGTTCAAACAAAACATATTGCATCATTCGCTATATTTGATAATGTTGATCTGGAGGGAACTTTAAATCGGTTAAACCTTTCACTTGACGCTTTTTCCAAAACAATTTTATCTAGTTTCACAACCAGCATTAGTTCCATCATTGCAGGAGTGGCCAACTTAACGATCGTCTTGATCACGGTGCCAATTGTCTTATTCTATATGTTCCATGACGGTGAAAAATTACAATTAGCTGCTACCCGTTTATTTCCCGATAAATATCAAAAACATGTCTTTGAATTACTACATCAGACAAATCTTATCATTACTGCCTACATCAGTGGGAAAGGTTTAGCGAGTATCGTCGTTGCTATCTTGATCTATTTTGGTTTTCTACTGATAGGGCTGCCTTACACCTTATTATTGGCAATTGTTAATGGATTTACTAATCTTATTCCTTTTATTGGCCCCTTTATTGGTGCTGTACCAGCATTTATTGTTGCCTTAACTATTTCTCCAACAGCAGCTTTACTAGTCACCTTGATCGTACTAGTTGTTCAACAACTTGATGTCAATTTACTGACACCAAAATTTGTTGGGAGATCATTAGCTATTCATCCATTAACGATTATTTTCATTTTGTTAGTAGCAGGAAAAATGCTTGGAATTGTTGGGATCATTTTCGGTGTTCCCGCTTTTGCTGTGATCAAAACAATAGTTGTTTATATTAAAAATACGCAAACCACTGCCGAAAATCACTAATAAAAGCATTTTTTATACTATCTGGACCATAATTCTCACTTCATGAACTAAAGGAGTCTACCAGTACAAGATATTTTACTTTATTTTAAGAGGAGACTAAAATACGAGTATAGATGGGAGGGCTTCATATGAAATTGGAGAACAAATCAGTTATCGTTACAGGGTCTGCTGGAGGAATTGGTGAGGCGATTGCTCGCTTATTTGCCAAAGAAGGGGCCAATATTATTTTAGCCGATTGCAATGAAGAAGGCGTAAAAAAAGTTGCTGATGAATTGAATAAGTTACGCCGGAATTCAGCTATTGCCTTAAAAGTAGACGTCTCAAAAAAAGAAGATACTGATCGCATGATTGAAGTTACGCTTGAAAAGTTTGGCTCTTTAGATATTCTTGTGAATAATGCAGGGATCATGGATGGTTTTGAACCGATCGGAGATATCTCCGATGCAAAATGGCAAAAAATTATGGATGTAAATGTACTTGGGGTTATGCGCTCTATCCGCAGAGCTATTCCTATTTTTAAAGCACAGAAATCAGGGATTATAATCAATATCGCTTCTTTGGGAGGACTTTATGGCGCTCGTGCGGGTGTTGCCTACACCACTTCAAAACATGCCCTTGTAGGTCTGACAAAAAACACAGCTTTCATGTATGCTAAAGAAAATATCCGTTGCAATGCCATTGCTCCTGGTGGAGTAGCTACTAATATAGCTACATCGATGGGAGACATCAATCAATTTGGGATGGCAAAGACTCAGCCAGGGCTGGCTTTAAGCCCAAGTTTTGGTCAACCAGAAGATATTGCTACAGTTGCTCTTTTCTTAGCATCAGCTGAATCCAACTTCGTCAATGGTGCGGTTCTCACTGCAGACGGTGGATGGTCAGCTTACTGATTTAATTACTCTATTTATTTTAAAGAACTGGAAGGTTTAGTCAATTATCAGACAAGAGTAAGAATCCTTGCTTTACAGATAATAATTTGATAGTATTAGTTTGTAATTGATATAAATAAACATTCATTATCAATAGAAGGAGTGGAGCTTATGACAATCGATTTTAAAGATCATGGTAAAAAACCTTATATAGTAAATATTGAAGATGCAACTGTTCAAAACGATAATTATCGTACAACAATCTGGACGGGGGGACAATTACAAACAACGTTAATGTCCATTAAACCAAACGATGATATTGGCTTAGAAGTTCATCATGGAATTGATCAATTTATTCGTATTGAAGAAGGACAAGGACTATGTCAAATGGGTCCGACTGAAGATAACTTGAATTTCAAGCAGTCTGTTTCTGATGATGAAGCCGTATTTGTTCCAGCAGATATGTGGCATAACATCAAAAATACAGGAACTAAACCTTTAAAATTATATACCATTTATGCTGGACCTGATCATGTTGAGGGAACCGTTCATCCAACTCATGAAGATGCAGAAAATGATCCAAACGAACAATAAGAATCATAAATAAAATAAAAAACCCAAAAAGTTGAACATATATCGTTCCAACTTTTTGGGGTTTTTTATTTTTTTGACAATTATCCCACAAGAAAATTAATCTAATCAAATTTTTCCGACGTTCATCACCTTAAAATGATTCATTTTTTTCATCTTTGTATTTAGTTTTTATTGACTCATCTTGTAATACTCTTTTTTTATCTCGATGCAATAACCGTAACCCATTTAAAATAACTAAAATTGTTGACCCTTCATGGAAGACGACACCTATTGGCAGATCCAAGTAGCCAAAAAGATTTAAAAAGATCAGCATCACAATAATACTTATTGAGAAGATAACATTTTGCTTGATGATCCGGTTTAATCTGCTGCTTAATTGATAACTGTATAATAATTTAGCTAAATCATTTTTGACGATCACTACATCAGCCGACTCCATCGCCACTGACGAACCACTCCCCATGGCAATACCAATATCAGCATTTGCCAATGCAGGTGCATCATTTATTCCATCACCGATCATCCCTACTACTTTGTCATTTTTCTGACTCTCTAAAATGTAATTGATCTTATCTTCTGGTGAACAGTTTGCTACATAATCGTTGACTTTCACTTCTTTAGCAACTTTCAAAGCTACCTTTTCATTGTCTCCAGTCAATAAAACAACTTGAATACCCTCTTTTTGGAAACCTGATATGGCTTCTACAGCTTCATGACGTATTTGGTCAGAAAGCGATAAATAGCCCACAATTTCATTGCCCTTCGCAACAAAAATAGTCGTATTTCCTTCGGCTATTTTATTAAAGTAATGCTTCTCATCGCGGTACCCTTCGAAAGCACCCGGCTTTCCTACTTTGATATCGCCTTTTCTAACACCAGAACCCGCTACTTCCTCAACGGGTTCTGAAAAGTCGACCCCTCCAAAATCTACGTTTTCAAACGATTTAACAATTGCATTTGCTATTGGGTGATTAGATTGTTGTTCCATATAAACCACTTCACTAATAATATCCTCCGGCACTTCATGATCTAGAACTTGAAAGTCACCAAAAGTTAGCGTACCTGTTTTATCGCTGTACAAAATATCCATCGTATTCAAAGCTTCCATGGCTGCACCACCTTTTACCAGTACGCCATTTTTTGCTCCATTACTGATAGCACTGAGTGTTGCTGGTGTAGCAGAGGCGACCAAAGCACAAGGACTAGCAACAGTTAATAAAACCATCCCCCGGTAAAAGGCTTCTTGGAAAGTAAGGTCGTTGAAATAGTATAGCGTCATTATGAAGAGCGGTACAGCAATTAGAACGGCTATTACGTATCTTGACTCGATCCGGTCAATGAATTTCGAAATTTTTGACGGCCTATTTTGTGCTTCTTCTACCATCCGAATAATATTCGAAAAGACCGTTTGATCACTTGTTTTATTCACTTTAAGATGGAACGAGTTGCCTTCATTGAAGGTTCCTGAAAAAACTTCATCCCCTTCTTCCTTTTCAGCAGGCAAAGATTCACCGGTTAGGGCCGCTTCATTGATTTGTGTTTTTCGGTCAGCATATCCATCAATGGGTATTTGAGCTCCTTTTGAAACGACCACAATATCCCCAACTTGTAAGACCTCTGTAGCTACTTCAACAACTTCCCCATTCTCTTTTAATACTTGGGCTACGGACGGGACATGGGCCATTAATTCGGAAATAGCACTATTTGATTTATTGGTAGCATAAGCTTCTAGGGCTTCTGATCCGGCAAAAATCAATAATAAGACCGCTCCTTCTGACTCATAATTGATCACACAAGCTCCCAATGCCGCTAAAATCATCAGTAGATCAACATTGGGCGAGTGAGAGTAGATCGTTTCCACTATGGCTTTTTTTGCGGCAAAGAAACCTAAAAATAAAATGGCAAAGTAAAATGAAAATTGGCTATACAGGCCTCCAAAAGGATCCAATATAAATCCGATGATCGTAAAGAAAATACCTATGATCAAAAATTGTCCTACCCGTGTCTTGACTAAAAAGTTTACCATTTTCATCTTTCCTTTCTAAAAAACAATTTTTCTAACCTGCTATTGAAAGTATCTATTATTTTAAGTGTGGGTAAATTAGTTAAATAAATGATATGAAAGTTCTTCTACAGTGACGGATGTGCTTGTAAATTTATAGTACCGTTTGAGACCTTTATTTTTCAACCTTTTAACCTTCAGATAACATTGCTCCTTTAAAAAATAATAGTTTAGTCCACCAATACCATTTATTAAATAACCTGTTGAAACCATGCCTCCTTTATATAAAAGTACAAAAAAAAGGCACACTTGTAGGACAATGTTACTGTCCCACAGGTGTGCCTTTTTGCACTACTCTGCTACCACGCATCTGGTGGTCCGGCTGCATAAACCTCAAAGGTTTACCGCCTGTTCAGATTTAAATGCCTTTTCGGTTCTAAATAAGAAGTCCGAAAAGAAAATTAAATTAGCTTTATACTAGTTATACTATCATTTTTCAAAAAAAATATCAACAGCCCGATACTTCTTTATAAAGAAAAAGTCTAGAAAACAGGGAAATTCAAAAACAAGATTGACAAGTTGTCTTGGCTTCATCTATACTAAAATCAATATCAAAACAACTTACAATGAAAGAGCATAGTAGCATTTGGTCCCTGTTTAATAGAAAGCCTATGAATGATGGAAATGGGCACAAACCAACTTGTGAAATACACTCTGGAGTAACTTGATTAACCTCAAGCGGATTACCCCGTTAACAGTAAATGAGTGGCGGCTATGTTTTGCTTTGAAAACAGACTGCAATTTGGGTGGTAACACGGAAAATTTCGTCCCGATAAAAAAGAGATAAATCTTTTTTATCGGGCTTTTTTATGCACAAAATAGGTATATAAGGAGCTGGAAAAATGAACATTATTGATGAACTAGAATGGCGCGATGCCATTAATCAACAAACAGATGAAGAAGGATTGAAAAAATTGATCAACCAAAAAAAAGTAGGCTTATACTGTGGGGTTGATCCGACTGGTGATAGCATGCATATTGGTCATTTGATTCCTTTCATGATCTTGAAAAGATTTCAATTAGCTGGTCACCGTCCGGTCATCGTTATTGGTGGTGCTACTGGTTCAATCGGCGATCCAAGTGGAAAATCAGAAGAACGTGTTCTACAGACCAGCGAACAAGTTCAATATAATGTCAATAAATTAACTTACCAAATGGAAAAACTATTTGATGCAGGTAAAAATGAAGAATCTATTCGTATGGTAAACAATTTGGATTGGACAAAAGAAATCTCTTTACTCGATTTCTTACGCAATATCGGGAAAAGTTTTAATGTCAACACGATGTTGTCTAAAGACATCGTCGCTAGTCGTTTGGAAACCGGTATTTCATTTACTGAATTTACTTATCAAATTTTGCAATCAATTGATTTCTTACACTTATACCAACATGAAGATGTTCAATTACAAATTGGCGGTGCAGACCAATGGGGAAATATTACGGCTGGTTTAGAATACATCCGTAAACAAGAAGGTCCTGAGGCTGAAGCCTATGGGTTGACCATTCCATTAATGTTAAAAGCTGACGGAACTAAGTTTGGAAAAACTGCTGGTGGTGCTATTTGGTTAGATCCAGAAAAAACCACTCCTTATGAATTTTACCAATTTTGGTTAAATCAGGATGACCGTGATGTGGTGAAATACTTGAAATACTTTACTTTCTTAACAAAAGAAGAAATTGAAGCTTTAGGTGAAAAAATAGCAGCTGAGCCACATAAACGCGAAGCTCAAAAAACATTGGCTCGTGAAATGACGTTGTTTGTTCATGGAGAACAAGCTTTGATGGACGCTGAAAAGATCACTGCGGCTCTTTTTTCTGGTAATGTAAAAGAGTTAACAGCTGATCAAATTGAAGAAGGTTTCAAGAATATGCCTACTTTTGAAGCTCCAAAAGAAGAATGGAATATTGTTGAATGGTTAGTTGATGTAGTTGGTATCGAACCTTCTAGACGTCAAGCTCGTGAAGATATCAAAAACGGGGCTTTATCAATGAACGGTGAAAAGGTTACCGATGTTGAAGCCATCGTTAAACCTGAAAACTCTTTTGATGAACGCTTTATCCTCATTCGCAAAGGAAAGAAAAAATATTTCTTAATCAAATTAGTTTAAAAAAAAGTATCTCGTCTATTGTAAAATGGACCCTATAGAATGGACACCAAAAAAAGGTGCTCTCTATAGGGTCTATTTTTGTATACTGATATAAAGAAGAATAGGTTAATACTTGCACTTCGTGCAGAAAGGAGCGGATAAATGTCAAAATTAACATTTACACCAGAACAAATTCAAATTTTAAAAGCAAACCCATACGTTAAAAATGTATCGGAGAAAAGTATTACTTATTCCGATGAGTTTAAACGCTACTTTGTTTCAGAATCATTGGGTTCAAAAACGGCTAAGCAACTATTTATTGAAGCTGGATTTGATCCGGAAATGATTGGTAAAAGTAGGATAAGATCATTCGCTGGTAAATGGCGAAAAAGATACCGTGATAATGGTGTTTTGGCATTGAAAGATACACGACAAGATTGTTCAGGCAGACCTCGAAAAACACCATTAACACTTGAACAACAAATTGAAAAGTTACAGGCCAAAATCCTATTATTAGGACAAGAAAATGACTTGTTAAAAAAATCAGAATGGAGCGAAAGGAGGCCAGAAAACAGCGAAAAGATTAGCAGAATCTTTTCAAGGATCCATGAAATGAAAACCAAGGGTTCCTATACAGGAACCCTCATAGATGCCTGTAAAGCGTTGGGTGTTTCTCGTTCAGGTTACTACAATTATGTTAAAAGTTTAGACAGTAGAAATGCACGTGATGAGGAAGATCAAGTCTGGAGAACTCAAATTGAAGAAGCTTATAACTACCGTGGTTACGAGAAAGGTTCTCGAAGTATCGTAATGTACTTCCTAAACGTTCTGGGCATTACCGTCAATCGTAAAAAAGTACAGCGCCTGATGAGGAAATTTAATATCTTCTGTCCTATTCGTAAAGCAAACCCCTATAAAAGAATGGCAAAAGCCACCAAAGAACACAGCACTGTTGAGAACAAGTTGAAACGTCAGTTTGATCAAGGAATAGCCCATAAAGTTTTATTAACAGATATCACTTATTTACCTGGAACCGGCGGGTTTATAGGTTATTTATCAACTGTAAAAGATGGAACAACGAAAGAAATTCTAGCTCACTATGTGTCTGACAGTTTAAAACTTGATCTTTCATTAACAACGGTTGATTTATTAATGAGTGCCCATAGCACAACGCTACATAAAGATGCCTTTATCCATTCAGATCAGGGAGTCCATTACACCAGCCCTAAATTCCATAAGAAATTGGCTGATAATCAGTTAGGGCAATCCATGTCCAGAAGAGGGAACTGTTGGGATAACGCTCCACAAGAGTCGTTCTTTGGACATTTGAAAGATGAAATAGAGTATAAAGATTGTGGGAATTTGGAAGAACTTCGAGCAATTGTGACTGATTATATGGACTATTACAACAATGAACGTGGACAATGGAATCTGAAAAAACTGCCCCCTGTTCATTACAGGGAGCAGCTTTTATTGAGTGTTTCATGAGGTCTCTTTTTTAAAATGTCCTTGACACAGGGTCCATTTCATTGACTGCTTGCTACATCAGGCAGTTTTTATACTAATAGAAAAGAAATGCAAAAAAACTTCGAGTTCTCTAAAAAAGAGAACTCGAAGTTTTTTTAGTTTTACGTTTGTTTTTAAAGACTCTTTGGTACTTCATCAATTGCTCGTACCGAGTATTTGTCACTTTCGTACAACTTATTGATTATTTTTTAACGATCTCCATTAAAAATTGAATTTTTAACGATCACATAATCTACTTTACGAAGAGATTCTACATCTTTTCCACCAGCATATGAAATAGAAGATTGCAGATCTTGTTTCATTTCCAATAATGTCTCAGCAATATCGCCTTTGTGTTCTACAAGAATTTTTTTGCCTTCAACATTCTTATGTTCACCTTTTTGGTATTCTGAAGCACTACCAAAATACTCTTTATATTTTTTTCCGTCTTTTTCGATCATTTTTC
Organism: Carnobacterium alterfunditum DSM 5972; assembly: GCF_000744115.1. Lineage (NCBI taxonomy): Bacteria > Bacillati > Bacillota > Bacilli > Lactobacillales > Carnobacteriaceae > Carnobacterium > Carnobacterium alterfunditum. The sequence continues at coordinate 1,199,847 of NZ_JQLG01000004.1, read as the reverse complement.
CTGGAGATTGATCATGCCCTGAGAATAAAGAACCCATCATAACCATAGATGCTCCAAAACGAATCGATTTAGCTATATCGCCATGATCGCGTACTCCACCATCTGCAATCAATGGTTTTCTTGCAGCTTTAGAACATATACGTAGAGCAGCTAATTGCCAACCTCCAGTACCAAAGCCTGTTTTTAATTTTGTAATACATACTTTTCCTGGTCCAATACCCACTTTGGTTGCATCTGCTCCAGCATTCTCTAATTCACGGACAGCTTCAGGAGTCCCTACATTACCTGCAATCAAAAATGTCTCCGGCAACATTTTCTTGATATGGTGGATCATATTGATCACTAAATCTGAGTGTCCGTGAGCAATATCGATCGTGATGTATTCTGGTACTAACTTTTCTTTCGCTAATGTTTCAATAAATAGATATTCTGTATCTTTTACACCTACACTAATTGAAGAATATAACCCTTTTTCATTCATTCGTTGGATAAATGGAATTCTGTCTTCTTCATCAAAACGGTGCATAACATAGAAGAAATTATTTTCAGCCAACCAAATAGCTAATGTTTCATCAATAACCGTTTGCATATTAGCCGGTACGACTGGTAAATTGAATCTTCTTCCGCCAAATTCAATCGTTGTATCACATTCAGTTCTACTTTTTACGATACTTTTATTGGGAATAAGTTGGACATCTTCATAGTCAAAAACTTTCATCTTTTTCTTAACCTCTTTCTGTCATAGCTCTAATTTTTAGGCTGTTAGTTACTTTTTCCGCAAATATCAATAACACGAACAATATCACTTTATCATTTATTCATATTTCGTCCCTAAGACAATTTACACTATATTAAAAGGTTTGTCAAAGTTGTTTGCCCTTTTTTTATGAATTTTAAAAAAAGAAACCGTTTCCTCTCTTTTATCAACTTGAAACGATCAGACACAGAAAAATAAGCTGACTTCTCAAAAAATTTGTCAGCTTATGTTGTCATTTTTTTACTGTTTTAATTTCTCGATTCCTTCTTAAAGTGAACTTGTTTGGAACAGGGTCATATCCTCCCTTAATAAAAGGATGACACCTTAAAATACGGGCTGTTCCCATCACAGTGCCTTTAATTGCACCGTGTTTCTCAATAGCTTCAATGGCATAATGCGAGCAGGTTGGATAATAGCGGCAACTTGGTTGGAATAAAGGTGAAATGCCCTTTTGATAGCCTTTAATACCAGTAATCAATACTTTTTTCATGGTTTACCCCCTATCAAATTACAGTATAGCCATAGGTTTGAACTTTGTAAAGCAAACTCGTTTGCTTAATCGATTGCTTTACGAAATTCAATAAGATGAATTGCATTCGTATTTAATAACGCGTAAAAGGACCACTCTTCATTTAAATATTCATCTTTGATATCTAGCGATGGGCTAATAGATTGAACGATATGATCCATCAATTCGTGGTCAATACCGTATTTGCTGTTTAGATTCCACCATTTAGGATATAATCCTCCATTATCACGATCAAATTTCAATGTGCGAATTTGGTAATTACCTGGTTTTATTCCTGTTAAATAAATGTGCAATTCTTTACTTCTATTTTTTACAAATAATTCATCGATTGAATAACGTGGGCTGAATTGCCGCTCATTAAAGATAATAAGCTGATAACCATCTTCATTTTCAGTCATAATATAGTCAGTTCCTCGTGCTGCAACAGTTCCTCGTAACCGTTCTTTAAACCGCATGGTATAAAAAGTGGGGTGTTTTTCATTAAAAAAGTGAAATAAATCCAAACTATCCACTAAGTTATTTGAGCAATCTTGCATACGTTCATGAATTTCGTTGTTGATCCAAAATCCAATACCTTCTACTTCACCTTCTAATTCCAGAATTTTTTTTAATATCAAGGCTCCTCTAAAGAAAGTTCCGTTTATATAACGCGTATTGCCGGTTAAAATATTCCAGTTAACAAGGAACATCGGTCTATCCATCTGATGCTGACTCATAAATAGTTTGGCTTTTTTTGTTTTATCTCTAATATAGCGATGACTCTTAGCAAATTCTTCTACATTTATATCATCAAAATTGATTACTTCGTTTTGATCTGTTTCATAACCGATAAATTCGATCTTATCGGCATGCTTAATTTGCCATTGCTGATTTTCCGGCAGCTGTTCTTGTTTCTCATCAAACGGAAAAAAAGTTCCAACTTTCATTTTTTTTGACTTGTGTTTGATTACTTGCCAGACTTTTAAGTAGATCCGCTCCAATTCAGTTGATGTAACTGAATTACCTTCTTTACTATAAAATAAGATTTGCCATTTTTCTACAAAATCACGTCCAAAAACTTGAAGTGCATGCTGAATAAATTGATCGATTTTCTTAATATAAAAATCTTCATTTTGACTAATTTGCTTATAGTCTAACTTCAAGAATAAATAGATTCCCTGTTCCTTTAAAAACTGCAAAACAATATCAGTATTGGTATATATAGGCAAGCTAATTGATACTTCTGTTAACTCAGATTCTGTTGACAGTATTGTTTCTTCAAAAATTTTTTGGATCCCTACAAAATCCACACGCAATTGCTGTTTAGCTAGAACCAACTGTTTTTTTACATTTTCATTCAATAATTCTTTTAATTCCCCAATAAATACGATATGTTTTTCGCGTTTTAATTCTTGCCCTTCATTACTATTCAAGGTGATCCTACGTTCTTCAAGATGATCCTCATCAATAGTGTAGCTCTGATCGATCCCTACATCTAGATAACTAGCTAAACGATCTAAAATAGTTGGAGAATCAAGTACTGTTTTGGCTTCAACTTTATTGATCAGTGCTTCATGCTGCTCTAATTGTTCATGTTGATGTTCTTTTCGATACTGAGCAGGAGTTTGCTGATAAACTGTTTTAAAAACAACCGTATAATTTTTAGCAGTTGAGAAACCATTTTTCATCGCTATTTGAAATAGATTATCTGATGTATACAATAAATCATCTAGACTGTGCTTTATCCGAACCCGATTTAAATAATTCAAAAATCCCATACCGGTCATTTGTTTGAAATAACGAGATAAATAAGAAGAAGATAAATTTTCATACTCTGCTAACTCAGATAAGGTCAACGGTTCTGCATAACGTTGTTCGATCAACTGAATGATTCGCGCAATTCGCTCGTCGCTAGTATCTACGCCTTTCCAATGCGGCGCTTCCTTTTTAAAAAAGCGCGTCATCATCAACATGATCTGGTATAAATTGCTGCGAATTTCTAATGAATTTCCTTCTTCTTTTCTTGAATCAGCGATCATGATCTCAGCTACCAAATGTCTTAATTGAGCAATCACGCCTTCTCTGCCAGTATCTAGTTCTTTTGAAAAGCAGGCAAAATTATAATGAAAATATTCTTTATAATGTGCCACAAAAAACTGACTAGAAATACTAAGTGAAATAATGCAATTATCTTCACTTCCCATTACAGAATAATTATTTGTTCGATTAACAACTAAAATATCACTTTCTTCCATTTCATAATTGCGTCCTCCAAATGAAATAGTTGCCGATCCTCTGATTACAAATAAAATTCTTGTTCCATAATACCGCTGAGGAGCAGAATAACGGACATTTTCCATTTTAATGTCATAATCTGCTGCGCTTTCTCTTTTCATATCCACTACTCCTCTTTTTTTCCTATTATACCTGTTTTGATCCGACAATCGATGCCTTAATTCCTAAGAAATAAAAAGGCAGTCGTATTTATGAAGTGATTCCTCCAAAGTGAACACTCAAAAAGCAAATCTACTTTGAATTAAACCTATCATGATACGGTTGCCTTTTACTGATAATCGTTTCACTCTATTTTACTCATTCCAATTGCGTGGACTCCATAAAGTGCCATCCAATTCGCCTTCCATTTGTCTGATCCGTTCAGCTTGTTCATCAATCAAATCTTTCACTGCAATCAATAATGCTTTTTGTTTGTAATCACGGCTAGTTTGTCTCAACCGTTCCAATTCTTGAAGCAACCACTCTTTTTGTTCCATTTCATTCCCTACCTTCTGGATCGTTCTACTCCATTTGATCTAAAACGATTTTCAATTCATCGATCGTATCACGATTTTCTTCAATAAATTCAATTGCTTGGTTTAGAACAAACTGGTCTCCATCATTTAATTTGCTCGTATCTGTCGATTTCAATTCTTGAATAAACCACTTTTCTCGAGCTTTTAAACTATCCTCTTTTTCACGAGTTAAATACTGTTGATAACGTATCAATAAATTCATTTTTTGCTCTTCTGTCAAGTAACTAAATTGAAAGATAGGAAGCGTTTTAAGAAATACCATTCCTGTCTTAAGAGCCATGGCTTGAAAGGGTTTTGTCAGCTCATCGATACTGAATCCTTCACGTCCCCCAGGTTGGTATTCTTCTTCTTTTACACCGATGCTCATTACTAATCCAAATTCCTTACCAGTTAGAGCTTTCCCTCTTTTACCATATGCAAAGCCATCCGTCAGTACCTCATCTTGCCATTTTTTTAATAATGCGGGAGCACTATACCAGTAAAAAGGAAATTGAAAAATAATCCGTTCGTGTTCCTTTAACAATGCTTGTTCCATTTCTACATCTAACTTGAAATCAGGATAAACAGATTCCAAGTGATGGATAGTTATGTCCTTACCCTCAGGAATAGAGCTCAGCAAATATTGTTGACTTCCTGACTCCATCATCTCAGGATGAGATATAATCACTAGTGTTTTCATTTTTTACCTCCATTTGTAGCTTGCTTTTACTAAAATTAATCTTCAAAGTATTCTAACATATCTTGCTTAGCAACAGATAATAGCGGCAGTTTCTGGATTGGAACCAATTCGATGTCCAAAGCTGTTAATAGTTTTTCTAAATAAACAGCAATTTTAAGATGACGGTCAGCATCGATGACGATCTTAGGAGGTCTTCCGTTTTGTGCCAAAATCAGCTGGATCACGATTCGCTGAATTTTTTCAATATCCCTTAATTTAATGAATTCACTACAAATAATTTCACCATCTTTAGTATCTGCAACAATTAATAAACAAGGAAATGTCGGACGTCCTCCATCTGCTGGAACAACTGGTACTCCAATAAAGTCTATGTCTAATTCCCAAATCGTATTTTTCCTTTTTTGATTATTTGCTCGTCTCATCTCAAATTCTGTCAGTTTGATAGGAGCGTGATCTATCTCATTAGCTAATAATCCTTCTAAAACTACTTCAGGCACCGTATAAAAACTATCTTCATATAAACCATCTTTTTTATACGTGCGCATTAACATTTTATAAATTGATTGTTCTTTTTCATATAATTGCAGGGAATTCCGAAAATCATTTGCTGTTTCAACCAACTTTTCAAAAATAGCTATCAGAAAAAGCACATCACTTTCATCTATCATATAAGGATAATATCCTGGTTTATAATCCGTAAACACTGGCCAAGCTTTTTTCCCCCTAAAAGTTATGCCGCTGGCTTTTATTTTTTCATATTCTTCTTTTGGAATTTCTTGACGATCTTCAAAGTCTAAAGAAATACATTTCCGAGTTTGGAGCATTTCCATTACTGAGCTGAATTCGCGATTCTCAGCCCGCTTACTTGTTTCAAAAAAATAAGATAATTCTTCCAGATTACGATAAATCAAAATCCCAAAGTTTTGTTCGGCTTTTCCTAAAATAGAAATAAAAACTGGATCTTTACGATCAGGCAATTGTATACCAATGATATCATTATCCCAATAATCTTCCCAAAGATTAGCTTGGTAAAGCTTTTTTACAAGTGAATACAATTGCATTTGATTATTCATCGTACGCTCTCCCCTCATGTTTAACTTTTATATCATTTCCTTTTTTGATAATCTTTAGGATGAATTTTATTTGTGTTTTATCTTTCATACTTACAGTATACCAAACCAACAAGCAACCGACTTCTATATTTTCAAATTTATTCTCTGACCTGCTTAATTTGACCCGCTGATCCCTTGTATTTGTTCTTTATATTAAAAACGGTTACAATAGTATTGAATTCAATTAAAAATCACTTAGGGGGTCTGGAAAAAATGAAAAAAATCATCAATGATCCATCGAATATCTTAGATGAAATGTTAAACGGTTTAGTCTTTGCATATGAAGAGTTAGTTGAGCGATTACCTGAGACGTCTGTTATTCATCGTAAAGTTGAGCAATCTGGAAAAGTTGGTTTAGTGAGTGGCGGCGGAAGCGGACACGAACCATCTCATGCCGGTTTTGTTGGAAAAGGAATGCTTTCAGCTGCTGTATGTGGTGAAGTATTCACATCTCCAACTCCTGATCAAATTTTAGAAGGCATTAAGGCTAGCGATGAAGGAAAAGGTGTGTTTTTAATTATTAAAAATTACTCTGGAGATGTCATGAATTTTGATATGGCAAAAGAGTTAGCAGAGATGGAAGATATTAAAGTTGATTATGTCATAGTAAATGATGATATCGCTGTTGAAGACAGCACATATACTGCTGGAAAACGTGGTATCGCAGGCACTGTTTTAGTCCATAAGATATTAGGCGCTGCTGCTGAAAAAGGCTTATCTTTAGAAGAAATCAAACTATTAGCAGATAAACTTATTCCTGCTGTAAAATCTTTAGGTGTTGCTTTAAATCCTGCTACAGTACCCGAAGTCGGTAAACCAGGTTTTGAATTAGAAGCCGACGAAATCGAATTTGGGGTAGGTATCCACGGCGAACCTGGCTACCGTAGAGAAAAGCTTCAACCTTCAGCTGCATTAGCTCAAGAACTCGTGAACAAATTGAAAAAAGAATTCCAATGGCAATCAGGGGACTCTTTTGCGATCTTAATTAATGGCATGGGTGCCACTCCACTGATGGAACAATTTATTTTCATGAACGATGTGAAACAACTGTTGGGGGATGAAGGGTTAACTTTAGCCTTTAGAAAAGTTGGCGACTATATGACCTCAATTGATATGGAAGGTTTATCTCTTACTTTAGTCAAACTAGAAGATTCTAACTGGTTAGAGTACCTAAATGCACCTGTAACAACTATTGCTTGGTAAAGAAAGGATGACCGAATATTATGTTGAATCAAGAAACAGCAAAAAAATGGCTTGAACTCTTTATTGAACAACTCTTAGAAAATAAAGCGTATCTCAGTGAATTAGATACCGCGATTGGTGATGGAGATCATGGTAACAACCTTGCTCGCGGAGCTAACGCTTTAGCAGAGGTATTACAAACAAAAGAATTTGAAACGTTAACTGATCTTCTAAAAACAACTGGAATGACTTTGGTCAGTAAGGTCGGGGGCGCTTCTGGACCGCTTCTGGGCTCTGCTTTTATTAGTATGGCTAAGGCTAGCCAAGACAGTGATGACTTAGCCACAGTCTTAGAAGCTGGATTAGAAGGTATTCAAAAGCGTGGTAAGGCTGCCGCAGGTGAAAAAACAATGGTAGACGAATGGATCCCAGTTGTTGATGCGGTCAAAGCAAACAAGTTGACCGTTGCTTTGATTGATGAGATTCTTGAAAAAACTAAAAACATGAAAGCAACTAAAGGACGCGCTTCTTATTTAGGCGATCGTTCTATCGGTCACATTGACCCTGGTGCTATGTCTAGCAACTATCTATTTAAGACAATGATAGAAGCAGGTGTTTATGATGAATAAAGAATATGGTGTATTGCTTGTTTCTCATGTAGCCGACATCGCTGACGGTTTAGCTAAATTAATTGGTGAAGTAGCTAAAGACGTCACAATAAAAAGCGCCGGCGGAACGCCAGAAGGTGGAATTGGCACAAGTTTTGATAAAATCGAAGAAGCATTATCTTCTTTTGAAGAAAAAACAGTTCTTGCTTTTTATGATTTAGGTAGTGCCAAAATGAATCTAGAACTAGCTATTGAAACTTCTGATAAAACGGTTCGTTTATACGATACTGCTTTTGTTGAAAGTGCTTATACAGCAGCAGCTTTGTTGCAAGCAGAAGCACCTATAGAAGCTATTGAAGAGCAATTAAGTGCCTTAGAAATAAAATAATTTTTATGATCCAGGAATCACTCTCTATACTTAAGAGTGATTTTTGATTTGGCAAAAAGACGGAGTGAAATTTTCATGTAATTTTCATGAAAGTTTCACTTACGAAAGAGATCTATTTTCTGATACACTCCTTACAGATACACAAAAAAGGAGTTTTTCATTTCTGATTTGTCAAATTAAGCTATACAAAATATCTTCATCCATGTAACTCATAAAAACTTCCAGCGGTGTTTGGTAATTTAATGACTTTCTTGGAATTATATTCCGTTTGTGTGCAACAGACGATACGAAAGCCTGATCAACTTCGTTGAAATCCATTTCTTTTGGCAATCCATCTTTTCGAAGAAGCCCATTAGAATTCTCGTTTAAAGCTCGTTGTGAAGGCGTTCCAGGGTCAGCGAAGTAGATAGCGACATCATGCTGGTTGCACAAAGATTTCCAGTTGGAGAACTCCTTACCGCAATCAAAAGTAATTGATTTGAATAATTTTTTTGGTATGGATTGGAACCATTGATTCATAGCACTCTCAATGTCGCAGGCTTTACGCCCTTTGGGCTTTAAGGTAATGATAGCTTTCGATAAAATCTCTACTAGAGTAATGACCGCACTTTTGTGGCGGACACCTACAATGGTATCTCCTTCGATATGACCAAATTCTTCTTTAAATGTTGGATAATCTATTATTCTTTCAGAGATATTTCGTTTATAAGCTTGTCTACCTCTACGTTCTTGATGTCCGTTAGGCTTTCTTTTCCCTTTCATTGGAAGGGTAGCTTCATCGAATGTTTTTTCTTTAAATTGTCTATAAAGTGTTCGTACGGAACAGTCTATTGTCATTTCTTTACGGCCAATAATGACATCAGGCGTCCAGCCTTCAGCTACTTTTTCCTTGATATAAAGATGTTGTTCTTCTGGTAAAACAACTTTTTCGCGTCCACACTGCTTCTTGTTTTTCTTATACCGTAGGTAATACTCGAAAGCTGTATGTCCTGCTCTGAAGAACCTGATAACATTATTAATCGGTGTTCGAGTACGATTCAAGTAAGCAGCTATTTTAGCAACTGGAATACCTTGATGGTAATAAGCTTCTATCATCACTAGTTCATCCATGGTAATATGGGTATAGGTCATTTGTGATCACTCCTTGTTTTCTATGGTTGGAAATACAATTAGAGTGTATCACGAATGGCTTTTTTATTTGTATAGCTTAATCTTACAATCCACGATTATTAAAGAAGTTAAAGAAAACAGATTGCCTCATAATGCCAAAGAAGGAATGTTATATGGTATCATTATTTGTTCAATAACTGTCTTAATTATGAGTACAGTAAATATTAGTCTAGAATTTGGTAAGCTTGATACAGAAGTACTTATGATTATCCTTAAGTCTTTTCCAATCATTTTGATTATTGCCATGTTATTAGAAGTACTCGTTTTTGGGCGAATTGCAGAAAAATTAGTCCATATTTTTTCTAATGATACTGATGGATTTAATGCGAAAACGTTATTTAACATCCTTTTTACTGTAATTGGTATGTCTCTGACTATGACAGTAATTGGCACTATGATCGGTAAGGGGTTCACCTTAGCTTCATTTAAGGCATTATCACATTGGCCTAGAAATTTTTCTATTGCTTTATTTTGTGAACTTTTAATTGCACAGCCTCCTGCAAGATTAGTTATGAAAAAAATACATTTACGTCAGGAAAGTAAATTGATTGTAAAAGATAATTCTTCAATAGATTTCGATTGAAACTTCTACTTTCAAAAAAAAGAGTCTATTCCGGTGCTGACCCCTAAAAGTTAGAGTTTTTATTATTCAGCTGATTGGCTGGTTTGAATTCGGTATTCTACCGGACTTAAGCCAGCCAATTTTGCTTTTGATCGAACATGATTATACCATTCGATATATTCTTCAATTCTTGATTTCAATTCCTCATAACTGACTAATTTCTCCCCATGATACATTTCTTGTTTTAGGATGCCGAAGAAATTTTCTATTGCCGCATTATCTGCACAAGTCGCCTTGCGAGACATACTCTGAAAAACGTTATTTTTCTTTAGTGTTTTGACCCAATGATTATGCTGATACTGCCAACCTTGATCAGAATGAAGAGTGGTACGAACCGTGGCGTATTCTTTAAGCATGCCGATGGCTTCTTCCAAAGGTTTCATCACTAAGTCCAGGATAGGTCGTTTATTTATTCCATAAGCTATCACTTCACTATTAAATAGATCTAGAATAGGACTAAGGTAGAGCTTTTCTCCGCCTGTACATTTAAACTCTGTCACGTCGGTGACGAGCTTCTGTAAAGTGATGGATGTAGAGAAGCGTCTATTTAACTTATTCTTGGCAATAGTGCCTACTTTTCCTTTATAAGAGTTATATTTCCGAGATTTTCTAATAAATTTAACACACTTCAAACCCATTTCTTTCATGAGACGATAAACTTTCTTGTGATTGACACTATAACCTAGTTTCTTCAGTTCATTTGTAATGCGTTTGTATCCAAATCGCTCTTTGAACTGAAAGAAAAGTTGTTCAATCTGTTCTTTTAGTCGCTGATTACTATCTATTTTTTTTAATTGCTTTACGTAATAGTGATAGGTTGACTCTGGAATACCCACCACCAGAAGGATATCTTTTAGTTTGAATCCTTCTTCTTTAAGTTCGTATGCCACTGCTGCTTGTGCTTTTCGAGAAAGACGTCGGGATTCTTCTGAAAAGCTTTCAACTTTTTTAAATAGGCATTCTCCAATTTCAGTAGTTCAATTTCTCGTTCTAATTCTTGTCTAGAACAATCTGCTGATGTGCCTGGTTTCAGTTGCTGTTTTTTTGGTTTTTTAGTCATTGAAGGACGCCCCTTTGGGTGTGGTTTTAGGCCTTCAATTCCCTTGCCTTGGAAAGCTTGATTCCAATTTGCGATAAGGGAAGGATTATTCATGCCGAAGGTAATGGCTGTATCTGAATAAGAAGTGCCTGTCTGTTTTATAAAGTGTAATACATCTACCTTAAATTGAACAGAGTAAGCTGCTTTCGTCTGTTTCCTTTTTAAACCGTCCAAACCAAGTTTTCGGTATGCCTTTACCCAATTATTAAGGGGAGTTGTAGAGGAAAGAGCATATTTCTTCGCTAGTAATTGAAAGCCCAAAGGGCCGTTTAGATACTCTTGAACAACTTGTAACTTAAATTCTTCACTATATTTTGTCATAAAAACAACCCCCAAAAGTTTAGATTTCACTCTAACTTTTGGGGGTCGCTACCTCCATCAACATGGAATAGACTCTTTTTTCTCTACATAATCAAAAACCCTTCAAATTATTTGTTTTTTCTTTTAGGTATATGTTTGAAAACCCTTGTAGCTTCTACAGCTGCTTGCCAGCCAGCATACAAATCTTCACGTTCTTCTTCTTCCATATTTGGCTCGAACGTAGCATCTTTTTCCCAATATTTTTTGATCTCATCTTGATTTTTCCAAAATCCTGTTGCTAATCCAGCAAGATAAGCAGCTCCTAAAGCTGTTGTTTCACTAATCTTAGAACGTTCGATTCTAGTATCCAAAATATCTGATTGAAATTGCATCAAGAAGTCATTTTTCGATGCTCCTCCATCAACACGTAGCGTTTTAATTGGAATTCCAGAATCTTTATTCATTGTATCTACAACATCTTTTGTTTGGTAAGCTAATGATTCAAGCGTTGCTCTGATAAAATGTTCTTTAGTTGTCCCGCGTGTTATGCCAAAAACAGCTCCACGAGCATCTTGATCCCAATAAGGAGCACCTAACCCTGTAAATGCCGGTACTACATACACATTTTCTGTTGAGTCTACTCTTTTAGCATATTCTTCAGATTCAGGAGCACTTCTAAACATTCTCATACCATCTCTCAGCCATTGAAGTGCTGACCCCGCTACAAAAATACTACCTTCTAATGCATAAGTAATTTCACCGTTGATTCCATATGCAATGGATGTAAGTAAACCATTGTCTGACTTGATTGGTTCTTTTCCAGTATTCATAATAATAAATGCACCTGTACCATAAGTGTTTTTAACCATCCCTTTTTCGTATCCTACTTGACCAAATAAAGCTGCTTGTTGGTCACCAGCCATACCAGCAATTGGAATTTGCCCACCAAAGAAATGTTCTGGAATTGTTTTTCCATATACTTCAGAAGAAGACCTGACTTCTGGCAACATTTCTTTTGGAATATCTAATAATGCTAAAATATCTTTATCCCATTTAAGATCATAAATATTAAACATCATTGTACGACTTGCATTTGAATAATCTGTAACATGAACTTTTCCGCCTGTTAATTTCCAAACTAACCAAGTATCGATTGTTCCAAATAGTAATTCGCCTTTTTTAGCCCGTTCTCTTGAACCTTTAACATGATCTAAAATAAATTTAACTTTAGTTGCTGAGAAATAAGAATCGACGACTAGACCTGTTTTATCTTTGATCAATTTTGTATGACCATCTTGTTTAAGTTGATCTGAAATATCATTCGTTTGTTTTGATTGCCATACAATTGCACGATAAATCGGTCTACCTGTTTCTTTGTCCCAAACAACTGTCGTTTCACGTTGGTTGGTGATCCCAATGCTATCAATATCATCTGGTTTTAGTCCTGCTTCGATTAAAACACCTGCAATAACGGATAAAACCGAAATCCAAATTTCGTTAGCGTCATGTTCTACCCAACCTGGTTGAGGAAAATATTGTGTAAATTCTTTTTGAGAACTCCATTTAGGGTTTCCTGCTTTATCAAATATTATCGCTCTAGAACTAGTAGTACCTTGGTCGATCGACATAATATATTCTTTTGTCATTTTGTTCCCTCCCATAATATAATACGCTTTCAAGCGTTGTTCCCTTAATGTACCGCTAAAAAAAATCATTGTAAAGCATTCGCTATCCAAAGCTAGAAATAAATGATAACGCTTTCTATTTTTTATTTATTATTCATTTATTTAGCTTCTATCCAGGTCCATTTATAACTATCTGGACCGAAAACACGTTTGTAAAAATCTTCAACATTTGGATTTAATAGATATGAATCCGCTGATTGATATAATGGTGCAAGAGCTGCATCTTCACCTAAAGCAACTTGTTCAATTTCAACTAATGTTTCCCAGCGCGCTTCGTCATCATCATAAGTTGCTTTTGCTTTGTCTACTAAAGCATCTACCTCTGTATTCGAATAATTCATACGATTGATGTCTGTATCAAAACGTTCTACATAATTGATTGGATCTGCAAAGTCAGCAATCCATGAATTAACAGCCATATCATAGTCGCCTGCACGAACTGTTTCCAATTTCATACTGAATGGCATACTTCTCAACTTAACAGTCAAACCTGGTAAATTTTTTTGTAATTGATCCTGTAAATATTCTGCCAATCGTTTTGAATCTTCTGTATCTGAGGTAATCAATTCTAACTCGATACTGTCCGTACCTAATTCTGATAGCCCCGTTTCCCAAGCTTTTTCAGCTTTTTCTAAATCATAAGTTAATAGATCCCCAGCATCTTCACGATAATCTGTATCTGTTCCTGGATTACTTGCTAAACCGGCTGGAACAAATCCATCAATCGGCTCTGATCCATCTTGCAAGACACTCTTCGTGTAGCCTTCTTTATCAATAGCAGAGGCGATAGCTAATCGGATATTCCCATTGCTTAATTCCGTTGATTCTTCGTTATTTAAGTTATTCATTTCAATGTAAAAAGTTGTCGCATTCAATGATGAATGAAAATTAGGGTCTTCAATATATTGAGAGACAAAATTTCCTGATAAAAAGGCAATGTCGGTATCCTCATTTTCATATAAATTTAACTCCGTGGTAACTTCTTTGATTACATCAACGGTTATTGTATCCAAAATAACCGATTCAGCATCCCAATAGTCTTCATTCTTTTCAAATGTCCATCCCATACTGCTTGCTTGATCCCATCCTTTTAATACAAATGGACCATTATAAATCAAATTTTCATGTGTGCTCCCATACTCATCGCCTTGTTCTTGGGCAAAAACTTTATTTTGGGGAAAGAAAAAAGGCAACGTCAATAACTGATCAAAATAAGGTGTTGGCTGCACCAATGTAATCTCTAAATCAGTAGCATTGATTGCTTTAACACCTAACTCCGTTGGATCTAATTCATCATTTATAACTTCAGTAGCATTTTGGATCAAGCCGTCAAACATATAGGCATATCCGCTTGCTGTTTCCGGTGCCACGACTTTTTGCCAAGCATAGACAAAATCATCTGCTGTAACAGCTTCTCCATTAGACCAAACAGCGTCTTCACGTATCTTAAAGGTATACGTTTTTCCATCTTCACTGATGATAGGTTCTTCAGCTGCCACACCTAAAACAGGCTCAGAATCTGGTCCTAAAACATACAACCCTTCAAAAACATTATTCATAACGGTAAAACTTGTTAAATCAGTTGCTAAAGCTGTATCCATAGAAGGAATTTCTGAGGAAGCTGTTAAACGTAATTCTTGTGTATCAGCTAGCTTTTTCTCGCCATCAGCAGAAGAGTTCGCAGTTGAAGACCCTTCAGGATCCGCACCCCCACATGCTGTTAATAACACTGTTAAACTAAGTATACCCAAGCCTTTTATTTGATTTTTCATTTATTATCACCCTCTCATATTTTTTTTATTTTTATACCCCTTTAAAAAAAACGCCTCACAGCACATAACTCCTTCTGGTACTTTGTTCCTTCAAGCTTAGTGACCATTACTTTTGATCCAGGAGTTTGTGAATGGATCATTTGATCATCCCCTAAATAAATTCCTACATGGTGAACTTCTCCATTACCTTCTTGATAAGCGAAAAACAATAAATCGCCTGGAATTGCTTCCTCATAAGTGTGAACTTCCCCTTCAAATACTTGCTCTTGAGCATCCCGGCTCAACCAAATGCCAAAGGTTCGAAACAATGTATACACAAATCCGGAACAATCAAATCCGGCTGCACTTGTTCCCGCCCATACATATCTCAAATCTAAAAAAGATTTTGCGCTATTAATCATTTGTTCAACAGCATTTACTGGTAAGTCCCCGATTATGCGAGCATCACTTTCTGCTATAAAACCAATACCATCTGGTGTAAGGACTTTATATTGTTTAGCTGTAGCTTCTAATACAGTTAAAATTGTACCAATAGAAACTACTTGAGACGTTTTTGTTTCACTTATAAAACTAATTTTTGCCGTTGACCGACTAACAGCAACCTGTTTTAATGCTTCTGACCAGCCATCTGGCACAGCGGTAAGGTCTTTAGCTATTACCCAGCCTGGATATCCATTAGGATCATTTTTATAAGCTTGTTTTGGGACGGTTACTTTAGCAAATGTTCCAATAATTTCAATTACTTCAACAATATCACCATAAAGCAGTTCCGAATCTACTAAACGATCCTCATATAGTTTTAGTGCGTCCCCATCTGATAAGGTATAAAAATTTTCTTTTCTATTTTGTGTTAGCAGTTTCTCCTGAATAGGATGGTATTCATTTTTTGACCATAAAAAAGTTGTTGTCGTATTGACCATATTTCTCATTTATCCACTCTCTCCTTACCACCGACTTTTTACTTTAACTAGCAAGAAAGCTATTATTCAGTCAGTCTCCTCTGTTAAAAATTCAAATACTAATTTCCCTAACTCTTCCATCCATTCTATTGCCTTTGCTTCTTCTTTCACGTCTTTGTTTAATGCAGCAATAAAAACAGTTTGATCTTTATATCTGAACAATCCAACATCGTGACGGATCCCGTTGTCTTCACCAGTTTTGTTTAGCATTTCTAAATTAGGGATCGCTCTTTCATCCAAGTAACCTGGCAGCCCGGTTCGAAACTGTTGCAACAAAAAAGGTTTTTCTATTTGATCTTTCACCGTTGGATGCTTGTTTCCTAGCTCGATGATTTCTTTTAAAATCTCCAAGGCTCCTCGCGGTGAGATCTCATTGACTAAACCAGATTCATAATCCATTAAGTACCGCCTTAAAGCTATTCTTTTACCCCACTTCTTTGTTTTTATCCACGTCTGTATACTTTCTAATCCCGCATAATAAATCAACCGATTAGTAGCTTCATTATCGGAAACAGCAATCATCAATTGCAGAAGTTCTTCAATACTCCATTCCTCAATAGACGTCAAAATGTGTAATACTCCAGATCCATTTGCACGACCGGTCTTTGAAACTTTTATTTTATGCATTAAATCAAGGTTCCCTTGAATGGCTTGTTCATAATAATAAAGATAGATTGGAAGCTTGATGATGCTTGTAGCAGGAAATAACTCTTCTTCATTTCTACTAGCTAATTTTTGCGTTCCATCATGGATATAGATCCCACTTTCAATAAAAGGTGCAAATTTAGTTGCTAAAACGTGTATTTCCTTATCCCAATCCATGTTCATCCTCATTTCTTTTTTTATAACAGAAAAATTCACATTAAAAACTCATTTTTCTGTCACT
Organism: Carnobacterium alterfunditum DSM 5972; assembly: GCF_000744115.1. Lineage (NCBI taxonomy): Bacteria > Bacillati > Bacillota > Bacilli > Lactobacillales > Carnobacteriaceae > Carnobacterium > Carnobacterium alterfunditum. Next base: position 1,183,310 of record NZ_JQLG01000004.1, on the reverse strand, counting down.
TTAAATTAATTATATAGAATCTAATCATCTATCGCAACAGAAACGTAACGCTTACATTCCAAGTGCTGCACACCCTCCTCTACTTCACTATTTTTTAAACCAAAAAAAGGGAATTGAGATAAAGATCTCAATTCCCTTTTTTGATTTAAACGTAATACAAATTCTCTGATGGATAAAATGGATCACACGTGATATCTAGGCCTAATTTACGAAGGGTTTGTTCATCATCTTTATTCAGCATTACAGTTGAGTGTGCTTGAACATCTTGCAACTCCGATAATTTATTGTAGGCTAATTGAGCTGTTGGATTAGTGACTGCACTTATCGCAAGAGCAATCAGAACTTCATTTGCATTCAACGCTGCCATTTTACTGTGAAGATCATTCACTTTAAGTTTTTGGATCGTTTCTAAAATATTTGGCGATAATAAATGGATCTCATCTGAAATATGAGCCAAAACCTTGATCGAATTTAAAATGGCTGCAGAACACGAATCCATTAAAGCAGTCGTTCTGCCCGTTACAATTTGGCCATCTGGCATTTCGAATGCGATAACCGCTGGCATGTCAGTCGCTTCAGAATGTTCTCTTATCTGTTCAGCATATCTACGAGCTGGCGCCACTGGTACTCTATCTTCTTTTTTCAGTTCGACTTCTTCCATGATCAATTTCATATGGTTTAAAATTTCTTCATCTATTAGCCCTTTTTTAAAATCACACTCTGTCGAAAAGCTTCTACGAATGATTTCTTGTTTAGAGGCGTCTTTAATAAATTCATCATCAATAATACCAAATCCTACACGATTAACACCCATATCTGTCGGAGATTGGTATACTGATTCTTTTCCAGTAATTTTTTCAATGATTTTTTTAATAACTGGGAATGTTTCAAGATCACGGTTGTAGTTGATCGCTACTTGATTGTATTTTTCAAAGTGAAAATTATCGATCATATTTACATCTTTCAAATCTACCGTAGCCGCTTCATAAGCAATGTTAAGCGGATGTTTCAATGGTACATTCCAAACTGGGAAAGTTTCAAATTTTGAATAACCAGCTGTTTTCCCTTGATGGCGCTCATGGTAAAGCTGATTTAAACACGTTGCTAATTTCCCACTTCCAGGACCTGGCGCTGTAACAACAACAATTGGTTTCGTTGTTGGAATGTACTCATTTTTAGCAAATCCTTCTTCACTTACAATTGTTTCGATAGCTGATGGGTATCCTTCGATTGCAGCATGCGTGAAGCTTTGATATCTCTTCTTTCTAGCTTATTGATAAAGAGTTTTGTGGAAGGCTGACCATTATATCGAGTGATCACTACACTATTTACTTCTAGACCATATCCTCTTAGTTCATCAATCAATCTTAAAACATCCATATCATAAGTAATGCCATAATCGCCGCGAATTTTATTGCGTTCGATATCTCCAGCATACACACAAATAATGATTTCAGCCTGATCTTTCAATTTTTGCAATAATTTGATTTTGGCATTCTCATCAAACCCTGGCAATACACGCTTAGCATGCTTGTCCCCAATAAGTTTTCCACCAAATTCAAGATATAATTTATCGTAATCATTTACTCGTTCAAGGATATATTTTGATTGTTCTTCAATATATTTTTGTGGATCAAACCCTACTTTTTTAATATGCTTTCCTCCTATATAGTTGCTAGATTTTAGCAGCTATCCTTTTAAACAAAAAAAAGTTAGACGATTTTTGTCGTACTAACGGTTTTTATTTTGGTTCTACTATTAAGAATAAATAAGTTTGCCTACATGTTGCCTAAATCTAACGCATTTTTTTATATTCTTTTCAATTATAGTGGTTTATTTTTTATTATCAATCTATTTTCTTGAAGAATCTTTTTTTAGTTTTGCTTTATCAAATTAAGCTGTAGAAGATATCAATACGGCCTTACAGCCTATTAATATTCATCAAGACTCTTCACGCCATGCTATAGCTAAGCCTTTCAAAAAGTTTCTAGCGTATCGATCACCGCATTCTTTGTAATTTCGATGTCCTTCTTTTCTAAAGACTGCACTTAATTCACTTTTTGATATTTCGACTCCCGCATTTCCTAAAATACCTAACATATCTTCACTCGTAAGGGAAAGAGCTATTTTAATTTTTTTAAGCAACATATTATTCACATTTTCATTCGTTATCATCATTGGCGCTTTTTTTTCTGGTTCATTGACTGCTGATTCTTTTTTGCCTCTTTTGAATATGATCAAACCATTTAAAAAAGATTCTAATGTTTGATTAGAGCAGTTTTTTACATACTCATTTTCTTGGAAATCATTTTCTTTTGCATTATCAGAATTTTGTTTTTTTGATTTATCCAACATTTTTTTGATATCTTCTTTTGTTATTTCTAATCCGCCTAATTTAAAGATCTCTACCATCTCTTTATCTTTAATATCTAAAGCGTATCTTAGTCTTACTAATCGATCGTTATTATTCATCTTATTTTACCCTCCAAAGACTTTCTCAAATTGTTAACTATTATATAGTATAAAGCTTTATTCATCGTATTGCACCCTTTGCTAAAAGATTGCTGCATATTTAAGTGTACCCCTTTTGGCACACTATCTTCCTAGACCTCATTGATAAAAAACTACTGATCATTCTCTTTTGGTTCCCCTGATTTCAAAAGTTGTTTATCATTAAACATAAATAACGTCACGATAAAGAGGAGTAGGCCAGAGACTAAGAGAAGCCACTCGATCCGGACTAGATCCGCCAATGGACCAAAAAGCACCATTCCTAATGGCATCATTGCTGTAGCAATCATTGTTTCCACTCCAAACACTCTTCCTAAATAGTCTTCTGGTACTTTCTCCTGAAGTAACACGATCGTTGATGCACTTAATAATGGTATTACCATACCAAATAAAGCCATAATAAGAGAGTAGTACCAAAAATTAAGAATCACTCCTAAAAGAACTGTACAGACTCCCATCATTAGAATAGCAAACGCAATCGAATGTATTCGATTCTTAAACCCTCCCCAAAAAGCGACTATCAAGCCTCCAATGATCATACCTGTTGAAAAAGCTACTTCGATCATAGTTAACCTCCATACATCGCCGCCATAGTTACGTGTCACTTGTAGAGGTGTCAAGAAAGAAACTGGAGCTGCCAGTAAATAAGCTAGCGAGAAATAACTATATAGCTTCTTTAAAAATTCTTGATTTTTAATATATCTGATTTGTCAAATTAAGCTATACAAAATATCTTCATCCATGTAACTCATAAAAACTTCCAGCGGTGTTTGGTAATTTAATGACTTTCTTGGAATTATATTCCGTTTGTGTGCAACAGACGATACGAAAGCCTGATCAACTTCGTTGAAATCCATTTCTTTTGGCAATCCATCTTTTCGAAGAAGCCCATTAGAATTCTCGTTTAAAGCTCGTTGTGAAGGCGTTCCAGGGTCAGCGAAGTAGATAGCGACATCATGCTGGTTGCACAAAGATTTCCAGTTGGAGAACTCCTTACCGCAATCAAAAGTAATGGATTTGAATAATTTTTTTGGTATGGATTGGAACCATTGATTCATAGCACTCTCAATGTCGCAGGCTTTACGCCCTTTGGGCTTTAAGGTAATGATAGCTTTCGATAAAATCTCTACTAGAGTAATGACCGCACTTTTGTGGCGGACACCTACAATGGTATCTCCTTCGATATGACCAAATTCTTCTTTAAATGTTGGATAATCTATTATTCTTTCAGAGATATTTCGTTTATAAGCTTGTCTACCTCTACGTTCTTGATGTCCGTTAGGCTTTCTTTTCCCTTTCATTGGAAGGGTAGCTTCATCGAATGTTTTTTCTTTAAATTGTCTATAAAGTGTTCGTACGGAACAGTCTATTGTCATTTCTTTACGGCCAATAATGACATCAGGCGTCCAGCCTTCAGCTACTTTTTCCTTGATATAAAGATGTTGTTCTTCTGGTAAAACAACTTTTTCGCGTCCACACTGCTTCTTGTTTTTCTTATACCGTAGGTAATACTCGAAAGCTGTATGTCCTGCTCTGAAGAACCTGATAACATTATTAATCGGTGTTCGAGTACGATTCAAGTAAGCAGCTATTTTAGCAACTGGAATACCTTGATGGTAATAAGCTTCTATCATCACTAGTTCATCCATGGTAATATGGGTATAGGTCATTTGTGATCACTCCTTGTTTTCTATGGTTGGAAATACAATTAGAGTGTATCACGAATGGCTTTTTTATTTGTATAGCTTAATCTTACAATCCACGATACATAAAACCCAATTTAAGGTCAGTTAAATAAGAATTTTCTTGAACTTGTGTAGCCTTATTGTGAGAAGGGATTTTCAAGAAAAAGGCTAAGATAATAATAGCCGCTATTGCTGTAATAACATCAATAAAGAAAATAATTTCAAGTGAAGCAAAGTTTAATAATGCTCCACTTGCCATCGGTGAAGCTAACATCGTAAGGGCTTGAATACTTCCATTGAATCCATTAACTTTAGTCAATTTATCTTTTGGTACTATTTGAGGTAATACCGCACTAACCGCTGGGGTCTGAATTCCCGCACCTAAAGCTCGAATAGCTGAAGCAATCAATAAGGCCCATATTGAACCTTCCCCGCTTAAAAATAACAAAATCAAAAGTAAGGTTGAAATAGCAATGACCGCATCTGAAAGAATAATAAGTTTTTTACGATCGTAGCGATCCGCCCACACTCCAGCAAAAGGTGACAAGAAGAAGGTCGGCAGAAATCCAAAAACGACAGATAGCATCATGATCACACCTGATTGCTCTCTCAAAGTAAGGTACCACGTAATTGCGTACTGGACTAGTGAAGACCCAAACAATGAGATTGTTTGACTACTTAGAAATAAAACAGTTGTCCGTTGCCAATTTGAACCTGTTTGATTTGTCGGTTGTTCCACACTATTCCCCTCCTTTAGATGCAATCACTTACGGAAAAAGAGAAAAGAATCTTTCGCTCTTTCTAATAATCGCTTATTCGAATACACGTCTCTGGTTACCTTTTCTATTCATTAATAGTATACATGAGACTCTATTAAACCAATAGTTACAGGTATTGGAATCTATTCTGATCCATACAAATAGAATTAATTTACCAAGATAAGAAGTTACAGTAAATAGGATGTGCTTTAAAACTAATGACTATTCTGATTTTGGGCTAACTGAGAAAGATAAGGGGTGATTAAGATCAGAATCGAATAATAAGAACGACTTAATGAGTCATGGAGTCAAATAGAATAGTTCTCTATTTTGAGTTACTCGAACTAACGCTTGTTACGGCTTCTCAAATGGAAAAACGACTCTCAGTTACTCGAACTAACACTCGTTACGGCTTCTCAAATGGAAAAACGACTCTCAGTTACTCGAACTAGCGCTTGTTACGGCTTCTCAAATAGAAAATCAACTCTCAGTTACTCGAACTAACGCTCGTTACGGATACTCAGATAGAAAATCAACTCTCAGTTACTCGAACTAACGCTCGTTGCGGATACTCAAATAGAAAATCAACTCTCAGTTATTCGAACTAGCGCTCGTTCCACAGACTCAAATGGAAAAATGACTCTCAGTTACTCGAACTAGCGCTCGTTCCACAGACTCAAATGATAGTCTACTTTGAGTAGCGACTTTCTTTCCCTTTTTCACTGTCAAATCGGTTTATTTTAGAAACAGTAGCAGTAGCGGCCATTTTTCTCTTAACAAGATAGTTTTAAAATACACCCTATCAATAAACTACACTTGGATAATCTAATTATTTATTAATAGTTTGTTGTAATTTCTATTATTTACTGCTAGAATAAATCAAAGCGAAGTCCTTTTAATTTAATCCAGAGAGATTAAAAAGGGTAACAAGTCAATTTATGATACGATACCTGAGGTCCTTTTGCGAATACACCATTCAAAGAGGGCATTTTTTGTGCCCAAAAATAGGAGGAATCGTACATGTCAAGCAAAAAAATTATTCAAATAGATGAAAAGGTCCCTATGAAATTACTCATTCCGTTAAGTTTGCAACATACATTTGCTATGTTTGGAGCTTCGGTATTAGTGCCCATCATCTTTGGTATTAACCCTAGTATTGTTTTGTTAATGAATGGAATTTCTACATTATTATTTATTCTTATTACTAAAGGAAAAGCTCCTGCTTATCTTGGTTCAAGTTTTGCCTTCATTGGACCTGCAAGTATTATTATTGCGAACCAAGGATTTGCTTATGCTCAAGGAGGATTCGTTGTATTAGGGATCATTGGCTGTCTTTTAGCCTTATTTATCAGACGTGTAGGTACAGCATGGATCAACATCGTTCTTCCACCAGCTGCAATGGGTGCTGTCGTTGCTTTGATTGGATTGGAGCTAGCAAGTAATACCGTCCAAGGCGGTTCGATAGGTGCCAACTTAATGACCGATACTGCCGCAACACAGGACTTCATCGTCTTTTCCATCACTTTAGGTGTAGCGATTTTAGGTTCGGTACTGTTTAAAGGATTTTTATCCACGATCCCAATTTTAATTTCAATCGTTGTTGGTTATATCTCTGCTGCAGCCTTTGGAATGGTCGATTTCACACCTTTAATGGAAGCCTCATTGTTCACCATGCCTCATTTTCAATGGGCAAAATTCGATGTGAATGCCATACTAACAATGTTGCCGGTTCTTCTTGTCTTAACTTCTGAACACATCGGACATCAAGTCGTCACTTCAAATGTTGTCGGTCATGATTTGATAAAAGACCCTGGTTTACATCGCTCTTTATTCGCGGACAATTTGGGTACTGCTTTATCTGGTCTGATTGGTGGGGTCCCTACAACAACTTATGGAGAAAACATTGGTGTCATGGCGATCACACGTGTATATAGCGTACGTGTAATTGCTGGAGCGGCCATTTTCTCAATCTGTATGGCTTTCATTGGACCTTTAGCAGCGTTTATCTCGACGATTCCAGGAAATGTGATCGGTGGAGTAACCTTCTTGCTTTACGGAATGATCGGAACAAGCGGTCTACGTTTACTAGTTGAATCTAAAGTAGATTATGGCAAATCAAAAAATCTGATTTTAACTTCTATCGTTCTTGTCTCTGGTTTAAGCGGACTAACAGTAAACTTTGCGGGAATTCAACTAAAAGGGATGATTCTTGCGAGTGTAGTCGGAATCGTTTTAAGCGTAGCCTTTTACTTATTTGAAAGAGCCGGCTTAATGAATGAATCAAGCGAAGACTAAATACAAAATAAAAAAAAGCTGGGTAGCATTTCTTCTATTTATTACTTAAATAGAAGAAATGGTTACTCAGCTTTTTAATTTGTCATTCAGTTTTTTGTAAACGACTTTCATCTCCGGCTCAGTACAAGCTTCAACTGCTTCCGTTAATTCCATCCATTTTATCGCACTATTTTCATCCGTTTTAACCGTTGTTTCTTCAGTTTCATTCGCTTCGATCAAATAAGTCACGTTCAAATGCAGATGTGTTGCAATTGGATTGCCTTTTTTTATATGGCTGGGAACACCTAATATTTCTAATGAGTATATATCTTTCATGATGGGAGCAATACTTACTAAACCGGTTTCTTCTGTTGTTTCTTTCAGAGCCACTTCTAATAAGTCTGCATTGCCATCTGCATGCCCACCGATCCAAGACCACGATTGATAAATATTATGATACGCCATCAAGACCTTTGTACGTTCAGGATTAACGATCCAAGCTGAAGCTGTAAGATGCGCAAATTCATTTTCACGAGTCAGTAAGTTATCAAAATTACTCAAATACTTTAACATCACTTCTTGTTCCTTAGCCTCTTGGAGGTCATAAGGGATGTATTGTTCAATGTCATTTTTTAAATTCATAGCTGATCTCCTATGGAAAATTTTTATATAATATAACAGACAACTGACTTACGTCTTTCTAGCTCCAAGTGATTTTTCCGATTATACCAATATACTATATGGATTTTCAGCAATTTATACTGCCCTAGTAATACCCTTCACGAATAAAATCAATAATCAATTTATTGACTTGTTCGGGTTCTTCATGATGCACCCAGTGTGTAGCTTCCCCAAGCAATACTCCTTGGCCATTCTCACAGAATTCAAGACTTCTACTAGCTAGTTCATGTCCTAAAAATTGATCTTTAGCTCCCCAAATCAAAAAAGTTGGAACTAAAACACTAGACGGAACAGCTGAATTGATCGGATTCATTACCAACGCACGATACCAATTGATCATTGAACGCATAGCACCCGGTTGAGACCAAGCAGTCCGGTACGCCCGAAAATCTTCTTTACTGAATGTTCCCTCCTGGCTGCTGCTCACTAATGCTTTTTTCATAATTTTCCAATTAGACATGCCAAATAATCTTTCCGGTACTCCTCTTATTTGGAAGAAAGCAATGTATGAACTTTTCAGAATTTGTAACGGATGTTGGAAGAGTTGTTTACTCATGGCCATTTCATGCGGAGCATTGAGTACGATCAACTTGTTCAGCAATTCAGGGTATTCCCTCGCTACTCTCCAAGCCACGATTCCTCCCCAGTCATGACCTATTAGTATCACTTTTTCTTTCCCGGATGCTTTGATCAAACCAGCAATATCTGCTGTTAAATGATCTATTCGGTAATCACTTGTTTTTTTAGGTTTGTCACTTAGATTGTAGCCTCTTTGATCTGGGGCCCATACTCGAAATCCTTGATTTGCTAGGTCAGACATTTGCTTGCTCCACCCATACCAAAATTCGGGGAATCCATGTAGTAGAATAACTAATTGTCCTTCTTGAGGACCCTGTTGGACAACATGCAGTTTAATTCCATTCGTTTTGATATACTTATGCTCTTGTATCCACATTTTTTATAAACCTCCTATGTGAAGCTCCTTTAACATCTCACATATTTACGTTTAAAGCCTATTCTTCCTTTGTCTACTTGTTTTTGAATACTAACGTAAGCATTCAAGGTACTGCTTTTTTTATTATCTCGCTTGACTTCCACTGTACCTATTTCCTTTGCGGCATCCATTGCTTGCTCATTCAGAGGTGAAAATGAAATCCCAACAGTGGATACGAAATTATTCATGGAAGCTTTGGCTCGTTCTGGTGAATCATGAATCGTTTTTTTAACGGTATCGAGCATATTAAGGATCTTACTTTTAGAGAATTCAGTATCTGGACGATTTCCTAAAAGCCAACAATAACAGCTCCAACCCGCTGACATTCTCAATTCTTGGCCACTTGCGATCCATTTATCAGCAACTTCTTGTGCAATGTCTGACTCTGATAGTGTTACGGCTACTACGAAATCAGACAGCATATAAAAATAAGCTGCATCCATCCAACGATCAAAATCCGACTCGGTCATAACTTTTGGATCTGCAATGATACCTGCAAAATACATGGCATCATAGTTTCCTGTAGCATAAAGCTCTTCAGCTAAAGGCTGATTTTTTTTTATTTTCTTTGACATAGGTTTCATTTCACCTGTGGTTACACCAAAAAGCGGCTCATGTGCACCATTAGATAGGTATATTTTCTTCATTCTTGGCTTGCTTAAAGCTTCAAGCTCCTGCATAACTGCTTCAAAGTCCATCGTTTTTGTCTCCTCACTTAATTTAGCAAATGCTCTAATATCAAGATTTAAAAGAATACTTAGAACTCATCACGAGCGTTACGCAACGCTTTAAAATCTTCTAACTTCTCCGCTTGCAGAAAGAGATTGATTTTTTTCTCCCTGCCAATCGTTGTTGGCAAAGTCGGATGTCCTTTTGCACGCAAATCATTAACTTCAGTCAAAGCTTCAGAAATGACCGTGTTATCCGGCTGCACAGAGTGTGCAAAACGTAAATTGGTTTGCGTATATTCATGAGCTGCGTAGACTTGTATCTCATCGTTTAATCGTTTGAATTTTTGTAAGGCACTATATTGAGCTCGGTAATCTTTTGTAAACACTCGACCGCAGCCAGCTGAGAATAAAGCGTCTCCGCAAAAAAGTGCACCTTCCGTTAAGAAGCTGATATGTCCATGGGTATGACCACCCGTTTTTAAAACTTGGAAATTTTGGTCTAACAAATTAAAGGAATTACCCTCATGAACAATATGGTCAGCTATGTGTTCTGTTTCTTTCGGCCCATAGATTGCAATACCTGGGTATTTTGCTGAAATTTCCTGAACCCCACCGATATGATCATCGTGATTATGGGTCAAGAGAATGGAATTTAAATGAAGTTGCTTTTCCTCTAAGTAATCTATCACACGTCCAGCTTCTCCTGGATCAACGACCACTGCCTCTGTACCTTCTTCAATAATCCAAATATAATTATCAGAAAATGCTTTTATTGGATGAATGTTCATATATCTGTCTCCTCACTTTGAATTTTAGTAGCTATATTTGACATAGGATTTTTAATATATTATCAATTATACCAGAAACTGTTATTATTCTAGCAGCTGCCCTATCACTAATCTACACCAAAGCTTTTTAATTTTAATAGTACGATACGAATCTTATGTATTTGTCCTTCATAACCATGCAATCAAAATTGTTGTTGTCTCTCATTGTTAAAAGCTCTCTCTGTTCCGTTTAACAGTCATTCAGTTTTGCCTATTGATTAGTAGACACTGGGAATTAGCTTTGAGTTGAAATTTTGATAAGTAATTTCTCCTGGGATGCTTTTTCTGATATTATATTCCTATGACGTTTAAATAGGGGGAAATAAAGGATGTTGGAATTCAAACAAAATATACGGGGTAATGTAGCCCTAGGTGTAAATCCACTTGGATGCAAACAAGAAGTATTGAATCAAATCGACTATGTGAAAAATAAAGGAGCTTATCAAGGTCCAAAAAAGGTATTGATCATTGGTGCATCATCAAGCTACGGTCTAGCCACCAGAATCAGTCTAGCTTTCGGTACGGGAGCAGATACGATCGGTGTTTCTTTTGAAAAAGGACCAAAGAACGAAAAGAATCTAGGTACAGCTGGCTGGTACAACAATATTGCTTTTCGAGAAGCCGCTGAAAAAGAAGGTTTGATCGCTAAAAACTTTGTTCAAGACGCCTTCAGCCATGAAAGTAAGCAAGAAGTTATCGATTATATAAAGAGCGAATTTGGTGGCAAAGTTGACTTAGTCGTTTACAGTCTGGCAAGTGGACGAAGAACCGATCCCGAAACTGGGGAAACATACACTTCTTCCATTAAAGCCATTGGAGAGCCAGTGGTTGGCCCTCATATTAATATGCAAAATCAGACTTTCTATACTGAAACACTAGAACCCGCAACTGATCAGGAAATCGCTAATACTGTAAAAGTAATGGGTGGAGAAGATTGGGAACTATGGATGAAAGCACTAAAAGAAGCAGATGTACTAGTTGATGGCGTTTTAACGACTAATTATTCTTATTTAGGAACAGAACTGAATCATTCTTACTATGGTGGTGGTACACTAGGTCGCGCTAAAGCAGATTGCGATGAAAAAGCGCAGAACATCAATGAGTTACTAGCTGATATTAACGGCAAAGCTCAGATTGTAGTCGCTACTGCAGTTACGACTAAAGCAAGTTCAGTTATTCCTTTTTTCCCTGTTTATTGTATCGGTCTTTACAAAGTGATGTCAGATAAAGGCACACACGAAACACCAATCATGCATCAAGACCGTATTTATCGCGAAATGATTTATGGCAACAAGCCTGAATACGATGCAGTGGGTCGCCTTAGACCTGATAACTGGGAACTTGACAGTGACACTCAGGCCAAAACAAAGGAACTCATCTCACAATTAAATGAAGAAAATTTCAATTCTGATCTGACAGCTTATGACATCTTTTATAAAGAGTTTTCAAATTTAAGTGGCTTTATGGTGGATGGTTATGTTGATCGAGACGTTACTATAGAAGAATTAAAAGAGTTAACCCTTTAATTTTATAAGGAACACACAAAAAGACGGCGTTTATCATGGGCTTGTAACCCATTGATGAGCACCGTCTTTTTTAGTGATGAAAATAAATCCGTATTGAGTAGCTAGGCTATGAAACAATATCCATCAATTTTATGAACTTATAGATTAATGAGCACAAGAGCGATGATAGTCAAAATAATAGCTACTTTGTTTTTTCGAGCAATTTTTTCTTTAAATAGTAAAAATCCACCTATATTGATCAGCACGATACTTCCTGCACTATAAATTGGAAATACTACAGAGGTTTTCAAAGTAGCTAATGCAAGGATCAAAAAATAGGAAGAAAATAAGTTGGGTATACCTACTACAAAGCCAGTTAGTATATCCTTTTTCGTTATTGCACTTTTTTCTTTAAACGTATAGAAAATACTTATTAAGAATGCCACAAAGAATAGTGCAAAAAGGAAAACGTCTTTGTATTCATTCAATGCATATTTTTGATAAAACTTATTTGAGAACTCTGCCATACCACCAAAGATAAATAATAAAATGATAGCAGGTTTAAAATCAAATTTTTCGATAGACTTCTGTGATAAATTTACAATTACTATAGAGACTAAGGATAGTACGATTCCAACCCATTGAATGCTAGAAGGAAACTCTTTCCATATAACGATTGAAAAAATCATTGGGATCAATATGCCTAGTTTAGCAATCGTACCTGAAATTCCTACACCATTTTCCTTGATACTTTTTTGATAATATATAAATGAAAGAAAAAAGAAGGATCCAAATATTCCTCCAACGATCAATCCCCATAGAATACTTGAATAGGGAGATAAAATATGGTCATTATTACTGAATAGTAGTGAAAAATCCTTTGCAAAAGATACCTCACGAGTCACACCAGATAATAATCCTCTAGAAAAAATCATAAAAAGACTAATAGCAAATGCGATAAAGTAGTTGGCACTTGTTATGACATATCTGTTTGCCTCCGCATTTTCTGTATACTTAAAAATAAGAGCAATAGATGCACTGCATATAATGGCTAACGATAAATAAAACATTCTGACTCCTTTTCAAACTACGGTATATTTTTTATAAATAACACGGTTCACTTTTTGGCTGGTTTGAATTCAGTATTCGAAAAAGCTTTTATTAAGTGACTATTCATCACTGATCCTCTTCACTATAAATAAATAATTTGTTTTCAAGTAAGCTGATGATTTCTCTCAAATCTTCAGCTAAGATTACCATCGTTTGATCTGGTCTTGCGGGAGCAAAAACGAGTTTTTCTTGTTTAAATAACTCCTCATCTACTATCATCGCAACGGAACTTTCATATCCTAGAGGTGTTACTGCACCTGATTTTTGACTCGTTACAGCTTCCATTTCATCTTGTTTAACAACGGCTACTTTTTCACCTACAACTTGCTTTAATCGTTTGAAATCGGTGCGTTTCGTCGTGAAGGTCACGAATGAATAGTACTTCCCAGATTTGCCTTTCAGAAATAGTGCTTTGGTCTCTGTGCCCGTAAATCCTTTTTCTTCTTTCATTGTCACAGCATCTTCATTTGTATAAATAGGATCATGCTCATACAGTTCAAAGTAAATGGAATGTTCTCTTAAAAATTCTTCGAGATTTATCATCATCTTTATTACTCCTCCTACGCTATCTATTCGTCTTCTTCTCTCTTATCATTGCTTCCTGCTTCATTGGCTTTGGCATTTTTTCTATGGCATACCTTAAGGCAGTTCTAGGCATTATATCCCTCTTGCTTAAAACGTACTGGTATACATCATCTTCATACTTGGTGCATAAAGACTTCAGCAGCCACCCATACCCTTTTTGCACTAAATCATCCGTATCCAACAACAAACTATCTGCAATTTCAAATATATCCTTTTTAAATAGACCCTTTTTGGCTGGTACTATAAGTGATACAGCTGCCGCCCGCCTTACCCATCTATTTTGGGATTTCGTCCAATCTTTTAATTGTTCAATGGACAATGGATACATTTCCAAGAATGTTCCAATAGTGTGGTTGCATAACGTATCACAAGATGCCCAGTTGGTCACATATTCATTTACCCATCTTTCAAACACAAGAAGATCCTCTTCAGTATACTGTTTCTTGATTGCATACGACCAATTACAAGCAACAAAAGATTCCTCCATTATTCCAGAACTCCACAGTTCTTCACATAACTCAATTATTTCTTGTTTTGGAAGCTTTTCGATGCTTTTAAAGGCCTCTTTGGAAATCTTCGAGACTACCCCAGTTTTTACACCATACTGTCTTACTTCTTCCTTAAAAAATCTTTTGCCACTTTCCTTTGTCGTTGCGTCTGAATTATTGATTAGTTCATGCCTTACCTGTTCTATTATGTTAGACATATCCTACCACCTCAAACTTTTTTCATTTCTTATTCCTCGTTACACAAATAGATTGCCGTTTCAAAAGAGAGATTCGGCAACCATCTTACTTTTTTTGATATACTCCTTAATCAATGTGCTTTTCCATCTTTGCCATCTGTTTGTCGTGAAATGATCCAAAAATAATAGTAGCTGTACTTGCACCAATCAATGCCCACAGCATATCCCAATGGCTGTCAAAATAGTCTCCTTGTGTCCCCATAACAAAATCAGCGGGTACATCCAATATTTTAACAAGAGCAAACTCACTCAGCTCATAGGCTGCGCTTAAGCCGAGGCAAGACAGGATTACGATCAACCACAGAACCTTCCCCTTTTTTACATAGCCCCCACGAACAAAAAATTCTTTGAGCAAAAAAGCCGGTACAAATCCTTGGGCAAAATGCCCCACACGATCGAAGTAATTGCGTTGCCAATCAAACTGCTCTTGAAAATAATTGAATAAGGGATTATGGGAATACGTATAGTGAGCACCGTATAGTAATAACAAGACATGCAAAAATACCATTAGATAGGCGAATGTACTAAAACGGAAACGATGATACATAGCAACGAGTAAAAGCACGAATAGAACTGCTGAAGTCATCTGACCAAACCAGGCTAAGCGATCAAAGGGATCGATAGCCGACAAAATATAGGCAACGGCGATCCACGCTAAAAGAATGAGGTGTAACATTTTAGGCTTTTTCTCATAATTCACCATGTCTTTTGCTCCTCATTATTCCATAAGCTTATTTTCCCTTTAATTACTATTACCATAATTTTTATCATCAATTATGACAAAGTTCTTCATAATATGTCTAAATCAGTTTTTAGTTCTATGTTATGAAGCGCAAAAACTTCAAATCATTGTTTTCTTGAACTATTCCCCAAGCGGTTTATACTCCGCTGCTAGACCTTTTTGAACGCCTGGTCGTTCTGCAATACGGTGAGACCACTCCAAGAGATGAGGGTATTCCTCCAAGTTTAAAAATTCATAAGATCCTTTATATAGTTTTCCTAAAGCTAAAAGACCGTACCAAGACCATATGGCAATATCTGCGATAGTATAGGCATCACCAGCTATATAAGGACGCTGTGCTAAAGCTTTATCAAGTAAGTCTAATTGACGTTTCGTTTCCATCGTGAAGCGATCAATCGGGTATTTCATAGGCTCTGGAGCATAAGCGAAAAAGTGACCAAATCCTCCACCAACATATGGACCTGCTCCCATTTGCCAGAATAACCAATTAAGCGTTTCGGTCCGACCGTGGATATCTGTCGGAATCAGTTGGTTAAATTTCTCCGCTAAGTAAAGCAGAATCGAACCTGATTCGAAAATTTCCAAACGAGGACTTTGACTTTGGTCAACAAGGGCTGGAATTTTAGAGTTAGGATTGATCTCGACGAAATCCGAACCAAATTGATCGCCTTCTCCAATATTAATAGTGTACAAGTCATAATCTGCGCCCTCTACACCTAATTCTTTTAGTTCTTCGAACATGATTGCGACTTTAATGCCGTTCGGTGTTCCTAATGAATAGAGTTGGAACGGAGCCTCTCTGACTGGTAATTTCTGTTCAAACCGACTGCCAACTGTTGGACGATTGCCAACTTTTTTTGAATTCTCTTCTTCCCACTGCCACACTTTTGGTAATTCATATTCCGTCATCGTAACACTCCTCTTAATTTTTTATTAGTAACCTTATCATACTACTTATACACCATTTGCCCAAATTTTAACTTGTTTATCTATTTGAAGTACGGTCTTCCGTGTTATATCTAAGTGAGGTTTTTAATATAATTCTAATTTTTTTAATGCATTACTTTTTATAGGTTCTCCTTCACTGCTTTGATCTTGTACTAAAAGATTTTGAAAAATTTTTGAATAAAGCGAATGGACTTGGGAGGAAGGAGCCAACAGCATTTATATCTGCTGTTGGCTCCCTTAATCATATATTGGTTTAGTTTATTTATAGCGCTTTGATTAAATGCTATATAAATCAGAGTTAAAAAGAAAGACTGTAATTTAAAATTAGGATCAACTGGGCTGTGAAGGCTCGAATATCATAGCCTTGTTTAAACATCCATCCAGACACCTGATCTTTTGCCATGTCTTGCTTTATTTCGCTTGCCTTAACATGTCCAAATTGTAATTTTTGTAGCTAGGACCCTAATGGTGCAAACTAGGTGCATGTGCTAAAGAAAGTAAATGATGGTTATCTGGTCTTAATATAATATTTAAATTTCCACCACGAACTTTATCTGTAGCGGCGCCATAATTAACTAGATGGAGCTTTCAATGGTGCTCCAACCACTTTCATATCATGGTCTGCAAATACTTTTGCAATCTCTTCTTTTGTCGGGGGAGAAGTCCACTTGTCTGTAACCTTAAAAAATGCTTCCATTTTTCCTGCTGGCAAATAAGAAACTAACATCTTTCCTTTTTCTGTCAGCTGCAAGAAAGCATGTTGCACATTTCTTGGAAGGAAAATAGTGTCCCCTGATTTCATTTGATATTTGAAATCACCAACTTGAAATAGATATTCTCCTTCTATTACATAAAACCATTCGTCTTGAAAAGGGTGGATGTGCAAAGGCGGTCCTCCATTTGGAGTAAGTCCGGTTTGCTCAAACACTGCTAAATCATTTTCAGTGTCAGCCTCGGAGATTTTTATATCTAATTGGTTCAGTGTAACGCCTTTCATTTTGAAATGTTCTCCAAATCTGGCCTCACCTGCATTTACTTTAAATCCTTTATCAGTTCTCATATCGTTCTCCTTTCATTCTTTCTCATATTTTACCCATAAGAGTACCACTCCTAAATTCCACGTCAATTTTAATGATCTAGGCAGCAAAAAACACTTATTTCAAGCGAAATATTTCTATCTGCTTATCTTTATCCAAAGAAATCAAATTTAAAAAGTAAAAATATGTGGTGCAATAACATCATCATATGAAACGTACGAGAGCGTTATTATTTTATAGCCTTATAACTTATATTATCAATTTCGAGCTAGTAAACAACAAGGTGTGTGCAAAAATAAAAAGCATCCAAGCCAATTTGCCTTGGACACTCTTATATTTATAGAAAAATTTGGGATAAAGACTGAGGATATAGGACAGTTTACGATGTTTTAAGTAGCAATCCCAATAGAAGTATTTTCATATTGCGCATCAATTAGCGTTTTTAAGATAAAATGAGCAACGTCCGCACGTGGAATTGTCTTTGATTTTTCGGGCACAGCTGTCAGAGACTCTCTGTATTCGCCTGTAAAGGAATCATTGGTCAATCCCATAGGCCTGACAATCGTGTAGTTCAGTCCATGCGCTTCAATTATATCAACAGCTGCCCGGTGGTCTATCAGCGCATTTTTCAGCACGCGCATCATCAATTTCCCACTGATGCCTGGCAATTCTTTATCAATTCCGGCAGATGCCGTGTAGACGATCCGTTTCACACCATACTTCTGCATACCTGCTGTAATATTTTTTACCATCTCTTGAAGATCGGTCGATTTGTTCATTCCCTGATTGGAGGCCAAGCATGACACGGCGGCATCATGGCCCGCAATGGCTGCTGAAACTTCTCCAGGGTTGAACGCATCTCCTTCGACAACTGTTAAATTGTCATGGGTGACTTTCAGCTTTGCCGGCGTCCGTACAAATGCCGTGACTTCAAAACCTCTCTCCACCGCCTGCTTCACGACTGATTGACCTACACCACCTGTTGCGCCAAAAACAATAATTTTCATACCACTTCACCTTTCTTTCCCTCATTATTTAAATTGAAAAGCAAAAAAATCCAATCCTTCGAAGTTATTGCTTTATGCGATTGGATTTGCATTCATTGATGATACCAAATTTAGATGCCCTTTCATATCTAACGCATCTTCACATATTCACTTTTCCCACCGCCTTAAGCTCTATGATGACAATTGACAACAGTTATATGAAGCAACACTGTTTGACGGAGGACATTCCAGACATGCTACTTTGACAAATACACATCACGTCATTTTTTGATCCAGTGATTAGGTCAACAGTGGTGTTAGACGAACTTGGCACCAGTAAGAAAGTCATTGTTTCTACGATTTTAAACAAAGGTGAGCTATTACATGAAATAAACCTTTCAAAAACAGATCACCACGATAGCTGGCCAAGGCTGGCCGCTTAAGACGAAAACGCGTACCCATTTAGCAGCATTTTAATATAGGAAATTTGCATTTACAACAATGAATTTTAATACGATGAACCTTAAACCATCAGTTGGAGGTTAGCGTTGATAGTGCTAATAATTATACAAATGCCTCTACTACTCCCCAACATTTACTTTTTCTAATCAATTGAGTAAAAGTATTAAAGCTTTTTTTCTCCAAAATTCCATACTAATCTGCACACTTGGCCGCATTTTTCTACAAAAATAGATTCAGCCTCAATTTATACTAGAATATGTTTTAATAAAAATCAAATTGTTACGTTTGTAACCCATCCTCTTTTGAAATTTTTTTAGAAATTATTACTCTTATTGAGTTTTTCTCTAATAATTAAAAACCTCATTTATTTATGTTGTGGTCCTCTGTATCGTTTGTAGCTCCAGGTTTTTATATCAGTAGTTATGATACGGATCCCTCAACTCCTTTAAGAAGCTCTGTGCTTTTTGCCTATTGGGGTATCAGAAAGCACTATAGAAGATAAGACGGGCGTGCCTATATGACCTTTTCATGCTAGAATAACATAAGAAACTATTGGAGGATGATATTATTATGAACCAACAACTTGTTGAGATTTGCTTGCGTGTCAGAGATCTTGAGGCTACTTTAGACTTTTACACTAACTTATTCGATTTTGAAGTTGCCAGCCGCAGAGAATTCCCTGAAAATAAATTTGATTTAGTTTATTTGAATTCTCCTGGTTCTTCTGTCCAAATTGAACTCACTTACAACTACAATGCTGAGCCTTATAATGTAGGAAATGGCTTCAGTCATTTAGGTGTGACTGTCAGTGACTTAGAAAAAATGCATGGAGTTTGTAAAGCTTCTGCTTACGAAACAGGTGATTTAAGAGGACTTTCAGGTGGTACACCTTCTTATTTCTTTGTGACAGATCCTGATGGTTATCGGATTGAAGTAAAGCGCACAAAATAATTTTTTTACTCATTTTAATGTAAGCATATTGGTTGTTGCCAATATGCTTACATTTTTTTTATTTCTTCTCATTATCCGCATTTAACTGATCAACAAATATCTTAAATCGTCTCGTAAGTACCGAATCCTTTTGTCTGATAGACTCCCATTTCATTCAAATAATTTCTCAATGCTTCAATCCCGTGCGTCTCTAATTTCGGGTGATTTCCCCACATTCTTGAGGTGATGTCTATGGAGGATATACGCATAAAAGAAGTAAGTGAACAATGGGGAATAAATGATAGAAGAATACGAGTGTTACGTCGGAATGCAAGAATTGAAGGTTCAATAAAAATTGATTGAAATTGGTCAATTCCTCTTGAAACTGTTAAACTTGTTGATGCAAGAAAAAAGATAAGAAAAGAATACTTTGATATATATTATGATTTTAGTTACATTGTCTCGTGAGCTGCCTAGCTTAGACATTACCAGCTACGCAAGTTACGATAGAGTTACCCATCATACAACTAGTAGCTTTTTGGCGATACGCTACTAGTTGTATGATGGAAGATAAAAAAATATTAAGGTAGATTGATGATATAGGGAGTGAAACAGATAATGGAGATTACTAAAAACGCATTGGCTGAGTCACTAAAAAAACAAATGCAAACTATACCACTAGCGAAAATTACAGTTAACGATATTGTTAACGAATGCGGATTAAATAGGCGAACGTTATATTATCATTTTAATGATATATATGATCTATTAGAATGGATTTTTAAAACTGAACTTACAGAAATGCTTGGTGAAAATAAAACATGTTCATCCTGGCAAAAAGGGTTTTTAGAAATATTCAATTATTTGTATGAGAATAAAAAAGTGGTATTAAACACTTATAATTCTATAGATAGAGATATTTTAGAGAATCATTTATATAACGAATCATTTACCATTATTTTAGAAGTTGTAAATGAGCTTGCAAAGGATTTAAATGTATCAGATAAAGATAAACGATATGTAGCTAATTTCTATAAAATCGCTTTGGTAGGGGTAATAATTGATTGGATAAAAAATAATATGGTCGAAGACATTGAAGGCATTGTTAATAATCTTGACAAAATAATTAGTGGAGAAATCTATAGAGCATTATTAAAATATGAAAAATAGGGAAGTCAAATTTAATTTGACTTCCCTATTTTTTATATCTTAATTACAATAGATATTTATATTAACCCTTCTAAAGATGTGTTGCTTAATAATTTTTTAATGATAGATTCAGCTGGTAACGGTCTTCCACTATACATGGCTTTAGCTGCATTAGCCACGACACGTATATCATATTGACCAGGATATATTTCAGGTGGATTTTTTTCAAGTCCAAGTAAAGTATATACAGCCATCATAGCGGAACGAACAGAATATTCAACAGTAAATACACAATCACCTTTAATCTCTGCAAATTGACCTAAAAATGCAAGATTCGTACTACCTTCAGGCACAACTTGTGGTCTATCTCCTTTTACACGAGGCATAAATTGACTTGTGATATAAGGCATCATGGCAGGAATCACAATGGATGTATCAATATATTCATGCATATCATTTTCATCAATACCTAAATGATATAAAAGTTCTTGTAATAATTCTATACCTGTACAGTCACTCATTTTCTTTTCAATGAAATCTCCTTTTTTATCAGGGAATAAACCGTATGCCCAAAGTACTATTACATCATCGGGTTGATCAATAAATTGAGGTTGTCTATTAACAGTGACACTTAATAACCAGTTTGAGTCTTTAACCGTTATTATTCCTCCAGTCACATTTTTATGTGGAGCTATTTGACGTTCAGCAAATTTCTCAATAAGTTCTCTCATTTTAGGACCTTTAGAAGTTATTGTATATGATTCCCATTTACTTTTATCAATATCGCTACAGAATACTTCGGGTTTTCCGAATAAAGCATCTTTTTTAGCTATTTTTTTCCATAGATTCCAGCAACCGCCCTCACTTCTATCTAATTCAGGTGCTTTATCCATATTTCCAAGTGTGGTATTTTCAGTCATAGATCCATTGGTAAAGAATACTAAATCATTTTCAGTAGTTTTGATAATTTCTTCTTTTTTACCATCACGAGTTACGTGAATTCCTGTAACTGTTTTTTTATCATTGGTTATATTCATATCTAAATCAGTTACTTGTGTATTTAAGTCAAATAGTATACCTTGTGATTCTAACGATTTTTTAAGTGGAAGAATCATAGAATCGTATTGATTATATTTAGTAAATACTAATTTTTCCATTTTGCTCATTCCTGGCATTAAATGCATAAAGCGATGCATATAACGTTTCATTTCTACAACACTGTGCCAAGTCTCAAATGCAAACATACTTCTCCAATATAACCACATATCCGTTTCTAAGAATGAATCATCGAAAAATTGTTCAACAGTAGCTGCACCTAAAGAATCTTCTGTTGCAAGAAATAACTTAGTAAGTTGTTTAACATGAATGTCATCTAATCCAAGAGTTGAAAAATCAAGTTTTTCTCCACGATTAGCAATTGCACGACAATTAGAATAGTTAGGATCAGCAATATTTAATTCTCTAAATTCATCTAAAACAGTCCTTTTAGGATCCTCTAAAGATGGTACTGCTCCAAATAAATCCCATACACATTCATAATGTTCTTCCATTTCTCTTCCGCCACGGGCAACATATCCATCCTCTGCATTTCCAGAACCGTCTAAAGCACCACCTAAAATACTATCTTGTTCTATAATAGTAATGTTTTTACCATCCATATGACCATCACGGATCAAGTATTCAGCAGCAGCTAATGAAGCGATACCTCCACCAATTAAATAGGCTTTTTTATTTTCAATTCCTTCTGGTTTTAATGTGTTAATTCTTTCATAATTTCCCATAATCAATTTGTCCTCCTTTTATTTGATAAGTTGAATCTACCTAAATAATAGGACTTTAAAATGATGGAGTAAATTATCAAAAAAGGTCAATTGTGAAGAAATGCAACAAAGCAGTTAATTTGTGTAGGGTTTTGATAAATTATTAAAACCTGAATAATTCGTACATTTGATGAAAGCTATCATATTTAACATTTCCCTCAGGAGGAGTCGGTCTAAAAATTCATCGACAAAGCTTTACTACAATTCATTATGGGGAAATAATAGTGAAATGTGTCATTTAGAAAAAAATTTTCTCTTTATCTTCCACCTAATGGACTACGCGATATCTTATTGAAGTCTGCTCGAACAAAGGAGTTCGTCGCCAGGAATAAGAATAACGTGCCAAAAGCTGTAATGATGATCCCACTCATCCAAGGTGTTACTATGAAGCCATTCAGATCAAAGGCCAAACCCAGTTCCACCCATTCTGTTTGTGTCAATCCACCTTTTTCTAGCATGATGGTTCTAAAGAAAGCTGTCGTATAGGTCATGGGATTGAAATACGCAATAAATCGAAGAACGTCAGGTAAAAAGGCAAGAGGGATATACGCTCCGGATAAGAAAGTAAACGGAAGGACGACGGCTTGTTGTACGACTTGAAAAGTGGAAGAGCTTTTGACCATTGAAGCTAAGAATAAGCCTAATCCTGAAAAAACCAGCCCGACTAGCATCAAGGCCAATAAGACATAAATGAGGGTATACCAATGGTCAAAGCTCAAGCCAGTAAAGAAACCGAGTATCAGTATCAAAATCCCTTGTGTGGTCGCTATTGTAGCCGCTGATAAAATTTGTCCCAAGGCTACTTGAAAACGACTGGTCGGACTCACTAAGATTTCTTTCATATAACCTGAAACAGTATCATCGATCGTCGAGGTCGCAATATTCAAAGAAGTTTGGAATACCGTTGCTACAATGATCCCTGCAAGTAAGAAAGCGGTTGGATCTTCTACTTGATCTGTTTTAAAAATAGACTTGAAAACATAAAGGAAAAAAAAGGGAATGACTAATGACGTGATGAGTTTGACTCGATCACGAACGAATCCTCTGATGTTTCTGAGCCATAGTGCAGTAATTGTTCTCATTCTGTGGCATCCTCTCTAATTTCTTTACCTGTGATTTCTAAGAAGACGTCATTCAGTGTCCCTTTTTTGATTTCCAGATCTTTTAATTCATTTTTGAACTGTTCGATAAACTGCAGAAAATGTTGAACAGTATCTATATCGATATCGATATAAAAAGTTTCTTTTTCTTTTTTGTACGTGTAGTAATCCCTTTTCAATGCTGTTTCAAAAACATCCGGATTACTCACTTTTACGATGGCTTTATCTTTCGTGTAAAGGCGTTTCAAGTTTTCGGGTGTATCGTTTACTATTATTTTTCCATTGTCCATAATGGCTACGTGATCACAAATTTCTGCTTCATCCATATAATGTGTTGTCAGAAAGATAGTGATTTTTTTTTCTTTTTGTAGTCTAGTAATGTATTCCCACATCCTATTTCGCGTTTGCGGATCCAGGCCGCTTGTTGGTTCATCTAAAAATAAAACTTTTGGATAATGCAACAACGCGCGGGCTATTTCCACTCGTCGTTTCATTCCGCCCGAAAGACTAGACACACTTTTATTCTGCCAATCGAGTAGATCAACAAGGTCCAACACAAAATTGATTCGATCCTTGACTTCCCGTTTGGGTACCCCATAAAAAACACAGTGCATCTTCAAATTCTCATTCACCGTCATTTTTTCATCTAATGTTTGCGATTGGAAAACTACTCCAATTGCTTCACGTACGGCATCTTTTTCGGTTGAGACATCTTTTCCGTCGATCAACAATGTTCCAGCTGTTTTTTCCATCATCGTACATAATGTATTGATCGTTGTACTTTTTCCCGCTCCATTTGGTCCCAGAAAGGCAAATATACTGCCTTCTTCTACTTCAAACGAGACATCATCTACTGCTGTAAAATCTCCATATTTTTTAGTATAGTTCTTCACTTCAATAATCGGTTTCATAATTTATTCTCCTTTTTATTTTTCACCTTACTTATCAAATTCGATCCAAAATTGGCTTATTCAAAAAAGTTCTATGTGCTTTATAATTTCAGGTTTGTTTTGTGAGCATGATATTTTTTTATTTATTTTAGGAGAATTCAAGTATAGCGAATCTTCCTGTCTTTTGGAATTACTTTGTTTGCTCACTTAGTTGTCACTTAACAGGTGAAAACGGCGTAATTAATAAAGCCTGCCGTTAAGCGGTTTTTATAAGATTCAAACAATAGTATGAATTATCCAGGATAGCTTATTATTATTTTTTTATATAAAAAATCCACTATACATATTCTTGTATCTTATGACGGATTCGTTTGATTAATTATGATATAGTTAAGTATTTTTTTTGGAAATGATCATGACTTTCTTTAGAGTCATTAAAGATAACAGCATTAATTTAAGCTTTTATTTCCAAAAAACCTCATTTATTTATGGTACGGTTCATTCCGGACAATTTTAAATCCACGATAGATTTGCTCGATTAAAACTAAACGCATCAATTGATGAGGAAGCGTCATTTTTCCAAATGAGATGGGTGTATTGCTTCTTTTCATTACTGCATCACTTAAACCTAATGATCCACCTATGACAAAAACAATCGTGCTTTTACCTTGAACGCCTAATTGTTCAATTTCTTTCGCAAACGCCTCTGAAGTTCTTTGTTTGCCTTCAATAGCTAGTGCAAATACGTATGCTTGATCTGGGATCTTTGCTAAGATGCGTTCGCCTTCTTTTTCTTTTACTTGGATCATCTCAGCTTCGCTTAATTTCTCAGGTGCTTTTTCATCTGGAACTTCAATTAATTCCATTTTACAATAAGCAGATAATCTTTTAGCATATTCGGCGATCCCCATTTTTAAATATTTTTCTTTTAGTTTACCCACAGTTATTATTTTAATGTTCAAAAAGTTATCCTCCTATAATCACAGGTTATCCACAAAAGTTATCCACATGTCCACAACTCCACATCATTATCTAGTGGTAGAATGTTTGTTCGACACTACATATATTGCATCCTTCTCGCAATAACCACATTTTTGTTTCAAGTTATCAACAAGCAATAATTGGTCTAGTACCGGCATTTCAAAACCACCATAAACCGCGTCATCTAGAGCTTCTTCTATATGCTCTTGGCAAGCTAAAATTTCATCCATCCACAACACCCCCTCCGTTTTGTGGATAACTTTTTCAGCCTCCACATACCCGTCTGTATTATTTTACAGCACTTATCCACAATGTTCAAAACTTTTTCATTCTAATTATCCACAAAAAACCAAAAAAACACTTTTAAATTGGTTTAATTTAAAAGTGTTTTAACAAAATGTTGCTTACTATTCTATTATAATGGGTCTATAATTTGGCTGTATAATTTTTGGTATGGATGAATAAATTAATTAAAAGACTCATCCATAATTTCTGTAGGACTAGGGTTGCTTGTAGCAGTGTAACGGATTCAATGAGAATGTTAAAACGTTAACGCTTCAGCGATTACGTTTTGTCTGAAGCTTGAAGACTTCTTTTTAGGCTTCAAGCTTTCCCATGGCTCCACAAGCAAACCCGTTCATTCCAGAAGAAATTTCATTTTGAAGTATCCACACCATCTAACCTAGAACCATTATAAATCGATTTCAGCAGTCATCGTAACAGTTGTTTTTTGTAGTTCACCATCATGATAATATTCGACTTCAATTTCTTTTCCAAGTTCTGCAGCATAAATTTCTTTACGCAAGGATATTGAATCTGTAACCTCTACACCATTAAATTTTACAATGACATCATATTGCTCTAGACCGCCAACTTCAGCTGCTGAATCGGGTTCAACTTCAGCTACTACAATACCAGAAGTAACTTCTTCTGGTAAGTTCAATATCGATTCTTGTTGTTGTTCGGATATTTCTGTTAGATCCAATAAATTGACACCTAACACTGGACGAACAACTTCTCCATTTGCCTCCAATTGATTAATGATGCTTACTACATCATTACTAGGAATCGCAAAACCCATTCCTTCAACCGTATCACTAGAAATCTTCATTGAGTTGATTCCTATGACTTGTCCAGCTATATTGATCAGCGCTCCGCCAGAATTACCTGGATTGATTGCTGCATCGGTTTGAATAGCTGTTACTTCCCAATCCACAACACCATCACCGGTTATATCTGTTTCAACACTGCGATTTTTTGCGGAAATAATCCCTTGCGTTACCGAAGAAGCAAAGTTTGTACCTAGTGGAGAACCAATTGCAATTGCTGGTTCACCGACCCTTAATACTTCCGAATCACCAAAAGTAGCAACTGTTGTTATATTTTCAGCAGAAATTGACAATACGGCTAAATCGGTCCAAATATCTGTTCCAATTAGTTCAGCTTCAACTTTTGTGCCATCTTTTAAAATAACTTCAATTGCATCTGAACCATCGATAACATGATTATTGGTTACGATATAGGCAGTATCATCGTCCTTTTTATAGATAACGCCACTACCTTCACCAGCAGTCTCTAAGCTGCCTTCTTCTTGTAAGCTTTCCTTGGTCTCAAATGCATCACCAAATCCTTCAGAAGCTTGTGATTGCATATTAACAACTGAAACAACTGAATCTTCAACTTTTTCGACAGCTTCTGTCACGTCAGAAGTTACATCTACACTAACTTTCGTAGTGATGACTTCACCAGTATTTTCATCAACCATACCTGTGCCTGTATCACTATTGATACTATCATCAGTAGCTAACAAGTATCCTCCACCTAATGCTGCTACGATCAAACCACCGATCAGTCCTCCAATAATGCTACCTCTCAATGAGCCATTTTTTTTGCTTTTTTTCGGGGAAGGTTCAGTATTTGAAGCTCTGATTTTTTTTTGATCGTCTGCTTTCGTTTCTGCTTTTTCCTCAACCGGTTGATTGGTTTGATTTTCATCACTCATTGCATTCACCCCTAGTATTTTTTTATAGCTCTATTGTAATTTTTATATTTGAATTTTATATGAAATTTTTGGGATATTTATATAATTTATTATATAAGTTTAACACTAAACTTTCTTTAAGTGATCATTAACGCATTAGAAAAAAATTGAACCGCTCATGAATGTAGTAAAATCATGAGCGATCCATTTTTTTATTAAACAACAAATAGAGAAGTCGGTGCAACCGGATCAGTATCAAATACTAAAAATTTATCCTCTACTCCAGTTTCTTTTTCCTTTAAAATACTCACAGCAGTCATATGAGCCAATTCTTTTAAATTATTATCTTTACTTAAATGACCCAAATACACTCTTTTAGTAGCATCTCCTATAATTTCAGCTAAAGCTAATGCACCATCTTCATTTGAAAGATGCCCCTTATCTCCCAAGATACGTTGCTTTAAATGCCATGGGTAATTGCCCATACGCAGCATCTCAAGATCATGGTTGCTCTCAAATAGGTAAGCATCTGCATTCGAAACAATGCCTCTCATACGATCACTAACATAGCCCGTATCCGTTAACATCACAAAACGCTTATTATTCTTATGAAAACTATAAAATTGAGGAGCGATCGCATCATGTGAAACGCCAAAGCTTTCAATATCTATATCCCCAATAGTCATTGTTTTGCCCATTTCAAACAAGTATTTTTGTTCTGTTTTGATCGTACCAATAATAGGTGACATAGCTTCCCAAGTTTGTTCATTTGCATAAACATCTAAATGATATTTCCTAGCTAACACACCAACTCCATGTACATGATCTCGGTGTTCATGTGTTACTAAAATACCATCTAAATCAGCAATATCGCGATCTACTTTTTTTAATAATTCTGTTATTTTTTTCCCACTTAATCCACTGTCTACTAATAGTTTCTTTTTTTCAGATTCTATATAAGTAACATTTCCAGAACTTCCACTAGCAAGAATACTGACCTTTAAACCGTTGTTTTCTTTGGATATCATCTAAAAATCCTCCTCTATTACCTTTATCATTTTACATCAAACTTATTTAAATTCAAGTTTTCACAACGCAAAAAGACCCAAAGTAAAAGGTTTAACTTCAAGCTGCCACCTGTACCTCTTACTTTAGGGTCTATCATTTTTAGTGTTGCTAAATAAATTAAATTACTCACCCAAAATTTATGGAGGAATAGAGTTGCTTGTAGCTATGCATAGGATTCAATGAGAATTATAAACCGTTAACGCTTCAGCGATTACGGTTTATTTGAAGCTTGAAAATCTGTAAGACTACAGGCTTACAGACGTTCCCATAGCTTCACAAGCAACTACGTCTATTCCAGAAGAAATTTTATTTGGAAGCATCTACACCATTTGACCTAGAGCCTTACTTTGAGTCTAACTATAACATAACTACAAAAAATTCTTTGGTTGCTGACATGATCAGAAGTCCTAGTTAGTCTTTATCTCTTCCTCTACAACGGCTTCTTTAATAGTTGCTTCTTCATTCATATTAGAGCGAATAATACTGCCACTGAGAGCATCTACTCGTTTATACTCTATTGTTCCACTATTTGTAACTTCAACATACCATACCGGTGCATACATACTTAGTTTTTCTAACAAGAGCGTTTTAGAATAAGTTAATACTGGTTTTTTAACCGTCGCACTTGCTGGTATTTCATCATTTTGGTATAAAATCTCAACCGCATTTTTATCTGTAATCAATTTTCGGCTTTCTCCTTGAACCGTAACAGGACCTGCAAACGTTTGGTCATAGGAAATGACCTGTTTCTTATTATTTAAATGAAATACGATCTCCGATGTGCCATCTGCAATCGGGATATTATTCGCAATTTGGGTATACTTTATTTTTTGATCAGCTGAATTGTAACTAAAGTACCGGTAATTTTTACCAAATAAAACTTGATCACTTATTACAAATTCATCTAATAATTTAATATCTTCCTCTGTTATTTCCATCTCTTCTGATAAAGCCAACGGATTAGAAAGCAAACTACTATAAAGCGAGCCATCTTCTTCGACTGTCCCAGAACGATTTTTTAATTGATCAACATTATCTTCCAGTAAATTATTGGTTTCAGCTTGAACATAAGGAACTTTATTTTCAATTTCCGAAAAATTTGGTAACTGAATATTCTCATTTTCCATTTCTTCAATAAAATCAATTTCTTGATTTGAACTGCTAGTATAATAACTTTTATTTTTGTCGAAATACGTGAAAATTAAAAATGTATTTAAAAAAAGAAAAGTAATAATAAAAATAATTTGAATCCGTTTAAAATCCATCTTATTGGCCTCCTTCTTCATTTAGAAGCAGGCTCTGTGCAATTTCCCAAGTGCCGTCAATATTGACATACCAGTTAGGTTCTAAATTGATAACACGGTCTGATTCCGTGCTATTTGTCCACGTATAGCCAACTTTTATATCATCAATATCTGCACTATCGTAGCCATATTCTACTAAAGCATCCAAGATACTTACTCCACTCTGAAGTGTTTTTCGTTCTTCAACATCGGAAATCGGCGTTTGTGCAATGACTAAAGGAACTTGTAATCGTGATAAACCATCTTCAACAACTGTAATATGTGTAGTTCCGTAATCAGAGCCATCACTGAATACAGGAAAACCTTCAATATAACGACGATAAGTGACTTCTCTTGTTGAATCATTATAGCCAAAATAGTGGACCGCAGAAGCCCAATTTTCGTATTGGATCATTTGATTGTAACTTGATCTTAGGGTTTCGGTAATCGATAATTTATTTTCAGTGTTCCGATTTCTATAATAAGTTAAAATATCGGTGTCTTCGTTGATTTGTAATTCACTAACGTAATCGTTATAACTAACAATATTATCAGAATTATCACTATTTTCTCTAACTTCTGAAGTATCGTCGAATAAACCTTCAATAAATAATTGATTTGCTTGTCTCTCAACCAAATAACTTAAATAGGGCAACTCAATTTCCTCTATTGACGTATAAATTTGCTTACCTTCTTCAAGAATAGCTGTTGCCAAATAAGATTTTGCACTGTCAGCACTCAATACCTCATTTATCTTTTTCTGATTGATTCCTTCAATCGATTCGCTATAAAACAATTTCGAATGAGTATTGTAAAAATATATTTGATTTGAGTCATTTTCTAAAAAGAATATACGATTAAATGCACGGTCCTGATACTCTCCTGCAAGATCATTAAATCTATCCGCAAATATACCAAAAGAAATATTTTCTACAAAAATCATCTCTAATGCATTGGATTCACTTAATCTTTCTTTATATTCTTCATTGGTTAATTCAATAGGTTCATCTAAAGTGTCTACTTTCCAACTAGCCATTTCTTTAGTCAAAGAATTTACTACATCAGTTTGAGTAAAGATATTTATCGCTTCATTTTTATGGAGCGCTATTTGAACCGGTCCAAATACTTCAGATATCTTTCGCTCAATTGAAACAGAAGAGGTCGTTCCCTGACTTGTGTTCGTCTCTTCATTAAATTGACTAGGCATAGTCCAAATAATAAAAGTTAAAAAAAGACTTAACGTAATAAGAGATACTAAAAAAATATTTAAAATCACATTTTTTTTCATTCCCAATCATCCTCCTGATACGGAAGATAAGGCAATGAGATATAAAAAGTTGTTCCTTTTCCTTCCGTGCTTTCAACCCATATTTTACCTTTATGTTTTTGAACGACTTCTTTAGATATTGCTAAACCTAATCCGGTTCCGCCCATAGAACGGGCCCGCGCTTTATCGACTCTAAAGAAACGGTCAAATACATTTGCTAAATCTCTTTTTGGTATACCAAGACCTTCATCACTTATGCTAAAAATCACACTATCATTTGTTTCATTAAGCCCACATGTGATCGTTCCCCCATCTGGGGAATATTTAATAGCATTGTTCATGATATTGTCTAAAACTTGGATCATTTTATCTGCATCGACCTCTACCCATAATTTACTTTTCGTAAATTCTCTTTTGATAGAAAAATTTTTCTTAGACTTATCAGAAGACTTTATCATCATTTCAAAGCGTCTGATAACATGATCAAACAATTCGTTTACATTGAGGTATTCTAAATCTAATGTTTCTTTATTAGAATCCATACGTGACAGATCTAATAAATCCTTGATCATACGGATCATGCGATCGGTCTCTTCTTGTGTTACTTGTAAAAATTGTGGAGCAATTTCTGGATCTTTCCAAGCACCATCTAGCAATGCTTCTAAATAACTTCTCATACTTGTCAAAGGTGTTCTTAATTCATGTGATACATTAGAAACAAATTCTTTCCGTTCATTATCAATTTTCTCTTGTTTCGTTACATCATGTAGCACACATACGATACCACTGATAAAGCCAGTCTCTCTTTGAATAAGAGTGAATTCACCTCTGAGAGTAACCAACATCTCTTCAGTTGAGAAGTCTAATGAGATCACATCTTCATTTTCCAGTAATTTACGCAAGGTATATTCCTTATCTATTTTCAATACTTTTAAGATTGAAACACCTAGTGCCATTTCCTGGGAAATATTCAGCATTTCCATTGCTTTATCATTAATAATAACAATGATCCCTCTTCGATCTGTTGCTATAACGCCATCTGTCATATGAGTCAACACACTATTTAGACGTCTTCGTTCAGATTCAGTTGTTTCTTGTGCTTCTTCAACTTTCGTCGACAGATCATTGATTGCTGTAGACAAAACACCTAATTCATCTTTGCTATACACTTTAACTTGTCCTGAGTAATCTCCGTCAGCCATCTGAATCGTTTGTTGCGTCATTTCAGTAATGGGTTTTGTTATTGCCCGGGAAATAAATAACGCTAAAATAACCGTTAGTGCTACTGCTACTAAAGAAGAATTAAGGAAAATAAGGGTTATTTCACTTATTTGTTCATAGACACTCTCGATATTGGTTGTTAACGCTATTACTCCAAGTATTTCATTTGACCCATCGCTTGCAATAATAGGAGAAACCAACTTCCAGATTCGGTCGTTGGTCGTTTGGTCTTTATATTGGCTTGTAACTGTATTCCCAAGTAATAAAGCCTGATGGACATCTTTTTCATTCGTTTTACTGCCAACAATATTTTGTTGTGTACTATTACTTGTTCCTAATACATAATGTTGAGCATCGATAACCTGAACTTCTAAAATACCATTTCCAGAAAAATCTTCAATCAATGTTGAAATCTCTTGGCTATCTTTTGTTGTTTCATCATCTAACAAAATGGGTTGGATCGTGTTATCTAAAAATCCAACTTGAAGCCCTTTTTCTTCTTGGAAATTAGTGACCAATTGAGTTTCTAATTGCCTAACAAAATAAGTTCCAATCAATTCTAATGCAACTAATAGCAGCACAATAAAAACAAAAATTATTTTGAAATCAATAGATTGAAAAAAAGCGATTTTTTTCTTCATGAAATATTACTCCTGTTCAGGATTTCTTAAATAGTAGCCCACTCCACGTCTTGTAACAAGCCATGTTGGGTGACTTGGGTTATCTTCTATTTTTTCTCTTAATCTTCTAACCGTTACGTCTACTGTCCTTACATCACCAAAGTAATCATAGCCCCATACAGTCTGCAGTAGATGTTCTCTAGTCATAACTTGACCTAAATGTTTAGCTAAATAGTGCAGTAATTCAAATTCACGGTGCGTCAATTCAATTGTTGCTCCCCTTTTAGAAACAATATAAGCATCTGGGTGGACCGTCAAGGCTCCTACTTCAATATCATTCGTTTCAACTTCTTCAACAACTAGTGTTTTCGCATTATCATGTCGTCTTAAGTTTGCTTTCACACGTGCTGCCAGCTCTCTATTTGAAAAAGGTTTTGTCACATAGTCGTCAGCACCTAACTCCAAGCCAAGAACTTTATCAATTTCTGAATCTTTTGCTGTGACCATGATAATAGGCATATCATGATTTTTACGTACTTCTCGACAAACTTCTAGTCCATCTTTTTTTGGCAGCATTAAATCTAAAATAATAAGATCTGGTAAGACCTCTTCTACTTTTTCTAACGCTTCTTCTCCATCATATGCTGTGAATACTTCATAGCCTTCTTTTGTTAAATTAAATTTGACGATATCTGAAATTGGTTTCTCATCATCAACTACCAATATTTTTTTCAAAATGAGACCTCCTTAGAGTTTCTTTTTTTAATCAACTTGCTTCAACTTTTTAATTGAGTTTGATTTTTAGTCTATTTTACTATATATAGATTGACACACAGTCCTACCTTACATTATACCGAACATAAGATGAGAGTGCAAAAAACAACATTAAGGGTTTGATATAGTCTCTTAATTTAGAGAAAAATACAGATGTGGTTTTTAATATCCTTCAATCGTTAAAGCAATCGTTTTTTTGGCTTGAGCTTCGACTTCGTTATTTGGTTTGAAAACATATCGATAATTTTCATTTCCCCCATTTATGACGACGACAGGAATAAATAGTCGACAACCTCGACTGATAAGGTATTCTTTATCAAATTCCACTAAAGGTTCTCCTTGTTTTACTACCATGCCTTTTTTTAAATTGGTTTTAAAGCCTGCTCCGTTTAGCGTTACTGTATCTAACCCAACATGAACTAAAACTTCTAATCCGTCTTCTGTACGGATTTCAAATGCATGTAAAGCATCGGCTACTTGAAACAATTTTCCACCAATGGGTGCATAGACTACATCTGAAGTCGGAATCATAGCAAAACCTTCTCCAATCATTTTTTCAGAAAAAACCAGATCAGGCACTTCTTCTATAGGTATTATACTGCCATCCGTTACGGCTACCAACAGTGCTTTTTTCCTCACTACTATTTCTTTTTGTACTTCTTGACTTGAAGATGAGCTCATTCCAATAATCCTCCAATTTTTAACTCTTTTTTATTAATCATCAAAATCCATCTACTCTTTATTTTATCTTTAATTGTACCGGATTCTACTCCTTTTGACTATCTTTTATAAAAAAACAAAAATTATAGCTGCTTATCTAAATCTAATTTTTTTCTGCTGTTGTAATTTTCATATTAATGCGATTTCATTTTATTTGGATATTCCTATTATTAATGGTATTCTATAGAAAATAAAGGTGAATGAATTATTCATTGATAAATTAAATAGGTGATTTACCTGCTTTCGTATTCAGTTAAACCTATTTGTTAAACCTATCTTAATGAAAGGAGCGTAAAAGCTAAAATGGCAATCGAATTTATCATAGCTATTGGTATCATGGTTTTGGCCTTAGTTGCTTTGATCACTGTCGGGGTACTCATGGGTAAAAAAGTAGGAAGTTTAGTGAAAGAAATGAATTCAAATCAAACTACTGTTCAAGATCAAATAAATCATTTCACAAAAGAAGCAGATGCTATAAAAAGTACGGTGGATCAAATGACCACTCGAGTAGATGGCATGGCAAAAGATGTAGCTGTTAAACAAGCTTATCTTTCTGAATTTACTCAGACAACAGCTTTATTTGGAGAATCGATCAACGATTTAAAACAAAATAGTACTAAAGCCGTTTCACAACTTTTCTCTAGCTCGAACAAAAAAGCACCTGATACTCCTCCTCGAATAACAAAAGTAGGAAAAACAGCTTTAAAGATGTACCAAAACAGAAAAAAAAAGAACAAAAAAACGTTTTTCATTTAACTAAATTAAACCAACTTAGAAAAGAGGACTTACATTATGGCTAATAGCTTTACTAGAACTTTATTCGTAGGCGCTGCTGCTGCAGTTACTGCTTTACTACTCGCTCCTAAATCAGGAAAAGAATTACGCAAAGATTTAAAAATTCAAGCAAACGATTTAAAAGATCAAGCAATGGACCAAGTAAACAGTTTTACCGAAGAAGTAAAACAAAGCTACAAAGAAGTTGAAGAAGAGATCAGCTATACTGATCCTGAATTAGCTGCTACTATCGAAGATATTGCGGCTGATCTAAACATACCTTCTGAAACAATTGAGGACTCAGAAGTTACCGATACGGTAGAAGTTCCACCAATATCTGTAGTTGAAGATCTATCTGATGCTCCTGATTTATCTGTTGAAGATAGACGCGGACAATTATAAACACTTAAATAGGCTAGGGACAATTTGTCCCTAGCCTATTTTTTTGTCGTCAAACGATCATGCTAAGGTTTATTACAAAAAGCATACCTCTGATTGCTTCATACTGCTGATTTTACCGTTTGTTCTTCTCTTTCGATCCATACTGACAAAGAGCCTGCTTCAACGATAAAATGTCCATTGCCTGCTTCATCAATGGTTACCGTCTCTGTACAATTGCCCAAATAGTCTTCGTATACAAGTCCGCTTTTTTCTTTACCTACAAACATATCCTTATATCCAGCTTCACTATTGGAAATAACTACAGCACACCCTTTTGGATGCTCTTCATTTCCTGAACGAGTCCAACCAATGCAATTTTCGTGATCAAAATAATCCGTTTGAACTCCATAAGCAAAGTTCTTTTTAAGATACAATAATTTATCGATCACTTCTCGTTGGGGCTCGATTGGGTCATCTCCTTTAATACCATAATAATCACCATAAAATAAAACAGGATAGCCTTGTTCCATTAATAAGATGATGCCATAAGCTATAGGTTTAAACCATGGCTCTAAAAATGATTCAAGCGATTGATCCGGTTGTGAGTCATGATTATCCACAAACGTCACCGCATGCATAGGATGCTCTTTTATTAATGTCCGGTCAAATAATTGTCTTAAATCAAATCCATTGCCCTGCTTTGAAGCTTGTTCCAGTTGATGATGTAAACCAACATCAAATAAATCTAACTTGTAGTCTTGACTGTCCAAATAACTATTTAAACTTGCATAATCTTGATCCCAATATTCTCCAACGATAAAGAACTGTTTCCCAAAATTAGCTTCAATACTTTCACGTAACT
Source organism: Carnobacterium alterfunditum DSM 5972 (assembly GCF_000744115.1). Taxonomy (NCBI): domain Bacteria; kingdom Bacillati; phylum Bacillota; class Bacilli; order Lactobacillales; family Carnobacteriaceae; genus Carnobacterium; species Carnobacterium alterfunditum. Next base: position 1,146,968 of record NZ_JQLG01000004.1, on the reverse strand, counting down.
CGTAAATGAATTTTTCGTTTATGTGTTTAACTGCATCTAGCCTGAATCCATCTATTCCTGTTTCTTCAATGAACCAATTTGCCCATTTTTTTATTTCTTCAATGACATCAGGATGGCTATAATCGATATCAGCATACATCAAGTAGTCGTAATTCCCATATTCATCATCTACAGTTGCATTATCTGCCCAGCCTTTATTTTGACCTTCAATACGATAAATAGCTTTTTTTTCATTTTCTTGATTGTAATCTGTTCCAGAAAAATGATGCCAATGCCATTGAAAATCAGAATATTTTCCTTTTCTACCAGGAAAAGTAAACTCGGTCCATCCTTCAATTTCATAGGGGTCACTGATCGGTTGATTGCGATCATCTGGATCTACTTCAATTACTTTAAATCGTTCCGTTTTATCTGCACCAGCTTTATGATTTAAAACCACGTCAGCATAGACTTGTATCTCATATTTATGCAGCTCATCGATGGCTTCGATCAATTCTTCTTTGGTGCCATACTTCGTACGTACAGTACCTTTTTGATCAAATTCTCCTAAATCGTATAAATCATAGATGCCATATCCATTGTCTTGTGTCCCTGTACCCTTAAAACATGGTGGAATCCACACACTAGTCACTCCGATTTCTCTTAAGTGTTTTGCGTCATCTTTTAATCTTTTCCAATGATTACCATCATCTTCTAAATGCCATTCAAAATACTGCATCATTACCCCATTTTTAAACATTCCTATTCATCCCTTCTAAAACTAACTACTATCATTCATTATTTTTTAACAGTCTAGTTTTATGCTTTTTAAAATCTGGATTTTTAGTGCGATTTAAATAATTTTACCATCTTTTGTTTAGAAAGAATAATAAAAAGAAATAGCCCTTTTATGGAACGCAGAAATTAAAACTAATACGCCAAATAAAAAGGAACGCAACAGTTTAATGTTGCGTTCCTTTTTTGTGCATCTAATTGATTTTTTTATCCAAGAGCTACATCTAAGATCATCATGATCGTAAAACCGATCATTAACCACATAGACGCTAAATCTCTATTGCCATTTTCTTGTGAACCCGGTATAACTTCTTCGGCAACAACAAAGATCATGGCTCCAGCTGCAAAGCTTAAAGCATATGGAAGCAAGGGTTCCATTACAGTAACCGCTAATACCCCTATTAGAGCAGCGATCGGTTCAACTGCTCCCGAAAGTTGACCATAGTAAAAACTTTTAGCCCTGGACATGCCATCTCGTCTTAAAGGCATTGAAACAGATGTTCCTTCTGGGAAATTTTGAATTCCCATACCAATCGCTAAAGCAAGCGCTCCGGCAATAGACGCTTCAGGATTACCTGTTGCAACCGATCCAAAGGCAACCCCAACGGCTAGTCCTTCAGGTATATTATGCATCGTGATTGCTAAAACCAATAATGTACTGCGTTTTCTCTCTAGAGGATGAACCCCTTCAGCTTCCGATGGGGGCATACTAGGACTTAGATGGGGCAAGACATTATCTGCACTCCATAAAAAGATACCACCTAACATAAAACCGACAGCAGCAGGTATCCATCCCGGTACCGGACCGCTTTCAGCCATTGAGATAGCTGGCGCTAAAAGTGACCAGAAACTGGCAGCGATCATTACACCACCGGCAAAACCAAGCATACCATCCATTAATTTCTGGTTGACCTTCTTGGTAGTGAACACCAAAGATGCTCCTAAAGCGGTCATTCCCCACGTAAAGAACGATGCTAGTAGCGTTTGTACTACCGGGCTTAATGAACTAAAAAAATCAATCAATCACTTCACTCCTCATGTATTTTATTCTTCGTGTTCAGTTTACAGCTCTTCTCTTTTTTTTACAAACGGCTGATGATTGCTATATTTAGCAAATAAAAAAAATTTATTATTTTATATCATTTATTGAACGTTTCCATTACTTATATTTAGGTGACTAGTCAATAAAAAATAATATCTATACTGACATAAGTTGTATTTTTATCAAATAAAAAATTTATTTTACAACTGCTGATCAAGCAGACTACTGCAATGCTGGGCTGTAAAATGTAGGTACCATCTAGATTTTTCATTTTATTTAAGGTGTCGATCGTTGGTTTTTAACTAAGTCGTATTCCAAAAAAAAGAGACGCAACAAATGTTTTCAAAATGCTTTCGCACCAACATTTGTCCGTCTCGTGGGTTTGGCACCCAATGGGATGTGGGGGGTTCGAACCCTCGACCCGCTGATTAAGAGTCAGCTGCTCTACCAACTGAGCTAACACCCCTTTTTTTCTTACAAGATACATTTTAACACATTTTTATACTTTTAGGTGAAAAATTAAAAAGTATATTGTTCTTCTAAAGCTTATCATGCAAAAAAAATTAACCAAACAAAAGGAAATCTTTTGTTTGGTCAATCGATCACTTATTAAATTTGTGCCCAAACACTTTCTAAAATATTTGTTTGTTCACGGTCAGGTCCAACTGAGAATGTTGAAATACGGACGCCGACTAATTCAGAAATACGGTGTACATAATTTCTTGCATTTTCAGGAAGCTCTGCTAAAGTACGGCATGCTGTGATATCTTCGCTCCAACCTGGTAATTCTTCATAGATTGGCGTACATTCAGCTAACTCTTTCAAGCTTGCTGGGTAATATAAAATTTCTTCTCCATTGCGTTCGTAAGCAGTACAAATTTTAACCGTTTCTAATCCACTTAAAACGTCGATTGAATTCAAAGAAAGATTCGTAATACCAGATACTCGTTTTGAATGACGCATCACTACAGTATCAAACCAACCAATACGACGCGGACGTCCAGTAACCGTACCGTATTCACGACCGATTTCACGGATTTTTTGTCCTACTTCATCAAATAATTCAGTTGGGAATGGACCATCTCCCACACGTGAAGTATAAGCTTTACATACTCCGACTACTTTATCGATTTTTGAAGGACCAACACCACTACCGATGGTCACTCCACCAGCCACTGGGTTAGAAGAAGTAACAAATGGATATGTACCTTGGTCAATATCCAACATAACCCCTTGAGCCCCTTCAAATAATACACGTTTGCCATCGTCTAAAGCATCATTTAAGACTACTGAAGTATCGCAAACATACTGTTTGATTTGTTGTCCATATTGGTAATATTCTTCAAAAATATCTTCAAATTCAATTGCTGTAGAATCATACATTTTTACAAAACTACGATTTTTTTCTTCTAGATTGATACGTAAACGTTCTTCAAAAATATCTTTATCTAATAGGTCAGCCATTCGGATACCGATACGAGCTGCTTTATCCATGTAAGCTGGGCCAATACCTTTGATTGTTGTTCCGATTTTTTGATCGCCTTTAGAATCTTCTTGCAATTGATCTAATTGAATATGATACGGTAAAATAACATGTGCTCGATCAGATATACGCAAATTATCTGTTGTTATTCCTCTTTCATTTAAATAAGCTAACTCTTTAATAAGCGCTTTAGGATTTACAACAACACCATTTCCAATGACACTGATTTTGTCTTTATAAAAAATACCCGATGGAATTAAATGTAATTTATACGTTTCACCATCAAATTGAATCGTATGTCCGGCATTATCGCCACCTTGATAACGTGCAATTACTTCAGCATTTTCACTTAAAAAATCTGTGATTTTACCTTTTCCTTCATCGCCCCACTGTGTACCTACTACTACTACTGAAGACACATGAACACCTCATTACTTTTTTTTTTACCCAAATACTTATTAATTCTATCAGTAAATGTTTATTGTTTCAACAAATAAACGAATATTTCATTTTATTTTAACTAAAAAATCAGAAATAGACGAACATTTTTTTATAAAAAATCAAAAAAAAAGACAATATACGAACAATCTATTGTTCAGTATCCTAAAAATCAGATTTTTATGAACTCATCTAACTTTTTTGGATCACATCAATAGTCCGTATTAGTCTTTTTTAACGTTGAGCCAGATCATCTGGATAATAGCTTAACGAAGAAAATTTATTGTATTCTTTTATAAATAAAAGTTTAACTGTACCCCTTGCACCACTTCTGTTTTTTTCAATAATAACTTCTATCACATTATCTTCGCCTGGTTCATGATCGTCGTCTTCTTCGCCGCCTTCACGATCATAATAATCATCACGGTACAAAAAAGCTACTATATCAGCATCTTGTTCAATAGAACCAGATTCACGAATATCGCTTAATACTGGACGTTTATCTTGACGTTGTTCAACACCACGAGATAATTGAGACAATGCAATCACAGGTACTTTTAGTTCTTTCGCTAATTTTTTTAGTTGACGAGAAATTTCAGAAACTTCTTGTTGTCTGCTTTCACGCCCAGTTCCTTCAATCAACTGCAGGTAATCAATTAAAACTAAACCAAGATTTCCTTTTTCTTGTTTTAGTCGGCGACATTTAGCACGGATTTCAGCGATCCTGATTCCAGGTGTATCATCAATATAAATATTGGCTTTTGACAGACTGCCCATAGCTACGATCAGACTTTGCCATTCTTCTTCTGATAATGTTCCAGTTCTTAAATGACCGGCATCAATACTGCCTTCCGCACAAAGCATACGATTGACAAGCGATTCAGCACCCATTTCTAAGCTGAAAATAGCAACTGTTTCATCCGTCTTAGTTCCAATATTTTGAGCAATATTTAAAGCAAATGCTGTTTTCCCTACTGCTGGACGAGCAGCTAAAATAATCAGCTCTTCTTTTTGGAGGCCAGCTGTCATTTTATCTAATGCTTGGTAACCAGTCGGCAAACCAGTAATTTCCTCATTATTTTGATAAAGCTGATCTATTTGAGCAATAGAGCTATTTAACACATCTGAAATGGCTAAAAAACCACTCCTATTACGTCTTTCAGATACTTCTAGGATACTGCGCTCTGCCTCGTCTAAAATCGTTGCAAGCTCGTCTCCTTCTTCATATCCTCTGGTAACAATATCTGTTGCTGTATGGATCAAATTTCTTAAAATAGCTTTTTGTTCTACTATTTTTGCATAATACTCCATATTAGCAGCCGTTGGAACAGAAACAGCCAGTTCGGCTAAGTAGGCCATTCCACCGACATCTTCTAACTGATTTCTAGATTCTAATGCATTGGTTACCGTAACGATATCAATAGCTTCGTTATGACCATTTAGTTCTAACATTGATTGAAAAATCAATTGATGTCCACGACGATAAAAATCTTTTGACTCGATAAATTCTAAAGCACCAACAACAGTATCCGGGTCTAAAAATATGGAACCTAATACAGCTTGTTCAGCTTCTATACTCTGCGGCGGTAAGCGGTCTTGAAAAGCTTCTTGTGCCAATAGATCCTCTCCCTTTCACTATCAATACTACGATTATTTTCCTTAAACTAATTGGATTCAATTCTATTATTCTACCTTAAAAATATAAGAAATACAATCCATCAAAAAGAACGCTCGTTCCTTTCTGATGGATCTAAATAAAAAAACATTTGGCTCTTATACTACGGAGCCAAATGTTTTACTTTTCATACTAATTTAATCTTCTGGTAATACTCTGACCGTTATAGTAGCGACCACTTCCGGGTGGATCTTCACATCGATTTTCATTGATGCTAAGCTTCTAATAGGAACCGGCAACTCAATTTTACGTTTATCTAGTTTAATATTTAATTGTTTTTCAGCCGCAGCAGCTATTTGTTTAGTTGTGACAGATCCAAATAAACGCCCATCATCAGCAGCTTTTGATTTAATTTCAATTGCATTTTCTTCTTTTTCAAGAAATTCTTTTACCATTTTAGATTCTTGTAAGATTTCTTCTTCTTTCTTTTCATCAGCTTTTATTTTTCCTTTTAATTCACTTACACTAGCTGATGTAGCTTCTTTAGCCAGATTGTTTTTTAATAAGAAGTTATGCGCATATCCATCTGCAACGTTCTTTATATCGCCTTTTTTGCCTTTACCTTTTACATCTGCTAAAAATATGACTTTCATAATTTTATTCCTCCTCTTCACTCTTTACAATAACATCTCGAAGCCATTCTTTTGCTTCTTTTATCGTTATGTCTTCTAACTGTGTAGCTGCATTGGATAAATGTCCGCCGCCACCGAGTTGTTCCATAATGACCTGTACGTTGATTTCACCCAAACTACGAGCACTGATACCAATTTTTTTATCAGACCGCTTCGTTATAACAAATGCTGCGTCTACATTGGACATCGAAAGCATCGTATCTGCCGTTTGGGCTGCTACTACTGTATCATAAATACTGCCTTCTTCACCAATCGCAACTGCTATATTCTCAGTGATAAATTCAATCGTTTCGATCAAGTGGCTACGAAGAAGATATGTTTCTGTATCTTCTTTCAATAATCGCTGGATCATAACGGCATCAGCACCGCAAGATCTTAAATAGCTCGCCGCATCAAACGTACGAGATCCTGTTCTAAGAGAAAAACTATTTGTATCTACAACAATTCCACCTAATAAAGCAGTAGCTTCAATTTTATTGATTGGGTCTGCTTCTTCTGATTGGTATTCAAACAGCTCAGTGATCAATTCAGCTGAAGATGACGCATAAGGTTCAATATAAACTAAAGCAGGATTGTTTGGAAATCCTTCTCCACGACGATGATGATCAATAACTACTACTTTATTCGTCCGTGAAATCAGGTCCGGTGCTATCCCCATAGAAGGACGATGGAAATCAACTAGTACAACTAAACTATTGACCGTAATCATTTGTTCTGCAACTGACGGAGTTATAATATAGCGGCTAATTTGATTATCTTTTTCAACTTCCTTCATTAATTTGGATATATCTTTACTAAACTCTTCTGGATTCACAATGACCCATGCTTCTTTATTATTCATTTCAGCAATTCTTCTAATTCCTAAAGAAGAGCCTATAGCATCTAAATCAGGATACTTATGTCCCATAATAAAAATTTGGTCAGATTGCTTTATTAGTTCCTGAAGTGCCTGACTGATCATCCTGGAACGAACACGCGTTCTTTTTTCCATTGGGTTTGTTTTTCCACCATAATAACGTGGTTCAATATCATAGCCCTTGACAACAACTTGGTCTCCACCTCTGCCTAAAGCTAAATCCAAGTTACTTTGAGCTAATTTAGATAATTCACTTAAATCCTCAGATCCATAGGCAATACCCATACTTATTGTTAAAGGGAAATTTTGTTTTGATGTTCTTTCCCTAATTTGATCGATGATACTGAATTTCTCTTCTTCCATCTTTTCTAAAGAGTTATAATGCATCATAACAATAAAACGATCTTCAGTGATCCGCTTTAAGTATACATGATGTAATTTTGCCCAATTTGATAGTTGCGTTGTTATAAAATTATCTAAATTAGATATGTTCCGATCCGTCATCCCTTGAGTAATTTCATCATGATTATCAACAAAAATATTTCCAACAACTATCTTTTCATCCTCATATTTTGATTGGATGATAGCGTATTCTGTGATGTCCATAAGGTATACAACTTTTATATCCTTCTGAATAATAATTTGGAAAAATTTATCGCCCCACTTAGCTGTTTTCAAACCAGAATCTTGACTTTCTTTAACCAATGCGGCTAATTCACTATCAACATCTTCTAATTGCTTACCTAAAACTTCTTGATAACCCAAGTGTGATTGAAGATAGGGGTTGATCCACTGCAATTGTAAGTTTTCATTAAATAACAGGATCCCAATTGGCATTTTTATAAGCGCTTCTTGTTCCCCTCGTTTAATTCGAAAGGCTAAATCAGAAATATATTTTTTATTTTCAATTGTCAATTTTTTTAACAAATCATACAATAAAAATAATACTACTATAAAAATAACCAATAATGCTAAACCAATTCCAAAATTAGCGAAGAATCCCAGAATGATTGTACCTAATTGCAATGTCGCTATAATCGTTATAATAATTTGTATTTTTTTATCGTTTAAGAATTCCGGAAGTTTTTCTTGAGATAGTTTCTTATTCATAACAGACTCCTTTTTCCATCTCTTTCCTGTTTAAAGTTCATTTACTATTTTACCACTTGTTACCCAAGTAGACAACTTGTTTCACATGAAACAAATCCAACTAAAAGTTTCACGTGAAACTTTTAGTTGAACTCTTTTTCTCATATAAAAACATTTACACTTTTCAAAGCAACTAAAAAAACAAACGCTCCTTTAAATTTTCATTAAGGATGATTTCACTATATTGATATCAACGAGTTAGTTTTTCTAGAGTGTCCTTCCCAAGTGCATCTCCATATGTAAATTAAAAAGGAGCTGAGACATTTGCCTCAACTCCTTTCATTTTTTTTATTGTTCGTCAGTTACGAAAGGTAATAATCCCATAATACGAGCACGTTTAATTGCTTTAGTTAATTTACGTTGATTTTTTGCGTATGTTCCAGTAACACGACGCGGTAAAATTCTACCTCTTTCAGAGATAAAACGTTTTAAAAGATCAACATCTTTATAGTCCACATGTTCGATATGGTTTGCTGCAAAGAAATCAACTTTACGGCGTTTTTTGCCGCCTCTACGTTGTTGAGCCATTTCATTTTCCTCCTTTATTTCCCATTCATTTTAGAATGGTAAATCATCATCTGAAATATCAATTGGCTGTCCACTCTTCTCAAAAGGATCAGAGTTTCCAAAGTTTTGATATTGTTGGTTACGGGGAGCAGCGTCTTGTGAGTTACTTTGTGTATTGTTATAAGTTTTTTGTTGAGAACCATGAGATCCAGATTGAGAATCACTTTGGTCTTTACGTTCATCGCTTTTAGCTTTTGATTCTAATAATGAGAACGTTTCAACAACTACTTCTGTAACATACACACGTTGCCCTTGTTGATTATCATAAGAACGTGTTTGGATACGGCCTTCCACACCTACTAATGCACCTTTTCTAGTGAAATTTGCAAATGATTCAGCACTTTTTCTCCAAATTACACAGTTAATAAAATCAGCATCTCTTTCACCTTTTTGGTTTGTAAACGGTCTGTTTACAGCCAATGAAAATGTTGCTACTGCTGTGCCATTTGAAGTGTATCTTAAATCAGCATCTTTTGTTAATCTTCCAACTAAAACAACATTGTTAATCACATTGCCCACTCCTTCCGATAAAAATGTTTCATGTGAAACATTTTTTGCTTAGTCTTCTTCTCTAGTTGTCATATGACGCAGAATATCAGAACTGATTTTAGATAAACGATCGAATTCGTTAATTGCAGCTGCATCATTAGCAGTAAGTTTTACGATATGATAGATTCCTTCGTGGAAATCTTTAATTTCGTAAGCAAAACGACGTTTCGACCAGTCTTTAGATTCAGTGATTTCAGCACCATTATCTTTTAAAATAGTGTCAAAGCGTTCAACTAAAGCTGTTTTTTCAGCTTCATCGATGTTTGGACGGATAATGTATAAAATTTCGTATTTTGCTGCTTTACTCATCTTGACTGTCACCTCCTTATGGACTTTGGCTCTTTTTACAGAGCAAGGAGAGTAACCTATTGAATATTCATTAGATTACTCACGTCCGTTCAGTATAGCATGTTTTATTATGAACATCAATACCTGAATTGCGTTTTAAATATTTAAAAAAATTCGGTTTGATCACAATTATAAAATCCAAAATGAGCATGCGATTGACTGTAATACCTTTAACTTTTTTTATCAAAAAGTTATAGATCAATTTGATCACTTACCTGGAATTTCTGAAGGAATAGGAGTTGCTTGTAGCCATGTAGAGAATTCAATGCGAATTATAGAGCTTTAACGCTTTAGCGATTAAGCTCTATTTGAGGATTGAAAGCCTGGAAGACCAAAGGCTTCAGGCGCTTCCATGGCTCTCCACAAGCAAATCCGTTATTCCAGAAGAAATTTCTTTTTGAACACCAACACTTTTTTTAAACAATCGATATGAGACTATAATTTTTGATATTCATAGATCCGTTTGACTACTCACTTTAAATTTCTGACGGAATAGGAGTTGCTTGTAGCCATGTAAAGAATTCAAGCCTGGAAGACCAAAGGCTCCAGGCGCTTCCATGGCTCTCCACAAGCAAATCCGTTATTCCAGAAGAAATTTCTTTTAGAACACCAACACCATTTTTCAGACAATCGATGGATATAACAAAAAAAGGCTGTATAATTTTTGGTGTGGATGAAGAAATTCATTCGCACCTATTTTTTTATAAAAAAATAGAAACAAATGAATTTTCCAGTTAGAATAAAGTCACGACAACCCACTAGAAAGGAAAATTCATATGTCTCATAATAATTGTATCCGAACTGCACTTGATTTAAAAGATAAAAATATCTTTTTTGATGAAAAATTTTGCGAGGAGAAACGAATCAAAGGGTTCAGATCAAAAGTTTTCTATGCCACTTTAACGTACAAACCCACTCACTGTGAGTGTTGTGGGATGAAGAACCACGCCTACTCTATTGTAAAGAATGGGTATTTAACCTCTAGGGTTAAATGGGTCAGTTCGACTCATTATGCAACGTCTATTCGATTAAAGAAGCAGCGGTTTCTTTGTAGAGCATGCGGTGTTACCTTTGTTGCACGTTCTCCTGAAATTGAAGAAGGTTGCTTCATCGCTAAACGGGTCAAACAGTCTATCGCGGTTGAATTAGCCGACACTATTTCTATAAAAGACCTGTCTAAACGGCATTTTGTTTCTCCTACCACTGTAGACAGAGTCTTGAAACAACTCAATCAGTCTGTTAAAAATACCTTCAAATCCTTGCCGCAACACCTCTCTTTCGATGAATTTCAATCCGTTAAAAACGTCGAAGGAAAAATGAGCTTTATTTATTCGAATGCAGACACACATGAACCAATCGATATCTTGCCAACTCGGCTGCTACTAGCTTTACGCCGTCACTTTCTTCGCTATCCCTATAAGACGAGGATGAACGTAAAAACGATTGTCGTAGACATGAACGCGGCCTACTTTACATTAGTTAAAGATCTCTTTCCTAATGCTAAAGTGATCATTGACCGTTTCCATATCGTTCAGTTGATATCACGCTCGTTGAATCAAACCAGAGTTCAAACAATGAAACAATTCCATACCTCTAATTCAGAAGATTTAAAGAATTACAGAAAATTTAAAAGGTACTGGCAACTCCTGTTAAAGGATTCAGACGACTTAAATTTTAAGGATTACCGCTATCAACGACTCTTTAAAAAACCTTTACCGAATACAGAAATCATCGACTACCTACTTACGCTCGACGAGACTCTTAAAGCGACGTATGATTTGTATCAAAATCTTCTTTATTATTCTAAAAAAAATGACTATAAAGGGTTTAAAAACCTTGTACTTAAGGCTTCTCCTAAAGAGTTATCTCCTTTTATGCAGACTGCCCTTAAAACCCTGCGTAAACACTTGCCTAGGATAAAACATACTTTTATGTATCCCTATTCTAACGGTGCTTTAGAAGGGTCAATCAATAAAATAAAAGTCATCAAACGGGTTGCTTATGGTTATCGGAATTTTCAGAACTTTAGATGTCGTATTTTGATTAGTTTTAAAGCACGCCGATTGTAAAATTAAGCTAGACAAATAAAAAAGCCATTCGTGGTACACTCAAAATGTATTTCCGACAAAAGAAGACATAGGAGTGATCACGAATGACCTACACACATCTTACCACGGATGAGCTAGTGATGATAGAATCTTATTACCACCAAAATATCTCAGTTGCCAAAATAGCCATCTATTTAAACCGAACTCGTACACCCATTTATGCCGTCATTAACTTCTTAAAAGAAGGCCATACGGCCCTTGAGTATTACCAACAGTATAAGGAAAATAAAAAACATTGTGGGCGTCACAGAATCGTTCTCCCAAAGCAACAACAGGCCTACATTAAAGATAAAGTCGCTCAAGGTTGGACTCCTGATGTCATTATCGGTCGGGCGGAAGAGCCCATTAAGTGTTCTGTCCGTACCCTTTACCGCCAATTCAAAGAAAAAATCTTTGATGAAACGACACTCCCAATGAAGGGTAAAAGAAAGCCAAATGGTCATAAAGAACGTCGAGGAAAACAAGCTTTCAAGCGGAATATCGCAGAAAGAGAGAAAGACTACCCTCAATTCAATAAAGAATTTGGCCATATAGAAGGCGACACCATTGTAGGTGTCCAACATAAAAGTGCGGTCATAACGTTAGTGGAACGTTTGTCGAAAGTCATTATTACCTTGAAACCCAAGGGACGCAAGGCCAGTGATATTGAACTAGCTATGAATCGCTGGTTTCAAGTCATTCCAAGAAATTTATTCCACTCCATAACGTTTGATTGTGGAAAAGAATTTTCTAACTGGAAATCAATATGCAACCAACATGATGTTGCTATTTATTTCGCAGATCCTGGAACACCTTCACAACGCGCTTTGAATGAAAATTCGAATGGTTTGCTACGAAAAGATGGCTTACCAAAAGAAATGGACTTTAATCAAGTCGACCAATCGTTTGTTTCCTCCGTTGCAGACAAGAGAAATAATATTCCAAGAAAATCATTGAAGTATCAAACACCATTGGAAGTATTTTTGAGTTACATGAGTGAAGATATTTTGTCTAGCTTAATTTGACAAATCAGAGCAAAAAAAAGCAGCGCGAGAAGATTCTCTCACGCTGCTTAAACAAGACGTTATTTCCAACTAAATTTAGCTCATCCACACCATTTGACGTAGAGCCCAAAAAAAGGGACTGTGTATCAGTTTCCTGATAAACAGTCCCTATTTCTTATTCTCAGCTAGTTTATATCCCAGCCTCTTTTTGATAATTTTTTATTCTTCTGTTGAGTCGGTGCCTTCTTCTGCATCATTCTCAGAATCATCGACACTTTCAACTTCTTGGCTTGATTCATTTAATGCCTTATCTTCGGTAGCTGGTAATTCAGAAACAATCCCTGCTTCATCTATTTCATCATCTATGACTTTTGCATCTACTTTTGCCATAGTTGAAACTTTTACATCTTCAGCTACTCGAATAACGCGTACACCTAATGTTGCACGACCCGTTTGTGATACTGCTGAAACACTAAAACGAATAATAACACCCGTATTTGTTATCAACATAATATCTTCATCACCTCTGACGGTTGTTAAACCAGCTAAGTTACCATTTTTACTTGTAATATTAGCTGTTTTGATTCCTTTTCCGCCACGGCCTTTAATAGCATATTCGCTTGCTTTAGTTCGTTTACCGTATCCTTTTTCTGTAATGATCAGAACTTCAGAATCCTCTTTTAACAGGTCTACTCCGATAACATAATCATTTTCTCTTAATCGGATACCACGAACACCACCAGCAGTTCTACCCATATTTCGAACATCATTTTCATGGAAGCTTACAGCGTAACCCAAATGTGTTCCAATAATGATATTCTGGTCTCCTTTGGTTACAGAAACAGACATCAATTCGTCATTTTCTTTTAATACAATAGCTTTTAGGCCATTACTTCGGATATTAGAAAAGGCTTTTACATCCGTTCTTTTAACTGTTCCAAGGCGAGTTGTAAAGAACAGATAAAGTCCTTCTTCAGACTCTCCTCTAACATTTATGACAGCTTGGACGGTTTCTCCAGAGTCGATACCTAACAAGTTAATGACTGGAATTCCTTTAGCTGTACGGCCATACTCCGGAATTTCGTATCCTTTCGAACGGTAAACTTTACCGTTATTCGTAAAGAACAACAATGTATCATGCGTTGAACAAGAGACCAAAGTTTCAATGAAATCATCATCATGAACTCCCATTCCTTGTATGCCGCGTCCACCACGTCTTTGCGATTTGAATTCAGAACTTGGAAGACGTTTGATATATCCTTTGCTTGTCAAAGTAATAACAATGTCTTCCTCTTCGATCAAATCTTCATCTTCAAGACTTAGAACTTCTCCTACTAATAACTCTGTACGTCGAGCATCCCCAAATTTTTCTTGTACTTCAAGAAGCTCTGTTTCAATAATCGTGTGTATCCGTTCCGGTTTAGCTAAAATATCAGCCATATCTGCAATCAAAGCCATCAATTCGGTATATTCTGATTCGATTTTATCACGCTCTAAACCAGTTAATCGAACCATTCGCATATCTAAAATAGCTTGGGCTTGTTTCTCTGATAAACCATATGTTTCAATCAAAGCCGTTTTAGCGATATCTCCCGTTTTTGAACCACGGATAAGGCGAATGATTTCATCAATATGATCTAAAGCAATTCTTAAACCTTCTAAGATGTGTGCCCGCGCTTCAGCCTTGCGTTTATCGTAAGCTGTTCTTCTACGAATGACAACTTCTTGATGTTTTAAATATTCTTCAAGAATGGATTTTAAACTTAATACTTTCGGAACACCATTAACAATAGCTAGCATGTTAAAACCAAATGATGTTTGAAGGGACGTTAATTTATATAAATTATTCAAGACTACACTTGCGCTAACATCGCGTCTAACGTCGATTACAACGCGCATACCGTCTCGGTCGGATTCATCGGCTAAATCGGTTATGCCTTCAATTCGTTTGTCTCTAGCCAAGTCAGCGATACGTTCCACTAATCTTGCTTTATTTACCATGTAAGGCAGTTCATGCACGATAATGCGTTCTTTGCCATTTTTTTGTATTTCGATTTCAACTTTAGCTCGAACCATAATCGAACCTTTACCTGTTTCATAGGCTTTTCTGATACCAGATTTACCCATTACTAATCCACCAGTTGGAAAATCAGGACCAGGTATAGCTTCCATTAAATCAGCAGTTGTTGCATCTGGATCATTCATTAAAATGTGCAATGCCGAGATAACCTCAGATAAGTTGTGGGGTGGGATATTAGTGGCCATACCAACAGCAATCCCTGTAACTCCATTTACGAGTAGATTTGGAAAGCGAGCCGGTAAAACATCTGGTTCACGTTCTGATCCATCGTAATTGTCATGGTAATCAATCGTATCTTTATTGATATCGCGCAGCATTTCTAATGCCATTTTTGTCATCCTAGCTTCAGTATAACGCATTGCTGCAGCTCCATCGCCATCCACTGACCCAAAGTTTCCGTGACCATCGACTAACGGATAACGGTAGCTCCAAGTTTGTGCCATCCGAACCATTGATTCATAAATCGCACTATCTCCATGAGGATGGTATTTACCCATAACATCCCCAACGATACGTGCTGATTTTTTGTGAGATTTATCCGGTGTTACACCTAATTCGCTCATACCATATAAAATACGACGATGTACTGGTTTTAAACCATCTCGTACATCAGGCAATGCGCGCGCTACAATAACACTCATTGCATAATCAAGGAATGACGTGCGCATTTCATGGCTTAATTCAATATTTTTTATATTTTCTTTAAATTCTTCAGCCATTTTTTATTGTCCTCCTAATTGGATTAAATGTCTAAATTCTGTACATAGCGTGCATTTTCTTCAATAAATTGACGTCTTGGTTCAACACGATCACCCATCAACATATCACAACTTTTATCCGCTTCGATAGCATCGTCAACTGTGACTTGGAGCATCCGTCTATTTTCTGGGTTCATGGTTGTTTCCCATAATTGTTCAGCATCCATCTCTCCAAGACCTTTGTAACGTTGGATCACAGGTTTTGGCGAAAGAGGAATTTCTTTCAGATGATTATCCAATTCTTCTTCTGAATCCAAATAAACCATTTTTTTACCTTGGCGCACTTGATACAAAGGAGGTTGAGCGATATAGACATAACCCGCTTCAACTATTGGACGCATGTAGCGATAGAATAACGTCAATAATAATGTACGAATATGTGCTCCATCAACATCCGCATCTGTCATGATAACTAATTTGTGGTAACGAGCTTTAGAAACATCAAAGTCGTTTCCAAATCCTGTTCCCATAGCAGTAAACAATGAGCGAATTTCTTCGTTTGCTAGAATTCTATCTAGTGTTGCTTTTTCTACGTTTAGTATTTTTCCACGAATCGGTAAAATAGCTTGGAATAATCTTGAACGTCCTTGCTTAGCAGAACCTCCGGCAGAATCTCCCTCAACGATAAATATTTCACTGACTGTAGGGTCTTTACTTGAGCAGTCAGCCAATTTACCAGGCAGGTTGCTGATCTCTAGTCCACTTTTTTTACGTGTAACCTCACGGGCTCTTTTTGCAGCTAAACGAGCTCTAGCAGCAAGCAAGCCTTTTTCAACAACTTGACGAGCTACTTGCGGATTTTCCATTAAAAATTTTTCGAAATGCGCAGAGAATAAGCGATCTGTAATAGTACGTGCTTCAGAATTACCTAATTTTGTTTTCGTTTGTCCTTCAAATTGAGGATCTGGATGTTTAATAGATAAGACGATCGTTAGCCCTTCACGTACATCTTCACCCGTTAAGTTTTCTTCATTTTCTTTGATCAATTTATTCTTTTTAGCGTAGTCATTTATCACACGAGTTAATGCCGTCTTGAAACCAAATTCGTGTGTTCCACCTTCATAAGTATGGATATTATTAGCAAAACTCATTAGGTTGTTATGATAACCGTCTGTATGCTGCATAGCTACTTCAATAGTGATCCCTTGCTGTTCGCCTTCTAGAAAAATAGGTTCATCGTATAGGACAGCTTTATTTTCATTCAAAAATGATACATAACTCTTGATACCACCTTCATAGTGGTATTCTAGAAATTGTTCTTTACCTTCACGTTTATCTTCAACCGTAATTTTCAATCCTTTGTTTAAGAAAGCTAATTCACGGACACGTGTAGCTAATTTATCAAAATGAAATTCAACTGTTTCTTTAAATATCTCAGGATCTGGTACAAAATGGACTTTTGTTCCATGTTTATCGGTTTCACCAAGCACTTCTACATCATGGACAACTTTCCCTTGAGCATATTGTTGATGATAGATTTTTCCGTTTTTGTATACGTAAACATCTAACGTAGTTGAAAGAGCATTAACCACTGAAGATCCTACCCCATGTAAACCACCTGAAACTTTATAGCCTCCACCGCCAAATTTACCACCTGCATGAAGAATCGTAAAAACGGTTTCCACTGCCGGACGGCCTGTTTTAGCTTGGATATCGACTGGAATTCCACGTCCATTATCCGTAACAATGATACTTCCGTCTTTTTCAATACTAAGGTTGATTTCATCAGAAAAACCAGCTAAGGCTTCATCAATTGAATTATCTACGATTTCCCATACTAGATGGTGCAAACCTTCACTGCTTGTTGAACCAATGTACATTCCTGGACGTTTACGAACGGCTTCTAGACCTTCTAGAACTTGTATTTGACTCGCATCATATTCATTTGCTAAATCTTGTTTACTTTTCATTTCTTCAGACACACTCATTCACTCTCCATTTCTACTTGGCCATTATCAATCAGAAAAATTTTTGGAGCTTCCAGCATATTTTTCTTTATTCCATCTAAACTAGTTGTCGTTAAGAAGGTTTGGACTTTGTTTTGAATAGCTTTCAACAAATGAGTTTGCCGTTCATCATCCAATTCTGATAAGACATCGTCTAACAATAAGACGGGATACTCACCCGTCATTTCTTTCATCAAATCGATTTCAGCTAATTTAACGCTCAATGCCGTCGTTCTTTGTTGACCTTGAGAGCCATATGTTTGGACATTTCTTCCATTCACACTAAATTTCAAGTCATCTCGATGAGGACCAAAAAGAGTGGTTCGCTGCTCTAATTCTCGCTGCTTACCTTGGGCATAGGCGTTCATTAAATCTGAATAAATTTGTTCTTTGTTTGTCTCGTTTGTAATTTTCAGACTGCACGCATACTCAATTTCAAGCTGTTCTTTTTGTTTAGAAATTTCACCATGGATCGGTTTGGCCCAATTTTCCAATTTTTTTACAAAAGAAAAACGCTCTAATAAAATAGCCGCTCCATATTCTGCTAACTGCTCGGTTAAAATATCTAAAAAAGTTAGATCCTTCTCTTTTTTTAAACTTAATTGTTTAAGATAACTATTTCTTTGTTTTAAAAGATGCTGGTATTGCACAAGATGGTGTAAATAAATAGGGCTCATTTGCCCCATTTCCATATCTAAAAACTTTCTCCTGACAGAAGGCGAACCCTTCACCAGAGATAGATCCTCTGGTGCAAATAAAATAACATTCAAATTTCCAATGTATTCACTTAGTTTTTTTTGTTCTAAATGATTAAATTTTGCTTTTTTTCCTTTTTTAGAAATAGAGATCTCAAGTGGAAAACTAGTGTTTTTCTTTTGTATTCTTCCACTTACCCGCGCAAAATCTTGATCCCATCGAATGGTCTCTTTATCATTTGCAGTTCTATGGCTTCTTGCCATTGCTAATACGTAAATAGCTTCCATCAAACTAGTTTTTCCTTGGGCATTTTCTCCTAAGAAAACATTGATTCCCTTAGAAAAAATAACTTCAGCATGCTCATAATTACGATAATTGGAAAGATGGATTTCTTTCAATAGCATTATTTTTTGTCCTCAATTGATTCAGTAGAAGCCTCTTCTGATTGGATAAAATAAGTTCCTTCATTTGGTATTTCAACGACTGAACCAGGATAAAGTTTTTTACCTCTACGATTTTCAATTTCAGTATCGACAAGTACTGTGTGTTCAGCCAAGTACCATTTAGCCATTCCGCCGCTGCTAATAATATTTACATGTTTTAAAAGTTGTCCTAATGTAATAAATTCACGATTGATTTTAATTGTTTTTTTCATCTTTTTCACCTACTTTTCATTAAAATATGCGTGGATATAATCCACGCATCACACTGCTGCTTATTC
Organism: Carnobacterium alterfunditum DSM 5972; assembly: GCF_000744115.1. Classification (NCBI taxonomy): domain Bacteria; kingdom Bacillati; phylum Bacillota; class Bacilli; order Lactobacillales; family Carnobacteriaceae; genus Carnobacterium; species Carnobacterium alterfunditum. The sequence goes on along the minus strand of NZ_JQLG01000004.1, from coordinate 1,128,163 downwards.
TTCTTATTATACTATCTTTTAGCCAATAATACAACTGAATCTAAAAATAACCCTACTATTATCGATTTTAGCTAAAAGATAAAAAAAGACCTTAAAGCTTCCATAATTGCTTAAAACGAAAATATCATGCTGATTTGAAGCACAATAAAAAAAAACCACTTTTCAATTGCATGAAAAGTGGTTTTTAACTGTTTGATCTTTAAAAAGTTCGAACAGGAGTGATCAATTGAATAAAATCTTGTCCATTTTCACTTGGAACCAAGATAAAAGGACGGACTGGAGAGGTGAATTTAATTTTTATATCCGTTTGGCCAAAAGTTCTCAATGCGTCTTTCATATAATCAGGGTTAAATGAAAGTTCGATCGGCTCTCCTTCAACGGACAGATAATCTAATTCTTCTTTAACATTACCAACATCAGGTGAATTACCTGAAATTTCAATTAAATCAGGATTGATAGTGATTTTAACAACGTTATTTTTTCCTTCATGTGAAAGTAAAGAAGCCCGTTCAATAGAACCCAATAAAGCACTAGCATTGAAACTGATCTCTGTTGAAGAATTATCAGGAATCAAACGCTTGGTATCAGGATAATACCCTTCAAGTAAGCGAGAATAAAAATACATGTTTTCTGATTTAAATAAAACTTGGTTTTCAGTGATCATCATTTCAATAGTGTCTGATGTTTCATCTAACGTACGAGATAATTCAATCAAACTCTTACCTGGAATAATAATATTGTATTTTTTAGATGCTTGTTCATCATTCATTTCAATAGGAATCACACGTTGACTTAAACGATGACTATCTGTAGCAACGGCTAAAAATTTGCCGTTTTCAATCACAATATTCACACCTGTTAATATTGGACGGCTCTCATGCGTTGAAATAGCAATAACCGTTTGTCCAATAACTTGTTTAAATAAATTTACCGGTAAGGTAAATGACTCTGACGTATCAATGATCGGCAAATGAGGGTAATTATTTGGATCTAAGCCGTTAATAGTAAATGAAGCTGTTGCTGAAGTAATCAATGCTTGAAAATGATCTAGTATTTCAATCGTCATCGTTTCTTCAGGTAGTTTTTTTACGATTTCACTAAAAAAGCGTGCTTGTAAAACAATTCCACCAGTTTTTTCAATCGTTAAAAGATTTTCTTCTTCTGAAATAGGAATAAAAGCTTCGATCGAAATATCTGAATCACTACCAGTTAAGGTTAACCCTTCATCATTTGCAATGATTTTTAATCCAGTCAATATTGGAATGGTTGTTCTAGAAGAAATTGCACGCTGAACATCAGCTAGGCTTTTTAAAAAGGCACTTCGTTTTATTGTAAATTTCATTAATTTTACCTCCAGAGATAGTTTAATTTATGTTATAAGTTCTTTTAGTAATAGTAGTAGGGCTTGTGGATACTGTGGAAAACAATGATGATCTTTTTATTTAAATGGTTTTACACATGTGGATAACCTGTTGATAAAAAAAGGATAACTCTATTAGTTATACACATGTGTAAAATAAAAAGCTACATTAATTTTTTCTTTAAATCGGTTATTTCTTGTTTTAACTGTTCATCCTTTGTTAAAGCATGAACGATTTTTTCATAAGCATGAATAACTGTTGTATGATCTTTCCCGCCAAATTCAGCACCGATTTTAGGTAACGAATTTGATGTAAGTTCACGAGATAAATACATGGCGATTTGTCTTGGTAAAACAATTGATTTAATACGCTTTTTACCTTTAAGATCAGCGATCGATAATTGATAATATTTGCTGACAGCATGTTGAACATCAAGAATAGTAAGTGTCGTTGGTTTTGCTGAAGGTAACATACTTTTCAATGCATCCGCAGCCAAACTAGTAGTAATATCACGACTTTCAATAGCTGCATAAGCTTGAACACGAACCAACGCACCTTCTAATTCTCTAATATTTGAATCAATTTGACCAGCTATATAACTTAAAGTGTCGCCTGGAATTTCTAACCGTTCAGCATTGGCTTTTTTTCTTAGGATCGCAATCCGCGTCTCTAAATCTGGAGGCGTAATGTCTACTGATAATCCCCATGCGAATCTTGAGACCAACCGTTCTTGCAGTTTAGGAATTTCGTTTGGCAAACGATCACTCGTCAATACGATTTGTTTTCGGTCATCATATAAGGCATTAAATGTATGGAAAAATTCTTCTTGAGTTCCTTCTTTATCTGCAAAAAACTGAATATCATCTACTAAAAGCAAGTCAACACTGCGATATTCATTCCTAAATTTTTCTTGTGTTTTATTTTGAATGGAATTTATAAAGTCATTTGCAAATGTTTCACTACTGACATATTTTACCCGTGCATCAGGATTCAGCAGCAACATTTGGTGACCTATAGCATGCATCAAATGGGTTTTTCCAAGTCCAACTCCACCATAGAAAAATAAGGGATTATAGATTGTTCCAGGTTCTTCGGCAACGACTAAAGCAGCAGCATGAGCCATTTGATTTCCTTTACCTATAACAAAGGTATCAAAAGTATACTTTGTATTTAATTGAATATCTTTTTTAAACCAGTTTTTTTTAGGAACTTCATTACGAAGATTATTATTGGCAAGTGTAGATGTTTCTTGCTCATTTTTAATAACAAATAACGGAGAAATTTCTCGACTGGAGTATTCATAAATATTTTCAACGATTCGGGTAGCTAAGTTATTTTCCCAATATTCTTTATGCAAAGAAGAAGGGACTTCAATAATAATGTTGTTATCTGTGATACGTATTGGACTAGCACTTTCTATCCACGTATCGTAGCTAACTTTGGATAGCGATTCTTTAAATTTTTCTTTTAAAAAATTCCATAGTGTTTGTAGATCGTCCAAAAGAGAACCTCCTTATAAAATGTGTCTATGTCAGTTTAGCACTTTTTTAAAAAGTTTTCCACAAGTAGTTTTTTTAAAAGAAAAATTATACACTGCCTGTAAATAAAGTTATACACAGGCGAAAAACAGCAGTGGATAACTTTATTTAATAACAACTAAATCTGGATTTTTGTGGATAACTATCAACTGAGTTAAACTGACGCACCAGCCTAAAACAGAGTTATGCACATTTTTAAAGGAGGAGTGGATAACGTTTTTGCACACCGTGTTCATTTGTGGATAACCAGGTGATAACTTGAGGATAACAAAAGCCTGAAAAAACTATTCCCCAGGCGTGTGCATAACTTTATACCCTTGTGGATATCTTTATTTTAAATAAAAAAAAGGCAGGAATTCTTAGTAAGTCTTAATAAAAAAGAAAAGAATGATGCTGTGTAAAAAGAATTTGCAAAAGATTGTTTCATAATAAGTGAAAATATGCTATCATACATAAGTGAATGAATAAAAATAGGGGTAATACGTTTGACAAGACTATTTTTTCTTCGTTATAATAATTTTAGACTGTCTTTGGATAATGTAAGAAACAATAATGAGAGATAGTTTTCACAGGAGGTGTATCACGCATGAAAAGAACTTACCAACCCAAAAAGCGTAAACGTCAAAAAGTACATGGTTTCCGTAAACGCATGAGTACTAAAAGTGGACGTAATGTATTACAAAGCAGACGTCGTAAAGGAAGAAAAGTATTATCAGCATAGATCACTGAACGTTTCAGTGGTCTTTTTTTTTAGGATTGGAATAAAAATTACTCAGTAGTCGTTTTTCTTTAAATGATTACTGGGTAATTTATTCCTTATTCAATTAAATGGAACGGTATTTTTATTAATTTAATAAGAGATGAGAGGTTATTTTAATGAGAAAAACCTATCGTGTCAAAAAAGAAGCAGAATTTCAAAAAGTTTTTCACAATGGCAGATCAACAGCAAATCGTCAATTTGTCATTTATGTGCTAGATAAAAAAGACCAGCCACATTTTCGTGTAGGAATATCTGTTGGTAAAAAAATAGGTAACGCGGTCATGCGGAATAATGTCAAAAGAAGAATTCGACAAAGTTTAACTGAGTTAAAACCGCAGCTAAAAGCAGAAAATGATTTCATTGTTATTGCTCGTAAACCGATAGCAGATATGACGATGAAGGAAACAAAAAAAAGTTTGACGCATGTTTTAAAGCTTGCAAAATTATTAAGATAGTTTTTACTTATTAGAGTGGAGGACAGGACGTGAACAAACGTAAGCGATTACTTCTTTTATTAGGGACTGTTTTTTTAGCAGTCGTTTTGGTGGGTTGTGGCACTTCACCCATCACAGAACAAAGCACAGGGATTTGGGATAAATACATTGTTTTTAACTTCTCCCGTATCATCATCTGGTTAGCTGATTTATTTGGTGGAAGTTTCGGGGCAGGAATAATTATTTTTACATTGATCATTCGATTGGTTCTGTTACCTGTCATGCACCACCAAACAAAAAGTACTCAAAAAATGTCAGAGATGCAACCACAGTTAAAAAAATTACAAACAAAGTACGCTTCTAAGGATCCAGATACACAAAATAAATTAAAAGAAGAAACGTCTAAATTATACGCAGAAGCAGGTGTTAATCCTGTAGCTGGGTGTTTGCCATTGCTTATTCAAATGCCGGTGTTGATTGCTATGTACCAAGCTATCAGCCGTACAGAAGTTTTGAAAACAGGAAACTTTTTATGGATGAATTTAGGAGCACCAGATCCATACTTTGTTCTACCTGTACTAGCTGCTATATTGACGTATGCAACAACTAAGCTATCAACCATGAGTCAATTAGAGCCCAATCCGACAACAACGACTATGCTGTATATGATGCCTGCATTGATTTTATTTATGGGGATTACATTGCCAAGTGCATTATCGCTGTACTGGGTCGTAGGAAATGCATTTTCTGTGGGACAAACATTATTATTGAATAATCCTTTTAAAATTAAAAAAGTGCGTGAAGAAAAGAGCCAAATTGAACGGGATCGCCGACGTGCTCTTGAAAAAGCTTTAAAACCTAAGAAAAGAAAAAAATAAGATAGGTTCGATGAATCAAAAGTGTTTAGAATGGAGGTAGGTATATGAATAAGTATACAGCTCAAGCTGAAACGGTAGATGAAGCTATCCAAAAAGCATTAAAGGAACTGGGAATCGCTAAAGAAGAAGCTTCTATTGAAATAATAGATCAAGGTAGAAAAGGTATTTTTAAAATTGGAAAGAAAGATGCAATCGTAACTGTTACAAAAATTGCAGCTGAAAATAATGCTAAAGATTTTTTTAAAGAATCTTCTGCTGAAGTTAAAACAGTAAAATCATCATCAGCTTCAATTGACCTTGTAAATGAGAAGGCTCCTGTTTTGGCAGAAACAACCATTTCAGAAGAAGAGGAACTTTCTAAAGAAACTGACACAAAAAGAAATGATGAAGAAGCTATTAAAATGGTGGCAGATTACCTGCAAGAAATTATCCAGAAAATGGGTATTTCTAGTACAGTGATAATAGAAGAAACTAAAAAACAAGTTGTTTTTCATATTGAAACAGAAAAAGCAGGTTTGGTCATTGGCAAACATGGTAAAGTACTAAATGCTTTACAATCGTTAGCTCAAGTTTTGCTACACCATCATGCTAAAACAAAATTTAATGCTGTTGTAAATGTTGGAGACTATCGTGAACGCAGAGAAGATGCTTTGAGAGAACTAGCAGAGCGGACTGCTGCGAAAGTCCGTCGTACAAAGCAACCTGTATTCTTAGAACCAATGCCTGCTTCTGAAAGAAAACAAATTCATTTTTATTTGAGCAAAGATGACGCTGTTGCTACTCATTCTGAAGGAACCGAACCTCATCGCTACTTAGTAGTTGAATTAAAATAAAAGTATTTAGTCTGTACTCTAACGAATTTAGTAATCAAGTAAAAAAATGGCTAGGTCATAACTAGCTGAGAACAAGAAAAGATTCTTTTTTTGTTCTATATATATCGATCGTCTAAAAAAAATATTGGTATTCTAAAAGAAATTTCTTCTGGAATGAACGGATTTGCTTGTGTAGAGCTATGGTACTGCCATGAAGCCTTTTGTCTTCCAGGCTTTCAAGCCTCAAACAAAGCTTAATCGCTAAAGCATTAAAGTTTTATAATTCACATTGAATACTTCACATGGCTACAAGCAACTCCTATTCCGTCTGAAATTTCGTGTGAATGATCAAACTGATCTATGAACACGAAAAATGATAGACCCTATATATCTGAATCATAAAAAATGATTGATCTGTTTTTTCTATGATTTTTACATTTTTCTACCGGCGAGGTTACTTTTAGAAGTATCTTTGGGATCAATGGTTGGATAGGCAAAGAGGTTTGGACTTATGTCCCAACCTCTTTCTTACGATTAGTCAAAGATGGTTACTAAGCCAAAAGTCTGATAGGCTGATAAGAAATAATCCTGTTACCAAGTAACATCAAAAGTTTCTTATAGTATTGTTGAATAGTATGACTAGGGCATGTTTTAAAACTATCTTGTTAAGAGCAAGTAGCGGGAACGAGTGCTAGTTCGAGTAACTGAGCACCCAACGTGCATTTGAGTAGCGTGAACGAGCGTTAGTTCGAGTAACTGAGCACCCAACGTGCATTTGAGTAGCGGGAACGAGTGCTAGTTCGAGTAACTCAAAATAGTGGACTATTTTATTTGACTCCTAGACTCCTTAGGTCGTTCTTGTTGTTCGATTCTGATTTTAATCACCCCATATCTTTGTCAATTAGCCCAAAAATAAGAAGAGTCATTAGTTTTAAAACACATCCTAATTAAATCGCTAAATTAAAAGCTGGTATAAGAATCTTAAGATTCTTATACCAGCTTTTTTATATAGATCCATAAGTTGAAAAAAATATAGATAAAACGCTTGCAATTACTAATGAAAAAGGTTACATTGTACTTGTATATACAAGTTGCAATTATAAAATTATTCTTAGGAGGAAAGAAAATGGCAGATTACACACAAGATGCAAAGCAGCTTTTAGAAGATATCGGAGGTCCCGATAATATTTCTGCAGTCACTCACTGTGCCACTCGCATGCGTTTCGTATTAAATGATCCTGCAAAAGCAGATAGCAAAAAAATTGAGGATATCCCTGTAGTTAAAGGAACATTTACTCAAGCCGGTCAGTATCAAGTTATTATTGGGAATGATGTTGCTACATTCTACAATGAATTTTCTAAAATATCCGGTAAAGAAGGCGTATCTAAAGATGAAGTGAAAGCAGCAAGTAAACAAAATCAAAACCCTGTGCAACGTGCAATGTCTGTTTTAGCAGAAATTTTCACACCGATTATTCCAGCAATTATTGTCGGAGGTTTAATTTTAGGGTTCCGTAATATTTTAGAAGCTGTCCCAATGGGTTGGCTTGACGGCCAAACAATCGTTGAAGTTTCTCAATTCTGGGCTGGTGCGAATAGTTTCTTATGGTTGATCGGTGAAGCTATTTTCCACTTCTTACCAGTAGGTATCACTTGGAGTGTTGCTAAGAAAATGGGAACAACTCAAATTTTAGGTATTGTTTTAGGTATCACGCTCGTATCCCCTCAATTATTGAACGCGTACGCCGTTGCTGGAACAGCAGCAGCAGAAGTTCCAGTTTGGGATTTTGGTTATTTTACGATTGATATGATCGGCTACCAAGCGCAAGTTATTCCTGCTATGTTAGCTGGATTTTTACTAGCTTATCTAGAATTGTGGTTGCGTAAAGTTATCCCACAATCGATTTCAATGATTTTTGTACCATTCTTTGCTTTAGTTCCAACTGTTTTGATTGCTCATACTGTTTTAGGACCAATTGGTTGGATCATTGGAGGATGGGTCTCTAGTATTGTGTATGCAGGATTAGGAAGCTCATTTAACTGGTTATTTGGAGCATTATTCGGTTTCTTCTACTCACCACTAGTAATCACTGGATTGCACCACATGACGAATGCGATCGATCTACAATTGATTGCAGATTTCCAAGGAACTAATTTATGGCCAATGATCGCTTTATCAAATATTGCTCAAGGTTCTGCAGTGTTAGCTATCATTTATTTGCACCGTGGAAACGAGAAAGAAGAACAAATCTCTATTCCAGCAGCTATTTCATGTTACTTAGGTGTAACAGAACCAGCTATGTTCGGGATCAACATCAAATATATCTACCCATTTGTGGCTGCTATGATCGGTTCAGGTCTTGCAGGATTAGTATCAACTATTTTTAACGTAACAGCTAATTCAATTGGTGTAGGTGGACTTCCGGGAATTCTTTCCATTCAAAATCAATACTGGGGTATCTTTGCAATTAGTATGGTGATTGCAATAGTAGTACCGTTTGCATTGACGATCGTTTTCCGTAAATACAATATTTTAAATAAATCAGATCAAGTAGAAGCAGAAGTTATACAACCAGAATTAGGGAAATAAATTTAGAAAGTAGGAATAGAATGAGTACCTTTCATGAGAAAGTCGTGTATCAAATTTACCCAAAATCTTTTAAGGATTCCAATGGAGATGGAGTAGGGGATTTAAAAGGAATCATTGAAAAAGTGCCTTATTTAGCAGATTTAGGTGTTGATGTACTATGGATCAATCCCTTCTTCATTTCTCCACAAAAAGATAATGGCTATGATATCGCTAATTATGTAGAAATCGATCCATTATTTGGAACGATGGAAGATTTTGAGGAGCTCATTGATGTAACCACGGAATACAAATTGGAAATTATGTTAGATATGGTTTTAAATCACACATCAATTGATCATGAATGGTTTCAACGAGCTTTAAAGGGTGAAAAAAAATACCAAGATTACTATATACTACGTGAACCTAAAGCAGATGGAAGTCATCCTACGAACTGGGTCTCAAAATTTGGAGGCCCAGCGTGGGCTCCTTTTGCGGATACTGGAAAGGAATATTTGCATCTATATGATGTTTCGCAAGCAGATTTAAATTGGCGTAATCCTGAAGTAAGAGATGAAGTATTTAATGTGGTTAATTTTTGGATAGATAAAGGTGTAAAAGGATTCCGATTTGATGTGATCAATGTAGTTGGCAAGGAGGAAGAACTTGTTGATGCAGCAGATGGCGTAGGAAAATCGTTATATACTGATCGACCAATAGCACATGAATTTATTCATGAAATGAATCAAAAAACTTTTGGAAAACAACCAAATATGATGACTGTTGGAGAAATGTCTTCAACGACTATTGAAAATGGGATTGCTTATTCCAATCCTGAAAAACAAGAATTATCGATGGTTTTTAGTTTCCATCATTTGAAAGTCGATTATCTAGATGGAGAAAAATGGAGCAAGATGCCATTTGATTTCATGGAATTAAAAGAATTACTTAATAATTGGCAAGAAGGAATGTCTAAAGGGAATGGATGGAATGCATTATTCTGGAGCAATCATGACCAACCGCGTGCAATAAACCGCTTTGGAGACCCTGTCAATTACTTTGAAGCTTCTTCTAAGATGTTAGCTCAGACGATCCATTTGCTGCGTGGAACCCCTTATGTTTATCAAGGAGAAGAAATTGGTATGAAGAATCCGGAATTTCAAGAGATTACAGATTATGTAGATGTAGAGACCCAAAATGCTTATAAAGAACTACAAGCTAATGGTCTGCCACATGAAGAAATCATGGAAATCATTAAAGAAAAATCGCGAGATAACAGCCGAACACCGATGCAATGGATAGCCGAAAGGAATGCTGGTTTTACAACTGGAGAACCTTGGATAAAAGTAGCTGAAAACTACCATGAGATCAATGTAGCAAAAGAGCGTAAAGAAGGAACCATTTTTAACTTCTATAAAAAATTGATTCAGTTAAGGAAAGAGATGCTAGTCATTTCTGAAGGGAATTATCGTGGGATCCTAATGGAACATCCAAGCGTTTATGGCTATGTAAGAGAACATGAAGGAGAACAATTATTAGTCCTTAATCATTTCTATCCAGAATCCGTAATCATTGAGATTCCAGAAGAATTTTTAGCTAGATCTAGTTCTTATCTTATTGGTAATGGAGAAAAGAAAGCATTAACAGCTAAATTGGAATTAGGGCCTTACGAAACCATTGCTTTTCATTTTGAAGCAGATGACAAAAAGGAAACGGATAAATTGTGAGTAAATTTGAATGGAGAAAACACTCAAAGGAACTCTATTTACCAAAAAAACAACCAGCTATTATTGAAGTTCCAGAAATGAAATTTTTTACAATAGAAGGCAGTGGTAATCCAAATAGTGAACCATTCAAAAAGAATATTGAAATCCTTTATTCCTTGTCATATGCAGTGAAAATGATGCCTAAAAAAGGAATGACACCAGAGGGTTATGTAAAATGGACCCTATGTCAAAGACATTAAAAAAAAGAGACCTTATGCAATACCTGATAAAAATTGTTCCCTGTAATGAACAGGGGGCAATTTTTTTAGGTTCCATTGCCCACGTTCATTATTATAATAGTCAATGTAATCACTCACAGTTGCTCGCAATTCTTCTAGGTTCGTACAATTTTCATAGTTCATTTCATCCTTCAAATGTCCGAAGAATGACTCTTGGGGAGCGTTGTCCCAACAGTTACCTCTTCTGGACATGGACTGCCCTAAATGATTCTCTATCAACTTCTTATGAAATTTAGGGCTAGTGTAATGTACGCCTTGATCTGAATGGATAAAAGCATCTTTATGTAACGTTGCACCGTGGGCGCTCATTAAAGAATCTACGGTGTTTAGCGAAATATCAAGTTTTAGATTATCAGATACATAATGAGCTAAAATTTCTTTCGTCGTACCATCTTTAATGGTTGATAAATAACCCAGGAAACCATCAGCTCCAGGCAGGTAAGTAATATCTGTTAATAGAACTTTGTGGGCTATCCCTTGATCAAATTGACGTTCCAGCTGGTTTTCAACAGTGCGATGTTCTTTGGTAGCTTTTGCCATTCTTTTATAGGGATTCGCTTTACGAATGGGGCAGAAAATATTAAATTTCCTCATCAAACGCTGTACCTTTTTACGATTGACTGTGATACCCAGAATATTCTTGAAATACATGACAATGCTTCGAGAGCCTTTCTCGTAACCACGATAACTATAAGCTTTTTCAATTTTGGTTCTCCAAGCCTGATCTTCCTCATCTCGTGCATTCCTAGTGTCTGAACTCTTCAAATAATTGTAGTAACCGGAACGGGAAACCTCCAACACATCACATGCATCTACAATCGTTCCTGTGTAGGAACCATCTTTTTTCATTTTATGGATTTTTGCGAAGATTTCGCTAGTCTTTTCGTTTTTTTCTAGCCTCCTTTCGCTCCATTCTGATTTTTTTAACAATTCATTTTCTTGTTCTAACAATGAAATTTTGGCTTGTAACTTTTCAATTTGTTGCTCAGGTGTTAGTTCTGTCTTTCGAACTCCGCCTGAATGGCCCTGTCGAGTGTCTTTCAACGCCAAAACGCCATTATCCCGATATCTTTTTCGCCATTTCTTAGAGAATGCTTTTATCCTGCTTTCACCAAGCATTTCCAAATCAAATCCTGCTTCAAAAAATAGTTGTTTAGCCGTTTTTGAGTCCAACGATTCTGAAACAAAATGGCGTTTGAATTCATCGGAATAAGTAATGCTTTTTTCAGATACATTTTTTACATATGGGTTTGTCTTTAAAAATTGGATTTGTTTTGGTGTAAATGTTAACTTTGACATTTAGCAGCTCCTTTCTGCACGTAGTGCATTCATTGTGGAATACGGTTTTAATGGACTGAATAATCTTAAATCAACCATACTTATATTTTTCTATATAAGTATACAAAAATAGACCTTATAGAGGGCACTTTTTTTAGTGTCCATTCTATAGGGTCCATTTTAATAGAACCTGAGCGTTTTTTTTGTTTGCTATTTTGGGCGTAAGTATTGTTTTTCTAGTAGGAGAATGGCTTAATCCATTGCCGAACTCTTTTTTAGAGCGAATTCCTACGTCTGGCAAAGTCAACAAAACGAAAACGATCCAAGCGGTGACGAGATTCTGTATGCTGAAACAGAGTCGTATCTTCTAAATAGACATCACTTCTTACAACCACAACATGCGTATCATCTTCTAAGTCCATCAAGCGTTTATCTTCTTCTGTAATTGGATCTACCGTTATCTCTTTTTGAGCATAACTGATCGTTAATCCGAGCGTATGTTCAATGTAATGATACAATGAATCCTCAGCTGCATCGGTTGGAATAGTTGGAACGATAGAAGTGAGCAGATAATCTTTATCTATAATGACTACTTCGCCATTTACTTTTCTTAAGCGTTCAAGATATAAAATAGGAGTATCCAAAGGAAGCTTTAAATGATTAGCTAAGTCTTCAGAAATTGGCTGTAAGCCATTGTGGACGACGATGGTTTGACTATTCATTTGTTGCGCATCTTGAAGTTCTTTGTAGCTGGTTAAGCCAGAGACAGGGAAATCAAAGCGTTTAACATCTAAAACAACGGAGCCTTTCCCTTGTATCTTTTGAATGTACCCTTTTTCTAAAAGCAAATTCAGCGCTTTTCGAATTGTTTCACGGGAAACATTATATGTTTTTACCAGTTCATTTTCGCTAGGCAAGAGATCACCGGAAATAAAACTTTGATTTAAAATAGCTGCTTCAAGATCTAAAAAAATTTTATTGAACTTACTCATATATATTCCTCACATTCCGATCCTTAACTTACATTTTAGCATAATCCAGTAGGAAAAACTTGCAAATAAAAGTTGTTTTTAAAATTAGCTAGTGTAGTATTGTAAGCATATAAAAAACGAAAATTTTATAAAATATGAGGAGGTATTTAAATTGGGAGATATAAAAACTTCAGCATTAGAAAAGAAAATAAAAGTAGCAGCTAAAAAAATACCAGCAGATTTAGTCGTTAAAAATGGAACGATCGTAAACGTATTTACAGGAGAACTAATGAGCGGCGATATCGCCATTACAGAAGGCACGATCGTTGGGATCGGTTCGTACGATGGAATTAAAATAATTGATGCTCGAAATAAAATCATTGTCCCAGGTTTTATTGATGGACATGTGCATATTGAAAGCTCTTTGCTGACACCTAAAGAATTTTCGAAAGTTGTAATGCAGCATGGCGTGACAAGCGTGATCACCGACCCACATGAAATTGCGAACGTAGCTGGAGCGGATGGTATTCAATTTATGATTGAAGAATCCAAAAACTTACCAATAGATATCTATGTTATGTTATCATCTTGTGTCCCAGCGACAAAGTTTGAGAATAATGGAGCACTATTAAATGCTAAACAACTTGAACCGTTCTTATCCGAACCAGAAGTATTAGGTTTAGCGGAAGTAATGGATTTTGCATCTGTAAAAAAAGGCGACAGTATTATGATGGATAAGCTTGCAATGGTTCAAGAAATAGACGGCTTTATTGATGGGCATGCTGCCGGTCTGACAAGAGAAGAATTGAATATTTATTTAGCAGCTGGAATTCGAACCGATCATGAAAGCATCAATGCTCAAGAAGCAAAAGACCGCTTAGACTTGGGAATGTATTTAATGATCAGAGAGGGTACTGTAGCTAAAGATCAGAGAGGGTACTGTAGCTAAAGATCTAACAGCCTTATTACCTGCAGTGACGGTAAAAAATGCTAGAAGGTGTTTATTTGTGACAGACGATAAATTGATCGACGACTTATTAGAAGAAGGCAGCATTGATCATATTGTACGATTAGCCATTCAAAAAGGGTTAGATCCTATAACAGCTATCCAAATGGGGACTTTTAATCCAGCGGAATGTTTTAATCTTACTCATTTAGGCGCAATTGCTGCAGGCTATCAAGCCGATTTTTTAATTTTAGATGATTTAGAAACAATTGCGATTGATCAAGTATATAAAAAAGGCGTTTGTATTTCTGATAATGGAAAATTAAACACTTCGTTATTTGAATTGAGCTCGGAGAAAAAACGCAAAGGCGCAGAATTAGCAAAAATCAATGCGCAAGAACTGACAACAGAAGCACTAGCGATCCCTTTGACAGATCCTACATGCAACATCATCGGAATTATCCCAAATAGTCTGGTCACAAATCATTTAAAGGAAAACGTAACCGTTGAAAAAGGGTTTTTTGTACCTTCAACTAAAAAAGATCAGTTGAAAATAGCCGTTATTGAACGGCATAAAGGAACAGATCATATTGGATTAGGAATCGTAAAAGGCTTTCGTTTGAAAAAAGGTGCAATTGCTACGACCGTAGCTCATGATTCACATAATATAGTAGCAGTAGGCACTTCTGATCAGGAGATATTAAAAGCAGTTGAACAAGTAATTAAAACTAACGGAGGTTTAGCGGTTGTAGCAGGTGAGCAAGTCTTAGCTTCGCTAGCATTACCTGTAGCAGGGTTGATGACAGAATCGGGGTATCTGGAAGTCGATCAAACTTTGAAAGAATTAGATAAGGCCGCCACAATGATTGGAGAAACCGTGAACTTTAATCCGTTTTTGACCTTATCCTTTTTGACGCTCCCGGTCATTCCAAAATTAAAATTAACTGACTTGGGATTATTTGATTTTGAAAGTTCTTCTCACATACCAATTCAAGTCATAAAAGAGCAATAAAAAATCCACCTAAAAGAATGTTATCTTTTAGGTGGATTTTTTTATTAACTATTCGAAATCGGGGGAAGTGAATAAGTTAGGTTTATTTTTAAGTTTATTAGTTTAAAATTTGAACGTCCATTGTTTGTCTACCAAAATTAGTAGCTTGAGTTAAATCAGTGATGTGGACATCGATACGATTGCCGTTAATAGCACTACCAGTGTCTCCAGCAGTAAATGTACCGTATCCTGGAACATAAACAGTTGAACCTAGAGGAATAACGCTTGGGTCAACAGCGATAACATTTGGATTTTCATTCAAATTGATCCCAGTTGCAGTAGTATCGCTTAATTCTGGTTGATTCGTTGAATAAGCTGTTGCTTCAACAGTAACGGTTTGACCAGAAGTTGCAGAGGCTGTTTCAGCTTGTGGTGTTTGTGTTTCTGTTGCTGCAGGTTCAGTAACGGCTTCTTCAACCACTACAGGTTCTTCAGCAGGTGCTTCTTCAACAACCGGTGCTTCTTCAACAACGGGTGCTTTTTCGGCAACAGGTTCAACTTCTACAACTTCTTTAGGTTCGCTAACGTTGTAGCTCTTAGTATCTTCAGTTGTTTCAACCGTAACAGTTGAGCGGTCAGCAGATAAAGAAATAGTATTGCCGCTATAAATAGCATTGGCATTATTAATATCATTTACATCTACTAAAGAATCAATAGATAAATCAGTTGCTAAAGCTACTGATGATAATGTATCGCCCCATTGGATAGTGTATTCTGTGCTGCCATCTTCAGTATTTTTAAGGTCTTGTTTGATTTCGTCTGCAGTACGAGCTTCCCAAGTGCTAGAAGTATATTCAGCAGCTGATGCTTCTGTTGGATTTGAAACAGCCATGATACCTGTTAAAGCTAAAGTTGCACTTGCGATAAAAAATTTCGATTTAAAGTTTTTCATTTTTTTTGATCTCCTTTTATTTTGCCAAGAATAGTGTTCCGCCTACAAGTTATAAGGTAAGAGAAGTTGACTGTGGATTCTGAGCGACATTGTTTATTTTGAGCTATAAGCTCAATGTAAATGAAGGTCTTTCTCCTTCAACAAATGCTATCCTACCACGGTAAAAAAAAAAGAAAAGTCCTTTCAGCCATTCGTCATGGTTTCTTATTGGTTCTGTATTAATTGAATAGTTTCTTTACTAAATGAATACAAAAAGTAAGTTTCTACGTAAAATATGACTTAATTCGTAATCTGACTAAGCAAATCATATGCTGGAAACCAAAAAAAAATTCTCCTTTAGGTTCTATATTTAAAATGGTAAAATTCTTAAAATAGCGTGTTTACAGTAATTGGAGGGTCGAAATGACAAAAGAGAGTTACGATAAAATCAATGCCATTAAATGGATCGGAATTATTACAATGACGATCGATCACATCGGCTATTACTTGTTTCCTGAACTCATATGGCTTCGTATCATAGGAAGAATCGCGTTTCCGTGTTTTTTATATACAACAGTTCAAGGGACTAGAAACACCAGTAATTTTAAAAAATACTTTTTTCAATTGATCGGCGTAGGCATTTTAACGATCCCTATAAGTCTTTATTCTGGAACCGTGTTTAATATCTTGTTTACATTAGCTCTGGTAGCACTCTCTATTAAAGATAAGCGATTTATTATTCTAGCATTAGTACTAAGTTATTTTTGTGAATATGGAATATATGGTTTTTTATTGGGTTGGGCTATTTATTGTATGGTGTTTATTCATGAGTTGCTTGGAGTAATTCTCTTTTTGACAGTACATATTCTTGTCTGGCCATCTGTCCAAATTTTTGCTTGTTTTGCTATTTTTCTACTATTAATAGACACCTATAAAGCGACTAAAAAAATACCTAAAATTATTGGTTACCTTTATTATCCATTGCATCAATTAATTTTGTTAGCTATTAAATTTAATTTATAAGTAAGGAGTGTAGGCTATGAAAGCAAAGCAAATGTGGCAGGAATTTATTTCGGCACATCCAGAGTATCAGGATAAAACATACCAAGCTTGGAGTTATGGAGTCGAACCAGATGAGTTAGCGCGATTAACTGTTGAACAAATAAAAACAGCCACAGCTTCTTCCTATGAAGAATATGCGCTCGAGAATGAAGCGTTACCTGAGGCAGGAGAGCTAAACATGATACTTGATGCTAGTGAGAAAGCAGTCTGCATAACAAAGACGATTAAAGTGTCTGTCATTCCTTTTTTAGAGGTATCTAAAGAACACGCTTTTAAAGAAGGCGAGGGCGATCGGTCATTGCATTACTGGCGAGAAGTCCACAAAACTTTTTTTGAAAATTCTTATAAAAAAAATAGTTTAGTCTTTCATGACAATATTCTGATAGTATGCGAAGAGTTTGAAGTCATTTATAAATGAAGTTGGATCGTTTAACAAATGGTCTTGGTATTTTAAAAGAAATTTCTTCTGGAATAACGGGTTTGCTTGTGGAGAGCCAAGAAAACGTCTAAAGCGGCAACGCTGTGTAATTCACATTGAATCCTTTACATGGCTATAAGCAAACTCTATTCCTCCATGAATTTTGGGTAAGTAATGTTATTAGATTAAGTCTATCAACACCAAAAATTATACAGCCTAAAATTAGTGGTATACTAAAAAGCGGAACGGTCATCAATTAGGAACAAGTTGAAAGGGTGCATAGTTATGATTATTAGAGAGCGTGAAGCTGATTTTGTAATGATTGAACAAAAGAACCATGCTCAATTCGCTGGAGACGTTATGGCTCAATGGGAAACAAGCTTATTTAAAGGGGAACGGTTAAGAAAATCGGTCGATTATGCTATCCTTATGCATGACTATGGATGGGAAAATCTTGATAAAAGCCCTTTTTGGAATGATAAAAAACAAGCTCCTTATTCGCTTTTCGATTTCCCGAAAGCGCCAAAAACAATTTTTTATACTTACGGTATTGATGAAGTTGAAAAGGTTGATCCTTATGCCGCATTACTTTGCAGCAGACATTACAGTCAGTTCTTTTTAAAAGATACCTTAAAAGAATCGCAGGTTTTTCTTGAACGAGAAGAAGAGAGAAAGAAACGGATCATTGCTGATTTAGGTGAATTTGATCAACAACTATTTGATTTTCACTATGCCTTGTTGGCGTTAGGAGATACTTTGTCTGTATTCGCTTGTATAAACGAACCGGGTGCTACAGAAGAAACCATTCATCCATTCTTTAAAAAAGGACTTACCTTAACTGCTGAACTTGGATTGAAAGCAACAACTATGAGGCCAAGCTGGAGTGATGAACATACGATCGTATTGGATGTGTTCCCTTTTGAAAAAACAATCAATAGTAGAGTGATTCAAAAAGTTGTTTCAAAAGCAGCGATTCAAGAAAAAGGGCTCTTAGATAGTTACAAAGAAACGGAATACGAAGAAGTAAGCATTAGGGTCAGATCGAACGAAGGATAAGTCAAAACGGCTGAGATGATTATAAATAAAAATCAGCTGAAGTTATTGACAAATAGTTAGAGAACTTGTATAGTCTTAACGGAACAACAAAACGATTAAAAAAACCACTAAAAATCAAATAAACTTATCTGAATGATAAAAGTAGTCAAAGTGCTTTCCATTCCTTTTGTAAAAAACAAAGGGGTGGAGTGGGCACTTTTTTCGTGCAAAAAAATAGAAGGAGTGAGAGAGCTTGACATTAGAATTTGAAACCATTGCAGCGATTTCAACGCCTCCAGGTGAAGGAGCAATAGGAATAGTAAGATTGAGTGGGGAGCAAGCAATTGAAATTGCAGATCGCGTATATAAATCTGGTTCAAAATCGCTAGCTGAACAGAAGAGTCATACTATCCACTATGGTCACATCGAGAACCCTAAAACAAACGAAACAATTGATGAAGTAATGGTATCCGTTATGCGTGAACCCAAAACATTTACTAGAGAAGATGTCGTTGAAATCAATTGTCATGGCGGTATTACCTCGGTCAATCAAGTCTTGCAATGTGTTTTGCAAAATGGAGCCCGCTTAGCTGAACCCGGTGAATTCACAAAACGAGCCTTTTTGAATGGGCGAATTGATTTGTCTCAAGCAGAAGCAGTAATGGATCTGATCCGCGCTAAAACAGATAGAGCCATGCATGTTGCATTAAAACAACTGGATGGAAACTTGTCTCATTTGATCCGCAATTTGCGTATGGATATACTGGATACATTAGCTCAAGTAGAAGTAAATATCGATTACCCTGAATACGACGATGTTGAAGAAATGACTTCAAAATTATTAATTGAAAAAGCTAAACTAGTTAAAGCTTCGATCCAACAATTGCTTGCAACTGCCAGTCAAGGAAAGATTTTAAGAGAAGGACTAGCGACAGCAATCATCGGACGACCAAATGTTGGAAAATCAAGCTTATTGAATTATCTGCTAGATGAAGAAAAAGCTATCGTTACAGATATTGCTGGTACCACACGAGATGTTATTGAAGAATACATCAGCGTTCGAGGTGTACCATTGAAACTGATCGATACAGCTGGAATTCGTGAAACAGAAGACATTATTGAACGTATTGGCGTAGAACGAAGCCGCCAAGCCTTAAGTGATGCGGATTTAGTTTTGTTAGTATTTAATCAAAGCGAACCTTTAACAATAGAAGATAAAGCTTTAATTGAAGCAACAAATCAACACCGTCGCATTGTCATTTTAAATAAGATGGATTTGCCAAATAAATTGGATTTAACTGAATTAGAAACAGTAGTAGAGCCAGAAAGTATCGTGAAGACCTCTATTTTATCCAAATCAGGTATAGATATTTTAGAAAAGAAAATAGCAGATCTTTTTTTCACTGGTCAAACAGGCGAAAGAGATGCAACTTATGTATCTAATGTACGTCATATCGCATTGTTAAATGATGCAGAAGCTGCATTAGACGAAGTTATCAGCGGAGTAGAAGCGGGAATGCCAGTTGATCTCGTTCAAATCGACATGACACGTTGTTGGGATCTATTAGGCGAAATCACCGGAGACAGCGTCCAAGACGAACTACTGACCCAACTATTCAGCCAATTCTGCTTAGGAAAATAGAATGCTGAACTTCCCGTTTGGACACGCAGCTCAACCAATAAGATATGAGAAAATTTGATATTTATAAAAAAACTGAAGTACAGAAAAGAAGGGATTGTTTAAATGAATCATTACGAAGCTGGAAATTTTGACGTAATCGTTGTTGGTGCAGGACATGCTGGTTCAGAAGCCGCATTAGCAGCAGCAAGAATGGGAAGCAAAACACTTT
This sequence comes from Carnobacterium alterfunditum DSM 5972, assembly GCF_000744115.1. Classification (NCBI taxonomy): domain Bacteria; kingdom Bacillati; phylum Bacillota; class Bacilli; order Lactobacillales; family Carnobacteriaceae; genus Carnobacterium; species Carnobacterium alterfunditum. The sequence continues at coordinate 1,108,327 of NZ_JQLG01000004.1, read as the reverse complement.
TGATCACCATCAATCTAGATATGGTCGCTTTCATGCCGTGTAACCCATCAATTGGAGGACCCGCTAAAGGAGTCGTGGTCAGAGAAATTGATGCTCTTGGTGGTGAAATGGGCCGCAATATTGACAAAACATATATACAAATGAGAATGTTGAACACTGGTAAAGGACCGGCTGTTCGAGCTTTACGCGCACAAGCAGATAAATTTATGTATGCAAATGAAATGAAGAAAACAATTGAAGAAACCAAAAATCTTGTTTTAAGACAAGGTATCGCTGACGAATTAATTATTGAAGAAGGTATATGCAAAGGAATCATCACAAATACTGGTGCTATCTATCGTTCTAAGACGGTTATTTTAACAGCGGGAACGTCTTCTCGTGGTCAAATCATTATTGGAGAACTAAAATATTCTTCAGGTCCAAACAATTCGCAACCGTCTATTAAACTATCAGAAAGTTTACTGGAAAATGGATTCGAATTGAAACGTTTTAAAACCGGAACGCCTCCTAGAGTTAAATCATCAACCATCGATTATAGTTTAACAGAAGAACAACCTGGTGATAAAAAAGCGAATCATTTTAGTTATGAAACGCCAAATAGTGTTTACTTAAAAGATCAATTATCTTGTTGGTTAACATATACGAATGAAGAAACTCACCAAAAAATCCAAGAAAACTTACACCGTGCACCAATGTTTACAGGAATCGTTGAAGGGGTAGGTGCACGTTACTGCCCATCAATTGAAGATAAAGTTGTTCGTTTTAGCGATAAACCAAGACATCAATTATTTTTGGAACCAGAAGGACGCAATACAGAAGAAGTATACGTCCAAGGCTTGTCAACATCTCTTCCAGAAGATGTTCAACAAGATATTATACACTCAATCGAAGGGTTGGAAAACGCAGAAATGATGCGTACCGGTTATGCAATTGAATATGATGTGGTCACACCTCATCAATTGCGCCCTTCTTTAGAAACAAAAGTAGTTGAAAATCTATTCACTGCTGGCCAAATGAACGGAACTTCTGGCTATGAAGAGGCAGCAGGTCAAGGAATCATGGCTGGTATCAATGCAGCACTTAAAGTCCAAGGGAAAGAACCGTTTGTTATGAAGCGTAGTGAAGGCTATATCGGAGTGATGATCGATGATTTAGTGACTAAAGGAACAAATGAACCTTACCGTTTGTTAACGTCTCGTGCAGAATACCGCCTACTGTTACGTCATGATAATGCTGATTTTAGACTGACTAAAATAGGTCATGAAATAGGCTTGATTTCAAAAGAACGCTATGACACGTTTTTAATCAAAAAAGCTCAAGTTGAAGGAGAACTAGAACGTTTAGGTTCTATCCGTTTGAAACCAACTGCAGAAATCCAATCTTATTTAACTGAAAAAAATCAAGCACCACTAAAAGATGGAATTTTGGCAAAAGACTTTTTGCGCCGACCAGAAGTTGCTTATCAAGATCTTTTGGCATTTGTCCCACGTGATTATGAACTTCCAGCAACTGTCGAAGAACAGGTAGAAATTCAAGTTAAATACGAAGGATACATCGCTAAAGCTTCTCAAAAAGTAGATAAGTTAAAACGAATGGAAAATAAACGTATACCAGAAAATATCGATTATGCTTCTATTAACGGGATAGCTACTGAAGCGAAAGAAAAGTTGATTAAAATCCAACCTGAAACCATTGCTCAAGCTAGCCGTATTAGTGGTGTGAACCCAGCGGACATTTCAATTTTAATGGTTTATGTAGAACAAGGAAAAATTGCAAAAGTATCCGTATTAGAATAACAACTATAAAAAAAGGGATGTAAAAGGCTAGGACATAAGTCCTAGCCTCTTTGCCTATCCAACTTTTGATTCTAAAGATACTTCTAAAAGGTGCATCATCGGTAGAAAATGAGATGCAATTGACTATAATACCTTTACCTCTTTTTATTAAAAAATATACGTAAAATTAGTTTGATCACTTACCTGGAATTTCTGTCGGAATAGGGGATGCTTGTAGCCGTGTAAAGAATTCAATGTGAATTACACAGCGTTAGCGCTTCAGCGATTACGGTATGTTTGAAGCTTGAAAGCCGGAAGACTTTCTTTTCGGCTTCAGGCGCTTCCATGGCTCTCCACAAGCAAACCTGTTATTCCAGCAGAAATTTCTTTTAAAACACCAACACCATTTTTTAGGCAATTAATATATATAGAAAAAAAGAGTCTGTTTATCAGTTTCCTGATCTAAAATGGACCCTATAGAATGGACACCAAAAAAAGGTGCTCTCTATAGGGTCTATTTTTGTATACTGATATAAAGAAGAATAGGTTAATACTTGCACTTCGTGCAGAAAGGAGCGGATAAATGTCAAAATTAACATTTACACCAGAACAAATTCAAATTTTAAAAGCAAACCCATACGTTAAAAATGTATCGGAGAAAAGTATTACTTATTCCGATGAGTTTAAACGCTACTTTGTTTCAGAATCATTGGGTTCAAAAACGGCTAAGCAACTATTTATTGAAGCTGGATTTGATCCGGAAATGATTGGTAAAAGTAGGATAAGATCATTCGCTGGTAAATGGCGAAAAAGATACCGTGATAATGGTGTTTTGGCATTGAAAGATACACGACAAGATTGTTCAGGCAGACCTCGAAAAACACCATTAACACTTGAACAACAAATTGAAAAGTTACAGGCCAAAATCCTATTATTAGGACAAGAAAATGACTTGTTAAAAAAATCAGAATGGAGCGAAAGGAGGCCAGAAAACAGCGAAAAGATTAGCAGAATCTTTTCAAGGATCCATGAAATGAAAACCAAGGGTTCCTATACAGGAACCCTCATAGATGCCTGTAAAGCGTTGGGTGTTTCTCGTTCAGGTTACTACAATTATGTTAAAAGTTTAGACAGTAGAAATGCACGTGATGAGGAAGATCAAGTCTGGAGAACTCAAATTGAAGAAGCTTATAACTACCGTGGTTACGAGAAAGGTTCTCGAAGTATCGTAATGTACTTCCTAAACGTTCTGGGCATTACCGTCAATCGTAAAAAAGTACAGCGCCTGATGAGGAAATTTAATATCTTCTGTCCTATTCGTAAAGCAAACCCCTATAAAAGAATGGCAAAAGCCACCAAAGAACACAGCACTGTTGAGAACAAGTTGAAACGTCAGTTTGATCAAGGAATAGCCCATAAAGTTTTATTAACAGATATCACTTATTTACCTGGAACCGGCGGGTTTATAGGTTATTTATCAACTGTAAAAGATGGAACAACGAAAGAAATTCTAGCTCACTATGTGTCTGACAGTTTAAAACTTGATCTTTCATTAACAACGGTTGATTTATTAATGAGTGCCCATAGCACAACGCTACATAAAGATGCCTTTATCCATTCAGATCAGGGAGTCCATTACACCAGCCCTAAATTCCATAAGAAATTGGCTGATAATCAGTTAGGGCAATCCATGTCCAGAAGAGGGAACTGTTGGGATAACGCTCCACAAGAGTCGTTCTTTGGACATTTGAAAGATGAAATAGAGTATAAAGATTGTGGGAATTTGGAAGAACTTCGAGCAATTGTGACTGATTATATGGACTATTACAACAATGAACGTGGACAATGGAATCTGAAAAAACTGCCCCCTGTTCATTACAGGGAGCAGCTTTTATTGAGTGTTTCATGAGGTCTCTTTTTTAAAATGTCCTTGACACAGGGTCCATTTCAATTAAACAGACTCTTTCTCTTATACTCAGTTAGTTATATCCTAGCCTCAAACGGCCTTTTTCACTTATATATCATCAAATTTGGTGTTCTTTTAATAATTTTCGAACGGCACTAGCTTTCTTTAAATCACAAGTAATAATCAAATGATCTCCAACATGAATAAAAGTTTGTCCATGAGGGACGATATGTTCATTTCCTCTACGCATGGAAGATATGATAACTTCTTCAGGCCAGTCTATTTCTTGTATCGACTTGCCAGATAAAAGACTGTTAGGTTCAACGGTATGCACAAAGGAGTATGGCTTGCTAATAATAACATTGTTATCAGCAGGAAGCAGCTTTTCCAATAAACTTTCGTAGATAGGTTTAACGTCTAAGATGTCTGCTGTTATATAGGCTGTCAAGGAAACAACAGCTAAGGGCATTAATTGATTCAAACCGCCAACCATTTCAGTAACTAATAAAATAGCGGTTAAGGGTGCTTTTCCGATAGCAGTAAAATAACCAGCCATAGCAAATAAAATAAAATGGGTTAAATACTGAGGGTCCATTTGGAAATAAGTGATCATGAACTGGGCAAATAGAGCACCAAGTAAGGCTCCTAAAGATAGAATAGGTAAGAAAATACCTCCTGGAACACTGGCGCCATAAGATACCATAGAAAAAATAAAGCGGAAAATAAATAATCCAACTAAAACAGCTAGCGATAAATTCCACTCAGTAAACTGCACGACGATCCCACTTCCACCACCAATTATTTCTGGTAGGTAGTAACCAATCGGGATTACTAATAGAAGCGGAATGACTGAATTAAAGTGCACCGGTATAAAGGAAAACAATTGATAAAATTTAGGAAGGACATCCAATAAAACTTTATTGTAAAACCAGCCCCCTATCCCTAAAAAAATCCCTAATAATGGCAAGTAGATATAATACTGTATCGGAAGAGATGTTATGGCTCCGATATCCAATACCGGAGCCAAACCAAAAATGGTCAAAGAAACGAAATTGGCTGTAATAGCTGAAGCAAATGTCGTTATAGCAACTAAGGGAGAGAAATTGTGATGGACTTCTTCCAAAACAAACAACAGTCCTGCTATGGGTGCATTAAAAGCAGCTGCTAAACCAGCACCAGCTCCACTCGATAGTAAGACGTTTTCTTCTATTTCATCGCCTTTGGTTAATTTGCTGACACCTGATCCAATTGAAGCTCCTAGTTGAATAGAAGGACCTTCTCTTCCGAGGAAAAGTCCAAATCCAATGGCTAACAGCCCACTAACGAACTTTTTCCATAGAATAGACCACCAAGAAGTATGGACGACGCCTTGAACTTGACCTTCTACTTGTGGAATACCGCTTCCTTTAATGTTTGGTTCGCTTTTTATAAATAAACCAATAATAATAGCAACACCAATAGAAACAAAGACCCATGGAATCAACCATAAAGGTTCTGAATGGAAAAATTTGTACAGATGAATAATATTTTCTAGAATAATTTCTACACCTAAACGAAACAAACTAACAATTACTCCAGTTAACATCCCTACTAAAATTCCTTTAGTGATGTAACGAATTTGTCGATCATTAAGTTTAGTCAATAAACTGCTCATAACTCAATCTTCCTTTTTTAAAAATATTTTAAGCTTCTATTCTCCATAGTACTCCTTTTAGCGGTAAGGATACAGGATAATTTTTAAAACAGCAAAAAGTACTTTACTTTAATAGCGCAAGTAGCTTATACTAAAAAGCAGATAGAATCAACTATAAAAGGTTTCTTAGCTCAGTTGGGAGAGCACTACCTCGACAAGGTAGGGGTCGCTGGTTCGAGCCCAGTAGAGACCATCACGAATAAGTTTATGAACGTTGACCAACCTCAACTTTTATAAGCTTATTTTTTATTTTTTTTTTAATTTAACTAGTTTAGATAGTGTGAAAAACGCTTTAAAGTATTGCACTTCTAGTTGATTTGTTATACAGTTGAAAAAGACGGATTTGTGAAACAAAAAAGTGTTTCACGTTAGTAAAAGGAGTTGAGTTAATGAACCCAGAAGAGTTTAAAAAGGCCCTTGAAGGCAAGGGGATAATGGTTACTGAGAAACAAATGGAACAATTTGATCAATACCTTAAACTGCTACAAGAATGGAATGAAAAAATTAATTTAACCGCAATCACTCAAACAGAAGAAGTATACTTAAAACATTTTTATGATTCTATTACAGCTGGTTTATATGTGGATTTTAACAAAGGGGTCCAAAGCTTATGTGATGTAGGTGCAGGTGCCGGGTTTCCAAGCATCCCCCTAAAAATTATTTTTCCACAATTAGAAGTAACAATAGTAGATTCATTGAATAAAAGAATTCAATTTCTAACATTATTAGCAAAAACGTTAGAATTAGACGGTGTTCATTTCTATCATGACCGTGCCGAAACATTTGGTCAAAATAAACAATTTCGTGAATCATTTGATTTTGTAACAGCTAGAGCTGTTGCTCGTATGAGTGTTTTAGCGGAATTATGTTTGCCGTTAGTTAAAAAAGAAGGACTCTTTATCGCTTTAAAAGCCAGTAATACAAAAGAAGAGATGGCTGAAGGTCAAAAAGCCATTGCTACGCTAGGTGGAAAGTTTCGTGAAGAGTTTGTTTTTGAACTTCCACATGAAGCAGGAGGACGACATGTTGTTTTAATTGATAAAAAGAAAGAAACACCAAAGAAATTCCCAAGAAAACCAGGAACACCAAATAAGAATCCATTGTAGTGAAGACCACTACTTATCAGACTATTCCTATTCGGATTCAACTACTCAATAAGAACGTTTTTTGATATAATAGGATCAGAGAACAGAAGTGACTGAGGGAGAGAAAAAGAATGGCGTTGTCTAATTTATTTGGTTCAGGAAAATCTAAAAAGAAAATCGAAAATGAAGAGGATCTTCAATCAGAGGAATTAAAAAACCCAAAACAGGTCCAACAAATTGCTGTCCAACAGATTGTTCCAAATCGTTTTCAGCCAAGAAAAGTATTTAACGCAGAAAAATTAGATGAGCTAGCTCGTACGATCCATATTCACGGATTGATCCAGCCCATCATCCTTAGAAGATATGAAGCAGATAAATATGAAATTATTGCTGGAGAACGTCGCTTTCGTGCTATGCAGCTTTTGGGATGGCAAGAAGTACCAGCCATTGTTCAAGAGATGTCAGATAACGAGACGGCTTCTGTCGCATTAATTGAAAACTTGCAAAGGGAAGAATTGACGGCTATTGAAGAAGCTGAAGCCTATAAAGGTTTGATGGCTTTAAATGAGATGACGCAAGAAGCATTAGCGCAACGCATTGGGAAAAGTCAATCTTTCATTGCAAATAAACTGCGGTTATTAAAGTTAGCAGAACCTATAAAGCAGGCATTATTGAATAAAAAAGTGACAGAAAGACATGGCCGTAGTTTATTAGCATTATCTTTTGAAGAACAAAATGAATTATTAAAGGTGATTCTTGAAAAGAAATTAACTGTTAAAGAGACAGAACAGTTAGTCAAGTTAAAGCAAGCTGAAAGAGAGAAGAATTCGAATCAGCCAAAGAACCGCATAAAAAGAATTTCCAAAGATTTTCGGTTAGCAGTAAATACGATCCATAAATCGGTTGATTTGATTAAAGAAACGGGTATTACCTTGCAAGCAAAAGAGGAAAACCTGGAAGATGTTTATCGTATTACTATTGAGATCAAGAAAGAAAAATAAATAAATAAAGAGCGATAAATGAAGACATTCATTTTGAACAAATGCGTAGGAGAAAAATACGCATATTATAATTTTTCTCCTATTTTTGTGTGATGTGGTTAAATCAGTGGTAAATAGTTACTAGAGGATATTGAACACAGATGGAGGAAAAAGGATGGCACGAATTATATCAGTTGCAAACCAAAAAGGCGGAGTTGGGAAAACAACGACAACAGTCAACTTAGGTGCTTGCTTAGCTTATTTTGGAAAGAAAATTTTATTAGTTGACATTGATGCACAAGGAAATGCAACAAGTGGTTTGGGCGTAAGAAAGTCAGATGTTGAAAAAGATATTTATGATATTTTAGTAAACGAAACACCCGTTAAAGAGGTTGTTTTGCCTTCTTCGAGAGAAAACTTGTGGGTCGTGCCGGCCACGATTCAATTAGCAGGTGCAGAAATTGAGTTAACTTCACAAATGGCTAGGGAATCCAGATTAAAACAAGCACTGGAAAAAGTGAAAGATGATTATGATTACATCCTAATTGACTGCCCCCCATCATTAGGCCATTTGACGATCAATGCCTTTACAGCAAGTGATTCTATTTTAATTCCTGTTCAATGCGAATATTATGCTTTAGAAGGATTAAGTCAATTGCTGAATACGGTCCGACTGGTCCAAAAACATTTTAATCCCGAATTAAAAATTGAGGGTGTTTTATTGACTATGTTAGATGCGCGTACAAATTTAGGTTATGAAGTTGTCGATGAAGTGAAAAAATACTTCCGCGAAAGAGTTTATAAAACGATTATTCCACGGAATATCCGTTTATCTGAAGCCCCAAGTCATGGGCTGTCGATAATTGATTATGATGCGCGTTCTAGAGGAGCAGAAGTCTATCTTGAATTAGCAAAGGAAGTGCTAGCAAATGGTTAACAAAAATAGTAAAGGGTTAGGAAGAGGGATCGATGCTCTTTTTGGCGACTATGCTGAACTGTCAAATATCAATGCAACGAATGAACAAGTTCAACAAATCCTGTTAACGGATATCAGACCCAATCCTTATCAACCAAGAAAAACATTCGATGAAGCAGCCTTAAATGAACTAGCAGAATCAATCAAATTATCAGGTGTCTTTCAACCTATTATTCTTCGCGAGTCAAAGATCAAAGGCTATGAGATCATAGCTGGAGAACGTCGCTTTAGAGCATCTAAATTAGCAGGCAAAGAAACAATACCAGCTATCATCCGTGAATTTGATGAAGAAAAGATGATGGAAGTTGCTGTTTTAGAAAATTTGCAAAGAGAAGATCTAACCTCACTTGAAGAAGCTGAAGCATATGAAATGATGATGAAAAAGCTAAAACTAACGCAAGAAGAAGTAGCAATACGTTTAGGTAAAAGCCGACCATATATCGCCAATTATTTGCGTTTATTAGGATTGCCCGATGCCGTTAAGGAAATGCTGCAAAATGAAGACATCTCAATGGGACAAGCAAGAACATTGCTTGGACTAAAAGAAAAAAAACAAATCACAAAATTAGCTAAACGAGTGGTCCGAGATCATTTGACCGTTCGTCAATTAGAGCAATTAGTGAATAAGATGAACCAACCTAAAGAGGCAGCAGCAGAAGCAACTAAAAATGATAAAAAGCCTTATTACATCCGTGAGAGTGAAGAACGGCTAATGGATAAATTTGGTACAAGTGTTTCTATCAACGAAAAAAATCAAAAAGGTAAAATTGAGATCGAGTATCTTTCGACAGATGACTTAACACGCATTTTAGATATTCTAAATATTCAATTTGATGATGAATAAACGCTTATAGGGAGATTAATGATGGAAAAAAATTACGATTTAAATGATATTGTTGAAATGAAAAAACCTCATCCTTGTGGGGCAAACCGTTGGCAAATCATTAGAATGGGTATGGATATCCGAATCAAATGTACGCAATGCGGCCATATGGTCATGATGCCAAGAAGAGATTTTGAAAAGAAAATGAAAAAAGTTTTAGAAAAAGCAGTAGAAAACTAAAAACAAAAATTATTAAAAAAGGAAGAGTGAATTTAGATATGGCATTAACAGCAGGAATCGTAGGTTTACCAAATGTAGGTAAATCAACTTTATTTAACGCAATTACAAAAGCAGGAGCAGAAGCAGCTAATTATCCATTTGCAACAATTGATCCTAATGTAGGAGTTGTAGAGGTCCCTGATCACCGTTTAAAACGCTTAGAAGAATTGGTTTCACCAAAGAGAACTCTTCCAACTACTTTTGAATTTACCGATATTGCCGGAATCGTAAAAGGGGCAAGTAAAGGTGAAGGGCTTGGAAATAAATTCTTAGCTAATATTCGTCAAGTAGATGCTATTTGCCACGTTGTTCGTTGTTTTGAAGACGATAATATCATCCACGTTGAAGGCAAAGTCGATCCGATTTCAGATATTGAAACAATTAATTTAGAATTAGTACTAGCTGATTTAGAGTCTGTTGAAAAACGCTATGCTCGTGTATCAAAAGTTGCGCGTACAAAAGATAAAGAAGCAGTTGCTGAGTTAGCCGTGTTGGATAAGATCAAACCGGTTTTAGAAGAGGGAAAATCAGCTCGTTCGATCGAATTTAATGAAGATGAAGAAAAAATCGTTAGAAGCTTATTTTTATTAACGGCAAAACCGGTTTTGTATGTAGCAAATGTTTCTGAAGATCAAGTAGCGGATACTGAAAATGATGATTTAGTCAATCAAGTACGAAAATTTGCAGCTGAAGAAAAAGCAGAAGTAAATGTGATTTGTGCGAGGATCGAAGAAGAAATCGCCGAACTTGAAGATGAAGAAAAAGAATTATTTTTAGAAGAGTTAGGCATTAAAGAATCTGGTTTAGATCAATTGATCCGTTCAGCATATAACCTTTTAGGGTTAGGTACGTACTTTACTGCCGGTGTTCAAGAAGTTCGTGCATGGACCTTTAAAAAAGGGATGAAAGCTCCTCAAGCGGCAGGAGTTATCCATAGTGATTTTGAACGAGGATTCATTCGAGCAGAAACGATCGCTTATGAAGACTTTGATAAATATGGAAGTGAACAGGCCGCAAAAGAAGCAGGCCGTATGCGTTCTGAAGGAAAAGAGTACGTTGTCAATGATGGAGACGTACTATTATTTAGATTTAATGTATAAATAAAAAATTGACTAAGAAAGTTTAGCAAGGCCTAGAAAGGGGCATTTGATCCGTGGAAGAAGTACAAGGTAATACAACACAAGCAAAAAAAGAAGAGAATAACGCATTGCTTCAAAAATTGACCAAACGAAATGAACAATATATGTTGAGTTTGAATAAAGCTTTAGTTGAAAAAAATATGTCTGAAGCAAAAAAAGAAGAAATCTTTAATGACATGCTTCATAATTTAGTTGAACGTCAAAAAGCTGGCGAAACAGCTCGTCAATTATATGGGACAGTTACCGAATGTGCCAATCATTTAGTTGCTAAGCCTGAGCAATCTCAAGTAGGCCCTTCTAAGAATTGGAAAATCGCTTTAGATGGTGGTTTAATGATAGGTGGATTATTCTCTCTTATAACGGGTCTTTCAGGCCTATTCAGCAGTGTAGAGGAAGCATCATCTTCACTTGGACTAATTACTACTCTATTGAACTTTATTATGGGAGGATTAGTCATCCTGTTGATCGCTAAAAATATGCCGGATAGAAAAAACCCTAAAAAAGGTGGGATGGTCCGCTATATCCTGGTTTCAACTACAGGTATGTTAGCTCTAATGTTTGTGATGACAGGCTCGATGATGGTGATTCCAGCAGCAGTCAATGTGCCGATAAATGCCATCGGTAATATAGTGATCGGTATTTTAGCCTTCGTCGCAAAATATTTTGCAAAACGCAAATTAAACATCCGAGGCGGGTTATTCTAGATCCTAAAAAGTAACAAAGTGGATAACAAATGAGAGTTCCCATCAGCTAAATTTATTTAGTTGATGGGAACTTTTTCTCATCTTATCTTCATTATAGCGTGGTTTAGCTGCTAGTAGACAGGAAAAAAGGGGCTTAAGAAACAATTCGACCATTTGCTATTGACTATCTTTGATATCTCTGTTATTTTTGTAGATAAAATTATTGAACAAATCAATTGAAAAAAGGGGCGGATGGTTGTAATGTCTAACTGGGAAACAAAATTTGCGAAAAAAGGGTTTACTTTTGATGATGTGTTGTTAGTACCTGCTGAAAGCCATGTTTTACCAAATGAAGTGGATTTAAGTATTCAACTAGCCAAAAACATTAAATTAAATGTTCCAATAATGAGTGCTAGCATGGACACGGTGACAGACTCAAGAATGGCTATTGCAATGGCTCGTCAAGGTGGCCTAGGTGTTATTCATAAAAATATGACCGTGAAACAACAATCAGATGAAGTGAGAAAAGTAAAACGTTCTGAGAGTGGTGTTATTCTCGATCCTTTCTTTTTAACTCCCACCCATTCCGTTTCAGAAGCAGAACATTTGATGAACCGTTACCGTATCAGTGGTGTGCCGATCGTAAATAACATGGAAGACCGTATCTTAGTAGGAATTTTAACGAATCGCGACTTGCGTTTTGTAGCAGATTATTCGATTCAAATTGATGAAGTAATGACAAAGGACCAGTTAGTTACAGCTCCAACAGGAACTTCTTTGAAAGAAGCAGAGCAGATTTTGCAAAAACACAAAATTGAAAAATTACCAATCGTTGATCAAAATGGTCGTTTAAGCGGCTTGATAACGATCAAAGATATCGAAAAAATACTTGAATTTCCAAATGCTGCAAAAGACTCTCATGGCCGTTTATTGGTTGCAGCAGCAGTCGGTATAACGAGTGATACTTTTGAAAGAACACAATCTTTGATCGATTCAGGGGTCGATGCGATCATAGTAGATACTGCTCATGGTCATAGTGCAGGAGTGATCCGCAAAATCAAAGAAATTCGTGAAGAATTCCCGACTATCACTTTGATTGCAGGAAATGTAGCAACAGGTGAAGGGACTCGTGCATTATATGAAGTTGGAGTAGATGTAGTAAAAGTAGGGATTGGTCCTGGATCGATTTGTACAACACGTGTGGTCGCTGGAGTTGGGGTACCACAAATTACAGCTATTTATGATGCAGCAGCAGTGGCCCGTGAATATGGCCGTACAATCATTGCTGATGGTGGAATCAAATATTCAGGAGATATTGTAAAAGCATTAGCAGCTGGAGGACATGCTGTTATGTTAGGCAGCATGTTAGCTGGAACAGATGAGTCTCCAGGCGAGTTTGAACTTTTCCAAGGCCGTCGTTTCAAAACATATCGTGGAATGGGAAGCTTAGCTGCAATGGAAAAAGGTTCAAGTGACCGCTACTTCCAAGGTGCTGTAAATGAAGCGAACAAGCTAGTTCCAGAAGGTATCGAGGGACGCGTCGCTTATAAAGGTGCTGTTACTGATATCGTCTTCCAAATGCTTGGCGGATTGCGCTCAGGTATGGGATATGTTGGAGCAGGTAATCTAGAACAACTGCGTGAAGAGACACAATTTATCCAAATGAGTGGAGCAGGTTTACGCGAATCTCATCCACATGACGTACAAATCACAAATGAAGCACCAAATTACTCTGTCCAATAAAAATAAGGTCAAAAGTAGAAGCTTGATACTGTTCACATTGAACAGTATCAAGCTTTTTTTTAATAAATTCTTTAGTATTTTCTGATATGATGAGTAAAATCGAAAAAAATACGTCTAAAATGAGGGAAATCATATGAAAATTTTAGTAGTCGATGATGATAAAGAAATCGTAGAATTATTAAGCATTTATATCCAAAATGAAGGATATGAAGTAGAAAAAGCCTATAATGGAAAAGAAGCTTTAATAAAAATCAAAACGATCAAAGATATCGATTTAATGGTATTAGATGTTATGATGCCTAATATGGATGGAAATCAAGTTGTAAAAGAAGTACGAAAAGAGCTGCAATTGCCGATTCTGATGCTCAGTGCTAAAACGACCGATATTGATAAAATAAAAGGCTTAGTAACGGGAGCAGATGATTACGTAGCTAAACCCTTTAACCCTTTAGAAGTGATGGCTCGAATCAAGTCCTTATTACGCAGAAGCAATTATGCGACTAACGCACAAGAACTTAATAAACTCGAGGTTGGACCATTATTGATTGAAAAAGAATCGCACGAAGTTCGAACGATCAATGGACAATTTATCCAGCTGACAGCTTTAGAATTTGGTATTTTATACTTATTAGCGAGTAACCCAAATCGCGTTTTTAGTGCAGATGAAATATTTGAACGCGTATGGCAGCAAGAAAGTCTCGTATCGGCTAAAACAGTGATGGTTCACGTTAGTCATTTAAGAGATAAAATCGAAGAGGCGACCGGCGGAGAAAAAGTGATCCAAACCGTTTGGGGAGTAGGATATAAGATAGGAGAACGGTGAAATTTTCTAGAAACATTGAAAAGTAGGAGTTGACTAGCTATTTGAAACTGACAAGAAAAGAAAAAAGTAAGTTGATTATTGAAGGATTTATTACTATCGGATTGATCTTGATTTTGTACTATGCTGCTTTTGTTATTTTCAATCGCATGCTTGCTGATTTTCCAGGAATTATCCGAGGATTTTGGTTCTTTGGCGATGCTATTATTAGCATCCAAGGCAATCAAATCATTTCTCTTACACCATTTTTTATTATTATTTTAACTATTGTAGCGGTAGTGACGATTCATTGGCGCTTAAAAAGACGGTATAAACAGATGCAATTAAATCATATTATTAGTGAGTTGCACTATATTGCCGAAGGGCATTATGAACACCGAATCACAAAAGATTTTGGTGGAGATATGGAAAAAATAGTAGAGAGTATCCATGTTTTAGTAGATAGCACAGTGCAAGCAATGGAAGAAGAACGACGAATAGAACAATCTAAAGATGAATTGATTACAAATGTAAGTCACGACATACGAACACCCTTGACCTCTATTATTGGTTACTTAGGATTGATTGAAGAAAGACGGTACCAGAATGAAGAAGAATTACTGAAATATACTCATACGGCATACACAAAAGCGAAACAGATGAAGGTACTTGTAGAAGATCTATTTGAATACACAAAAGTTCGTCAAACAACTACACCTTTAAATGTATCTGAATTTGATATGGTGCAATTATTAGAACAGTTGGCAGCAGACTTTGAATTGGAAGCAGGAAAAAGACATATGGAGATTGAAGTGGTCACTTCCTATGAGGCTATTCAAATGGAAGCTGATACTGAAAAATTAGTTCGTGTCTTCAATAATTTAATTTCAAATGCTTTAAAGTATGGAAAAGATGGCAAGAAGATATTTATTGAAGTTCAAAAAGCAGGAAAAGAAGTTATTATTTCAGTTAATAATGATGGATCACCGATTCCGCAAAAATCATTGGATCAATTATTTGATCGTTTCTATCGCGTAGAGGAGTCTCGGTCGCAAGAAACAGGAGGTACAGGTTTGGGGTTAGCAATTGCCCAAAGTATTGTCGCTCTCCATGGTGGATACATTTATGCTTCTTCGGATGCTCATTTGACTCGTTTTGTGATGCATCTACCATTAAAACAGTTAACCGAAAAGAATAATAAAGCTGATTTCAGTTAAATTTTTATAAAACAACCGTCTTATATTAAATTTAAGCAAAAGAGGGTTGTTTTTTTTAGTGTATTTCGCTAACATAGAAAAAGTATGCAGTATTTGACTGCGAATAACTTAATGTGAATATTCAAACTGAAAATCAAACGAACTGAGGAGACAATAAAAAGATGAAGAATTTTAAAAAAATCAGTACAGTATTTGTCACAACACTATTAGTAGGAACTTTTTCTCCATTAGGTGTCGTTGGTACAACGGTATCAGCAGCAACAAGTGAACAGCCTGAAATAGATGCAGCAGCAGCTTTTGTAATTGAACCAACGACTGGAAAAGTTTTATTGAATCAAAATGGTGACAAAAAATTAGGTATTGCTTCGATGACTAAGATGATCACGGAATATCTATTATTAGAGACCATCAAAGATGGTGATTTAGCATGGGATGATCAAATAGAAATCAGCGAATACGCTCATAAAATCAGCCAAAATTATGACTTATCAAATGTCCCTTTGCGAATAGACGATACTTACTCAGTAGAAGAACTTTACCAAGCAATGGCTATTTATTCAGCAAATGGTGCTACTATCGCACTTGCTGAGCATATCGCTGGGGATGAAAAAACATTTGTCGACATGATGCATGAAAAAGTTGAATCATGGGGCATCACTAACTACGAATTGTACAATACAACGGGTCTATCCAATGGTGATCTACAGGGTAACATTTATCCTGGCAGCACAGAAGATAGTGAAAACGCAATGACCGCCAGAGAAATGGCAATTGTAGCTCAACAGTTGTTAACTGATTTTCCTGAAGTCCTTAACACCTCTAGCATCAGTGAGAAAACCTTTAGAGAAGGTACTGATGATGAAATTAAGATGAAAAACTTTAACTGGATGTTACCAGGATTGATTTACGAACGAGAAAACGTTGATGGATTAAAAACGGGTACAACTGATTTTGCTGGAGCTTCAATGACGGGTACTGTTGAAGAAGAAGGCATGCGTTTGATCACCGTAGTAATGAATGCAACAAATGGGCAAAAAGATAAAAGTAAACGATTTGCTGAGACAGATAAAATGATGGATTGGGCATTTGAAAGTTGGGATATGGTTCCGGCTTTTGAAGAAAACCAACTAATCGAAAATATAGACCCAGTCGTTGTAGATGACGGCAAAAAAGATGCTATTGAATTAGCTGTAAAATCAGATATGTCGCTTTTAGTTCCTAAAAACACAGATATGAAAAACACTACAGTCGAAGTTCAATTGAAAGAAGATTTGTTGAATGAAGCTGATCATCTGACGGCTCCGATTGAAAAAGGAACGGATGTCGGAACGGCTCAAGTTATTAGTGAAGGTGATGAATTAGGCTACGTAAACGGAGATAAAGGTGAAGAAATCAACGTTGTGGCAGCTTCAACTATTGAAAAAGCTAATGTATTTGTTTTAGCGGGTCGTTGGGCAAAAGCTTTTATAAGTGACTTATTCTAAAAAATACTGGATTAAAAAACCAATCAATAGTCGTTAATATTGATAGATCAGTCAAATCAATTATATGAAACTTTAGATAGATGTACGGACACTATCACGCAAAGAAAGGCTGGAATGTTTTCCAAGCCTTTTTTTGTTGACTTAAGGAAAGAGATTGGGTAGAATATAAGCAACTGAATGAACACAAACGTTAGTAATGCGAGATAGTAAAGGGTATTGAATACATAAAGAGAGTCAGTGGTTGGTGAAAACTGATGGTTTGATCCTTTGAATCCATTGCACGAAGTAAACAATGAACTCAATTTTATTGATAAAATTGTTTCGGATCCAGACCGTTATCTGATTGTAAAGTGTAGAAGATTCATAGGCAATCTTCTGAATTTGGGTGGTACCGCGAACGTTGAGGCCATTTCGTCCCAGGAACAAGGGATCGGAATGGCTTTTTTGGTATATTTTATTAGAAATACCCATAAGAAAGGAAGAATGAGATGATAGATATTAAACGATTAAGAACAGATTTTGATGCTACTGCTAAAAAGTTAGAAATACGTGGGGTCAAAAGTGAGTTGTTAGAAGAGTTTGTCATTTTGGACAAAGAAAGACGTTCTTTAATAGTGGAAACAGAAGAATTGAAAAGTTACCGTAACGAAGTATCTGGAGCTATTGCAACGTTAAAACGCAGCAAAGAAAATGCGGACGAGAAGATAAAAGAAATGCGCGAGGTTGGAGAAAAAATAAAAGAATTAGATGAACGATTAGCAACTGTCGATGAAAAAATAGAAGCAATTACTACAGGATTACCAAACTTACCACATGAATCTGTTCCAGTAGGGGCAGATGAAGCAGACAATGATGAGGTTCGTAAATGGGGAACACCTGTAGAAGCAGATTTTGAAGTGAAAGCTCATTGGGAAATCGCAGAAGAATTGGGAATTTTAGATTTCGAACGAGGAGCTAAAGTATCTGGGAGTCGCTTTGTTTTCTATAAAGGTTTGGGTGCTAGACTAGAACGAGCAGTCTATAATTTCATGTTGGACCTTCACACAGAAGAACATGGCTATACAGAAATGTTAACACCATATTTAGTTAATAGTGATTCAATGTTTGGTACAGGCCAATTCCCTAAATTTAAAGAAGATGTCTTCCAAATTGAAGGAACCGATTTGACTTTGATTCCAACGGCTGAAGTCCCTTTAACAAACTATTACAGTGATGAAATCTTGAAGGAAGAACAATTGCCCATCTACTTTACGGCATTAAGTCCAGCATTCAGATCAGAAGCTGGGAGTGCAGGGAGAGATACACGCGGTTTGATTCGTCTGCATCAATTCAATAAGGTGGAGATGGTTAAATTCAGTAAGCCGGAAACATCATATGAAGAATTAGAAAAAATGACTAAAAACGCTGAAACAGTCTTGCAAAAGCTTGATCTACCGTATCGAGTATTAGCATTATGTACTGGTGACATGGGATTCTCAGCAGCAAAAACATATGATTTAGAAGTATGGATCCCTACTCAAGAAACGTACCGTGAAATCAGTTCTTGCTCAAATACTGAAGCTTTCCAAGCAAGGAGAGCGAAAATTCGTTACCGCAATGAAGAAACAGGTAAATTAGAATATGTTCATACATTAAATGGTTCTGGTTTAGCGGTTGGGAGAACAATAGCTGCAATTTTAGAAAACTATCAACAAGCGGACGGTTCAGTTAAGATTCCTGATGTGCTGGTTCCATATATGGGTGGCACAACTGAAATTCGTAAAGCAGACTAAGTATAGAAGATAGATCAAAATAATGTTAACCAATAAGGTTGAATGGTATACTTTAAGCATTAGGAATATAAGGGGGAATCGATAGTGAGTGAACAAAATATTGAAAAAGCAACATTTGCAGGTGGATGTTTCTGGTGTATGGTAAAACCTTTTGAAACACAGCCTGGTATCGAATCTGTTGTTTCTGGTTACACAGGTGGTCACACGATCAACCCAACTTATGAAGAAGTATGCAGTAATACAACAGGTCATACAGAAGCTGTTCAAATAACTTTCGATCCTAAAAAATTCAGTTATAAAGACTTGGTGGAGATCTATTGGCAACAAACAGACCCAACAGATGCCGGCGGACAATTTGCAGATAGAGGTTCTTCCTATCGTCCAGTGATTTTTTATCATAATGAAGAACAAAGACAAATAGCAGAAGCATCTAAAGAAGCATTGCAAAACAGTGGCCGCTTTAAACAACCGATTGTAACTGAGATCCAACCAGCAGAACCCTTCTATCCAGCAGAAGATTATCATCAAGGTTTTTATAAAAAAAATGCTGCTCATTATTCAAGATACAGAAAAGGGTCAGGTAGAGCGAGTTTTATTGAGTCAAATTGGACCATCTAATCGATCCGTAAAAGAATAAAGGGAGGTTTTTTATTGATACTAATAAAAAATCTCCCTTTTTTATGAATAAATCTCCATTTTTTATTCATAAAAAACATTACACTAAATATAAAAATCAAACTAAAATGAAAAAAATAAGAATAATCGTTCGTTTTTTTTGCGATATAATGTAATTATGAACGCGTTTTAAAATTAATGTTCAGATTTGAAAATTTGTTTATTTTATTTAGCAAAAAAGATTGACGAAACGCTTAAATCTTGTTATATTTATATACGTCGCTGAGACAGGTTGAAACAAACCGACAAAGCGAGAAACAAAAAAATTAAAAAAGATGTTGACAGACAGTTTGAGACATGATATTATATATAAGTTGTCACAAACAAACAACACACTTTAGACCTTTGAAAACTAAACAAAGTAAGATGAAATAAATGTGAGGGTGACTTAGCAGTGCTAAGTCAACAGTAACAAAATTAGTGAATAATTATTCGCTAGCAATTCAATAATGAGCTTCAAGCATCATTTTATATGAGAGTTTGATCCTGGCTCAGGACGAACGCTGGCGGCATGCCTAATACATGCAAGTCGAACGCTTTGATTTCACCGGGTGCTTGCACCCACCGAAGTCAAGGAGTGGCGGACGGGTGAGTAACACGTGGGTAACCTGCCCATAAGAGGGGGATAACATTCGGAAACGGATGCTAATACCGCATATTTCTAAACGTCACATGACGAATAGAAGAAAGGTGGCTTCGGCTACCGCTTATGGATGGACCCGCGGCGTATTAGCTAGTTGGTGAGGTAATGGCTCACCAAGGCGATGATACGTAGCCGACCTGAGAGGGTGATCGGCCACACTGGGACTGAGACACGGCCCAGACTCCTACGGGAGGCAGCAGTAGGGAATCTTCCGCAATGGACGAAAGTCTGACGGAGCAATGCCGCGTGAGTGAAGAAGGTTTTCGGATCGTAAAACTCTGTTGTTAGAGAAGAACAAGGATGAGAGTAACTGCTCATCCCCTGACGGTATCTAACCAGAAAGCCACGGCTAACTACGTGCCAGCAGCCGCGGTAATACGTAGGTGGCAAGCGTTGTCCGGATTTATTGGGCGTAAAGCGAGCGCAGGCGGTTCTTTAAGTCTGATGTGAAAGCCCCCGGCTCAACCGGGGAAGGTCATTGGAAACTGGGGAACTTGAGTGCAGAAGAGGAGAGTGGAATTCCACGTGTAGCGGTGAAATGCGTAGATATGTGGAGGAACACCAGTGGCGAAGGCGACTCTCTGGTCTGTAACTGACGCTGAGGCTCGAAAGCGTGGGGAGCAAACAGGATTAGATACCCTGGTAGTCCACGCCGTAAACGATGAGTGCTAAGTGTTGGAGGGTTTCCGCCCTTCAGTGCTGCAGCTAACGCATTAAGCACTCCGCCTGGGGAGTACGACCGCAAGGTTGAAACTCAAAGGAATTGACGGGGACCCGCACAAGCGGTGGAGCATGTGGTTTAATTCGAAGCAACGCGAAGAACCTTACCAGGTCTTGACATCCTTTGACAACCCTAGAGATAGGGCTTTCCCTTCGGGGACAAAGTGACAGGTGGTGCATGGTTGTCGTCAGCTCGTGTCGTGAGATGTTGGGTTAAGTCCCGCAACGAGCGCAACCCCTATTATTAGTTGCCAGCATTCAGTTGGGCACTCTAGTGAGACTGCCGGTGATAAACCGGAGGAAGGTGGGGATGACGTCAAATCATCATGCCCCTTATGACCTGGGCTACACACGTGCTACAATGGATGGTACAACGAGTCGCAAAGTCGCGAGGCTAAGCTAATCTCTTAAAGCCATTCTCAGTTCGGATTGTAGGCTGCAACTCGCCTGCATGAAGCCGGAATCGCTAGTAATCGCGGATCAGCACGCCGCGGTGAATACGTTCCCGGGTCTTGTACACACCGCCCGTCACACCACGAGAGTTTGTAACACCCGAAGTCGGTGAGGTAACCCTTTTGGGAGCCAGCCGCCTAAGGTGGGACAGATAATTGGGGTGAAGTCGTAACAAGGTAGCCGTATCGGAAGGTGCGGCTGGATCACCTCCTTTCTAAGGAATATAACGGAAACCCACACATTCATCTTATCTTTGTTTAGTTTTGAGAGGTCTAATCTTCTCAATCTTTTTAATCGAAACACCTTGTTCTTTGAAAACTGGATAAAGTTAAAAATCGTAATTTAAGTAAGAAACCAGAAACACACCGAAATTTTTAAATAATAAGTTTTTTAAGGTTCTCATCGAAAGATGAGTATTAAACATTAACGATTAACCATAGGTTAAGTTAATAAGGGCGCACGGTGAATGCCTTGGCACTAGGAGCCGATGAAGGACGGGACTAACGCCGATATGCTTTGGGGAGCTGTAAGTGAGCTTTGATCCAAAGATTTCCGAATGGGGGAACCCAGCATCTTTGATAGGATGTTACTGCTGACTGAATACATAGGTCAGTAGAGGTAGACGCAGAGAACTGAAACATCTAAGTACCTGCAGGAAGAGAAAGAAAAATCGATTCCCTGAGTAGCGGCGAGCGAAACGGGAATAGCCCAAACCAGAAAGCTTGCTTTCTGGGGTTGTAGGACTGAACATATAGAGTCATAAATGAAGTTGGTAGGAGAAGCGACCTGGAAAGGTCTGCCGAAGAAGGTAAAAGCCCTGTAACCGAAACCAATTTCACTCTGATCAGTATCCTGAGTACGGCGGAACACGAGAAATTCCGTCGGAATCCGGGAGGACCATCTCCCAAGGCTAAATACTCCCTAGTGACCGATAGTGAACCAGTACCGTGAGGGAAAGGTGAAAAGAACCTCGGAAGAGGAGTGAAATAGCCCCTGAAACCGTGTGCCTACAAATAGTTAAAGCCCGTTAATGGGTGATAGCGTGCCTTTTGTAGAATGAACCGGCGAGTTACGATCACATGCGAGGTTAAGTTGATGAGACGGAGCCGTAGCGAAAGCGAGTCTGAATAGGGCGAATGAGTATGTGGTCGTAGACCCGAAACCAAGTGATCTACCCATGTCCAGGTTGAAGGTGCGGTAATACGCACTGGAGGACCGAACCCACGTATGTTGAAAAATGCGGGGATGAGGTGTGGGTAGCGGAGAAATTCCAATCGAACTTGGAGATAGCTGGTTCTCTCCGAAATAGCTTTAGGGCTAGCCTCGGAATTAGAATCATGGAGGTAGAGCAACTGTTTGGACTAGGGGCCCTTCTAGGGTTACCGAATTCAGATAAACTCCGAATGCCATTGATTTATATCCGGGAGTCAGACTGCGAGTGATAAGATCCGTAGTCGAAAGGGAAACAGCCCAGACCACCAGCTAAGGTCCCAAAGTTTATGTTAAGTGGAAAAGGATGTGGAGTTGCTTAGACAACTAGGATGTTGGCTCAGAAGCAGCCATCATTTAAAGAGTGCGTAATAGCTCACTAGTCGAGTGACCCTGCGCCGAAAATTTACCGGGGCTAAACATAACACCGAAGCTGTGGATAGAACCATTGGTTCTATGGTAGGAGAGCGTTCTAAGGGCGTTGAAGCTAGATCGTGAGGACTAGTGGAGCGCTTAGAAGTGAGAATGCCGGTATGAGTAGCGAAAGACGGGTGAGAATCCCGTCCACCGAATGACTAAGGTTTCCTGGGGAAGGCTCGTCCTCCCAGGGTTAGTCGGGACCTAAGTCGAGGCCGAATGGCGTAGACGATGGACAACAGGTTGAGATTCCTGTACCAGTTTGTTTTGTTTGAACAATGGAGGGACACAGTAGGCTAAGGAATACGTGCTGTTGGATATGCACGTCCAAGCAACAAGTTTTGAAGTGAGTCAAATGCTTGCTTCTTTAAGAACAAGTTGTGATGGGGAGGGAAATTAAGTACCGAAGTTCCCGATGTCACACTGTCAAGAAAAGCTTCTAGTTAGAAACAAACTGCCCGTACCGCAAACCGACACAGGTAGTCGAGGAGAGAATCCTAAGGTGTGCGAGAGAACTCTCGTTAAGGAACTCGGCAAAATGACCCCGTAACTTCGGGAGAAGGGGTGCTGACCAATTGGTCAGCCGCAGTGAATAGGCCCAGGCGACTGTTTATCAAAAACACAGGTCTCTGCAAAATCGTAAGATGACGTATAGGGGCTGACGCCTGCCCGGTGCTGGAAGGTTAAGAGGATGGGTTAGCTTTAGGGCGAAGCTCAGAATTGAAGCCCCAGTAAACGGCGGCCGTAACTATAACGGTCCTAAGGTAGCGAAATTCCTTGTCGGGTAAGTTCCGACCCGCACGAAAGGCGTAACGATCTGGGCACTGTCTCAACGAGAGACTCGGTGAAATTATAGTACCTGTGAAGATGCAGGTTACCCGCGACAGGACGGAAAGACCCCATGGAGCTTTACTGCAGTTTGATATTGAGTGTTTGTACAGCTTGTACAGGATAGGTAGGAGCCAATGAAGCCAGGACGCCAGTCTTGGTGGAGGCGTTGGTGGGATACTACCCTTGCTGTATGACCACTCTAACCCACAGCCCTTATCGGGCTGGGAGACAGTGTCTGACGGGCAGTTTGACTGGGGCGGTCGCCTCCTAAAGTGTAACGGAGGCGCCCAAAGGTTCCCTCAGAATGGTTGGAAATCATTCGCAGAGTGTAAAGGCATAAGGGAGCTTGACTGCGAGACCTACAAGTCGAGCAGGGACGAAAGTCGGGCTTAGTGATCCGGTGGTTCCGTATGGAAGGGCCATCGCTCAACGGATAAAAGCTACCCTGGGGATAACAGGCTTATCTCCCCCAAGAGTCCACATCGACGGGGAGGTTTGGCACCTCGATGTCGGCTCATCGCATCCTGGGGCTGTAGTCGGTCCCAAGGGTTGGGCTGTTCGCCCATTAAAGCGGTACGCGAGCTGGGTTCAGAACGTCGTGAGACAGTTCGGTCCCTATCCGTCGCGGGCGTAGGAAATTTGAGAGGAGCTGTCCTTAGTACGAGAGGACCGGGATGGACACACCTCTGGTGTACCAGTTGTTCTGCCAAGGGCATTGCTGGGTAGCTATGTGTGGACGGGATAAACGCTGAAAGCATCTAAGCGTGAAGCCCCCCTCAAGATGAGATTTCCCATCACGTAAGTGAGTAAGACCCCTGAGAGATGATCAGGTTGATAGGTTGGAAGTGGAAGTATAGCGATATATGGAGCGGACCAATACTAATCGGTCGAGGACTTAACCAAAGATTTAAACGGTGATAGACGGTCAATGAACGAAAACGATTTTTAACTTATCCAGTTTTGAGAGAATAATGTTCTCTTGATTGAAATTGTGTGGTGATGATGGCAAGAAGGTCACACCTGTTCCCATGCCGAACACAGAAGTTAAGCTTCTTAGCGCCGATGGTAGTGAAGGGTTTCCCTTTGTGAGAGTAGGACGTTGCCACGCAAACTTAAAAGACATCATCTTCGGATGGTGTCTTTTTTTTGACTTGTCCATTAAAAAATCAGAATTTTTTGTCAAATGGTATGTATGAGTTAAATTAGATCTAAATAAGAACGTTCAATAAATAGTGTTCGTGTTCTAAAAGAAAGTTCTTCTGGAATGAACGGGTTTGCTTGTGTAGAGCCTGGATGGGTTCTATTAAGGAATTGTGTCACGTGAAACAATTTTAAAGTGTGAAATAAATAAAAGGGTACTTTAAGAGAATTCTTAATGTAAATAAGAACTATTGAGATATTGGACAAGTTTCGATTATGATAGATGTAGGTGGATTTGGAACACTGTGAAATTCCCGTGAAAGGGGATATTACTAAAGCAAGACATCTTGTTATAAGTAACGCTACAAAGTTAACCAATGCAAGATCAGAACAACATAAGACAAGAACTGCAAATTATGGACGATATTGTGATTGGGACGGAGGTGCTTTATGCCAACAAAACCTAAAATAAAAATTGTAGATAACAATCAATTGAGAGTAGAAATAGATGAATTATATGAAAAAATGAGTCAAGTGAATTTGGCCAAGTGGTCGTTATCGATTGCTAAACACATATTGGATATTGTCGGCATCGATTATAATTTAATTGCTGATGTCGCTGATGGATTTCAGATAAATGAATTATGGCAATTGGACAAAGCAGGAATGCACGATGTTAGACAGGCAGGATTTAAAATCCACAAACTTGCACGAGAATGTGATGATGAAATTCAAAAAACAGCATTAAGAGTTGCAGGACAGGCAGTAGGAAGTGGACATATGAGAGAACACGCAATGGTAGCATCAGACTACGCGGTCAAAACAATAGGGTTGCTTAACTCAAATAATATCAACGCTGTAACTCGTGAGCGAGAATGGCAACTCAATGAATTAAAAAGAATATCCCAACACAGGTATTAAACTATTTCTAGACTAAACCCAAGTAACATTATTAGTTAACGAAACTATCATGTTAAGAGAAAAATGACCGCTGCTGCTTCTGCTTCAGAAATAAACCGATTTGACAGTGAAAAGGAAAAGGAAGTCTCTATTCAAAGTAGACTATCATTTGAGTCTGTGAAACGAGCGTTAGTTCGAGTAACTTAAAATAGAGAACCGTTAGATTTGACTCCATATCTCATTAGATCGTTCTTGTTGTTTGATTCTCATCCTAATTACTTACCCAAAATTTATTTGGAGGAATAGGGAAGGTTTCAAGTCATGCAAATGATTCAGACGGTCTTATGGCTCTTCAAAACTAAATTTTTCTATTCCATAAGAAACTTCTTTTTGAAGTATCCACACTATTTGTCATATAACCAAAATTAAAAATACACCCTTAAAGTTATAAAAAGCTAACTTTTAGGATGTATTTTCTACTTATTTACCATAGTTGATTATGGTTGAATCAATTGATCACTTCTTGAGTATCGATATCAAAGAAATGAGCTTTATTTAACTCAAAGGATAAGTCAATGAATTCTCCAGGGCTATGGAAATCTCTTGCATCAACTTTTGAAATGAATTCTGTGTCATCGACCTTTGTATACAACATTGTCTCAGCTCCAAGTAATTCTGATACAACTACTTCAGCATGGACAATGCTATTCGGGTTAGCATCTAAAACGATTTGCTCACTATGGATATCTTCAGGACGCATACCAAAGATAAGTTTCTTTCCATCATATCCTTTAGCAGCAAGTCTTTTCGCATTTCTTTCATCAAGTGTAATCGATAACCCTTTACCATTTGATATAATGTTGTTATTTAAAGTTATATCGAAGAAATTCATTGCTGGAGATCCGATAAAGCCTGCAACAAAAACATTAACCGGTGTATTATAAACATCTTTAGGAGTACCGATTTGTTGAACAAATCCATCTTTCATGATAACGATACGATCTGCCATCGTCATTGCTTCTGTTTGGTCATGGGTTACATAAATTGTCGTTGTCTTCAATCGACGGTGTAACTTAGCAATCTCAGCACGCATAGCAACACGTAATTTAGCATCTAAGTTTGATAAGGGCTCATCCATTAAGAAAACTTTAGCATCACGAACAATGGCACGGCCTAATGCAACACGTTGACGTTGTCCACCGGATAGTGCAGCTGGTTTACGTTGTAGAAATTCTGTTAAACCTAAAATTTCAGCCGCTTCTTCAACACGTTTTTTGATTTCATCTTTTTTATATTTTCGTAATTTTAAACCAAAAGCCATATTATCGTATACAGTCATATGTGGGTACAAAGCATAGTTTTGGAAAACCATTGCAATATCGCGATCCTTAGGAGCAACATCATTAACTAATTTATCTCCAATGTATAATTCGCCTTCTGTAATATCTTCAAGTCCAGCAACCATACGTAATGTAGTTGATTTTCCACAACCAGAAGGACCAACGAATACTATGAACTCTCGATCTTTTATGTTTAAATCAAAATTTGTTACAGAATACTCTTCATTATTCTCATATTTTTTTTGGATGTTTTTTAAAGCGATCTCTACCATTCTCTTCACTATTCCTTTCTTCTATCAACACTATTTCTTATAACCTAATCATAATGTAAACGCTATTTCAATAAAAGGGGAATCTGCACAAAACAATCAGCGGATAGTTGTGCAAGTTGCACATCAAAGGAATAGTAGAAAAGAATAGGAATTTTTAGGGGGAATCGCTAGTTGGGGTAATTTTTGTTATAATTAAACAGTCAATCAATAGATATGAAATGAGGATATAAAAAATTATGGAAAAGAAACGTGGATTTGAAGTGATATCAGCTTATAAGTCAAAAGGGATAGAATTACCTGCCAGAGCAACAAATCATGCAGCAGGCTATGATTTTGAAGCAGCAGAAGAAATAATAGTACCATCTATTTGGAAAGCCTTGTTTAAAAACATTACCCGGGAAATGAAACCAAAAGAAACAGATTCAGTTTTTTCAGAAGATAATAAAAAATATTTAAAATCGACACTTATCCCAACCGGCATTAAGGCTTATATGGGTGAAGATGAATATTTGCAATTAGCAAATCGTTCAAGCAATCCAATCAAACATCAATTGATTTTGCCTAACGGTGTAGGTATTATCGATGCAGATTATTATAATAATGAAAATAATGAGGGACATATTTACTTTCAATTCATTCATTATGGTTTGACCGATCATGTAGTCAAAAAAGGAGATCGAATCGGCCAAGGTATCTTTATGCCTTTCTTGAAGGCAGATGTCGATAGAGCAATAGGTAAAGTTCGTTCAGGCGGTTTTGGATCTTCAGGGAGATAAATTTTTTAGACGAGTAACGATTTTTTTATGCCTTTAATTATTTTTCGACCTAAAAAAAAGAGAATATGAATTTCTGTTGAAAGAAGCTTGAATTAACCGGTCTTTTAATGGTTTCAATCCCTATTCTAATCGCGTTTATGTTAAAATGAAATTAAAACATTATAGAAACTCAGAAGGTGAGGCTGAATAGGTGGCAAAAAAGAAAGCAGTTAAATTTGTCTGCCAATCATGTGGTTATGAATCACCAAAATGGATGGGACGCTGTCCAAACTGTAGCAGTTGGAATCAGATGGAAGAAGAAATCGTAGCGGATAAGAATGACCGCAGAAGTCGCGTAAGCATGACTGGTAAAACGGCTAAGGCTGAAGCTATTCAAGATATCACAGTATCAAAAGTACCTAGAGTCCAAACGAAATTAAGTGAATTGAATCGTGTTTTAGGCGGTGGAGTAGTTCCAGGTTCGCTTGTCTTAATAGGGGGAGATCCTGGTATTGGAAAATCGACTCTTTTGCTGCAAGTCTCAGCTCAGCTAAATTTAGCTGGTGGAAAAGTTTTGTATGTAAGTGGCGAAGAAAGTTCAAGCCAAATTAAAATGCGCGCAAACCGTTTGGGTGTAAAAGGCGCAGATTTTTATATTTATCCTGAAACAGATATGGGTGCGATAAGACAAACGATTGAAGATCTAAAACCTGACTATGTCATCATTGATTCGATTCAAACGATGAATCAACCAGATATTGCTGGAGCAATAGGAAGTGTTTCTCAAGTCAGAGAAAGTACAGCTGACTTATTAAAAATTGCCAAAACGAATAATATTGCTATCTTTATTGTAGGGCATGTTACAAAAGAAGGATCTATTGCCGGACCAAGGATGTTGGAGCATATGGTCGATACGGTGTTGTATTTTGAAGGAGAAAGACACCACACTTTTCGTATTTTAAGAGCTGTTAAAAATCGCTTTGGTTCAACTAATGAAATCGGGATCTTTGAAATGCGTGAAGGCGGATTAGTTGAAGTGTTGAATCCGTCAGAAATGTTTCTAGAAGAACGGTTATCAGGTGCTACAGGTTCTGCTGTAGTGGCTTCAATGGAAGGTTCACGGCCTATTTTAGCCGAAATCCAATCTTTGATCACTCCCACTGCTTTTGGGAATGCCAGACGGACAGCAAGTGGGTTAGACCATAACCGTGTTGCTTTGATCATGGCTGTTTTAGAAAAAAGATCAGGGTTGTTGTTGCAAAATCAAGATGCCTATTTAAAATCAGCAGGTGGCGTTAAATTAGATGAACCAGCAATCGATTTAGCTATTGCAATCAGTATCGCATCCAGTTATCAAGACAAAGAAACAAAAGAGACGGATTGTTTTATTGGCGAAATCGGATTGACTGGAGAAATCAGGAGAGTTAGCCGAATTGATCAACGGGTAAATGAGGCTGCTAAACTAGGCTTTAAACGGATCATGATTCCGAAAAATAATATCGGTGGTTGGGAATTCCCTGCAAATGTAGAAATTATAGCTGTTGTGACAATAGCTGAAGCTATAAAGAAAGCTTTTGCTTAAGTACAAGTGGAAAAATAAAATGGGATTCTTTTTGAGTTATTAAGACAAGAAAACCATTTATGAAGGAGGAATACTTTTGGTTAAAAAAATTATTACCGGTATATTTATACTTATCGGTGGAAGCATTGGCGCAAGTGTAATGCCGATCGCCTGGAATATGGCCGGTGTCGAGAATCTTTATGTTAATAATGTGGTCACAAATATTCTGATTGGTGCAATTATATTTTTATTTATTTCTTTTTTAGCTGTGGCTCACATTGAACAAATATTTAAAAAAATTGAAGCCTTTTTAAATCAACAAAGTGTAACCTATTTATTATTTGGGAGTTTAGGAACCATCATAGGGTTAGTTCTAGCGTGGCTAATTAGCGTTGTGTTGATTGGTATGGGCATTCCTGTTATTAGTGATGTGATACCTTTCATCCTGGTGATTGGTTTTGCTTATTTAGGCTTTCGTGTTGGAACGACTCGACGAGATGAATGGCGCAAGTTATTCCAGCAAAAAACAAAAAGAACTATCGAAGATGAAGATGGAAAAGTTTTAGAGCGCAGAGCAGATGACACGTTTCGTGAATATAAAATACTAGATACGAGCGTCATTATTGATGGAAGAATTTATGATATTGCTAAAACGGGTTTCCTTGAAGGAACGATCTTGATCCCTAATTTTGTTCTACAAGAATTACAATATATTGCTGATTCTTCTGATAGTTTAAAACGCGTTCGTGGTCGCAGAGGATTAGATATACTAAATGCTTTGCAAAAAGAAGATGATATGAAGGTTGAAATGTATGATGGCGATTTTGAAGATATTACAGAAGTTGACAGCAAATTAATTAAATTAGCAAAATTATTAGATGGTGTTGTAGTAACAAATGATTATAATTTAAATAAAGTAAGTGAATTCCAAAATGTACCGGTATTGAATATCAACGAATTAGCTAACGCAGTGAAACCGGTCGTGATTCCTGGAGAAAACATGACTGTTATGGTCGTGAAAGCCGGAACAGAACGCAGTCAAGGTGTAGCTTACTTGGATGACGGAACAATGATCGTTGTTGAAGAAGGACAGCACTTTATGAATAAAACAATTGAAGTTGTGGTAACGAGCGCGCTTCAAACAGCAGCTGGACGAATGATATTTGCCAAACCGGTCCACTCACAAAAGGGTATTAAAGATAAAGAGTAGGAGTGAGTGCGATGAACAAAGACTATGAGCTAGTATTATTGGCAGCAGGTCACGGAAGACGCATGAGATCTTCTAAAAATAAAATTTTATTGCCACTACTGAATAAGCCTGTGATCGAATATCCATTAAGTGTGTTTTTAAAAGACAAGAATTGCAGTCATATTATTTTAGTCGTAAAAGA
Source organism: Carnobacterium alterfunditum DSM 5972 (assembly GCF_000744115.1). Classification (NCBI taxonomy): domain Bacteria; kingdom Bacillati; phylum Bacillota; class Bacilli; order Lactobacillales; family Carnobacteriaceae; genus Carnobacterium; species Carnobacterium alterfunditum. The sequence continues at coordinate 1,077,666 of NZ_JQLG01000004.1, read as the reverse complement.
AGATGAAGTCGAATTGATCAATGAGTTATTGCGTCAAGAAAAAATGTTAAGCGAAAAGATGATCACTATTGCAATAGGTGGAACGGAACGTCAGCATAGCGTTTATAGTGGATTATTGAAACTGAAAAATAAAAATTCGGGTATCGTTATGATCCATGATGGTGCAAGGCCTTTTATTGAACAAGCAGCAATTCAACAATTGTTTGAAGAAGTTCAAAAAAATGGAGCAGCTATTTTAGGTGTTCCAGCGAAGGATACGATCAAAGCTGTTTATCCTGATCATACCGTTAAGGTTACATTACCAAGAAGTGAATTATGGCAGATCCAAACTCCACAGGCTTTTGAAAGTTCGATAGTTCTTCAAGCACATGAAAAAGCTAGAAAAGATCATTTTTTAGGAACAGATGATGCTTCTTTGGTTGAACGAATAGCTAAAGAGATACTTGTAGTAGAAGGTTCTTATGATAATATAAAAATCACGACTCCCGAAGACATGGTAACTGGAAAAGCCATTTTGCTCCACAGAGAACAGCAAAAAAAGTAGAAGGAGGTCAAGAGTATGTTGCGGATAGGACAAGGGTATGATGTCCATCAACTCGTTGAAGAGAGACGCTTAGTGATTGGTGGAGTTGAGATCCCTTTTGAATTGGGGTTGTTGGGTCATTCGGATGCTGATGTACTGCTTCATGCTATTATTGATGCCCTTCTAGGAGCCGCTGGTAAAGGCGATATAGGACACCATTTTTCAGATAAAGATAATCGATTTAAAGACGCCGATTCAAGAGAATTGCTGACTAAGGTATGGAATATGTTGAAAAGAGAAGGTTACACGATTGGAAATATCGATGCTACTATTGTAGCTGAAAAACCTAAAATGGCTCCTTATTTAGAAAAAATGCAAAAAAATATAGCTTATGATTGTCAAATGAGTATCGAACGTGTTAACGTAAAAGCGACAACATCTGAAACAATGGGTTTTATTGGACGAAAAGAAGGCATTGCAGCAATGGCTATTTGTTTGTTAGAAAAAACAGAGAAAACGCCTTTACCTATTTGATCAACTTGGATTTAAATAAATTTAAAAAATATTATAAAAAAGAAAAGAGGAAATAATTATGACAAAAAAAATTCGTGTACGTTATGCGCCAAGCCCAACAGGATATTTACATATTGGGAATGCGCGTACAGCATTATTTAATTATTTGTATGCACGACACAATGGTGGAGACTTCATCATTCGTATTGAAGACACTGATCAAAAACGAAGCATTGACGGCGGCGAAGAAAGCCAATTAGAAAATTTGAAATGGTTAGGTATGAATTGGGATGAAAGTCCGGATAATCCAGGGGAATTTGGACCTTACCGTCAATCTGAACGTAGAGATATTTATGATCCATTAGTAGAACAATTATTATTAAGCAATCGTGCATACAAATGCTACTGTTCAGAAGAAGAGGTAGAAGAAGAACGTGAAGCACAAAGAGCTAGAGGAGAAATGCCTCATTACAGTGGGAAATGCTCTCACTTAACGGCTAAAGAAAAAATGGAAAAAGAAGCAACAGGAATTGTACCAGTTATTCGTTACCGTGTCATCAAAGAAAATACGTATACTTTTGAAGATCTCGTAAAAGGCCATATTTCATTTGAAGCAGAAAGTGTTGGCGGAGATTTTGTCATTGTCAAGCGTGATGGTATGCCAACATATAACTTTGCAGTTGTTGTAGATGATCATTTTATGGAAATCACGCATGTTTTACGCGGAGACGATCATATTGCGAATACACCAAAACAATTAATGATTTATGAAGCATTTGAATGGGAAGCTCCTAAATTTGGCCATATGACGTTGATCATCAATAGTGAAACAGGTAAAAAATTAAGTAAACGTGACGGCAATATTCTTCAGTTTATCGAGCAATACCGTGAATTGGGCTACTTGCCTGAAGCTATGTTTAACTTTATTTCCTTGTTGGGATGGTCTCCAGTTGGAGAAGAAGAAATTTTTGACCATGATACATTTATTGAAATGTTCGACGCAGAACGTTTAAGTAAATCTCCAGCTGCATTTGATGCAAAAAAATTGGAATGGATCAATAATCAATACATGAAACAAGCTGATTTAGAAACTATAACAGCTTTGGCATATCCACATTTGGTCAAAGCTGGATATGTTGAAGAAAATGCGTCTTCAGAGAAAAAAGAATGGGTCCAAAAAGTTATCAGTTTATACCATGACCAAATGAGTTACGGTGCACAGATCGTTGAATTGGCAAGCTTATTTTTCAGCGAAGAACCAGTAATCGATAGTGTAGCAAAAGAAGTTCTAGAAGGCGAAACAGCACCAGAAGTTCTAACGGCTTTCTCTAAACAATTAGAAAAAATTGAACCTTTCGATGCTGCTGAAATTAAAAAAGCCATTAAAACGGTTCAAAAAGAAACGGGCATTAAAGGGAAAAATCTGTTTATGGCAATTCGTGTGGCTGTGACTGGACAATCTCATGGACCAGAAATTGGGCCAACAATTGAATTGCTTGGTCGTGAAAAAGCTCAAGCTCATTTGCAAGCAGCATTAGCAAAATTATAAAATTTTGGCAGAATTTGAAAAACTAAATTAAATAAAATTAAAGACGATGAAGAGAAAGAGTAGCCCAGTTAAAATCTAAAGAGAGTCTGTATTGGTGGAAGCAGATGATAGCGATTGGGTGAAGTGCATCTCGGAGTTAAGGAGTTGAATATAAGTAGACTTCTATCGGTCAACACCCGTTATAGTGTCAAAGGTCGCTGATTTGAACCATTGGAAATCAAGCGATAAAGAAAAGTGGAACCGCGCAGCAGCGTCTTTTAATATAAGAGATGTTGCTTTTTTTTGCAAAAAAATCACACAGTAGAAAAATCCAATGAGGTGAAATAATCCGTGAGGAGATTGAGAGAAGACATTCAGACAATTAAAAAAAACGATCCTTCTGTGAAAAGCACACCTGAAATCTTACTAACATATCCTGGTTTTTATGCTATCATTTTTCATCGATTAGCGCATGGTTTGTACCAACGGAATCGATTTTTAAGTGGCCGTATGATTGCTAATTTTTCTCGATTTTTAACAGGGATCGAGATCCATCCTGGAGCAACGATTGGCCAGCGGTTATTTATCGATCACGGTATGGGAATTGTGATCGGAGAAACAGCTAGTATCGGAGATGATGTCGTTATTTTTCATGGTGTTACATTAGGTGGAACAGGTAAAGATAAAGGGAAACGGCATCCAACGATTGGAAATGATGTTTTACTGTCCGCACATGTACAAGTTCTTGGACCTATAACAATAGGGAATCATACTAAAATAGGAGCATCTGCGGTTGTTTTAGAATCTATACCGTCTCATTCAACAGCAGTGGGGATCCCTGCTAAAGTAGTTAGAATAAATAATGAAAAAGTTTAGGATAAATCCATCTTTAAATAGAAAAGGAGAGCAGCTATGCTGAAAATCTATAATACATTAACTAGAAAAAAAGAAGCGTTTATCCCAATTGAAGAAGGCAAGGTTAGGATGTATGTTTGCGGACCTACAGTCTATAATTACATTCATATCGGAAACGCACGTAGTACAGTAGCTTTTGATACGGTTAGACGGTATTTGGAGTACCGAGGATATGACGTGAACTATGTCTCGAATTTTACAGATGTAGATGATAAAATTATCCGTGCAGCAAAAGAATTGAATTTGACAGCTCCTGAAGTCGCAGATAAATTTATCGAAGCTTATCATGCAGATACACATGCATTAGGTGTAGAAGAAGCCTGTCATCATCCACGGGTAATGGAAAACATACCTGAAATCATTGATTTTATAGCGGTATTGATAAAAAAAGAGTATGCTTATGAGGTAGATGGTGATGTTTATTACCGTACGAGAAAATTTGAGAATTATGGTAAATTAAGTGATATCTCAATTGATGAATTAGAAGTTGGAGCGAGTAATCGTTTAAATGCCCAAGAAAATAATAAAAAAGAAGACCCTTTAGACTTTGCTTTATGGAAATCAGCTAAAGCAGATGAAATCAGCTGGGAGTCTCCATGGGGTGCAGGACGTCCAGGTTGGCATATTGAATGTTCCGTAATGGCTACAAAGTACTTGGGCGACACGATCGATATTCATGCAGGTGGACAAGATTTGACCTTTCCGCACCATGAAAATGAAATTGCCCAAAGTGAAGCAAAAACGGGTCATCCATTTGCACACTACTGGATGCATAATGGTTTTGTCACAATGGATAATGAGAAGATGAGTAAATCGTTAGGGAACTTTGTTTTGGTTCATGATATTATTAAAAAAGTCGATCCTCAAATTTTACGTTTCTTTATGGCAACAACTCAATACCGCAGACCCATTAGCTATAGTGAAACGACTATCGAGGAAGCTAGGGCTAACTTAACTAAATTAAAAATGGCTTTTGATAACGTGACCTATCGCTTAAAAGATGCAGTAGCAACAGGAGAAGATGACCAAGAACAGTTTGATCAGTTTAACCAGTTTAAAGAGAACTTTATTAAAGAGATGGATGATGACTTCAACTCGGCCAACGGTATCACCGTAATTTATGAAATGGCTAAAGCAATGAACATCTACAGTGAGCGGTCGATTGTTTCTAAAAGTGTTCTTGAAGCAATGTTGGATCAGTTCCAAGAATTGATTCGGATTTTTGGTATCGTTTTTGAGGAAACAGCTTTGCTGGATGAGACCGTTGAGCAATTGATCGAAGAAAGAAACGCAGCACGTGCGGCAAAAGATTTTCAACGTAGTGATGAAATTAGAGATCAGTTAAAAGAAGAAGGTATCATTTTAGATGATACCCCACAAGGAACTAGATGGAGAAGAGGGCAATAACAACATGATAGAAAAAAATTGGGCACTATTAAACGGGTTAGCATTAGCTTACGTCGGAGATGCTATATATGAGATCTATATTCGTGATTATTTAGTAGGACTGGGCTATACAAAACCAAGTCAATTACACAAAACGGCTACACATTTTGTTTCTGCTAAAGCACAAAGCTTTTTGATGCATGAGATGCTAGCAGTAGAAGGACTTTTGACAGAAGAAGAAGTTACTATGTACAAACGAGGCAGAAATTCTAAAAGTTACACATCAGCAAAAAATGCAGATGTTACAACCTATCGTGTAGCCACTGGATTTGAATCGTTGATGGGCTACTTACATTTAGCAAAAAAAACTGAACGAATGGAAGAATTGATCCATTGGTGTATTAAAAAAGTGGAGGATACAAAAGATGACAAGAGATAATAAGAATTTCGGGAAACGCAACAGCCAACCAAAAAAGGGGAATTTTTCAAGAAAGCCAGATAAAAAATTCGTTAAGCCAATTGAAGATTCAGCTGAAGAAAAAGAAACCGATCGTGATTTAGTAGCAGGTCGTTTACCAGCTATTGAAGTATTAAAATCAGAGCGGGACATCAATAAAATCTTTTTACAAGAAGGTTTAAGCGGATCTAAAATGGAAGAAATTCAAAATTTAGCAAAAAAACGCAGCATTCAAATTTCGCTTGTCCCTAAAGCTAAATTAGATCAATTAGTCGATGGAATGAATCATCAAGGAGTAGTTGTTGCAGCTTCTGCTTTTCAATATGCAACAATTGATGATCTATTCGCGATAGCAGCACAAAAAAATGAAGATCCATTTTTTATTCTTTTAGATGGAGTTGAAGATCCGCATAACCTAGGCTCAATCATGAGAACAGCAGATGCTATTGGCGCACATGGCATTATTATTCCAAAAAGACGAGCTGTAGGTTTAACGGCTACGGTTGCTAAAGCTTCAACAGGAGCAATAGAGCATGTAGCGGTTGCGCGAGTAACGAATCTAGTCCAAACAATCAAAGAATTAAAAGAACGTGGATTATGGTTATATGGAACAGACATGGAAGGTCAAGATTACCGTCAATGGGAGACGACTTTACCTATTGGTCTAGTGATGGGCAATGAAGGCAAAGGGATTTCTCGTTTAGTAAAAGAACAGATGGATGGCATGGTCACGATACCAATGACTGGACATGTTCAAAGCTTGAACGCTAGTGTGGCAGCAAGTCTATTGATGTATGAAGTTTACCGTGGAAGAAATAAAATTTAACTAAAAATAGTTAGGCGGAGAGGGGGTCAAATAGCATGAGAAAAGAGTTGCTGATTGTTGATGGATATAATATTATTGGGGCATGGCCACACTTAGTAAAATTAAAGAATCAAGATAAGATGGAAGATGCACGAGATTCATTATTGCATGAATTATCGAATTACCAAAAATATACAGGCATAAAAATTCATGTGGTATTTGACGCCCAATTTGTTCCTGGACTGCAACAATCTTATCAAAAGTATCAATTGACCGTTATTTTCACGAAAGAAGGAGAAACTGCGGATAGTTATATAGAACGCGTTGTTGGAATAGAAAATACGATAGTTACACAAGTGACCGTCGCAACAAGTGATCTTGCAGAACAATGGATCGTTTTTCAAAAAGGGGCTTTGCGAAAATCAGCTAATGAACTCTTTAGTGACGTCAAACGCATTAAAAAAGCTATTGAAGCAGACACCCAACAGTATCGCTTACAGAGTAATCGTAGAAATTCACCTTGGTCGCATCGCCAAATGGATAAGTTAGAAAAATTGAGAGATGAGTTGACAAAGTATTAAATAAAGTTAGTGCTTTTTGAGAGTTTTCGAGAATGGTAGACAACCTAAAAAACTAACGTTATCATATGTAAACTTAACAGTTTAGCCATTGAAGGAGGCAACAGGTTTGGCAGATGAAGAAGAGACAATCTCTCTTATGAGCGATGAAGAATTGATCCGCATGATTAGGGATGGAGATGGATATCCGTTCCAAATTTTATTTAGCCGTTACCATCCGCTAGTGACCAATTTAACGAAAGAGTACTACCTTAAAAGCTATGAGAAGGAAGATTTATGGCAAGAAGCACGAATGGTCTTTCACAAGACGATTCAGACTTACGACAAAGCCAAGGGGCACACGTTTGGAAATTTCTACAAGTTGAATTTCAAACACCATATTTTTAGTTTGATCCGAAAAGATATGGCTAAGAAAAGACGGATCGAAAAAATCGTCGAATCATTAGACGGCATGTTAGAAAAGGGAATGAGTCCTCACTACATAATGAATGGAAAAGAAGGGCTATCTGCGTTAGATATTTTGCAAGTTAAAGAAAAGTTAGCAGGATATCACCATACATTATCAAATTTGGAACAGCAAGTATTTTCGCTCTACTTAAAAAACAAGGAAATAGACGAGATCGCTAAGCAATTAAAATGTGATAGTCTGCAAATAAAAAATGCGTTAGACCGTTGCAAACGTAAAATGAAGCAAGTCTTAGAGGATTAACTATTTTATAATCTTGAAAAATTCTAATGCAGATAAAAATGATAGCGTTTTCTTTTCGCGTTCAAATTTTAAAAAATGACAATTCTACCATTCTCGTAAGATTTTAAAACAAAAAAACAAGAATTAGGCTTACAACCTACACTCTTGTTTTTTTGTTGTTATCGATTAAATCCTCAAATCGTTCTTTGCAGTAAGGATACTGTTACTTTACGAATGATCTCTTTTTCTGGACTAGCTGGTAATTGATTGATGGGTTTTAAGGCTTTATCGGTATACTTACCGGCCAATCGCTGAGCTTCATCTAAACCGCCTAAATCGATCACTAATTGTTGAACTTTAGCTGTGTCTTCATTGGTCATCTGTTCTTTTTTTCCAAGCAATTCTTTGAAAACAGTATAATTTTCCCGCATAGCGTAAATAAGAGGGGCAGAATAGATACCTTGTCTCACATCTTCTAAAACGGGCTTGCCAAAAGATTCTGTTGTTTGCGAATAATCTAGGATATCATCCATAATTTGAAAGGCCATTCCAATATGGCTTCCGATATAATAACAATTTCTAGCGAATCTTTCATTTTGTCCGCCTTCCAATGCTCCTGAATAACAAGCTAAGGCAAATAATTGTGCTGTTTTTCCAGATATCTGAGTCAAATAATTTCGAACCGTTATTTTTTGATGATACCTTAAATTCATTTGATCGATTTCACCCATTAGGATTCGTTCCATCCCTTTAGTGTTGATCTGCGTTTGCTTCACGGAGTTAGAATAATCCGTTAGCAGTTTAAATGAAACAGTAAACAGATAATCACCAGCATAGACAGCTACATCCTTGCCGTATTTTGATTGAATCGTTTTTTGACCACGTCGTTTAGGCGAATCATCGATGACATCATCATGAATTAAAGTAGCCATATGCAATACTTCGATCGCAGCGGCTAAAGCGCGTGCTCGGCTAGGGTCATGATCCTCTCCGAAAGTTGAGAACAGTAGAGTGTAAGCGGGGCGAACCAGTTTTCCACCAGTATGCATCATATCAATTAAAGCATGTTCAATTGGTTTATTGCGTAGATGGATTTTTGAATCTATTAATTCAATGGTTTGTATCAATTCGGATTGTAATTCAGGGTAGGCTTCCCACATAGGATGGATCTTCATATGTATTCCCCTTTCGTTTCATAAAATTAAGCACAAATAAGCTGTAGCTTTTCAAGAATTTACATAAGTAGTATTACGACGCTTTTTTTTATCAAGTTGCTGAGTATGATTTTGGAAATCCTTTAGTGTTCGTACATGAGTCATTAAATAATTAGCGGCAATACCAATAGCGATGCCAGATAGAATACCCATGAAGGATAGGACGGGTAAGTAGAGCATGACGGTCCAAGTCTGAGAGATCCAACTTGCGACAGCCAATTGGCCAACGTTGTGTAAAATTCCTCCTGTAGCACTGATCCCAATAATGCTGACCCGTTTTGGACCAAGTTGCTTCACTGTTAACATGCCAGCATAACTGAGTAAAGCTCCGGCAGAACTGTACATAAAGGTAGATAATGTACCACCTAGAAGGGTAGCCATAATGAGCCTCATCCATACCACGGTAAAACTATCTTTTAGTGGTAAAGTAAAAATAGCAACAATGGTAATGAGGTTAGCAATACCAATTTCTAGAAAACACAATCATTGGTTACACATTCAGAGCACTGCACAATTAATGGATCAAAATATATCTAGTTTACTTTGGCTACAAGATTTGACATGAAGTGTAAGGAGATTATCCTATTAGGAATGCTGTATCTTAATTCGGCACTAACGAGGTAGGTTACTCCGGAGGCTCCATGTCAAATCTTTTCACCTGCTTGCACCTTATATTCTGCAGCGTTTTTAGCTGATTGTTCAAAATAATGGGCCACTACTTGGTTTGGTGATAAGAAGTGATACTTTTGTTTGGCGATAGTATTGTATCAATTAGCATAACGACGGTGTTTTTTTGATAAGATCTTCTTTTGATTGAAAGAACTGTCGACTATAGAAGCGTTCACCGTGAATGCGATGAGATCGTTCGACGATACTCTTTTGTCAAGGAGAGTAGGGCTTGGTGTGAATGTGTTGAATTGAAAAAGCATCCAGGACGAGTTGGAAAATAGTTTTGCCTTTTGAATTAGGTTGAACAGACATAAATTCAGAACTGTTATCGGTCTGAATACAGTCAATTTTGAATCTCATTCGTTCTTCTAATTTTTCCGCGAATAGAGCCGTATGAGGGGCACTCTTTTCATCGACTACGACTAAAACTCTTTTAGAACTAAACGTATCGATCGCAGTAATTTGATAGTAACTAATGCCTTTACTGTCAAACCCAATACATTGATTAGGCACATATTTTATATCTACTTGAACCAATTCTCCTGGATAAGTTTTCATTTGTTTTGGTCATTGATTGTTCTTTTTCCATTTTCGTTTTGGCGCTTCTTTTTTCTTGATCACTTTTCTGATCACACGTTTCATGCCGTTAAAGCTTTTTGAATAGCCTTCTTTCATACACTTCTACTAGTCCTTCATAGGCAAAACGGCTGTATTTCTTTTTGATCAATGCCATCTCCTCAATCGTATGCTCGTTTGGATGAGCAGATTTTGGTTTTCTTGATCTTAAGGCCAAGCTTTCAACCGTACCACCGTATTTTTTCAATTGACGGTACACAAATTGATGGTTGGTTTGGTATCTAATGGCTGCTTTTGTAACGCCGTATTTAACGGCAAACTCACACATTTTCTTTCTTACGCGCATTTCTTCTGTTATAATAGACAAAGGGACATACTCCTAATTGGTTGTGGTAAATTAATTATACAGGATGTCTCTTTCTTGTGTCTATTTTTTGTAACCTATCTATTGTATCTCTAAATATTGTTTAAGTGAATTTTGAAAGAGCGATTGACATGTTTCACAAGTGATGGTAAATTAATTAAGATGTCATTAGTCCGTAGAATAGAAAGAATAGGTGAAAAAAATGAGTGGTAAAAAAACATCTTTAGCTTGCTCGGTATGTGGATCTAGAAATTACTCTAAAAAAGTAAATGAAGGAAGCCGCACAGAACGTTTAGAAATAAAAAAATTCTGTAAATATTGCAACCAACATACACTACATCGTGAAACGAAATAAGAATTAGAAGTCTCAATACCAATTTGGAGGGGATAAAATGAAGAAAATAAAAATTTTTTTTGGCGGCGTACGTCAAGAAATCAAAGCAGTCACATGGCCTACAGGTAAAGAACTTAGAAAATATACATTGACTGTCTTTTTAGTCTGTCTATTATTTGTTCTTTTCTTTATGGTTGTTGACTTTGGAATCGATGCGATCTTAGATTTGATTTTATAAGATGTTTGGAACAGAAAAACCACTAGCGTGAAGCTTTACGTAATGGTATAATGATTATATTAATAAATGCACAGAACCTTCTTTAAGAGTAAATGAAGGTTTTTTTGTATGTTGTAGAAAAAGTCGACTAGCCAATATTAAAAATAAACGGTTAATAAATAACGAATAGGAGTGATACACGTGGAAGAAATAGAAAGTGCAAAACAGTGGTATGTCTTACACACATATTCTGGTTATGAAAATAAAGTTAAGCAAAATATCGAATCTAGAGCAAGTAGTATGGGTATGGGGGATTACATTTTCCGTGTAGTTATTCCTGAAGAAGAAGAAAAAGAAGTGAAAAATGGTAAAGAAAAAATCAATATGAAAAAAACGTTTCCTGGATATGTTCTAGTTGAAATGATCATGTCTGATGATTCTTGGTATGTTGTTCGTAACACACCTGGTGTAACAGGATTTGTTGGATCACATGGAGCGGGAAGCAAACCAGCACCGCTTTTAGATTCAGAAATAGAAGTCATTTTACGTCGTATTGGTTTAAGTGCTCGTCATCAAGAAATCAACTTTGAAGTTGGCGAAACAATTACGATCATTGAAGGGGCATTTAATGGCCTTACGGGTAAAATCACCGAGATTGAAATGGAAAAAGCAAAACTTAAAGTTAATGTTGAAATGTTTGGTCGTGAAACAAGTACAGAATTAGATTTTGAACAAGTAGATAAATTGTAAAACACTATCCACTGTAAAGTACAGCCTAAAAAGAGATCAGGACACTTGTCCTGGTCTCTTTTTTTAGTGAATTTGAATCTAAAAACGATACATGGTAAGCTTGTTAGCGGCTATTAAAAAAGCGATAACATACTCTCGAAAGAGGAGGCTTCAACATAATAATATAAACAAGTTAGCGGGAAATCGGTTTTTTTGATCTGGAGGTTAACTGATTTCTGGGAAACGGCAGCATGCTGGCTGTATATTTGGTTATCGGAAATCAGAGTTGAACAAGGACTAAAAATTAGCCGAATAAAAAAAGTGGAATGCTTTTTAATATAAATGGAGGAAAAAAGATGAACATGAGATTTGTTGGAATGACTTTTGGAGTATCTGCTGCGTTAATTTTAACAGGGTGTGGCAATGGTGAAGCGACAGAAAATGGATCGAATGAGAGTATAAGCGAGCAGCTGAACTACACTATTACAGGTATTGAACCTGGAGCGGGAGTAACTGGCTTAGCCCATCAAACGGTAGATGAGTATGAAAACTTGGCAGGTTGGGAACTTGAGGAAAGTTCAACTGGAGGTATGTTGACGATGCTAGACCAAGCAATCGAAAATGAAGAACCTATAGTTGTAACAGGATGGACCCCGCACTGGATGTTTTCAGAATATGATTTAAAATATTTGGAAGATCCAAAAGGAACCATGGGTGAGGTCGAGAGCATCCATACTATTGCAAGATTGGGATTCGAAGAGGAAAATCCTGATGCCTATCAAATTCTTGATACTTTTCATTGGGAAGTAGCAGACATGGAAGCTGTAATGCTTGAAGCGCAAGGCAGTTCTTTTGAAGAAGCATCGACGAATTGGGTAGAAGCAAATCAAGAACAAGTGGATGTATGGTTAGAGGGTACTGAACAAGTGGATGGAGAAGAAATTGAAATTGTGTCGACACAGTGGGGTACCGAAAAAGCTTCTAGTACAGTGATGAAAAGCGTATTAGAGCAACAAGGTTATGAAGTGACACTAACAGATATTGATCCTGCATTTTTATTTGAAGCGATTGCGAACGGGGAAGCAGATGCATCTCTTTCACCATGGTTACCAACAACACATGCTTCTTTTTATGAAAAAAATAAAGATGAGATTGTTGACCTGGGTGAAAACTTAACAGGGACAAGAACGGGATTTGTTGTTCCGGCCTATATGGATATTGATTCTATTGAAGATTTAGAACTAAAAGAATAAGAGAACAGCAAGGTCAGGTCTGCTTAATAAAGCGGTCTGGCTTTTTCTTCATCGAAAGCAATGCGGCTAGGCTTATTACTTGGTGCTTTTATTTACAGTCTGATTCTCTATGTTATAAATCTGTTTTGAAATAGGCAGTCATGAAACTAGACTAGAGGCAATTAGACACTAAACCTATGGTATAATATAATATAATAAAATAAAATGAGCAGGTGAATAGTAATGAAAGAACTTATCCTATTGCTCGCAACTATTGTAAATGAGATCCATGACGTTCTTAATCGAATATTTGGGTCGAGTATGACGGATAAAGATTTGCATTTTTGGGTTATCGGCACGATTGGCATCATTCTCTTCTTAGTTGTTTACGTTGTATTTAAGATCATCGAAAAATGGAAATTTAGTGCAACGATTCTTTCGTTTATCTTTACTTTTACGATGCTGACGGTGTTGGTTTTTGCCATTGAGATCCAGCAGGCAATCACGAATCGAGGCAATATGGAATTTGCGGATGCCGTAATGGGTCTGTGGGGATTTATTGTCATTTTTTCTATATATGCTCTTATTATGGGAATCATCTATAGTATCTATTCTCGTACTAAGAAGAAAAAGAAAAAAGGTGCTCCAGATTTGATTGAAGATAAATCTGACGTGCTACCAGATATAGAAAAGGAAACAGCTGTTTACCGTTCTCAAATGAAAAAAACAAATAAGTTCAGAAAATAGTTGCAAAACAGATTTTTGAGTGGTATAGTTTTCTGGTACGTTTTACGTATGTGTCAAATGTGGGAGGGGAAATATTAACCCCATTAACCACATCACGGACTCAATCAAGGAGGTATGTTTCGTGGCTAAAAAAGTAGTTAAGTTAGTTAAATTACAAATTCCTGCAGGGAAAGCAACTCCAGCTCCACCGGTAGGTCCAGCTTTAGGGCAAGCACAAATCAACATTATGGGATTCTGTAAAGAATTCAACGCTCGTACTGCTGATCAAAACGGAATAATCACTCCCGTTGTTATTTCTGTATATGAAGATCGTTCATTTACATTTATCACAAAAACTCCACCTGCTGCTGTTTTACTTAAAAAAGCTGCTGGTGTTGAATCTGGTTCTGGTGAACCAAACACTAAAAAAGTTGCAAAAGTAACTCGCGACCAAGTTAGAGAAATTGCAGAAACAAAAATGGCTGATTTAAATGCATCAGATGTTGATTCTGCTATGTTAATGATCGAAGGTACTGCAAGAAGCATGGGATTCACTGTAGAAGGTTAATTCTGTATTCCGCTTCTCAGTATCCCTTATGCTTAATTGCATAAGGAATAAGTGGGAGGTAAAACCGTTATAACCACAATCAAGGAGGAAAAAATTATGGCTAAAAAAAGTAAACAATATTCAGCAGCAGCTGAAAAAGTTGATGTTTTAAAAGCTTATTCTTTAGAAGAAGCTGTAGCATTAGTTAAAGATGTTGACTATGCTAAATTTGACGCAACTGTAGAAGTTGCTTATAGACTTGGCGTTGACCCTAAGAAAGCTGACCAACAAATTCGTGGAGCAGTTGTTCTTCCAAACGGAACAGGGAAAACTCAAAAAGTATTAGTATTTGCTAAAGGTGAAAAAGCTAAAGAAGCTGAAGCTGCAGGAGCAGATTATGTAGGAGAAGCTGAATTAGTTCAAAAAATCAATGGCGGATGGTTTGATTTCGACGTTGTTGTAGCAACACCAGATATGATGGCTGAAGTTGGTCGTCTTGGACGTGTCTTAGGACCTAAAGGCCTAATGCCTAACCCTAAAACAGGTACTGTTACAATGGATGTTACTAAAGCTATCAATGAAATTAAAGCTGGTAAAGTAACTTACCGTGTTGACAAAGCAGGGAATGTTCATGCTCCAATCGGTAAAGTATCATTTGACAATGCTAAATTAGTTGAAAACTTCAAAACAATCAATGATACAATATTGAGAGTTAAACCTTCAACTGCAAAAGGCGAATACATCAAAAACATTACAGTAACCACTACTTTTGGACCTGGTGTTAAAGTTGATGCAGGAACGTTTAAATAAATAACTAGTAAAAGTCTTGACCTAGACGATCGAAATTGTTAAAATCGTCTAGGTTAAGAAATATTACCGAAGACAGTAGGTGGCTTGATGCCTTAATTCCCTACCGAGGATGAATATGTGAAAACATATAATTATCCCTCTATGTCTAAGGTGACATAGAGTTTTTTGTATTTATTGAGCTTTTATTGTTCTTAAGACAAAAAATTCTAGCCAATCGATTAGGAGGTGAAAAATTAATGAGTCAAGCAGCAATCGCAAAAAAACAAGAACTAGTTGATTTAGCATCAACTAAATTTAAAGAAGCAGCTTCAGTAGTTGTAGTAGACTACCGTGGATTAACTGTTGAAGAAGTGACTAATTTACGTAAGCAATTACGTGATGCAGGAATCCAAATGAAAGTTATCAAAAATTCAGTATTAAGCCGTGCAGCAGAAGCAGCAGGTTTACAAGGAATGGACGATGTTTTCAAAGGACCTACAGCAGTTGCGTTTAGTAATGATGACGTTGTAGCACCTGCAAAAATTATCGCTGAATTTGCTAAAACAGCAGTAGCATTAGAAATCAAAGGCGGCGTAATTGAAGGACGTGTTTCTTCAGCTGAAGAAATGAATTCTCTTGCAAGACTACCAGACCGCGATGGTTTGTTGTCAATGTTGCTATCTGTACTTCAAGCACCAGTTCGCAATACTGCACTTGCTATCAAAGCAGTTGCAGAATCAAAAGAAGAAGTAGCTTAATCAAGCATTCTTCTTTTGAGAAAAAAGTAAGTTAGAACAAAAAAACTAAACAATAATGGAGGAAACCAACAATGGCATTAAACATTGAACAAATCGTTGCTGACTTGAAAGAATCAACGATTTTAGAATTAAACGACTTAGTAAAAGCAATCGAAGAAGAATTTGGTGTAACAGCAGCAGCTCCTGTAGCAGCAGCTGGAGCAGCAGCAGAAGCAGTTGAACAAACTGAATTTACAGTAGAATTAACTTCTGCTGGAGACGCAAAAATTAAAGTTATCAAAGCTGTACGTGAAGCTACAGGCCTTGGCTTGAAAGAAGCTAAAGGATTAGTTGACGGAGCACCAACAGCAATCAAAGAAAACATTTCTAAAGAAGATGCTGAAGCATTGAAAGAAGCTTTAGAAGCAGCTGGAGCATCTGTAGAAGTTAAATAATTTAACTCTACTAAGCTTTTGAAAAAGACACGCAGTTCGCTGCGTGTCTTTTTTATCTTTATTGAAATTGTTTAAAATAAAAGTGAGTTATAAAAAAACGAACTAAATCAAGGAGGAACTAGTATGTCAGATCATTATTTTACTAATAATCCAAATACCGTGAGTGAAACAGCTGCTTGGACATATACCTTACGTGGACGTGAATTTAAATTCGTTACTGACGCAGGAGTGTTTTCCAAAAAAACAGTTGATTTTGGTTCTCGTTTATTGATTGAAACGCTTGATTTTTCAGAAATGATCCCTGGAGATATATTAGATGTTGGATGCGGCTATGGTCCGATGGGATTAGCATTGGCGAAAGAAGATTCGGAACGCAAAGTAGAAATGGTCGATATCAATGAACGAGCATTGGGATTAGCTAAGCAGAATGCATCCAATAATCGATTATCAAATGTGTTGATCCACACTTCAGATATTTATGAATCGGTTGAAGGTAAAGAGTTTGCGGCAATTGTCAGCAATCCTCCTATTCGTGCTGGAAAAAAAGTCGTACATGGTGTTTTAACGGGCGCTTTTGATCTTCTTAAAAATGGTGGAACATTAACAATCGTTATTCAAAAAAAACAAGGTGCACCAAGTGCGAAAGCGAAAATGGAAGAAACTTTCGGCAATGCTCAAGTAATCGTTAAAGATAAAGGATATTGGATCATTCAAAGCTTTAAAGCGAAAAATGCTTGACTTAAGTAGGAGCATGCTGTAAAATTATCTAATGCATATAGTGTGTCTTAAAGAAGAAAATTTGCTCTGAAATATTGTCCAGAGTAGATTTTTAAAGAAGAAAACAAAAGAAAATGGATTTTTTTTAAAGTTCACGAATCTTTTGGTTTTTTTTTGTCAAAAAATAGGTAAATATTCAGCTTGTTATTCATTTTTAACAAAAGTAACAGGAATGAAATATAACGATTTGCTTAAAATGATCGCACTAAAAACAGTTTGAGGGGTGAATAGGTTGGCAGGCCATTTAATAAATTACGGTAAGCACCGTACACGCAGAAGTTTTTCACGTATCCACGAGGTTTTAGAACTTCCAAATTTAATTGAAATTCAAACTAATTCTTACCAATGGTTCTTAGATGAAGGATTGCGTGAAATGTTTAAAGATATTTCTCCAATTGATGACTTTGCTGGAAATTTATCATTAGAATTTACTGATTACCAGTTACAAGAACCTAAATACACCGTTGAAGAAGCTCGCTCACATGATGCAAACTATTCAGCTCCAATTTATGTTAAGTTACGTTTAATTAACAAAGAAAGTGGAGAAGTTAAAGAACAAGAAGTATTCTTTGGCGATTTCCCATTAATGACAGAAATGGGTACATTTGTTATCAACGGAGCAGAACGAGTAATCGTTTCTCAACTAGTTCGTTCTCCAGGTGTTTATTTCCATGGTAAATTAGATAAAAATGGTAAAGAAGGATTTGGCTCAACACTTATCCCAAACCGTGGAGCATGGCTTGAATTTGAAACTGATGCAAAAGACCTTTCTTATGTTCGTATTGACCGTACACGTAAAATACCATTGACTGTATTGGTTCGTGCATTAGGATTTGGATCTGATGATCAAATTTTTGAAATCTTTGGAGACAACGAAAGTCTTCGTTTAACAATGGAAAAAGATTTGCACAAGAATGCTAGTGATTCTCGTACAGAAGAAGCCTTGAAAGATGTTTATGAACGTCTTCGTCCAGGTGAACCCAAAACAGCTGACAGCTCAAGAAGCTTGTTGACAGCTCGCTTTTTTGATCCAAAACGTTACGACTTAGCAAATGTTGGTCGTTATAAAGTAAATAAAAAATTAAACTTAGCAACTCGATTGTTCAATCAAACCTTAGCTGAAACTTTAGTTGATCCTGAAACGGGAGAAATTATTGTTGAATCAGGTACGTTCTTAGACCGCGATCAAATCGATAAATTAACACCTTATTTGAATGCTGGTTTAAACAGCGTGACTTATTACCCATCAGAAGACAGCGTCGTTCCAGAACCTGTAGAATTACAATCTGTAAAGGTCTTTTCTCAAAGAGACCCAGAACGAGTCATAAATATGCTTGGGAATAAAATAATCGCAGATGAAACTAAAAATGCAACACCAGCTGATATATTAGCTTCTATGAGTTATTTCTTTAACTTACAAGAAGGTATCGGTAACGTAGACGATATTGACCACTTAGGAAACCGTCGTATTCGTTCAGTAGGTGAATTGTTGCAAAATCAATTCCGTATTGGTTTGTCTCGTATGGAGCGTGTGGTTCGTGAACGTATGTCTATTCAAGATATGGCTACAGTAACACCACAACAATTGATCAATATTCGTCCAGTCGTGGCATCCATCAAAGAATTTTTTGGTTCTTCTCAATTGTCACAATTCATGGACCAAACAAATCCATTAGGTGAATTGACTCATAAACGACGTCTATCTGCATTAGGACCTGGTGGTTTAACTAGAGACCGTGCTGGATATGAAGTTCGAGATGTGCATTATTCCCATTATGGCCGTATGTGTCCGATCGAAACACCAGAAGGTCCAAATATTGGATTGATCAATAGTCTATCAAGCTACGCTAAAGTAAATAAATTTGGCTTCATTGAAACACCTTATCGTCGGGTCAACCGCGAAACAGGTCTTGTTACGGATCATATCGATTACCTAACAGCTGATGAAGAAGATAACTATGTTGTTGCTCAAGCAAATGCTCCGTTAAATGAAGATGGCACATTCGCAAGTGATATCGTACTTGCTCGTTACGTGGAAGAAAACTTAGAAGTCCCTATTAGTCGTGTAGACTACATGGATGTTTCTCCTAAACAAGTAGTCGCAGTTGCAACAGCTTGTATTCCTTTCTTAGAAAATGATGATAGTAACCGTGCCCTTATGGGAGCAAATATGCAACGTCAAGCTGTTCCGTTGATCCATCCTGAAGGTCCGCTTGTCGGAACCGGTATGGAACACGTAGCTGCTCGAGATTCTGGAGCTGCAATGATTTGTAAAAATGATGGTATTGTTGAATATGTAGACGCAGATCAAATCCGTGTACGTCAAGAAAACGGCGCTTTGAACAAATACGCGTTAACAAAATTCCGTCGTTCAAATTCAGGTACTTGCTACAACCAACGCCCAATCGTAGAAAAAGGCGACCGTGTTGACAAAGGTGAGATCTTAGCAGATGGTTCTTCTATGGAAAATGGGGAAATGGCATTAGGCCAAAACCCATTAGTAGCCTTCATGACATGGGAAGGGTACAACTATGAAGATGCTATTATCATGAGCGAACGTCTAGTCAAAGATGATGTATACACTTCTATTCATATTGAAGAATTTGAATCAGAAGCACGTGATACAAAGCTTGGGCCTGAAGAAATTACTCGTGAACTTCCAAACGTTGGAGACGACGCTTTGAAAGATTTAGACGAAATGGGAATTATTCGCATTGGTGCTGAAGTCAAAGATGGCGACTTGTTAGTTGGTAAAGTGACTCCTAAAGGGGTAACAGAATTATCCGCTGAAGAACGTCTATTGCATGCTATTTTTGGTGAAAAAGCTCGTGAAGTCAGAGATACTTCTCTTCGTGTACCACATGGTGGTGGCGGAACAGTTCATGATGTTAAGATCTTTACACGCGAAGCTGGAGATGAATTATCACCAGGTGTAAATATGTTAGCACGTGTGTATATTGTTCAAAAACGTAAAATCAACGAAGGGGATAAAATGGCCGGACGTCATGGTAACAAAGGGGTTGTCTCTTTGATCATGCCGGAAGAAGATATGCCATTTATGCCTGACGGAACACCAGTTGACGTTATGTTGAACCCATTAGGGGTACCATCACGTATGAATATTGGACAAGTATTAGAATTGCATATCGGGATGGCTGCTCGTCAATTAGGTATCCATATTGCAACACCGGTATTTGACGGAGCGTCAGATGAAGATGTATGGGAAACTGTTAAAGAAGCTGGAATGGCTGCTGATGCTAAGACCGTATTATACGATGGACGCACAGGAGAACCTTTCGACAACCGCATTTCTGTTGGTGTCATGTACATGATCAAATTGGCCCACATGGTTGATGATAAGTTACATGCTCGTTCAACCGGACCGTACTCATTAGTTACACAACAACCATTGGGTGGTAAAGCTCAATTCGGGGGACAACGTTTTGGAGAAATGGAAGTTTGGGCTCTTGAAGCATATGGGGCAGCTTATACGTTACAAGAAATCTTAACTTACAAATCCGATGATGTTGTTGGTCGTGTGAAAACTTATGAAGCAATTGTTAAAGGCGAAAAAATTCCAAAACCAGGTGTTCCAGAATCATTCCGCGTATTAGTAAAAGAATTGCAATCATTAGGTTTAGACATGAAAGTGTTAAACGAAAATGATGAATTGATTGAATTACGCGATATGGATGACGATGATGACATTGTGAATCCAGATGCATTAAACAAATACGCTGAAGAGCAAGAAAAGATTCGCGCTGAAGCAGCTGAACAAGAAAGATCAAAAGAAGACTAATATAGGCAGAACTCGAATGGCTCTTAAGTTGAAACATACTTAAGCAGTTTTTCGAGGATTCCTTTAAAAGTGTTACAGCTATGAAAAAATGTTGCTGTTTCTTAACAGTAAACGTAAAAGATTCCATGTGATAGACGAATTTGAACGAAAGATAGACACCACTATCTATAAATAAAAAAATAGAGCAGGTAGGGCAGCTCAACAAAATAAAGGGAGGTTAGCCCCTTGATAGACGTTAATAATTTTGAAAGCATGCAAATTGGTTTGGCTTCTCCAGATAAAATCCGTAGTTGGTCATATGGTGAAGTGAAAAAACCAGAAACCATTAACTACCGTACTTTAAAACCTGAACGTGATGGTTTGTTCTGTGAACGTATTTTTGGACCTTCTAAAGACTGGGAATGTTCTTGTGGAAAATACAAACGTATCCGTTATAAAGGAATTGTTTGTGACCGTTGTGGAGTAGAAGTTACACGCTCAAAAGTTCGTCGTGAACGTATGGGTCATATTGAATTAGCAGCACCTGTTTCTCATATTTGGTACTTTAAAGGTATTCCAAGTCGTATGGGTCTTGTATTAGATATGAGTCCACGTGCTCTTGAAGAAATCATTTACTTTGCTTCTTATGTGGTCATCGAACCAGGAAGTACTTCACTAGAAAAGAAACAATTATTAACTGAAAGAGAATACCGTGAAAAACGCCAACAATACGGCAATGATTTCCAAGCTGAAATGGGAGCAGAAGCGGTCAAACAACTCTTAAATGATGTTAAATTGGATCAAGAAGTTGAAGAATTAAAAGAAATTTTAAAAACAACTACAGGTCAAAAGCGGACACGTGCTATTCGTCGTTTAGACATCTTAGAAGCATTCCGTAATTCTGGAAACCACCCATCATGGATGGTAATGGATGTTATTCCGATCATCCCGCCAGAAATTCGTCCAATGGTTCAATTAGAAGGTGGACGTTTTGCTACAAGTGATTTAAATGATTTGTACCGTCGTGTTATCAACCGTAATAATCGTTTGAAACGTTTATTAGATTTAAATGCACCTAATATTATCGTGCAAAATGAAAAACGTATGTTGCAAGAAGCTGTTGATGCTTTGATCGATAATGGTCGTCGCGGTCGTCCAGTTACTGGACCAGGTAACCGCCCATTAAAATCATTGTCACATATGCTTAAAGGGAAACAAGGACGTTTCCGTCAAAACTTGTTAGGTAAACGTGTCGATTACTCAGGACGTTCCGTTATCGTTGTTGGACCTTTCTTGAAAATGTACCAATGCGGCTTACCGAAAGAAATGGCTATCGAATTGTTCAAACCTTTTGTAATGAAAGAATTAGTTTCACGCGATATTGCAAGCAATATAAAAAATGCTAAACGTAAAATCGATCGTCAAGATGATGCTATCTGGCCAGTTTTAGAAGAAGTTATCCGTGAACATCCAGTTCTATTGAACCGGGCACCAACTTTACACAGACTAGGGATCCAAGCATTTGAACCTATTCTTGTTGAAGGTAAAGCTATTCGCCTTCACCCATTAGTATGTGAAGCGTACAATGCCGATTTCGATGGTGACCAAATGGCTGTCCATGTACCATTAAGTGATGAAGCACAAGCTGAAGCTCGTATGTTGATGCTGGCTGCTCAAAACATCTTAAATCCAAAAGATGGTAAACCAGTTGTAACACCTTCTCAAGATATGGTCTTAGGGAACTATTACCTAACTATGGAAGAAGAAGGACGCGAAGGCGAAGGAATGCAATTTAGTAGTTTGAATGAAGCAATGCTTGCTTACCAAAGCGGTTACGTTCATTTACACTCTAGAATCGCAATCAAACCAACTGACATTCCAAATAAACCATTCACTGAATGGCAAAAAGATAAAGTAATGATCACGACTGTTGGTAAATTGATTTTTAACGATATTATGCCAGCTGAATTTCCTTACATGAATGAACCAACACAAAGTAACTTGGAAGTGCAAACTCCAGACAGCTATTTTGTTGAGGGTGGTATAAACATTCTTGAACACATTCAAGCTCAAAAATTGATCAAACCATTCAAGAAGAAAAATCTTGGAAACATCATTGCTGAAGTATTTAAACGATTCAAAATTACTGAAACGTCTAAAATGCTAGACAGAATGAAAGATCTAGGATACAAATATTCTACAAAAGCTGGTATTACAGTTGGGATTGCCGATATCGTAGTATTAGAAGAAAAACAAGAAATTCTAGATAATGCTCATGAACAAGTTGAAAAAGTAACGAAACAATTCCGTCGTGGTTTGATTACGGATGAAGAACGTTATGAACGTGTTATTGATATCTGGAACAAAACAAAAGATAACATTCAAGTCCGCTTAATGGAAAGTTTGAATGACCTTAATCCGATCTTTATGATGAGTGACTCTGGTGCCCGTGGTAATATTTCCAACTTTACTCAGCTTGCTGGTATGCGTGGATTGATGGCTGCACCGAATGGTCAAATCATGGAATTGCCGGTTACGTCTAATTTCCGTGAAGGTTTGTCTGTTTTAGAAATGTTTATCTCTACCCATGGAGCTCGTAAAGGGATGACCGATACAGCTTTGAAAACAGCTGACTCAGGTTACTTGACTCGTCGTTTAGTTGACGTTGCACAAGATGTTATCATTCGTGAAACAGACTGTGGTTCTGACCGTGGATTAGTTATTCGTGCGATCAAAGAAGGAAATGAAGTTATTGAACCTCTTGAGGAGCGTCTATTAGGACGTTACACTCGTAAAACAGTCTTTAACCCTGAAGATGGAACAGTTATTATTGGTGAAAACCAAATCATTACTGAAGACATTGCCAGAGAAATAATAGCTGTTGGGATCGAAGAAATTACGATTCGTTCCGTATTTACATGTAATACTAAACATGGTGTATGTAAACATTGTTATGGCCGTAACTTAGCAACCGGTTCTGAAGTTGAAGTTGGAGAAGCAGTTGGAACAATTGCCGCTCAATCAATTGGAGAACCTGGTACTCAATTAACAATGCGTACGTTCCATACAGGTGGAGTTGCCGGAGCCGATATTACTCAAGGGCTTCCTCGTATCCAAGAAATTTTTGAAGCTCGTCACCCTAAAGGTCAAGCTGTTATAAGTGAAGTTACTGGTACGATCGTATCGATCGATGAAAATCCAGCAGCTCGTACTAAAGAAGTTACTATCAAGGGAGAAACAGATACTCGTTCTTACCAAGTACCATTTTCTGCACGTATGAATGTTGAAGAAGGAGATATTATTCACCGTGGTGAAGCATTAGACCAAGGTTCAATTGATCCTAAAGAATTATTACGTGTTCGTGATGTGCTTGCTGTTGAGAACTACTTGCTACGCGAAGTACAAAAAGTATACCGTATGCAAGGAGTAGAAATCGGCGACAAACATATCGAAGTTATGGTTCGTCAAATGTTGCGTAAAGTACGCGTAATGGATCCAGGTGAAACAGATATTTTACCAGGTACATTAATTGATATCCATGACTACACAGATAAAAATATTGCTACATTGGTAGCTGGCGGAATCCCTGCAACAGCTCGTCCTGTATTGCTTGGAATTACGAAAGCTTCCCTTGAAACAAATAGTTTCTTATCTGCTGCGTCATTCCAAGAAACAACACGTGTCCTAACCGATGCTGCTATTCGTGGAAAACGTGATCCGTTATTAGGATTGAAAGAAAATGTTATCATTGGTAAAGTTATTCCAGCTGGTACCGGAATGGCTAAATACCGTAAAATGAAACCTAAAGGTGTTGGCGTTGTGAGCGAAAATGTTTACAGCATCAATGACCAAATCGAACCTAAATAACAACAAAAGAGGCTGAAACATAATCAGCTGAGAATAAAAAAGAAGGGTCTGCTCATCAGGAAACTGATGGACAGACCCTTCTTTTTTTTGTTGTTGTAGCGTGGTATCTGAAAATTTAACAGGATCACTTTTATTCAATAGTCATTTAAATAATTAAGGTGCTCAAGCAAATATGTATACTTTTCTACATTTTGTCGAATTAATAACTACAGTTAAATAACTGTAGTATAATCAGGATGAATATAAGGTTTTATTTATAAAGAGTAAATAAAAGAACGGAAGGGAGAGAATCAATATGTTATCGTTCTATGATGGTTTTTTTCTTAATCTATGCGTTTTGATTGCAGCATTATTTGTGTATAAAGAACTCGTGAAAAAGAGTTCTTTCGAAATACAAACTGTAAGTACAGCTATTATAAGTGGTTTATTAGGTGGCCTTCTAGCTGCTGTTTTAATGCGCTTTAATATTGCAACCAGCACGAATTCTATAATCGATCTTCGAATTATCCCCTTCATGTTAGTTATTCTTTATGGAAATTGGTTATCAACCTCTATAACGGCTACTTTAATTATTCTTATTCGGTTTATGATGGGTGTAAGCACTTATGCATTTTATAATATTATTTTTATCCTTGCTTCATGGGTGATTTTTTGTTTTTGTTTTAAAAAAATTAAAAATCGGTGGGTCTCCATCATAGTTATGCTTACTTTGAGTAATATTGTTTATACGGTATTGAACATTATTCTTTCAGAAGGAAAAGGTCTTAATATACTTTTAATATCAACCTACTGGATCATTTGTATTTTAGGAGGACTCATCGCTGTTTATATGATGGATTACTTGAATGAGACGGAGCTTATATTTAAAAGAAACAATAAGTATGCCTTTACCGATCCCTTGACAGGCCTAAATAATGTTCGTAGTTTTGACTTGGCGTTTAATAAAGCAAAGAGTAAACTTGAAAAATCAAATGAGAGTATCTCTATCATGATCCTAGATATTGATCATTTTAAACAAGTGAATGATACTTATGGCCACTTAGAAGGCGATCTAGTATTGAAAAAATTAGCAGCAATTTTAAAAATGAGTCAAGATCCTAAGGATATTATTTCTAGAAATGGTGGAGAAGAATTTTCGGTGTTGCTCAATGATTGTGACCATAAAGAAGCATATGAAAAAGCAGATGCCTTAAGAAAAGTAGTAGAAAATTCTTTTTTTGCTGTAAAGAATGGAACCATAACGATTCATGTTACAATTTCTATAGGTATTACAACTTATAATGATACGACAATAGAAATCGACCAACTTTATAACCATGCTGACCAAGCTCTGTATGCAGCGAAAAAAAGTGGTAGAAATAAAGTTTGTTCTTATTCACAAGTTATTGATCCAGTTTCTAATTAAAAGAAGAATCCTATTTATAGGATTCTTCTTTTTTTGTTATATCCATCGATTGTTTAAAAAGGTATTGGTGTTCCAAAAGAAATTTCTTCTGGAATAACGGATTTGCTTGTGAAGAGCCATGGAAACGCCTGAAGCCTAAAAGAAAAGTTGTCATGGTTGTTGCTGCTTTAGCAGTTTACAAACATGATACACTTGGGCGTTATTTGCCCACAGTGCTTCATTTTAGGTTACAAGCAACGCCTATTCCGTCAGAATTTTAAGTGAGTGATTAGATTGATCTATTGATACTAAAAATTATAGACCCTATATAGCTGAATCGTAAAATATTCGATCTATTTTATGATTTTACATTAGTTATTGCTAGTTCTTCTTTATAGGTATGATAAACATGTAATAGATGAGTACGTTTATTTACATGAACTTTTTGATAAATATTATGCATGTGAGTTTTTACTGTTCCGATAGAGATAAATAAAATAGCACTGATTTCATCATTGCTTTTATCAGATAAAATTTCACGAAAAATATCCTGTTCTCTTGTAGTTAGATGATAAGTTTGACAAAAAGAGTCGAAGGTATCATAGCCTTGTTCGAATTCTTCTTCATCTGGAACAGTTACAAGATTATTATGAATATTTGAGTTAACGGATATACAGGAATTTTCAGATATCACAGTATCTTCGCTAAGAGTTGGAGAAGTTAGTTTTATTTCTAAGTCAAGTGAACTATTATTTAGATATTTAATGGTATGTTTTATAGCAGCAACACTATATATAATGCTTAGAATATCCTCTCCAATATTTCGGTTGTTTATTTTTAATAACAAGGTGGAATAGATATCAAAATTAAAGATAACAATTGTATCCTCAATCAAAATGAACAAAGAGAACCATAAAGAAATTTTAAGGAGCTTTGTATAACGACTGAAAAAAGAATCTTTATATAAATTCGGTTGTTTTTTAAGATGATACAACCCGGCACTTGCAAGATAAGCCAGATAAAGTTGAGCAGGTAAATAATAAAGCCAAACTTTCAACGCACTATCATTCATCATCGGTATAAATAATAAATATACAGTATAAATAATTAGAATGATGTAGTCTATGTAATTTGTTTTCAACTGTAAAATATAGTAATTAATTAGATAGTATGAGAAAGCAGTACCTAAGACAATAATAGTTTTAAAGGCAGGGACGTCCATGAATTGCAGGTTGTAAGAATTACCAAAACCACTCAAAAACTCAGTCATATAAATGATAGTATTATCAAATATAAAGAGTAAAAACATAATAATAATATACAAATAAACGGGTTTTTTAGTTTTGATATAAATAGCAGAAATAGAGGTCAAAGAAACAGAATACAAAATAATTAACAGAATATTATACAAAAAAATGAGTTCTTTCATGATAAAACTCCTCTGTTTATAGGATAACTGTAATGAAATTTATTTTAAGTATACAAGTAATCGGTAACATTTTCAATAATTCGGTGGGAACTTACCTTAGTATTAAAAAAAAGAAAAATATAAGTGAGTTTAGAAAAGTTTAGTCTAGTTTCTCTTGTGTTAACAAGAAAAACTCATAACTTGCTAGTTAAGTAAAAGACTATTAGTTTAGTTGATAATCTACCTTTAGATAGATTATCAACTTTGAATGCACGTGTTAAATTAAGGATGTCGAATTGAAAGGGTTTTCAATGGACTAATATTATTATACAGGAGGAGAAAAAGATGACATATATAAAAGATTTTATTACAACAGAAGATTATACAAAAGAAGAGTTGATGGATATCATTCATTTATCTCTTAAAATTAAACAAGCGATCAAAGCAGGATATTACCCACAATTATTAAAGAATAAAACATTGGGTATGATTTTTCAGCAATCATCTACCCGGACAAGAGTCTCTTTTGAAACAGCCATGGAACAACTTGGTGGACATGCTCAATACCTAGCACCGGGCCAAATTCAATTAGGTGGACATGAAACAATTGAGGATACTAGTGTAGTTCTTTCTAAATTAGTCGATATTTTAATGGCACGGGTAGACCGACACCAAAGTGTTTATGATTTAGCAAATAATGCAACGATTCCTGTCATCAATGGAATGTCTGATTATAATCATCCTACTCAAGAAATGGGGGACATCTGTACAATGGTTGAGTTTCTACCAGCAGGAAAGAAAATAGAAGACTGCAAGGTTGTATTTGTTGGAGACGCTACTCAAGTATGTACATCTTTGATGATGATCACGACTAAATTAGGCATGAATTTTATTCAATATGGCCCGAAAAAATTCCAATTGAATCAACAGCTACAACAATTGGCAAATGAAAATTGCAAATTATCCGGTGGAACATTTAAGTTAACGGAAGACGAAGATGAAGCAATGAAAGATGCAGATTTCGTTTATACTGATGTTTGGTATGGTTTATATGATGCTGAGCTTTCAGAAGAAGAACGAATGAACATTTTTTATCCTAAATACCAAGTTAAGGATGAAATGATGAAAAAAGCAGCTTCTCATGCAAAATTTATGCATTGTTTGCCAGCTTCAAGAGGAGAAGAGGTAACAGATGAGGTTTTAGATTCTGACTATTCAATTGCTTTTGAAGAAGCTGGGAACCGTTTAACTGCTATGAGGGGACTTTTAGTTTACTTGATGGGGAAATTTGGAAAGCAACAGAATTTTGACGCAGCAAAAAAAGTAGAAACAAAAGAAGAATTAGATGAACTGCTTAAAGATCTTGATTTAGACTTTTTGTATCAAAGATAAAACTAGTAAGATTCGCTGGGGCTCACTCATGGCTATCTTTAATCTACAGTAGGCATGAGTAGTTCTTATAATGAAAAAGAGGGGTGTTTCTTTTGACTAAACCTGAAGGTAAGAAAAAATTTAGAATGATAGATGCCGTTTTGTCTGTAATTTGTGTGGTATTTGTTGCAGAAGCTGCAGCTCCAGTTGCGGCTATTGGAAATTCTCAATATTTTTGGTGGATATTCTTAATGATTGGTTTTTTGGTACCGTATGGGTTGATTGCTTCTGAATTAGGAACAACATATAACGGAGAAGGTGGTTTGTATGATTGGGTAAGGAAGGCATTTGGTGCGAGAATGGGGGCTCGGGTATCTTGGTATTATTGGATTAATTTTCCATTATGGATGGCCTCTTTAGCTGTTATTTTCCCAGAAATGATTTCCCTAATCAGTGGATGGGAAGTTAGTACAATTGTAGGTATTATAATTGAATTAATATTTATTTGGATCGTTACATTGATCGCTTTTTTTCCAGTCAGTGATAGCGTCTGGATTTTGAATAGTGCAGCAGTGATTAAAGTATTTCTGGCTTTAATAGTTGGGGTACTTGGTATTTACGGAGCAATAACGCATGGAGTTGCCAATGAATATACAGTACAATCTTTATTGCCATCGTTTGATGTCAAAAGCTTATCTTTTGTTTCGGTTATTCTCTTTAATTTTTTGGGGTTCGAGGTTATTACTACTATGGCTGACGATATGGAAAATCCTAAAAAACAAATACCGCAAGCTATTATTATAGGTGGATTAGTAATAGCAGCAATTTATATATTCTCAGCATTTGGTATTGGTGTAGCCATTCCAACAGCAGAAATTAGCACTAGTAGTGGATTGATTGAAAGTCTTCAACTCCTAACGGGTAACCCAACAGGAATTTTCATTTCGGTTATGACTATTTTATTTTTGCTAACACTTTTTGGAAATATGATTTCTTGGTCTATGGGTGTGAACAGTGTAGCAGCATACGCAGCAGATAACGGAGATATGCCCAGTGTATTTAAAAAAAGAAGAAAAAATGGTATACCCTTTGGAGCGCCTATGATGAACGGGCTTGTTGCTTCGTTTGTTGTTATTATCGCACCTTTTATTCCTAATGAAGACCTTTTTTGGAGTTTCTTTGCACTTAATTTAGTAATGTTCTTATTAGCATACGTACCAGTATTTCCAGCATTTCTGAAATTACGTAAGATAGATCCAAAAATGGAGAGACCGTTTAAAGTGGCTGGCAATAAAGTGTTTTTAAGGCTGCTAGCCTATGTTCCAATGTCGTTAATAATTATTGCGCTTGTTTTTATAGCTGTTCCAATGGATAGCAGTTCAAGTACTCTAAAAGCAACTTTGCCAATTACGATAGGAGCTGTTGTTTTCATATTAATTGGCGAACTCATTATCAAAGTGAAGAGAATTGGTTACTTAAGTATAGAGGAAGAAGGGATTAATTATGAAAAAATTAAAGACTAGTCCAAAAGCAGATGGGTATAGAATGCCAGGGGAATTCGAGAAGCATGATGGGTGTTGGATGATTTGGCCTGAAAGACCAGATAATTGGAGACTAGGTGGAAAACCGGCTCAAAAAGTTTTTACGAAAGTAGCTATTGCAATTAGTGAGTTCGAACCGGTAACTATGTGTGTAAGCAATGAACAATATGAGAATGCTAGAAATATGTTACCTGCACAAATTCGTGTTATTGAAATGTCGAATAATGATTCTTGGATGCGTGATGTGGGAGCAACTTTTGTAATAAATGGAAAAGACGTTCGAGGCATTGACTGGACTTTCAATTCTTGGGGCGGTTTAGTAGATGGACTTTACTTCCCATGGGATAAAGATGATCAGATAGCAGGAAAAATGTGTGATATAGAAAGATTAGATTGTTACCGACTAGATGACTTTATTTTAGAAGGTGGATCCATTCATGTGGATGGGGAAGGAACATTGATCGTCACTGAAGAATGCTTATTGAGTGAAGGCCGCAATTCCACACTATCAAAAGAGGAAATCGAAGAAAAGTTGAAAGAAAATTTAAATGTAGAGAAGATTATTTGGATTCCCCATGGTATCTATAATGATGAAACAAATGGTCATGTAGACAATATCCTTCATTATGTGGCCCCAGGAAAAGTGGTTTTAGCTTGGACAGAGGATCAAAAAGATCCTCAGTATAAGATTTGTCAAGAAGCCTATTCAATTTTAAGTCAAGCAGTGGATGCTAAAAAAAGAAAGTTAGAAATTATTAAATTAGATTTGCCAGCTAACGTCTTGATCACGAAAGAAGAAAGTGAAGGAGTAGATGCTGTTAATGGTACGCTTCCACGTGAAGAAGGAGATCGTTTAGCAGCTTCGTATGCTAATTTTTATATTGCTAATGGCGGTGTTCTCGTTCCGCAATTTAACGATCCAAAAGATAAGAAGGCTATTGAAACACTTCAAAATGTATTCCCAAACCATAAAGTAATCGGGATTTTTGCAAGAGAAATTCTTTTAGGAGGAGGCAATATTCACTGCATCACTCAACAACAACCTAGTGCAAGTAAAAAGTGAATCATTAATAAAAAAATTATTATCAAATTCAACGTAGATAAAAATCTATTTTTAATGGTTTATACTTGTTACTAATATTCAATTAAAGATTCACTTTACACCAAAAAAGCTACTTTTAGAAATACATTTAGAATCAATAGTTGGATAGGCAGTGAGGCTTGGATTTATGTCCTGGTCTCTCTTTTTTTTTTTTGCTTTTTTAAAACAAAAGAGCAAGGGCAAAGAGTATAGGAATTATATAGGATATGGTAAGGTAATAACAGAAAGTGGCAAAATCAAAAATTGAAGGAGTGATTTTAGTGGTGAAAACACGAGAAGAATTACCGGAAATGCAAACGAAACTTTATATCAATGGACAATGGATAGAAGGATCTTTAGAAAAAAAGGCGGTCAACAATCCAGCGACCAGAGAAGAATTGATTAAAGTTTCCCAAGGTGGAGAAATAGAAACACTTAAAGCAATCCAATCAGCTAAAGAAGCTTTTCCAAAATGGAAAGGTATGGAATTAGCGGAGCGTGTAAAACTTATTCATGCTATTGCAGATAAAATTGAAGAAAAAGCAGATCAATTGGCTTTGATCATGACTTTAGAACAAGGAAAACCTTTAAAAGAATCTAAAACAGAAATTCTGATCAATATTCAAAATTTACATTGGAATGCCGAAGAGGCAAGACGTATTTATGGGGAAACTATTCCAGCTCCTAATAATCATAAATATGAAGTCAAAAAGCAACCGATTGGCGTTGTAGCAGCTATAACGCCTTGGAACTTCCCGTCAAACATGATCATCCGTAAAATTGCTCCAGCTATTGCAGCTGGTTGTACAGTGGTCCTAAAACCGGCAAGCAGCACGCCATTATCAGCTATTGCGATTTTTGAAATTTTCCATGAAGTGGGTTTGCCGGCTGGAGTGGCCAATTTAGTTATGGGACCATCAAGTAAAATCGGAAAAACTTTGACTGATAGCAATGATGTTCGAAAATTAACTTTTACAGGCTCAACAGAGATAGGAAAAATATTGTTTGAACAATCTGCTCAAACAATGAAGAAAATTTCTCTTGAGTTAGGAGGCCATGCCCCTTTTATTGTATTTGCTGATGCGAATATTGATGAAGCAGTTGAAGGCCTTGTTGCAATGAAGTTTAGAAACAATGGGCAGGCGTGTACCTCTCCTAACCGTATTTTTGTAAATAAGGCAATAAAGAAAGAATTTATTCAAAAATTAATGGCAGCTGTCAGTAAAGTCACAGTCGGCAACGGGTTACAAGATGTGATGGCTGGACCGCTTATCAATGAAGATGCAATCGAATCTATCCAAGCTCAAGTAGATGATGCGAAAGTGAAAGGAGCAAAAGTAGTTGCAGGAGGCGAAAGATTAACTAAGGGAGAATATGCTGACGGGTACTTCTATGCGCCTACTATTTTAGACAACGTTACAAACGAGATGGCTATTTTTTATGAAGAAACATTTGGTCCGGTCATTCCTTTGATCGATTTTGAAGAAGAGGATGAGGTCATCAAAATGGCAAATGATAGCATATTCGGTCTAGCTTCTTATTTCTTTACGACGGACTTGAAGCGGGCTGAAAAAGTCAGTGAGGCTTTAGAATATGGATTGGTCGGAATCAACAACACATCAATCTCTACTTCTGAAGCACCGTTTGGCGGGGTAAAACATTCAGGTGTTGGTCGCGAAAATGGTGTTTACGGAGTACAAGAATTTTTAGAAGTTAAATTTGTTCATACTAAATATCTGGATTGATAGAGCGTTATCCAAAGAGAGGAGGAGCTGGCAGTCGCCAATGTTCTCCTCTTTTTTTCGTACATCAGTTTATCAACTCATGATAAACCAAGTATTAAAAATATCTTGTAAGAAATAAGCTGTAAAGCCTCCAAAAAAAATAAAAGGAGCGAATGGAATAAAGTTTCTATAGTTGTTTTTTTTACTGAGCACCAATGGAAAGTTAACTAGAAGGGCAGACAAACAAGCAATCATGATCGCGATCAAAGTCAAATCATAACCAAGCAGCATTCCGATGATCCCTAATAATTTTACGTCTCCACCGCCTATCGAAGTAGATGAGAATTGATATAGAAGATAAAAAAAACTGAAGAACCCAATTCCGCTAAACAAATAAAAATTAAAAGGATGAGGATGGATCACCAATCGACCTAAAAAAACCCACAGAAAAAAGAAAACCATTAAACGATCAGGCAAGAGTTGGTAGTAAAGATCAGAAATGATAAAAATAATCCCAAAAGAAACGAGACCGATAATAAATAGACCCTCTTTTGGAAAAAACAGATAAGTGTAGAAGGTATATAAAAAGATAAAGCCGGTCAAAACTTCAGCTAAGGGATGTAAAATAGAAATGTGCTGTTGGCAATGTCGACAGCGCCCTCTTTGGATAAGGTAAGATAAAATAGGGATCAATTCAAAGAAATGCAACGTGCTATGACAATTTGGACAATGAGAACGTGGGACAACAATAGATTGATGAACTGGGACCCTTAAGCCGACCACCATTAAAAAAGAGCCGAAGCAACACCCTGTAAACCAAATAAGTAAAAATAAAATACCTGTCTGCATTTTTTCACCTCAATCAAACTTCTTATATTAAATATATGCCATTTAGCAAAGAAAGCTTTAAAAAATTAGTGAGGAGGAGTATACTGTTGGAAGTGCAAAAAAATAAAAAAACTTTTGGCATTTTCAACGCAACTTGTTGACAATAATATTAGACCATGTTATGATTCAAAAGGTGCTTTTGTACGCAGATTCCTGTCTATCAGTCGTGCTGACTGGTACATTGGCCTTAAAACTATACTGAAACGGTTGGTTGCAATTTCGCAGCACTTATTTTTTTGCTGGTAAAAGAACCGCCTGGATGTGTGGACTAGAATAATAACATAGGGAAGGAGGAAACAATCGATGCCTACTATTAATCAATTAGTACGTAAACCTCGTAAATCAAAAATAGAAAAATCTGAATCTCCAGCTTTAAACAGAGGTTACAACAGTAAAAGAAAAAAACAAACAACAGTAAACTCACCTCAAAAACGTGGTGTTTGTACTCGTGTAGGGACTATGACTCCTAAAAAACCTAACTCAGCGTTACGTAAATATGCACGTGTTCGTTTGTCTAACTTAATTGAAGTAACTGCTTATATCCCAGGTGAAGGTCACAACTTGCAAGAACATAGTGTGGTTCTTTTACGTGGAGGACGAGTGAAGGATCTACCCGGAGTTCGTTACCACATCGTTCGTGGAGCGCTTGATACTGCCGGTGTTGCAGATCGTAAACAAAGCCGTTCTAAATATGGTACTAAAAGACCTAAAAAATAAGCTTAAGGCTTAAATGAAATAAAAAATGATTCTAAAAAGATAACTATTATCGAAAGGAGGAATTTGGATGCCTCGTAAAGGTCCTATTACTAAACGTGATGTTTTACCTGATCCACTTTATAATTCTAAACTTGTTACTCGTTTGATCAACCGTATTATGGTTGACGGAAAACGTGGGAAAGCTGCTACAATTCTTTATAATGCATTTGGCATGATCAAAGAACAAACTGGCAACGATCCTATTGAAGTATTTGAACAAGCAATGAAAAACATTATGCCTGTTCTTGAAGTTAAAGCTCGCCGTGTTGGGGGTTCTAACTACCAAGTTCCGATCGAAGTTCGTCCAGAACGTCGTACGGCTCTTGCTCTTCGTTGGTTAGTAAGCTACTCTCGTTTACGCGGAGAAGATACTATGGAACAACGTCTTGCTAAAGAAATCATGGATGCTGCTAACAATACTGGAGCAGCTGTTAAAAAACGTGAAGACACTCACAAAATGGCTGAAGCTAATAAAGCTTTCGCTCATTATCGCTGGTAAAATTTTTTCTAAAGAGGACTGCGGTGCCGTTTGTGCAGCGTAGTCCTCTAAGGAAAAATTGAAGTTTCTTAGTTCAAATTAAATTAAGAGAGGTGTTATTACAAGATGGCAAAAAGAGAGTTTTCTCTAAACAATACCCGTAATATTGGAATCATGGCCCATATTGATGCTGGTAAAACAACAACAACTGAGCGTGTTCTTTATTACACTGGTAAAATCCATAAAATTGGTGAAACCCATGAGGGTGCTTCACAAATGGACTGGATGGAACAAGAACAAGAACGTGGTATTACGATTACATCTGCTGCAACAACAGCTGCTTGGAAAGGCTATCGCGTAAACATTATCGATACTCCGGGTCACGTTGACTTCACTGTTGAAGTTGAACGCTCTCTACGAGTATTAGATGGTGCTGTTGCTTTACTTGATGCACAATCAGGTGTTGAGCCTCAAACTGAAACAGTTTGGCGTCAAGCAACAACTTATGGTGTACCTCGTATTGTATTTGTAAACAAAATGGATAAAACCGGTGCAGATTTCATATATTCTGTAGGAACGATCCTTGACCGTTTACAAGCAAACGCACACCCAATCCAATTGCCAATCGGTGCTGAAGATAACTTCACAGGTATCATTGACTTGGTTACAATGAAAGCTGAAGTTTATACAAATGATTTAGGAACAGATATCCGCGAGGAAGAAATCCCTGAAGAATACGTAGAATTAGCAAATGAATGGCGTACAAAATTAATTGAGGGTGCTGCAGATACAGATGAAGCTTTGATGGAGAAATATCTTGATGGTGAAGAAATTTCTGAAGAAGAATTGAAAAATGCTATCCGAAAAGCAACACTTAAAGTTGAATTTTACCCAGTCTTATGTGGTTCAGCATTTAAAAACAAAGGTGTTCAAATGATGCTTGATGCAGTCATTGACTACCTACCGTCACCACTTGATGTAGCTGCAATCCAAGGAATCTTACCAGATTCTGAAGAAACTGCAGAACGCCATGCTGATGACAGCGAACCATTCTCAGCATTGGCATTTAAAGTTATGACTGACCCGTATGTAGGTCGTTTAACTTTCTTCCGTGTTTATTCTGGTACGTTACAAGCAGGATCATATGTACAAAACTCAACTAAAGGAAAACGTGAACGTGTAGGACGTATCTTACAAATGCATGCGAACTCTCGTAGCGAAATTCCTGAAGTATTTGCTGGAGATATTGCAGCGGCTGTTGGTTTGAAAAACACGACAACTGGTGACACTTTGTGTGATGAAAAAGATCAAGTGATCTTAGAATCAATGGACTTCCCAGAACCAGTTATCCAAGTAGCTATTGAACCAAAATCAAAAGCTGACCAAGATAAAATGGGTGTTGCGTTACAAAAACTTGCTGAAGAAGATCCAACTTTCCGTGCTGAAACTGACCACGAAACTGGCGAAACAATTATTGCCGGTATGGGTGAGTTACACTTAGACATCATTGTTGACCGTATGAGACGTG
This sequence comes from Carnobacterium alterfunditum DSM 5972, assembly GCF_000744115.1. Classification (NCBI taxonomy): domain Bacteria; kingdom Bacillati; phylum Bacillota; class Bacilli; order Lactobacillales; family Carnobacteriaceae; genus Carnobacterium; species Carnobacterium alterfunditum. The sequence goes on along the minus strand of NZ_JQLG01000004.1, from coordinate 1,041,103 downwards.
AATTCAATGTTGAAGCTAGTGTTGGTGCTCCACAAGTTTCTTATCGTGAAACATTCCGTGGTTCTACTAAAGCTGAAGGTAAATTCGTTCGTCAATCAGGTGGTAAAGGTCAATACGGTCACGTATGGATCGAGTTCTCTCCTAATGAAGAAGGAAAAGGTTTTGACTTTGAAGATGCAATCGTTGGTGGTACTGTTCCTCGTGAATATATCCCAGCAGTAAAAGCTGGTTTAGAAGCTTCATTAAACAACGGAGTTCTTGCTGGATATCCATTAGTGGATATTAAAGCAAAACTTTATGATGGTTCATACCATGATGTCGATTCAAATGAAACGGCCTTTAAAGTTGCGGCTTCAATGGCATTAAAAAATGCTTCTAAAAAAGCAAATCCAGTTATCTTAGAGCCTATGATGGGCGTTGAAATTACAATTCCTGAAGATTATTTAGGAGACGTAATGGGACACATCTCTGCTCGTCGTGGACGTATCGAAGGTTCTGAAGCTCGTGGAAATACTACTATCGTTAAAGGTATGATTCCATTAGCAGAAATGTTCGGTTATGCAACTGCATTACGTTCAGCAACACAAGGTCGCGGTACTTTCTCAATGACATTCGATCATTACGAAGATGTACCAAAATCTATTTCTGAAGAAATCATCAAGAAAAATGGCGGATCAGCTAACTAATTTTAATTAGCTCTCCGACCGTAAGTATTGATTTTCTAACGAATAATCGTTATAATTTTTACAAATGATGGGGATAAAATGAAAATTTCTATTCCTATCAATAAAAAGAACTCACTATGAGGAGGAAATACAAAAATGGCAAAAGAAAAATATACTCGTAATAAACCCCATGTTAACGTTGGTACTATCGGACACGTTGACCATGGTAAAACAACTTTAACTGCTGCAATTACAACTGTATTAGCTAAAAGAGGTTTTGTAAGTACTGCAACTGACTACGCTTCAATCGATGGAGCTCCGGAAGAACGCGAACGTGGAATTACAATCAACACTTCTCACGTTGAATACGAAACTGCAGAACGTCACTATGCTCACGTGGACTGCCCAGGACATGCTGACTATGTTAAAAACATGATCACAGGTGCTGCACAAATGGATGGAGCTATCTTAGTAGTATCTGCTGCTGATGGCCCAATGCCACAAACTCGTGAACATATTCTATTGTCTCGCCAAGTTGGTGTTCCATACATCGTTGTTTTCTTAAACAAAGTTGATATGGTTGATGATGAAGAATTACTTGAATTAGTTGAAATGGAAGTTCGTGACTTATTGTCAGAATACGATTTCCCAGGCGACGACACTCCAGTTATTTCTGGTTCAGCACTTAAAGCTCTTGAAGGCGTTGAAGAATACGAAGATAAAATCATGGAATTAATGGATGCTGTAGATTCTTACATTCCAACTCCAGAACGCGATACTGACAAACCATTCATGATGCCAGTTGAGGATGTATTCTCAATTACTGGACGTGGAACAGTTGCTACAGGACGTGTAGAAACTGGACAAATTAAAGTCGGTGAAGAAGTTGAAATCATCGGAATCCATGAAGCAACTACTAAATCAACTGTTACTGGTGTTGAAATGTTCCGTAAAATGTTAGACTTTGCTCAAGCAGGGGACAATATTGGTGCATTATTACGTGGGGTTGCTCGTGAAGACATCCAACGTGGACAAGTATTAGCTAAACCAGGTTCAATTACTCCACATACAAAATTTACAGGTGAAGTTTATATCTTATCTAAAGAAGAAGGTGGACGTCATACTCCATTCTTCGCTAACTACCGCCCACAATTTTATTTCCGTACAACTGACGTAACTGGTGTTGTTGAGTTACCAGAAGGTACTGAAATGGTTATGCCAGGAGACAACGTTTCAATCAGCGTTGAATTGATTGCACCAATCGCTATCGACCCAGGTACTAAATTCACTATTCGTGAAGGTGGACGTACTGTTGGAGCCGGCGTTGTAGCTACAATCGAAGCTTAATCAACTCTTGAAAATTAAAACTTTAAAATGACTCTATCTGGAATAGAGCGTGTCCGTCCGAGAAAAAAGCCTTGTCAATGCGACAAGGCTTTTTTATTTGTATAGCTTAATCTTACAATCGACGTGATAAAAAAAGTTAAGAAATGATTAATTCAAATAAAATTCCTCTCATAATTTTATCATTAATATGTTACACTAAACAACAATAGTATTAAGGAGTGATTAAATTGATGAAAACAGTAGATATTGACTGGAAAAATTTAGGTTTCAATTACATTAAAACGGATCACCGATATATTTCTTATTGGAAAGATGGGAATTGGGATGAAGGAACATTAACAGAAGATAATAAAGTTCATATTAGTGAAGGGTCAACAGCCTTACACTATGGACAAACTGTTTTTGAAGGAATGAAAGCTTACCGAACGAAAGATGGTTCAATCAATTTATTCCGACCTGATCAAAATGCAGAGCGTATGCAACGAAGCTGCAGACGTTTAATGATGCCAAGCATACCAACAGATGTTTTTATTGAAGCCGTTAAAAAAGTAGTAAAAGCGAATGAACAATATATTCCGCCATACGGTACTGGGGGTTCTTTATATCTTCGCCCTTATATGATCGGGATCGGCGATAATATTGGAGTGAAGCCTGCAGAAGAATACTTATTTTCTATTTTTTGTATGCCTGTAGGAGCTTACTTTAAGGGTGGATTGACCCCGTCAAACTTTGTTGTTTCTGATTATGATAGAGCAGCAGGTAACGGAACCGGCGCAGCAAAAGTCGGTGGAAATTATGGTGGTAGTTTACTCCCAGGTGCAGAAGCTCATAAACATAATTTTAGTGATGCAATCTATTTAGATCCAACGACCCACACAAAAATAGAAGAAGTCGGCGCGGCAAATTTCTTTGGGATCACAAAAGATAATAAATTTGTTACACCGTTATCTCCATCTATATTGCCTAGTATTACTAAATACTCATTGCTGTATCTTGCGAATGAACGTTTAGGATTAGATGTTGTTGAAAGAGAAGTCTTCATTGATCGATTAGATGAATTTAAAGAAGCTGGTGCTTGTGGAACAGCAGCTGTTATCTCGCCAATTGGTGGAATCCAATATAAAGATGATTTTCATGTCTTTTATAGCGAGACAGAGACAGGACCAATTACTAAAAAACTATATGATGAATTAACAGGCATCCAGTACGGCGATATAGAAGCGCCAGAAGGATGGATCGTAAAAGTATAGGAATAGTTGGAAATCACGATCTAGATCAATGACATGTTAATATAGAAGAAATAAAATAGTTAAACAAATAAATAGACAAATAAAATAAAATACGCTAAGATGGGAAATGTTGATGTATTCCTAACTTAGCGTATTTTTTTTTTGAAAAAAAGCTGAGAATAAAAAGCAAAAATAAATCTTGAAAATCATTTTGCAACTATGGATAAATTAATTTATTGAATAATCAAAAAAGGCTTGATTAAAAGAGTTATTTTTTGTATAATATAAAAGGTGCTGATTTCACAGGGAATCGTACTGGGTACTCGAATGAGAAACCCAATGGCTATGAAACGAGAGGTTGCGACACACCCGGCCGCTTTGCCACGGCGAGTGTGACGGATATTTTCGTGGAGCAATGTCTAATTTATAAAAATAGGCGAAGGAGGGAAAAATAATGGCAAAACAAAAGATTCGTATCCGCTTAAAAGCATATGAACATCGTATCTTAGATCAAGCAGCGGAAAAAATTGTAGAAACAGCAAAAAGAACTGGTGCTAGTGTATCTGGTCCAATTCCATTGCCAACAGAAAGAACTCTTTACACAGTGATCCGTGCGACTCACAAATATAAAGATTCTCGTGAACAATTTGAAATGCTTACACACAAACGTGTGATTGATATTGTTAATCCAACATCAAAAACTGTTGATGCTTTAACAAAACTAGACTTACCGTCTGGCGTAGATATCGAAATCAAGCTTTAATTTTAACTAAAAAAAATAATATAATGGAGGTGTACTCATGACCAAAGGAATCTTAGGAAAAAAAGTAGGAATGACGCAAGTCTTCACTGAATCAGGTGAATTAATCCCAGTAACTGTAATCGAAGCAACTCCAAACGTTGTTTTACAAGTTAAAACAGTCGAAACGGACGGTTACGAAGCAGTTCAATTGGGTTACCAAGAGAAACGTGAAGTATTGTCTAATAAACCTGCAATGGGTCATGTAGCAAAAGCAAATGCTACTCCTAAGCGCTTCATTCGTGAATTTAACGATGTTGAGCTTAGTGAATATGAAGTAGGACAAGAAGTGAAAGTTGATACTTTCAAAGCTGGAGACATCGTTAATGTAACGGGGACTACCAAAGGTAAAGGATTCCAAGGTGTTATCAAACGCCACGGACATAGTCGTGGACCAATGTCCCACGGATCCCGTCACCACCGTCGTCCAGGGTCAATGGGTCCTGTAGATCCTAACCGTGTGTTCAAACGCACATTACTACCAGGTCGTATGGGCGGAAATCGCGTAACTATCAAGAATCTTGAAGTTGTTCGTGTTGACGTTGAAAATAATGTACTTCTTATTAAAGGGAATGTACCTGGGTCTAAAAAATCCTTAATCCAAATTAAATCAGCTTTTCAAAAAGCTAAATAAAAATTAAGAGAGGAGGAACAAGGAAATGCCAAACGTAGCCTTATTTAAACAAGATGGTACTCAAAATGGCGAAGTAACTTTAAACGACGCTATTTTCGGTATCGAACCAAACGAAAATGTTGTTTTTGATGCAATCATCATGCAACGTGCTTCATTACGCCAAGGAAATCATTCAGTAAAAAACCGCAGTGCAGTACGCGGTGGTGGACGTAAACCGTGGGCTCAAAAAGGAACTGGTCGTGCTCGTCAAGGGTCAATCAGATCTCCACAATGGCGCGGTGGTGGAATTGTCTTCGGACCAACTCCACGTTCATACAGCTACAAACTTCCAAAAAAAGTTCGTCGCTTAGCAATTAAATCTGTTCTTTCTACTAAAGTAATAAGTGGAGATTTAATCGTTGTTGACGCATTGAACTTTGACGCACCAAAAACTAAAGAGTTTGCACAAGTGTTAAAAAATCTAAACGTTAATTCTAAAGCATTTATTGTAGTAGAAAACGACAATGATTTCGCAACATTATCTGCTCGTAACCTTCCAGGAGTTAAAATTGTAGCTTTTGATAACGTTACTGTGTTAGATGTTGTAGCGCATGAAAAATTGATTTTGACACAGACTGCTCTAACTAAGCTAGAGGAGGTTCTTCAATAATGGATGTACGTGACGTAATCTTGCGCCCAATTATCACTGAAGCAGCAATGGCTGCTCAAGATAATAAAAAATTCACTTTCGAAGTGGATGTTCGCGCAAACAAAACTCAAGTAAAACAAGCGATTGAAGAAATTTTTGACGTAAAAGTTTCAAATGTTAACATCATGAACGTACGTGGAAAATTAAAACGTATGGGTAAACATACTGGATACACAAAAAAACGTCGTAAAGCAATCGTAACTTTAACAGCTGATTCAAAAGAAATCGTTTTATTTGAAGCTTAATTAAAGCTCTAAAATAAACATCGGGAGGGAAAACACGTGGGAATCAAAAAGTATAAACCAACCACAAACGGCCGTCGTAATATGACTGGTTCTGATTTCGCAGAAATCACTTCAACAACGCCTGAAAAGACATTGTTAGAACCAAACAGAAGAAAAGCCGGTCGTAATAATGCTGGTAAAATTATGGTACGTCACCGTGGTGGTGGACATAAACGTAATTACCGTGTAATTGACTTTAAACGTAATAAAGACGGTATCGTTGGTATCATCAAAACTATTGAATACGATCCAAATCGTACAGCAAATATCGCATTAGTACAATATGTCGATGGTGTTAAAACTTACATCATTGCTCCTAAAGGAATTCAAGTAGGACAACAAATCATTTCAGGAGATACTACAGATATCAAAGTTGGAAATACTCTTATGTTAGATAACATTCCTGCTGGTACTGTGATCCATAATATTGAAATGAAACCTGGAAAAGGTGGACAATTGATTCGTTCTGCTGGAACTAGCGCGCAAGTGTTAGGTAAAGAAGGCAAATACGTAATGATCCGCTTAAATTCAAGTGAAGTTCGTTTGATTTTAGGAACTTGTCGCGCAACAATCGGTTCAGTTGGTAATGAACAACATGAATTGATCAATATTGGTAAAGCCGGACGTTCTCGCTGGTTAGGCAAACGCCCAACTGTTCGTGGATCTGTAATGAACCCGAACGATCACCCACACGGTGGTGGTGAAGGTAAAGCTCCTATCGGACATGTTGGTCCAATGACTCCTTGGGGTAAACCTGCTCTTGGATATAAAACACGTAATAAAAAATCTCAATCAAGTAAATTTATCACTCGTCGTCGTAAAACAAAATAAAATCAGGTTAGTTGGTTTTTCCAACTTTCCTAAGGAATGGAAGGAGGTTCACCCATGGGTCGTAGTCTTAAAAAAGGACCTTTTGTCGATGAACACTTAATGAAAAAAATGAATGCACTGGCTGAAAGCGGAAAGAAATCTGTCGTTAAAACTTGGTCACGTCGTTCAACAATTTTCCCGAGTTTCATTGGTTACACAATCGCAGTCTATGATGGTCGTAAACATGTACCAGTTTATATTCAAGAAGACATGGTCGGACACAAATTAGGTGAATTTGCACCAACAAGAACATACCGCGGTCACACTGCGGATGATAAAAAAACTAAACGTTAATTTTGAGAGGAGGATAACTCGATATGGCAGAACAAATTACAGAAGCTAAGGCAACTGCAAAAACTGTTCGCATTGCAGCTCGTAAAGTTCGTTTAGTTGTCGATCTTATTAGAGGGAAGAGCATCGGGGAGGCAATTTCAATTTTGAAATTCACTCCACGCGGTGCTTCACCAGCAATCGAAAAAGTTTTGATGTCAGCAATTGCTAACGCAGAACATAACTACGATTTAGACGTAGAAAACTTGGTAGTAAGCGAAGCTTATGTTAACGAAGGACCAACGATGAAACGTTTCCGTCCACGTGCAAAAGGTTCAGCTGCTCCAATCTTGAAACGCACAAGCCACATTACAGTTGTGGTATCTGAAAAAAAGGAGGGGTAATCTGTGGGTCAAAAAATTAATCCAACAGGCTTACGTGTAGGTATTATCCGCGATTGGGATTCTAAATGGTATGCAGAAAAAGATTTTGCAAACTTTTTACACGAAGATATCGCTATCCGCGAATATATTGCAAAAAAACTAAGCGAAGCTTCTGTTTCTAAAGTTGAAATTGAACGTGCTGCTAACCGTGTTAACGTTTCAGTACACACTGCTAAACCAGGAATGGTAATTGGTAAAGGTGGATCTGAAGTTGATGCATTACGTAAAAAATTAAATGATTTAACAGGCAAACGAGTTCACATCAACATCGTGGAAATCAAACGCCCTGACTTAGACGCTAAATTAGTTGCTGAAGGAATTGCTACTCAACTAGAAAGCCGTGTTGCTTTCCGTCGTGCTCAAAAACAAGCTATCCAACGCACAATGCGTTCTGGAGCTAAAGGAATCAAAACAATGGTTTCTGGCCGTTTAAATGGTGCAGATATCGCTCGTAGCGAAACACATTCAGAAGGAACTGTTCCACTTCATACATTGCGTGCCGATATCGACTACGCATGGGAAGAAGCAGCTACAACTTACGGTAAACTAGGCATCAAAGTTTGGATCTACCGTGGAGAAGTTCTTCCTGTAAAAAAGAACACTGAGAAAGGAGGGAAATAATCATGTTAGTACCTAAACGTGTAAAATTCCGTCGTGAGTTTAGAGGTAAAATGCGCGGTGAAGCTAAAGGTGGGAAAGAAGTAACTTTTGGTGAATGGGGTTTACAGGCTCTAGAGTCAAAATGGATCACAAACCGTCAGATTGAAGCATCTCGTATCGCAATGACACGTTACATGAAACGTGGTGGGAAAGTATGGATTAAAATCTTCCCTCATAAATCATATACGTCTAAAGCTATTGGAGTTCGTATGGGTTCTGGTAAAGGGGCACCTGAAGGTTGGGTCTCACCAGTAAAACGTGGTAAAATCATGTTTGAAGTTGATGGAGTTTCAGAAGAAGTAGCTCGTGAAGCACTTCGTTTAGCTTCTCATAAACTTCCCATTAAAACTAAGATTGTAAAACGTAAAGAAATTGGTGGTGAATCGAATGAAAGCTAATGAACTTAAAGAGTTAACCACTGCTGAAATGGTTGAAAAAGAAAAAGCATTTAAAGAAGAGTTATTCAATCTAAGATTCCAGTTAGCTACTGGCCAACTAGAAAATACTGCTCGCTTAAGTGAAGTTCGCAAATCGATTGCACGCATTAAAACTGCGTTACGTCAAGCGGAATTACAAAAATAGTTGATTGGCAAAGGAGGTCACCGTACAATGAGCGAAGAACGTAACCAACGCAAAGTATATCAAGGTCGTGTCGTTTCTGACAAAATGGATAAAACAATTGTTGTCGTAATTGAAACTCAAAAGAAACACAGCCGTTACGGTAAACGTATTAAATACTCTAAAAAATATAAAGCACATGATGAAAACAGTACTGCCAAAATTGGCGATATCGTAAAAATTATGGAAACTCGTCCGTTATCATCTACTAAACATTTCCGTTTATTAGAAGTTGTTGAAGAATCTGTTACTATTTAAGGTTTACAACAAATAACCTAGTTTCCCAATCTGGAAGGAGGATACAACCGTGATCCAAACAGAAAGTCGTTTGAGAGTTGCAGATAACTCAGGAGCTCGTGAAGTCTTAACTATTAAAGTTTTAGGCGGATCAGGCCGTAAAACTGCTAACATTGGTGATGTTATTGTTTGTACTGTAAAACATGCAACACCAGGTGGCGTTGTCAAAAAAGGTGAAGTCGTTCGTGCAGTTATCGTTCGTACTAAATCAGGAGCTCGTCGTGCAGATGGTTCATACATTAAATTTGATGAAAATGCATGTGTAATCATCCGTGACGATAAGAGCCCACGTGGAACTCGTATCTTTGGACCAGTTGCTCGCGAATTGCGTGACAACAACTTCATGAAGATCGTTTCACTTGCTCCAGAAGTTCTTTAATAATTTACCATCCACAAAGGAGGTGCGTGTAAGACATGTACATTAAAACAGGTGATAAAGTAAAAGTTATTACTGGCAAAGACAAAGGGACCGAAGCTGTTGTATTAAAAGCTTTTCCTAAAAAAGATCGTGTAATCGTAGAAGGCGTTAATGTTATGAAAAAACATCAAAAACCTAATTCAGCGAATCCACAAGGTGGAATCATTGAAATGGAAGCCCCTATACACGTTTCGAATGTTATGCTTATAGATGCTTCAACTGGCGAACCAACTCGTGTTGGCTTTAAAGTAGAAGAAGGTAAAAAAGTACGTATTTCTAAAAAAACCGGTGAAGTTTTAGATAAATAATAGATAAGGAAGGAGGTATGAACTTCATGAACCGCCTTAAAGAAAAGTATATCAAAGAAGTAACACCATCAATGGTAGAAAAATTTGGTTACAAATCAATCATGCAAACACCTCAAGTAAATAAAATCGTTATTAACATGGGTGTGGGTGATGCTGTATCAAATGCTAAAAACTTAGATAAAGCTGTTGAAGAATTAACAGTAATTTCTGGTCAAAAACCATTGATCACTAAAGCTAAAAAATCAATTGCTGGCTTCCGTTTACGCGAAGGTATGCCAATTGGAACTAAAGTAACACTACGTGGAGACAGAATGTACGATTTCTTAGATAAATTGGTTTCTGTTTCACTTCCTCGTGTACGTGATTTTCACGGAATAAGCAATAAATCTTTTGATGGACGAGGTAACTACACATTAGGAGTTAAAGAACAATTAATCTTCCCGGAAGTTGACTACGATAAAGTAGACAAAACTCGCGGAATGGACATTGTTATTGTAACTACTGCTAATACAGATGAAGAATCTCGTGAACTTTTAACACAACTTGGAATGCCATTCCAAAAATAATAATAGGAGGCGAACTACGTGGCTAAAAAATCACTAATTGCTAAAAACAAACGCCCTGCTAAATTCTCAACTCAAGCATATACTCGTTGTGAACGCTGTGGACGCCCACACTCAGTTTACCGCAAATTTAAACTTTGCCGTATTTGCGTCCGTGAACTTGCCTATAAAGGACAAATTCCAGGCATGAAAAAAGCAAGCTGGTAATACGATACTCGCATAAAGGAGGCTAAATTCAATGGTCATGACAGATCCGATTGCAGATTTTTTAACTCGCGTACGTAATGCTAACCAAGCACGTCACGAGTCATTAGAAGCACCTGCATCAAAAATTAAAAAAGACATTGCTAACATTTTGAAACGTGAAGGTTTTATTAAAAACGTTGAATACATGGAAGATGACAAACAAGGCATCATCCGCGTTTTCTTAAAATACGGAAAAGATAACGAACGTGTTATCACAGGATTGAAACGTATCTCTAAACCAGGTTTGCGCGTTTACGCTAAAGCTGGCGAAGTACCTAAAGTTCTTAACGGACTTGGTATTGCGATCGTATCAACTTCTGAAGGTGTTATTACAGATAAAGAAGCAAGAACAAAAAATATCGGTGGCGAAATAATCGCTTACGTTTGGTAATTAGTAAGAATAATCAAGGAGGTGTATTGCTATGAGCCGTATAGGTAATAAAACAATCACTATCCCTGAAGGCGTAACGGTTACTCGTAATGAGGACATCGTTACCGTTAAGGGACCAAAAGGTGAATTGAGTCGTTCTTTCAGCCCGGTTATCACAATGAATGTAGAAGACAACGAAATTAACTTCTCTCGTCCAAATGACTTGAAAGTAAATCGTGCACTACATGGCACAATGCGTGCTAATTTAAACAACATGATTGTTGGTGTAACTGTTGGTTTTGAAAAAACATTAGAATTAGTTGGTGTTGGTTACCGCGCACAAATACAAGGTGAAAAACTTGTATTGAACGTTGGTTACTCTCATCCTGTAGAATTTATTCCAGAAGCTGGAATAACTGTTGAAGTTCCTGCAAATACTAAAGTAGTAGTTAAAGGAACGAACAAAGAGAAAGTTGGCGCTTTAGCTGCTAACATTCGTAGTATGCGTCCACCTGAACCTTACAAAGGTAAAGGAATTCGTTATTCTGACGAAGTTGTACGTCGTAAAGAAGGTAAAACAGGTAAATAATAGCCTGGCTGCCTAAAGAATCAAACATAAAATTAAAGAGGTGACAATTGTGATTACAAAACCAGACAAAAACAAACTACGTCTGAAAAGACATAGTCGTGTACGTTCTAAAATTTCTGGTACTGCAGAGTGCCCACGCTTAAACGTGTTCCGTTCTAATAAAAACATCTACGCTCAACTTATTGATGACGTAGCGGGTGTAACGCTAGCAAGTGCATCTTCATTAGACAAAGAAGTTTCAGGTGAAACAAAATCAGCACAAGCTTCAGCTGTTGGTACAGCTATCGCTAAAAGTGCTGTAGAAAAAGGTATTAAAGAAGTAGTCTTTGACCGTGGTGGATACCTTTACCATGGCCGTGTTCAAGCTTTAGCTGAAGCTGCACGCGAAAATGGACTAGAATTTTAAAAAAAGGAGGAATACCACACATGGTTTACATCGATCCAACACATTTGGAATTAGAAGATCGTGTCGTTTCAATCAATCGCGTAACTAAAGTTGTAAAAGGTGGACGTCGTTTACGTTTTGCTGCTATTGTTGTTGTCGGAGATAAAAACGGACACGTAGGTTTCGGTACTGGTAAAGCACAAGAAGTACCAGAAGCTATCCGTAAAGCAATTGAAGATGCTAAGAAGAATCTTATTGTAGTACCTATGGTTGATACTACGATTCCTCACGCAGTTATTGGTCGTTATAGCGGCGGTAACATCATAATCAAACCTGCTGTTGCCGGTTCTGGAGTTTCTGCTGGTGGTCCCGTACGTGCCGTATTGGAATTAGCTGGAGTTGCAGACGTAACAAGCAAATCATTAGGTTCAAGTACACCAATCAATATGATTCGTGCAACTGTTGATGGCCTACTACAATTGAAACGCGTTGAAGATGTTGCAAAACTTCGCGGTAAAACTGTAGAAGAAATTATAGGATAAGGAGGACATTAAGAAATGGCTAATTTAGAAATCACTTTAAAACGTAGCATTATCGGACGTCCTCAAAACCAAAGAGATACAGTTAAAGCTCTTGGCTTGAAAAAAATCAACAGTACTGTAGTTAAACCTGCCAACGAAGCTATTGTTGGTATGGTAAAGACAATCTCACATTTAGTTGACGTTAAAGAAGTATGAGAACAAGTAAGTAAACTTTAATTTAAGGAGGTGCCTAATCTATATGAAACTTCATGAATTACAACCCGCAGAAGGATCTCGTAAAGTGCGTAATCGCGTTGGACGTGGGACTTCATCAGGTAACGGTAAAACATCAGGTCGTGGCCAAAAAGGACAAAACTCTCGTTCAGGTGGTGGCGTACGTTTAGGATTTGAAGGTGGACAAACACCATTATTCCGTCGTGTACCAAAACGTGGATTTACAAATATCAATCGTAAAGAATTTGCTGTTGTGAATCTTGATGCTCTAAACCGCTTCGAAGATGGAACAATCGTAACACCAGCATTATTCATAGAAACAAAAGTTGTCAAATCTGAAAAATCAGGGATTAAAGTTTTGGGTAATGGTAAAGTTGAACGTAAACTTACTGTTCAAGCAAGCAAATTCTCCAAAGCAGCTAAAGAAGCTATTGAAGCTGCTGGTGGTTCAATTGAGGTGATCTAAATGATCAAACTACTTATAGAGTCCTTTAAAGCAAAGGACATTCGAAGTAGAATTCTCTTCACTTTAAGTATTTTGATCGTATTCAGACTTGGAACCAAAATAACGGTTCCCGGTGTTAATGCGGCTGCTTTACAAGATCTATCCTCAAATAGTTCTTTGTTCAGTTTGTTAAATACATTTGGTGGGGGAGCATTAGACAGTTATTCTATTTTTGCGCTAGGTGTTTCTCCGTATATCACCGCCTCAATTGTTGTTCAACTGTTACAGATGGATATTATTCCTAAGCTTGCTGAATGGGCAAAACAAGGCGAAGTAGGTCGTAGAAAATTAAATCAAGTTACAAGATACTTAACGGTTGGTTTGGCTTTTGTTCAAGCAATCGGTATCTCGTACGGATTTAACGCTCTAACGGGATCTGGATTGGTTCTCAATCCCGGCACGGATACTTACCTTATGATTGCCGTTATGCTAACTGCCGGAACAATGTTGGTTATGTGGCTTGGTGAGCAAATTACAGTTAAAGGCTTTGGTAACGGGATATCAATGATTATCTTTTCAGGTATCATTGCTCGAGTACCTTCTGATTTAAGTGGCTTTTACAATTCGCAAATAAGAAATGCTGGAGATGAAATGGCGCAAGCTATTCTCTTCTCGGTCTTAATTGCCATTGCTTTTGTAGCAATTGTTGTAACCGTCGTTTATGTCGAAAATGCAAAAAGAAAGATTCCTGTTCAATACTCAAAACGCTCAGCTGGCTCAGGTCAGGACACTCACTTGCCGTTAAAAGTAAATTCAGCTGGTGTTATTCCAGTAATTTTTGCAAGTTCATTTATTATGACACCACAAACGATCTTAGGATTCTTTAGTGCTTCGAATGCAGATGCACAGTGGTTTATTATTTTAAATAAAGTTTTTAATTTGCAAGAACCAATCGGAGCAGTTATTTATACTCTTTTAATTGTAGTCTTTACTTATTTCTATGCATTCATTCAAGTGAATCCAGAGAAAGTCGCTGAGAATTTACAAAAACAAGGCGGATATATTCCTAGTGTGCGCCCTGGAAAACCCACTCAAGATTTTATTTCAACAACGTTATCACAGTTGAGTACAGTCGGAGCGGTCTATCTGGGTGTTATTGCAATACTGCCTATACTTGCGTCAAACATTTGGGATTTACCTCAATCTGTTTCTCTAGGTGGTACCAGCCTACTTATCGTAGTTGGTGTTGCATTAGAACTTATGAGACAACTTGAAGGTCAAATGTCTAAAAAAAGTTATCAAGGCTTTATACAATAAGAAGTAAGTGTTGGGGATTTTCCTCGGCACTCATTCTTACATTTAAGGAGGGAAATTATGAATCTCATTTTAATGGGTCTTCCTGGTGCAGGAAAAGGAACGCAAGCTGAACAAATTGTTGACACATATCATGTGCCGCATATTTCAACAGGGGATATGTTCCGAGCTGCAATCAAAAATGAAACAGCCTTAGGATTAGAAGCTAAAGCTTATATGGACAAAGGTGATTTGGTGCCTGATGAAGTTACAAACGGAATTGTAAAAGAACGTTTGGCTGAAGCAGATACTGAAAATGGATTTTTATTAGATGGTTTTCCAAGAACGCTTAACCAAGCGCACGCTTTGGAAGAAATTTTAAAAGATCTAAACAAAAAATTAGATGCTGTTGTTTACATCAGTGTTAATAAAGATATTTTAATGCAACGTTTAACTGGACGGATCATTTGTCGTTCATGTGGCGCGACTTATCATAAAATCAATAAACCACCAGTGGTTGAAGGTACTTGTGATCGTTGTGGCGGACATGATTTCTATCAAAGAGACGACGATAAACCTGAAACAGTTGAAAATCGTATTAGTGTTAACCTTGAGTTGACCGAACCTTTACTAGACTTTTATAAAGAACGTAATGTGTTGTACACTGTAAATGGTGAAGAAGATGTTAAAGATGTTTTTAAAAATGTCCAAAACATAATTGAGAACGCTAAGTAATTGAACAGAGGAACAATGGCTTCATTATTTTCTTGATATAAATCACTGCCAGCTAACTCACGATTAAAGTTGTTTGATTAGTAATCGAGCGAGGCTACTTGTCACTATATTTAATTTGTGGTACAATATTCGAGGTGTTGACATTTCAATGCTGATATGTTGTGTTATTATAAGAAGATTAAAAAAATAGAAGGTGAGGGCTAAGTGCGCTCACTGTTTATCGCGTGAAAATGCGAAACAATTTTAAGGAGGTACTAGGCGTGGCGAAAGACGATGTCATTGAAATTGAAGGAATAGTCGTTGAAACTTTGCCGAATGCAATGTTTAAAGTCGAACTTGAAAATGGCCATGTTGTATTGGCTCACGTTTCAGGTAAAATCCGAATGCACTACATTAGAATCCTACCAGGAGACAAAGTAACAGTTGAGTTGTCCCCGTACGATTTATCACGTGGTCGCATAACTTATCGCTTTAAATAATTGTACTCCGTCAATAAAATAGGAGGTATAGTTCATGAAAGTAAGACCATCAGTAAAGAAAATTTGTGACAAATGCAAAGTTATCCGTCGTAAAGGACGTGTTATGGTGATTTGCGAAAACCCTAAACACAAACAACGCCAAGGATAATCATTTTAAAAAAACAGGAGGTGTAATTGTTAATGGCTCGTATTGCAGGTGTAGATGTTCCGCGTGATAAACGTGTAGTAATTTCTCTAACTTATATATATGGAATCGGTAAAAACACAGCTCAAGAAATATTAAAAGAAGCTGGCGTATCAGAAGAAATTCGTGTACGTGAATTGTCAAATGATCAATTAGACGCTATTCGTGCGACAGTTGATAAATTAAAAGTTGAAGGTGACCTTCGTCGTGAAGTAAGCCAAGATATCAAACGATTGATTGAAATCGGATCATACCGAGGTATACGTCATCGCCGTGGTTTACCAGTTCGTGGACAAAACACGAAAAACAACGCGCGTACTCGTAAAGGCCCAGCTAAATCAATTACAGGCAAGAAAAAATAAAACACTAGTAAGGAGGTAACCTCATGGCAAAAAAAGTTACACGTAAACGTCGTGTTAAAAAGAATGTAGAAAGCGGAGTTGCACATATTCGTTCTACTTTTAATAATACGATTGTAATGATTACAGATGTACATGGAAATGCGATTGCATGGTCTTCAGCCGGAGCTTTAGGATTCCGCGGATCAAAAAAATCTACTCCATTTGCAGCACAAATGGCTGCAGAAGCAGCTGCTAAAGTAAGTATGGAAAACGGAATGAAAACTGTAGAAGTTGCAGTTAAAGGACCAGGTTCTGGTCGTGAAGCAGCAATCCGTTCTTTACAAGCTACAGGTCTAGAAGTTACAGCAATTCGTGACGTAACTCCAATTCCTCATAATGGATGCCGCCCTCCAAAACGCCGTCGTGTTTAATTGAGAGCCGCTTCATTTATTGTAGGTAGCACTCATTAACATGAACTTAACGTTTTGAAAGGGGTATAGATAGAATGATCGAAATTGAGAAACCAAGAATTGAAACGATTGAGATAAGCGATGATGCCAAGTTTGGTAAATTCGTTGTAGAACCACTTGAACGCGGTTATGGTACAACGCTAGGTAACTCACTACGTCGTATTTTGTTGTCTTCTCTTCCAGGAGCAGCAGTAACTACTATTCAAATTGATGGTGTATTACATGAATTTTCAACTGTCGATGGTGTTGTTGAAGATGTAACATCAATCATTTTAAATATTAAAAAACTTGCTCTCAAGTTATATTCTGGTGAAGACAAGACGATTGAAATCGATGTTAAAGGTCCAGCTGTTGTAACAGCAGCCGATATCATTTATGATAGCGATGTTGAAATTTTAAATCCTGACTTGTACATTTGTACAGTTGCAGAAGGCGCACGTTTCCATATACGCATGACAGCAAAATCAGGACGAGGATATGTAAGAGCTGAACATAATAAACAAGATGATATGCCTATCGGCGTATTGCCAATCGATTCAATTTACACCCCTGTCAGTCGCGTGAATTATCAAGTTGAGAATACTCGAGTGGGTCAAAAAAATATTTCTGACAAATTAACACTTGATGTTTGGGCCGATGGTTCAATTAGTCCAGAAGAAGCTGTAAGTCTAGCAGCTAAAATTCTTACAGAACATTTAAACGTTTTTGTAAATCTAACTGACGAAGCTCGTAAAGCTGAAATCATGGTAGAAAAAGAAGAAACGCATAAAGAAAAAATGCTTGAAATGACGATTGAAGAACTTGATCTATCTGTTCGTTCATACAACTGTTTGAAACGTGCTGGAATCAATTCTGTTCAAGAGTTAACTGATAAAACTGAAGCTGAAATGATTAAAGTACGTAATCTAGGACGTAAATCACTTGAAGAAGTGAAATTTAAGTTAGCTGAATTAGACTTAAACTTACGCCAAGACGACTAGTACTGTAACAAGGGAGGAAATGTACAATGGGTTACCGTAAATTAGGACGTACAAGTTCACAACGTAAAGCAATGCTACGCGACTTAACTTCTGATTTGATCATCAACGAACGCATCGTAACAACTGAAGCTCGTGCTAAAGAAGTCCGTAAATCAACTGAAAAGATGATTACTTTAGGCAAAAAAGGCGATTTACATGCACGCCGTCAAGCTGCAGAATACGTACGCAATGAAGTCGCTTCTGTTAAAGAAGAAGGCGAAGATATCGTTGTTCAATCAGTCTTACAGAAATTATTTAGCGATGTTGCTCCACGTTACGCTGAGCGTCAAGGTGGATACACACGTATCATGAAAACTCAACCACGTCGCGGCGATGCTGCACCAATGGTTATTATTGAATTAGTTTAATTTTGAAGATGCTGCTAAAATAACGAGTTGCCGCGTGTATTTAGTGCATATGAAAAATAGTTAAGTTCAATTTGCTTCACTTTTTGGATGTATGTAAAGAGTGTTATGATGATGGGATCAATAAACTTTGGTCCTAAGTCTAGCTCGAAACTTCTCTTGAACTGAGATTGCTCATTCAAGAGGGGTAAATTCATCAAAAGAAAGTGATTTTTTTTTGTCTTAAGAAAGGGAACAAATAGGTGGGGGTGTCCATATATTTGTTTCCTTTTTTAGTATAAAAAGATATATATGCTAATCAGTAGCAAAGTCGTGTGATTGCCTGCTTCATGGATAAAGGGTAAAAAAAAGCTCGATGACAGAGAAGTGGATAAGTAAATAGGTGTCACTTGTTCGTGAAACCATTTTTCATGGATGAGTGAGACCTAAAAGACATGTCACTCTTGCGTCAAGGTGGCTCTCATGAACAAGTAGAGCCATAAAATGTGTTCACTCATCCATGAAAGAGGAAATCAATTTTAAAATAAGGTTTTTTTCATGAAAATATTAAAAATTCTGTTAAATAATGTCATGACACCCCCCGAAAAAGATTGTGTAATGTTATACTGTTAAGGCAATAAGTGATTTAAGAGTTAACAAAAGGGGCAAACTTTAAGCTTATTGCAACGTGCCTTATTTTTTGTTAGGCTTAACTAACTTTGTATTTAAAAAACTGGATGAGAAAGCATTCTTTTTTCAGTGTAAAGAACGTGAGGAATGTTCAATGGATAAAATCATAACGTTAAAAGATATCTCTTATCAGTATCATGAAACTGATGATAGACCAGCGCTAAGCAATATCTCTCTGTCAATCGAAGAAGGCGAGTGGATCGCGATCATTGGTCATAATGGTTCTGGTAAATCAACGCTTGCAAAGACCATTAATGGATTGGTTGCTCCTAGTCAAGGTGAGGTGACGGTTGGCGGGCTTATTTTAAGCGAAGAAAACATTTGGGATATCCGTGAAATGGTTGGAATGGTTTTTCAAAACCCGGATAATCAATTTGTGGGATCGACCGTGCAAGATGACGTTGCCTTTGGACTAGAAAACCAAGGCATTCCTAGAGACGAAATGATCGAACGCGTTAAAAGTGCGATCACACGAGTAAACATGCAAGATTTTATGGAAAAAGAACCGGCTCGTTTGTCTGGTGGACAAAAACAGCGAGTAGCCATTGCAGGTGTAGTAGCTTTGCGCCCGCAGATCATTATTTTGGATGAAGCTACCAGTATGCTTGACCCTCAAGGCAGACAAGAAGTTCTGGCTACGGTCAAGGAAATCAAAGAAAAAGCGAATTTAACCGTTATATCGATTACACATGACATCGATGAAGCGGCAAATGCCAATCGAGTGTTAGTGATGAAAAATGGTGAATTAGTAAAAGAAGGAACGCCTGAAGAGATTTTCTCTTATGGCGAACAACTCATTGAAATGGGCCTTGATCTGCCATTTGCTGAAAAGCTGAAAAGTGATCTGCGAGATCGCGGTATCGAGGTCCCAGCAGACTATTTGACTGAGGAAGGGATGGTGGACTGGCTATGGACATTACTTTCGAAAAAGTAGGCTATACCTACCAAAAAGGAACACCTTTCCAAAATAAAGCCCTTTATGATATCGATTTACATATCAAAGAAGGCAGCTTTACAGCTCTAGTAGGTCACACCGGTAGTGGGAAATCGACCGTGCTGCAACATTTGAATGCACTGATGAAACCAAGTGAAGGAACAGTGACCATTGGCGACCGTGTCATCACATCACAATCAAACAATAAGAATTTGAAAGGCATCCGCAAGAAAGTGGGGATCGTCTTCCAATTTCCTGAATCGCAATTATTCGAAGAAACTGTCGCAAAGGATATCGCTTTTGGACCAAAAAACTTTGGCGCTACTGAAGAAGAGGGCATTGTGTTAGCTAAGCGTATGCTGCCAATTGTGGGCTTAGATGAATCTTATATGGAACGCTCACCCTTTGACCTGTCTGGTGGCCAAATGAGACGTGTGGCAATTGCCGGCGTTTTAGCGATGGAACCTGAAGTGTTGGTCTTAGATGAACCGACTGCTGGTCTAGACCCGCAAGGACGAAAAGAAATGATGGATATGTTCTATCGATTATACCGTACGCAAGGATTGACGATCATCTTGGTCACACATCAAATGGATGACGTAGCAAATTACGCAGATCATATGGTGGTACTTGAAAAAGGTACGGTCATTAAAGAAGGTGCGCCTAAAGACGTGTTTAAAGACGCAGCTTGGCTTGAATCGAAACAATTAGGTGTTCCTGCCACAGTTTCATTCGGAAGCCTCTTGAGCCAAAAAACAGGTCTTGTCTTCAATGGATTGCCATTAACAACAGCTGATTTAGCGGATGAGATCGCTAAAGCCTTGAAACAGCAGCCAAATGATTCAAAAGCAGGTGATGCCGAATGATGGATAAATTGATTTTTGGCCGTTACATTCCTGGGGATTCGTGGATCCATAAATTAGATCCGCGTGCCAAACTCCTAAGTACTGTTATTTTTATCGGGATCATATTCCTAGCCAATAATTGGCAAACCTATCTGCTGTTATTGCTGTTCGCATTAACAGCGATCCGCTTATCGACGATCAAGTTGAGTTTCTTTATCAATGGCATCAAGCCGCTGATCTGGCTGATCCTCTTTACGGTCGTCCTGCAAGTGCTCTTTACAGGTGGAAGTACGGTCTACTTTGATTGGGGTCCGATCATCATCTCTCGAGAAGGTTTGCTGAACGGAGTCTTCATCTTTTGCCGCTTTGTCTTGATCATCTTCATGTCGACATTGCTGACATTGACCACTATGCCGTTATCATTAACGGATGCGATCGAATATTTATTGCGTCCTTTGAAAGTTGTTAAAGTACCTGTCTATGAAATTGCCTTGATGTTGTCGATCGCATTGCGCTTTGTGCCGACATTGATGGATGAAACAGAAAAAATTATGAATGCCCAACGCGCTCGTGGAGTCGATTTTGGAGAAGGCAATATTTTTCAACAAATGAAAGCCATCGTTCCGATTTTGATCCCATTATTCGTCAGTTCCTTTAACCGTGCGGAAGAATTGGCAACAGCCATGGAGGCCAGAGGGTACAAGGGCGGCGAAGGACGAACGAAATACCGTCAGCTCGAGTGGGTCTCACGTGACACGACCGCTATGATGGCGTATGCTTTACTGACAGTCGGATTAGTCGTATTGCGAAATTGATGCAAGAGGAAAAAGAACCTTTCTGCTAAGCTATGAAAGGTTCTTTGACTTTTAATGCCCTAAGAACAAGTTAGTTTAAAAGGAGTTGAACAAATGGAATGGATACGGTATAAAATGATCGTGGAATACGACGGAACACATTTTGCTGGGTTTCAAATCCAAACACACGATCGTACAGTGCAAGGCGAGATCCAAAAAGCTTTGAAAATCATGACTAAAGGCACAAAAGTGATCATTTACGGATCAGGACGGACCGATTCTGGGGTACACGCAAAAGGACAAGTCATTCATTTTGATTACCCGTTTATGATCCCAGCTAAAAATATGCAGCGTGCATTGAACAGTTTAACGACGGATGAGATTTTTGTGAAAGACGTTTCGATCGTCGAGACTGATTTTCATGCCCGCTACAATACATCTGGAAAGAAATACCAATACCGTATCGATTTAAACGAGATCTCAGATCCGTTTAAACGAATGTATACGTTGCATCACCCTTATCGGATCGATATGGAAAAATTAGAAAATGCGTTAAAAGATATTGAAGGAAAACACGATTTTTCCAGTTTTTGTGCCAGCAACAGCGGCAGAGAAAACAAAGTACGCACGGTCTATGAAGCCAGTGTCATAAAAGATGTCTTCAACAATGAATTGATCTTTACTTTTAGGGGAAACGGCTTTTTGTACAATATGGTCCGCATATTTGTCGGCACGTTACTGCAAATTGCCAATGGTCTGCGCCCAGCAGATGAAATCAAACGGCTGCTGGCAGTCCAAGACCGCGATGAAGCTGGTCCAACTGCTAAACCTCAAGGATTGTATTTGATGGAAGTCTATTATAAAGCATCAGAAGCTGTAAAAGACTCCGATCATCAAGAAGGCATTGTAGTAGAAAAGCAGGTGCAGAATGAATTGGATCATTCGGTTAAGTGAACAAAAAGACTTTCCCCAATTGAGAACCATTGAAAATCAAATCTGGCATTCAGGTAATACGCCCCATGTGACGACTTATGAAACAGTAGCGGACTACCAGAAGCATTATTCCGCTGGTTCCCAACTAGTCGCATTAGCAGCCGACAGCCAAGAAATCGCAGGATTTTTAGGATTCCATCCACCAACTAACTTGATGGCTCACCAGAAGGTATGGGGAGTCGATGTAGGCGTTCACCCAGCTTTTCAAGGTAAAGGTGTAGGAACAGATTTGCTAACGGCTATCAAGGCTTTAGCGGTTAAACAAGGCATCCATAAATTAAGCTTGCGCGTATTGTCTACGAACCCGGCAGCGATCCACTTGTATCAAAAAAACGGCTTTCAAGTAGAAGGGCGTTTGAAAAATGAATTTTGGATCGAAGGCCAGTTTATTGATGATCTATTGATGGCTTACTTTTTAGATTAGTCGTTACAGTTGATATGAAAAGTTCGTAGCTTTAAAAAATAGAGCAGTACAAACTAAATAGTGTAGGTAGATCAAACTAAAATTTCTTCTGGAATGGACGGGTTTGCTTGTGGAGAGCTATGGGAGCGTCTGAAGCCAGTAGTCTTCAGACTTTTAAGCCTCAAACAAAGCATAAGCGCTAAAGCGTTAATGCTCTGTAATTCGCATTAAATCCTTGACATAGCTACAAGCAACCCCTATTCCGCCAGAAATTACAACTAAACTTGTGACACCATACCCAGTGCTAAAAATATAAAATCGATAAGCCTATCCAAAATTTTCAAGTTATGAAAAAATCAATTTATTTCTATTAAAATAATTGACAAAATTCATTATAAAGGTTAAAATATTAGATGGTATTGTTTGCCCCCACGATGAGCCCCGGAAACTTATTGTGCATTCAAACAAACAGATAAGAATATGGAGGAATAAAACGTGCGTACAACTTATATGGCAAAACCAAATGAAGTAGAACGTAAATGGTATGTGGTAGACGCAACTGATATCCCAATGGGACGTATGTCAAGTGTTGTCGCAGCTATTTTACGTGGAAAAAATAAACCAACTTATACACCAAATGTTGATACAGGTGATTTCGTAATCATAATCAACGCTGACAAAACGAAATTAACTGGTAAAAAAGCAACTGACAAAATCTATTACCGTAACATCGATGGTAATCCAGGTGGATTGAAACAAATCTCTGCTGGTGCATTACGTACTAAAGATTCTCGTAAATTAATCGAATTGTCTGTCAAAGGTATGCTTCCTAAAAATACTTTAGGTCGCGCTCAAGGCATGAAATTACATGTTTACGGTGGAGCAGAACACAATCACCAAGCGCAATTACCTGAAGTATTAGACATCACAAACTTAATTTAAGGAGGGAATATCGATGGCACAAGCACAATATATTGCAACAGGAAGACGTAAAAATTCAACTGCCCGTGTACGTTTAGTACCAGGTACTGGAAAAATCATCATGAACAAAAAAGACATCACTGAATATATCCCATTCCCATATTTACACGAAGTTGTTAAACAACCTTTAGCTCTTACAGAAACTTTAGGTAGCTACGACGTACATGTAAACGTAAATGGTGGTGGATTCACTGGACAATCAGGAGCAGCCCGTCACGGGATCTCTCGTGCGTTACTACAAGTTGATCCAGACTTCCGTACTGCTTTAAAAGCAGCAGGTCTGTTAACTCGTGACCCACGTATGGTTGAACGTAAAAAACCAGGTCTTAAAAAAGCTCGTAAAGCTTCACAATTCTCAAAACGTTAATTCGTTACTACATCAACGTTTCAAGACGCTTTCCAATTTATTGGAAGGTGTCTTTTTTTTCATTGACTTTTTCTGCCTAACGATTAGCGTAATTAGCAAATTTTCTGTTGTATTATTTCTTGATTTTCTAGTAACGTGGGTAAAAATATCTAAAGTAATTTGAATACTTGCATGTCCTAAACCTTCATCGAATTTGAGCATTTTCTTTAAATTTTGCAGATCTTTAGTGTAAAAATGAGCTAGTCCTTTTGATAATTCAATAGCAAAAATCCTATTAGGGCAAGGATATGTTTTACATAATTCAAGAAAGCTAAATTCTACAAAATAGTGTTCTTCTAGTTCATATGCCTTTAGAACAAGCCCTTCATTGTAGTACAGGAATAAAATATTCATATGTAGTCTCCTTTAAATTTGATACTTCTACTATACGCAAATTAATTCAAATAATTTATAACCTGAATGATTCATACTTTTAAAAAAAATAATAATTGGCGCATTTTTCACTTCTTTCAGATCATTAGTTTAATAGGTTTACTTATTTTACTTCAAATTTCCAAGTCACTCATTTTTTTGTCAGAAAATTAAGATTTTTAGGCATACTAATCCCTTGAAATTAGCCTTTTTTTTAAACTATTCTATTAGGTGTGAGTGCTACTGCCATTTGAAATGCTGAATATTCCGCAAGATTTTATGGAATAGTTCATAGTAAACGTTATAAGAACTGAGTTTTAAAAAGGTTTTTCGTCCAGAATGAACAAGTTTACCCGCTACTTTAAATAAGAGCAAACGAATAGTTGAAACTTGAAAACCTTTGGTTTCTTTCGTAAAACAAAGAGTACGCATAAAATTGACGATGTTGTAAGCTAGTACACTCACCATCATACGTGCATGATTTTCTAAAAAACGAGGACTATCGGTTTTATCGAAATAAAATTCATTTTTGGCCTCTTTAATGTAATTTTCCATGGTGCCTCTTTTAGAAAAGGTTTGAAAGACCGCTTCTGCAGAAAGGTTCTCTGATAAATTGGTTATGATAAATTCATGTCGAGCAATCAATTCGGTTGCTTCGCGCGTAGATTTAATACAAATTCTTCGTGGATGTGTCCAGCTCTTGGCTTGATAGAGTGTAGAAGCGTAGTGAACTTCTTTTTTATCCCAATCCTGCTGGTCATCTATCGATACAAATTGCTCAGCGATTTTTCCTAGGTTACGATTCGATTTCAATCGAATAACATAAAAATTTTGACGTTTTTCACACAGTTCATATAATTCTGGAGTTGCAAAACCACTATCTGCACGCACTAGAATAGAACATACAGGTACGGTTTCTTGGTAATGGTCAAAAAGTGGCCGGACAAAATCTGCAACACCATTGGATGTGTACACATTACCAGAACGAAGTTCTGTTTTCAAAAAGTCGCCGGTCAGGCCTTCAAAGGCAACAAGTGGATGATAGTCATTCGTTTGGTAATGGGCATTATAATCCGACTTCTCCTGATTGCCAAAGGTATCCGAATGTGTTGAGTCTAGATCAAAAATCATTTCAGTTGTATTACGAGCAGTACGTACTTTATCAATCAGGATTTGATTGACTTCTTGTAATTGGGAAATGTTTTCCTGACTTAACCGATTCCATAAACGAGAAATAGATGGTTGTGAAGCGAGTTGCTTTTTAGCTAATAGGCTCTGGAAAATGGGATCTTTTGATAAAACGTCAGCCGAAGAATCCGTTTGATATCCAGCAATCAATTGAAAAAGGATTTGTTCAATAATTGAATGATTAGCATGGTTATAGTAAAGTCGATCATCATTAATAGTGAGGGTTTGTTTCAAAATGTTAGAGAAATTAATGGTGTGCATGAATTCCTTAACTAATATCAATCCGGAATCTGAAGATAAATTACCCCCACAGTGAGATACCGTAATGTTTGAATTGAAAAGTAAACGATTTTCATGTAAAGTTGCCATAGAGAGAACCCCTTTCTTTGGTTATGTTTAGTCGCTTTAACCATAGCAGATTGGGGTTCTTTTTGCACACCCAAAGGGTGCTGATAAAATTAACTCAAACTAGCGTTAGAACAGTTTTTCCAGAGCATTTCAGAAAAAGTATGAATTATTCAGGTATAATTAAGTATATGATTGTTTTTATTTAGAAAATTAGTTTAAAATTAAGTAAAGTCTCACTATTTCCACCTTCATTGATCCCAGTATAACATTATGTAATTTAATTAATCGAATTCAGGTTGTCTAAACAAGAGAGTCCCAAAAGGTAAATATAGGCCAAAAAAATTTATTTAGTAGGAAGATAGATTGAAAGAAAAGATTCCTTAAT
Source organism: Carnobacterium alterfunditum DSM 5972 (assembly GCF_000744115.1). Taxonomy (NCBI): domain Bacteria; kingdom Bacillati; phylum Bacillota; class Bacilli; order Lactobacillales; family Carnobacteriaceae; genus Carnobacterium; species Carnobacterium alterfunditum. Next base: position 1,015,016 of record NZ_JQLG01000004.1, on the reverse strand, counting down.
CGTTATTTAAACTCTTAATATGAATCATTCAGGATGATATACATATATAAAACTATAAAGGCGGGAAGACGATTGAAAATCTTAATTACAACGGATCAGTACGTTCCTGCTATAAATGGAGTGGTCACATCTATAGTCAATTTACAGAATGGGCTACAAAAACTAGGGCATGAGGTCAGAATACTCACATTATCAGGGAATAGGAAGTCATCATATAAAGATGGGGTTATATATATTGGATCTACTGGTGTTGGTAAAATCTATCCTAATGCAAGGCTGGCCTTTTCTGTTGATGAGGAATATATTCAGGAATTAGTTAACTGGTATCCAGATATTATCCATTCGCAATGTGAATTTAGTACATTTTTTATGGCACAACAGATAGCAAAGGAAGTTGATGTACCAATTATTCATACTTATCATACTTTATATGAAGATTATACTCATTATTTTTCACCGAATAAAAAATGGGGGAAAAAGATGGTTGCAATTTTTACTAAACAGGTTTTGAGTCACAGTGAGTGTGTAATCGCGCCTACTGATAAAGTGCGTTCCTTACTAGTTGACTACGGCGTGAAGCAACAAATACAGGTCGTGCCAACAGGGATAGATTTAGAGAGATTTAAAATCCAGTTGGATGACATAGAAAAAGAAAGACTTCGGAGCAAGTTAGGAATTCCCTCTAATGACCGTGTGCTTATATATGTCGGGCGACTAGCAAAAGAAAAAAATCTAGAAGAGATATTATTGTTTTTTTCACAATTAAACAGACAGAATATCACCTTGCTAATAGTGGGTGATGGACCACATCGCGCAGCATTAGAAGAACGCGTAATAGATTTGGGTATTTCCAAGCACGTTATTTTTACAGGAATGATTTGTTCACAAGAAGTGAGTTCTTATTACCAATTGGGGGATCTATTTGTTAGTGCATCAAACAGCGAAACACAAGGATTGACTTATATAGAAGCATTAGCCAACGGGATTCCGGCTCTTTGCAGAAAAGATCAATGTCTGGAAAACGTGATTGTGGATGGCGTAAATGGTTGGGAATATCAATCATTTGAACAGTTTAGAGAGAAGTTAGATGATATACTAGAAAAAGAAGGGCTACAAAAGCGTTTAAGTAAAAATGCTAGAGAAATTGTAAAAGGTAACTGTTCTTCAAATGAATTTGCAAAGAGAGTTGAACAAATTTATCAGACTACAATAAATCATCATCATTAAAAGCTATGGGATACATCTGACTAGGATAGTGCGCAATAAATACAATAGGAGTAATCGCTTATGGAAAGTAAAAACAAGAGGAAAAAAATGGATGTTTTGGCCGTTTTAATTACAGTGGCATTCATATTTTTTATTGTTTACGGTATTTATACAAAAATTTTCTACTCGGAAAGTGCACTAAACGCCTACCTTAACAAATTTGGTATATGGGCACCAATCATATTTGTTGTTTTTCAAGCTATTCAAGTTGTGTTTCCTATCTTACCTGGTGGAATCGGAATGCTCGGTGGATTAGTGATATTTGGGCCTCAAATGGGGTTTATCTATAACTATGTTGGCATATGTACAGGATCGGTTTTAGCTTTTTTGATTGCTAAACGGTATGGTATGCGAATAATTGAATCACTCTTTATCCCTAGATTGCATGGCAAGTACATGAAATGGACAGAAAATAAAAATTTTTCAGTTTTATTTGCACTAGCAATTATTTTCCCGATTGCTCCAGATGATTTTTTGTGTTATCTCGCAGGGACAACAAAAATGACATTATTAAAATTTACACTGATCATTCTATTAGGAAAGCCATTTTGAATAGCAGGCTATAGTTTTGGACTAAACGTTGTTTTCCAATGGTTAGTTAGGCTGCTCAATTAATTGAAGGAGGAAAAGCATGATGATACTAGAATATGTTTATTTTGTATGGCAAGATAAATGAAAGTTTTATTGTATTCCGGATCTTTGAAGATAGTGAATAAAAGCGGTATAGGACAAGCGGTGCGGCAACAGGAAAAGTCCTTAAAACTATTGGGTATTCCTTATACTATGGATAGCAGAGATGATTTTGATATTATTCATCTTAATACTATTTTTCCGGATTCCCGAATCATGAGCATAATGGCAAAGAGGAAAAGCAAAAAGGTTATTTACTATGCACATTCTACTATGGAAGATTTTAAAAATTCTTTTCGGGGTTCAAATTTGCTTGCACCAATTTTTAAAAAATGGATAATTTATTGCTATAATAGTGCTGATATCGTTATTACACCTACAGAGTATTCAAAAATGTTATTAGAGAGTTATGGATTAAAACGTCCTATATTTAGCCTTTCCAATGGAGTTGATATTGATTATTTTGAACGGAATTATGATGCACGCAAGAGATTCCGTGATAAATATGACTTGAAAGAACAAGAAAAAGTAATCATCTCAGTCGGGCACTATATTGAAAGAAAAGGTATTTTAGACTTTGTAAAGATAGCAGAGCAAATGCCGGAATATCAGTTTTACTGGTTTGGATATACAAACTCACATCTTGTCCCACATTCAGTAAGGGAAATAATTGAAAATTCTTTGCCAAATCTTCATTTCCCCGGCTATGTAAATAGAAATGATTTGAGAGATGCTTATTGCGGAAGTGATTTATTCCTGTTTCTGACACATGAGGAAACGGAGGGCATAGTCTTACTTGAGGCTCTCGCTTCTAAAATACCTGTTTTGATCAGGGACATTCCTGTGTATAAAGATTGGCTGTCAGATGGTGAAACGGTGTATAAAGGAATTACTATCTACGACTTCAAAGAAAAAATAACTCAAATTTTAGAAGGCATCCTTCCGGATATAACCAAAAGTGGTTATCGTATTGCTGAACAACGTGATTTAAAAGTAATAGGTAGGTTGCTTATTAATATATATGACCAGTAAACCTTATATTTTTATAAGGGATTTGTGAAAAAGAAAGGTTGCGGAAATATTAGCCACTACCCGATCATTACAATCATTCATTACCTAACAGTGAACTGGTAGTTCGTGGAGATAGTGGTTTTGTTGCTTCTGGCCTGTATGATCTACGTGAAGCAAAGGCTGATCACTATGTGATTCAATTAAAAAACAATCGTAAATCAGGTCAAATAGCTGAAAAGTTAATGCTTTACGGTAATAATTAAAAAATAAGAAGAGTGAGAAGTTCATTACCATTCAACGTCCTATCAAGCATAAACGTAGCCTAATTGGCACTGGATCTGTATATGGTCAAACACTTGAAGCCGGCGAATTTCTCTTTCGTCATGTTTTTATTGTCATGAATCTTTCTGACCTGATCCGCATTTTTATTGCGTCTTAAACAAAATAAAAAGTCGTTTATTTCTTGTTGTGTTCGTAATGGTTGCACGTTGTAAGGCATTTTAAAGCCTCTCTTCTCACAAAAATGATACATAATTTCATTCAGTATAGCGTGTAATCGTGTATTGGAGGGTCGAATAAAAAAAGAATCCCTTTTAATAAAGGGATTCGGATACACGACTTTATGTAATTTCATGTATTCAAATAATAAAAAAAGGAGTGGTGCTTCTTGTCAAAAGGATTGCTTCATCATATTGAACTCTATGTTTCTGATTTAAAAAAATCTACTGATTTTTGGGGATGGTTTCTTGAGGATTTAGGATATCATTCTTTTCAAAAATGGGAAAATGGACAAAGTTGGAAATTAGAAGAGACTTACATTGTTTTTGTCCAAGTACAAGAGCCTTTTTCAGATAATTCGTACCATAGAAAAAATGTAGGGTTAAATCATTTAGCTTTTCATGCGAGTTCACGACAACACGTAGATGATATGACTCAAAAACTAACAAACAAAGGGATTCCTATTCTTTATACAAAACACCACCCATTTTCCGGAGGTGGAAATCATTACGCTGTGTACTTTGAAGATCCAGATAGAATAAAAGTAGAACTTGTAGCTCCTGAACTATCTAAATAAATATATGTACTGTTGTGAGCCGTCTCAGTCGAAATCCAGAAGGCATAAAGATAAGGGTACACATACTACCTCTTTGTGTGATTTATAACTTCAATTATATGGTTGAGTGAATAAATAAGTACCAGTCTATTCGCAAGATTTACATGCTCTATAATGATTAATAACTATAAAGGTGGGATTATCATGGAAAAGTTGTTCAAAAAAAGAACGTTCACTGGTAGCACGGGACGTCCGAAAAAAGAAAAAGTAGAAGATCAGGTTAAAATAGAAATTTCAGATATTGATCTGGAGCAAAGCGAAAATGAATTTGAATCATTTTTCTCAGAAGTGTTAAAAAGATTACCGCAAAAAACAGCAACTATCATACTTAATGCTTATGATAAATCAAGAGATCATGCTGAAAAAACTCTAGATAAAAGTAAAAATCAATTTGATAATATTTTTGAGGCATTTTTGGAAGGTGTCGATGAAGAAACGCGAAAAAAATGTCATAAGACTGTTCATGCCGCGTCTTTAACAGCAGCTATTATCGGCTCTTCACCTATTCCTTTTTCAGATGCTTTCTTGCTGGTGCCAGTCCAGTTAACAATGATGGCTCGTTTACATAAGATATTTGGCCAATCATGGTCTGAAAGTCTAGGTAAAAGCTTATCTAAGGAATTATTGGTTGTTGGTTTAGGTAGAAGTGCAGTTGGCAATATTCTGAAGTTTATTCCGGCTGTTGGGACTGTCGCGGGTGCTGCAATTAACGCGACCGTTGCTAGTTCAGTCACAGAATCTTTAGGTTGGGTAACCGTAAAAATGTTAAATGATGGGGAAGATATTTTCGAACAAGCTATGTCATTTAAAGGACAGTATCATGCGCTGTTTAAATCACTTCAAAATTCTAGTAAATCAGTGAATAAAAAATAACTTTCATAGTAAATAATTTCTTGAAGAGACAAAGTTGTATCGGCTTTGTCTCTTTTTTTTGTTTTTAAACGCATTTCGATATGCTTTGAAATAAACTACATAATATAACCCGGATCCCCACCTGCATAGTTATGTATCGACTGGAATCATTTTTCTAAGTCATACAATTTAGCTTCTATTTTCTCGTTGAAACTACTATTCAATCTACTATACGTCTTGCTTCAAAATAATTGAAGCGGACAAAGAGAATCTTTTGTCTGTTGAAATGGTTACGCTTACTTGTTAAGCTTTATTCAGTCCTAAAGGAAGTCATGCATCATTTTACTAAGTTGTTTGTTAGATCATTTTATGAATCAAATATTTTAAAAAATAGGAGGAATAGAAATGAGAAAAGCATTTATTAGTCCAACGAAATATGTCCAAGGAGAAACGAGTTATTAAATTTAGATTTTTATATTAAATCCTTTGGTGAATCTGCATTAGTTATCGGGAAGCCGGGCGATATCTAACGGGTTCAAGACAAGTTGGACAAAACAGCTGGACAATGACAAAAACCGTTATTATTATTATCTCTCACGTTTATGAGATTGCAATAAGTTTTGCTACCGTTCGTGAATTAGTTAACAATCATTCGTCTGATCATCTATTAGCTTTTTATGATTTAGGTAGTGCTAAAGTGAACTTGGAAATGGTAAAAGAACTTAGCAATAAATCGATTACGATTTATGATGTTCCAATTGTTGAAGTCTCTTATACTGCAGCGGCACTTTTATAAGCTGACGTTACTCAAGAGGCTGTTGAAGAGCAACTAAAAGAAATGCAGATTGATAAATAAAAAAATATAAGAAGAATAGGGGAATAGATATGTTGAAAAATAATTATGATTTTATGATGCCTAATGTAAATTTCTTTGGTCCTGGTGTAGTTGAAAAGGTCGGAGAAAGAGCAAAAATGTTGAATATGAAAAAAGTATTGATTGTAACAGATGCTTTCTTAAGAAACTTAGATAACGGGCCAGTTAAACAAGCAGAAAGTTCTTTACTGAAAGCTGATATTGCATACGTGATTTTTGATGGTGTAGAACCAAACCCGAAAATAAGGAATGTTAAAGAAGGTAAAAAGATATATATGGATAATCATTGTGATTCAATCATTACGATAGGTGGTGGATCATCTCATGATTGTGGAAAAGGAATTGGTATTGTTTTATCAAATGGTGATGACCTACCAGCCCTTGCCGGAATTGAAACATTAGAAAATCCTTTGCCACCGCTAATGGCTGTAAATACAACAGCTGGAACGGCCTCAGAAATTACACGACATGCGGTTATAACCAATGAAGAAACTCATTTGAAATTTGTTGTTGTTTCTTGGAGAAACGTCCCATTAGTTTCCTTTAATGATCCAATGCTCATGCTGGATATTCCGACAGCCCTAACTGCTGCCACAGGTATGGATGCCTTAACACACTGTGTAGAATCGTATGTATCAGTAAATAGAAATCCAATTACAGACGCCCAAGCGATTCAAGGAATAAAATTAATTAGTAAATATCTAAGACGTGCCGTAGCTAATGGACATGACGTAGAAGCAAGAACCAATATGGCCTATGCTTCAATTTTAGCTGGAATGGCTTTCAATAATGCAGACCTAGGTTATGTTCATGCAATGGCTCATCAATTAGGTGGGCAGTACGATGCTCCTCATGGAGTGTGTTGTGCTGTGTTGATGCCCACTGTTGAAAAATGGAATATTATTAGTAATCCAGAGCGTTTTTCTGATATTGCAGAATTACTAGGTGAGAATATTGCAGGATTATCCGTTAGGGAAGCTGCCGATAAAGCTATTGAAGCGATGATTCTTATTTCTGAAGATGTTGGTATACCAACAAATATCAAGTCTCTGGGTGCTTTGCCAGAAGATTTTGATCAGATGGCAATAAATGCATTGAAAGATGGTAATGCTTTTTCTAACCCTAGAGTTGGTAACAAGGATGATATCATAAAACTATTTCAAAAAGCATATGAAGCATAAAAAATATTTTTGTGTTTATTATTTACCCTCATAAGAAATTAGTTTGAATGGGGGAAGTAAGTTATGCAACAAAAAGCATTAGGCTTAATTGAAACACGTGGTTTAATTGCATCAATCAAAGCAACGAATGCAATGTTAAAAGCAGCTAATGTAACATTAACAGGACAATAAAAAATTGGTCAAGGGTTAATCACCGCTTATAGGAGGGATTATAGAATGAAAAGATCAAAACGATTTGAAGTATTAGAAAAACGTCCGATCCATAAAGATGGTTTTGTAAAGGAATGGATAGAAGAAGGTTTTATCGCCATGGAAAGTCCAAATGATCCAAAACCTAGCATTAAGATTGAAAATGGGATTATTACAGAACTTGACGGAAAAAGACGTGAAGATTTTGATTTAATTGATTATTATATAGCAGACTATGGTATTGAAAAAGATAATGCCGAGAAAGTTTTGGCAATGGATTCAGTAAAATTGGCTAATATGTTGTGTGATCCTAATATTTCGCGTTCGATTATTATTGATTTAACAACTTCTATGACACCAGCTAAAATTGTTGAGGTTGTCAGTCAAATGAATGTTGTCGAGATGATGATGTCGATGCAAAAAATGCATTCAAGAAGACGCCCAGCTACACAATCACATGTTACTAATTTACGTGATAATCCCGTTCAAATTGCAGCAGATGCAGCAGAAGGTGCTTTCCGAGGCTTTGCCGAGCAAGAAACAACCGTTGCTGTTGGTCGTTATGCACCATTTAATGCTATTTCAATTTTAGTTGGGTCACAAGTTGGACGACCAGGAGTATTAACACAATGTTCAGTAGAAGAAGCTGCAGAACTTGATTTAGGTATGCGTGGTTTTACGTCATATGCTGAAACAATATCTGTATATGGTACAGAACCAGTGTTTACAGATGGAGACGACACACCTTGGTCTAAAGGATTCTTAGCATCTTGTTATGCATCTCGTGGATTGAAAATGCGTTTTACATCTGGAGCGGGATCTGAAGTTATGATGGGATATGCAGAAGGAAAATCAATGTTATATCTTGAAGCACGTTGTATTTTCATTACAAAAGCTAGCGGTGTTCAAGGGTTACAAAATGGTGCTGTAAGTTGTATTGGTATCCCAGGTGCAGTTCCAACAGGAATACGTGAAGTGTTAGCAGAAAACCTAATCTGTGTTTTGTTAGACCTAGAAGTTGCTTCAGGAAATGACCAAGCGTTTTCTCATTCCGATATGCGCCGTACTGAGAAGCTAATGTGTCAATTTTTGCCAGGTACTGATATTATCTCTTGTGGTTTTTCAGCAGTTCCTAATTATGATAATATGTTTGCTGGTTCAAATACAGATATAGAAGATATTGATGATTATTTAGTTTTTCAACGTGATTTAAAGGTTGATGGAGGTCTTCGTCCAGTTACAGAAGAAGAAACTATCAAAGTACGTAATAAAGCAGCTCGTGCTATTCAAGCAATTTTTGATGAACTAGATCTTCCAAAAATTACTGATGAAGAAGTAGAAGCAGCAACCTATGCTCACGGCTCTAAAGATATGCCTGATCGTAATCTTGTTGAAGATATGAAAGCAGCACAAGAATTATTGAATCGCAATATTACAGGTGTAGATCTTGTTAAAGCATTAGCTAAAGCAGGATTTAAAGATGTCGCTGAAAGTATGTTAAGTATGTTGAAACAGCGTGTTGCTGGAGACTTTTTACAAACAGCAGCAATTTTTGATGATCAGTTCAATGTTATTTCAGCAGTTAATGACTGCAACGATTACATGGGACCTGGAACTGGTTATCGTCTTGAAGGGGAAGAATGGGAAAAAGTAAAAGATATCCCAATGGCGATTGACCCTCGTTCAGTTTAAGAAATGGAGGAGAAAATAATGTCTGGATCAAACGTAAATGAAGATTTGTTAAGAGCCATTGTACGTGATGTGATAAAAGAGATGCCAACGGATGACTCTGCTGTAACATTTAAAGAGACGCTAAGTGATAATTCACATCAAGAGACTTCAGTTCAAAATAATGAACAAGTAATTGCTAAACAAAAAAATTGGTTTAAGCGTGCCGGAGTGGCAAAATCAGGAACGTCTAAAGATGAAGTAGTGGTGGCAGTTGCACCAGGATTTGCAGAGTTTTTGACAGAAAACTTAACTGGTCTTTCACATAGAGATATTTTACGTCAAGTTATCGCAGGCATTGAAGAAGAAGGACTAAAAGCTCGAGTTATTAAAGTATACCGTACAGCTGATGTTTCTTTTGTAGGTGCAGAAGGAGATCAGTTATCTGGTTCAGGAATTTGTGTCGCAATACAATCAAAAGGTACAACTATTATTCACCAAAAAGATTTAGCACCATTATCAAACCTCGAATTATTTCCTCAAGCTCCAGTTATAACATTGGATACTTATCGTGCAATTGGGAAAAACGCAGCAAAATATGCTAAGGGTGAATCGCCCAGCCCGGTTCCTACAGTTAGTGACCAAATGGCACGTGTTGCGTATCAAGCGTTGTCTGCTTTAATGCATATTAAAGAAACAAAGAATGTAGTAATTGGTAAACTGGCTGAAGAAATCATTGTGGACTTTGCAACGAAGGAGGGATAGATATGTCGGAATTAGATGATGTAGCTAAAAAAATAGTAGAAGAAATTAGTGTTGAATCTGTACCTAAACCTCATAAAACTGAAGACTATGAAAACATGCAAAAAATGGGAGTAACAGACTATCCTTTATATACGAAACATCCAGATTTAGTGAAATCTCCTACTGGGAAATTACTGGATGAGATTACACTAACTAATGTGATGAGTGGCGTTATTACTTCGCAAGATCTTCGTATTACACCTGATACATTGCGTCGTCAAGGGGAAATTTCTGAATCATCTGGACGTGCTGCTTTAAAACAAAATTTTGCACGCGCAGCTGAACTAACTGCAATTCCAGATGAACGTATATTACAAATTTATGAAACATTAAGACCATATCGTTCTACAAAAGAAGAATTAGTTGCTATTGCTGAAGAATTAGAAGTTAAATACAATGCACCAATTAATGGGAAATTTATTCGTGAGGCTGCTAAGTATTATGAAGTAAGAAAAAAATTAAAAGGTGATAACTAGTTTTGGAAGGAAGATCACTTATTATGGAAAAAATAATTGGTGTTGATATCGGTAACTCTTCAACGGAGGTAGCTTTAGCAGATGTTAGTCCAAATGGAGATGTAAGTTTCATTGATTCTGCTATTGTACCAACTACAGGTATAAAAGGTACAAAGAAAAATTTATTGGGAATAAAATCAGCTATAGAAACACTCGTGTCAAAAACGAATATTTCTATAGCTGATGTAGACTTGATCCGCATTAATGAAGCAACTCCTGTTATAGGAGATGTAGCTATGGAAACAATAACAGAAACAATTATTACTGAATCAACAATGATTGGTCATAATCCTAAAACGCCTGGCGGATTGGGATTGGGTGTGGGCTATACTGTAAACCTTGTCAATCTCTATGACCAAAAAAATCAAACTAAAGACTACATTGTTATTGTGCCTAAAGACGTTGATTTTGGAGATGCAGCTAACTTAATCAATTTATATGTTAAGTATGGTTATAAAATCACAGGTTCTATTCTTCAAGGTGATGATGGTGTATTAATAAATAATCGCTTAGAGAATAAAATTCCAATCGTAGATGAAGTAGCCTATATTGACAAGATTCCACAAATGATGTTAGCAGCTGTAGAGGTAGCGGGAAAAGGGAAAGCAATTTCTCAATTATCTAATCCATATGGTATTGCGACCGTCTTCAATTTGAATTCTGATGAGACAAAGAATATTGTTCCGGTTGCACGTGCCCTTATTGGAAATCGATCAGCTGTAGTTATTAAGACACCGAAAGGGGATGTGAAAGAAAGAATTATCCCTGCAGGCACTTTAATTATTGAAGGTGACAAATATACAAGTGAAATTGGCGTTTCTGAAGGTGCCGAAAAAATCATGAGTATTATTTCAAGTTTTAAAGCTATAGAAAATATAACGGGTGAGGCAGGAACTAATATGGGTGGGATGCTCGAACTTGTCCGTCAAACAATGTCTGAATTAACTAATAAACAGATTAGTGAAATATTTATCAAAGATTTATTGGCAGTTAATACGTTTGTACCGATTGATGTTAAAGGTGGCTTAGCTGGCGAAATTTATATGGAGCAAGCTGTAGGAATTGCATCTATGGTTAAGTCAGACAGACTTCAGATGATATTGATTGCTGATGAAATTCAAAAACAGTTTAACATACAAGTTGAAGTTGGTGGCGCAGAGGCAGAAGCGGCTATATTAGGTGCATTAACAACAGCCGGAACGAACAAGCCTCTGGCGATTTTAGATCTAGGCGCAGGATCAACAGATGCCTCTATTATTGATCCTTCAGATCGAATTACGTCCATACATCTTGCTGGAGCTGGAGATATGGTTACTATGTTGATTAACTCTGAATTAGGAATAGAAGATCAATACTTAGCCGAAGATATCAAGCGATATCCATTAGCGAAAGTAGAAAGTTTATTCCATATTCGTCACGAAGACGGTACGGTTGAATTTTTTGATAAAGTTTTACCAGCTAATATTTTTGCTAAGACGGTTGTAGTTAAACCTGATGGGTTTGTTCCGGTACCCGGAGATTTATCTATCGAGAAAATTAAGTTGGTTAGACAAACAGCTAAAAAACGTGTATTCGTTACAAATGCTATTCGTGCATTGCGTCATGTTAGTCCAACAGGCAATATTCGCGATATTCCATTTGTTGTAATTGTAGGTGGATCGGCTATAGATTTTGAGATTCCACAGATGGTAACGGAAGAGTTGTCCCATTATTCATTAGTGGCGGGCCAAGGTAATATCCGTGGAATTGAAGGGCCGCGTAATGCAGTTGCTACAGGTCTAATTCTTTCTTACGCTCGTTCAAGGAGGAAAAAAGCATGAGTAACCCAGTTATCAAAGTAGTAAGTTATGTTAATGAATATACATTAGCGCCTCTGTTATTTGGGATGGAAGAAGAAGAGATTCCGTTTGAGGTAATTGATTTAGATAGTGGTTGTGACCTTTGTCAAGCAGCTTATCAAGCTTCTGTACAGTCTTCGTTGTCGGTAGGATTAGCAATTAATCGCAGTCACGCTATTCTCCATTATAGAAATTTGCCTGAAAATGAACCATTATTTGAGATAGATATACAGAATGTTTTAGAGGTCATGAAGCTTGGTACTAATGCAGCAAGATTAGTTAAGGGCATCCCCTTTAAACATTAAGGGAAGTGTAGAACATTGGATGCAGTTGGAATATTCCAGGCAAATCTATTTTAATTAAGACATAATAGCAGGAAATGACAAATGAAGCGTACGAATTATCTATAAAAAAAGAGTTGCAGATTGTAGAAAGGATAGATCAATCATGGATAAGGGGCGCGTAATCGGGGCCAGTAAGATGTACTTGGTTGAGCTATTATAGGGATTGTTGACCGTTTCAATAAATAAGGATGTGATATATATGGCGATCTATACTAAGACAGGAGACGAAGGTTCTACAAGTTTATTTGATGGTCAACGAGTTAAGAAATATTCAAATCGTGTTGACGTTTATGGAACGTTTGATGAATGTAATGCAGTAATTAGTATTGCTGAAAAATTTAGTCAGATTCCTGAGAATAAAGAGTTTCTAATTAAATTACAATATAAGATGTTTCAGTTATCTGGTGAAATAGCAACGGTTGATTCCGAGATGTTTGCAACACATAGTGAACAAATTAATCAAATAGACATTAAAGAGTTAGAACATATCATCGATGTCTATACCGAAAGATTACCTGAGATTAAAACATTTATTCTACCAGGAACTAGCATTGCGGGCTCGCATTTGCATTTAGCTAGAACAGTTTGCCGTAGAGCTGAACGTTTGTTGATTCAACTATCTGAAGAAGTAGAAATCCGACCTGAAACTAAACAATATATTAATCGTTTGTCAGATTGCTTATATATATTAGCTCGCTCAGAAGACCATTATCAAAAACAAGAAAAGCAAGTAGACGAAATAATCATAAGATATAAAGAACGGATGGGTGGATAATATGGAAAATAAAAATATTGAAAAAGCTCTTACTTATTTAAAAGCTGAACCTAATTTTGATGAAAAAATTGAAAAAGTCATTGCGTATCTAAAAGCCGAAACTTATTTTGAAAAAGACAATCTATATCGTATTATCGATGTAGCGGAACAAAAAGCACAAGAAATTAATGTTCCAATCACAATTTGTATTACTGATATGAGTGGACATCCAAGAATGTTTTATCATATGCCTGAAGCTAACATTGCAAGTATTACACTAGCTCCCAAAAAAGCTAATACAGCTATTATGATGCGCAAACCAACTAAAGAGTTAAATAAAGATACAGTACCCAATGGAGAATTATATCAAATAGAAACTATGTTGAATGGTGAAATGGTTACCTTTGCTGGTGGTATCCCACTGGTCTGTCATGGTCAAGTGATTGGAGCAGTTGGTGTAAGTGGTGGCTCAGTAGAGGAAGATCAGTTAATCTGTGAGTTATCAGTAAAAACATTTTTTGAAGGAGAATAGCGATCTAAATCTTGAAGAAAAATCAGGAAAATAGTAGCAAATGAATTAGCAAACCCAGAAGATACAACTATTCCAGTTTCTCAAAAAGGCAAAAAAGTGAGTGCTTGCGAAAAAAATGACTATTTCCAGAAAATTTTGCTTATTCAACTGATTCCATTACTGTCTGACAACCTTTCTTTAGGGGTTAAGTGGGGAATAAAAGAATAAGCCATTCTTCTGCGGTTTGAAATAATAGATAACGAAAAAATCGTTTGATTTGAAAAATAAATTGTTTGCTTTTTGTTTTACACTTATCCATGAGTTAGGTCCTTTTTATTAGTCTTGGAAGAGTTATCTGAGTTCAGTAAAGGGGACTTTTTTGCTTATTGGAATAATATAAAAAAATTTGTTAAACAGATAATGTTTTATGTAACACTAGTGATATTAGTTAATACATTTATTGATAAAACTAAGCACTATTATTGGAGGAAGAAACAATGAAAAAGACGAGCAACTTAATTTTAAGCTTATTAATGGCCGGGATATTGACGACCGGTTGTGGGATTTCAGAAACCCAAGATAGAACAAACAGTTCTGAAGAACAAGTAGAATCAATTACTGCAAAAGATAAATCTAAAGAAGTTTCAGCTAATGTGAAAGTTTTAGTTGCAGGGGAAGAAGTAGAGGATGTCGAATTAGCGGTGGATAATGGAGTCATCCTTTTAGATGCTATGAAAGAAAATATGATAATTGAAGAAACTGATGGATTTATTAACAGCATTAACGGCGTCGAACAATCAGAAAAAGATAACAAATTCTGGATTTATACAGCAAACGATGAAGAAGCAACAGTTGGCGCAAACGAATACGAATTGTTAGATGGAGATCAAGTAGTTTGGGAACTAACGGAATTCTAAGATGGTGCAAAATAAAACAAAAAAAATCGCTCTTCTTGGACTGCTCACTTCTTTTATTTATGTAGGTAGGGTTTCATTTAGTTTTCTACCTAATGTTCAACCGATGACAACGATTTTGATTATTATCACTCTTTCTTTAGGATTATCTTCTGGGCTTATTGTTGCTTTATTATCTTTGGTAGTCTCAAATCTTAGTTTAGGTTTTGGTGTTTGGACTATTGCCCAATTAATAGCTTTTACAGTCGTTCTTTTAGTTGTTTGCCCTTTTCGTAGAATATATAATAATATTCCACTAGTTGTGATGGCATTTGTCAGTGGATTCACTGGTTTATTATATGGCTTCATCATCTCACTTGTACAGGCTCCGTTCTTTGGGTGGCTGTCTTTCTTCCCATACTATATCTCTGGTATTCCTTATGATATAGCACATGCTGTAGGTAATTTTGTGTTTTATCTGTTATTAGCCCCTATTTTTTTTCCTATTATTCATAAACAAATAAATAAGGTCTATCTATCTTGACGATTCAAAACAACTTAGTTTTAGGAGTAGATGACATATTAATATTTGATAAGAAAAATAGCGAACTGTCTTGGCAACACTTTATTTTTAACTAGTAAATCTAAATGAGTTAATAGGTATCTATAATCGACAATAAAAATTCATTGAAATCAATACCTTTTTACTGTCGATTTTGGAACAACTGATACAGACTATCAAGGCGATTATTTGAATCCAATTATCGAAAAAAAAGACGATGTTTATCTATTAAAATTTTTGAACTACTATTATCCAGGAGCCAACATTACATTAGCAGATGTTGAATTGGATTATGTCCATTGATTCCGACAAATGTTGTATCGGATTATAATAGTGGCGACAATTTCAAGAATACATACGATAGTTTTACTAAAGTCGTTGATATTGTTACAAAATATAAAGAAAAAACGGGTGGTAGATTAGCAGTAGAAGATGTTTTAAGTAGTTTAGAAAGTGAATTATCAGAAGGGGATAACAATCCTTCAGCTGGCTAAAGAAAAGGGATTGAGCTGTCCTTTGTCAGAAGAAATGGATAATTAGTGGGTAGAAGACTTTTTATATCTACCAAGCCCTTTGATGTATTCCTTCACGACCATCCATTTAAATTCAAAACTATATTTAGCCATAAAAAAACTGACCTCCAAGCGTTAGATTTTTGGTCTAACATTTGGGAGTCAGTATATTTCACCTTATTATTAACCTTGTAAACCTCTTTCTTGCCTACTCATATCCTCGATAACAATATCAAATACTTCACCCAAAGAAGAACAATATTCTACAATTTCCCAAGGTTTATTTGTATGGAAATGTAATTTTATTAAATCAGAATCGCCAACAACAAGTAAGCAATCTCCTTCAAAATTTTGAGTTATATTTTGATTAATAGTATCTTCAGATAAATTTTCACCTTCTATTAATAATTGTGTATCGTACTTAAATTCAATCATGACTTTTCCTCATTTCTTAACGTTAAAAAGTAGTTAATAAATAAAATACCCTTCAAAGTTTTTGCTTTACTGGGTTTGCTGGCAATAACGATTTTCTGATTTCATTAAATGTTTTAAGAAAATCAACTATATCAATTTCATATTATATATAACTTATAAAAGATTAATATAAATTACATTTTAGACCATCTTATAATTAATAGCAAAAATAATCATACCGCTTTTTAAGTAATGGATTCATTTTTTAATACATTATTCTAAGCAATTTTATACATCGAAGTTCTGAGTGTGGTTACGTAGAAGAATGGATTGTCGATGAAGAAGATAAAAAAACGTAATCAAAAAATACAAAAATAGATAGATCAATCAATCTCTATAAAAAAATTAACCTGTCAAAAGGGTAGTTGGGGGATTTTTTTATAAAAAAGAACCCTGATTAATCAAGGTTCTACATTTTAAATAATAGTTTTTGGTTAAACTATGAACTTAATTTAATTATAGCTAGGAGCAATTAATTAATACTTTTCTTTAAAGATTCAAGATTATTTTTCATGAGTTGAATATAGTCTATACCTAAATCTTGATCTTCTTGAGTTATTCCTTCAATTGGGCTTAACACAGCTAATTCTACTCCAACCTCAGTTGCTAATGTTTCAGCTATTTTAGAAGAAGCATTATCTTCAAAATAAATATGGTTTACGTTATTTTCTTTTGCAAAGACAGACAATTCAGCTAGCTTTGCTGGACTTGGTTCTAATTCAGGAGATAATCCTGAAATTGCAATCTGAGTCAGATCATATTGCTGAGCAAGGTAAGCAAACGCTGCATGTTGAGTAACAAAAGTACGATTTTCTGCTCCTTCAAATGCTTTTTCAAATTCTTGATTTAAGTTATCTAATTTTTGAATGTAAACTTCAGCATTAGCTTCATAAAGGTCTACATTATCTGGATCCGCTTCTATAAGACCCGCCTGAATAGTCAATACTTCTGTTTGAGCCAAAACAGGATCTAACCATACATGAGGATCAATAGCATGAACATGGTATTCTTCATGATCTTCTTCATGATCATGTTCTTCCAATTCTTCATTATGAATAAAGTCTATTCCTTCACTTGCATTAACAATTACTGTCTCGCTATCTTTAATGTTTTCTAATACACTAGGTACCCATGTTTCCATATCATCGCTATTGTAAATAAAAACATCAGCATTTTCGATATCTGCAACCATTTTTGCACTCGGTTCAAAATCATGTGGTTCTGTTCCTGCAGGTATTAATAAAGAAACATCAGCAGTATCCTGAACGACATTTTTTGTAAAATCGTACATGGGATAAAAAGTAGTTACAATTTGCAATTTTTCATTATTACTCTCACTGCTTTCTACCTCACTTGTGCTTCCAGACTGGGAACTTTCTGTTCCACATGCTACTAATAAGGCAGTTGAACCAAACAATGATACTAATAACTTTACTGTGTTAACCTTTTTCATTCTTACACACACCCACCTATTTTTTAATTAATTCAGTTTCTCTTAAAGGTACAATTTATGTATTACATTTATAAATTATATTTAAAACGAAATGATTACGATTTAAATATTAAACTATTTCTATTTTATTAGCAAGCTTTTTCTAAATTGATTTTAAAACTGATTCATATAATGAAATTAGCCACCAAGACTAATATATGCTGATAATCCTCACTAAATAGGGGGGATTATCAATTGACAACTATTTTTTATCAGATATAATATAGTTAGTCAAACTAACTATATTGAGGTGTATTTATGAAAGAAAGTATAATGGACAGCAGGGATGTTGTTTCAAGGTTTTGCCGTCTCCAGATGAATAAAAAGATGGCTATACCTATAAGAGCCAGTGAGATGGGTGCATTAATATTTGTGCAAAAAAGTGAAGATAAAGTGACACCGCTTATGATAAGTAATTTCTTCGGAATAGCAAAACCTTCTGTTACTGATATGATTGATTCACTAATTAAAAAAACATATTTAATTAAAATACCCTCTAAAATAGACAGAAGAAGTTATACGGTAGAAGTTACCGGAAAAGGCTATGAACTGCTAGAATCTACAGCTAAAGAATACCTTAAAACCATGGATTTACTGGAAGAGAAAATGGGGGATCAAAAATTTAGTTTGTTTATTCAATTGCTACAAGAAGCAAATGAACTATTAAGTGAGGAGTGAGAATGATGAAGGTATTAGTGACGGGTGCATCAGGGAATGTCGGAAGCTATGTAACAAGAGAATTAGTGAAACTTAAAGAACCAGTAGTGGCTGCAGGTACGAATATTCAAAAATTAAGTGATCTATTTGGGAATCAGGTTGAAACTGTCTATTTTGATTTTCAAGACAAGACCACTTTCGACAAAGCATTGGAGGGTGTAGATAGAGTATTTCTTATGAGACCTCCTCACCTTGGGAAGCCCGAGGATTTATATCCGATCATTGATGCAGTTAAAGCTCATAATATTAAACTAGTGACCTTTCTTTCTTTGATGGGTGTTGAAAATAATCCAATACCTCCACACCATAAGATCGAAAAGTATATTGAAAAACTAGAAATTCCTTATGCTCATGTTCGCCCAGGATTTTTCATGCAGAATTTATCTGGCATTCACTCTACTGAGATTAGAGAAGAAAATAAAATTTTTATTCCTGCTGGAAGAAGTAAAACTAGCTTTATCGACGCCGCTGACATAGGACTTGCAACAGCTGTTTTACTTCATGATCCAGAGAAATACAAAAATACAGCACATACAATAACCGGTCCAGAGGCTTTGGATTACTTTGAAGTAGCAGAGATTTTGAGCAAAGTAACCAGAAGAAAGATTACGTATACAAAACCTGGCTATTTGAAATATAGAAATTATTACATTAAAAAAAGAGGTCTTGATAAAGCCTATGTCAACGTGACAGTAGCATTATATTTTATGACAAGAATGGGAACAGCTAAAGAAATTACCAATGGCTTTTATGAATTAACTTATAGAAAACCGCGCACATTTGAAGAATTTTCTAAGGATAACCTGAAATACTTCACTTAACAAATTGTTTGGGTGTTATGTAAACTATTGAATTATAAGTGGGCTCTTTTATTTTTTAGTCTGCTGAAAAGTTTAAGATAATGGTGTATATTCAAAAGTTACCGTCTCAGGATAGGAGGTTTTATAGGATGATAAATTCTACTGCTAAACGTAAAATAAGGACTGCTACTCTTGTAGTTTTTATATTATGTAGTCTTGCATTTCTTTTTAGTACCGGTGGAGATAGTAGTGTATTTTCTGTTTTTATTATATCAATATACGCTGGTCTAGTGGTAGCTGCAGTTTTTTATGTTTTATTGAGCATTTTTAAGTATGTAGTTACTTTAATTAGTGGTTGGTTAAATAACGATAAAAAGAGAACCTAATCTGTAAAAAAGATCCTATAAAATAGCCTCTTAAATAAAAGAGACTTTTTATAGGATCTTTTTTTTGAATTAAGTAACACTAACTGCCTATTTTTTACTATAGGATTTTATAAAAATCAAATAAAATTACATTAACACTATAATTAATTTATTGAATATTTATGGAGTTAATATGCCAAATAAACATCTTAATATTAATTTCTTTTATAAGTTAATGCTTGAAAATAGAATTGTTCTAAATTAAATTTAAAAACCTAATCGAAAGTTTAACAAAGTCTCACTAATTTCATCTTCATTGATCCAAATATAACGCTTCGTGATTTTCTCGCTGCTAGGACCGAATATTTCCATCAGTTTAAAGTGTCCACCTTTAGTACTGGGAAACAAGTAATCCTCTGTATTTAAGTCTTTTCTGTACTCTTGAATCAAGTATTGCAGACTACTCAAATACAAAATACAGGTTTTTCCTGTTTTTTCTCTACGATTCAGGGATTTTTTGAGGAAATTAGGTGTTTTTTCTTTAATTTAATAATATCCGATATACGCAAACCGCTATTAATGCCAATCATGAACAGAAAAACATCTCGAACCGCATTTTTATTGCGCCTTAAATAGAATGAAAAGTCGTTTATTTCTTGTTGTGTATGTAATGGTTGGACGTTATAACTCATTTAAAAGCCCTCTCATCTAACAAAGGCGATACATGATTTAGTTAAAAAAATACATAATCATGTAGTATAGACCATTATAAAAAAAGAACCCTACAGAGACAGGATTCCCGATCCCGATACACATTTTTATACAATTTCATGTATTTAATAAAATACAACTTTATATTATTAAAAGTGTTTTTTTAAATTTCTAAAGATAATTTGTCCCATATTTTCTTCCATTGTTTACTTGTAACCCTCTCAATATACAATGAATTAAAATAGCTATCATTTTGATAAAGCGTTGTAGGTTTTACCTTCATTTCAAACAAGTCTTTTAATCCATAAGGAGCTAAAATTTCAATTTCTTTATTATGAAGTCTTAGAGTAACTGCTGTCTGTGTTTCTGGAAAGTGAGCGACTCCATCGTATGCCTCCATTTTCCACAAAAACACAAAAAAGACAGATATTTCTATCTGACCTTATCAGCACCCTTCTAAATCAGTTGGAGTGCTTTTTGAGTGGTTTTAACTTCCTTACTGGGATAGGACATCAATCTCTGCCTCTTCTGGATTATCGGACACGATTTCGATATCCAAGCGATGGGGCAAGTTAAGGATGGTTTGTCCAGAATCTTGAATCCAGCCTGTCCGCACGGCAATTTTTCGGGGGCTGTTATCTTCCTTGTTACGAATTCGCTCCCCATCAATTTCGATAATATTATACTTCCCGGGAGCCGGATAATAGGTGATTAGCTGGTTTTTCTCATTTTCTGTCAAAAGGAAACGGTCTACTTCCTCTCCATTGATAGAAATCACCGCATATAGCTTGCTCGCTTCATTTTGCGTATTTTGTGCTGCAAAGATGACCGTTGATAACACAGAAACAAAAATCAGCAGGGAGACAATAATAATGGTAAAAGGTTTTACACTTTTCAGATATTTTTTAATCGGGATTGCCCTCCACTTCTCTTCTCTACACACTTTTTCTAGTTCACTCCAAATATTTTCTTCTCTTCAAGTACTCTCCTTCCGGGATGTTTCCTCTAGCGAATTCTTTTTGAAGAAGTTCCAGTGGGGTCTCTTTTCCACATCATCCAACCCATTCCTTCTTGTGTAAATAAATTCCCGCAATTCCACATATTTAACACACCTCTTCTGTTATTCACCCATGCTAGTCTCTGTTTATTATTCCTTTTTGAGTCGCCATCCTTCTAAATAGTAGGATTTAATGGGGTAATCCCTTCTGCGGTAAATCCAAATCCCAATCCAAATGGCACAAATAAATAGAATCAAAGATAGCCCTTGTGACACCCGGAGTAAATCACCAATCCATAAGCTGTCGGTTCCGCATGCCTTCTATAAAAAATCTTCCTACTGAATACCAGATCACATAGCTAAGAGCCACTTCGCCTTGCTACAATAAATCTTTGCGGTTCCGTATAGCAATGGTTACACCGATTAACCTGTATCAATATAACAATGAATTATGTGGATTTTATGGAGTTATTTAATCTACATAATTTTTCTTTATTATCGCTATAGAAAGGTAGAAAAATATTGGTCAATTCCATAGTTAAAATAGGATTTTTAATTATTTTCTTATCTTATCGATAGTCAATATGGAATACGGTCTTAAAGGACTGAATAATCCTACTTAAAGTAAAATTCTCAAGCAATATTTTTAGGTATTTATATTTCCATAAGAGCAATAGCGAATATATTATTACTCATGGTTTCACGAAAAAACCCCCTTCAAGAGAAATTACTAAAGCAAAAGAGTATCGTAAAGACTACCTAAAAAGAAAGGGTGAAACCGATGGAAAATAAATTAAAACACTACTTTGATACCCAAATGGGCGTCCCAGAAATTGCTGAAGCATGGAAAGAAACGGAAGTTAGCTATCAAGCTGCAAACATTCTTGTATTTCTAGAGTCGTCGATTGTAAGATTAAGCTATACAAATAAAAAAGCCATTCGTGATACACTCTAATTGTATTTCCAACCACAGAAAACAAGGAGTGATCACGAATGACCTATACCCATATTACCATGGATGAACTAGTGATGATAGAAGCTTATTACCACCAAGGTGTTCCAGTTGCTAAAATAGCTACTTACTTGAATCGTACTCGTACACCGATTAATAATGTTATCAGGTTCTTCAAAGCAGGACACACAGCTTTCGACCATTACCTACGGTATAAAAAAAACAAGAAACAGTGTGGACGCAAAAAAATTGATTTACCAAAAGAACAACAGCTTTATATCAAGGGAAAAGTAGCTGAGGGCTGGACGCCGGATGTCATTATTGGCCGTAAAGAAATGACAATAGACTGTTCCGTACGAACACTTTATAGGCAGTTTAAAGAAAGAATATTCGATGAAGTTACACTCCCGATGAAAGGGAAAAGAAAACCTAACGGACATCAAGAACGTAGAGGTAGACAAGCTTATAAACGAAATATCTCTGAAAGAATAATAGACTATCCCACATTTAAAGAAGAGTTTGGTCATATCGAAGGAGATACCATTGTAGGTGTTCACCACAAAAGTGCGGTTATTACTCTAGTAGAGATTTTATCAAAAGCTATCATTACCTTAAAGCCCAAAGGGCGTAAAGCCTGCGACATTGAGAATGCCATGAATCAATGGTTCCAAGCCATACCAAAAAATTTATTCAAATCCATTACGTTTGATTGCGGAAAGGAGTTTTCCAACTGGAAATCTTTGTGCAACCAACATGATGTCGCTATTTACTTCGCTGATCCTGGAACGCCTTCACAACGAGCTTTAAATGAGAATTCTAATGGACTTCTTCGAAAAGATGGATTGCCAAAAAAAATGGATTTCAACGAAGTTGACCAGACTTTCGTATCATCTGTTGCACACAAACGAAATAACATTCCAAGGAAGTCACTAAATTACCAAACACCGTTGGAAGTTTTTATGAGTTATATGGATGAAGATAGTTTGTATAGCTTAATTTGACAAATCAGAAGTAGAAAAAGGAACACAAAATATTAGTGTACAAACATTAAGTGATATCGTGGAATCTGTAGGCTTAAAGCTGAAACTGGAAGTCGTCGTTTAAATTGCTGAACTTCCTATAAGCGGCCTATACAAAAAAGTGATTCGTTAGGTATTTGATACACGTTTATATGGAATTTCATGTATAAACTATATGAAATAATAAAAAAATCAAGTAATTTAATCGCTACAGAGGAGTTTATACGACTCAATATGTATGAAGTATTCACTGAATTAATAGGAGATATCTTCACACATATGAATCAAGTGATCAAAGAATAAAAATAGGGCGAAGGCTGGAAAGTGAAACGAAACGATTGGAAAAACGTTCAGTTTATTTTTGGTCCTGTTCGTTATCGTCGCACCTTAATGGTCGATCAAGAGAGTCAAAATCATTATCTACTAGATGACTGGTTAGGTATTCGAAACTACCAACGCCATAATCCACTCGTAGAAGTGAAAGAGGCAGAACTAGCTAGCAAGTGTACTTACCGGGGCGCCGATGAATTATTGAAGTAATGGACGGAAGTCACTATTAGCCATCAGGAGCCTAAAGCAATCATGACGACTAAAAAAACGGCTGGTTTTTGGGCAGAAGTTCAAGCCTTTACTGTGAGTCATTATGAGTTATAACAAGCTCAAGTCATTACCAATAGTGACGGTGGACAAGGCTATACCGCAGATAAATTTCAAAAAGCCTTTTTTCATTCGAACTATCCTGTAGTCAATCAGTTAGACTCTTATCACATCTTCCAAGTCTTAAATCGTGCGTTTGGTGCACAGACTAGCCTCTTTAAGCAGAAGGTCAAACAAGCTTTAAAAACACATGATTTAGATAAGTTAACCATCTGGTTGGATACTTATGAAAGCACATTAGACGAGACACCAGCAGTGGAAAAACTGGCTACTTTTAGAATATACGTATTACGGAATTAGGATCGAATTTTCGATTAACGTGAAAAAGTAGAACAGGTTCTGCAGGACGCAAGAGGTTTAAGTGCAATGGAGTCGAATCAGCGTCATATTTCTTTTCGGATGAAAAAGCGTGGGATGCATTGGAGCGAAGAAGATTGCGAAGCCGTGCGGTAGTAGACGAGTGTACAAAAGTAGAACGCCTAAACTAGCAGGATAATAGGACGACCGAGAAAAAATTGACACAGACTTTTCATACCTATTAATTGACTTATAATGTTCTTTCAATTAGAGTTAATTGACAGATATGGAATGCGCTTACTTTGCTGTTTGGGAGTTCTTTTTATACTATATAAGAGAGGATGGATTTATTATGAGCAAAGATTTATTGAAGAAGTTACGATTAGGTTTAATTTCGTTCGCAGCCATTGGATTGTTAGCAGGATGTGCAACAGAGAACACGACTGATCAGGATACAATGAGTGACGATACAGCTATGGAAGAATCTGTTGAAGCTAAAGAAGATGTTGTCGGTATTGCACAAGGTAATCCTGATTTTAGTATTTTAGTATCTGCTCTTCAAAAAGCAGACCTTGTTGAAACTCTTCAAGGTGAGGGTCCTTTTACAGTATTTGCACCAACTAACGCTGCGTTTGAAAAACTGTTAGGTGAATTAGATATTACAGCTGATGAATTACTCGCACAACCTGATTTAGCAAAAGTTCTTACGTATCATGTCGTTCCTGGTAAAGTTTTAGCTGCTGATTTAACAGATGGCATGAAAGCAGAAACAGTTAACGGAGAAGAATTAATGTTTGATCTTTCAGGAGATCCAATGGTCAACAAATCTATGATTACTCAAACAGATATTGAAGCAACAAACGGCGTTGTACACTCGATTGATACCGTTTTGGTTCCTTCTGATTTTGAATTACAAGAAGTGGCAGAGTAATAAACTGAAAATTTTTTTAAATTTAATAAAAACAGACTATAGTAATAAAAAGAACTAAACTCTCAAACAGTTTAAAAAGAAAAAAATTATAAAATTGAATAAAAAGCAACTCACCAATTAACTTATGAACTTTCATATTTGTTAATGAAGTACCCACGAAAAAAGCCACTCCTATTCACTTAGGTGTGGCTTTTTTCGTGGGTACTGATGCACTGTCTCAAAGTGTTGTATAATTAAGAGAATAAGCAGTACAACACATGTACCCATTATTTGTCTCAGCTGAAAACTGACCGGTTTTTAGCCTCGCAGAGCTCACACTTTACTGAAATTTTAAAGAGAAAAAAGAATCTTAATAAATCAAGGTCTACGATACATGATTTTATCCAATTTCATGTATTCAAATAATAAAAAAAGGAGTGGTGCTTCTTGTCAAAAGGATTTCTTCATCATATTGAGCTCTATGTTTCTGATTTAAAAAAATCTACCGATTTTTGGGGACGGTTTCTTGAGGATTTAGGATATCATTCTTTTCAAAAATGGGAAAATGGACAAAGTTGGAAATTAGAAGAGACTTACATTGTTTTTGCCCAAGTACAAGAGCCTTTTTCAGATAATTCGTACCATAGAAAAAATGTAGGGTTAAATCATTTAGCTTTTCATGCGAGTTCACGACAACACGTAGATGATATGACTCAAAAACTAACAAACAAAGGGATTCCTATTCTTTATACAAAACACCACCCATTTTCCGGAGGTGGAAATCATTACGCTGTGTACTTTGAAGATCCAGATAGGATAAAAGTAGAACTTGTAGCTCCTGAACTATCTAAATAAATATATGTACTCTCGATTTAAAGTCTACTCAGAATAAATACTTATCAAATATTGATCTGATTGATTTTTCGCTGACTATTATAAGTGTCGATTAAGATATCCAGGTTTACTAAATTAAAAAGTCGTGTATATAGACCCTTGATTTAATAAGGTTTTATATACACGACTTTAAAAAAATTCATGTATTATATAAAAACCTACTTTATTAATAAGGTAGTAAGGAAATAGTCTGCAGTTTCACGGTCATTTTCTTGATAACGTAAACAGAATCTTGATTTATCAGGGACTCTAGACACTTATTGTTATTAAATTTCATGATAGTTATTAAAACTATAGTGTAACTACTATTAATTAGATAGGCACACTGATATACTATTCTGATTAACTCAAAATTGTAACTTGAAATTCTTAGGAGGGTAAGTATGAAAAGATTTTTTAAATGGGTAGAAAATCGAAGTGAAGAAAAAGAAATTAGGACCACTTTTGGTACTTTAGCGGGTAAGGTAGGCTTACTTTCTAACCTCCTGTTATTTGTAATGAAATTGATGATTGGTTTATTCTCAGGGAGTGTTTCAATTATAGCTGATGCAATGAATAATTTATCAGATTCAGCTTCTTCAGTTTTAACACTGATTGGATTCCGGATAGCTGCTAAGCCAGCAGATAAAAAACATCCCTATGGTCATCAGCGATCAGAATACATTACAGGTATGATTATTTCTTTCATTATCTTGTTTGTGGGTGGACAATTTCTCATAACGTCAATTAAACGTATTTTGCAACCAGAAAGCTTGCAAACATCTTCTGTAATGTTCGTAATTTTGATTTTATCAATAGGTATCAAAGTCGCTCAAGGTTACTTTTATCAAGAAACAGCTCGACATATCAAATCTAAAACATTGTTGGCTAGTGCAAAAGACAGCTTTAACGATGTTTATACAACACTTACCGTATTCGTATCTGCTGGAATTGAGCATTTTACCGGCTGGCAAATCGATGGTTATACAGGGGTAATAATTGCTATCTTTATTCTTTTCAGCGGTGCTCAAATGATTAGCGGATTCATTAATGTTTTATTAGGAGACCGTCCAAATGAAGAAGAACTCAAATTAATAACGGATCATTTAGACAATCAGCAATTAATCATTGGCTACCATGACTTACTGATCCATAATTATGGCCCTGAGAAAAAATTTGCAACTGTTCATATTGAAATTGACGATAGGTGGAATCTAAATCGATCCCATAAAGTGCTCACTGGGATTGAAAAAGAATTTAAAAACAAGTTAAAAATTAATTTAGTTTGTCACTTGGATCCAATTGCCGTTCGTAGTAAAGAACAACAAAAAGTATATAAACTTGTTAAAGAACTATTAAATTCCTATGAATTAAACTTACAATTACATGATTTTAGACTTGAAAATAAAGATGATCTACCTTTAATTCAATTCGACGTTGTCGTTCCAGAAAACATATCATTGACAAATGAACAGCTTTTAATCGGAATTGAAAAAGACATTAATCAAAAAATAGGCTCATATGCAATTGAACTCGTTTTTGATAGGACCTATTTATTGAAAAAATAAAAAGATAATAACATTTTTTTATATATTGTTTTATGCTTCAAGTGATTAACTCATCAGTTGTTGGGAGACTTTTCAGAGTAGATGATCAAACTATCCTAGAAGAATTATTCTTTATCCGCTATTACTTGGCTAGTAAAAACTAAATAAGTGTATCTAGGATGTGCTTTATAAAAACATTATCTTCTATTATTAATTAGTAGGAAATTATCTACCCATTATGACTAAGTATAATAGTGGCATATGATTAATAAAGTAACGCGTTTTTTTGAAAGCGATTAAACCTTTTTTTGATAAGGTTTAATCGCTAGTTTTTTGACTAGGGCGTGTCTGAAAACTGACTGCCATCCTGATTTTCGGTATAATAAAAGAAAACAGGAGTGATCATGATGAGTATTGAACGTTATGAGCTGACTGATGTGCAGTGGAATCAAATCAAAAATCTGTTTCCTGAATATCACACAGGTAGACCACCTAAAAGCAATCGTATAATGTTCAATGCTGTTTTATGGATTGCTAGAAGCGGTGCTGCTTGGCGAGATCTGCCAAAAGAACGTTACGGATCATGGAAAACGGTCTATAGCCGCTTTTGTTTATGGCGTGATACTGGTTTACTTGAATCCCTTTTTATTACGTTGAATTATGAAGCAGATTACGAAAACTTGAGTATCGATTCAACCGTTGTAACGGCGCATCAGCAGAGTGCCGGTGCAAAAAAAGGGGGCTAAATTCTGTCATCTCGCAACATATCGGTAAAAGCAGTGGTGGGCACACAACAAAAATACATGTCATCGTAGACGGATTAGGAAATCCATTATATTTTCAGCTATCAGGTGGAAATCTCCATGATAGTGTTCTCGCTATTGAAGTTCTTCAACACGTTGAAATACAAGGCAGTAATGTTATTGGCGATCGTGCATACGGTTCTTTAGACATTCGGACTTATGTGACGAATCACGATGCGACTTATACCATTCCACCAAAGAAAAATACAAAAGAACCTTGGACTGTTGATTGGTGGCTATATAAAGAACGTCATTTGGTGGAGTGTTTCTTTAATAAGTTAAAGCATTTCCGTCATATCGCGACACGTTATGATAAACTCGCAACGTCCTACTTAGCCTTTGTATATATAGCAGCTATTTTTCTCTTAACCAAATAGTTTTAAGACACAACCTAATAACTTTGTAAAACTATTTATGCTTATTGACGTAGAACCTGTGGTCTTCCATCAAATAAAAAAACTGACACCAGTACAGCACTGGAATCAGTTTTTTAATTTTCTATTGAACCCTCTTTTTTTATTATCTTTGAAACCAGGTCCAAGTTAAATGTTTTTAGTTTATATTAAGGGACTATATCGGTCTATCGTGTATTAACAATTTGCAAAATTTAAATGTTTTTTAACACTAGCTCCTTCATAGAGACATAGTTATAAAATTAGAACAGTGTTGAAATTAAAGTTACTAGAGCTGGACCACCTTGAGTAAAATAATTTTTTACTATTTGTGACACTACCATATGAAGCAACAACTATAATGTAAACTAATAGCTATCTTGTGACTTCAAGAGAATCTGTTGATAAAAAGGCATCATAGAGCAATCCTAACCCAATTAATCCATTATATATTCCTTAGTTTTTGAGTAATATATTAAGCGATTTTTGACTTAATTTTTTCTGATCCATGTAGACATAATTTATTCACCTAATTCGGAAATTTTTAAGTCTGGGGCTTTTGTGCTGTAATCAGCTATTTTACTAAAAAAACTTTGTAGTAAAGAATTTTGATTATGGGTATTAATTGCAGCTTGATCTTTCCAAAGTTCTACCATAATGAAAGCATTTGTTTCTTCTAGTGATTCGTAAAGATTGTAGGCTAAACAACCTTCTTCTTTTCTAGTTTCTGAAATTAATTCTTTGGTGTCTGATAGAAAATTCTCGCGTTGATCTTCTTTGACAAAAAATGAGGCATTAATAACTTTCATTTAATAATCTTCCTCTCTTATTTAAAAGTAATGAATTCTTTTGCATCAAGTCGAATAGAATCATATCCTTCTTCTAATGCTTTACCAATGGATAGAATAATGACAGGTACATAACGGTCTTTTTTTAAGCCAAATGCTTCTGCTAATTCATCAGCTTCAAATCCACCAATAGGATTAGTATCATATCCATGAGCACGTGCGACCAGCATAAATTGCATAGCAGCTAAACTGGAATCAATTTTTACGACATCATTCATTTTTTCTCTTGTTAAATTTTTGTAATAAGGGATGATAGCAGCTAATTGCTCATCTCTTACTTCTGGAGACATTTTACCTTCAGTTACTGCCTGATTATAAATTTCTTCTCCATATTCATAACATTCCATATCTCCAAATATAAGTATCATTGCTGAAGATGTGTCATTTTGCCTTGTGTTGAAACGAATTAAAGGTTTCAATTTTTGTTTTTCTTCATTACTCTCGACGACTACGAAACGCCAAGGTTGCATATTTACTGATGATGGTGCTATTGTTGATTTTTGGATCATTTCAAGCATTTCTTTGTTAGAAATTTTAACACTCTCATCGTACAATCTGATAGATTTTCTATTATAAGCGATATCTGAAAAATCATTATTTATTATCATTTTTAAACCTCTTCTTGTTTGATTAGTTTTTTAAGCAATAGTTGTAATTGTTTTTCTTCTGCAGAACTAAGTGTATGGTATAAGGGGTTTTGTGGTCTATCGTGTTCTTTCTCACAGATTTCAAGATCCATTTTTGCTTTTTCAGTAATTTCTACGAAGATTTCTCGATTGTTTTCTTTATTTCTTTCTCGAATCACATATTCTTTTTCTTCTAGAATTTTCAAATGTCTCGTAACGGCAGCACTATCTATACGTAACCTATGCTGTATTTGCTTTTGTGAACATTTTCCTGTTTCTTTAAGAAGCATCATTAATTCATATCTGGTCAAACTAAACCCAGTTACTTTCTCAAATTTGGATGTCATTTCCTGGTTCGCAATCTTTATCAGATAAAGAAGACTACTAAATTCTTTAAGATTCAAACTACACCTCCTTTTAAGGTTATAATTGATTAGTCAATCATTGATTAGTCAATTGTAACCTTAAAATATCGTTTTGTAAATAATAAAAAAATAAATGTAAACAATTAATATTTTTATTGGTTTATTCATTAATTTAGTTGTGATAGCAATTCTAATGGGATTGATCACTGTAACAATAAACGAATTAGTTACAAATTAAGCTATTTTTGCCACCTTTTTTATTCACACTAATATGAGAAAATAACGAATAAACCAGTTGGCAAATGCTATAAATAAACTATGATCAAAAAGGGCGTAATTTATATGCCTTTCTATATTCTTTTATTATGAAACTACTTAATTTCACCTAAATAATTAATAGTTTCTTTAGAACCTATAAAACATTGGGATTTGCAGAAATTTTAACGATTTCAGAACGTACTCATATTGAGTTGACTAAAAAAGGTCGTACATTTGATATAAATAATAAAAAAGCATTTTATAAAGAAATAAATCAATTAGTAATGGCAGAATGGGATAAACAATCAAAGGAAAATAAAATGAAAAAAGAAAAAATGAAAATTATTGATACAGAAATTGAAAGTGAGATTAATATTTTCGAAGTTGATGGAATTATGGAAAGATGATTTGAAGGAAGAATTGATTCATATGATACCACAAAAACTTGAAATCTTTGTAAGAACACTTGTTAAAGAAATGTGTGTAGAAAGAGATGAGAAAATTAGAATTCAGTATTAGATCTAAAATACATTACCCAAGTAGAATTGTTTAATATTGGATCTAAGTCATATGATGAGCTAAATTAGTTTAAAAATAAGGTTTCGCTTAAGCAGCGTGAGATGAATTTCTCATACTACTATTTTTTGCTTTAAAACTAATTAAAATACGGCATCTAAAGTACTGAGAAATTCGATACGCATACGCAACATAACATGTTTGATCACTTTTATTTTATTGATTGATTCTTCTAAAGAAACGTTCGGAAAAAGTGCTTAAAGGTGTATCTAATCTTAGTAAAGTTTCTACAAAGGGTTTTAGGTGCTGTCTGCGTAAAACAGAACAGGGCACTGGCGGTGAAATCTTAAAAAACACTGCAATCATTTCTATTTAGTTTTAACACTTTATTTTTCAAGTTCTTTATACGATACTAATGTCTCTTTAAAGTGTAGGCTAATTTTATCATATCAATTTAGCAGTATTTGTTTTCGATCACATCATATTTATTTGATTTTTGCTAATGATTCACGACATAAAATAAGTCTATGAATTGACAAATAAATGAGTAGCTATTAAGATTCGTGTAAGGGTTATCACGATAAAGATGATACGTTAAAAAGTGAGACACATAAAGAAATCAATTTAGTGAATTTCAAAAAGTATGTTAACTAACTAAGATGTTATTTATAAGACAATACGAGATGAATGGAGGGAGAAAAATGAAATTTGAAGATATGAAAGGTGTGATCAAAAAAGGAGAATTTTCAGTTGAAAGTATTGAAAATTTATCTGGTGATTATTATACTGTTAAGCTCAAAAACGATGCTGACATAACCTGGGTACCAGGCGAGCACGGTATTTTTACTTTGCCAGGTAAAAAGATTGAAGGAAGAAAGTTCCGCCTTTTTTCAGTAGCCTCTATACCAGAAGAAGGGTTTATTTTAATCGGTACACGGACGGGAAAAGAAATCAGTAGTTTTAAAAAAGCGTTTTTAACGATGGTGCCTAATGAAAAAGTTGCATTACGTGGACCGTTCGGTTGGTTTAAGATTCAGGATGAAACCTCTCCAATCGTCATATTCGCAGGTGGTGTCGGCATAACGCCAATCCGAGCATTGTTGAAGCAAATGGAGTTCAATACTGATCGACCAATAGAAGTAGTTTATTCATCATCAGGATACCATTTATTTGGAAATGAAATCGAGAACATGGTAATGAACAATCCAATGTTCCAGTTATACAAAATGGCTTCACGAGAAGAAACAGCTGTAAAATTGGATGAATTAGTTGATCACTATGGCAATGCAGCTTATTACTATAATTCAGGGTCACCTGCTGTGTTGAGGTCAGTAAAAAAACGATATAGGAAAAAAGGAATCAAGAAAAATCGCATTATTTCGGATTTATTGATAGGAGCTAAGTGAAATTTAATAAAAGTACCGATATATTTAAACGTAATGTATTTTCGTTATTTTTTAACCATGAAGCGCTCATTAGTGCTATTGAAGGCTGTGATTAGTCAACGTGTTAGGTATAGGTAAGTACAAATAAGTGAAACACTGAAAAGAAAAAGACAATAATAAGAATGAAACCATTTTTTTAAAATAGAAGTATGAATACAAAAATGCAATCTGATTTAATGAGATACCATTTTAAAAAAAAGATTGCTTTTTTGTTTACAAATTATTTTTTATGTGATAAATTAGATAACAATTAGAAAATGAATAGAAATACATAAGCTTTGAAAAGAAAGAGTAAGTACAGGATGTTTGTCAGAGAGTGTGCGGTTGGTGAGAGCACATAAACAAATGTATTGAACACATCTTTGAGCTAATCGGTGAAACCATTTTGGGAATAGCTGGATTCGGGAATCGCACCCGTTACAGTGCAAAAGTATGATAGTACTTTCTGAGTTTGATACTGTGAAGTATCAATAAATTGAGGTGGAACCACGTGAGGAAACTCCCGTCCTCTAGCATTATTGCTAGAGGACGGGAGTTTTTTTTTTTTCGGCTGAATGTTTTGCAAGATAAATTGAGTTTATATTTTTTAGTGTTGATAAATCAGTTGGATCACTCACCTGAAATTTTTGGAGGAATAGGGTTGCTTGTAGCCGTGTAAAGGATTCAATGAGAATTATAAAACGTTAACGCTTCAGCGATTACGGTTTGTTTGAAGCTTGAAAGCTTGAAGACTTCTTTTCAGGCTTCAAGCGTTCCCATGGCCCCACAAGCAAACCCGTCCATTCCAGAAGGAATTTCATTTTGAAGAATCCACACCCGTTGACCTAGAGTCAATAAATTATGGGTTCGAAATTTTTAAAAAATAGAGGAGGAATACAAGATGAAGAAAAAATAAATTAGCTTTTGGATGGTTGCTGCATTAAGGGCGGTACTTATGGGTGTCACAGTTTGCGGAACAGGTTAGGATACAAGTTCAGCGAATGAGACAAGCCGATTAGAAGAAATTCAAGAAAAAGGAAAATTTGATGGTGCAACAAAACCTTACTTTTCCTCATATCCTTAAAATTCTTCAAAAGATGAAAAGTAACGTCCGATGTCTTTTGCTTGATGAGCATCAGAACCTGTTTCATAATTCAGTCCAATTTTTTTGGCATACATCATCATGTCGGCGTTTGGATAAGTCTTCTTATAAAGGGGCTTATCCATTCCAGAAAAATTATAGTCTAATCGGTAATGATTCATTTTAGCTAGATCCATTAATGCTTCCCACTGTATAGGATCTTCAACTGTATAAGCTTTTTGGAATTTATGAATCAAGTTCAGATGGCCAATCTTTTTAGGTGTCCATTCGCCGAAAGGAAGAGACAGTGCTTTGGTTAGCGTTTCTTCATAACGACGGTACATTGTTTCAAAGCCGATGGATGTTCCTTTTTGGATAAAAGAATCACTGTCATAGTCGATGCAGAAATAGTCATTGGGTTTCAATTGAAGAAAGTGAACACTCAATATCGAATATTCAATGTATTCCGGATACTTTTTCAAAAAATCAATTGTCTCTTTTTCATGACCTTCAATATAATCTACTTCGAATCCGATATGGATCCGAATCATTTCCGCATACTTGTATTGCATATCTTTCAAGGTACTTATATAGCGTTCCACATCTTCCATTCTCATAGCGCTGTCCTTTGTTGGAACAGAGTCTTTGATTGGCAAAGGAGCGTGTTCGGTAAAGGTCAATTCTTTCAATCCCTTTAATATTGCTTCTTCTATATACATTTCTATCGAATCAGACGAGGCATGTGGGCAATAATTTGTATGGATATGATTGTCTCTTTTCATTTTTTTCTCCTTTTTAAAAAGTAAAATTAAAAAATTTAAGATATTCCTATTTAGCTATAGTACCATGCCTTTAAAATTGGATGAAATAGTTTCTCATTTAGAGAAGAGAATTAGTAAAATAAATTAAATGAAATAGGAGTGAGACAACTATGAATCAAATCAGGATGAACCAGGACTTAATGAAAATAAAGCAGCAAGAGTTGGGATTTCTGAATCATTTTCAGCAACGCAATTATGAGTTGATTGATTTAGGGCTAGTCGAATCTTTTCAATGGAAGGATTTATCTCAAGATGATTTACATTTGATGGAACGTCGGCATAAATGGGAAAGAAACGGAACATTGTTTGCTTTACGTAGCGACTGGACGAATGCAATTGTGCGCTACCGTAAGAAGTACCAGTTACATGCTGATAAAATTGCTTATGTTGGATCGGTTTATACAGTTGATAGTGAGCGCAAGCAACTGGGGGTCGAGATCTTTTCGGCAAATGTGAAGGAACAGTTTAAGGTTTTGGAGGATATGATTTGTTTCTTGCAACAGGAACTGCATACGACACTTTCAGTAGGAGTCATCAGTCATAACATGTTATTAAAAAAACTTTTAAACAAAGATGAACATGAGGATGAATTGGTTCAGCAATACATTAGGGACAGAAACTATGATGCATTGGGTTCTCGCTTAGGAAAAGATCATCTGTTAGTTAGATTGATGAAAGAAGCCCCTGCTGATCAAGGGGACTATTTAAAGAAACACTTTCCTGAATTAGCGGATCAATTAAAGGAAATCGAGCAGTGGCAAGATCAATTAGATTCATTGGGAGTCGAATATGTTTATTCTGATTTATTAGCTGTCCCTGTGCAATCTTATTACAAAGGAATTTTTATCCACGTTTATGAAAAAAATGCAGTGAATCCCATTGGATCTGGAGGACAGTATACGAGTTCTTCAAAAGCTTTCGGAATGGCGATAACAATTTAAGGGGAGTGTCAGCATGATAACAATTGCTTTATCAAAAGGAAGACAACTGAAAGATTTCATCAATTACCTTGATTCCATTCAGTTGACTGAATGGTCAACTGCATTGAAATCAGTATCAAGAGAGCTAGTCGTCCTTATAGAAGATATTCGGTTTTTGCTTGTTAAAGGAGAAGATGTTCCAGTCTATGTGGAAGAGGGGATAGCCGATTTAGGAATAACCGGGAGTGATGTATTGTTTGAACAAAATCGAACGCTTAATAACTTAATGAACTTACCATTTGGTTATTGTCATTTTGCTTTGGCTAGCAAGCATCCTCAGAACGAGTATCCAATAGTGGCAACTAAGTATGTACACTACACGCAGCGTTATTTTGATACTATCATGCAACCCGTCAAAATTATTGCCTTGAAAGGTTCCGTTGAATTGGCTGCGACGATCGACATGGCGGATGCCATCATGGATATCGTTCAATCCGGGACCACTTTGCGTGAAAATGGGTTGAGCGAACAAGTAAGACTAGACGAGATAAACGCTCGCCTTATTTCCAACAAACATGCCTATTTTTCAAAGTATGAGGAAATCCAAAAAATTATTAATGTATTGAAGGTGAATTGATGTATACAGCAGAAGAATTTAAAAACCAGTATAAATCTGCAAATCAGACTGATCTTTCCAAGGCTAAAGCGGTAATGGATATCATCCATAAAGTTCAGGAAAGTGGGGATGACGCTCTTATTGATTACGCTAGACAATTTGATGGAGTGGAATTGGATTCGGATCAGCTGGAAGTTCCAATTGCCGAAATGAGAAAAGCCTACAATGAATTGGACAGCGAACTGCGCGATGCATTGGAAGAAGCGTATAAACAAATCTATAAGTATCAAGAGTCCATTAAGTGGTCAACCATGCCGAAGTCAGAACTTTATCAAAATATTCAGCCGTTAAATCGAATAGGGATTTATGTGCCTGGTGGAAAAGCAAGTTATCCGTCAACGGTATTGATGACAGCCACTTTAGCCAATGTAGCTGGAGTGAGAGAAACAATCATTGTCACTCCTCCTCAACCGGGTGGAATCAATAAGACCACATTAGCTGCCTGCTTTATTGCCCAAGTCGATCATGTCTATCAATCAGGCGGAGCTCAGGGCATAGCCGCAATGGCTTACGGAACTGAAACGATTCCAAAGGTTGATAAAATAGTAGGTCCCGGAAACCAGTACGTAGCGTTGGCAAAGAAACTGGTATATGGCGATGTCGGAATTGATTCTATTGCTGGACCTTCCGAAATCGTTTTGGTAGTAGACGAGACTGCTAACGAAGAATGGGTAGCCCTAGATGTGCTGGCTCAGGCTGAACACGATGAGATGGCTCGTACATTTTTAATCAGTACCAATAAAGAAAAGTTGGCCGCTGTTGAAGCAGAAATTGACAAGCAAAAACTGAAGCAAAGCCGGTTAAGTGTCATCAACGGAAGTCTGAAAGACCATCACTACACAATTTTGACTAGTGGGAAACGAGAAACCATTGAAATCGTGAACCTGATTGCTGGAGAGCATGTATCCATCCAGACAAAGAACGCTGAAGAGTACATTTCTGAAATAAAAACAGCGGGGGCTCTTTTTATTGGTCCGTATTCACCAGAAGCAATCGGGGACTACGTTGCAGGTCCAAGTCATGTTCTGCCAACCAATGGAAATGCTCGATTTGCCAATGGATTGACAGTGAACGACTTTCTGCGAACTAATTCTGTGATCCAGTTGAAAAAAGAGACGTTCCAAAAAATGGCTCCTTTCGGTATGCGTATTGCAAAGGAAGAAGAATTACAAGCGCACCATGATTCTCTTGCTGTCAGGTGGAAGGAGGAAGAAAAATGATTCGTATCCACAAAAA
This sequence comes from Carnobacterium alterfunditum DSM 5972, assembly GCF_000744115.1. Classification (NCBI taxonomy): domain Bacteria; kingdom Bacillati; phylum Bacillota; class Bacilli; order Lactobacillales; family Carnobacteriaceae; genus Carnobacterium; species Carnobacterium alterfunditum. The sequence continues at coordinate 977,721 of NZ_JQLG01000004.1, read as the reverse complement.
TGAAAGTCCGTACCGTTCATTGACAGATGAAGAATTGCAAGAAATTGTGCTAAAAACGCCTTTCAATCAATATGGGGATGATGAGTACAAACATCTGGCGAAGGTGTACGCAGAATTCTATGGATTGGATCCTGAATTGGTCAGTTTCGCCAACGGCTCAGATGAATGGATTCAAAAATGTATGATGGTTCTAGGAACGGGTCCTGTAATGACTTTTGAGCCAGATTTTTCAATGTACGAAGAATACGCCAATCAATTGAAGCGTCCTATCCATAATGTGGAGTGTAACGAGGATGGATCATTTGATTATGCAAGTACGCTTGTACAGATGGAAAAAATCAAACCATCATTCTTCATTTTTTCCCAGCCGAACAATCCGCTTGGGATGCTTCATCCAGATGGATTTGTTCAGGCTGCGGCGGATCTGATGCAAGAACTGAATGGGTATTTGATTATCGACGAAGCTTATATGGACTTCGCGGAACAAAAAGCCGTTCGTCCAGAAGGGGAGCATGTTATTGTCATGCAGACACTTTCCAAAATATATGGTTTGGCGGGTTTGCGCATCGGAATAGTGACCAGCAGTTTGGCAACGATGACGTTGTTGAATTCAGTCGCTCACCCTTATCCGATAAATACTTTATCTATTAATATAGCTGCATACTTATTCGAAAATACAACTAAACTGGAAACCTTTATGAATCATCAAAGAAAGCTAGCTGGAAAATTGAAAGACATTTTTAAGAAAGAAGTCAGTGATGTGATGACTGTGCTGCCAAGTCAAGCGAACTTCGTTTTTACTTACGGTGAAGTTGCCTTGGAATTAGGGAAGTACATCCAACAAAGCGGATTTCAGCCGAGAACGTATCCTGATTCGTCCCATCCGTTACTGCAAAAAGCCGTCCGCTATTCAATAGCGACAGATGAACAATTAACGCAACTTGAATCAATTATAAAAGAATGGAGAATAAGACTATGACAGTATTTATAGAACGCAATACCAAAGAAACAAAAATCAGTATGTCGTTGAAACAAGGTTTCGATCCTTCTAACATTGAAACAGGAGTTGGTTTTTTAAATCATATGCTGAATTTATTTGCTTTTCACGGCCATTTTGTACTAAATTTGACAGTCGATGGGGATACAGATGTGGATGCTCATCATACGACTGAAGATGTTGGCATCGTATTGGGACAATTGTTGGCTGAATTGGGTAAAGAAAAAGAGCGTATGACACGCTATGGTACAGCTTATGTACCGATGGATGAAACCTTGGCTCGATCAGTGACCGATATCAGCGGACGCCCTTACTTGCACTTTGATGCAGATTTTTCAAAAGCGACTGTTGGAACGTTTGATGTGGAACTGGTTAAAGAGTTTTTCTATGCGGTCGTCATTCATGCCCGGTACACAACTCATCTGGATTTAATCAGGGGAGGAAATACGCACCATGAAATTGAGGCTTTATTCAAAGCATTTGCCCAAAGTGTTCGGATAGCGCTGAGCGATTCAGGTGTCGACCGTCTGCCCTCTTCTAAAGGAGTGATTGAATGATAGCAATCATGGATTATGGTTTGGGAAACATTGCCAATTTAACCAATGCCATCCGTTTTCTGGGTTATGAGGTAGAAGTAACCAAAGATGAAGATACTCTTCGGCAGGCAGACACCATTATCCTGCCAGGTGTCGGACACTTCAAAGATGCTATGGACCGAATTCACGCACAAGACCTAGTTCCTTTATTGAATGAGTTAAAAGAAACCAAACGATTGGTGGGGATTTGCCTTGGCATGCAGTTGTTGTTTGAGCACAGTGAAGAAGGGAATGTCGACGGTCTTGGCTATCTGCCTGGTACAGTTGAAAGAATCATTAGCCCGCACCCTGTACCGCATCTCGGATGGAATGCGTTGCACTCAACTCTTCCAAGTTTAAATGGCGATGTGTATTTCATTCATTCCTATAAAGCAGTCACCAAGGAAAATATTGTCGCTACAACTGATTATGGGCAAGAAGTGGTAGCAATTGTGCAAAAAGATAACATTTTAGGTATTCAATTCCATCCTGAAAAAAGCGGAAAAATAGGATTGGCGATTTTAAATCAAGCACTGCAAGGAGGATTTGAATGATTGAGATATGGCCAGCAATCGATTTGATCGACAATAAAAGTGTCCGTCTGACAGAGGGGGATTATGCAACCAAAGAAGAAATGAAACGAACGCCTGAAGAGGCTATTGCTTTTTACACTCGGTATCCTCAAGTCACACGCATCCATGTTGTTGATTTGATGGGAGCAGTCAAGAAACAGCCAACTTCTAGCGCTTATATCGAAACACTATTTAAAAGAAGTACCGTCCCGATAGAAATCGGTGGGGGAATCCGCTCTGAAAAGACCATCCAGCATTACCTTGAAGCAGGAGCTTCTTATGTCATTGTTGGAACCAAAGGTCTTCAGGATAGAGACTGGCTCGCGAAAATGACCACACGCTATCCCGGAAAGATTTACTTGGGACTTGATGCGAAAGGAGAGAAAGTCGCATTGAATGGCTGGACAGAAGTCAGTGAACAGACCATTTACGAAGTAGCCGAAGCGGTAAACGATTTGCCTTTAGGAGGAATCATTTATACAGACATTACAAAAGATGGGAAAATGGGTGGTCCAAATGTGGAAGTGACCGGTGCATTAGCCAGGTTTTCCAAACACCCTATCACGGCTTCAGGCGGTATACGTAGTCTTGAAGATATCCGAAAATTAGAGAAAGCGGGTGTTGCTGCAGCGATTGTTGGAAAAGCAGCCAACACACATGCTTTCTGGGAGGGACTAGACGATGATTAAAAAACGGATCATTCCTTGCTTGGATGTAAAAGACGGCCAAGTGGTCAAGGGTATTCAATTTAAACAATTAAGAGAAATTGGCGATCCTGTTAAGATGGCGAAACAATACAATGCCCTCGGAGCGGATGAACTGGTTTTTTTGGATATTTCTGCAACAGAAACCGGACATGCACTCATGATTGATGTCATCCGCAAGACAGCTAAAGAATTGTTTATTCCTTTAACTATCGGAGGGGGCATTAAAAATCTAGCAGACATCTCCCAGTTACTCAATGCAGGAGCGGATAAAGTCAGCTTGAATTCTGCTGCACTGGCAAATCCTGCATTCATTAAAGAGGCTAGTGAAAAGTTTGGCTCGCAATGCATTTGTATCGCGATCGATGCACAATGGGAACCGGAAGAAGAAGACTGGTTCTGCTATACTCATGGCGGGAAAAAGCGAACGGCTAAGCGAACGCTCGAGTGGGTAAAAGAAGTTGAGGCATTAGGTGCCGGAGAATTATTGGTCACCAGTATGGATTATGATGGAATGAAACAAGGTTTTGATCATCGTCTATTGAGGCTAATTGAACAAGCCGTTCATATTCCGGTCATTGCTTCTGGAGGTGGCGGAAACGCCCGACACTTTGCAGAGTTATTCAAAGAGACCAATGTATCTGCTGGATTGGCCGCTTCTATTTTCCATGATGAAGAAATCTTAATTGCAGAAGTAAAAGATAGCTGTACAAAGAAAGGAGTACCGATGCGTTATGTCTAATTACGATGAGTTGAAGCCTGATTTTTCAAAAGGGTTATTGACGGTTATCTTGCAACATTACACGAATAAAAACGTACTAATGGTTGGGTACATGAATGAAGAAGCTTTTGAAATTACAAAAAAAGAAGAAGTCGTTTGGTTCTATTCCAGAAGCAAAGAGCGATTATGGAAAAAAGGCGAAAGCAGTCAGAATGTCCAATATGTAAAAGAAATGTATTTGGACTGCGATCAAGATGCATTGCTCATAATGGTAAACCCAGCAGGCCCAACGTGTCACCGAAATACGGAAAGCTGTTTTGATGTCGCTCCAGCGTTTACGCTGAAAGATATCGAGCAAACGATTCAAGACCGGGAAAAAGAAAAAGCAGGAGCTTCCTACACAAATTACCTGTTAACAGAAGGAATCGATAAAATAGCCAAAAAATTTGGTGAAGAAGCAGTTGAAGTCATCATTGCCGCAAAAAATGCAGACAAAAAAGAAACTGCCAATGAAACAGCTGACTTGTTGTACCACCTTGGAGTCTTGCTACATGATCAAGGCGTTGCCGTTGATAATGTTGCCGCAGTGTTGGCTGAGCGCCATCAAAAAAGCAACAATTTTAAAGGTGAACGAAAAGATATAGATGTTTGGTAAATAGTAAGCACACAGCAAAAAATTGAAAGAATTTTTTTAGCCTAAATGAATCTCCTTTGGTAGTTTCATTAGGTAAAGCAAAGGAAATCGTCTGAAGAATGTAGGGGAAACATGCTTAAATTGATTGCTTTCGATAGAACGTAAAAAAATAGATGTGGTATAAAACATTTCTAAAAAACATGCGAAAAGGTCTTGATATTTTTAAGAGGTAAGCTTGTTTACATCAAGCTTACCTCTTTTTTTGATTTATATGTCCATTAAAATACCGTTCTAGTTTGCTGATGTCTGGTAGGTGGGGCTGAAATGATAGCTTACTCTTTAGTTGCGTACAGATTCACCAGTATAAGAACTGACAATGATCAAACATTATATATGCATAGGTTTATGTATATTCTATCTTGATTCCAGATCAACCTTTTAACGAAAAATTTTTTATTGGAGTTGTTTTTGGAAACCGTTTGATCTAATTAAAATACACGAGGTGGAATCGAACCACCACAAGGCCCCTAGCCGTGCACTAATATAGGTATTTAAATGATTATTCTGAATCTTCTGTGGTACTTGGTTCTTCAGCCACGGTAGTTGTTTGAGTGAAGGTGTCGTTTAAATTACTGATTTGACGACCTACATTCTTTGTTCCAGCAAATGAGCTGATTAAATTGTTGATGTCTAAGCCCGTTGCATCTTTAAAGGCCTCTTGAGAAGCTGCCAATGTATTTAGGGCTGTTTTAGTAATGGCTGATGCACCATTTCCGTTTCCGCTATCTACAACTGTGATTTTGTCAATGTTACTCAATGGTTCAGCAGCAGCACGAACAATTGCAGGATAAGCTTCAATCAGTAAGGTTGCAATGGCTTCATCACCGTATTGTTTCAAAGCTTCAGCCCATGCTGTCTTGCTGTCTGCTTCAGCTTGACCGATTAAACGAATACTTTCGGCTTGAGCCATACCATTTAATTCGATTTCTTTGGCTCTCGCTTCAGATTCAGCAATAGCTTTGTTTTTATCAGCTTCGGCACGTTGCTCAACAGAGTAACGTTCAGCATCAGCTTTTTTACGGACAGTTGCGTCGTATTCGCGTTCTTGCTTGATGGTTTCTTTTTCTTGCAATTCGATTTGTTTTTCACGTTCAATGATTTGAGCGTTACCCTCTTCGATGATAACTTTTTTCTTTAATTCAGCTTTCTTTAAGTCATATGCACTTTCAGCTTCAGCTTTTGCGATATTTTGTTCTCTGCCGTATTCAGATATGCGAAGACTTTTCACTTTTTCAGCTTCGGCAATCTGTGTTTGTCGTTGCAATTCAGCTTCTTGAGACAGTTGTTCAGCTAGTGCTCGTTGAATACGTGTTTCTTTATCCGCATTCGCTGTTTTGATATCGGCATCTCGTTTAACTTCGGCAATACGTCCTTGACCTAATGAATCTAGGTAACCATTTTTGTCCGTTACTTCTTTTACTGTAAAAGATAAAATAACCAATCCCATTTTAGCTAAATCGCCAGATGCTTCATCTTGAACATTTTGGTTGAATTTATCACGGTTTTGATAAATATCTTCAACAGTCATGCGACCTAAAATCGAACGCAAATGTCCTTCTAGGACTTCTTTCGCTTCGCTTTCTAATTGTTCTGTTGACTTACCAAGATATTGTTCAGCGGCTGTTGCGATATCTTCTGATGTGGAGCCGATTTTAATAATAACAGTCCCATCAACTGCGACCGGAACACCTTCCTCGGTATACACTTCAGGTGTGCGCACGTCTAATTTAGACGATAATAATGACAACTTATGAACAGATTGAATAATTGGCCAAACGAATGTACCGCCTCCACTAACGATTTTCATTTTATTGCCCGTATTGGGGTCAATATAAACATTTTTGTCGCCTAATGCTGTACCGCTGATAATTAAGGCTTCCGCGGGAGAAGCTGTACGGTAACGACTGACCAATGCTACTAGTAAAACGATTGCGATGACGACTGCGCCAACGGTTCCGAATAATGCTGGATTCATGTGTAAATTCCTACTTTCTTGTGTCTGATTTTGATAGTGGGGTTATTTTTTTATTTCTTATTCCATGTCGGCATTGGTTTACCGATTGTTTTAATGCTGTTTGTATAGGGAAGTACATAAAGAATGTTGTCGCGGACATCCATAATCAATACGTTCTCATTTTTTGGAATATCGGTTATACCATCCGTATTGTCATAGATTTTAGCCATTTTGTTAACCCTTGTAAAACCAGTAGAGACGATGACTTCTCCTGTTCCGTTGAGTGTGATCGGAATGGATACTTTCGCTTCTTTGCCTTCTAATTCATAGATTGAAGTAATGCTTGAATTTTCTGCACGATTCTTAAAGGGCAGGATAACGAGAATATTCATGAGCATAATGATAATCATACTGACAAAAAAGATACCCGCAAATAACCAAATGGATACGATTGAGCGATTGGTCAAGAGGATCCCGTATGTAATAAAAAAAGCAATCATACCCGTGACAAAGAAATCACTGATGTCGTAAAAGCCGACACTGATAATATCTTTTAGCGGTAATGTCAAAATGGCTAATGCTATACAGCCTGCAAAAGCAAATTGTAAGTACAGTGGGTCTTCTAAGATAGTAGTTAACACTTTTTTTCACCTCCTTCCAATGATGAGTCATCGTATGACATCTATCGAAGAAAAATCCAAAAATAGGGGTCAATAGTCGCTTTCAACGCCTATTACAGTAACACCTATTAGTTTAAGGAATATCTAGAGTATGTATTGGATTTATATAAGGAAACCTTGCAATCTTAATCATTTTATTGTACTAATCAATGGCTATAATAATTGTTTTGTTATAAATGACAATCTCTTTTGAAATCCCGATTATTCCATCCCTATTTAGCGTAACCAGATGAACGGTCTACTAATATAGATGATACTCTAATTAGAGGAATAAAAGAAGAGTCTAATATAAAAAATCAAAGGCATCCATTAGCTAGATAGAGCTAATGGATGCCTTTGATGCTATAAGTAAACAAACAGGAACAATCATATAGCTGCATTTGGCAAAATTTATTTTTTTTGGACAGGATTTTTGAGGTTCCATATTGAACCTGTTTTAAAATTTATCATACCGAGCGGATGGTGGATCCAGAGTTTAATAATGAAGCGTCGCCAATTTGGGCTGATTCTGGAAGCAGATGAAGTTTTTCTACTGGCAGAATTATTATTTTCATCATTAGAGGATAAAATGTACTGTTTTTTGGATTATCTATCAGAATTAACTGGATAAGTTACTTAGATAGACTGAAACGGGTTTAATAACGAACGAATAATGTTTAATTTGATAAAACGTTTGTAAAAGTTTGTTGTGTTGTGCTATATTGAACGTGAGAAAATAGAGCGGAGGAAAATGCATGGATACCATTATCTCTGTTGTTATGGGGAGCACTTCTGATTGGGAAACAATGAAAGACTGTTGTACGATTTTAGATGAATTTGAAGTAGCCTATGAAAAAAAGGTGGTATCGGCCCATCGGACACCAGATTTGATGTTCAAATTTGCTGAACAAGCAAGAGAGTCGGGAACAAAAATAATCATTGCAGGAGCTGGAGGCGCCGCTCATTTACCGGGCATGATCGCAGCAAAAACAACATTGCCAGTTATAGGCGTACCGATACGATCTCAAGCACTTAACGGGATAGATTCATTGTTGTCCATTGTACAAATGCCAGCAGGTATACCGGTTGCTACGGTGGCGATTGGGAAAGCAGGAGCCGCGAATGCAGGACTTCTTGCTGTTCAGATCCTTGCTATTGAAGATGAAAAATTAGCAAAAAAATTGGAAGTAAGACGTGATAGGCTTAAGAAAAATGTAATAGAAAGTAGTGAAGAACTTGTATAAGTCGCTCAAACCAGGAGATACTATTGGAATTATTGGAGGCGGGCAATTAGGAAAAATGATGGCTCAATCAGCAAAAAAGATGGGATTTATTGTTGGTATTTTGGATCCTAATCAAAATTGTCCAGCAGCTCAAGTGTCTGATTGGAATATCCGCGCTGATTATGCAGATAAAGAAGCTTTACGTGAATTTGCGAGAAAAGTAACGGTTCTAACCTTTGAATTTGAAAATATTGATGCAGAAGCATTGCGAGAGATGGAAGATTTGTCAGCTATCCCGCAAGGTAGCGAAATAATAAGCATTACACAAGACCGAATCAAAGAAAAACAGTTTTTAGAGTCTATTGGGGTTTCAATTGCAGCTTTTGAGGTTGTGAAAACAACTGACCAACTGAATGGTGCACTTGGAAAAATTGGCTATCCCTGCGTCTTGAAAACAGCGCGTTTTGGATACGATGGTAAAGGGCAAGTTGTTTTGAAATCTGAGGCGGATAAAGCAGAGGCAGAAGCATTGATCGCTGATAATAGTTGTATTCTGGAAGCTTGGGTACCTTTTTTGAAAGAACTATCGGTCATGATTGTTCGCAATCAAAAAGGAGAAGCGACAATTTTTCCTGTTTCTGAGAATATCCACGTAAATAATATTTTACATGAAAGCATTGTACCTGCCCGGATCTCTCCTATAGTAAGCAAAAAAGCCGTGGATACGGCTAAACAAATTGCTGATGCTTTGCAATTAGTTGGCACATTAGGAATTGAACTATTTTTAACAAAAGATGATGGCATCTTTATCAATGAACTGGCACCTCGTCCGCATAATTCAGGGCACTATACGATTGAAGCAATGTCTTTTTCACAATTTGATGCACATATCCGAGCGGTAGCTGGGTTGGCGATGCCAACAGCCCGCTTACTTTCGGATGTCGTTATGGTCAATATACTGGGACAACATTTGGAGGACAGTTTAGCTTTTCGAGATAAAAAAGCGGACTGGTCGTTTCATTACTATGGTAAAAAAGAAATGTATCTGAATAGAAAAATCGGACACATCACTATTTTGACGAACGATGTAGAAGCAACATTGATTGAAATAGATAATACCGGGATCTGGAATGGAGGAAGCAATTAAGATGATTACACGTTATACACGTCCTGAGATGGCTAAGATTTGGTCGGAACAAAATGGCTATAATAGTTGGTTAGAAGTTGAAATTTTAGCAGTTGAAGCTTGGGCTATTTTAGGTGAGATCCCAACAGAAGATGTTAGAAAGATAAGGTCAAACGCAACGTATAATATTGATCGTATGGTAGAAATTGAAAAAGAAACTAGACATGATGTCGTAGCTTTTACGCGATCCGTTTCTGAATCATTGGGTGAGGAAAGAAAATGGGTCCACTATGGATTGACTAGTACCGATGTTGTCGATACTGCATACGGCTACCAAATGAAACAAGCGAACGATATTATTCGTAAAGATTTACAAAACGTACTAGAAATCATTGGAAACAAAGCAAAAGAACACAAAAATACAGTATGCATGGGCCGTACACATGGTGTCCACGCGGAGCCAACAACATTTGGTTTGAAATTAGCTAATTGGTATTCTGAAATCAAACGCAATATCGAACGATTTGAGCACGCAGCTGAGGGTGTCGAAGCGGGAAAAATAAGTGGAGCAGTAGGAACATTTGCGAATATCTCGCCTTTTGTGGAAGAATTTGTTTGTAAAAAGCTGGGTATACGACAACAAGAAATTTCAACGCAAGTATTGCCCCGAGATATGCATGCTGAATATCTTGCTGCAATTGCTTTAATTGCAACGAGTGTGGAGCGTTTTGCTACTGAAATTCGAAGTTTGCAAAAATCAGAGGTACGCGAAGTGGAAGAGTTTTTTGAAAAAGGACAAAAAGGTTCTTCAGCTATGCCGCATAAACGTAATCCTATTGGTTCCGAGAATGTAGTTGGCCTAGCACGCGTTATCCGAGGCTATATGATGACGGCATATGAAAATGTAGCTTTATGGCATGAACGTGATATTTCTCATTCTTCTGCAGAAAGAATCATCTTACCGGATAGTACTATTTTATTGGATTACCAATTAAATCGTTTTGCGACTATTATAGAGAAATTGACTGTTTTCCCTGAAAATATGATCCGTAATATGGATGCGACATATGGCTTGATTTATAGCCAACGAGTATTATTGAAATTGATCGACCATGGAATGAATCGTGAAGAAGCATATGACTTGATACAACCTAAAACGGCTTATTCTTGGGATAATCAAATAAGTTTTCGGTCATTATTAGAACAAGATAAGACCATAATGTCTAAATTAACCAAAGAAGATATCAATGATGCTTTCAATTATGAGTATCATTTAGATCAGGTCGATCGTATTTTTGAAAGAGTAGGATTAGTAGATCAATAGGGAAGACTGGGGCTATTGCTCCGGTCTTTTTTAATGAAGTAAAATAATTTTAGTTATTTTACTTCATTAAAAAAATAAGGAATATTTCATTGACAATCAAAGGTTGGATGATACAATTAAAGCGAATGATTTGACATTATAAAAAAATAATGTTCGTCAATTGAGAGGGTGGAATAATGGAAAGAAAAGAATTGCTTTATACCGGGAAAGCTAAAAAGATGTATGCGACAAATCAAGAGACGGTTCTTTTAGCAGAGTATTTAAACCAAGTAACTTCACTAAATGGCGCTAAAAAAGAAAATGTTGAAGGGAAGGGAGAACTGAATAACCAAATAACGGGTCTAATATTCAACTACTTAGCTGAAAAAGGGGTTGCAAGCCATTATATCCAAGAAGTGTCTAAAACCGAACAATTGATAAGAGAAGTTGAAATGATTCCTTTAGAGGTCGTTGTCCGTAATGTGTCGGCCGGCAGCTTTGCAAAACGGTTTAGTATGGAGGAAGGAATCAATTTGCCTTTTCCAATTATTGAGTTTTATTACAAAAATGATAAGCTGGATGATCCATTTATCAATGACTCACACGTTAAGATGCTGAACGTTGCGAAAGACGAAGAGGTCATGGAAATAAAAAAGCAAGCATTAGAGATCAATGCTGCCTTAGTTGAAATGTTCAGAAAAATTGCTATTCGCTTAATTGATTTTAAAATTGAATTTGGGAAAACAGCTGATGGGAAAATCATCCTCGCTGATGAAATATCCCCGGATACTTGCCGTTTATGGGATGTGAATACAAAGGAACATTTAGACAAAGATCTTTATCGCCGTGATCTAGGAGATATTATTCCTGTTTACGTAGAAGTATTGCAACGGCTGAAAAACATGTGACTAAACGAATCATTCCTTCATGTAGATAAAGAATAACGAAAAGATTTACCAATATAAATCAAAACAGAAAAGTGAGGCGTTTCATCGTGTATAAAGTAACCGTTTATGTAACTTATAAAGATTCAGTTCTGGATCCACAAGGGGAAGCAGTTAAGGGTGCGGTTCATCGTATGGGATATGATTCAGTTGAAAATATCCGTATTGGAAAATATTTTGAAATTCAAGTTTCTAAGGATGAAGATGATATCGAGCAAGTAATTGAAGAAATTTGTGACAAACTTTTAGCAAATGTCGTAATGGAAACATACCGGTATGATATTCAGGAGGTTGAAATTTAATGAAATTCGCAGTCATTGTTTTTCCTGGATCAAATTGTGACTTAGACATGTATGCAGCTGTAAAAGATATTCTAGGGGTAGATGCGGAATATGTTCAGCATTATGAAAAAAGTTTGCAAGGGTTCGATGCAGTATTGCTCCCTGGAGGATTCTCATACGGTGATTACCTGCGTACGGGAGCTATTGCCCGGTTTTCCAATATTATGGCTGAAGTCATCCGGTTCGCTCAAGAGGGAAAGCCTGTTTTTGGAACGTGTAATGGATTTCAAATTTTGACAGAAGTTGGTTTATTACCGGGAGCATTACGGCGCAATGATTCACTGAAATTCATCTCCAAACAACAAAAGCTAAAAGTAGCAAATACTCATACGTCATTTACAACAGCGTATGAACCAGGAGAAATCATTACCTTGCCCATCGCACACGGTGAAGGGAATTACTACTGCGATAAAGAAACGTTGCAGCAATTGAAGGACAACGATCAAATCGTCTTTACTTATACGAATGATAACCCAAATGGAAGTGTCGAAAATATAGCGGGCATTATCAATAAGCAAGGGAATGTGTTGGGTATGATGCCTCATCCTGAACGAGCTGTTGAAGCATTACTGGGTTCTGAAGATGGGTTAAAATTATTCCAGTCCATGTATAAAAATTATCAGAAGGAGCTGTGCAAATAATGGTTTTCTTGGAACCGACACCTGAACAAGTAAAAGAGTTGGAAATTTATCGTGAATGGGGATTAACTGACGAAGAGTACGCAAGCATCAGTGAAGATATTTTACACCGGTTACCGAACTATACCGAGACAGGCCTGTTTTCTGTTATGTGGAGTGAACATTGCTCTTATAAAAATTCAAAATCGACCTTGCGAAAATTTCCTACTTCAGGGGCACAAGTGCTGCAAGGACCTGGTGAAGGTGCCGGTATCGTTGATATCGGTGATGGACAAGCGGTGGTCTTCAAGGTGGAAAGCCATAATCATCCATCTGCGGTTGAACCATACGAAGGAGCAGCTACTGGTGTCGGAGGTATTATTCGTGATATTTTTAGTATGGGAGCTCGTCCAATAGCGATCCTTGACTCTCTGCGTTTTGGGGAGTTAGACAACGAACGCACAAAATATATCTTCGAAGAAGTTGTAGCTGGAGTTAGTGGTTACGGTAATTGCATTGGTATTCCAACGGTTGGTGGAGAAACGGTTTTTGATCCATGTTACAAAGGGAATCCTCTGGTGAATGTGATGTGTGTCGGCTTGATCGACCAAAAAGATATCCAAAAAGGGCAAGCTAAAGGGACAGGGAATACGATCATGTATGTGGGCGCAAAAACGGGACGTGATGGTATTCATGGAGCGACTTTTGCTTCTGTTGAATTCAAAGAGGAAGAAGAAGCCCAACGTTCAGCTGTTCAGGTAGGAGATCCATTTATGGAAAAACTATTGATGGAAGCTTGTCTAGAATGTATCTATGATTATTCTGACGCGTTGATTGGGATCCAAGATATGGGAGCTGCAGGGCTTGTTTCTTCAAGTGCTGAAATGGCCTCAAAAGCGGGTAGTGGATTGATTTTGAATTTGGATGATGTCCCACAACGTGAAACAAATATGACCCCTTATGAAATCATGCTTTCTGAATCGCAAGAGCGGATGTTGTTGTGTATCAAGAAGGGCGAAGAACAACGGATTATTGAGTTGTTTGAAAAATATGAATTAGCAGCTGTTACTATCGGTGAAGTCACAGATGATGGGTTATACCGTCTGTTCCATGATGGAAAAGAAGTGGCTAACTTACCAGTCGATGCTTTAGCAGAGGATGCGCCGGAGTACATTAAACCAAAGCAAGAGCCTGCTCGTATCGCGTTGTTTGCTGCAATGGCTGACTACCAGCCAACCTTTACGTCTGCTGCGGAAACACTGGTTAGTTTGTTGCAACAACCAACGCTTGCTTCAAAGAAAAATATTTATCAGACATATGATTCTATGGTCCGTACGAGCACCGTGGTGGGACCTGGAAGTGATGCTGCCGTTATTCGCATACGTGGAACTGAAAAAGCACTTGCGATGACGACTGATTGCAATAGCCGTTATATCTATTTGAACCCTGAGATTGGTGGACAGATCGCTGTTTCAGAAGCCGCGCGTAATATCGTTGCTAGTGGAGGGAAACCATTAGCTATCACAGATTGTCTGAATTACGGAAATCCTGATAAACCAGAAATTTTCTGGGAATTGAGCACTTCTGCAGATGGCATATCAGAAGCCTGTCGTTTATTTGATACCCCCGTTATCTCGGGCAACGTATCGCTCTACAATGAAATGGATGGCGAAGCTATTTATCCGACACCGTTGATTGGAATGGTCGGTCTGATCGAAGATAGTAAACATATCACAACCCAGGCATTTAAAAATGCCAATGATCGGATTTTCTTAATTGGTGATACAAAAGCAGACTTTAATGGGTCCGAATTACAAAAATTAGAATTAGGGAAAATCGAAGGGAAACTAATGGACTTCGACTTGACGATCGAAAAAGAAAACCAAGATGCTGTTTTGAAAGCCATCCAAGCTGGCCTGATAGAAAGTGCCCATGATTTATCAGAAGGCGGATTAGCAGTTGGTTTGATGGAGAGTGTCTTTGATACCAAACTAGGATTCGATGTAACAGTTGCGATGGATAAGAAATGGTTATTCAGCGAAACGCAATCGCGGTTCATATTAACAGTCAAACCTGAAAATGTTCCTGCATTCAAAGCGCTAGTTAAATCAAGTGCAACAGACATCGGAACAGTGAAGAATAATGGAATAGCGAAAATTGCTACTGAAAACGAGACAATTACTTTAGCTGTAAAAGAAGTAGAAATGAAATGGCAGGAGGCTATCCCATGTTTGCTGAAACAAAAAGCTTAAATGAAGAGTGTGGGGTGTTCGGCATTTGGGGCGATCCAAGTGCTAGCCAACTGACTTATTTTGGATTGCATAGTTTACAGCACCGCGGACAAGAAGGTGCAGGCATCGTGTCTTGTGATAAAGGAAAGCTAATGGTTCATCGCAATCTCGGGTTGATAAGTGAAGTCTTCAAAAACTTAGACGATCTTAAACGATTGTCAGGCGATCGTGCAATCGGACACGTGCGCTATTCTACATCTGGACAGAATAGTATCGAAAATGTACAGCCTTTCTTGTACCACTTCTATGATTTAGATATCGCCATCTGTCACAATGGGAACTTGGTTAATGCCAAGAGCTTGCGACGTAATTTAGAAGAAGATGGAGCGATCTTTCATTCAACATCAGACACAGAAGTATTGATCCATCTCATTAGACGTAGCCAGAAAGGCACGTTGATCGATAAAATAAAAGAAAGCCTGAACCTTGTTAAAGGTGGCTTCACTTATGTTCTCATGACGGAGGAAAAAATGTTCGGTGCGGTTGATGCGAACTCGTTGCGCCCACTTGTTATTGGGAAAATGCCAAATGGGGCATATGTGATGGCAAGTGAAACGTGTGCGATCGATACGATTGGTGCAGAGTTTGTTCGTAATATTAACGCCGGAGAATTGGCAATTATTGACGTCGATGGCTTGACGATTGAAAAATACACGGAGGATACAACCATTTCCATCGCGGCAATGGAATATATCTATTTTGCTCGACCAGATTCGAACATAGCGGGCGTGAATGTGCATACGGCTCGTAAAACGATGGGGAAACGGTTGGCGATAGAATCCCCTATGATCAATGCCGATATCGTTATTGGTGTTCCTAACTCGTCATTATCGGCAGCTAGCGGTTTTGCTGAAGAGAGTGGCATACCTTATGAGATGGGGCTGATCAAGAATCAGTATGTAGGACGTACGTTTATCCAGCCGACACAAGAACTACGCGAATTGGGTGCGAAAATGAAATTATCAGCCGTTAAAGGGGTAGTACAAGGGAAAATTGTTGTTATGGTAGATGACTCGATTGTCCGAGGTACAACAAGCAGCCGAATTGTCACGTTATTGAAAGAAGCCGGAGCGAAAGAAGTCCATGTTCGCATCGCTTCTCCACCCTTGATGTATCCAAGTTTTTACGGAATCGATATCAGCAAGTCAGCTGAACTGATTGCCGCAAGAATGACCATTCCCCAAATATGTGAGTCTATCGGGGCAGACAGTTTGTCATTCCTTAGCCAAGAAGGCCTGATTGAGTCAATCGGATTGAAATTTGATATGCCCTACTCAGGTCTATGTATGGATAGTTTCAACGGTGATTATCCAGCAGGGCTATACGACTATGAAGAAGATTATCTGAATAATATGACTGAAATTCAAAAAGAAAATCTTAGGGGAGGATAACGATGGGAAATACCTATGCGAAAGCGGGCGTAGATGTCACTGCTGGTTATGAAACGGTCAAACGCATCAAAAAACATGTCGAACGTACGAAACGACCGGGTGTCTTTGGTGAAATCGGTGGATTCGGCGGTCATTTTGATCTTAGTGAACTCGACTATAAAAAGCCCGTTCTTATATCTGGGACAGACGGTGTTGGTACAAAATTAATGTTAGCCATTGAATCTGAGAAATGGGATACGATTGGAATCGATTGTGTTGCGATGTGCGTCAATGATATTGTGGCACAAGGAGCAGAACCGCTTTATTTCTTAGATTATATTGCAATCGGGAAAAATCATCCTGAAAAAATCGAGCAAATTGTAGCTGGTATCGCAGAAGGATGTGTCCAATCGGGAGCGGCTTTAATTGGTGGTGAAACAGCTGAAATGCCAGATATGTACGATCCTGAAGATTTTGACCTGGCAGGATTTACAGTCGGTATTGCAGAAAAAGAGGCTTTATTATCCGCTGCATTAGTCAAAGAAGGTGACTGTTTGATTGGGCTACCTTCAACGGGTATCCATTCAAATGGTTATTCCTTAGTACGAAAAATCTTCTTTAAAGATAACGCGTATACCTTAACGGATAAAATACCTGGAATGGATAATCAAGAGTTGGGTGATGTTTTATTGACGCCAACAAAAATTTATGTGAATGCTTTGCTGCCATTGATAAAAAAACAATTGCTTCACAGTGTTGCACATATCACTGGGGGCGGATTCGTTGAGAATATCCCGCGGATGCTTCCCGAAAATGTACAAGCTCAGATCCAATTAGGGAGCTGGCCAGTATTACCGATTTTTCAAACGATGCAAACAGTCGGCAAGATTCAAGAACTTGAAATGTACGAAATATTCAATATGGGGATTGGCATGGTTCTTGCTGTTGCTCCTGAAAAAGTACCGGAAGTATTAGCTACCCTTGCAGCGAATAATGAAAAGGGATATATGATTGGTTCGGTAGTTTCAAAGGAATCAGAAGAAAAGGTTGTTTTGAAAGAGAAGCAACTATGAGAATAGCTGTATTTGCTTCAGGAAATGGTTCCAATTTCCAAGCTATAGCAGAGGCAATTGCCTCCAAACAAGTAGATGCGACCATTTGCTTCCTGTTTTGCGACAATCCGAAAGCCTATGCCATAGACCGTGCAAAAAAAATAGGTATCCCTTATACTGTCTTCAGTCCGAAAAACTATGATAGTCGCGTAGCCTATGAGACTGAACTACTGGAACAGCTTGAAAAAAAGGAAGTTGATTTGGTTGTATTAGCAGGATACATGAGAATTATTGGACCGACATTGCTAACGGCGTATGCAAATCGTATCTTGAATATCCATCCTTCATTATTGCCATGCTTTCCTGGTAAAAGCAGCATTCGAGACGCTTTTGAAGCAAATGAAAAGAAAACCGGTGTAACGGTGCACTTTATTGATGAAGGGGTAGATACTGGACCGATTATCGCACAAGAAGAAGTTGCTATTTTATCTGAAGACACATTAGACTCTTTGGAGGCAAAAATACATCAGGTAGAGCACCGTCTTTTTCCGCAGGTCATTCAAGAATTGATTGAAAATAAAACCATTAAAAAGAGTGAATAAAAATTGAGGAGTGGCGTATAGTGACAAGAGCATTGATCAGCGTTTCAGACAAAGCAGGTATTGTACCATTCGCACAAGCATTAGTGGCAAAGGATATCGAAATTATTTCAACTGGCGGAACTAAGAAGGCATTGGAAGAGGCAGGTATCCCGACAATTTCTGTTGAAGAGGTGACTGGATTCCCAGAAATGATGGATGGTCGTGTTAAAACATTGCATCCACTTATCCATGGTGGTTTATTGGGGAGACGTGATTTACCCGAACACATATTGGCAATGGAAAAACATAATATCATCCCGATTGATTTTGTAGTGGTAAATCTTTATCCATTTAAAGAAACCATCAGTAAAAAAGATGTCACCTTAGAGGAAGCCATTGAAAATATTGATATTGGCGGCCCTAGTATGCTGCGTAGTGCTGCTAAAAATTATGCAAGTGTGACGGTTCTGACTGATCCAACTGATTATAGTAGCGTCATCAGTGAATTGGAAGAAACAGGAGCAACAACTTTAAAAACACGTCAAGCTTTAGCTGCAAAAGTCTTCCGTCACACCGCCAGCTATGATGCATTGATCGCGCAATATTTGACCAATAGCGTTGGTGAAGAAGAACCTGAAAAATTAACGTTGACCTATGATTTGAAACAAAAACTACGCTATGGTGAAAATGGACATCAAGTCGCTAATTTCTATCAAGAAACGCTTATTGTACCATTCTCGATTGCAAACGCTCATCAATTACACGGGAAAGAATTATCGTACAATAACATTAAGGATGCGGACGCAGCCATTCGTATCATACGTGAATTTGATGGACCAGCAGTGGTCGCAGTCAAGCACATGAATCCATGTGGAGTGGGTATTGCTGAAACGATTGAAGAAGCTTTTGATCGCTGTTATGCAGCTGATCCAATCTCTATCTTCGGCGGGATCGTAGTTGCCAACCGTCAATTAGATAGTGTGACAGCAGAAAAACTCAATAAGATGTTCTTAGAGATCGTTCTTGCACCAAGTTATTCAAAGGAAGCCTTAGCTATTTTATCAAAGAAAAAAAATATTCGTATCATGACCTTAGATTTCTCAGCTGCAAAAGTAGGCGGCAAAGAAGTTGTTTCTGTATTGGGCGGTTTATTGGAACAAACACAAGATATCAGTACCGAAGATATACCGGCTAACTGGGAAGTCATGACAGACCGTAAACCAACCGAAGAAGAAATGAACGCTATGGACTTTGCTTGGAAAATAGTTAAGCACGTAAAGAGCAATGCGATCGTGCTGGCAAATAGCAAGCAGACCGTTGGGATCGGGGCCGGTCAAATGAACCGTGTCGGATCTGTTAAGATTGCAATCGATCAAGCTGAAGCAAGTAATGCCATAGAAGGTGCAGTATTGGCTAGTGATGCGTTCTTTCCTATGAATGATAGTGTTGAATTCGCAGCACAACATGGCATCAAGGCGATCATTCAACCAGGTGGGAGTATCAAAGATAAAGATTCTATCGAAATGGCGAATAAATACGGCATGACAATGCTGAAAACAAGTGTACGCCACTTCAGACATTAAAAAAATAGACTAAAAAGACTGCTGCTGAGCTGCAACGAGCGCTAGTTCGAGTAACTGAAGGTCGATTTTTCATTTGAGTAGCCGCAACGAGCGCTAGTTCGAGTAACTGAAAGTTGATTTTCATTTGAGTAGCCGCAACAAGCGTTAGTTCGAGTAACTGAAGGTCAATTTTTCATTTGAGTAGCCGCAACGAGCGCTAGTTCAAGTAACTCAAGGTAGATTTTCATTTGAGTAGCCGCAACGAGCGCTAGTTCGAGTAACTGAAAGTCGATTTTTCATTTGAGTAGCCGCAACAAGCGTTAGTTCGAGTAACCTCAAAATAGAGGATCATTTTATTTTACTCCATGATTCATTAAGTCGCTCTTGTTGTTCGATATTTATTTTAATCACCTCTACCTTTCTCAGTTAGCCCAAAAATCAGAATAGTTATTAGTTTTCAAACACATCCTAATCTAATAAAAAAAAGTTGGAGGATTACGCAGATGAAACTTCTTGTTATTGGTAGTGGTGGCCGTGAGCATGCCATCGCAAAAAAACTTGCAGAAAGCTCATTAGTTGAAACTGTTTATTGTGCTAAAGGGAATATTGGAATGAAAAAAGATGGCATCCAATTGGTTGATATTGCAGAGAATGACCATCAAGCGTTGATTCATTTTGCAAAATCAGAAAAAATTGCTTGGACTTTCATTGGACCGGAAATAGCTCTGTTTGAAGGGCTGGTCGATGCCTTCGATAAAGCTGGATTAAAAGTCTTTGGACCAAATAAAAAAGCAGCAGACTTAGAGTGCTCAAAAGAATTTGCAAAAGATTTGATGAAGAAATATGCTATTCCTACTGCAGCGTATGAAATATTCGAAGACTATCATGCAGCTTTGGCTTATGTGGAAGAACAAGGCGTACCAATTGTCATCAAAGCAGATGGTTTAGCTGCTGGAAAAGGGGTAGTCGTTGCAATGACTCTGATGGAAGCAACGAATGCTTTAAGCGATATGCTATTAAAAGGAAAATTCGCAGCGGGCAAACCGAAAGTTGTTATTGAAGAATATCTTGAGGGTGAAGAATTTTCTTTGTTTGCTCTTGTAAATGGTACGAAATATTATTATACCGGGGTTGCTCAAGATCATAAACGGGCCTATGATGGAGACAAAGGGCCGAATACGGGTGGTATGGGTGCTTATTCTCCAGTACCACAAGTTTCTGAAGCCTTGATTCAAGAAGTTTTAGAAACAGTCATAAAGCCGACTGTTAATGCAATGGTTGCCGAAGCACGTCCTTTCAAAGGAGTCATTTACGCTGGATTAATGATGACAAAAAAAGGGCTGAGAGTCATCGAGTTTAATGCCCGTTTTGGTGATCCTGAAACTCAAGTCATTTTGAACCAGCTGGATTCTGATTTGGCACAAGTGATCGATGATATCTTGAATGGGAAAGATCCTGTTATCAAATTGCACACGGACCGCTACACGCTGGGTGTTGTTGTTGCAGCTGAAGGCTATCCTGAAAAAACAATAACCGATATCCCGTTACCGCAGATGAACATAGAGGGTTCAGGTTGCACCATTTATCATGCGGGTATGAAGCAAGGAAAAAGCTGTCTCATTTCTGATGGAGGCCGTATTTTTTTTGTCGCAGCTCAAGGCTCAACGCTGCAAGAAGCTAAAGACAAGGCTTACCATTATTTAACCAATAATCCAATCGCGCATACGTTCTATCGTTTTGATATTGGAGAGAAAGCCATCCAGTTTACAAAATAAGGGTACTAGTAAAATGATGCAAGTACTAAATCATTTTACTAGTATAACTTTTTTTCTAAAAATGCTCTACAAGTGTTGTAGGGGTAACATACAGTGGAATTGAAAATTCATGGATTTTTTTTTATAAATGATATGGTAAAATAAAAGGGTCATAAGGGATGATTTGTATTGTTTATTTTTAAGGAGGAAATTATGAAAAAGAATTCTTTTTGGTATGGTGCACTTGTATTTGGTACTGGTATTTTTATGGCATCCTACAGAGTGGTTGGAAAAAATAAACGATCAAAAAATTTGAAAGCTGAGGAAGACGCTACCAAGGAAACTAAAGGTGGATCAAATACTTCAGAACAGACTTATGCTGATTTTAGTGATTTGACAGATGATTATGATATCATCATCGTTGGCGCAAGTGGTGCAGGGATGACTGCAGCTATTGAAGCGAAAGATGCCGGTTTAAATCCGATCATTCTAGAAAAAATGCCTTTCGCTGGAGGAAATACGGTGAAATCATCAAGTGGTATGAATGCTTCAACTACTAAATTCCAAGAGGCTGAAGGAATAGAAGATAGCAATGATGCTTTTTACGAGGAAATTTTAGCGGGCGGTCATGGGACTAATGATAAAGCGTTGCTGCGTTATTTTGTGGATCACTCTGCCGCCGCTATTGATTGGCTAGATCAAAAGGGCATCAAATTAAATAATTTAACGATAACTGGCGGCATGAAGCAAAAAAGAACTCATCGTCCATCTGATGGTTCGGCAATTGGGAGTTATTTGATTAAAGGATTATTAAAAGCTGTCCACAAACGAAACATTCCCATTCTTGTAAATGCAGCTGTGACAGCTATCAATAAAAATGAGGGCAAGGTTGATCAAGTAACTGTTGAAATAAGTGGAGCAGAACCTAAAACACTGACAGCAAAGGCTATTATAGTTGCAACTGGAGGATTTGGGGCAAGTAAAGAAATGATTGAAAAATTTAGACCAGAGTTAAAAGGCTACATATCAACTAATCAAAAAGGCAGTACTGGTGACGGGATCAAGATGATCGAAAAGCTGGGTGGCCAAGCAATCGATATGGAACAAATTCAAATCCATCCAACAGTTCAGCAAGATGAAGGGATCTTAATAGGCGAAGTGGTTCGTGGCGAAGGAGCTATCCTAGTAAATCAAGCGGGAAGTCGGTTTGTTAATGAGTTAGATACGCGTGATAAAGTTTCTGCAGCGATTACTGATCTACCGGAAAAATCAGCTTACTTGATTTTTGATCAAGGGGTACGTGACCGCGCAAAAGCAATCGAATTTTATGATAAAAAAGGGTATGTTAGTAGTGGTAAGGATCTAAAAGAGTTAGCAGAGAAGCTTAATATACCAGGTAGTCAATTAGATAAAACGGTTGTCACATGGAACCAAAGCGTTGCTGACAAGAGAGACAAAGAATTTAATCGTACCACTGCAATGGAAAACGGCTTAACTAAACCAGATTATTTTGCCATAAAAATTGCTCCCGGGATCCACTACACAATGGGAGGTATCAAAGTAAACACGCGAACCGAAGTTTTGAATAAAGAAAATCAACCGATTGAAGGTTTGTATGTTGCAGGTGAGTTGGCTGGAGGATTACATGGGAATAACCGTATTGGTGGGAACTCAGTTGCCGAAATCATTGTGTTTGGGCGCCAAGCCGGTCAGCAAGCTGCTGAATATGTGAAGAACCAATACTAAGAGAAATAAATTCGTTAGAAGCATACTTCAGCTATTTAATTGTATCAACTCATGTTATAATGAAGAGCTTAAGGAAATGAAGATCTTTACTTATAACGGATGCCAAGCAAGCCTCCGCTTAGCAATAAAATATGGAGGTGTAAGAAAATGAATAAACATTGGACTATCGAAACTATTCAAGAATTTGTTAAAAAGAATTCAGACAGTAAATTGTTAACGACAGAATATCATGGTTTTTCGCAAAAACTACAATTTGAATGTGCATGCGGCAACCATTTTGAAAAATCATTTACGAAATTTAAAAATAAAAATCAACGTAAGTGTGAAGTTTGCCAACCTCTAAAAGAAGCACTCTAAACCTAAAATGCATAAAATAAGTGCCAATTTCTCTTAAAGAGAAGTTGGCACTTATTTTTTTTTGTGTAACAAACGGTGTTGGTTTTTCAAGAGAAATTGCTTCTGGAATGAACAGGTTTGCTTGTGTAGAACCTAAATTAGTTCTATTTTCATACAAAAAAATAGGTGTGAATGAATTTCTTCATCCACACCTAAAATTGTACAGTTCCTTAACGCAAGTATGCGAGCCTTTAAAGATAATTAGTTGTTTTTTACCTTATCGAACGAATCAAGTTGTTTCCAAGATAAATCGGTGCCATTTGATGCTATAACTTTCTTGTACCATTCAAATGAATCTTTTTTAGAGCGATCCAGTGATCCGTTTCCTTCGTTATCTCGATCGACGTAGATCATACCGTACCTTTTTTTCATTTCCCCAGTGGTAAAGGAAACTAAATCAATAATTCCCCAAGGTGTGTAGCCCATTAGATCGACACCGTCATAGTCTACCGCTTTTTGCATAGCTTTGATATGTTTAGTCAGATAGTCTATTCTTTCTGGATCGTGAATTTGACCATTTTCATCAAGTGTATCAACAGCTCCAAAGCCATTTTCAACAATAAATAGGGGTAATTGATAACGGTCATAAAGGCGGTTCATTGTGTAACGTAAGCCTTCTGGATCAATAGCCCAACCCCAATCACTGGTTTCAATATAAGGGTTCGTTACTGCATTGGATAAGCCGCCATTGACTACATTGCCTAAATTATCATTCGTTACATCGGTTTTAACGACTGTAGACATGTAGTAGCTGAAGCCAACGTAATCAACGGTCCCTTCTTTAAGGATAGCTAAATCGCCTTCTTCGATACCGATCGTATAACCTTCACGCTCAAATTCTTTTAGAGCATAACTTGGGTAATAGCCTCTAACGTGAACGTCTGAGAAAAAGAAGCGCTGATGCATAGCTTCTTCTGCAGCCATAACATCTTTAGGGTCACATGAATAAGGATAAATCGGGACATGTGAGATCATACAGCCAATTTCAAAATCGGGGTTGATTTTCTTCCCGATGATCACTGCTTTAGCACTTGCCAGCAATTCATGATGAGCTACTTGATACATGACTTCTGTCGGATTCTCGCCAGGTTTTACTGTCACTCCAGAGTTAGTCCAAAGAAAGATCGGGTTATTTGTATCCATTTGATTATTGATTTCATTAAACGTCATCCAGTATTTTACTTTATCTTGATAACGGTTAAAACAAACTTCTGAAAATTTAACAAAATAATCGACTACTTTTCTACTTCTAAAACCGCCGTACTGATTTGCTAGATGCAAGGGCATTTCAAAATGAGATAACGTGATTACTGGTTCGATACCATGAGCTAACAACTCATCAAATACCGCATCATAAAATTTCAAACCTTCCTCGTTAGGTGTTTCTTCATCGCCATTTGGAAAAATACGTGTCCATGAGATAGATGTTCTCAAACATTTTAGTCCCATTTCTGCAAATAATGCGATATCTTCTTTATAGCGATGGTAAAAATCGATTGCTTCATGATTGGGATAATATTTATTAGGATCAATTGTACCGGTGTTCTCTCTAGCGACACCGTGGGCTCCTGCTGTCATAACGTCAATAACGTTGGGTCCTTTTCCACCAGCATTCCATCCGCCTTCAAATTGATGGGCTGCTAAAGCGCCGCCCCATAAAAAATCTTTTTTCATATCTATTTCCTCCTAAAGTTATATTTTATGCATTATGCAATGCTAGAATCGGTTCATTAATAATTGAATCTACATTTGTTGATATTGATACTTTATTATACTCAGTAGAGTTAGTGATGATTACAGGCGTAATTAATGAGAAACCTTCATCTCTAATAGCATCCATGTCAAATGTTAGCAACAAATCGCCTTTCTTCACTTTTTGATTTGCTATTACTGAATAATCGAAGTTTCGACCGTTCATTTTTACAGTATCTAAGCCAACATGGATCAACAGCTCTATTCCGTCGTCGGATTTCAAACCGATCGCATGTTTTGAATCCACTATTACTTCAACAGTACCATCAAATGGAGCATAGACTTTATTATCTGTTGGGTCAATAGCTACACCTTCTCCCATTGCACCAGAAGCAAATACGTCATCAGCGACTTCAGATAATGGAATGACCTTTCCTTTAAGTGGGCTGAAAATCTCAGAATTTACTAATTGAGAAAATTGATTAGTTTCTTTTGATTCAACATCTTCAATCTTTTCACCAAATCCAAAAATTTGAATTAAAACGATGGGTCCAATTATAGCGATCAAAGAACCAATAACGATCCCAATAAATGAACTTGGATTTTCAGAGCTGATTCCATTAACAATGGTTAGTAATCCAGGCAAACCGGCGTAAGCGTAATAATAAGGGTTAAAGAAGCTAGCTACGACCCCACCAACTGCGCCGGAAATACAACCGAATATAAAAGGTTTTTTGAAACGTAATGTCACACCATAAATAGCTGGTTCAGTAATTCCAAATATCCCTGTAATAAATGCCGAAAAGGAGATCCCTTTCAGTTCTTTATTTTTTGTTTTTAAAAAGACACCTAATACAGCGCCGACTTGTGAAACTACAGCAATTGTTTGAAAGGCTTGAAAAGAATCCCGGCCGTAGATGTTAAAGTTTTCTAAAATTACTGGAGTAATGCCCCAATGTACCCCGAAAATAACTAATACTTGCCAAAATCCACCAATGATCAATCCAGCCAATGGAGGGGCATACTCTGCAAGGAAATTATAACCATTTGCAATGGTTTGTGCTGCCATAGATGAAGCGGGTCCTATTAAAACAATTGTTAGAGGCACCATAATGACTAGACTCAATAATGGAACTAATAATGGCTTAATGACTTCTGGCAGTCTTTTTTCAATAAAGTGTTCAAAATAGGATAAAAACCAAACTAGAAAAAGTGGAGGCAAAACAGACGATGTATAGACTGTCTGAGACAAAGGAATAGTTAAAAATGAAACAGGCGTCCCATTAGCAATTTGAGCGGCTAATTCGGCCCATGTAGGAGAAACCAACGCAGCGGAACAAGCTACTGCTATATACATATTAGATTTAAAATGTTTTGATGCAGTAATAGCTATAAAAATTGGTAAAAAGGTAAATGGAGCCCAAGAAATAAAACTAAAAACTTGAGCAGTTCCGGTAGCAGAAAAACTTGGGAAAGCTAAATTTGCTAATATAAGCATACCTTGCAAAATACCAGCAGCTGCTAAGATATAAATAAAAGGTGCGAATACCGCTGACATGGTGGCAATAATTCGATTTAGTATACTTGTTTTAGGAGCTTCAACAACTTCGGTTTCATCGATACCGACAAGATCGATAAACGCATCATATACCTCACCAACGTGTGTACCGATAACTATTTGAAACTGACCACTATTTTCTACTACGGTGATCACACCAGGCATTTCTGCAATAATAGCTTTAGCATTCTCAGGTGTCTTCTTCAATACAAGACGCAACCGTGTAGCGCATCTAGTTGCTCCGGCAATATTTTCTTTCCCGTTAACCGCTTTCAGAATTTCTTTTGATAACCTTTCGTAATCTCTCACTTTGCTTGTCATATTTTCACTCCTTAGTTTATGGCTTCAATCACTACCTTGTACACTAACATTGTAATTGTACGTGCACAATTTGTCAATGCACAAACAAAAAAACTATACATGGATGCATAGTATAGTTATAATAGGAATAAAACTATAGAAGGATATGGAGATAACTATGCTTAAATACCAAGAGATAGCTTTAAAAATCGAAAAGAAGATTCATTTTGAAAATTTAGAACAAGGAAGCCGACTGCCTAGTTTGGGAGAACTGATTACGCAGTATCAGGTGAGTAAGAGTACGATCGTAAAGTCTTTAGCTGTTTTAGAAAATCGAGGTATTATTTTTCAAGTTCAAGGAAGTGGGATTTTTGTTAGAAAAAGAAAAAGAAAAGGCTACATTAATTTCATGGAGAACCAAGGATTTACACATGATTTAGAAGAATTTAATTTGACTTCTACTATTCTAAACTTAGAAATTATTTATCCTAATGAAGAAATTATGAATAATTTAAACTGTTCAGCTAATGAAGAAGTGTATTGGGCCAAAAGAATTCGCTATATTAATGGACAAACGCTATGTGTTGAAGAATCTTATTATAAAAAAGAAATTGTCCCTTATCTAAATAAGGAGATCTTAAATGATTCTATTTTTGAATACTTGCAAAATGCATTAAATATCAATATTGGTTACTCTGATAAATATCTAAAAGTTGGGAAAATCAACACCGAATTAGCTGCTCAATTGCAACTCCCTGATAAATCACCAGCTTTATTTGTAGAAGAACTGTTCTATTTGAATACGGGTGAACCGTTTGATTTTTCTAAAACCATTTATAATTATGAGCATTCACAATTTTTTCTGCAAGGAAGCAATGCAAAAAATTGATTTAGATACTATATCCTGAATGATTCATACTTTTTTCAAAAAATAAAAATTAGTGTGTTTTTCACTTCATTCAGGACAGTAGCTTGTTTGGTTTACTGATTTTACTTCAAATTTACAAAGCACTCATTTTTTTGTCAGGCAATTAAGATTTTTGGGCATACTGACCCCTTGGAATGAGCCATTTTTTTTAACTATTGTATTGAGTATGAGTGCTACTCCCATTTAAAATGCTGGATATTCCACAAGATTTTACGAAAGAGTTTCTGATAAACGTGGGAGGAACTGAGTTTCAAAGAGGTTTTCCTTCCCGAATGAACAAGCTTACCTGCCACTTTAAATAAGAACAAGCGAATGGTTGATACTTGAAAACCTTTGGTTTCTTTCGTAAAACAAAGAGTACGCATAAAATTGACCATGTTATAAGCTAGTACGCTCACCATCATGCGTGCATGATTTTCTAAGAAACGAGGGCTGTCGGTTTTATCGAAATAAAACCCATTTTTGGCCTCTTTAATATAATTTTCCATGGTTCCTCTTTTAGAATAAGTTTGAAAGACCGCTTCTGCAGAAATATCTTCTGATAAATTAGTTACGATAAATTCATGTCGAGCAATCAATTCTGTTGCTTCACGCGTAGATTTAATACAAACTCTTCGTGAATGTGACCAGCTCTTCGCTTGATAGAGTACAGAAGCGTAGTGAACTTCTTTTCTATACCAATCGTGTTGATCATCTATAGAGATAAATTGCTCAGCGATTTTGCCTAATTTGCGATTCGATTTCAATCGAATAACATAAAAATTTCGACGTTCTTCACATAGCTCATATAATTCAGGAGTTGCAAAACCACTATCGGCACGCACTAGAATAGAACTTACAGGTACGGTTTCTTGATAATGGTCAAAAAGTGGTTGGACAAAATCTGCCACACCATTGGATGTGTACACGTTACCAGAACGAAGTTCTGCTTTCAATAAATCACCGGTCAAGCCTTCAAAGGCAACTAGCGGATGATAGCCATTCGTTTGGTAATGAGCGTTATAATTCGAATTTTCTTGATTCCCGAAGGTATCCGAATGAGTTGAGTCTAAATCAAAAATCATCTCAGTTGTATTACGTGCAGTCCGTACTTTATCAAGCAGGATTTGATTGACTTCTTGCAATTGGAAAATATTTTCTTGATTTAACCGATCCCAAAAGCGAGAAATAGACGGTTGTGAAGCAAGTTGTTCTTTAGCTAATAGGCTCTGGAAAATGGGATCTTTTGATAAAATGTCAGCCGAAGAATCTGTTTGATAGCCACCAATCAATTGAAAAATAATTTGTTCAATTATCGCCTGATTAGTATGTTTATGATAAAGTCGATTATCATTAATGATGAGGTTTTGTTTTAAAATATTAGAAAAATTAATGGTGTGCATAAACTCCTTAACTAATATTAACCCGGAATCTGAGGATAAATTACCACCAGAATGTGATACCGAAATGTTTGAATTGAAAAGTAACCGATTTTCATGTAAAATTGCCATAGAGAGAACCCCTTTCTTTGGTTACGTTTAGGTGATTTAACCATAACAGATTGGGGTTTTTTTTGCACACCCAAAGGGTGTTGAGAAATCCAGCTTAAACTAGCGCTAGAACAGTTTTTCCAGAGCATTTCAAAAAAAGTATGAATTATTCAGGTATATTATAAAATGACTATATCCAAGTATGGAGAATGATGCTGCCTTTTGTGAATCAACTGTTTCATTCATGATTTAGTCCTTAAATCAAACAGAAAAACGATCAAATAATAGTGAAGCAGTGTGAGTGATTTGTCTCATACTGTTTTTTTGTCTAAAAATAGGTGTGAATGAATTTCTTCATCCACACCCCAAATTATAGACCCATAAAAATTAAAGCTGTTGTCATTAAAAGCAATGAAATAATGATGCTGATAGAAGATAAAAAGCCTGAAAGTGAGGTTTTATTTCCATAAGCGACCATGTTGATAGTAGAAACCGTACCAACGGGTGCAAGGGCCACCAGAACCAAAGATAACCGAACGATTTTTGGTAAAGGCAATAAGAAATAAAAGATCAGGGCAAGTGAAATACCTAAAGCGTAACGAGTAAAAAGAAGTTTGGCTACTTTTACTAAATCTACTCGAGAAATGGCGAGTTCTAAGTAAAGGCCGATCATAAACATCGATAGAAAAGCATTTCCGCTAGCAAAAAGCTCAACTACACCAAGAACACTTTCTGGAATCGTTATATTTACGAGTGCCAAAATAATCATGGCAATGTAAGTAGAAAAAGATGGAGAACGGAATAAACTGAAAATAACGTCTTTTACGCCACGTGTTCCACGCTTTTGACCAGTCATTTTATCTGCTAGAAGAGGAGTACCGCCAAAGATCATTAACGCGTTTCCGGTATCAAAGCTTCCGATAAAAGGAATAGCTTGAGGGAAGAAGCCTTGTACAAAAGGAATAGTGAAATTCCCAATATTGTAACCTGCTTGACTAAACATCATCAGAGCTTGATCAGCTGAACTCTTTTTCCGCCAGAGGAATCCGCCGATAGTGATCAGTAAAAAATTTGCCAATAAACCTAACGACATCAGGATGATCAAAGTACTGTTGATCTCAATTGTATTGAATCCAATAATGATAGTGGCAGGCAAAGTTAAATTGAGAATGATTTTTGAAACGGTATGTCCATCCTTTGTTTCTAATAAGCCAAAAAATTTAAATAAATAGCCTACTAGAATAATCAATAAAAAGCTGATGGCTTGTGTGAATACGGCACCCATTAAAAACTCCACTCCTTTTTTAAGTCTAAATTTCCTATAGGGATAGCCCTCTATTTTCTTTTTTCAGAAGTCTGATTGTAGAAATTATAGCATACAACCAATTGAATTGAGGGTGTGAAAAGTGAATTAAATGACAAACGAGTTATTTTTAATCTGAAATAACTTTAAAAAGAAAAGCTGTTTTTTTAGCTTCAATTCTATTTGAAGTGCTTTCTCCATATTCTCTACACAATAATACGTTATCTTGATAGTACAGATTGATAGAGGCTGAGGGATGGCCAGTTTTGGAAATAGTAGGTGCTGTTTTTTTCAGCGGATAGATCTACGATTCGAAAAGCGCCATAAGACAAGAGTAACTAAAAAACGAATCATCTCTACTAACTTAGCCTAAGCCTTAGTCATACTGGAAGAATCAAGAAAGGGTGTAAATAAAAATGAATAAAAAAATAATTGGAGTCGGAATACTTTCCTTTGTTTCGCTCACTACGCTTTCCGCTTATACTAATGTTCAAAGAGAAGCAGGAGTGGATACAACTAACCACACACAACAAATGAGACATCAAGGTCAGCATATCAGTGAATATGCTTCTAACAAAACAGGAAGCGCTGCTCGCCATAAAGGTTCAGCTGTCCGTAACTACACTAATTTATATAATTCCGACATCATACCCACAAATATAGAACCAGCAATGGATCCAACATACGGTCCTGGTGAAGAGGTCACCATCACGGAAGGCCATATGCCTGGAATGATGGGAGCCCAAGCAGAAGTAGTGGGTGCTTTTGCTACTCATGCATATTCCGTAAGCTATTCCCCTACGGATGGTGGAGAACCGGTAAATGATCATAAATGGGTCGTACAGGAAGAAATTGCAGATGCAGGAGAAGAATCATTTGAAGTTGGAACTGAAGTCATTTTGGAAGCCGATCATATGCCTGGCATGGAAGGTGCAACCGCAACGATTGAAGCGGTAGAGGATACGACCGTTTATGTAATAGATTACCAACCAACAGATGGCAGCGAACTGGTTCAAAATCATAAGTGGATGACTGATAGTGAATTATCACCTGTTGACGCGGAAGTAGAATCTGACATAGAAGAGGATAATGTAAACTTCGATGATATGGAAAAATTCATGGAAGAGGGCAACGTAAACTTCGATGATATGGAAAAATTCATGGAAGAAGGCAATGTGAATTTTGGACGAATGAAATCACATATGAGTGAAACGCATCCTGATCTAGATAACCAAGAATCAAATGAATGGTACAAGGAAATGCATGGAACTGGTGGTTCATCTCAAAGTAGTAATTTTAGAGGAATGGGCAACATGTATTAAAAATTCTGAGTTGGTCAGAGTAATTGGCCTGTTAGTACAGAAATTTTAAAATAGTATGATTGGAGGAAACTAGAAATGGGTTTATTCCTAATTTTGGCTATCGGTTTCTATCTATACAAAAAAGATGAAGCACAAAAATCAGCTGCCAATAGTCAAAAAGAGAGCAACAATAATACAGATGAAATAAAAAAAGTGATCGATTATAGATATGCATCGGGTCAGATTTCTACTGAAGAATATGACAAACTAAAAGCAATATTGTAAAACTGACTTCGATCAAATAGTTATAGAATGGAGACGTTAGGATGATGAACGGAGGATATATGGGTTACTTTGGAAAGGGTGGATATAATAGCATGCAGCGAGGATTTAATTCGTTTGATAAGATGGCAAATGGTTCTCCTCTACTGACAGTGCTTATAGTTGCGCTTATTGTCGTTGCACTATACCTCGTTTTTAAAAAAAAGAAACAACAAACGACAGTTTCAGCATTAAATACAAGGAATTCTACAGTTACTGAAGCTGAAGAAATTGCAAAATCACGTTACGCTCGTGGTGAAATAACAGATGAAGAATTTCAAACTATATTAAAGACATTGAAGTTGTAATAAGGTGGAATAGCTGCAATAAATGTACTATGATACACGATCATATTGCATTAGCTAGTAATAATCGGCAACCTATTAAAATTAATAAGGATCAAAAAAATGACTTTCATATTAGTTTAATATGAAAGTCATTTTTTATGCGCTAATCTTTTGAGAAGTGAACAGGGATAAATAGAACTAACGTGTTGTCTTTTGTTAGGTTATACTACGGAAATTCCGCCAGTATTTCTTTCGCAGCATATAGAAAAAAACTGAAAAAGGTGCACTTACGGAAAAAAGAACAGACACAACTGGAAACTGATTAAGCAACAGTAAAAATCCGCCAGCTGTAATTATTATGCCCAACGATTGTGCGGGGAATAGCCATGGGAGCAATAGACTATTCTTAAGTTTTGTCCAGAATGGTCTATTAAGTACTTCGTAAAATAAAAAATAATAACAAGTTACCAGAAAAATAAGAACCGTGAAAAATGCAAATACAATGAAAATGGAGGGCGCAAAGCGTATGATTGCCCAGAAATCGATCCATAAAAATAGATAAATGCCATAAAATAAAAAGATAAATCGGTTGCTTTCTTTCCAAACGCGTTTATATTCCTTGAAGAAGAACGAACTTACTTCAATATCTCGCTGATTCCATATTTGCTCTCTTAGAACAGCACAGAGACTCAGGGTTGCAGGGCCGATACCGAGAATAATGCCTCCAGCTAGTACACCTAGCAACCACAATAAATTTAAATAGACAAGGGAAGATAACCTCTGCATTCCAAGCATTAAAGTATGAATTAACGAATTTTCTGATTCTGACATAAAGCCCTTTACACCCCTTTTAATTCTTTTTTTAAGACTAATGATTCTTCTTTATAATAGTAAACGTTAACAAGGTTGTCAAATCAATGTTTATATTTAAAAGTTATTGACAATTATCCCTAAGATGGGTATATTTAAATTAGTAAAACGCTTTACTAATGAAAGCAGCGAGGGAGAAGAATACATATGGCTACGATTTATGATGTTGCAAAAGAAGCAGCTTACTCAATTTCAACTGTTTCGAAAGTGCTGAACAACAGCACCAATGTGAGTAGTCGAGCCAGAAAAAAGGTTTTGGAAGCTATCGAGACCTTGGATTACGTTCCGAACTCGTCTGCGCGCACGTTGGCAACCAAAAAATCAAATATGATTGGAGTGGTGTTCTCAGAAAATTTAGGTGTTGGTATGGCTCATCCGTTTTTTGGACCAGTAATTGAAGGTTTCCGGAAATTTGTTGATATGCATAATTATGACTTATTATTTGTATCCAGAAGTATCAAAGGGGAAGAAAGCTACACGAACCAGCTGATTCGCAGGGGTGTCGATGGTATTGTTGTCTTCAGTACCGATTCGGATCAATCTGATCTGAAAATCTATCGTGAGCTGGGTATCCCATGTGTCTTTATCGATATGGAAGTAAATGATTTTAATTCTGTATATAGCGATAACTATCATGGTGCACTAATGGCAGTTGATCATTTAGTTGCATTAGGGCATCAAAAAATTGCGCATATACACGGAGAAAGTACTGGATTTATTGGTGTAGAAAGAATGAGAGGCTTCAACGATGCGATCAGTGCACATGGTTTGAACACACCAGAGGAGTACATCATGAATGGTGGTTATTACTCAGCGGATGGTGGTCGAATGGCCATGATGAAATTGCTTCGCCTAAGTGAGCCTCCAACCGCGGTGTTTGTGTCTGGGGATCAAATGGCGATTGGGGCGATCCAAGCAATCAAAGAGTATGGTTTAAGTGTTCCGGAAGATATATCGGTCGTGGGATTCGACGATATCGAGATCGCTAAATATATGGAACCAGCTTTAACGACAATCGCTCAAGATAAAGAAAAAATCGGTCAACAAGCAGGATTATTGGCGATCGAAAGTATTCTAAATCCGAATTGCTTGCCGGTCAAGAAGACGATTCCCGTGCGATTGATCAAGCGTGAGACAACAAGACAAGTGAAAAAATAACGAATTTTTTTATTATAGAACGGTAATAAAAAAATTTGTCAAAAGTGTAAAGCGCTTTACATATAAATGAAAGCGTTAATCTAACCAAAGAGGAGCAATCAAAAATGAAAAAATGGGTAAGTGTTTTGAGTGTAGCAGGTTTGGGTTTAACGCTAGCAGGTTGTGGTGAGGATAAACCAGATTTAACGATAACGTCCTTTACAGATGAGTTGCAAGGGCCAATCGATAAGTTTGAAGAAATTAATGATGTTACAGTTGAACTCCAAATTATCCCGACTGCGGATTATCGTCAAACAATGCAACCAACGTTAGAAAGTGGCGATGGAGCACCGGATATCTTTACAGGAGAAATTGCGTACATGCAACAATGGCTCAACGCTGACTACTGGACGGATCTTTCGGCAGAGCCCTACAATGTGACTGAGTGGGAAGACGAATATGTAGATTATGTTTATGACCTAGGAAAAGACGAAGATGGCAACGTCCGTGCAATGTCTTGGCAAACGACACCAGGTGGTATTTACTACCGCAGAAGCATTGCAAAAGAAGTATTAGGTACAGATGATCCAAAAGAAGTCGGAGCAATGATGTCAAACATGGATGATTTATTTGAAGTTGGAGCAAAAATGAAAGAAGCAGGTTATGCTCTGTTCCCTGATGAAGGTTCTATATCTAAATTCACCAGTTTTGCAACAGGTGGAAGCGACCCACAACCATGGGTAAATGAAGATAACGAACTAGTCGTAACTGATGAGCGTCTTTCTTATTTTGACTATGCGAAAACATTAAGAGATGAGCAATATACTGCTCTTGCACCAGCATGGTCACCATCTTGGTATGAATCTTTCAACGGCCCAATCAACTATAATATGGGTTGGGAAGAATTAGAAGGAGAAGCAGCGACTGCAGCAGAGGCAGAAGCAAATAGCCAAATCGAAGTATTCTCAGTAGCACTTCCAACATGGGCACTGGATGCTGTTTTCAAACAATCATCTAATGCAAATGCGGGTGACTGGGCTGTCACAAATGGCCCATCATCTTACTTTGAAGGTGGAACATGGTTAGGCGTTTATGAAGGATCTGAGAATAAAGATCTAGCCTTCAAATTTGTCGAAATGATGGTACATGATGAAGAATTCTTGACAGAACGTGCTTTAGAAACTGGGGATGTACTAAGTTATAAACCCGTAACAGAAGCAATCAAAGATGATATGTCAGATGACTTCTTAGGCGGTCAAAATCATTACGAATTCTTCTTAGAAGAAGCAGAAAAAATTGATGCTAACGTTGTAACACCTTACGATCAACAATTGAATGAGTTATTTGGGACACAAGTCGGAGCTTATGTTGAAGGTGAGATCAGCAAAGAAGAAGGGGTTCAAGAATTCTATAACCAAGTTAACAATGCCTTCCCAGATATTGTTACACCTGATGAAAAATAATTGACAGATAATCTGGGGTTCTTCCAAAGAATCCCAGTTTTTATTTAGTTTAGAGGAGGATCGGAATGGGAAAAAATTCAAATAAAGCTTATCTGTACATTGCCCCATTTGTTATAGTATTTTTAACATTTAACATCTATCCAATTTTGTTGACCTTTTACTTCAGTCTCACGAGCTATAGTGGAGCTGGGGGCATTGACAATGCAGCCTTTGTTGGGGTAGAGAACTATTTACGTTTAACACAAGACAAGTATTTTATTGAATCATTGATCAACACGCTGATTATCTGGGGAAGTGGTTTTTTTATTCAATTAGCAATTGCATTTGGTTTAGCCCTCATTTTCAGTGATATTCAGCTTAAAATCAAAGGGGTGGGCTTCTTCCGGACCCTCTTTTACTTACCTAATATTATAACCGTTGCATCTGTAGCCCTCTTATT
Source organism: Carnobacterium alterfunditum DSM 5972 (assembly GCF_000744115.1). Taxonomy (NCBI): domain Bacteria; kingdom Bacillati; phylum Bacillota; class Bacilli; order Lactobacillales; family Carnobacteriaceae; genus Carnobacterium; species Carnobacterium alterfunditum. The sequence continues at coordinate 941,471 of NZ_JQLG01000004.1, read as the reverse complement.
CAACTTAGTATTGGACTGGAATTATGGTGCTTTGAACCAAATGCTGCTGGATACCGGCATTATCAACCAACCAATCAATTGGCTAAGTGATGCAGTCTATTCCAGAGGTGCTGTTTCAGCAATCAATACATGGATGTGGTTTGGTCAAACCTTTATTATTCTGTTAGCAGGAATCAGCGGCATTTCGACAGATTATTTAGAGGCAGCTATGATCGACGGTGCCAACTGGTGGCAACGATTCTATCACATTACCTTACCGCAACTGAAGCCAATAATGCTCTACGTCATGATCACTTCTCTTATTGGAGGTTTGCAAATGTTCGATTTACCGCTGTTGCTGACTGATGGTATGGGTGCACCACGTGGGGCATTGAGCACGATGGTTCTCTACTTGTACAATCAAGCCTTCAAATACAATAATTTCGGTTATGCATCTGCAATTGCTTATGGTTTGTTTATGATTACTGTTGTTTTCTCCATTATCATATTCCGAACTATGAAAACTAAACCGGTTAAGAAAGGTGTCTAGTTATGAAAAATGATAAAGCAGTTAGCATTGAGCCGGTCGTTGATCCAACCGTTGCTCCAATCGGGAAAGTATTTAAAAACCGTATCAAAATTTTGAAAGTGATCCTCTATATCTTTTTGATACTATTATCCGTAATTTCCATCATCCCCTTCGTTATGATGATGGTCAATGCGACTCGTTCAAACACCGAAATCATTCGAGGATTCACATTGGTCCCTGGGACATCATTCTTCGACAACTATGATGTGTTGATCCGCTACATGAATGTCTGGCGTGGCTTCGCAAACAGTTTGTTTGTTGCGACAACCGTGACCGTACTGAATGCCTATTTTTCAGCATTGACTGCCTTTGCAATGGCTTTCTACGAGTTCAAAGGAAAAACTTTTATTTTCGGTGCTTTCCTAGTCGTTATGATGGTCCCAGGACAGCTTGGACTTTTAGGACAATATGAATTGAACAGTACTTTAGGAATTCTAGATACGTATTGGCCTTTGATCATTCCAGCGATTGCTGCGCCTTTCACAGTATTCTTCTTTCGCCAATATTTGGTTTCTTCAATGCAAATTTCCATTTTAGAAGCAGCCCGGATCGACGGTGCATCAGAGATCTATATGTTCCATCGAATTGTTTTACCTATCCTAAAACCTGCAATCGCGACCCAAGCAATCTTCACTTTTATCGGAACATGGAACAACTATATGACGCCATTGATCATGTTAAGAACACCAAGCAAGTTTACCTTGCCAGTCATGATGGGTGCTTTAAGCGGTTCCCCAGTGGCAATGAACTTAGGAGCGATGTACTTAGGAATTGCTATTTCAGTAGTACCGATCATGGTAGCTTTTATCTTCTTATCAAAACACATCATCAACAGTATCTCGGCTGGTGCTGTAAAATAACTAAAGAGGGTGTAAATCTTTGTATAAACTAAATGAAAAAAATGAATTTATTATTGAAAATTACCAAACAACTTCTGCCTTCTCAAGTTTCTTACCGGGAATCGTGGGCTTAAAAGGGATCCCTCTTTGGATGTTCTACATCAATCGGGGCCAAGCGATCAGTAGTTTTGGAATAGAGAATAAGGATTCAGCAATCTCAGAATTCCTGCCAGCAGATAAAGCCTATCAACACACACCTTTGCAAGGGTTTCGAACTTTTTTAAAAGTTCGAAGAGAGGGTGAAACAACCGCTTTTGAACCGTTCTCTGACCCGAGCGAAAATGCTACGGAAACAATGACGATCGGTATGAATCATCTGACATTAAACTACAAGCAGCATGATGAAAACCTAAGTCTTGTTGTTCGCTATTACAGTTTGCCGCATGCACCGATTGGAGCACTGGTTCGTACCGTTAATATCGTGAATAATAGTAATGAAGCAGTCAGTCTCGAAGTAGCAGACGGTTTGGCGGCAATTCTGCCGGCGGGAATCGCAAATGCAGACTACAAAGAAATCAGCAACACATTGAAGAGTTGGTTTGATGTCAAAAAGGTTGATAATTCCTTTAACTTTTATCACTTGCGAGGGAGCACAGAAGATACTGTGGAGGTTAAGGAGATGCATAGCGGCAACTTCTATACGTCATTGGTAAAGGAAAATGAAAAAGTAACACCGGCATCAATTATTTATGACCGCCAGCTTATTTTCGGCAAGGATGAAACATTACGCAAAGCTGACCATTTTAATCAGAACGCTGTTTCTGAAATAAATAAACAAAATCAAGTCAGTACCAATAGAGTCTCTGCTGGATTTACACTATGGCAAGGGGAGTTGTTACCAGGAAAAAGTGTTGAGTTGATGACGCTGGTTGGTTATGGAAAAGATGAGGACACAGTCTCGAAATATCTGTCTCAACACTTAAACGAAGATACAGTAAAGCAAGCCTTTATTACTGCACAAGGTTTAACGGATGAGTTGACCGACGTCATTCAAACAAGTACTGCTAGTACGAAATTTGACCAATACGCCCGACAATCTTACTTAGATAATGGGTTGCGGGGTGGCTTTCCAACGATCCACACCTATAAGGATAAGCAACAAGCTTATTACGTTTATTCGCGTAAGCATGGCGATTTAGAAAGAGACTATAATTTCTTCTCGACGTCTCCTACCTATTACTCACAAGGGAATGGGAACTACCGCGATATCAACCAAAATCGACGGATGGATGTTTATTTCACAACTGAAGTAGAGGATGCTAATATCCGCCATTTCATGGAATTGATCCAACTGGATGGTTACAATCCACTTGTGATAAAAAAGGTTCTTTTTACTTTCAATGGTACCGATACAGATATCGCCCCGTTCTTGAAAGAAACAGAACAGAAAAAGATGCTGCTTTCATTCTTTGATAAACCATTTGAACCAGGCGAATTATTGCGTTTTATTGAAGAAAATACAATTGATTTGACTAGCTCTTTTGAGGAGCTGTTAGCCTACGTCCTGTTCGCCAGCAGTGAAAACCTAGAAGCAGATCATGGTGAAGGATTCTGGATCGATCATTGGACCTACAACATCGATCTTATCGAAAGTTATTTGGCTATTTACCCAGATAAGAAACAGACCTTATTATTTGAACGCCCATACAAGTACTATCAAAATAAAGTTTGTGTCCAACCTAGGGAAATAAAATATGTCCAGAAAGACAATGAATACCGACAATATAACGCTCTAGACCATAAGGAAGGCGACAGTAGCCAGTGGGTAGAAGCACCAAATAAAACGCCTATCACAACCAACCTTTACTCTAAGCTCCTTTTGTTAGCCGCCATCAAAACGGCAACGATCGCTCCGTTTGGTTATGGTATCGGGATGGAAGCCGGAAAACCGGGTTGGAATGATTCTTTGAATGGATTGCCTAGCTTGTTCGGGACCAGCACTTCCGAGTTATTTGAACTGAAACGTTTAATGACTTTAATCGAGCAAGTGGATCTAGAGGGATGCGTCTACGCTTTACCAATCGAAGCGTTCCGATTCCTTGAAAAACTACAAGAACATCTGACGTTGATGCAAGACGATGATCAAGCATTTTGGGAACAAACTACAAGACTGCTAGAAAAATACCGAGCAGACATTTACCAAGATCTTTCCGGAGAAATGAAAGTTCTCAATCAAGAGGCGGTTGAGCAGTTGGTTTATTCCTTAACCAAGCGAGTAGATCAAGCCATTGAGGCAGTAGAAAAGTATAATGGACCAGCCTTGCTGCCAACATACTTTTACTTTGAAAAAAATGATGAAACATTGAAACCACATGCAGTAACCCCATTTTTAGAAGGTTTGGTCAAAAAACTAAAAGTAACGAACAGCACGAAAGAAGCGTATAATATATATCAGGCTGTCAAGGAATCAGAAATCTATGATCGTAAGCTACAGATGTATAAGACAAGCGGACCATTGACGAATGAGCCCATTGAACTAGGAAGAGCCAAGTTCTTCACACCGGGATGGTTAGAAAATGAATCTGTTTTCTTGCATATGACTTATAAATACTTACTGGCATTATTAAAGAGTGGCTTGTATGACGCTTTTTATGAAGACCTTGAAACTATGTTGATCCCCAACTTGGATCCGAACATTTACGGTAGAAGTATCCTAGAAAATTCTTCCTTTATCGCTAGTAGTGCGAATCCAGATGAGAGCATCCATGGTAAAGGTTTTGTGGCACGTCTCAGTGGTTCAACGGTTGAATTCTTGAATATGTGGGTTCAAATGTTTATAGGTGAACGTCCATTTACCTATGACAAGGATAAAAAACAGTTATCTTTTCAACTCTTACCAGCGCTACATAAAGAGCTATTCAAGGAGGACGGTACCGTTCAATTCACCTTGTTAGGTGAAATAAAGGTGACTTACAGTAATGCTAAAATGCAACATACGTACGGTGAAAAGGGTGTGAAACCAATCCGTTACAGTATTCTATACGCGGATGATCAGGTTAAGGTGATCGAAGGCGATCGCATACTAAATCAAGAAGCAATAGATATAAGAAATAAGACCGTGAAAAGCATGCACGTGACCTTAGGGTAAAAATATTTCTATATCGACTTATTGTTCAGGAATGAGGAAAAAAATGGGGAAATATATTGGTATCGATATAGGAGGAACAAATATTAAATACGGCCTCCTAGATGAAAAAGGCAATATCTTGCATAAGGACAAAATCAAGACCAGCTCAGAGGGTGTTGAAATAATCAAAAATATCAAAATAATCGTAGAGAATTATAAAGAAGCTCATGATATAAGAGCTGTGGGCATCAGTGCACCAGGCATCGTAGAAGAATCAGGTTTTATGACGACGGGAGGTGCGATTTTTGATTTCTATGGTGTCCATTTAAAAAATATCTTGGAAAAAGAATTAGGGCTGCACGTCGCAGTCGAGAATGATGCAAATAGTGCAGCTTTAGCCGAAAAATGGCTCGGAGCCGGGCGAAAATACAAGAACTATTTTACGGCCGTAGTAGGAACAGGAATTGGCGGAGCCGTTATGATCAATAATGATATCTACCGCGGGGCACATGCAACAGCTGGGGAATTTGGTTTTATGATCAATGCGCCCGTTTTAAATGGTGACACCCGACTTTCATCCGTGAGCCTGACGAGTTCAGTTCAATCCGGCTTAGTCCAAAGATACTTAGATGGATCTGACGCGACAATGCCCCAACAAGATCTTGATGGGGAAGATATCTTCCAACTTGCAGAGGCGGGAGATCTACGAGCCAAAAATGTGATTGATGCTTTTTACGACCATCTTGCAATCGGCATTTACAACGTGTTGGTCTCGTTGGATCCAGAGGTCGTTCTGGTAGGAGGAGGCATCAGCGCTAATCAAAGTTTTATACAAGAATTGAATCGAAGAGTACAAGGTTTACAAGCGGGACATCGTGATATGAAAAATATGACGCTGGCAAAAATAGTGCCGTGTCATTTCCTCAACGACGCAGGTATTGTTGGCGCAAGCTATAAAGCTATGAAAGAAGACCGCGAAAGAAAGCTGGAAAGTGAAAAACAAGAAAGCGATCCAGTTAGTCGATAAAATGAGGCTAAAATAAAAAGTTGGTCAATTTGTACAAGTCAGTCCAAACTTAATGGAAGATTCAATTTGACAAAAGGAGGGCAAGAGAAGTGAAAGGATTCAGAAAAGATTTTCTTTGGGGCGGCGCTGTGGCGGCTAATCAAATAGAAGGCGGTTGGAACAAAGCCGGAAAAGGTATCTCCACAGCGGATGTCATTACTAAAGGTACGCATTCTGTTCCGAGAGAAATAACCCAAGGTATATTAGAGGGTTATGATTATCCGAGTCACGAGGCAATCGATTTCTATCACCGGTACAAGGAAGATATCGCTTTGTTTGCTGAAATGGGCTTTAAATGTTTTCGTACCTCTATTGCCTGGAGTCGGATTTTCCCCTTAGGTGATGAAAAGGAACCAAATGAAGCAGGATTGCAATTTTATGATGATTTATTTGATGAATTATTGAAATATAACATCGAGCCGGTCGTGACTTTATCTCACTTCGAAATTCCTTACCATTTGTGTAAAGAATACGGGGGATTTCGGAATAAGAAGCTGATTGATTTTTTTGCTCATTACGCAAAAACGGTCATGGAGCGTTACAAAGATAAAGTGACGTACTGGATGACCTTTAACGAAATTAATAATCAGGCAGATGGCTACCGAGACTTACATGTCTTTAATAATTCGGCTTTGGTTTTTAATGAAGGCGACAATAAAGCAGAAGTGGTCTATCAAGCAAGTCTGAACGAACTGATTGCCAGTGCAAAGGCAGTGGCAATTGGTCATGAAATAAATCGCAACTTCCAAATTGGCTGCATGATGGCCTATGTGCCGGTTTATCCATATTCTTCTAATCCTGAAGATTTAATCGCTTCTGTAAAAGCGATGGATCGTCGATTCTTCTACAATGATATTCATGTACACGGTGAGATTCCGGCGGCTACTCTGAGATTGTGGGAAACTGAAGGCTACCATATTGACTATAACAAAGAAGAACTCCAACTATTGCGTGAAGGAACTATCGACTACATCGGTTTGAGTTATTACATGTCAAGTACTGTTACAGCCTTAGATTCTATACCGGGTTGGCAAGATGGCTCAGTGGATCAATTGAAATTAACCGATAACCCCTACCTTGAGAAAAGTGAATGGGGCTGGCCGGTCGATCCAGTTGGCTTAAGATATACTTTAAATATCCTAACGGAAAGATATCATCTGCCTTTATTTATCGTCGAAAATGGTTTAGGTGCGTACGATAAAATTGAAGCAGACGGTACTATCCAGGATGATTATCGTATTGATTATCTTAAAAAGCACATTCAGCAGATGAAAATAGCTGTCGAAGAAGATGGGGTAGACCTAATGGGTTACACTCCTTGGGGCTGTATCGATATTGTGAGTTTTTCTACTGGAGAAATGGAAAAACGTTACGGCTTTATCTATGTGGATAAGGATAATGAAGGAAACGGAACACTTGAACGTCTCAAAAAATCTTCCTTTGATTGGTATCAGAATGTAATTGCTACTAATGGCGAAGAATTATAATTAGAAAAAATGTATAAGATTGCTAGAAATAAGATGAATTAATGAGAAAAGACCGCTAATACTTTTTAATAAAGTGCTAGCGGTCTTTTCTATGCAAGATTCTCTTTAAATAACTTTATCCAAATGAGTGCATTAAAAATGTTATTCTCTAACACTTTATTGTACTATCTTGTATATTTATTTTTTTATAAGAAAGAAAGGAAATAAAAGAGCAGTGAAAATATATGTAATGATGTTATTTATAAAAAGTTCTAATGCAGCCTTGTATACACCAATCGCAAACTTCTCGCTTTCTGGATGGATATTCCTCGTTGTTATGATCATCGGTGGATGGGCAGGAAATGTTATTGGAAAGAGAATTAAAAGCTAAGAGTTTTTTTCAACAGAACTGACGAAAAAAAGCTCTTGGTTAAACGATGTAGATGAGCTAAAGTAAGTATTTAAATGAAAGCTAGTTTAAGTAGCGTGAGTGAATTATCTCACGCTGCTTTTTTTATTTTGCCAATCGAGTGAATTTTAGCTAAATTTATCCATATAAAAAATCATATAGCTATTAACCTGAATGATTCATACTTTTAAAAAAAATAATAATTGGTGCATTTTTCACTTCTTTCAGGTCATTAGTTTGTTAGGTTTACTTATTTTACTTCAAATTTCCAAGTCACTTATTTTTTTGTCAGAAAATTAAGATTTTTAGGCATACTAACCCCTTGAAATTAGCCTTTTTTTTTAAACTATTCCATTAGGTGTGAGTGTTACTGCCATTTGAAATGCTGAATATTCCGCAAAATTTTATGGAAAAGTTCATGGTAAACGTGATAGGAACTGAGTTTTAAAAAGGTTTTTCGTCCAGAATGAACAAGTTTACCCGCTACTTTAAATAAGAGCAAACGAATAGTTGAAACTTGAAAACCTTTGGTTTCTTTCGTAAAACAAAGAGTACGCATAAAATTGACGATGTTGTAAGCTAGTACACTCACCATCATACGTGCATGATTTTCTAAAAAACGAGGACTGTTGGTTTTATCGAAATAAAATCCATTTTTGGCCTCTTTAATGTAATTTTCCATGGTGCCTCTTTTAGAATAGGTTTGAAAGACCGCTTCTGCAGAAAGGTTCTCTGATAAATTGGTTATGATAAATTCATGTCGAGCAATCAATTCGGTTGCTTCGCGCGTAGATTTAATACAAATTCTTCGTGGATGTGTCCAGCTCTTCGCTTGATAGAGTGTAGAAGCGTAGTGAACTTCTTTTTTATCTCAATCCTGCTGGTCATTTATAGATACAAATTGCTCAGCGATTTTTCCTAAGTTGCGATTCGATTTCAATCGAACAATATAAAAATTTTGACGTTTTTCACACAGTTCATATAATTCAGGAGTTGCAAAACCACTATCTGCACGCACTAGAATAGAACTTACAGGTACGGTTTCTTGGTAATGGTCAAAAAGTGGTCGGACAAAATCTGCAACACCATTGGATGTGTACACATTACCAGAACGAAGTTCTGCTTTCAAAAAGTCGCCAGTCAGACCTTCAAAGGCAACAAGTGGATGATAGCCATTCGTTTGGTAATGGGCATTATAATTCGACTTCTCCTGATTGCCAAAGGTATCCGAATGTGTTGAGTCTAGATCAAAAATCATTTCAGTTGTATTACGAGCAGTACGTACTTTATCAATCAGGATTTGATTGACTTCTTGTAATTGGGAAATGTTTTCTTGACTTAACCGATCCCATAAACGAGAAATAGACGGTTGTGAAGCGAGTTGCTCTTTAGCTAATAGACTCTGGAAAATGGGATCTTTTGATAAAACGTCAGCCGAAGAATCCGTTTGATATCCAGCAATCAATTGAAAAAGGATTTGTTCAATAATTGAATGATTAGCATGGTTATAGTAAAGTCGATCATCGTTAATAGTGAGGGTTTGTTTCAAAATGTTAGAGAAATTAATGGTGTGCATGAATTCCTTAACTAATATCAATCCGGAATCTGAGGATAAATTACCCCCAGAGTGAGATACCGTAATGTTTGAATTGAAAAGCAAACGATTTTCATGTAAAGTTGCCATAGAGAGAACCCCTTTCTTTGGTTATGTTTAGTCGCTTTAACCATAGCAGATTGGGGTTCTTTTTGCACACCCAAAGGGTGCTGAGAAAATTAACTCAAACTAGCGTTATAACAGCTTTTCCAGAGCGTTTTAGAAAAAGTATGAATTATTCAGGATTAAATATGTAAAGTCTTCGATGCACATTTGTGTTTATTGAAGACTTTATTTATAAAACTGTTTATTTTATAAATGATTGGGCTAACGATAGCTTATATTCTAAAGTTTTGCACAGTGTTTTTTTGTTCCCATTATCCATTCTCTTAAGCAACCAATCGGTTATTTGGTCAAAATCGAGGATATTCCAGCAGCGAGAATAAGATTGAGCATATTTGAAGATAGATGAGAGGTATGTTAACCTAGAGGTAAATATGGCGGGGGTGGTTTTTAAATGTCAGATGATGACGAGGGTGATTTGTACAAGTTTTTTTATATTTTATCTCTTCAAATAGAGTAGCTAGGTGCGTCATCAAAAGATGAGGTGCTATTTTGCATGCACTTAAAATGAAGATAAGAGAGGAATATAAGAAAATGAAACCAAATATAAAAAATTATCAAAAAACTGTTGCAAGTTTATCTAAAAATTATGCACAAGAGGATTTTGAATCAGGATTAAGCCAAATAGAAGCAAAGAAGCGTTTAGAAGCAGATGGCCTTAATCAACTGGTCACCGAAACAACACCCAAATGGAAACTTTTTGTTCGACAATTCAATAATATGATCATATACATCTTGATTTTTGCTGCTTTGTTAACGCTAGTAATGGGACACGTGTCAGATGCGGTTATTATTGGATTTGTAGTGATCGTCAACGCTTTGATTGGGTATTACCAAGAAGTGAATGCCTCAGATGCGCTAGAAAAAATAAAAAGTATGTTATCGACCCAAGCAACGGTCTACCGTGAAGGGCAGAGATTAGATGTTCCTGCAGAAGAGTTAGTGTCAGGCGATGTTGTTTTTCTAGAAGCAGGGGATAGCGTGCCAGCGGATCTACGAATCATAGATATAGATAGCTTACGCATTCAAGAATCTGCCCTTACAGGAGAAGCAGATTCAGTCGAGAAAACAATCCAAACACTAGCAGATAATGATGTTGCATTGGCAGAGCAAACGAACATCGCCTTTGCTTCGACTTCTGTGACAAATGGGAGTGGACTAGGTGTTGTAGTCGCGACAGCTGAACAAACAGAAATCGGAAAAATATCGTTAGAAGTTAAAGGGGTAAAAGAAAGAAAAACTCCTTTGATGCGAGAAATCGACGGGCTAGGAAAAGGGGTATCTTATGTCGTGATCGGTGCGGCAATTGTCCTCTTTATCATCGGAATGCTCTTAGAAACCCATTCCTTGTCCATCCTTTCTTTAGCAGTAGTAACAATGATCGTAGGCTCTATACCAGAAGGACTTCCAGCGACCACCTCTGTAATTTTGGCTATGGGTGTAAGTGACATGGCGAAAAAGAAACACACCATTGTTAAATCACTACCCGCAGTTGAAACTTTGGGATCGGTCGATATTATTGCGACAGACAAAACCGGAACGTTAACGAAAAATGAAATGACGGTTAAAGATATTTATATTGATAACCACCATTATGAAGTAACGGGTGATGGTTATGAACCTAAAGGGGAAATCACAGAATTTAAAAATCGTGTTGAATTAAATCAACACTTAACACTCTTTTTAGATGCGGGATACGAAGCTAATGACACAACACTTATAAAAGAAGGTGATACTTGGTCATTGAATGGAGAACCAACAGATGGCTCATTCTTGACGTTGTATCATAAAATATATGAATACGGCTATAAAAACCAGTATCAAGAACTAGATATGATCCCTTTTGACTCTGATTACCGTTACATGGCGAAATTGGTTTTGGATACAGAGACTAATCAAAAAATCCTCTTTATTAAAGGATCACCCGACAAGCTATTTCCAATGGCAACTACCCAGGATCCACGATTTAATAAAGTAAAGTGGGATTCAAAAGTTGAAGATCTTTCTCTCCAAGGAAAACGAGTGGTGGCAGTTGGGTACCAATTGATTTCGGATGGAGTGAATGAGATCACTCATGATCTGCTGTTTTCGGGGATAACTTTTCTAGGCTTAGCTGGTATTATTGACCCACCACGTGAAGAGGTTATTGGCTCTTTAAAAGAGATGCGAAAAGCAGGCGTGGAAGTCAATATGATTACTGGAGACCATCCGCTTACTGCCAAAACTATTGGTGAGAAGTTAGGTTTGGCCGATAAAATCAGCGTTATTACAGGTCCAGAGTGGGACAAGATGTCAGAAGAAGAACAGCAAATAGCTGCTCTAAACTATCAAGTCTTTGCCAGAACCACGCCTAAAAATAAATTGGAGATTATTTCTGCGCTTCAAGCAAGTGAAAAAATAACTGCCATGACAGGAGACGGAGTAAACGATGCTCCAGCCTTAAAAAAAGCAGACATTGGTGTTGCCATGGGGATCAAAGGGACCGACGTAGCCAAAGACTCTGCAGATATGATTCTAGCGGATGATAACTTTGCAACTATGTCTGTCGCTATTAAAGAAGGACGTCGTATCTATGACAATATCAAAAAGAGTATACTCTTCTTGCTGCCGACATCGTTTGCCGAAGGGCTGATCATTGCGATCACGATTTTGATGCAACGCGATATGCCATTGCAAGCTACCCAATTGCTTTGGATCAACATGGTATCGGCAATTACGATTCAGTTTGCGTTTATTTTTGAACCGGCTGAAGAGGGTATCATGGAAAAGCCTCCTAGAAAAACGGGCAGAGGCCTTATGAATAAAAGAGATATTTTCCAAATGACGTATGTTTCGATTTTAATGGCGATCATAAGCATTATTTCTTATGAATGGTTGATATATACGGGAGCTGATCAAGTAACCGCAAGTACGATGATGGTCAATATTATCGTGTTCAGTAAAATTTTCTATCTTTTTAATATCCGAACCTCAAAACTCGCTTTTTCTCGTTCCTTTTTCACGAACCCTAAAGCATTCTTGATAATTGGGATCATGATAGTCTTACAATTGATTTTGACATATGTGCCAGTTATGCAAGGAGCGTTCCATACTGGTTCAATGACGGGACTAGAATGGTTAATTTCAGTCTTGTGTGGACTCGTTGTATTGATTGTAGTTGAAATCGATAAATTTATTCGACTACGTATTCAAATAAGGCATAACCAAAAAGTAAGCGTGCAAAAAGAAATTAGAGTTAGCTAGACAGAGCAGTCGTTGATTAAATAAGACTCGGGCTATTTTAAAAAGAATACACGATGCTACTGAATTTTATACAGTAAAAGAAACCACTAATTTAAATTAGTGGTTTCTTTTTTTATTATTTTAATTAGGGCGTGTCTGAAAACTGACTGCCATCCTGATTTTCGGTATAATAAAAGAAAACAGGAGTGATCATGATGAGTATTGAACGTTATGAGCTGACTGATGTGCAGTGGAATCAAATCAAAAATCTGTTTCCCGAATATCACACAGGTAGACCACCTAAAAGCAATCGTATAATGTTCAATGCTGTTTTATGGATTGCTAGAAGCGGTGCTGCTTGGCGAGATCTGCCAAAAGAACGTTACGGATCATGGAAAACGGTCTATAGCCGCTTTTGTTTATGGCGTGATACTGGTTTACTTGAATCCCTTTTTATTACGTTGAATTATGAAGCAGATTACGAAAACTTGAGTATCGATTCAACCGTTGTAACGGCGCATCAGCAGAGTGCCGGTGCAAAAAAAGGGGGCTAAATTCTGTCATCTCGCAACATATCGGTAAAAGCAGTGGTGGGCACACAACAAAAATACATGTCATCGTAGACGGATTAGGAAATCCATTATATTTTCAGCTATCAGGTGGAAATCTCCATGATAGTGTTCTCGCTATTGAAGTTCTTCAACACGTTGAAATACAAGGCAGTAATGTTATTGGCGATCGTGCATACGGTTCTTTAGACATTCGGACTTATGTGACGAATCACGATGCGACTTATACCATTCCACCAAAGAAAAATACAAAAGAACCTTGGACTGTTGATTGGTGGCTATATAAAGAACGTCATTTGGTGGAGTGTTTCTTTAATAAGTTAAAGCATTTCCGTCATATCGCGACACGTTATGATAAACTCGCAACGTCCTACTTAGCCTTTGTATATATAGCAGCTATTTTTCTCTTAACCAAATAGTTTTAAGACACAACCTAATATCTTTTAGATAAATATTTTTTTGATAAGTACTGCGATCGATTAGGGCGTGTCTGAAAACTGACTGCCATCCTGATTTTCGGTATAATAAAAGAAAACAGGAGTGATCATGATGAGTATTGAACGTTATGAGCTGACTGATGTGCAGTGGAATCAAATCAAAAATCTGTTTCCCGAATATCACACAGGTAGACCACCTAAAAGCAATCGTATAATGTTCAATGCTGTTTTATGGATTGCTAGAAGCGGTGCTGCTTGGCGAGATCTGCCAAAAGAACGTTACGGATCATGGAAAACGGTCTATAGCCGCTTTTGTTTATGGCGTGATACTGGTTTACTTGAATCCCTTTTTATTACGTTGAATTATGAAGCAGATTACGAAAACTTGAGTATCGATTCAACCGTTGTAACGGCGCATCAGCAGAGTGCCGGTGCAAAAAAAGGGGGCTAAATTCTGTCATCTCGCAACATATCGGTAAAAGCAGTGGTGGGCACACAACAAAAATACATGTCATCGTAGACGGATTAGGAAATCCATTATATTTTCAGCTATCAGGTGGAAATCTCCATGATAGTGTTCTCGCTATTGAAGTTCTTCAACACGTTGAAATACAAGGCAGTAATGTTATTGGCGATCGTGCATACGGTTCTTTAGACATTCGGACTTATGTGACGAATCACGATGCGACTTATACCATTCCACCAAAGAAAAATACAAAAGAACCTTGGACTGTTGATTGGTGGCTATATAAAGAACGTCATTTGGTGGAGTGTTTCTTTAATAAGTTAAAGCATTTCCGTCATATCGCGACACGTTATGATAAACTCGCAACGTCCTACTTAGCCTTTGTATATATAGCAGCTATTTTTCTCTTAACCAAATAGTTTTAAGACACAACCTAGTTGAAATCCACAATTTCTTGGGCTAAATCTACTAAGTTTCTGTTTGTCATATCTGGTTTCAAGTAGTAAGGATTGTATTGATCTTCTTTGCGTTTAATATAGGCTGTATGAAGTCCAGCTTTTTTAGCACCGAATAAATCCCAATCATGAGTAGCAACCATGACTGTTTCAGCGGCATTGATTTTTTCTTCATTGATGACATAATGATAAATATCATTAAAGGGTTTATATTTTTCTACTGAATCTACTGAATAATAAGAGTCAAATAAATCAATCAGGCCAGAATTATTCAGCTGTTCTTCAACCATCTTATAAGAAGAATTGGTTACTGAAATAACTTTGACGTTGTGATCCTTCAATAATTTTAGCGCGTCAGATACATCGTCGTACGCAGGAAGATTCCTGAACGATCCTAGAATATCTGTTTTGATTTCATCAGTTAGTTCTTTGTCGCTCTCTAAAAAGACACTTTCTAACGCGGCTTCTGAAAGTTTTCCAAAATCAGTATATTCACCCATACCGCCTATAACAGTAGACGAATGAAGAAGTTTAGCGAACCAGTAATTAAGAACATATTTATCTTCAAAATATTTACCGAAATTTTCTTTTAAGACACTTAAGTCTAATAACGTTTCGTTCATATCAAATAATACCGTTTTTATCATCTCTTCAGCTCCTTTTAGCGTATGTGCTAACTCTTTAGTTTTATTCTTTTACCCAATTTGGAGTCATTTCGACATTGGCAGCTTCTAATACTGTATATATTGGGCATCTTGAGTCAACGATTTGTTGTAATTCAGTGAGACGTTCTTCAGATTCGCTTGTTTTCACGCGAGCATTTATGCTGACTGATTGAAAGTAGGGACGAACATCTTTATTGCCCATCATACCTTCTGGATTCATTTCTGCTCTGATATCGAATTCTATACCTTGAAGATCAAAACCTATTTCTTTAGCTACCATGTTAGCTATCGCGTTCTCACATCCTGCTAGTGAAGCTAGAAAGGATCCTAGTGGATTGGCGCCTTCATCTTTCCCACCCATTTGTTTAGGCTCATCAATGATCACCTGATGTCCTTTAGAATCTGCTATTGTTTGCATCCCTTTTGAAGTTGCTGTAATTCGTTCAATTTTTTTAGCCATTTGAATCTCTCCTATTCCATTTTTTTCTCACTATCTGATTGTGTAATAGTTAGTCTGTTTTCTGGTTGAGAAACTCCTTTTTATTTTTTAACCATTAAAACTAATCTAAGTGGTTAGGTGTTAACCATACAGTATGGTATTATTAAAGTCAATCAATCAACCAATCAACCAATCAATTTAAAGGAGAATTTTAAATGATCAAAAAACTAGAGGCAAGATATTCTTATTTATCTGACTATTTATTCATTAATTTACTTAATACGATCAACGGAAGAAACAATATTTTTACCGATTTTCTTGAAGAAGAAGGCCTAATGGATGAGTGGCTGTCATTGATGAAAGAAAGAAGCTTATTGAATTCTGAACAAGTGGCGAAAATAAACGAATCCCCAATTGATATAAAAAAAATCCAATTATTTCGTGAGCAGTGTAGAGCTTTCTTTTTAGAACCCGAAACAAAATCAATATTTTTAGAAAATTTAGCATCAAATACTGAGAAAGCACCACTGTTTTTCGATAAAGCGTTCAGACCTACACCAAGTAAAGGTGGGACTGATGGACTGATTTCACTTATTGCTTACGATATGCTTACGGCTCACCATAATGGTCTGTTTCCTAAAATCAAAAAATGTAAATCTGATACCTGTTATGCATTATTCGTTGATACAAGTGGAAGACGAAAATGGTGTTCAATGGAAGTTTGCGGCAATAGAACAAAAGTACGCAAGTATTATGCTAAAAAAAGTGAGGAACACACTTGAATACGTTAAGTATTCGAGTATGTTCCTCACTTTGATAGACTGCGTTTTTAGGGAATCATCATGTATAAAAAATAGATAAAAATAGATAGATGATCCATTTAATTTTTTTTAGTCAGCGCACGATGATTACTCATGCAGTAATTTAGCATAATAACGTATTGCTTTGATAGCACTATGCCAAGCGTGCAGTTTAACTTGTCGTTCTTCAATGGTCATGTGAGGTTCAAATTGCTCATCCGCAGAAACTAAAGCTGCTAACTCATCTTGATCGCGCCAATAATCAACAGCTAATCCAGCGAGATATGCAGCTCCTAGTCCGGTCGTCTCCAATCGTTCGATGCGTTTAACCGTTTTTCCGAGAATATCTGCTTGAAATTGGATCAACAGATTATTTTGTGCAGCCCCACCATCAACGTGAAGAAGATCTACTATAATTCCAGTATCTAATTCCATTAACTCAATAATATCGCTGACTTGATAAGCAAGCGATTCTAAAGTTGCTCGAACCAATTCCCGATGGCTGGTAGATTCATCAATTCCGAGAATAGCTCCTCGTGCATTTGAATCCCAATAGGGCGCACCAATTCCTCGAAAGGCGGGGATAACATAAACGCCTGAATTAGGCGCTGCTGCAAGGGCTAACGATTCTGAATCATCCATTGATTCAAATAAATTTAAGCTGTCTTTCAACCATTCAATGGCACTACCTGAAATAAGAGCCGAACCTTCAAGAGCATAAGTTATTTTCTCGTCGATCGAATATCCGATAGTAGTGAGCAATTTGTGTTCGGATAGTTTTGGTTCAGAGCCGGTATTCATAACGATGAAGGTTCCTTGACCATAAGTGCTTTTTACTTGGCCAGGTTGAAAAGCTAATTGACCAAATAACGCTGCCTGCTGGTTTCCCGCAACACCGGCGATTGGGATCTTTGCACCATCAAAAAGATCTAAATCGGTTATTCCATAAATATGAGAGCTTGGATGAACTTTCGGCAGCATACTTTTAGGGATATTAAACAGACTTAACAGCTGTTCATCCCATTCTAGTGTATGGATATTGAACAACATCGTCCGTGAAGCATTCGTGTGATCGGTACAGTGTAACTTACCATTGGTCAGGTTCCAAATGAGCCAACTATCAACCGTGCCAAAGGCCAACTCTCCACGATCTGCTCGTTCTTGTGCGCCAGGATGATGATCTAGGATCCAACGAATTTTACTAGCAGAAAAATAAGGGCTCAAAACTAAACCAGTCTTTTCGTGAATGGAATCTTCAACATTTTTTTGTTTAAGTTGATTAATAATAGCTAGTGACTGATTGGAACTCCAGACAATTGCGTTATGGATTGGTTGACCAGTTTTACGATCCCATACAATGGTTGTTTCGCGTTGATTTGTGATGCCTAGTGCTTTGATCTGATGGAATGAGACTCCGGAATGTTTCGTAACTTTAAGAAGCACGTCGCAGACTGATTGCCAAATGGCATTTGGATCTTGTTCGACCCAGCCGGTTTGTGGTATCTGCTGTTCAAAAGTTTGAGCTGCTGTGCTGATGTAATTTCCTTGGCGATCAATCATAATTGCACGCGTTGTAGTGGTTCCTTGGTCAATTGCTAAAATATATTCTGGCATAAGCAATTACCTCCTTAAATAGATTGCATGGTAAAACAGTCATTTTAATACTGTTAGAAATTATAATTAACCTAAAATCGTTTACGATTAGCATTTGTGGTGGATCACTTGAACAAGCACTTCATGATAACTTTTGCTGTCCGGTTCGCAGTCTTCAAGTACCCAGCAGTAGAGCATCTCAGACAAACCATATGCGTAAAAGTCAGTTGTCGCTTTGATGAAAAGTTGGTTGTTATCAGCAACAAGGTGCGCTTGAAAATAATCATCTGAGATGGTTTGGATACTTCGTTTGATATAATACATAAGATAATCTTTAAAGGAATCTAGCTTTATATTTGAAAATATCTTCTTATAATATTTTTTATTCGCTTCAAGATACTCTAATAGAAGGAACAATGCTTCTTCCCATTTTTCCCAATTCATGATCGATTGGATCAATTCAGAGACTTCATGGGAGAAAATCCAAGTAATTAAATCGTATTTGTCATCAAAATGATCATAAAAAGTCTGGCGACGGTAATCAGTCTGATCCATTATATCCGTTATTGATATCTTATCAATAGCTTTTTCACTGGTTAGATGTTTGAGAGAACAAGAAATAATTTCCTTCGTTGCGTTTTGTTGGTTCATTTTTTGTGACTCCTTCGACAACTTATTAGCTACCACATTCAATTACTTTTCATTATACTTCATACTCAAAAGTAATTGAAGCGGACAAAGATAATCTTTTGTCTGTTGAAATGGTAACGCTTACTTGTTAAGCTTTGTTCAGTCCTAAAGGAAGTCATGCATCAGTTTATTAAGTTGTTTGTTAGATCATTTTATAAATCAAATATTTTAAAAATAGGAGGAATAGAAATGAGAAAAGCATTTATTAGTCCAACAAAATATGTCCAAGGAGAAAACGAGTTATTAAATTTAGGTTTTTATATTAAATCCTTTGGTGAATCTGCATTAGTTATCGGGAATCCAGGCGATATCGAACGGGTTCAAGACAAGTTGGACAAAACAGCTGAACGTTTTGGCATAACCTTACACCTTGCAGATTTTGGTGGAGAAGCGACACGCGAAGAAGTAAATCGTCTTAAAAAATTAGCGAAAGAAAAAGGAACAGATATCATTGTTGGAGTAGGTGGTGGAAAAGCAATTGATACATCTAAAACAGTTGCTAATGGTCATAATCTAATTGTCTGCCCAACGATTGCAGCTACAGATGCACCAACTAGCCACTCAGCAGTGTTATATACGAAAGATCATCATTTTGATGAATATGCTTATTTTATCCAAAGCCCTAGCGTAGTATTAATGGATACTACGGTAATTGCTCAAGCACCAGCTCGATTCTTAATTTCCGGCATGGGAGATGCACTAGCTACTTATTATGAAGCACGTGCGACTCGTCGATCAAATTCAAATGTAAACGCTGGCTTACCGAATGGATACCACACAGGAGATACAGCACCTGCTAAAGGTACGATTGCATCCATCACATTAGCTAGAGCTTGTTACGAAACAGTGATTGAAAATGGCTATAATGCAAAGATTGCATGTGACAATAATGTTGTTACACCAGCTTTAGAGAATATCATTGAAGCAAATACATTATTATCTGGTCTTGGATTTGAATCAGGCGGACTAGCTGCAGCACATGCCATTTATAACGGCTTGACAGTTCTAGATGGTCCTCATAATTACTTCCATGGAGAGCAAGTAGCATTTACAACATTTGTTCAACTTATTCTTGAGAATGCACCAAATGATGAAGTTGAAGCTTTATTAGACTTCAATTTATCTGTTGGACTACCTGTATCATTAGCAGATTTGGATGTAGTAGAAGTGAAGTATGAAGAAATCCTTAAAGTAGCTGAAAAAGCGTGCATCCCTGAAGAATCTATTCATGCTATGCCTTTTGAAGTAACACCTGAAAGTGTAGCTCAAGCTATCATTGCAGCTGATGCAATCGGACGAGACTACAAGAAACGTAAATCAGTAAAATAAACTATTTAATAAACTATAGATTAAAGGATGGGAACTGATGAAAAAAATTGTAAACGACCCGAGTAATATAGTTGACGAAATGTTACAAGGCATGATCATAGGCCATTCTGAGTTGATCCAAAGAATACCAGAGACTGGCATCATCCAACGTAAAACAGAAAAATCAGGAAAAGTAGCTATTATTTCTGGAGGCGGGAGCGGACATGAACCCGCTCATGCTGGATTTGTCGGCGAAGGTATGTTATCTGCTGCTGTCTGCGGAGCAGTGTTTACTTCCCCAACGCCAGATCAAATTTTAGAAGCCATTAAGGCAGCCAATGAAGGTGCCGGTGTCTTCATGATAATCAAGAATTATTCTGGAGATATCATGAATTTTGAAATGGCTCAAGAATTGGCTGAAATGGAAGGAATAGAAGTCGCAAGTGTGGTTGTAGATGATGATATTGCTGTTGAAGACAGCTTGTATACTCAAGGAAAACGGGGAGTAGCTGGAACGATTCTCGTTCACAAAATAGTAGGCTACGCAGCACAACAAGGAAAGTCAATCACAGAAATCAAAGAATTAGCTGACAACTTAATTCCGAATATCAAATCCATCGGGCTCGCACTGACTGGAGTAACTACACCAGGAAGCACTCAACCAAGCTTTGTTTTAGCTGAAGACGAGATTGAATACGGAGTAGGGATCCACGGTGAACCTGGCTATCGCAGGGAAAAATTGCAAACATCTCACAACCTTGCAAATGAGTTATTGACAAAATTAGTCAACGAATTTGATGTTAAACCATCAGATCGATTTGCGGTAATCGTTAACGGACTAGGTGGAACGCCATTAATGGAACAATATGTTTTTACAAATGATGTACAGCAGCTTATGGACGAACGTAAATTATCAGTGGACTATTACAAAATAGGTAACTATATGACGTCACTTGAAATGCAAGGATTGTCATTGACTTTACTCTATTTAGAAAATGATTTTTATATTGAAGCATTAAACGCACCAGTTACAACTATAAGCTGGTAAGCACGTTGACAGATTATAGGTTATACGAAAGGGGCCAAACCCATAATGGATATACAAACAGGAATTCGTTGGATGGAATTATTTAACGAGAAGATCCAACAAGAAAAAGATTATCTCACGCAGCTGGACACACCGATTGGGGATAGCGATCATGGCAATAATATGTCACGAGGCATGGCTCATGTTGTCAAAGCAATCGACACGCAATCTCCTGATTCACTCGAAGAGCTGTTAAAGCTGGTTACGACTACTTTATTAAGCAAAGTTGGGGGCGCATCAGGTCCACTATATGGTTCAGCTTTTATGGGTATGCTGAAAACATATCAAGGAGATGGATCATCATGGGGCAAAGTACTACAGGGTGGATTAGAAAGCATCCAAAAACGTGGAAAAGCCGAAGTTGGCGATAAGACGATGATCGATGTTTGGGCACCCGTTGTTCAGGCAACAGAAAACGAGCAACTAAGGGATGAAGTTATTGATGAGGCCGTTGAAGCAACGAAACCATTAAAAGCTAAAAAAGGGCGTGCTTCATATGTAGGCGAACGCTCCATTGGACATATCGATCCAGGTGCTTATTCCTCAGCCTTACTATTTCACGCTATGCTAGAAGCGGAGGCTGAACAATGACCAAAACCGGTATTATTATAATCTCCCACGTGTATGAGATTGCAAAAGGAATCGACCGATTACTTCAAGAAGTCGCTAGCGATGTTGATATCAAAGTGATTGGAGGCCTATCTGAAACTGAAATCGGGACAAGTTTTGATAGTATTCTTGAAGTCGTCAACAAACATCCATCGGACAATTTACTTGCCTTTTATGATTTAGGCAGTGCCAAGATGAATTTGGATATGGTGAAAGAGCTTAGTGATAAATCAATCACTATTTACGATGTGCCGATAGTTGAAGGGGCTTATACTGCAGCAGCGCTCTTACAAGCTGGTGTAACCCAAGAGGCCGTTGAACAGCAATTAAAAGAATTACACATCGATAAGTGAAAAATTAGTATGAATCCATTGCTAGAATGGGTAAAAAAAATTATTAAATTTCAGCAACAAATATTCGAAGCATAAAAGTCGATTTTTTAAGATACCAGACTTAAAAAGATACAAATTGTAGTAAGAGTAGTAGTATAGAAACCATAAGGATGGAATCTATACTACTACTTTATTTGATTTTAAATCAACTAACGTAGGTGAAGAATAGCGGTCGCTTATTTGATCAGAAAATCCAACTGTTTTCAGGATGTCGTATTGCATCCAAACAGTGAAAGAAAAGCGACGAAGTAGTCTGATCTAAAAAGAAATTGACGAAAACTCACTGGGATAAAACAATCTTTGAAAAGAGGTTTATTATGGAGACATCGGTATTGAAAGTTTCAAATATAACAAAACGAATCAAGAAAAAGCTAATTATAAAAGATGTCAGTTTTGATATCAAACAGGGGGAAATATTAGGTTTTTTAGGACCCAATGGATCTGGAAAAACAACAACTTTAAGGATGATCGTAGGCTTATCAAAGCCGACTTCCGGAGATATAAAAATCTGTGGGTATTCCATCAAAAAAGATTATATAAAAGCAATGTCTAATGTAGGTTGTATTATTGAAGGTCCTGATCTTTATGATTATATGAGCGGGTATAGGAATCTTGAAATATTAGGTAGTATGTCAACAGGGGTCACTAAAAAAGATATCGATGAAGCTGTAGAGTTAGTCGGTATGGGAAATCGGATCCATGATAAAGTTGAGGTTTATTCAATGGGAATGAAACAAAGAATCGGGTTAGCTCAGGCACTGATCCACAAACCGAAACTGTTGATTTTGGATGAGCCTACAAACGGACTTGATCCTCAAGGCATACATGAGTTTAGAGAAATCGTAAAAAAATTGGCTAAAGAAAAGGGTATTTCAGTGTTGATTTCTTCGCATCTAATTAGTGAAGTTCAATTGATGTGTGATCGAGTCAGTATCATAGATGACGGAAGCATTATTAGAAATGCAGCAATCGATGAAGTTTTAGCTACGGGTGAAGTTGTTTGGACAGTAGATGATCCCAAAAAGACTCAATCCGTCCTTAAAAATAAGTTTGCTATCGAGTCAGCTATTGATGCAAAAAATGTAACAGCATTAGCTAGCGTAGAAAGGCTTTCGGAAATAAATAAAGCTTTATTCAATTCGGGGATAGAAATCAAATATGTTGAAAATAAAAAGAGAACGTTAGAAGATTTATTTTTAACCCTTACAGATAAACATAAAATCGGATAAAGGTGTGATAGCATGATTTCGTTAACACAAAATGAGATAATAAAAATTTTATTAAAGAAAAAAATGCTCCTGATCGTTATGTTACTTCTAATTTTTGTGAGTTTGCTTTCATATGGACAAAAATATTCTTATGATAATAATATAAAAAAATTTGAAGCGGAATCTGGTGGTGTAGCATACGATTGGAAAGCCTTGACTACCCAACGACTCGATGATCTTGAAGAACGGAGTAATAATGAATTCATACCAAAGGAAGTCAGAGCATCGATCGATCGAGAAATTCAGCAATTGAATTATTTTATTGAGAATGATATCAACCCTATAACGCCTACAGCGTCTAAATTTAATGTTCAATTTGTCGAACAAGGGATCACGTTATTTATACCGCTGCTTATTGTGATTTTAGCTGCAGATTTAGTTTCAAATGAATTCTCTAAAAAAACCATTAAAATTTTACTCACGAGAGCAGTACCCAGATGGAAAATATTATTGAGTAAGTATGTAGCACTCATAATTATGACTACGATTCTAGTGTTCATTATTGCTGTCCTAGCTACTTTAGTATCCTATTTGTTTTTTCAACAATGGGGATTTAGTGAACCTATAGTAACCGGGTTTAGTTTAGTTGAGGGTGAATTGAATTCAACTTCAACGATATTGATCTCCCGATTTCAATACACTTTATTGATATATTCGTTGTTGTGGTTTGTGTCTATCGTGATAGCCTCGATAACGCTGATGATCTCAGTGCTAGTTGATAATAGCTCGTCAGCTATAGGTATATTGATGGCAGCTTTAATTGGTGGACAATTTTTACAGTTTTTCTTATCTGAATGGAAATTAGTCAAGTATTTTTTTGTGACAAATTTAGATCTTACTCGCTATTTAACGGGGTCCTATCAGCCGATTGAAGGAATGAGTTTAAACTTTTCGATTCTTACATTAAGTGCTTGGGCGGTATTATCATTGGTAATAAGTTTTACAGTCTTTAATCGCAAAGATGTCTTAGTTTAAATCGACTATTAAGGAGCATAGCTATGTATAAAAAAGTCATATGGCCACTGTTATTAGTGATTTCAATAGTATTATCGATTGTATTTATAACAGGTTTTATTGCCTCTATAGTTGTAAGTAAGAGTGAAGAGAGTGTTCCTACAGAACAACAGTTTGAAAGCTCAACCCTTAAACCAGAAGAAGGAGAGAGTATCTCAGAGGATGCTTCTGAAATACTCATCCTTGGCGACTCGATCGGATTTGGAGTAGGGGATGAAGAAAATTTAGGTATCGGAAAAAGATATCTCGATTTGATTGATGAGGAAGATGGGAATAAAAGAACTATCACGAATATTTCAGTACCAAGCTACGAAAGTAATGAACTCGTAAATTTGATTAAAAGTGCCGAGAATAAAGCTAGTATTTCAAAGGCAAATTTGATCATTATTTCAATTGGAGGAAACGATTTAAACCGCTTAGAGTATGAAGACAGTGTCTCTTTAACACTTGCGTTTGAAGAAGCACTCAAAAACTACAAAGAAAATCTAGCGCTTATTATAAAAGAGATCAGAACCATTAATCCAGATGCACAGCTAGCGTTGATCGGTTTATACGATCCATACAGCAAAGAGGAACCAGAAAAAACTAGATTACTTTTAGAATGGAACTATGAAACGCGTTTAATCATCGATTCAGATGTTAAATTTGCCTATGTACCGACTTATGAATTGTTTAAATACCATTTAACCGAATATCTCTCTCCAGATGAATTTCATCCAAATGGTTCAGGGTATCAAGTAATAGCAGAAGAACTGGATCGGATTTTAAAATAGAGCCGAGGCAATGGTTTATTAATTATCTAAAGTTAGGGTATAATGTATTCATTAAGGAGTGGATGTATGTTTACATTAGGAAGAAATATGGATTTTAGTTATAAAACAAATCAGATGATAGCACTATCATCAGTATTAACAGCTGCTATCGGATGGATGTTGACCAGAAATGTTCTATCAGGTGTTTATATCGGTTTTGGGGTGTTTTTAACGTGGGCGCTCGTTAGAGAACTTGATCCAAAACATGAGTATGCAGCATTTCTAGCTGCTGCATTTTCATTTCTAAATGTGTTTTATTATGAAAATGTTCAGCTCTTAGTGGTTGTTTGGATACTTGTACTTATGAGGATCGTAAATGGGATTACAGGAAAAGAGTTGACCACGTTTGATATATTTTCAGTGCTAGGACTTACTACCTACCTATCTTTAAATAACGGAAACAGTATATACTTAATGGTCTTTATTTTAGCCATGGTCTTTAGCGTAAAAGCTGGAGCAAAAACGAGAGAAGCATTGATAGCTGGTGCGATCAGTATAGGAGTTATTGCAGTAGATCGTTTTTTTATAAACTATTTATCATTCAATAGGATAGATTATTCAAATACTGTATCCTTATTTTTAATCGTTTTAATAGGTCTCTCTCTTATAACGTTTTGGTTTTTATCAAAAGATGAAACCGAAGATGATAGAGGCAACAAAGTAAATAGATCTAAACAATTAGCAAGTCAAATTTTGTATAGCGCGACGGTTCTTTTACTGTTTTTCTTTGGGGGCGCAAGTTTCAACAATTTAATTATCTACTTATCAGCTATATCAGGTGTAATTATTTACTTTATTGGATCTAAAATCCTAAATAGAAATCGTTCTAATTAAAAGGAGGATAAATTTGGGACTAAGTTTAAAGATTTGTCTCGATTACTTATTATATATTAGTGTATAATGAAACTAATATCCCATATGGATGGGACTAGCTAAATTATTTTGTTTTTTTTGGTATAGCACGATGGATAAAAATTTGAAAGAGGTGGAATATGGATAAGAAAAGAATTTTAATTTATACGCTATTACTTTTAGCAACATTAGCAATAGCAACACAAGGATTCACGAATATAGGTTTGGACGGACTACTTGTTCCATTAATTTTTACTTTTGTTTATTTTACGATCATCTTTATTATCGCAACAGTGATTAAAAACAATTCAATTGTCGATATCGGTTGGGGAATGGGCTTCGTTGTGGGAAGTTGGCTCACATTATTTGTCACTGAGGAGCCCACAGTTTTATCATATGCTATTGTTGGATTTATTAGTGTGTGGGGTCTTAGGTTATCATTCCGGTTATTAAAAAGAAATTATGGCAAACCCGAAGATTTCAGATATGCACAGTGGCGCGAAGAGTGGGGTGATCAAGTAGTCATCATCGCCTTTTTCAGAGTGTTCATGATCCAAGGCATTATTAACTTTATCGTTGGATCTGCAAGCTATGTGGTAATCAAATACAACGAATTTAGTTTTGATTCAGCTCACCGCTATTTCGTGTATGCGGCATTGTTCATTTCACTAGTAGGACTGTTCTTTGAAGTAGTTGGTGATGAACAACTAAGACGACACATCAATAAAAAAACACATTCCCTTCTACAATCGGGATTGTGGTCAATCACACGCCATCCAAACTATTTTGGCGAGATCATAATTTGGATCGGATTATATGCTAGTGGTATTACATTGTTCTTTACTAATTCTATCAACCCGTTTTATTATATGTTATTAGTGATCTCACCTATTTTAATGAGTACCGTATTGATCAAAGTATCAACTCCATTGCTAGAGAAGAATATGGAGAAATACGATGGATGGGAAGACTATACCAAAAGAGTTCCAATGCTTTTTCCTTTCACTAAAAAATAATGTAGTATAGCTGAGCGTTAAAAATAGTTTACTAAATGAAGTTTATGAAGCTGTGTGTGGGGAAGGTAGTAGTTACTCCTCACACATGGTTTTTTATGATAATTAATTTTTGTGTCTATTTAAAAAAGAGCCACATAACCAAATTAAACCAATTTGATTTTTTAACTGTATAAATCAGTCAGTTTTAATGACAGACTTATACATTTTAGTGTACAATTTATGTAGATATGTACACTAAACTCATTTAACCATTTTGTTACGTTCGTCAGATAGTTAGACCTATACAAATTTCTTAATAGAGCTATTTAGTTGCTTATAGTATAGGGAATCAACTCTTAGTTAAAGCAACAGGGTAAGCAAAAAGTGATTTCAAATTATTGTATGGACGCAACGTATATCAAAGTGTAATTGACTGATCTGACTGTAACAAAAAGATAGGGGACAAATATGGATACAATAACACACGACGAATTATATAACAGCTTGATCAATGGTGCAAAAGAGGTCATGAACAACCGATTATTCTTAAATAATATTAATGTCTTTCCAGTGGCTGATGGGGATACAGGAAGTAATCTCTTCTCTACTATGAACAGCATCGTTTACCATTCAGAATTAAAAGAAAATACCAAGACAACCTTAGAGTCTATTGCAGATTCAGCTATTATTGGAGCAAGAGGGAATTCGGGTTTGATTTTTGCCCAATACTTTCAAGGATTTAGCGAAGGGATAACGGCAGAAAAAGTCATTACAAAAGAAGCTTTTGTTTTGGCAAGTAAAAACGGGATGGAATATGCCTATCAAGCAGTAGAAAATCCTGTTGAAGGGACAATGCTAACCACCATGACCGTCTTTTATGATGCATTAAGCAAAGAACTAAGTAGTCATGAAACCTTTGATACACTACTTGAAACAGCTTTAAAAAAGGTGGAGGATGCAGTTGAAAACACAACTGATCAGTTAAAAGTTCTAAAGAAATCATTTGTCGTTGATTCAGGGGCTAAAGGATTTGCGTACTTTATCAAAGGCTTTTTAGATGGCATTCAAGGGCGTTTGATTTCAAAGGAAATCACAGAAATAGAAGAAATTATTCCAGCAATCGAACAGCATGATCATGATAATGGTGACTATCGTTATCGGTATTGTACTGAAGCTTTAATTGAGCAGGGGTCAGATGTTGCTGATTTAAAAGGTCTTATATCTGATATTGGTGATTCGATCGTTCAAGTTAAAGGGAAAAAGAAAACTAGATTACACATCCATACTAATGATCCAGCCGAATTGTTTGAACGTCTTTCAGGGCATGGAAAGATCATTGAACAGAAGGTCGATGATATGGTTCAACAGTATGACCGAATCCACAATCGAAAATACAAGACTGTTATTATGACTGATTCGATCGCAGACTTACCAAAAGAGTTGATTGATGACGCACAAGTTCATGTGGTCCATATATCGCTGTTGGTCGGAGAGGAATCGTATATCGATAAGTTAACAGTTACTAATGAAAAACTTTTTGATATAGCTAAGGCAAAAAATATCCACCCAACTTCATCACAACCAACAATCAAGAGTATCGAAAATACTTATCATTATTTATTGTCTTATTATGAGAATGTTGTGGTTTTCTCCGTTGCACAAGCATTAAGCGGGACCTATAATGTTTTTTCAAAAGCTGCTGAAAAGTTCAATGAGAACAAGCAAGCAATCCATATCATAGATACGAAACAAAATTCCGTTGCGGAAGGATTAATCGTTTGGCAAGCGATTGAGAACTTAAGAGCTGATAAATCAGTTGATGAGATTTTGTCAGCTGCAGCACAATCGATTAACCAGTCTAAAATCTTGGTTAAAATCAATACGCTGGATAATATGATCGCTTCAGGGAGACTAAGTGTGCGCGCAGGTGGGATCGCCAAGAAAGTAGGGTTAAAACCGATCATCACCTTGGATGAAAAGGGTGAAGGTAAGATTTTTAAGATTGCTTTTGACCCCAACAGAGCACTTAAAAAAATCCTGAAACACATGAAACATATCAACGAAACAAAAGGGATCGAACACTACGCTGTTACATATGTAGATGATCCTCAGTTAGGGAAAGAATTTGCTGATGCACTGAATAATACATTAAATAAAGAACCAGAATACATTACGAATAGTTCCGGAGTGATCGCATTAGGTGCTGGTGTTGGTGCCGTTGCAGTGGCGTACATTACTAAATAGGAGGTTGTCTAATGATGGAATATGTTATTATTTACATGATCACGCTTGCCGTATTTTTCTTAATTGATATAGTTTGGTTAGCTCTAATTGCCAATAAGTTATATAAAGATCAAATTGGCTTTATTATGAAAGATAAACCTAATTGGATAGCAGCTATCATATTTTATTTGATTTTTGTCCTTGGATTAGTATTCTTTGTTATTGACCCAGCTTTATTGTCAGAAAGCATACTTGAAGCACTGCTAAGAGGGATGTTCTTTGGTTTTATTACTTACGCAACTTATGATTTGACCAATTTAGCAACGCTCGATAAATGGCCATTAAAAATTACTATTATCGATTTGACTTGGGGTACAACTTTAGGCGGACTCGTATCAATTATTAGTTATTATTTTTCTGCTATGCTTTAAATAAAAAAATGCAATCAAAAAAAGCACGTATCTCTTAAGATACGTGCTTTTAATATAGGTTCTGCGTCAAATAGTATTGGTGTTTCAAAAGAAATTTCTTCTGGAAAAACGGATTTGCTTGTGTGGCCATGGGAAAGCTTGAAGCCTAAAAGGAAGTTGTCATGGTTGTTGCTGCTTTAGCAGCTTACAAACATGATACACTTGGGCGATATTTGCCCACAGTGCTTCATTTTAGGCTACAAGCAACCCTATTCCGCCAGAAATTTCAAGTAAGTGATCAACTGATCTATTAACACCAAAAATTATAGACCTTGAAAAAGCACGTATCGCTTGAGATACGTGCTTTTAATATGGAGGCTATGTTAAAACCCTTTTTTCTGGCCTTCAAAAGGAGGTTTTTTTCCGTTTAAAAATTCTTCAACGCTTGGACCTGATAATTTTCTCAGACCTTTAATTCCTAATACATAAGTGGAAATAAGGAGAATTATAGTCATCGGCCAACCCAAAATAGAATTGATATAAAAATAAATCGCGAATTCGCCCATTAAAAATAGCGGAACTTGTATGCTTAGTCGGAGCATAAAATAAGCAGCCCACATTATCGTGACGTTTCGATAAGCAGGACGAATATCGTCTCGCAAGTACCATTCGATTGGCCATCCTCTGGTTAAATGACTCAACAAAGCGGCCATTGGGCGGCGAATAACAAGAGACACAACGCATGCGATGACAATCAGGCTTGTTGTAATTAAACCTGGAAGATAATAATTGATTGCATCTCCAGACAATAAACTAAATCCAATAGAAAGCAAGACACCTCCTACGCCAACTAGAACGTATTTTTTTGTATGACCTTTAATTATTCTATATAGGATGACGAGAAGCAGGTAAAGCAGGGTTACCCCACTAGCAAGCTCAAGAGACAGGAACTGATTAGCTAGAAAAAATATCAACGGGGGGAAGAGAGCATCGATTGTTTTTTTCTCAAATACAAGTGAAAGTTGTTCTAGCCACTCTTTAATTTTCTCCATCACTAACACTCCTCTGTACGCCATGGAAAGCGACTGACCAGTCTCCTTTTGACTCATACAGTGCTTTTAAAACATAAATACTGCCTATGAAAAAACCAAATATCATCATTGTGACAACCCAGATGATGGTTTTCCACATAGTTTTTTCCCGGTAGACGATCCATATTGAAAATAGGGTGAATCCTACGTATAGATCGATCATAGACATGATTCCCCATGGATTTTCGAGTAATGTTCCACCGTCAACCAAAAAATCCCCATTTACGAATGCATTAACCAATCCGGCTGTCATAGCCAGCAAGCAAATCCATGCAACGATTTTTGCAGCTTTCATTTTGTTTTCCTCCTTTAAATAAAGTGTTTTATAAATCTACTGATTTTCTTGATTTTTCTACCAAATAAAAGCTGTTTTTTAACCAATAATAGTGCTTTGATTTTACCATACTCAGCGCAGTAAAAACGGGAAATAGAATTTGTTAGTACTAAATATAGGATGTCCTGATAAAATGAATAAGGAATCAGCAAGTTTATAAATATTCCTATAAACTAAGAAAGAGTACTTCAAAAATTATTTGGTTCTATAATTTTTAGTGTTGATAGATTTAATCGAATTACTTACCCAAAATTTCTGGAGGAATAGGGTTGCTTGTAGCCATGTGTAAGATTCAATGAGAATTACAAAACGTTGGCGCTTTAGCGATTATGTTTTGTTTGAAGCTTGAAAGTCTGTAAAACTACAGGCTTACAAGCGGTCCAATGGCTCCACAAGCAAACCCGTCCATTCCAGAAGAAATTTTATTTTGAAGTATCCATACCATTTGACGAAGAGCCAATTATTTGGGAGCACTCTTTTTTCAAATAAGGACAATCTAAATTGTAGCTACTACTAATTGAATTGTATTTTTTGAAGCATAAGGATTGATCTAATATGTGCAAAAATAAATGCTAATAAACTCTATATGCATCTCCTTTTACAACAGTACTCACACCACCTGTTAGTTCTCCAGGTAAATATTCTTTCGTATCAGATCGACTTAGCTACTGCACGAAATGTTTCGTAGGCCATAAAAATAACTTCTTATTAATTTAATAGCTTCATTGTATTATGAAAACGTTGTTTTTTCTGGGTCGTTAACCGGAGAAACAGAAAAATTTATAATTGAAGTAGTATTTTTTGAAAATGAAATATGATGTACTAAACAAAAAACATGTAATATATAACAGGTTAAATAAATTCTTTTATTAATATCAGCTTGGAATCTGAGGATGAATCATCATCAGAGTGGGTTACTATAATATTTGAATTGAAAAGTAAGCGATTTTCATGTAAGGTTGCCATTGTGAGAACCCATTTTATTGGTGTTTTTCATCAAGCGTATATACTTAGTTAGATAGAAGTACTAAATGAAAGGAGCGCGGTAGTCATTATGTTAAGAATGGCGGTATTCGTAATCATTGCTGTGGTTATCGTTTTTTTAATCATCCTGCCTTTATTGAATAAATTATTTTCAGTAGTAGAGAACATCGAACATGTAGCAGAGAAACAAAATTTGAAACAAGAAAAGGATGAAGAGAAAGATGAGTTATAAAGCAATTAAAAATTTAGTTATTAGTCTTATTTTAGCAATTGTATTGGTGTTTGGATTTTTATTATTTGTAGAAAAAGTTGACGAAGGTAAAGTAGCTGTTGTTTATTCCCCTTCAGGTGGGAGCAAGGAAGTCCTTAGCGCCGGTTGGCACCTAATTGGTTTGATGGAGAAAACAACTGAGTACCCAATACGTGTTCAAACAATGAAAAATAGTGTATCCGTAAGTACAACAGACGGAAAGAAATTGAAAATGTCTGTGCGTTACCAAATGCAGGTAGACAAGAAAAAAGTTCTAAATATCTTTAAAGAGTTAGGCTCTCAAAATGTAGAAGATATTCAAGAGGGTTACTTGTATAACAAACTTTACAAATCCTCTCGCGATGTTGTGAGTAGTTACACCGTTCTTGATATTTATGGTTCTAAATCCGGTGAGGCTTCTCAAGCGATAACAGATAAGTTTGCTGAAGAAGTGAAAGATATGGGGTTTATCATCACAGATGTAACACTGGGTACTCCTGAAGCAGATGCTGAAACACAAAAAAGCATCGATGCACGTGTTAAGGCTTCTCAAGAAAATGAATTAAAGAAAACACAAATCGAGAATGCCAAATTAGACTCTGAACAAAAACGGATCGTTGCAGAAGGTGAAGCCGCTGCTGGTATTATTCAAGCAGAAGGTGAAGCTAAAGCAAACGAAGTGTTACAACAATCTATTTCTCCTGAATTGTTGCAAAAAGAGTACATCGAAAAATGGGACGGAAAAGAACCATTGGTTAAAGGAGAAGGTACTTCAGCCATAATTAATGTTCCAGAACAAGAGACAGAGAAAAAAGAATAACCATTTAAAAAAGAGTGCCGAAGAGTTTCTAAAAGTAGCTACCCCAAAAGTTAGAGTGAAATCTAAATTTTTTGGGTAGCTATTTTTTAATAGTATTGTAGATACACAACTAAAAAAACACTCCAAAAATTAGTTTTTTTCTAATTTCTAGGGTGCAATATAAGATGAAAGGAATTTTTTTTAATTCATAGTTTATAATTTATGGATTTCTGATTCAGTCTTAGGTGCATTTTTAATAGTATCAGCTACTGGACAAGTACGATCGATAAAAGCGATAAAATCTGAAATTTCTTCATCAGTATTATCAGCTTTAATATAAAATTTAGAAACGATTGCAGAATAGCCTATTTTAGCTGCTTTATTTTTCCCCATAAAACCATCAGGATCTAATACTCCATCTATTTCTACACGGATATCGTTTAAATTTATGCCATGCGCTTTAGCGAAAGACTGAGCTACAATAACTTTACATGCCCCAAGAGAGGATAATAAAGCTTCTACCGGATTCATTCCTTCATTTGATCCGCCTAAATTTTTTGGTTCATCTAAAATAAATTCAAAATTCCTTGATGTACATGAAACTTTCATTCCACCCATTGATTGAGCTACTGCACGAAATGTTTCTTTTGCCATAAAAATAACCTCCTCTTAATGTGATAATTTCATTGTATCATGAAAACGTTATCTTTGCCCGTTAAGTCACATGAGAAACAGGAAAATTAATATTTTTGAACTTTTTTGCAGAAAATAAAAATCCTTTGTGCAATTGAATTCCTGATTTTGTTATATAATGAAATTGACTTAAGATTCTCTACTTAAACCATTTATTTAGTACATTTTTTTGTGATAGATCCCTTGCTAGGTGGGGTACTTAAATCAATCAATATTATTAAAAATCGATTAATTTAGGTGCTATAAAAACAATAAATTTAAAAAATAAAAGGCTTTTAAAAAAACATAATGGCCACTTTGGAGGGTATGTATGAAAAAAGAAACAGGAACTTTAATTGGTCTTTTACTATTTATCATTTTAATAACTGCTAAACTATGGTTAAAAGCAACATTCGAAATTCAACTACTTGGTTTGGTAACTTTAATTGCAGTTTCTTGGTTCTTGAAATATGAAATTATGAAAAGAATCAAACGGAAAGTAAAATAAAAAAAATAGTACAATGGAGTACCCATAAGGACATGCAGCATCAAAATGAGAATGAAGAAGCAAATTTGAGTAATACTGATATTAGCACTACTAACATATGTATTAAGAAGTGCTAAAGGATTTTCAAATGGTGTAGATTATATATATTTTAGTTTGTTCGTTTGATTAGGCTGTTGGTTTTCTTATACGAATTATAAAAATAAATCTAAATAGTCATAGCAATGAGACTCATTTTTGTTTGTTATGCCACACAATTATGTGCTAAAGACCGATATAAAAAAAGAACCCTATTGTAATAGGATTCCTGACACATGTTTTTAACCTGCTTAATTCTTTTATTTTAAACTAAATGAAAAAGATGGGCTAAAAAGGTAATAATCATAGTTGTTGCAATCCCCATTACGGTAGGCACTAAGAAAGATATCCATGTCCATTTAGCACTTTTCGTTTCTTTGTATATCGTCAATAAAGTTGTAGAACAAGGCCAGTGGTAAAGTGTAAATAAAATAGTATTCACGGCGGTTAACCAAGTCCAACCGTTATCTAACAAAAGCGTTTTAAATTGATCTAGTGAGTCGAACTCAAAAAGCGTTGCTTTACTTAAATAACCCATGACCATAATTGGGATAACAATTTCATTAGCAGGAAAACCTAGGATAAAAGCCATCAGTATTGTTCCATCCAAGCCCATTAAACGAGCAAACGGATCAATTGCGGTTGTTACCAAAGTTAATATACTAGAATCACCGATCATCACATTGGCCATTACCCAAATAACTAAACCTGCTGGTGCAGCAACGATAATTGCACGCGATAAAACAAATAATGCTTTGTCAAAAATAGAGCGAACAATAACTGATCCAAATTGCGGTTTACGATAAGGTGGTAATTCTAAGGTGAATGAAGAAGGAACGCCTTTTAAAATAGTTTTAGAGAGTAATTGAGAAGTCCAAAAAGTCGTTAATACACCTAATATGACGGTACTTGCTAGAATAACAGCTGAAAGTAAACTACTCCCCAAACTTATTGAGCTTCCGACAAAAAACATAGTAATAATTGAAATCAAAATAGGAAAGCGTCCATTACATGGAACAAAATTATTTGTTACAATAGCAATCAATTTTTCTCTAGGAGAATTGATGATTCTGGTTCCTGTTATACCTGCTGCATTACAACCAAATCCCATACACATCGTTAATGCTTGCTTGCCACATGCTCCGGCATTTGCAAAATATTTGTCTAAGTTAAATGCGACACGCGGTAAATAACCAAAATCTTCTAATAAAGTAAATAATGGAAAGAAAATAGCCATTGGGGGCAGCATCACTGAAATAACTGTTGAGAGAACATTATAAATTCCATCCATTAATGCCCCTCTTAACCACTCAGGCATATTAATAGAAACAGCAAATTGATTCAAATAAACACCTATTGTGCCGAACATATTTGCTAAAGCATTTGATGGTGCATTAGCTCCTTGTATCGTTAACCAAAAAACAACCACTAACAATAAGATCATAATTGGAATACCGGTTAATTTTTGCGTTAAAATCTTATCTAACTTACGATCACGGCGATTATGGTCTTTTTTTGTGAAACTAATCACATCATTAGCTATGACTGTAGCTCGATCTAACAAGGCCTTTGTATTCTCTTCTTGATTTTCCTTTAAACTAACTAAGGCTTTTTTCATATATGGATTCATTTTAATTTCTTCAGAGACTACTTTATCTAAAGCAGACATCAAGCTGTCTAATCCCTCATTTTGGCGTGCTGCTGTAGCAATAACAGGGACACCTAATAATGACTGCAATTTTTCTATGTTAATTTCTATTCCTTTTTTACGTGCTTCATCGATTAAGTTAACACAAACCACTACTTTATCCGACATTTGCATGATCTGCAGCACTAAATTCAGGTTGCGTTCTAATGAGGTAGCATCACAAACACAAATAGTTGCTTCGGATAAATCAGATTGGATAAAATCTTGTGCAACTTCTTCTTCTTCAGAATTAGAGGAGAGAGAATAGGTCCCTGGTAGATCTACTAAACAATAATAGGTATTTTTGTGTTGACTCGTTCCTTCTGCAATACCAACTGTTTTACCAGGCCAATTACCTGTATGTTGTTTTAAACCGGTTAATTGGTTAAAAACCGTACTTTTTCCAACATTAGGATTTCCTGCTAACGAAATAACATGACCATTTTTTTCGTTGTGCAACACAAATTCATCTGACATCATTTTTCTCCTTTAGTGCTACTTTTATATATTTGGCATCTTCATTACGGATTGCGATAACCGTTCCTCTTACTTCAAAAGCTTTCGGATCTTTCTTAGGACTAACCAATACCAATTTGACTGTTCCACCTGGATAAAAACCTAAATCCATTAATCGTTGTTGCATTTGTGCATCAGGATGAGCAATTTCGGTCACTACTACCAGATCATCTTTATCTAACTTTGACAACTCCATTAAAAAAACTCCTTTTATTGTTAAGGCATACCTAACTTTATTTAATTGTACGCCTTAATCATCGAGGGCACAATATCTTTTTTTTTATAAAACACATTCATTTTTGGTTGTTTGATCTACTATTACGCATCAAATCATATGAAACCGTTCTCGTTTTATTTTTATATTCCTCATTTTTTACGCGAATATAAAAATAGAACCTTGGATTAGCAAGTTTCTTGATACATGTCTGTATCCAATTTCATGTATTATTTTTTTAAAGGATGAATTACAGTATTAGATGCAACAGCTTTTCCATAAACGCTTCGTAAGATGTTTTCCAATCTAGCTATTTGCTTTCTTAATTTTTATCAAAAATAAAATTAGTTTGAATGAATTCTTTTTATAAAGTTGATTCTTTGATTTTTCGGTATAAAAAAGTTAAACTCTAAGTATAATTTCACAAACGCAAACAGCAAATAAAGAAAGGAAGGTATATTATGAATAAAAAGAAAATCGTTACTGGGATGATAACCTTATCCTCTTTAACTCTGCTAGCAGCTTGCTCACCTCAAGATAATGAAAATCAGGAGTCCGATGATACAAGTGGACAATCCAGTATTCCAGCCGCTGAAAATAGTTCCGATTCTCAAATGATGAATGAACCAGGAGATATGGATAATAATATGGACGACAATGGGTATTAAAAGAAGAAATACCAGAGGCGTGCAATCAAGAAGAACATTTAAGTGAATGAACAGAAGTAACTTTAGAGACAAGCCACATGGAAGGTGTGACTGCCACCATATATTCTGTTGAAAAGACAACAGTTTACATTTTGGAATATCTACAAACAGATGGTGGGGAAATGGCCAAAAACAGAAGATGAATTATCACAAGAATAGAGGATAGAGAAAGATTATTCGTACAATTATTTAAGACTATTCTAGTACTAAAGGCTCTATCTAATAGTTCTATTAGGTAGAGCCTTTTTATATGCGAGACAAAATAAATGTGGTACCACATAGAAATAGTGAAAATGGATCAAAAATTATGAAATACATAAATAGGAAAAGGTAAAATTTAATAAATTATTAGACGTATATGTACTAGGGCGTGTCTTAAAACTATTTCGTCAAGAGAAAAATAGCCGTTATATACAAAGGCTAAGTAGGACTTTACAAGATCATCCTAACGTGTCACGATATGACGGAAATGCTTTAATCATAAAAAAAACACTTAACTAAAAGACGTTCTTTATACATCCACCAATCGATATCCCAAGGTTCTTTTGTATTTTTCTTTAATGTAATGGTGTAGATCGCATCGTGATCACTCACATAAGTTCGAAAACCTAAAGAGCCGTAAGCACGATTGCCAATGATATCACTGCCTTTTATTGTACCAGGAACCATCTTAGGAGTCAGTTTTAAGACACACCCTAATTAAAATCTCTATTTTAGTACTTGTTTAAGAAATAAAAGAGTGTCTAGACACGTAATTTCTAATTCAAATCATTCAACAAAATATTAATGAAAATGCAATTATCGCCCTAAAAATCCAACTAAATAAAAATGTAGCAACTTTTTCTGATAGTGAAGTATGTGGATCAATAGCAGATGAAGTACTAGCTATCGATAAAGAAGATGGGTGGGGGTAAAATTTGTACCAAATTGAATGGACAGAATACTCAAGAGATGATTACGATAAGCTTGATGGAAGCCAAAATATTTTTGTTGATAAGGTTCTTAATCGTATAAACTAATTAAATAAGAGCTCTAACACTCTAATGAAAAGTGTTAGAGCTCTTATTTTGCGATACATGATTCTATACAATTTCATGTATTACTTTTAATGAAATAAGATTCCTGATTAAAAAATCTGTTTATAAAGTGATATTATTTTCTTCCGCATAAGACTCAGTCCAGTCACATAGACTATTTATGATTGGAATCAGACTCTCACCATAAGAAGTAAGTGAGTATTCTACTTTAGGAGGTACAGTTGGATACACTTTTCTAGAAATAATATGACTAACTTCTAATTCTCTTAACTGTTCTGTAAGTATTTTTTGTGTGATCGTCGGTATTAAACGTCTAAGTTCGGTAAATCTTTTTGTGTTGTCTATTAAATACCAAAGAATGACTAATTTCCATTTTCCACCTATCAAATCTATGGTAAGTCCCAAAGAACAGATATAGCTAGTTTTAATTTTTCCCATTTCAGCCTCCTGGACTAATCCATTAGTATCCTTTTAGTAACTCCCCCACAAAATTGTGCCGTATTGTTCTCATAAAAGATTCGATTTACAATAGTTGATGTTAAAGGAAAAAGATACAGCATAATAATACCATAAATTTGTTGTACAGGTAGGAGAGATTAGATGATGTATCCAAGAGCATTTTCACATATTGGACTATCCGTTCCGGATGTAGATAAAGCTATAAATTTTTATAAAGAGGTTATGGGCTGGTATATTGTTATGCTGCCGTCTGATGTAGTGGAAGAAAGTGAAACAGCTATTGGACAGATGTGTATAGATGTTTTTGGGGAAGGTTGGGGAAATTTACGGATTGCTCACATGGTAACATCAGATGGAATCGGTGTAGAGGTCTTTGGATTTCCAAATAGTGAGAGCCCAGCAAATAATTTTGAATACTGGAAAACTGGAGTATTCCATTTTAGTGTTCAAGACCCAGATGTAGAAGGCATGGTTGAAAGAATCGTAGCTCATGGTGGCAAACAAAGAATGCCAATTAGAGAGTATTATCCGAATGAAAAACCTTATAAAATGTGTTATGTAGAAGATCCATTTGGTATTGTATTTGAGATTTATAGTCATAGCTACGAAGTAACTTATTCATCAGGAGCTTATTAAACAAGTAAACGTGGCAAAAAGAAGATAGGACGTTACTAGATAAAAACATAAAAATAGTTTCATTCATTAGAAAACTGATGAATGAATGAAACTATTTTTGTGTTGCGGTAGAAGAGCTAGCCTAAGGGAGAAAACTTCTGATGATGTACTTTCTCATGTTAAATGTCGTAAAAGCAAATTATAGTTTGTTTTTATATATTTTTTACCACGAAAAACATTATATGTTTACCGTAATATCTTCATAAGATAATATTCAAATTCCAACTTATTTTTTCCGGTTTTTAAACCAACTTATAGCGAATAAAACCCCAACAAAAAGTGGAACAATTCCAATTGGGAAATCTCCCCATTCAAAATAGACAAGAAAAAATACTCCTGTTAGAAAAAATCCTATTGCACCGGCAAGTTCGTATTTCCAGGCTACTATCAGTATAATCAACAAAGGGATACTCGTCAGAATATTATCTGAAAAGAAATTATTAAGTTTATAGCTTTCCTTCTTTAATGACTCCCATACTAAGAATATAATATCTAATATTGCTACAATTCTTGCCGCCCAATAAAAAAATGTGTTTTTTTTCGAAGTACAATTGCAATAAGTATTAACAAAGCCAAGAATAGTAATGGCCAATATGTGCCTATAAAATCAAACATGATTTATTCCTCCTTTGCTCTATTTAATGGCCCATTATTATTGAAATGCAAGCTCTGAATTAAAGTTTATACTATTTTACCAACCCGATGTAACTCTTAAACATATTATACCATTAGAGAATATTTCTAAAAAACTATAACCATAATAAAAGGTGAGGGCTGTGAGTTGGCATCAATCGTTGCTGTAATTCATAACATCATAAATTTATTTTTTAGGTAAAAATCTTATCTTATTGTCCTGAATAATTCATATAATTTTAAATAACTATTACTAGCAGTGCTATTGTAAGCACAGCAGCTTTTTAGGATCGCAAACTACTTATAAAAATGAGTAATAGATAAAAAAAGAATGTTGTTCTATTAAGGTTCTGGATACATGTTTTTATGTAAGTTCATGTGTTCTTAGTATAAGCTTTAAAGACCATGGAAATGCTCACTTTTTTTGTTATTATCAAATTAATATCTTTTTTTTATTCAGGAGGGGTTAAGTGAATGTGATAAAAAGACTATGGAATTTTTTAAATGCTCCCACTATATTATGGGGTTACGTTGTTGGTTCTTTACCAATGTTTTTTGTAGCATTTGATCTCGAAGGAACTATTGGTAAAACAATCTATATATTATTTGTTATCATTATTTATTCCAAAGTAATTGAAAAATATATACTCAAAAAGACTTGAATACTAAATTATATTTGCTTGTAGAATAGCCGGAAATGACGTACCTACAACATCGGTAAATTAAGTTTCTCGATACATACTTTTAAGCAATTTCATGTATTGAGAGAAGTCTAAGTAACATTTCCCACTTCTTACTCGTTATTATTTATAACAAACAGGATGTGAAAATCATGCCATCAGCAGACGTATATTTGCCAATTAATAGCGCTATTTTAGTACTTGTTGAAGAAATAAAAGAGTGTCTAGAAACGGAATTTCTAATTCTGGCTACTCAACAATAAATTATTGAAAGTGCAATTGTTGCCCTAAAAACTCAACTAAATTAACGTTATCTAAATAAAAGAGGAACACGTCAGCTAAAATGGACCCTATAGAATGGACACCAAAAAAAGGTGCTCTCTATAGGGTCTATTTTTGTATACTGATATAAAGAAGAATAGGTTAATACTTGCACTTCGTGCAGAAAGGAGCGGATAAATGTCAAAATTAACATTTACACCAGAACAAATTCAAATTTTAAAAGCAAACCCATACGTTAAAAATGTATCGGAGAAAAGTATTACTTATTCCGATGAGTTTAAACGCTACTTTGTTTCAGAATCATTGGGTTCAAAAACGGCTAAGCAACTATTTATTGAAGCTGGATTTGATCCGGAAATGATTGGTAAAAGTAGGATAAGATCATTCGCTGGTAAATGGCGAAAAAGATACCGTGATAATGGTGTTTTGGCATTGAAAGATACACGACAAGATTGTTCAGGCAGACCTCGAAAAACACCATTAACACTTGAACAACAAATTGAAAAGTTACAGGCCAAAATCCTATTATTAGGACAAGAAAATGACTTGTTAAAAAAATCAGAATGGAGCGAAAGGAGGCCAGAAAACAGCGAAAAGATTAGCAGAATCTTTTCAAGGATCCATGAAATGAAAACCAAGGGTTCCTATACAGGAACCCTCATAGATGCCTGTAAAGCGTTGGGTGTTTCTCGTTCAGGTTACTACAATTATGTTAAAAGTTTAGACAGTAGAAATGCACGTGATGAGGAAGATCAAGTCTGGAGAACTCAAATTGAAGAAGCTTATAACTACCGTGGTTACGAGAAAGGTTCTCGAAGTATCGTAATGTACTTCCTAAACGTTCTGGGCATTACCGTCAATCGTAAAAAAGTACAGCGCCTGATGAGGAAATTTAATATCTTCTGTCCTATTCGTAAAGCAAACCCCTATAAAAGAATGGCAAAAGCCACCAAAGAACACAGCACTGTTGAGAACAAGTTGAAACGTCAGTTTGATCAAGGAATAGCCCATAAAGTTTTATTAACAGATATCACTTATTTACCTGGAACCGGCGGGTTTATAGGTTATTTATCAACTGTAAAAGATGGAACAACGAAAGAAATTCTAGCTCACTATGTGTCTGACAGTTTAAAACTTGATCTTTCATTAACAACGGTTGATTTATTAATGAGTGCCCATAGCACAACGCTACATAAAGATGCCTTTATCCATTCAGATCAGGGAGTCCATTACACCAGCCCTAAATTCCATAAGAAATTGGCTGATAATCAGTTAGGGCAATCCATGTCCAGAAGAGGGAACTGTTGGGATAACGCTCCACAAGAGTCGTTCTTTGGACATTTGAAAGATGAAATAGAGTATAAAGATTGTGGGAATTTGGAAGAACTTCGAGCAATTGTGACTGATTATATGGACTATTACAACAATGAACGTGGACAATGGAATCTGAAAAAACTGCCCCCTGTTCATTACAGGGAGCAGCTTTTATTGAGTGTTTCATGAGGTCTCTTTTTTAAAATGTCCTTGACACAGGGTCCATTTCAAGCATAGGTGAACCTCTTTTATTTGTTTTTTTATCATTAAATGTTTAGAAAGGAGCAAAAAGACTTTAAAAAGTTTTTTAAAAGGCTTAAAATAGGTTTAAGTAAAGGAGAGGATTTATATGGCCATGAAAATATTAGATATTCCAACGTCTTCTATTTCCGAAGTAAAAAGGTCTCCTATGGAGGTTTTTCAAAAAGCTGATAAAGAAGCTGCTGGGGTTTATATCTTTAATCGAGAAAAAGTAGCCGGAGTTATGTTAACACAAAAACAATATGAAACATTAAATAAAGAAGTTGACAGTTTATATGATCAAATTGCTGATTTAATCGCTGAAAAAAGATTACTAAATGAAAAAGTAGCTACTTTTTCTGATAGTGAATTCCGTGGATCAATAGCAAATGAAGTGCCTACTATCGACGAAGAAGATGGGTGGGAGTAAGCGTTGTACCAAATTGAATGGACAGAATACTCAAGAGATGATTATGATAAGCTTGACGGAAGCCAAAAGATTTTTGTCGATAAAGCCCTTAATCGTATTAAAGTACGTGGCATGGACG
Source organism: Carnobacterium alterfunditum DSM 5972 (assembly GCF_000744115.1). Taxonomy (NCBI): domain Bacteria; kingdom Bacillati; phylum Bacillota; class Bacilli; order Lactobacillales; family Carnobacteriaceae; genus Carnobacterium; species Carnobacterium alterfunditum. Next base: position 898,268 of record NZ_JQLG01000004.1, on the reverse strand, counting down.
CTGGTCAACCATTACATGGCGCTTTAACTCAATGTAATAAACTGAAAAACAAAAAAATGGGCCTTCGTGTTATTTTTAGAGAAATACAAGGTAAATTTGAAGTGATTCAAGTAGTTGTTATTGGAAAAAGGGATAACAAAACCGGCTATAAAATCGCTGGAAATCGTATAAATTAATTAAATAAGAGCTCTACCACTCTAATAAAAAGTGTTAGAGCTCTTATTTTGCAATACATGATTATAAAGTATGATTTGTACAAAAATAATTCTTTATAGAGGTAAATCCTTTTTAGTAAAGATAACATTCGATGCAGCGTACAAGACGAAGGTAATAGCTCCTAAAGCGACTAAGCCCCAACCGAAATCTCCACCTGTTAGAATTGCCTCAGTATCAAATAAACTCGTTATAGTTATATATTCAAGAATTCCTGCAGTATCCATCAATTGTTGAATCATGGCAATGAGGAAGAAAGCAAATGGAATACCTCCACCAATAGCTAAAGCCAAGCCTGTGCGGTTAAATAAGGTTGATGCAAAGAAGGAAATTGAACTTAAGGCCAATATTAACAATAAGAGTCCTGCACTTAACCAGAAGTAGGCTTCTGTATCGAAATCTAGAGCCTCATCGACAGATCTTACAGATGCGATCATGGCCTGATTGGACATAGTTATTATTTGTTGCTCCGTTAAGTCCGTTGCTTCTGTTGCAGCTTCTATCGCCACAGGATTTTTAATTAAGGAAATATTTTCAGCAACTTGATCGCTCTCCATATTCAATGCTTTGGATGAAGCTTCAATCACTAATTGTAATAAGATTTCTGTATCCTTTTCATTAACAATTTCGCCTTTATTAGGCAATTCAATTTCCTTTTCAAGCGTAGTTATTTCATCATTAACAAATTGTTGGAATACATTCACTGACATTCCTTTTACTTTGGCTCCTGCGACAAGGGCATCATTACTTGATAGAATCATAGCTGGATCGTCAGTCAATTCCTTCGCTGTGATTTCAATATCCTCATCTTCCATGTCCTCGTCGTCTTTATAGATATCCCAACGTTCATCCGTAATAATGTCCGCTGTTTCTTGATATGAACGTTCATTAATGAGACCCTCCAAATAAAGTGGGTAAGATTCAGTATCCATATCTCTCGCAGTGGCTGCTTCCTTCATGGCATGATCGTTTTCTAGAATTAAATATAAGCGCTCTGATACATAGCCTTCATCTTGATTTAATGCCTCAGCGGCTGCTCGTACATCATCTGTGATTGGATAGCCGGTCACATTTTGATATTGAAATTGAGCGGCACCTAGACCGGCATTCCCAATAATACTATACATTAGAACAATGGAAAAGATTAAATAGATTGATTTAGTAAAAATAACACTAGACCGTTTAATCGGCGTGGACAAGGTGTAAGCCATTGAGCCAGAATCTACTTCATTCACCACTAGATTATTCGCAGTAAACACTACATAGACGATTCCCAATATAACGGCAATCAGTTTATAGAAGTTTTCTAGACTTCCCAACAGACTAGTCATCGTCGATAACAAATTAGAAAATCTTGTTCCCTCAGCAGCAGATGCTATTGTGGCGAAGCCTTCTGCATCAAAAGTAACCATAAAAGTGGATAGAATCAGTGACGCAACCACGGTGACAATAGCCCATAACTTCCAATTAGCTTGAACACTTTGTTTAAAAACTGGTTTTGAGAACATTTTATTTTTCCTCCTTAAATATTTGAGTAATATAGGCTTCGAATGTAGCTTTGATTTCCTTGAAATAGACTAAATCAAAGTGTTTTAAATCTTGAATTAAATGGTTGATATCTTTATCATGAATCGTAATATTTAATTGTAAATCTTCCAACTTAATTCGATTCAAGTTGTAACCTAGGCTGCGAAAATGATCGAAATCTTCAAATGATTTAAACTCCATTTTATAAGTTTTAGTCTTGTTGTAGCGAATATCCCTCATATCAATGACATCAATAATCGTACCATCACGAATAATTGCGACTCGGTCACAGATTTCTTCCAATTCTTGGAAAATATGACTAGACATAAAAATGGTTTTACCTTTTGCTTTTTCATCTTTCAGTAGTTCAATGAAGATATCTCGCATCAAAGGGTCTAAGCCCGTCGTTGGCTCATCCATGATCAAGATATCGGCATCAGAGGCAAAGGCTGATACAATTGCTGTTTTCTGCTTCATCCCTTTACTCATAGAACGTACATTAGCTGTCACATCTAATTGAAACTGGTCACTAATCTTAACGGCATGTGTCCAATCTCCACGACCTGATAAATAGAGTTGATCCTTTAAAAAGTCTTCCCCTGTAGAGTTACCGGGAAAATTAATTTCACCAGGTATATAAGATACATATCGTTTAACTTCTGCACTACTTTTAGTAGCATCAAGCCCATTAATGGTGACTGTTCCTTCATCTGGAGTTAAAAATCCCATCATATGTCGAATAGTCGTGGTTTTTCCTGCACCATTGATGCCAACAAAACCATATATTTCACCTTTTTCAACTGCTAAAGACATATCAAAAATGCCACGTCCGTTTCCATAGTCCTTAGTCAGGTGCTTAATATCAATGTATGGCATGTTCTAAGTTCTCCTCTCCAGCTGCTACAGACTTCTTACGGTCATAAAAATCCATGAAATAATCTTCAAGTGTAAATTTGATTTCTGAAATAAAATTAATGTTCACATTACTTAGTTCAATAAATAAATTCTGCATGGTCTCATCCGTCAGATTTAACTTAACTTGATTCTGATCAGGTCGCTCAACTGGAATTTTAAATTGCGTAAGAGACAGAAACTGTTGATAATCTTTATTCGTTGCGAATTCAATTTTGAAAGCTTTATTCGTACTGTTTTTCAACTTAGCAGCTTCAATGGTTGAAACCACTTCCCCTTCTTTTATAATGGCAATACGGTCACAAGTTGCATCCACTTCGCTGAAGATGTGGCTAGAGAGTAGAATAGTCTTACCTTTTTTTTTCTCAGCTAAGATAAATTGGATGAAACGCTCTTGCATAATGGGGTCTAAGCCTGAGGTTGGTTCATCTAGAATTAACACTTTGGGATCATGCATAAAAGCTGTCACCAATGCCAACTTTCGTCTAGATCCAAGACTCATTTCTTTAATTTCCATTGATGTATCCAATTCAAAAAGTTCCTTAAGATAATCTGTTCTAGACATATCGATGATTTGTCTTTCTTCAGCCATGAACTGAATAAAATTATTTCCGGTCATTCCTTTGGGAAAAGCCATCTCTCCAGGTAAATAACCAACATCGCGTTTAATGATATCAGCTGATTTCCAACAATCCTTACCATTAATATATAATTCACCTTCTTGAGCTTTGGAAAATCCCATCAAGTGACGAATAGTAGTGGTCTTTCCAGCACCGTTGGGCCCTAGAAATCCGAAGACTTCTCCTTCTGCTATCTCAAAGGAAACATCAAATATTCCACGTCCATACCCATAGTCTTTGGTTACATGTTTTACTTCAATAACTGACATCGTATTTCCACCTTTCTCTTAAATGTCGATTGTAAAATAATTTACATTTGTTTCTTTATTTACAAATGTTATAATATTTATTATACTAGTCGTACAAAGGAGAACAAGATACATAATTTCAGTATCTGATAAATAATTTACATTTTTACGATAATTGATAATTTTTTCTCTAAAAAGGAGGCATTATATGCAAAAGTTAGATTTAAGGGTTCAAAAAACGCATAAGGCACTTATAGAAGCATTTGAAAGCTTATTACATGAAAAAGAATTTGAAAATATTTCAGTAACAGAAATATGTGATGCTGCTATGGTTCGACGACCAACTTTCTACAATCATTTCTTGGATAAATATGATTTTATAACCTTTTTTATTAAACATAAAATGAATGAAATATTTGATTTTGCTGTCAAAAACTCAAATGAAGAAAAAGATAACTTTTTTATTATTGTTTTTGAACAGCTATTGGATCAATTTGATAATCTTCTATATCTCATTTTCAGTATTCAAATGAATGCCAATATCATTTTTGAACTTGAAAGTGTGCGCGAGTATGGGAAGAGCATGTTAGGTAACCAGATAAAGAAAGGTTCTAGTGACCAAGAATTACCCATGGAGCTTAGTTATAAAGCACAGATCATTATGGGTATCACGATTCAATCCGTCTTTTGGTATAAGGAGAAAAAACAGCAAATTAGTCGTGAAGAAATTATTGAACTCTATGAACAGACTTTAAAAAAATTCAATTAATAGAAGAACTGAAATGGACCCTATGTAAAGAATTAAAAAAAGCGACCTCCAAAGTTTAGAATTCACTCTAATTTTTTGGGGATCGCTAACTATAAGGTTTATTTTAATTTACGTTTACTGCTTTTTTCATTTGGGTAGCCGCAACGAGCGCTAATTCGAGTAACTTCACAATAGAAGATAATTTTATTTAACTCCATGATTCATTAGGTCGCTCTTGTTGTTCGATATCTATTTTAATCAATCCTACCTTTCTCAGTTAGCCCAAAAATCAGAATAGTTATTAGTTTTCAAACACATCCTAATTCCAGAAAAATATTTTTAAGAAAAGAGGGACTGACAATGAAAACACACATTGGGAAAGAAAAATGGAATCGAGCTGCTGCTTTATATGTTCGCATGCAGGTATTTGTCATGGAACGAGGTATTCCGCTCAAAGAAGAATTTGATTTAGAGGATCATGACGAGACGATTTATGTCGTCATTTATGATGGAGAGAGACCTGTGGCAACCGGACGGTATAAGCAAATCGACTCAGATACTATCCGGCCCGGAAGAATTGCCGTTCTCAAGGAATATCGTAAAAAAGGATTGGGAGAAGTAGTCGTTAAAGAATTGGAAGCTTTGGGTAAAAAACTGGGGTGTACGACGTCCGTCATACATGGTGAACTAAGTGCCGTTGGGTTTTATGAAAAACTAGGTTACACCAAAGAGTCTGACGTCTATTATGAAGACGGAGTACCGTGTGTAACTTTGAATAAAGAGTTAGTGTAGGACTCAATTATTCAGTTGAAGCAGATCATGCAAACTATAGCATAGCTACTAATGAAATTAGTGTTGTACAAGATGAAGACAGACCCGAACGTTATCAATTTAAAGTAACAGTAACCTATACTGCTGCAAATAATACTAGTACTACAACTGGCAGAGTTGAAATGGAAAGCGAAAAAATTAATTCACTTGATAGTAACGATGACAATGGATTGCTACAAGAAATAGTGGATAACCAAAAATAAAAAAAGTAACCGTATAATTTTAACGGTTACTTTTTTTATTTCAATACATGATTCAATCTAAATTCATGTATTAGGTCTTTATATTAAGTAGATTGATTAACGAATCTTATTTAAAAAATAGTTCAAGACAGCATAATCCTCAGTTAGTTCAGGGTGATAAGCAGTCACCAGTACGTTTTCTTGCTCTGCAGCTACAATTTTTTGATTGACAGAAGCCAGAACTTTTACATTTGGTCCGACAGATTGAATGTAAGGAGCACGGATAAACACCGCTTCGACTTCTTGATCGATACCTGAAAAACGGAGAGAAGTTTCAAAGCTGTCTACTTGTCTTCCAAAACCATTCCGTTCTACTTCCATATCAATAAAACCCAGGCGCAAATCGTCCGTGGTATGACTTTCGTCCGTGCTGCAGAGTATAAGACCTGCACATGTTCCAAAAATAGCTTTTTTTTCTTTATGAAAAGAACGCAGACGATTCTCCAACTCTTTTTCTCGAATCAATCGACCAATTGCTGTTGATTCTCCGCCTGGAATAATTAGGCCATCTAGAGCATCAAAGTCCTTAGTATTCTTGACAGATACTGCATTTACGCCTAAATTTTTTAAGGCAATAAGGTGTTCCGTAACGGCACCTTGCAGATCGAGAACTCCTATAGTTTTTGACATGCTTACCAACCTCTTTCCTGCATCCGTTCAGATTGAAGTAATTGACTGATTTCTATTCCTTTCATTGGTTCACCCAAACCTTTAGAAAGCTTAGCTAGCAATTCGTAGTCTTCGTAGTTCGTAGTTGCTTGAACAATGGCATGAGCGAATTTTTCTGGTGATTCGGATTTAAAAATACCAGAACCGACAAACACACCATCTGCTCCAAGACTCATCATTAAGGCTGCATCAGCTGGTGTAGCCACTCCACCAGCAGCAAAATTTACAACTGGCAATTTTCCAAGTTGTTTTATTTCCTTTACTAATTCATAAGGAGCTCCTATCTCTTTAGCAAAAGTCATCAACTCATCATATGTCTTAGTAGAAAGTTCACGTATTTGACTATTTACTTTGCGCATGTGACGAACAGCCTCTACTATATTTCCGGTTCCAGGTTCCCCTTTAGTTCGAAGCATCGATGCTCCTTCTCCAATGCGCCTTAAAGCTTCACCTAGGTCTCGGCAGCCGCAGACAAATGGCACTACATACTCGGATTTCAGTAAGTGAAAGGCGTCATCTGCTGGAGTCAAGACTTCACTTTCGTCAATGTAATCTACTCCCATAGCTTCCAAAATACGTGCTTCAGAAATATGTCCAATACGTGCCTTAGCCATTACAGGAATACTAACGGCATTCATTACTTCTTCAATAATAGCAGGATTTGCCATACGGGCAACTCCACCTTCTTTTCGTATGTCAGAAGGTACGCGTTCTAAAGCCATGACCGCGACGGCTCCTGCTGCTTCTGCAATTTTAGCTTGTTCAGCATTTACCACGTCCATAATGACACCGCCTTTTTGCATTTGAGCCATTCCACGTTTGACTCTTGTGCTGGCAATAATATTTTTATTCATATTAATTCCTCCTCTTATTTCTACTGCGCTAGTACTGATTGAAAGTATACGCAAGAAAAAACCGGTAGACTACATCCAATTGGATTACAAATTTACCATCCAATTCGTGATACAATAAAATAAATATCTAAGAAAGAGGAAATATCATGAACAAATGGAGTATTAGTCGAGATCATAGCATGCCATTATATCAAAAAATCATGTTGCTGACGGAAGAAAAAATTAAGTCTGGTGAATTAAAGCCTGGAATCCGTTTGCCTGCGGAAAGAAAATTAGCTGAATATCTAAAAGTGAATCGATCCACTGTCATCCGAGCAATGGAGGAATTGACAGCCCAAGGAGTACTGACAAGAAAAAAAGGGAGTGGGACCTATGTGAACCCAGACAAATGGGGATTACAAACAAAACCTTTGATCAACTGGGGTACTTCACTCACTACTGATAGTTTTAAAAAAAAGAGTGACTATCAACAGGCTATTGCCAGATTTAGGGAGCAGGAACAGGACAAAGTCATTGACTTATCAAATGGTAACTTACCTGCGGATTTATTGCCGGAACTTCAGTCACCAAGTTTATCTTGGAAAGAATTAATCCAGCAAGAAAAAAAACAGAGTCCCTTAAATAGTGAAATGCATTCTTTAAGAGAAAGTGTCCAGTTGTATCTCAAAAAAACGTATCAAATGGAAGTTCCGATAGAAGAAATTATGATTACTTCTGGGACCCAAAACGCATTATTTCTTATTTCACAAGGGCTATTAAAACCAGGAGATGCAGTTGGTATCGAAGCTCCTTCTCATTTTTATTCTCTCCGCTTATTTCAAGCAGCAGGCCTTCGTATTATACCTATTTCTATGGATACGGAAGGTATGACAATTAAAGGATTGCAAGAAGCGTCCATAAACTATCCTTTAAAAATGATTTTCCTGAATCCCATTTTTCAAAATCCAACCGGATTTGTGATGAGTTCTAAACGGAAAGCGGACATTCTTGATTATTGCCTGATGAAACGGATTCCCATTGTAGAAGATGACGCATATGGCGCATTGTCTTTTGATCAGTCAGTCGATAATAGTCCCTTGAAAAAGATGGATCAACAACAACAGGTTATTTATTTAGGCACTTTATCCAAATTAGCAGGAAATCATCTGCGAATTGGTTGGATGGTCGGTCCCAAGACGGTATTGAAGGAACTGGCAGATATTCGAATTCAAATTGATTCAGAGCTCAGTTTTCTATCTCAGTTTATGGCCGATCATTATTTACGAATCGAGGTGGATGAGCACCAAAAAAAGATCAAAAATAAGTTAGCAGAAAGAGCCCGCCTTATGGAGAAATGGTTAAGAATAGAATTTGGAGAAGATATAGAATTTCAACCGGCTAAAGGTGGATTCCACTTATATTGCCTTTTTCCGAAAAAAACAAAAGCAGAAGTAGACAATATTCTACAAGAGTTACTGAAAAAAAATATTATTGTTTTGGAAGTACAAAAATTTGGGGACAAAAAGAATGGATTCCGACTCAGTTTTGCTCACTTCAAGTAAATGTTTAATCTGAAGTGAGCAGTATAGATCCCACCTTAGTGGTGTCTACACTGCTAAACTTAATATGTTTTTATTGCTAGTTTTCTAATCTGCTTTTTTAAATTTTCTCCGTGCCTCATTTTTACTTATGCTATATATTTCTGAAAATTGACTTATAGATAGATAGTAACTTACTGTTTGTCACATATTGAACCCTCTTCTAATAAGTTTCTAAATTAAGTTAGACAATACTTGCTCATCAAGGTAACTTGAAAATACTTTTAGTGGCGTGAATTGCTCGTTTTGTGTCATGTATTGCAATTAAAATGAAACGATCAATACTGTATAGTTAAATCATAGCTCGGATGGTTAAATCGTTTTGATTGCTTCGTGAGCAAATAATTATGGAGGTGCAAGAATGAGTAAAAAAGTAGCATTAGTAACGGGCGCTAGTAGTGGTATCGGTTATGCAGCAGCGATTGATTTATACAATGCGGGATTTACTGTTTATGGAGCCGCTAGAAGAATGGACAAGCTTAAGAGTCTTGAGGATAAAGGAATACACATTATAGAATTAGACGTCACGAGTGAAGAATTGATGGTTAAAAGTATAGAAACGATAATTAATAATGAAGGACGTTTGGATATTCTTGTTAATAATGCAGGCTATGGGTCATACGGTGCATTAGAAGATGTCCCAATGGAAGAAGCTCGACGACAATTAGAAGTAAACGTGTTTGGTCTTGCACGAATGAGTCAGTTAGCCTTGCCACATATGAGGAAAAATAAATTTGGTAGAATTATTAATATTTCATCCATTGGAGGTAAGATTTATACTCCTTTTGGCGGATGGTATCATGCCACTAAATTTGCTGTAGAAGGTTTAAGCGACAGTATGAGATTAGAAACTGCACAGTTTGGCATAGATGTTGTAGTTATTGAACCCGGTGGTGTTAAAACTGATTGGGGTATTATTTCAGCCGATAATCTGATAAAAACATCCAAAAATAGTGTATATGAAACGAGTGCAAAAGAAACGGCAGATAAAATGCGCAAAAACTATAGCGGCACACAACTGTCTGATCCTAGAGTGGTATCAGAAGCAATTGTCAAGGCAGCAACAGTTAAAAAGCCAAAAACTAGATATCTCGTTGGTATGGGTGCTAAGCCAGCTATTTTCATTCGAAAACTGGTGTCAGATAAAGTTTTTGATAAAATTATTAAATCACAAATGTAATTATAAGAGTAGGTGAAGTAATGGGGAGTTTTTTTCTGGTAGATCAATCTTATAAAAATTTTCTAGATAGTATCGGTGTCAATGGTGAGCGTATTTTTAAAAAAGCGGGTATTCCATACGAAAATATTGATGATGAAGGTATCAGTATTAATAAAGAACAATATGTTTCATTTATGAATAGCATGGAAACAGTAACGACTAACGAACATATTTTGAAGCTTAGTAATGTTGAAGAACTAGTTTTATTTGTCCCGCCTTTATTTGCAGCGATGTGTGCCAGAAACGGTATGAAATGCATTGAACGATTAGCGACGTATAAGCAACTGATGGGTCCTTTTGCACTAACTATCGTCAAGCATAGCCGTACACTTGAGTTAGCGTTCGTGTTTGATGATTACCATACACCCATTCCCAGATTTACGGTGTTAAGCGAACAAGTTCTTATAGTAGCGATTCTTAGAAAAGCTACAGGGATGAATATTGTACCTAAAAAAGTATCTTCGCTATATGAGTACGGTGATGAATTTGAACAATATTTTGGAGTCAAACCACATATTGGTGAAAAGAATGAGCTTTCGTTTGATCTAGCTGATATGCAAGAGCCGTTCCTTACCGCGAATAATACAATGTGGCAGTATCTGGAACCAGAGTTGAAGAAACGAATAGACGAGTTAGAATCGGATGATTCGTATGCTGCTAAGGTTAGAAATAAATTAATAGAATTAATTCCGGGTGGTGCCTATACAGTAGACGATGTCGCAACAGATTTAGGAGTAAGCCCAAGGACGCTTCAACGGAGACTTGCTGTAGAAAAGACTACATTCATCAAACAATTAAATCATACCAGAGAATTGGTAGCACGAAATTATTTGAAAAATGAGTCTATGTCAACCGATGAAGTTGCCTTTTTGGTTGGTTACTCAGATGCCAATGTTTTTAATAGGGCTTTTAGAAGTTGGACAGGTCAAACGGTTAGTCAATTTAAAAAGAAATATAATAAATAAACTAACTTTGTTGCTCTGATTTGTCAAATTAAGAAATTTAATTTGTTGCCAACGTGTTAAACGGCGCTTTAGCTCAGTATAATAAACTGAAAAATAAAAAAATAAGACTTTGCATTATTTTCAGAAAAGAACAAGGGAAATTTGAAGTGATCCAAGTCGTTTTTATTGGAAAAAGAGATAAAGAAACCGTCTATAATATAGCTGGAAATCGTATAAACTAATGAAATAAGAGTTCTAACACTTTAATGAAAAGTGTTAGAACTCTTATTTTAGGATACATGATTCTATCTAAAATAAAGTATCCTAAAATGAAGGTAAGTTTGTCACAATAAAAATTGAGTGAATTCAGCTAGAATACTTGTTTTACCTATGGTATTTTAATTAAAAGATAAGGAGGTTCTATTTGTGAATTCAGCAATGTTTTATATATTACCGTTAATTCAAATGGCTTTTGTCTTCACCCTATCATTGCTTGCTGTATACACTTTGATTCTAGCTATAAAAGCACTAAAGCTGTATATTAAAAAAAATTCTTAATATTATTACAATAGTACATTTCATTAGTCTAATAAATTGTTAGATAATTTTCAATTTACAAAAACTGAGTTTGTTATAAGTAGCAGGATTATTCCTTTTTAAAAAAATACGAACAGATACTATCTGTATTTGATGATCATTTTTTCATTGGAAAAGTGTCACATATCGCTAGCTGCACTTAAATTTATTTCCTGTACTATAAAAAGAAAACTCTTTATTTAACAAGTTTCTTCATACCCTTTTTAAGCAATTTCATGTATTCACATAAAACAAATTGCACTACAATGTATTTACAATTGCATTACACTAGCGTATAATTAAGATTAATAAGGAGGCGATTTAAGTGGAAACAAAACAAAAAAAAGCGGTCGTACAAGTTCGTATTGACGAAACCGTTAAAAGTCAGGCCGTAGCCGTTTTAAATAACCTAGGTATGGACACGAGCACCGCTATTAACGTCTTTTTCAGGCAAGTAATCGCAGAAAACGGTCTGCCATTTCAACCAAAACAAGCAAAATTCAATACCGAAACCCTTGCAGCAATTAAGGAATCGGACGAAATGGTCAAAAATGGAACTGGAAAAAGCTACACTTCTGTTGACGATCTTTTTAAAGATGCTTTAGGAGATTAGTTGGTATGTTAGAAATGAAGCAGACAACCAAATTCAAAAAAGACCTGAAACGACTAAAGAAACGAAATGCTAATCTTGAAAAACTCAAAACGGTTATACAAATGATCGTTGAAGAAGTGCCCTTACTGGAAGAAGAATACCGTGCTCATATCTTAGAGCCGACAAAAGATTATCTCGATTGTTGGGAGTGTCATATTTCTGGACGCAATAGCGATTGGCTATTGATCTATAAATTTTACCCTTCTCAAAAGCTTGTCTCTTTTATCCGAACGGGGACGCATTCGGATGTTTTTTAGTTTTTATCTGCGCAATAAAAAGGGAAACAGTCGCTTGATTTTAGCAGCTGTTTCCCTTTTTGTATAAGCCTTTAATTTAATTAGTTTATGGATAAACGATTCTATGTAGAATCGTTTGTTTAATGTAAGAAGGACTCTATTGCTTTTAAATAATAGAGTCCTTCTTTGATAAATGTAAACCAATGGTTGCTAGTTGTAAATCAAAGGGTGCGTTACTTTTCTATTAAAATAAGAGATAATACTAGAGACAAAGTAAGTTTTTCTATAGTTAAGAGGGTGGTTATATATGAAGCAAAGTTACTTTAATGTTATACAAATTTTTTTTAAAAAAACTTCGAACCTTATGGCAAATTTTTTTCTTCTTTTAATTTTATATAACTATTTCTTTGTAAGAAACAATTCAAACATTAGTATTACTTACAAAGAACTATATATTATTGTATTCGTAAGTATTATATTAGGTATTTTTTCATTACCATCTAAAAACGCCGATTGTAAAATTAAGCTAGACAAATAAAAAAGCCATTCGTGGTACACTCAAAATGTATTTCCGACAAAAGAAGACATAGGAGTGATCACGAATGACCTACACACATCTTACCACGGATGAGCTAGTGATGATAGAATCTTATTACCACAAAAATATCTCAGTTGCCAAAATAGCCATCTATTTAAACCGAACCCGTACACCCATTTATACCGTCATCAACTTCTTAAAAGAAGGCCATACAGCCCTTGAGTATTACCAACAGTACAAGGAAAATAAAAGGCGTTGCGGGCGTCACAGAATCGTTCTCCCAAAGAAACAACAGGCCTACATTAAAGATAAAGTCGCTCAAGGTTGGACTCCTGATGTCATTATTGGTCGGGCGGAAGAGTCCATTAAGTGTTCTGTTCGTACCCTTTACCGCCAATTCAAAGAAAAAATCTTTGATGAAACCACACTCCCAATGAAGAGGAAAAGAAAGCCAAATGGTCATAAAGAACGTCGAAGAAAACAAGCTTTCAAGCGGAATATCGCAGAAAGAGTGAAAGATTACCCTCAATTCACTAAAGAATTTGGCCATATAGAAGGCGACACCATTGTAGGTGTCCAGCATAAAAGTGCCATTATAACGTTAGTGGAACGTCTGTCGAAAGTCATTATTACCTTGAAATCTGATGGACGTAAGGCCAGAGACATTGAAACAGCTATGAATCATTGGTTTCAAGTCATTCCAAGAAACTTATTCCGCTCTATCACGTTTGATTGTGGAAAAGAATTTTCTAACTGGAAATCATTATGCAACCGCCACGATAGCGCCATTTATTTTGCGGATCCTGGAACACCTTCACAACGCGCTTTAAACGAAAATTCTAACGGTCTCCTCCGAAAAGATGGCTTGCCAAAAGAAATGGATTTTAATCAAGTCGACCAATCGTTTGTTTCCTCTGTTGCAGACAAGAGAAATAATATTCCAAGAAAATCATTGAAGTATCAAACGCCATTGGAAGTATTTTTGAGTTACATGAGTGAAGATATTTTGTCTAGCTTAATTTGATAAATCAGAATTTTAAAAATAGTGTCCTGCTGAAAATTTTAATATAGCGTAAACAAATCCCCTACCAAAAAGGCAAAGGGGATTTTTTACTTTGATTGAAAAAAGAGTAAGTCATACCTTATTGGAATTCCAAAGAGAAACTAGAAGAATAAAAAACTCTATAAATAAATATATTAAATAGAATCAAGAATTTCTTGTTTACTTAATAAGCTTTCTTTTATATAACCATGTTTGTTAAGCTATTAAGAGGGACACAGTGGCAAAGAAAGAATGTCGCCTTATGTTAAAAAAACTAAATTCTATTTTAGCAGTACTTATTATTATATTCGCGGTTTATGGATTCGTTACAAATAATACTAATGAAACAATACACTTTATGATGTTACTTCTAAGTTTATCTGCATTATTAAAAGAGATAGAATCATTTCAAAAAACGACAAATTAAATGGCTGGTTTAATATAGCTTCATTTTTATTTTTTTTATTTGTATCGATTCAAGGATTTTTATTATATTATAGTATTTTGTAGATTAAAATATCGTCTAAAAAAACTTTGATTTAACGAGGTTCCAGATACACTATTGTATCTAATTTCATGTATTGATTTAAAAAATTTACAGATTAGTTTTAATTGACAATAATAATCATTATTATATATATTTTTTTGAATCAGTTACCAACAAAAAATGAAAGGACGAAACATTTTATGGATTTTAATTTATGGAGCTTCATACTGGAAAACCTTGAAGCTACCGGTGTTATAGGTGGTTATATTTCTATCTCAATTATCGGTGTTTCCTTAATTACTTACGCGTCAAGAGGGAAACTTTCAGGAAATAATCAAATAGGACCGAGTTGGGCTCATCCTATAATCGGAGCAGTGTTAGGGATAATACCAGGGTGCGGCGCAACAATTGTGGTTTCATCGTTATATAAGAATAAAAAAATATCATTTGGTGGATTATTTGCTGCATTTATAGCAACATTAGGAGAAGGATCATTTGTATTACTTGGGGCTTCTGACGAAGCGAGTGTTGCCGCAAATCTAAAAGCATTTCTAATAGTCACTTTGGTAGGCGCTATTGTTGCTATTATTGTTGGTTATCTAGTTGATATGCTTGGAATAAATGCCAACGTGTATGAGTTCCAAAATAAAAGTGTCAAAAAAAATTACCCCGCAAGTAAAGCAACAACAATACCATATGTAGTTGTTGAGTATGTCGGATTTTATTTCATTCTAACTTTTAGTGCTTTTTTGCTACCTGGATCAATAATGGCTTTATGGGGTGGTGGTATTACAGGTTATGATGACTTATCAGTTTGGGTAGCCATTTTATTTACAATTTTTTCAATTATTTATTATCTTGTGTATAAGTTTAATTACAAAGGAAGTGAGTGTTCTTGCGACAACAATATGAAAACAACTTTATTGCATGCCGTATTAGACATTTCTACTGTCATTGTTTATGTATTTGCTGGACTATTAATTGCTAATTATGTCATTGATATTTTAGTAGGACCAGAGACTTTTGATGCGTGGATGACTTCATCAGCTTTCGTTGTGGTAATCATTGCTGCCCTCATAGGAGCTACACCAGGGTGTGGCGGGATGATTTCTGTTGCGGTTGCCTTTATAACTATCCAAAATTTTCCAGTAGCGGCTTTAATTGCAGCAGGCATTGCAACCAGTGGAGATGGAATTTTTCCATTACTAGCGTCTAACAAAAAAGCTGCGTTAATCGTTACAGCACTGGGTTTTATAATTGCCTTAATTGTAGGTTATACCATTTTAGTCTTAGGTATTGAAATCTAAAGCTATATTTATTGATGTATGTTATCTCTATGGATATCCTGAAAATACCAATTTTAGCTATACTTTTATCAATCCACCAGCCCAATTTTTTATAGATACCACCAGCAATTGCTAATAAATTGGATATACCTTTAATCTGTTTACCTTGTGGTACCATTTTTTTGCAGCCGAGTATGACATGTAACTGGTTATCTTATAAAAAGTATACGCCCCATGATTATGAGTATATTTACTCTGAGCAGCTTCTGCAACTATTTCTGATTTAATAATTCCGTTGTTTAGTAAAGGTACAAAATAAGATCCCACACCTAGTATTGTTGTAAACAAAATTATTTCACCTAATTTATTTAAATAATATCATTAATTAATCCTGAATGATTCATACTTTTAAAAAAAATAATAATTGGTGCATTTTTCACTTCTTTCAGGTCATTAGTTTGTTAGGTTTACTTATTTTACTTCAAATTTCCAAGTCACTCATTTTTTTGTCAGAAAATTAAGATTTTTAGGCATACTAACCCCTTGAAATTAGCCTTTTTTTTTAAACTATTCCATTAGGTGTGAGTGTTACTGCCATTTGAAATGCTGAATATTCCGCAAAATTTTATGGAAAAGTTCATGGTAAACGTGATAGGAACTGAGTTTTAAAAAGGTTTTTCGTCCAGAATGAACAAGTTTACCCGCTACTTTAAATAAGAGCAAACGAATAGTTGAAACTTGAAAACCTTTGGTTTCTTTCGTAAAACAAAGAGTACGCATAAAATTGACGATGTTGTAAGCTAGTACACTCACCATCATACGTGCATGATTTTCTAAAAAACGAGGACTGTTGGTTTTATCGAAATAAAATCCATTTTTGGCCTCTTTAATATAATTTTCCATGGTGCCTCTTTTAGAATAGGTTTGAAAGACCGCTTCTGCAGAAAGGTTCTCTGATAAATTGGTTATGATAAATTCATGTCGAGCAATCAATTCGGTTGCTTCGCGCGTAGATTTAATACAAATTCTTCGTGGATGTGTCCAGCTCTTCGCTTGATAGAGTGTAGAAGCGTAGTGAACTTCTTTTTTATCCCAATCCTGCTGATCATTTATAGATACAAATTGCTCAGCGATTTTTCCTAAGTTGCGATTCGATTTCAATCGAACAATATAAAAATTTTGACGTTTTTCACACAGTTCATATAATTCAGGAGTTGCAAAACCACTATCTGCACGCACTAGAATGGAACTTACAGGTACGGTTTCTTGGTAATGGTCAAAAAGTGGTCGGACAAAATCTGCAACACCATTGGATGTGTACACATTACCAGAACGAAGTTCTGCTTTCAAAAAGTCGCCAGTCAGACCTTCAAAGGCAACAAGTGGATGATAGCCATTCGTTTGGTAATGGGCATTATAATTCGACTTCTCCTGATTGCCAAAGGTATCCGAATGTGTTGAGTCTAGATCAAAAATCATTTCAGTTGTATTACGAGCAGTACGAACTTTATCAATCAGGATTTGATTGACTTCTTGTAATTGGGAAATGTTTTCTTGACTTAACCGATCCCATAAACGAGAAATAGACGGTTGTGAAGCGAGTTGCTCTTTAGCTAATAGACTCTGGAAAATGGGATCTTTTGATAAAACGTCAGCCGAAGAATCCGTTTGATATCCAGCAATCAATTGAAAAAGGATTTGTTCAATAATTGAATGATTAGCATGGTTATAGTAAAGTCGATCATCGTTAATAGTGAGGGTTTGTTTCAAAATGTTAGAGAAATTAATGGTGTGCATGAATTCCTTAACTAATATCAATCCGGAATCTGAGGATAAATTACCCCCAGAGTGAGATACCGTAATGTTTGAATTGAAAAGCAAACGATTTTCATGTAAAGTTGCCATAGAGAGAACCCCTTTCTTTGGTTAGGTTTAGTCGCTTTAACCATAGCAGATTGGGGTTCTTTTTGCACACCCAAAGGGTGCTGAGAAAATTAACTCAAACTAGCGTTAGAACAGTTTTTCCAGAGCGTTTTAGAAAAAGTATGAATTATTCAGGTTAATGTTATTATTTAAATTTCTTCAATCCTCTTTATTTTTAGGGCTTCTTTCTTTATACTTCTAAAAAAGGGGAGATGGGAATGCGAGAAAAATCTATTGAGACAAAACGATGGCAGGCGCTGTTGGGTGGTGTTTTAATGCAGCTCTGTATCGGAGGTGTTTACACTTGGAGCCTGTTTAATCAGCCTTTAATCGATGCTTACGGTTGGGAACGTACGGAAGTTTACACGGCCTATTCATTAATTATCTTTATCTTTGCATTTGTTACAATTTTTTCTGGTCGCCTGCAGGATAAAATCGGTCCCAGAAAAGTCGCAACGATCGGGATACTTTTCTTTAGTTCGGGATTAATCGTCGCCTCGATGGCACGTTCGCTCCCGATGCTGTATTTAGGCTATAGCGTGTTGGGAGGGATAGGTGTCGGAATGGTATATGTCTGTCCGTTATCTACGTCGCTTAAATGGTATCCTAAAAAGAAAGGGATGATCACCGGCATCATTATCGGTGCATTCGGATTAGGTGGCTTCGTTTTCAACTTTGTTTTGAGTTATCTGATTCAGACAATTGGTGTATCTCAAACCTTTCTCGTACAGGCATTTGTTTACGCTGTCGTCGGATTGATCGGTGCTCAAATGCTCAGTGTTCCTCAACAATCAGAAGGAAGAACGACAATTCTGGTAAACGAAATCGACTTTAAACCGACTTTGATGTTAAAAACAAGAACATTTTATCTTTTATGTATCATTTATTTTTTAGGCAGTTTAAGCGGTCTTATCGTCATTGGACTAGCACAGGATATCGCGCGGGAAGTTGTTGGTCTCACGCCTCAAATTGCAGGATACTCTGTAGCGGTCGCCGCTGTAGCCAATGCATCCGGCCGAATCGGATGGGGGGCTGTATCCGATATTTTCGGAAGACTGAAAGTGTTTAGTTTGTTGTTCCTCATCACAGCCTTTTCAATGCTGACGCTCAGCTTCTGGACACATAACGCTATTGTGTATTTTTTGATCCTTGCACTGATAGTCAGCAGTTTCGGCGGATTTCTAGCCACGTTCCCGGCCATCACAAGTGATTATTTTGGTTCGTTTTATTTCGGATCGAACTATGGCTTGATTTATCAGGCTTATGGTGTGGCCTCTTTAGCGGGACCGTTTATTCTGGGGTTAACGAGCCAGGATACTCATGCTTTCTTTATCGCAAGTATGCTCGCTGTCGGGGGTTTCATATTAACCTTAGTGGTAAGACCACCAAAATTAATCAGGTAATTATCGATTATTCATTAAATATCATGTATATATACTAAAAAAGACTAGCTATCTAGTCTTTTTTTTCTTTTAAATATCCAATTTAGCAAAGTTGTCATTCGTGTTCAAACTAAACATCATTACTGTAATAATAATGATGATTATTTTACTTACATATAACCTCATCAACCTTTTAAAGACTATTGTTTTCAAAGGAATACCTTTCTTTTTATTATTACCTATAACAAAACGACTCTATTTAAATGGCTGGCTTAATATAGCTTTATTTTTATTTGTATCGATTCAAGGATTTTTATTATATTATGGTGTTTTGTAGATTAGGATATCGTCTAAAAATAACTTTGATTTAACGAGGTTCCAGATACACTATTCTATGTAATTTCATGTATCCATGAAAAATATCTATTTATAAACTACTTTAAATTCTTCGCAAACAACTGGTATATTATCATGAATCTCAAGATGTACTTCTTCATACCATTGTGTAAATAACTCAGTATGTTCTTTTCTCCATGTATCTAATGATCTATCTCCCTCTCCTTCTTTAAAAGCGTGCTCTTCAGAAACTTCGAGAAACGGAACAATCGAAACTTTGGTTGTTTTAGTTATGCAAACAGCTTCATCATTGCTACCTAAAATAATATTAAAATCATTTACTTGTGGCAATGGATCGTTATCTACTGCGTATAATTCATAAGCAGAAGCTGTAGCCGTTTTGATATTTTTTACAGTCAATTCTGCTAGTTGATCAACAAGTGCTCCATAACTCCACGCACTGTAACGGCTATTCTTATATTCTGAATGTTGTTTTATAAACTTATCCCACATTTGTTTTCTTTTCATAAAAATTTCCCCCTTGGCTATTTTCAATTATGAGTTATTCTATTCAAATTTCAAGATACGATTACTATTTGATACACGATTTTAAGCAATTTCATGTTTTAAAGGGAAACTTGTAAGTGTGATTTTTATTCTTAGGAAACACTTTTCACTTTCTATTCGTTATTAACTATGACGAGTAGGAGGTGAACATCTAAGGCTTAAGGAACAGTGAAACCTTGTTCACGTTTCAATCTTAAGGTTTCTTCTAAAAAAGCTTTTTTCCTCTTAAAAGAGCCCTTAATTTAATAAGATTCTAAATATATTACTTTAAATAATTTAATATGTCGATGTTTTTATTCCATTGCTGGGGTGATTGAAAATATAAATGATAGTAAGTTTTATTTAATAAAACTTAAAATGTTATACTATACCTGAATGATTCATACTTTTAAAAAAAATAATAATTGGTGCATTTTTCACTTCTTTCAGGTCATTAGTTTGTTAGGTTTACTTATTTTACTTCAAATTTCCAAGTCACTCATTTTTTTGTCAGAAAATTAAGATTTTTAGGCATACTAACCCCTTGAAATTAGCCTTTTTTTTTAAACTATTCCATTAGGTGTGAGTGCTACTGCCATTTGAAATGCTGAATATTCCGCAAGATTTTATGGAAGAGTTCATGGTAAACGTGATAGGAACTGAGTTTTAAAAAGGTTTTTCGTCCAGAATGAACAAGTTTACCCGCTACTTTAAATAAGAGCAAACGAATAGTTGAAACTTGAAAACCTTTGGTTTCTTTCGTAAAACAAAGAGTACGCATAAAATTGACGATGTTGTAAGCTAGTACACTCACCATCATACGTGCATGATTTTCTAAAAAACGAGGACTGTTGGTTTTATCGAAATAAAATCCATTTTTGGCCTCTTTAATGTAATTTTCCATGGTGCCTCTTTTAGAATAGGTTTGAAAGACCGCTTCTGCAGAAAGGTTCTCTGATAAATTGGTTATGATAAATTCATGTCGAGCAATCAATTCGGTTGCTTCGCGCGTAGATTTAATACAAATTCTTCGTGGATGTGTCCAGCTCTTAGCTTGATAGAGTGTAGAAGCGTAGTGAACTTCTTTTTTATCCCAATCCTGCTGGTCATTTATAGATACAAATTGCTCAGCGATTTTTCCTAAGTTGCGATTCGATTTCAATCGAACAATATAAAAATTTTGACGTTTTTCACACAGTTCATATAATTCAGGAGTTGCAAAACCACTATCTGCACGCACTAGAATAGAACTTACAGGTACGGTTTCTTGGTAATGGTCAAAAAGTGGTCGGACAAAATCTGCAACACCATTGGATGTGTACACATTACCAGAACGAAGTTCTGCTTTCAAAAAGTCGCCAGTCAGACCTTCAAAGGCAACAAGTGGATGATAGCCATTCGTTTGGTAATGGGCATTATAATTCGACTTCTCCTGATTGCCAAAGGTATCCGAATGTGTTGAGTCTAGATCAAAAATCATTTCAGTTGTATTACGAGCAGTACGTACTTTATCAATCAGGATTTGATTGACTTCTTGTAATTGGGAAATGTTTTCTTGACTTAACCGATCCCATAAACGAGAAATAGACGGTTGTGAAGCGAGTTGCTCTTTAGCTAATAGACTCTGGAAAATGGGATCTTTTGATAAAACGTCAGCCGAAGAATCCGTTTGATATCCAGCAATCAATTGAAAAAGGATTTGTTCAATAATTGAATGATTAGCATGGTTATAGTAAAGTCGATCATCGTTAATAGTGAGGGTTTGTTTCAAAATGTTAGAGAAATTAATGGTGTGCATGAATTCCTTAACTAATATCAATCCGGAATCTGAGGATAAATTACCCCCAGAGTGAGATACCGTAATGTTTGAATTGAAAAGCAAACGATTTTCATGTAAAGTTGCCATAGAGAGAACCCCTTTCTTTGGTTATGTTTAGTCGCTTTAACCATAGCAGATTGGGGTTCTTTTTGCACACCCAAAGGGTGCTGAGAAAATTAACTCAAACTAGCGTTATAACAGCTTTTCCAGAGCGTTTTAGAAAAAGTATGAATTATTCAGGCTATAACGAATATATTATTGAAAGAACTTAAACTACTAAAATGACGGATCCTAGAAATTAAATTCTTATGGTTCGTCATTTTAAAGGACAAGGTTTTTTAAACACCCTTATTGGTTTAGTATAAAATTCCAGGTTTATTTTACTTCAGCCCAATAAGCTCTGAAGAAATTTAATAAAACTGGACTGAATTATTATAATAAAGAGAACGTTTTCATAGTATAGTTAATTTGTAAGGAGGTAAAGTATGTTTGATAACCGGTTATTAGCCTTACTGAATCATATGATTCAGATGCCTCATTTAGATATATGGAAATTAAGTGTTTTTCTTAATCAATCAGTTAAAAGTTTGGAGAGTGACATTCATGAGTTAAATGATACACTGGAAAAATTAGGGTTTTTAAAAATAGCTATCAAAGATGGAGAGTACCAAGTACCTGAAAGTTTGATTATCCAAAAAATAGAAATACAAGCTAAATTAAAGAATAGTCAAATTTTTCTACAGGAGGATGAACGACAGCATCTGATTTACTTATATACTTTTATTAGAAAAGAAAATATCTCTAATTATCACTACCAAGAATTACTTCAAGTAAGCAAAAATACAACACTAAGTGATATAAATAAACTTAGAACAAAATGCAGTCAATATAATATTTATTTAAAGTATACACGAAGTAATGGATATTATTTAGAAGGTGAAGAATTAGACAAACGAAGGATGGCTGCCTATTGTATATCTTCTATATTACAAACGGCTATAGGTCCGTGGGCTTTAAATTATATAGCAAAAAGTTGGAACGAAGAACTTAAATTAGATCAACTACAGAAGATGATTGAAAATCTAGCTGGAGAGTTGCAAATAAAATTAGTAGAGGATCGATTAAGAGATGTCGTAGGGCTAATTTATTTTATTTATTTAAGACAAAAAAGAGTGAAGTCTTCTTTTACACAAGAAGAAAAAGAAGTTTTGCAAAATAGTAGCATGAATCAAATCAGTAGCAAAATTTTATCACAATTTTTTCATCTTCCTTACTCTGAAGATGAGGTCGGATTTATAACAAGATTACTTTTAGGAATAGCCGAAGGAAATACTTCTCTTTATAAAGATGAAAAATTTTATCAATTAACAGAAGATATTATTAATACAATGGAACAAGTAGCTATGATAGAGTTTGAAGATAAGGAAGCACTACGAGAATCACTATATATGCATGTTGTTCCTACTTTTTATCGTTTGTTATTTGGAATGAAATTAGAAAACTCTATGGTTAATCAAATAAAAAGAGAACATAAAGAACTATTTGTTTTTGTAAAACAAGCACTGGTGCCACTTCAAAAAATGCTGAAAATGGAAGAAATACCAGATGAAGAAATTGCGTACTTTACTATCCATTTTGGCGGACAGTTTAAACGAGAAATAAAAAAAACTAAAACTTATCATGCTATAGTTATTTGCCCAAATGGTATTAGTTCTTCATTGATCTTAATATCAGAATTGAAACAGTTGTTTCCTCAAATTCATTGGTTAGGTGAGCATTCTGTAAACGAATTGAAAAATTTATCTGAGGAATCCTACGATATGATTTTTTCAACCGTTTATATTCGAACAGATAAAAAATTATATATTGTAAAACCAATCATGAATCAAACAACTAAAAATTATCTCTTGCAAAATGTGATGAATGATTTCAAGCTTACTGGCTTGTCAACATTTAATGTGCAGGATCTGATGAAAATAATTAAAAAACATGCTATTTTAATTGACGAAGAAAAATTGTATAAAGATTTATCGAAAAGAATAATAACTCAGCATGAACAGGAAAGGGATGAATTGCCAATGTTAGAAGATCTAATTACAGAAGATATGATTCAGTTTAGTTCAGCTGAAGGTCTCTCTTGGGAGTCAGCAATTAAATTGAGCAGTAGACCGTTAATAAAGAAAAAATATATTGAGGAAAGTTATACCGACGCGATTATTGATAGTATTCGCGAACATGGAGCATATATAGATTTGGGACAAGGAATTGCTATCCCGCATGCTCGTCCTGAAACTGGTGTAAACCAATTAGGGATGACATTCTTAAAGTTAGATAGATCAGTATGCTTGCTAGATGAACCAAACCATGCAGTGGATATGATTATCACGTTAGCAGCAATAGATAATAAGTCTCATTTAAAAGCTTTGTCACAATTAACAAAAATTCTTAGTGATGGGGACAGATTAAAAGCGTTAAAAGCAGCAAAAACAAAACAAGAAGTTTTAACAATAATAAAAGAAAAACAGGAGGTAAATTAAAATGATTAAATTTGCTACAGCATGTGGTTCAGGACTGGGTTCTAGTTTTATGTTGGAAATGAATATTGAAACTGTATTAAAAGAGTTAAAGATTGATAGCTCACAAGTAGAGGTAGAACATTACGATATGGGATCTACTGCTTTCGGTCTTGCAGACGTCTGGTTTGTGGGAGCAGATTTAGAAGATGCTGCTAAAGATCTAGGAGATGTAAGAGTTCTTAAGAGTATCATTGATATGAATGAATTACGTGAGAAGGTAAAACAAGCTTGTAAGGATAAAGGCTTGATTTAACTTGAATTAATAAGAAAAGGGAGTGTTTAATATGGATGGAGCACTTAAGTTAATTATAGATATAGCTAGTACACCTGCTTTGTTGGTTGCTTTGATTGCTATATTAGGTTTAGTATTGGATGAATTGTAATATTAAGTGCAACACCCAAGACGAAATAAAAGAAACCCATGACGTCCTCGTATAGAATGAAGTTACCACACTACCATTCGATTGGAGGAGTTGTCATGAGCTACACTCATTTTACCATAACCGAACGTTCCAAAATAGAAGTCTATCTTGAACTTAAGATGTCCATTCGTACAATTGCGAAAAAGCTAAATCGCTCTCCCTCGTCCGTTTCTAGAGAATGCCAACGAAACCCAAACTACCAAGCGGAAAAAGCTCAAACATCTTATAATCAAAGGAAAGCTGCCTGCGGGGCTCATTCTAAACTAACAGCCTCGCTAAAAATAGTTATCCAAGAAAAGTTGGATCAAACGTGGTCTCCAGAACAAATTAGTGGCCGTTTACTTCAAGGATCCTTGACCTTCAAAACCATTTACCGCTGGATTTATGCCGGTTTGCTTGACGTGCCTTTGACGGTCTTGCGTCAGAAAGGGAAGCGTCAAAAACCAAAGGAAACAAGAGGTCGATTTGTTGTCGGCACACCGATTTCCAAACGGCCAAAAGAAATCAGAAAACGCACGACTTTTGGTCATTGGGAGTTGGATACTGTTGTCTCAGGTCGTGGTCAAGCGAAGGGCTGTGTTGCCACCTTTGTAGAACGTCAAACCCGTTGGTATAAAGCCATTCTTATACCGGATCGTTCCGCAAAGTCAATGGAGCGAGCCATTCGAACTCTTCATGCTCTTTATCCACGAGAAGCCTTTCAAAGCTTTACAACGGATAGAGGAAAAGAATTTGCCTGTTATACCGTGATTGAATCAGAGTTGAACATTCCAATGTACTTCGCTGATGCGTACGCTGCTTGGCAGAGAGGAAGTAATGAAAATAGTAATGGCCTTTTCAGGGAGTTTTTCCCAAAACGAACGAATTTTGATACCATTCTCACAGAGGAAGTTGAAGAAGCTCTTTCCTTGATTAATAATCGGCCCAGAAAATGCCTGGACTGGAAAACACCATACGAAGCGTTTATGGAAAAGGTGTTGCACTTAATTTGACAAACCGTCATTGCAAAAGAAAAGTACAGCAGATGTTGTTAAAGGTGCAGTTAAAACTTTTGTAGGGTTTTTAGTTCTAACAGCAGGAGCTGGAGTAGTTGAATCAGCACTAGCACCGTTCGGAGAGATGTTCCAGGTAGCTTTTAATATGCAAGGGATCATTCCTAATAATGAAGCCATTGTTGCGTTAGCTTTAACTAAATATGGAACAGTAACAGCGCTAATTATGTTGACAGGAATGATTTCCAATATTGTAATTGCACGTTTTACAAAGTTCAAGTATATATTCTTAACAGGACATATTACGTTATATTTATCTTGTATGGTTGCAGTAATCTTATCAGTAATGGGTTTCACTTCAGGACCATTAATTTTATTAGGCGGTTTAGTCGTTGGTATAGTAATGACACTATCTCCAGCAATCGTACAGCCATTTATGCGACAACTGACAGGTAATGATAATGTAGCTTTAGGACACTTTGGTGCAGTAGGATATGCATTAAGCGGTTATGTTGGAAAAGTGTTCGGTAATAAAGAAAAATCTACTGAAGATATTAACTTTCCTAAAGGATTAGGATTCTTAAGAGATTCTACAGTTAGTATTGCTATTACTATGGCTTTTATTTATGTGATTGTTGCTATATTTACAGGTGGGGCTTATATTCGTGAGAACTTGAGTGGTGGTACAAATCATATAATTTTTGCTTTACAACAAGCAGGATCATTTGCTGCAGGAGTTTTCGTTATCCTAGCTGGTGTTCGCTTGATATTAGCAGAAATAGTACCTGCATTTAAAGGAATCTCAGAAAAATTAGTTCCAAATGCTAAACCAGCATTGGATTGCCCAGTCATTTTTCCTTATGCGCCCAACGCAGTATTGATTGGATTCTTTTCAAGTTTCCTTGGTGGTATATTAAGTATGATCATTATGATCTTTACAGGTGGAGTTATCATTTTGCCAGGTGTAGTTCCTCATTTCTTCTGTGGCGCAACAGCAGGTGTAATAGGAAATGCTTCAGGAGGCTTGAGAGGTGCTGTACTAGGTTCATTCATTCAAGGTATGCTAATTAGTTTCTTACCTATGTTATTACTCCCTGTGCTAGGAGATTTAGGTTTTGCAGGATCTACTTTCTCTGATACTGACTTTGCAATTTCAGGTTTATTCTTAGGAGTACTAGGAAAAATGGGAGGGAAAACGCTTGTAGTCGCTGGAATATTTGCTGTTTTAGCCATCATGATTGGGCTAACTTTAACGAGCAAAGAAAGAAAAAAAACTGTTGAAGTAAACTAAAATAAGTAAGATTATACTTTAGGAAAATAAAGTAGGATGAAGCGATATTTATTTCGCTTCATTTTACGCTGTGTTTCTTTTTATTAGCAATTAGTTTGTGGAAATTATGAGATTTAGGAAACGAAAGGATGATTAATTTGTTCGATAAAACAGATCAACTAGCAATAGATACAATTCGTACATTGAGTATAGAAGCAATTCAAAAGGCTAATTCTGGACATCCCGGTTTGCCTATGGGTGCAGCTCCTATGACATATGTATTATGGACTAAGCATTTAAAAGCGAATCCTAAAAATTCACAATGGGCTGACCGTGATCGTTTTGTTTTATCGGCTGGCCACGGTTCTATGCTTCTTTACAGCATGCTGCATTTGTCAGGTTATAATGTATCAATAAATGACCTGAAACAATTCCGTCAATGGGGAAGTAAGACACCTGGCCACCCAGAAGTTCACAATACCGACGGAGTGGAAGCTACAACTGGTCCTCTTGGCCAAGGAATTGCAAATAGTGTCGGAATGGCAATGGCAGAAGCTCATCTTGCAGCAACATACAATAAACCAGGTCATAAAGTTATTGATCATTATACCTACGCACTTTGCGGTGATGGAGACTTGATGGAAGGTGTTTCTGCAGAGTCGGCTAGTTTGGCTGGCCATTTGAAACTTAGCAAGCTGATTGTCTTATATGATTCAAATGATATCTCTTTAGATGGACCTACTTCTAAAGCTTTCACAGAGAATGTAGGCAAACGATTCGAGGCTTATGATTGGGAACATATTCTAGTTAAAGATGGCAATAATTTGGATGAAATCAATCAGGCTATTGAAAAAGCAAAAAAAAATACTCGCCAACCTACATTAATTGAAGTAAAAACAGTTATTGGTTTTGGTGCTCCAGATGAAGGGACGAATAAAGTTCATGGAGCCCCACTAGGAACCGAAGGAATCAAAGCTGCTAAGAAAGCTTATGGTTGGGAATACAAAGATTTCTTTGTTCCAGCTGAAGTTGCTGAACGTTTCCAACAAACTATGCAAGAAACAGGTGAAAAAGCCGAAAAAGAATGGGAAGAAACTTTAGGGAAATACCAAAAAGAACATATAAATCTAGCAAACCAATTTGAATTAGCATTATCTGGTAAACTGCCAGTTGGCTGGGATAGTGAACTACCAATTTTTAATGTATCAGATCAATCAGCTGCTTCTCGGAAAACAAGCAGTCAAATATTAAATATGATTGCTAAAAATGTTCCTAATTTGTGGGGTGGATCAGCTGATTTATCCTCGTCTAATAATACAATGATTGACGGAGAAAAAGACTTTCAGCCTGGTCAATACGAAGGACGTAATATCTGGTATGGCGTGCGAGAATTTGCAATGACGGCAGCGGCAAATGGTATTGCTCTGCATGGGGGATCAAAAACCTATGTTGGGACATTCTTTGTCTTTACAGACTACTTGAGAGCAGCTATTCGTCTTGCAGCCATTTCTAACTTGCCAGTAACGTATGTCTTTACACATGATTCAGTGGCTGTAGGAGAAGATGGGCCAACTCATGAGCCGGTTGAACAGTTGTCTAGTTTGAGAGGCATGCCGAACTTATCGGTTATCCGTCCAGCTGATGGAAATGAAGTAGTAGCTGCTTGGAAATTAGCATTGACTTCTAATGATCATCCAACTGTTTTAGTATTAACACGTCAAAACTTGCCAATATTGCAGAATACAGAGAAATTGGCACAATCTTCTGTTCAAAAGGGAGCTTATATATTGTCTTCTCAAGAAGGCAAAAAACCTGAAGGGATTTTGATTGCGACTGGTTCAGAAGTTCATTTGGCTTTAAAGGCTCAAGAAGAACTTAAAAAACAGGGAAAAGATGTTTCCGTTGTTTCAATGCCAAGCTTTGATTTATTCGAAAAACAAGAAGACGTTTATAAAGAAAGCGTTCTTCCTTCTGAAGTGCGTACCAGAATGTCAATCGAGATGGGTGCTACATTCGGCTGGGAACGTTATGTTGGTTTAGACGGTCTGGCATACGGAATCGACACCTTTGGAGCAAGTGCTCCTGGTGAAACAATTATTGAAAATTATGGGTTCACTATTGAGAAAATAGTTAAAGCTTTCAATTCTTTAAACAGTGAATTACCATTAGGGGATGCGAATGATGAATAAACCGATCGACAACTGATTCAGTTAAAATTTGATCGCCAAAAATATGATTCCATAGACAAATTAAGAAGCTGGAGAAAAAAACTTTCCAAATAAATACACTCCCACTACTGAACAAATGGTTCAGTAGTGGGAGTGTATTTTATTTGTATGTTCTTTGATTGTAAATTGATGATTTCCTCTACTTCAACTAAGTCATTACCGATGTACAAGTGGGTGGCTTTTTCAACCAGTTACTTTACGTGTTTTTTGCGTTTGTACACGAGGCCTTTGTGCAGCTTTTTGACCGCCTCTTCGACCTTGTTTCTTTTTTGATTGTGTTCCATTATTACGCGTGGAAACTGTTTTTCTCGCCTGCTGTGTTGGTGCTTGAGTGCCTTCTTTCAACAGATAAGGATGGTCTTTTATGACTGGAACTTTCCTCTTACTAAGTTTTTCAATGTCGCGCAACAAGTCTGATTCTGTTTCATCACAGAAAGAGATAGCTTTTCCGCTTAGCCCTGCGCGTCCTGTACGGCCGATACGGTGAACGTAGGTTTCTGGAACTTCAGGCAAGTCAAATTGGATAACTTGCGAAAGCTCAGGCACATCGATACCACGGGCTGCGATATCTGTCGCTACGAGAACGCTAGTTTTCATGGTCTTGAAGTTTTCTAAAGCTTGCTGACGCGCATTCTGGGACTTGTTGCCGTGAATCGCTTCGGCGGAGAAACCCGCTTGCAAAAGTTTTTTGACGATTTTGTTGGCGCCATGCTTGGTTCTGGAGAAGACTAGAGAGCGCTCAACCTGCTTATTCTTCAAAAGATAGATAAGTAGGTTAGTTTTGTCGGTCTTGGCTACGTGATAAACGCTCTGTTGGATGACTTCAACAGTTGATGAAACCGGATTGACCACCACTTTTACCGGGTTTGATAAAATGGTTCCTGCAAGTTTTTCGATTTCTTTCGGCATCGTTGCTGAAAAGAACATGCTCTGACGTTTCTTAGGCAATTCGCGGATAATATGGCGTACATCACGTAGCATCCCCATATCCAACATCATATCGGCTTCATCCAAGACGAAGAAATCAACCTGGTTCAGCTTGACAAATCCTTGTCTGATAAGGTCCAATAGTCTGCCTGGCGTCGCGACTAGGATATCCGTTCCGCGTTTCAGCGTGGCTGTCTGAGGATTCTGGGAAACGCCACCAAAAATTACTTGGATATTCAATGGAAGGTATTTAGCGTATATTTGGAAACTTTCACCGATTTGTATGGCAAGTTCACGGGTAGGAGCAAGGATTAAGGCTTTGATGGCACCTTTTCCAACTGTTTTTTCTTCCATAATATTTTGAAGAATGGGTAAGGCAAAGGCAGCTGTCTTACCAGTACCAGTCTGGGCACAACCCAACAAGTCTTTGTTGTTCATCAGATGCGGAATGGCATCCTCTTGGATAGGCGTTGCTTTCGTATAGCCTGCTTCTTTCAGTGCGTGCAATAGGTGTTGGTTTAATTCTAATTCATTAAATAACAAGTTGTTCTCCCTCGGCATGTTATACATGCATTTGATTTTTGTAAATGTGTTTCGGATTAGGTTGGTTTAGCATACAAGAGTCTGACTATCTTTCAAAAATCGACCTGATCCGAACAAGTATATAGTTTCTCTGAGAAATAGCATGACTGGTCTATTATATCAGAAATGGAAGTTAGAGTCATATTATTCCATTTTCGAGAAAGAATATGAGATATCTAATCCTGAATGATTCATACTTTTAAAAAAAATAATAATTGGTGCATTTTTCACTTCTTTCAGGTCATTAGTTTGTTAGGTTTACTTATTTTACTTCAAATTTCCAAGTCACTCATTTTTTTGTCAGAAAATTAAGATTTTTAGGCATACTAACCCCTTGAAATTAGCCTTTTTTTTTAAACTATTCCATTAGGTGTGAGTGTTACTGCCATTTGAAATGCTGAATATTCCGCAAAATTTTATGGAAAAGTTCATGGTAAACGTGATAGGAACTGAGTTTTAAAAAGGTTTTTCGTCCAGAATGAACAAGTTTACCCGCTACTTTAAATAAGAGCAAACGAATAGTTGAAACTTGAAAACCTTTGGTTTCTTTCGTAAAACAAAGAGTACGCATAAAATTGACGATGTTGTAAGCTAGTACACTCACCATCATACGTGCATGATTTTCTAAAAAACGAGGACTGTTGGTTTTATCGAAATAAAATCCATTTTTGGCCTCTTTAATATAATTTTCCATGGTGCCTCTTTTAGAATAGGTTTGAAAGACCGCTTCTGCAGAAAGGTTCTCTGATAAATTGGTTATGATAAATTCATGTCGAGCAATCAATTCGGTTGCTTCGCGCGTAGATTTAATACAAATTCTTCGTGGATGTGTCCAGCTCTTCGCTTGATAGAGTGTAGAAGCGTAGTGAACTTCTTTTTTATCCCAATCCTGCTGATCATTTATAGATACAAATTGCTCAGCGATTTTTCCTAAGTTGCGATTCGATTTCAATCGAACAATATAAAAATTTTGACGTTTTTCACACAGTTCATATAATTCAGGAGTTGCAAAACCACTATCTGCACGCACTAGAATGGAACTTACAGGTACGGTTTCTTGGTAATGGTCAAAAAGTGGTCGGACAAAATCTGCAACACCATTGGATGTGTACACATTACCAGAACGAAGTTCTGCTTTCAAAAAGTCGCCAGTCAGACCTTCAAAGGCAACAAGTGGATGATAGCCATTCGTTTGGTAATGGGCATTATAATTCGACTTCTCCTGATTGCCAAAGGTATCCGAATGTGTTGAGTCTAGATCAAAAATCATTTCAGTTGTATTACGAGCAGTACGAACTTTATCAATCAGGATTTGATTGACTTCTTGTAATTGGGAAATGTTTTCTTGACTTAACCGATCCCATAAACGAGAAATAGACGGTTGTGAAGCGAGTTGCTCTTTAGCTAATAGACTCTGGAAAATGGGATCTTTTGATAAAACGTCAGCCGAAGAATCCGTTTGATATCCAGCAATCAATTGAAAAAGGATTTGTTCAATAATTGAATGATTAGCATGGTTATAGTAAAGTCGATCATCGTTAATAGTGAGGGTTTGTTTCAAAATGTTAGAGAAATTAATGGTGTGCATGAATTCCTTAACTAATATCAATCCGGAATCTGAGGATAAATTACCCCCAGAGTGAGATACCGTAATGTTTGAATTGAAAAGCAAACGATTTTCATGTAAAGTTGCCATAGAGAGAACCCCTTTCTTTGGTTAGGTTTAGTCGCTTTAACCATAGCAGATTGGGGTTCTTTTTGCACACCCAAAGGGTGCTGAGAAAATTAACTCAAACTAGCGTTAGAACAGTTTTTCCAGAGCGTTTTAGAAAAAGTATGAATTATTCAGGCTAATATATATAAGTATAACAATGGTATATTTTAACTATATATACCCACGGAAGGTTTAACGGAACAATCTATAAAAATATATGAATTGACTATATATAACTATCGAACAATCAGCATTTCCCCTTACCTCATAAGGTACTTAAATCAGGACATCACAGTCAAAACTTAAGGGTTTTGACTGTAGTATCTTCTGTAAAATCATTACCAAAAACACTTGTTTTTGGTAATGATTTTATTTAATTAATATAGATAAAGAAGCAATAAAATGTAT
The DNA here is from genome assembly GCF_000744115.1 of Carnobacterium alterfunditum DSM 5972. Taxonomy (NCBI): domain Bacteria; kingdom Bacillati; phylum Bacillota; class Bacilli; order Lactobacillales; family Carnobacteriaceae; genus Carnobacterium; species Carnobacterium alterfunditum. The sequence continues at coordinate 865,722 of NZ_JQLG01000004.1, read as the reverse complement.
ACGGATGGAAAAATTATTATAGAAAAAATTTTAACAATACAAGTAGTAGCAGCAAGTACTGAGGTGATCTATACGCTTAAAACTGAAGAAGAAGTGTATAAAATATTTATAAATCTTATTTTAAAAAATGAAAAAAACAAAAATTAGTATGATAATAGTTTAATCTAATAATGAATTTAATGAATAAAAAAATCAATTTGAACGGAAATATCTGTTTAGCGTACTTCAAATAATAAGTCATATACAGAGAATAAATAATAGTTATCAAATGTTTTAAAAATAATTATCGTTTTTTTTATAAATATGTGAATAGGCGACTATTGTAAGTCTATTAAACATAACTAGCCTAGAACATGACGAGCAAATAACCATTAAGTTACTTGTACTTGTTTGTTTTTTAGAGTAATGTGGCACTAAAGTGTATAAACATAACGAATATTAATAAAGGAGATAAAAATATGCCATTAATAAAAATCGATTTATTTGATTTTAAAGAAGCAGCTGAATTAAAATCATTATTAGACAATTTACATGAAGCTGTTGTTGAAGCTTTTGAGGTTCCAGCTGGGGATCGATATCAAATTGTCAATCAACATAAAGAAAATGAAATGATCCTAGGGGATACTGGTTTAGGATTTACAAGAACAAAAAACGCGATAGCTATTACTGTTGTCAGCCGTAAGAGAACAAAAGAAAGCAAGTTGAGATTTTATCAACTTGTAACTGATAAACTTAAAGAAAGAAATGAAATCGATCCTAAGGATGTTCTTATTTCTATTGTAGAAAATAATGATGAAGATTGGTCATTTGGATACGGAAAAGCTCAGTTTATCACTGGAGAACTGTAATAATATCTGATTTTGCAATCAAATCGATGGATTGACAGATATCAGTAGAAATGTACTCTACGATTGAAAAAATTCTTGGCTAGAAGAGTTATTCTCTAACTACACCTAAATAAATCATTTGCTATTAAAATACAGATAGACTGAAACTGAAAATTTCGGTACCTTCAGAAATTAGATTCTTATATTAAACTGCTGATTGGCTAGTATGGATACGGTATTTAAACGTACTCACACTAGCCAATTTTTTATTTAAGTACTTAGTATTCTAGTGAGAAATATAACCTTTTTTATTTTTTTGACTCAATTTATTTGATTATTAATATTATGAACCTTGGGAAATACTAGTGATTTGGACAATGGCTTTAGTCAAATAATATCTTGAATCATACAAGCATAAAGCGTTTCTTACTTTTTATAATTCAGTATACTTATCTTTTTTTCCAAAGGCTTTCTCTACTGGATACTTTTGGTTATTAATTTTTAATTTTTCTGAAATGATTTCTGATAATTCAAAATCCATCGTATCTGCCATCATAATAGAATAGATAAGTACATCTGCCAACTCTTCTTTAATTTGTTGTCTTTTCTTTTCGGCATGAAGGTCTTTTCCGCTCCATTGGAAGTTTTCAAGTAGTTCTGATGCTTCAAGAGAAATGGAAATAGCGAGATCCTTTGGATTATGGAATTGACTCCAATTTCTATTTTCTCTAAAATTCTTTACACTATCAATAATATCTTTATCCATAATGAACTCCTTTTTAAATAACTTATTGTTCTTTATTTATACTACGCAGTTAAAAATTGTGTGATAATATAATACTATTACTAACGTACTTAAAAAGAAAGAATAATAGGTGAGACAATGGGAGATATACTTGAAAGTGAAATATTTTCTTTTAACGAAGAAGGAATTGAAAAAATTCAGCTAGGCGATTTTAAAAATTTCCCAATCGTATACATATTATATAAAAAAAATTCAAATAAACAGATTGCTTATATTGGTCAAACCGTTCATGCAAAAAGAAGAATGCAGGAACATTACAAAAATTCATCTAGAAAACAGTTAGAAGAAATCTTAATTGTTGGGCATAAAAAGTTTAATCAATCGGCTACATATAATATAGAAACAAATTTAATTAATTATTTTATTGCGGATGGCAAATTTAGTTTACAGAATAAAAGCCAAACAGCCAGTAATCGTGTGCATGATTACTACCAAAAGAGCTATTACAATAATGAAATCTTTCAAGAGTTATGGTCGGTATTAAAAGAAGAACAGTTGGTCAACGATGATATTGAAACATTAAAAAATAAAGATGTATTTAAACTATCTCCTTATAAAGAACTTTCAGAAGAGCAATTAGAATTAAAAGAACGGATCATCAATATTTGCGAAAAACATATCAATGATAACACAAAGTTTGTTTATTTTGTTGAAGGAGATGCTGGTACAGGTAAAAGTGTTGTATTGAGTTCAACCTTTAATACATTACAGGACCTTGCAACCGAAAAAGACTCAACATTTTATAAATCTAAAAATTATTTATTGATCAATCATTCAGAAATGAAAAAAACATATGAAAAGATATCTGAAAGCTTACCAAATTTAAAAAAGAAAAACTTTTTAAAGCCAACTTCCTTTATCAATAAAATTGATAAAGGAAGTATTGAAGAAGCAGATATTGTTTTTGTGGATGAAGCACATCTATTGTTATCAAAAGAGGATAATTATAATAACTTTAGTTATGAAAATCAATTAGATGAGATAATTAAAAGAAGCAAAGTTACAGTTGTCGTTTATGATAGTAAACAGGTTTTAAAGATAAAAAGTTATTGGAATGAAGAAAAAATAAAACAAATAAAAAATAATTATCAAAGTGATACATTTGAACTTACAACGCAGTTTAGGATACAAGCGGATGATGAAATAATTGATTGGATGGATGCTTTTGTCAATAAGAAGATTCTTCCTATCCCTGAAATCAAAAATACCAGTGATTCTTCCTTTGAATTGAAGTTCTTTAGTGATGCAGAAGAGATGTATCAAGCTATTCAGCAAAAAAGTAAAGAAGTAGGACTCTCAAGGATAGTCTCTACATTTGACTATATCCATAAAAAAGATGGGGAAGATTACTTTATAGAAGAAGGTACTTTTAGGTTACCATGGAATAGAACAGGCTACAAAGATACGTGGGCTGAACACAAAGATACGATCAATGAAGTTGGATCAATTTATACAATTCAAGGATTTGATTTGAACTATGTAGGAGTGATACTAGGCCCATCAATTTCTTATGATGAAAAAACAGGCAGATTAAAAATTGACACATCAAAATATAAGGACACAGAAGCTTTTAGAAAAAGAGCTGATTTAGAACTTCATGAATTTGAAAAAGTGAAAGAAGAAATCATTTTAAATTCGATTAATGTATTGATGAAACGTGGTGTCCATGGATTATATATGTATGCTAGTGATGACAAGTTAAATAAAAGACTTAATGAGTTAATAGTATAATATTCAATAAAAAAGGAGGGGTGACATAATGCAACCCTCCTTTTTGCATCGAATATATTTTGATAACGATCTTTGCTAAAAAAGCTATGGATCTAGACAAGGTTGATGATCCATAGCTAAAGGAGTTTTTTTGATGGGAAACAACTTTTAGGAATTTTAATTTCAAGTAGTTTATCTGTTCCAAGTATTTATTTCATCAAAAAAAGCCCTTTAAGGAGGATAACTTTTTTATTTAAGATAGGACGTTTATCTGATGTTTTTTTCGTTTATCATCTAGAATAACTTTTAAAGCCCGTTTCTTAGCTTTTGATTTTATTAAGTGAGTATGATAGATTTGACTATCATTTTTCAGAAGTAATGGATTTAAGTTAGTTATTAAGTAAACTTACTATGAGAACGTACAGATTTTAGAACAATTGATTTTAATCATTTGGGGGAGATAAATTGGTAGCAGTCATGTGGTTTAGAAGAGATTTGAGAGTGGAAGATAATACTGCACTTAAACATGCATTAGAGGAAGCTGATTCATTGATTTTATTATTTCATGTTAACTCAGAACAATTGTTAAATGAGACCTCTAAAAATGAGGCTGCTTTTTTTAAAAGTGTAGAAACATTTAGAAAAACACTAGACGATCGTGGCGCGACACTTCATTTGTCATTTGGGAATCTAACAGATTGTTTCACGAAACTAAAGAAAAAATTTCCAGAGTGGACGGATATATATGTAAATAGGGACGAAAATGGTTATGGATTGAAACGAGATATACTGGCGGATAGTATTTTATATGACCTTGGTATTAGGACCCATGCTTTTCATGATCATTATCTCCATTCGGCTCATGAAGTAAAAACAAATACCCAGACTTCTTACAAGGTTTTTACACCTTACTTTAATAAATGGAAAGAGTATTCTAAACCAAGTATGATCAAGGTCGAGTTTGATGAAAAGAAAATAGTTACTAGTTCTTTATTCAAAGAAGACAAGTTAAGGTTCGAATCGTTTATAGAAAAACACCCTCGTATGACAACTATTCAAACTGGGAGTGTTGCTGCGAAAGAATGTTTAGATACATTCGTAGAAAATAACTTACAGAAATATGATGAAGCAAGAGATTATCCATCTCAAGATGCAACAAGCCATTTGTCTCACTATTTAAGAACAGGTGAAATTTCAATTCGAACCGTTTACGATCGTGTTAGCCAGGCTGAAGGTTTTCAAGGCAAAGAAACATTTATAAAAGAACTCGCGTGGAGAGACTTTTATAATATGATTTATACTTCTTATCCTAATCAAAAAAATGAAGCGATCAACCCTGAGTTTGATTATATTTCATGGGACAATAATGAAGAGGCTTTTGATCGCTGGAAAGAAGGTGAAACGGGTTTCCCGATTGTTGATGCGACTATGAGGCAATTGAAAGAAACCGGTTGGATCCATAATCGCTTACGTATGATAACAGCTTCTTTTCTAACGAAAGACTTATTGATCGATTGGAGATGGGGGGAACGTCATTTTCAAGAGCATCTTATTGATTATGACAGTGCTAATAACATTGGCGGTTGGCAGTGGGCGTCCTCGACTGGCGCTGATAGCGCTCCTTATTTTAGGGTTTTTAATCCTACTACACAGTCAGAACGCTTTGATAAAGATGGTTTGTATATAAAACAATACGTTCCTGAACTACGTGAAATCAACAATAAAAAAATACATGACCCTTCAAAGCTATCAGTTGCTGAACAGGACAGTTTTGGTGTGATCATTGGTAAAGATTACCCAGCGCCTATTGTTTCGCATAAAGATAGACGGAAAATGGCAATTGAATTATATGAACTAAGTAAAGAAGTCTATCGATCAAAAGCTAAATAAGCAGCGTTGAATGCTTTTTTTATCATGTGAAAAGAAAATAAAAAAATTTCTAAAAAAGACAGATTCATTTCTGTTCTGACTAGAAATTTTTTTGATTTATTTTTTTAAAAACAGGTTCAGTTCTATAAAATAAATTTAACACAGAAAGTTATCAATAGATGACTTTGCATAATCAATCGAATGCATCGTTTTCTTCTATTTTTAATGCCTTTTGTTTTGGACAATGCCTTTTGTGTTATATGATGTTTATAGAAATACTTATACGATAAGTAGATGAAAGATAGGGAAATAAAGATTGAAAGGAGCACGAATAAGATGAAAGCATCAAAATTAATCAATATGAGTAAAGAACAGGCACATGACGCGTTCGATGTGGCTAAAGATTATTTTCCAGGGACACATGAGTTGGCTAAATCGAAGAAGAAGACTGATGAGAAGCTCGCAAAGGTAGTCACTAATGCAATGCCAGAAAAAATGAAACGAATGAGACTAGCGAAATTAATTGTTTTACCTATAGCAGGTGCGTTAGCTGGATTATTGTTTGCACCGAAGTCTGGGAAAGAATTACGGACAGACATAAAAGATAAGTTCACTGAAGCAAAAGATACTGGTATGGAAAAAGGTCACGACCTGAAAGAAAAGGGCGTAGAAAAAGCCCAAGACTTGAAAGAAGACTACATGGACAAAGCTGATACGGAACATGAAGCTGATTATTCCTATGAACCAGAATCAGAGCACGGAAATGTCCATGGTACACCGGCAGAACCAACTGAAGATCAAACTATTCCGGCTGATAAGTTGGCTGAAACATTAGATGATTTAGGTTATGATTCTGAAGAAGAATTATTAGAAGAAGAAAAATAATGAAATTAAAAAAGACCATCCCTTTCTAAAATGGACCCTATAGAATGGACACCAAAAAAAGGTGCTCTCTATAGGGTCTATTTTTGTATACTGATATAAAGAAGAATAGGTTAATACTTGCACTTCGTGCAGAAAGGAGCGGATAAATGTCAAAATTAACATTTACACCAGAACAAATTCAAATTTTAAAAGCAAACCCATACGTTAAAAATGTATCGGAGAAAAGTATTACTTATTCCGATGAGTTTAAACGCTACTTTGTTTCAGAATCATTGGGTTCAAAAACGGCTAAGCAACTATTTATTGAAGCTGGATTTGATCCGGAAATGATTGGTAAAAGTAGGATAAGATCATTCGCTGGTAAATGGCGAAAAAGATACCGTGATAATGGTGTTTTGGCATTGAAAGATACACGACAAGATTGTTCAGGCAGACCTCGAAAAACACCATTAACACTTGAACAACAAATTGAAAAGTTACAGGCCAAAATCCTATTATTAGGACAAGAAAATGACTTGTTAAAAAAATCAGAATGGAGCGAAAGGAGGCCAGAAAACAGCGAAAAGATTAGCAGAATCTTTTCAAGGATCCATGAAATGAAAACCAAGGGTTCCTATACAGGAACCCTCATAGATGCCTGTAAAGCGTTGGGTGTTTCTCGTTCAGGTTACTACAATTATGTTAAAAGTTTAGACAGTAGAAATGCACGTGATGAGGAAGATCAAGTCTGGAGAACTCAAATTGAAGAAGCTTATAACTACCGTGGTTACGAGAAAGGTTCTCGAAGTATCGTAATGTACTTCCTAAACGTTCTGGGCATTACCGTCAATCGTAAAAAAGTACAGCGCCTGATGAGGAAATTTAATATCTTCTGTCCTATTCGTAAAGCAAACCCCTATAAAAGAATGGCAAAAGCCACCAAAGAACACAGCACTGTTGAGAACAAGTTGAAACGTCAGTTTGATCAAGGAATAGCCCATAAAGTTTTATTAACAGATATCACTTATTTACCTGGAACCGGCGGGTTTATAGGTTATTTATCAACTGTAAAAGATGGAACAACGAAAGAAATTCTAGCTCACTATGTGTCTGACAGTTTAAAACTTGATCTTTCATTAACAACGGTTGATTTATTAATGAGTGCCCATAGCACAACGCTACATAAAGATGCCTTTATCCATTCAGATCAGGGAGTCCATTACACCAGCCCTAAATTCCATAAGAAATTGGCTGATAATCAGTTAGGGCAATCCATGTCCAGAAGAGGGAACTGTTGGGATAACGCTCCACAAGAGTCGTTCTTTGGACATTTGAAAGATGAAATAGAGTATAAAGATTGTGGGAATTTGGAAGAACTTCGAGCAATTGTGACTGATTATATGGACTATTACAACAATGAACGTGGACAATGGAATCTGAAAAAACTGCCCCCTGTTCATTACAGGGAGCAGCTTTTATTGAGTGTTTCATGAGGTCTCTTTTTTAAAATGTCCTTGACACAGGGTCCATTTCATTCTGTCATATAATAATGACAAAAAAGGATGGTTCTTTTTTTAAAATGGGCTATAAAAATTAGTTAGTTTACTTTGATCACGATTTTCCCTCTAGTATGGCCGGTCTCAATCTGCTCATGTGCCTTTCGAAGGTCTTCTTGTGTGAAGGTATATGTTTGAGTGACTATCGGTTTAATGGCTTCATAAGCTAGTAATTGGGCTAATTTTTGCAAACGTTCACCAGTAGGAGCCATACTAAAATAAGTCCCAGTGATGCCCAGAGAAGCAGCTTTTTCTTGGTCAGGTTCTTGAACTAAAGAAATCAAGCGGCCGCCCTTTTTGAGCACAGAAAAACTTTTTTCTTGTGTTTTTCCGCCAATTGGGTCGAGGACTAAGTCAAAATCAGTTAGTACGTGTTCAAAATCTTCATTTCTATAATCAATAAAACGGTCTACACCTAAAGAAGTTAAAAATTCTTGGTTTTTTTCACTCGCAGTTGCTGCTACATAGGCATTGAAGTGTTTGGAAATCTGAATCGCTAATGATCCCACTCCGCCTGCGCCTGCATGGATCAAAACTTTTTCTCCAGCTTGTAATTGTCCTTGCTCCACTAAAGCTTCCCAGGCGGTTTGGCCGGTCAAAGGAATAGAAGCAGCCTCTTCAAATGAAAGATTGTCGGGGATTTTTGCTGTAACTTCAGCTCGTGCTTTAGTGAATTCAGCATAGGTCCTAGCCGCGTTTGCAAAAACACGATCACCAGGTTTTAAATCGGTCACCTTTGCGCCGACTTCGCTGATAATTCCTGCGACATCTCCGCCAAGAACAAGAGGCAACTTGCCGCCCATTTTCCCACTGCGTCTTTTCCAATCTATGGCATTGATAGAAAAGGCATGGACTTCAATCAGTACTTGATGCTCCTTGATCGAAGGTTTAGCCATTTCTACCTCCTTTAATTGCTCGGCTGAACCAAATGCTTCAATTGCGATTGCTTTCATACAAAAATTCCTCCCTCGTTGTGTGTAAGTTACTGCAACTGTAGCATTACGAAAGACCGTCCGCAACTAATCGAATCGTTACTGTTTAAATACAATAAAACACTTGAAGACCCAGACTATCGGAATCTTCAAGTGTTTTTCAGTTGTCTATTAGTACATTCCTTGACGGCCTTCGTTTAAATTTAGATAAATATTTTTGGTTTGGGTATAAGCGTTGAGAATCATTTTATGCGTCTCGCGACCGATACCTGAATTCTTGTAACCGCCAAATGGTGCCCCAGCCTCAAAACTGGCATAAGTATTTACCCATACGCGACCGGTACGAATGCCGCGAGCTACTTTGAATGCAGTATTCAAGTTAGTTGTCCAAACACCGCCTGCTAACCCATATTCGTTATTGTTAGCCATCGCGATGACATCATCGGCGTCTTTAAATTTAATAACTGCCCCAACTGGGCCGAAGATTTCTTCTTGTGCTACGCGCATGTCATTTGTTACTTCAAGTAGTGTAGGTTTGTAGAATGCTCCTTGTGACAAGTCACCCTCATCATAACGGCTTCCTCCGGTGATCACTTTAGCGCCTTCTTCTTTTCCAATTGTGACATACTTTTCAATGGTTTTGATTTGATTTTCGTTGACTTGAGCACCCATCATCGTATGTTCTTCCCAAGGCATGCCGACTTTAACTTTAGCAAACTCCTCTTTCAAGCGTTCCATGAATTCATCATAGACAGACTCTTGCACAAAAATACGAGAACCGGCAGAGCAGACTTGTCCTTGATTGAACAAAATGCCTAACTGCACACCTTCAAGCGCTTGATCCATATCCATGTCATCAAAGAAGATATTAGCTGATTTACCACCTAATTCCAAAGTAGCAGGGATCAGATTTTCTGCTGCTGAAATTCCGATTTGACGTCCTACCTCAGTTGAACCGGTAAAGGCCAGTTTGTCTAAGCCTTTATGGTGTTGCAAATATTCTCCTGTATCAGAACCACTTCCAGTAATGATGTTTATCACTCCTGGTGGTAAAACATCTTTAAAGATTTTTCCTAGTTCTAACACACTTAGAGAAGTAGTAGAGGAAGGTTTAATGACCGATGTATCACCCGCTGCGATTACTGGAGCAAGCTTCCAAGCCGCCATTAGGAATGGGAAGTTCCATGGAACAATTTGTCCGATGACCCCAAGTGGCTCGCGTATAATGATTGACATCGTATTATCGTTGATCATTTTGACAGTGTCTTCTTCACTACGGATAACGCCAGCAAAATAACGGAAATGATCAATGGCTAAAGGAATGTCTGCCCCAGCCGTTTCCCGGATTGGTTTCCCGTTGTCTAGTGTTTCGATCATAGCAAAGCGATCAGCTTCTGCTTCGATCCGATCGGCAATCTCAAGGAGTAATGCAGAACGTTCTTTAACAGAAGTGTGAGACCAGGTTTTAAATGCTTCCTGAGCTGCTGCAACTGCAGCATCAACATCTTCATTAGTAGCATTTACAATATCTGCCAATTTTTCTCCATTAGCTGGATTATAGGCAGTTATTTTTTTATCTCCGGTACCAGAAGTCCATTCTCCATTAATCAAAAGTTGATAGTGTGAATTTAATTGTACATCTTTCATTGTCATTGCTGTCTTCCTTTCTCAAAGTATATTTATAATCAAAATCTAGTCACAGTGTAACATGAAACGCTTACTTTTTAGTTGAAGAAGTCCTGAGGCCACAAAAAAACTTATCTTGATTGAAGAATATGATGCAGATCCAGTTCATAAAAAAAGAGGTGGGTAGTTGCCTTTAAACTACAAATTTTTTAACTTTATGTGCTCTAGTTAGTGAAATATTTTGACCAATTTAGTCAAAATAAGTTATAATCGAATTGACCGAAGTAGTCAAAAAATGATTATCAAAGAAGGGATAAAGAAATGGAAGAATTATTAATAAATGTAGACCCTGAAAAAAAGGAACGAATCATTAACAGTGCGATGAAAGAATTTAGTGTAAATACATTCCAAAAAGCTTCAACGAATACGATCGTCGAAGATGCAGCTATATCTAAGGGGCTATTGTTTCATTATTTTGGCAATAAAGAAAAATTATATAACTACTTAGAATATTTTGTGATCAAAGTCATTATGGAAAGTATCATTGAGGGATTAGATTGGGAGCAAAAAGATATCATCTTACGATTAAAAGAAATAGCATTGATCAAACTTAAAGTATTTCAAAAATATCCCTATCTAACCGACTTTTCCCTGATCGTATTTAAAGAGAAAACAGCTGATGAAATCATGCGTATAAACCCTGATTTTCCGTTAGAACTTTATAGTGAAATCTATACCAAAAATGTTGATTATGCTCTTTTTAAAGAAGATGTAGATGTGAAAAAAGCAATCGATATCATCAGATGGACCTTAGAAAAATATAGCGATGAAGTTAGACTAGAAATACAAAAAGGCCAGAGGGAATTTGATTATCGGTTCATTGAAAAAGAATTTTTAAGTTATATAACTATCCTTAAGTCGAGCTTCTACAAATCAAACTAATCTTTTAATGAGAGGACTGTTTTCTATGATCAGTGTTAAAAATTTATATCATTCATACAATAATGACGGCAAGTATCAAGTGAAAGATGTTAGTTTTGAAGTTGCAAAAGGTGAGGTGTTTGGCTTTTTAGGGCCCTCAGGTGCAGGTAAATCAACGACGCAAAATATCCTGACGGGTCTTTTAGAGTTGCAAAAGGGCGAGGTGTCTGTTGCGGGTTACGATATAAAGGATCCTTCAAAAGATTGCTTTAACAAAATAGGTATGAGTTTTGAACAGTCAAATGTCTATAGCAAATTAACCGCTAAAGAAAATCTGGCATTTTATGGGAAGTTATTCGATGTTCCCACAATCGATCCAATGACGCTTTTGAAGCTTGTGGGGTTAGAAGGAAAAGAAAATGTTAAGGCGGGAGAATTTTCAAAGGGAATGAAACACAGACTTACATTTGCACGCTCTATGATAAATAATCCTGATCTTTGGTTTTTAGATGAACCTACTACGGGTCTTGATCCAGCAATTGCTGCAGATATTAAAGATATCATCAAGCAAAAAAATGAAGAAGGCGTTACGATATTTTTAACGACCCATAATATGTTTATTGCCGATGAACTTTGCGACCGAGTAGCGTTTATTGTTGACGGAGAAATCAAGTTGATCGATTCTCCAAAAAACCTTAAATTGCAATATGGCGCTAAGTTAGTAGATATAGAGTATTTAGAAAAAGGAAAGGTAATCAAAGAAACGTTGTCTACCGTGCTTACAGAAGACAAAAAGTTGCTTCAGAAAATTATTGAAAACCATGAAATACAAACGATGCATACAAAGGAAGCAACACTAGAAGAAATCTTTATCAAGGTCACTGGAAGGGGGCTTATTTAAGATGAAACTCTTTTCAAGCTTTATAAAGGAGTTGAAAATAGCCTCTAGAGGTTTTTACTTTTACATTGAATTATTTATGGCTGTTTTAATAGTAGTAATCTTCCTATTTGCAGTTCCGGATAATTTTAATAATAAAGCATCAGAATACCTCTACTTAGATATGCCAAATCAAGCAAGTGAGGTCTATTTAAAAGCAATAGCCGCTGAAGATTTAGATGGCAAGTCTGAAGCTGTAAAAATAGAGGTTGATAAAAAAGAAAAGCAGGCTTCTTTATACACCACAGAAGACAAAGAAATTTATCTATTGAACAGCCGAGAAGACGCTGAGTATCTGGCAGATAAAGAAAGAAAAGTGGCTGCGGTGATTACAATGGATAGCGAACAAAAGTTAACGTATCAATACTACTTGCAAGGCTATGAATCAGATAAATTTAAAAATTTGTTGAAAATACTCCATGTCGAATCAAGTGAAACGCTAGAAACAACTATGGACAGCCAGGATGTCAGACCCCTTTCTACGACATCTGCATTGTCTCTGTCAGATAAAGAAAATATGATGCCGTCAGTCTTAGTATTTAACGGAGCTCTTATGGGGTTGTTTATTATAGCGGCTTATATCTTTTTGGATAAACAAGAAGGGGTCATAAAAGCTTACGCGCTGACACCATCTCCTGTCTGGCACTATTTATTGAGCAAAATAGGCGTGATCATGGTGACTAGTATCGTATCAAGCTTTATTGTTCTTCTTCCGATCATGAGGTTTAAACCAGACTATTTATTATTATTAGCCCTATTAATTAGTACAGCTTTCTTTTCATCCTCACTTGGATTGTTGATAGCTAGTTTCTATAGGAATATTATGGAAGCATTTGGAGCTATTTATGTCTTTATGATGCTCATGATTATCCCGAATATCGCGTATCTTATCCCAAGTTGGAGTCCAAGTTTTATAAAATTGATCCCATCTTATCAAATGCTAGAAGGATTCAAGTCAGTCCTCCTTGGGAATAATGATTGGGCATATGTTTTAACCATATCAGGGGGCTTTTTAATTGCTGGATCTATTTTATTCATGCTTTCAAATAGCAGATACAAAAAAACACTTTTAAGGTAAGGAGGATCAAGTATGCTAAATAAAATATGGATCATTTTCAAGCGGGACTTAAAAGTAAATTCAAAAGATTTCATTTCTCTTTATATACTGGTGGTTCCCATCTTATTCGCGGTATTGATCAATGTTTTTTCACCAGGGATAAATGATACGACTGTTGATCTGGCTTTAATAAAAGGAGGAAATACGGTCCAAGTAGAATATTTAGAGCAATTTGCTAAGATAGAACTGTTCGAAAATACAGCTGAAATAAAGGACAGAGTTGAAAAGAGAGATGCTATTATCGGTATCATTCCTGAAAATGATGGCTACTATTTAATGACACAAGGAGATGAACCGGAAGGTGTCGTTGAATACGCAAAATTATTGACCAGCTTTTATGAACTAGATATGAATGTAGAAGATTCAACTAGCGAAATCATTGAGTTTGGACGAACGGTTCCGCCTCTCAAGAAGATACTGGTGAATATTTCGATACTCTTTATATCGATACTTGCTGGAATGTTGATTGCTCTAAATATCGTTGAGGAGAAAGTAGAAAACACCTTAAGTGCAATCAATGTAACACCAACAAGTAGATCAACCTTTATTTTAGGTAAGAGTGTTATAGGTGTTATTTTTACACTGTTCGGATCAATTGCGTTAATTATGCTTACCGGATTTAGCGAAATAAATCTAGTGCAATTACTACTTATTTTATTGGTAACTAGTTTACTCAGTATCATTGTAGGGTTTATCCAAGGGGTTACAAATAAAGATATTATGAGTGCCGCTGGCAGTATCAAACTCTTATTTTTGCCTTTGATTGCAGGTGTACTAGCAATTGAGATGCTAGGAGATAAATGGCAAAAATTCTTTTATTGGAATCCCTTCTATTGGGCCTATAAAGGGAATGATATTATCTTGTCTCAAACGGGAACTTGGGGACAAATCTTTATGTACGCTGGAATTGTTTTACTTCTAAGCAGTATTATCTATCTTTTATTAGCACCAAAAATAAGAAAAGGGTTGAAATGAAATTTAAATTGCTGTCCTTCTGATGACTATTTATCAGGGTGATAAAACAGAAAAAATTTGCGTGTGAAAAAGCCTTGATATATATAATATCAAAGCTTTTTTTGTAATCAAATAGAAAAGAGTGCGTCCTCTTTTCACATTTATTGAGTAACTAGAGAGGCTTCTAAGTAAATTTCACATACAAGATTTTGTCGTTGTATTCTAATAACTAGGTGGATATCATCAATAATCGAGTAGGCGCCCATTATCATTCCATTGGCCATACATTTTATTTTGTTTTGTATTTTTAATGAACTTGTCCAATCGTTTATTGAAAATAGCAGGGTCATGTTTATAACCTTGTATTGCCTCCACTCTGATCCTTTTATACAGGTCAGGAAAGTTAATGAAGTTTTGGTATAACTGGTCATCTTCTTTCAAACGATTTTCAATAACTTGATCGATAGAAAAAGACTCAGGCTGCATATCGGGAAGAACTTTCAGGCCGCTGTCTTTCATCAAACCCAATTTAGCTAATCTTCTTGCTCTTTCTTTATTTAATTCTGTCCAGTTACTTTTTTTCTTTCTCGGGGAGATTCGTTGCGCTAATTCGGTATCAGATATCTTTTTCCTGATGCCATCGATCCAACCAAAACACAATGCTTCCTCAACAATGTCTAAGTACTGAACAAGATAGGTTCCAGCAGCCCTATTGATGATCACCCAACAAAAATTTTCTGTTGCTGAATGTATCTCAAGCCAATCTCTTAAATCTTGTCTAGTCTTAATTCTAAGCACATTTTCGATCTCCATTTTTGAACAGATCCTTTCAAGCTTGATAGAATAGTTGCTAGGATTGAGCAATGGTCAATAAGATAGAGGAATTCAGAAATAATTGCTCAACTAATTAACCTTTTCTAGTCGAATGGTTTGAAATAGATTTTCTAGTGATGGGGAACCTCTATTTTTTTAGTCTGGTGAACATCTTCTGTACCGGCCTCAAGGGCTGTTTTGTAATAATAGCACTTATGTTCGAGAAGCTCCATAGCTTGCTCCAAGTCTTTGATCTGTGCTGCTACTATAGCTTTGCGTTCTAAGAACATATCGTATCTTTCTTGCAGCGTAGAGTCTCCCATAGAGCACCAATCAATAAAATGTTTGATCTCTTTTATAGGCATACTGGTAGATTTTAGACATTCAATTATTTTTAAGGCTTCGACATCGGAGTCTCTAAATTGTCTAGTTCCACTTGGTGTGCGTTTGACAAAAGGTATTAACCCCTCTTTATCGTAGTAACGTAAGGTATACGTGGTAAGATTTAATTTTTTTGCTACTTCGCTGATTGAATAGGTATCCATCAATTTTCTTCCTTTCTAGAAAACTAAACTTTGAGCTAACTCTAATAGAGTAGGCCCAAAGTTTAGCACGATTATCTTGATGCGTCAAAGCAGTACTCTTGTGTGACAACTTCACTTTATTTAAAATCAACCGGTTAAATAGTCGTGCACTCGTTTAGATAAATGCGTGTATTTCGCTAAAATTAAAAGAAAACGAAGCAAATTACTTGACCTAGAGTTAACTCTAAGGTTTAAGATGTTGTATATGGAGAAGGGGAGGTTTAAAAAAGGGATCAAGTTCCGATTTAGTTTATCAGCTTCTTCACTTCACCTATTACAAAATACCGGAGCTAGTTAAAAGTACAACACTTGCTCCTAGATTTGGCACCATTGAAGACAAAAAAGGACAATATAACGACGTATTAATAAAACTAAACGAGAGAAGGCAATAAAATGGTATTAAATGAAACTTATACATTATCAAATGGCGTTAAGATCCCTAAATTAGGTTTAGGAACATGGATGATCAACAATAAGGCCGTTGTTCAAGTTGTAAAGGATGCTCTTGATTTAGGTTACCGTCATATCGATACGGCTGAAGCATACCGCAATGAAAAAGGTGTAGGTCTTGGTATCAAAGAGTCAGGTGTTGACCGTGAAGATATTTTTGTCACTACAAAGCTTGGAGGCAATATCAAAAACTACGATGAAGCTGTCAAAGCAATCGCTGGATCGCTTAAAAGCTTGGATATGGATTATATCGACTTAATGATCATTCATAGTCCACAGCCATGGGAGAACTTCCGTGATGGCAACCATTACTTTGAAGGTAATCTAGCAGCATGGCGTGCTTTAGAAGAAGCTTATGAAGCGGGTAAAATACGCGCAATCGGGGTTTCTAACTTTGAAAAAGAGGATCTGGAAAACTTAATAAATAATGGGAAAGTCAAACCAATGGTGAACCAAATTCTCGCACACATTACAAATGTTCCTACCGATATAATCGAGTACAGTCAAAGCCATGATATTGTTGTCGAAGCTTACTCACCGATCGCTCATGGTGCTATTCTTGATCATCCGGTGGTTAAGGAAATAGCTGAAAAATATAAGGCTTCGCCTGCACAATTAAGTATTCGCTATGTCCTACAATTAGGCACTGTTGCTTTACCTAAATCGACTAATAAAGATCATATGAAATCGAACGCTGCAGTCGATTTTACGATCTCTGAGGAAGATATGAAGGCTTTAAATGAGTTGCCGCTTATCGAAACGTATGGTGATGATGAAGCTATGCCAGTGTTTAAATCACAACACAACAAAAAATAAGAGATATTAGGTATACTTGCTTAAATTCGTATCATTTATCGAAAGGAGTTTTCAAATGAAAGTATTAGTTATAGGTGCCAATGGGAAAGTAGCTCGTCATTTTGCTGATTTTATTAAAGAGGATCCTTCTATTGAAGAACGTGCAATGATCCGAAGTGCTGAACAAGCTAGTTTTTTCGAAGAACGAGGGATCGAAACAGTTCTCTTAGATCTTGTCAATAATTCAGTAGCTGAATTGGCTGAAGCCATGAAAGATGTCGACGCGGTGATCTTCAGTGCTGGAGCCGGTGGAAGTGGGTTAGATAAAACTGTTTTGATCGACTTAGATGGAGCTATCAAAGCAATGACTGCTGCAGAACAAGCTGGTGTTAACCGTTTTGTCATGGTCAGCACTTTCCGTACAGGCCGTGAAGCAATGGCTCAAAAACAGGATTTGCAAATTTATACGATCGCAAAAAATTATGCTGATGAATGGTTGAAGAATCGTACCAAACTCGATTGGACAATCGTGCATCCTGGTATATTAGTTGATGAACCTGGTACCAATCAAATAAAAGTTGGTATGGGACAGGAAATCAATAAAATTCCACGTCAAGATGTGGCTCAGGCGTTGGTTTCGGTACTCCATAATGACAACACGATCAAGCAAGAATTTGAAGTTCTGGCTGGTAATACAGCTGTTGAAGAAGCTATCAGCAAGTTGTGATCATTCTAGAAATAAAAAACACGATTCGGGCAACAGCAAAATTATAATTAAGTGTTGCACGGCTGAAAGAGCTTAGGAAATACAGATTAGGATCAGAAAAAAGTTAAACGAAAGACCTCAAAAGGCAGACTTTTAACAGTTTGCCTTTTGAGGTCTTTTTCTATTATCTGATTTTTTAGAGTTAGATTTTTCTACTATCATATGCCCAATGAAGAAGAGTTTGTCTTTGTTTTTTTCTACAGCTCTGGTCTTTTTTCTCGCAGTTTTTTTTGATAGCTCCAGCATGTCTTTTTATGGCTTTCCATCTTTTAATTTGGATCTGATCTTCTTCAGGCAATCGGCGGCCATAGTAATAACGACAATACCATTGGAACCAGCCTCGAGGATCGCCCAAATGGATCCAGCCTTTTTCTTGCCACGCCTTCAAAGACAATGAAGCATCGACTTGATAATAGTTTAAAGAAATATCTTTCTTTTCAGGAGATAATTTAGCATGTTCAAACCAATCACTCGGAAATTCATCCGTACAATCAGTCATGTATTTTCCGCCGAAAATACCCATTTCCAAGAGTTCCTTGGGGGACAGTTCAGGTTTAAATTCAGGATCGAAGTTTTCACCCGGTTCTTGGGTCAATTCATATTCCCCTTTTTGCATCTTATCATTGATCTTGACTATTTTATTCATAGTAGCGTCCTTTCTTTTGATAGGATAAGCAGAATGTTCAAAAAGAGAAACAGCTGCTTACCACTTAACTATCCTTGTTTCTTAGTAAATCGGCTGAGTTCGGTCCGGAGTTTACTTTGCAAGCGTTGGAAGGTCAAAAATTGTTGACGCGCTCGTTCGATTCTTTTGTATCTCGTAAGATTTTTTTTATAGAATTGCTGGTGATAATTTTCAGCCGGCCAAAATACGGTGGCTGGTTCAATTGATGTGACAATCGGTTGCTTGTATTTGCCAGAATCCGCTAATTGCTGTTTTGATTTTTCAGCAATCTGTTGTTGGTGCTTATCTTTAACAAAAATAACAGGGCGGTACTGGCTGCCTCGGTCTTGAAATTGACCAAATTCATCTGTTGGATCCGTCAGCTGCCAGTAAAGTTTTACCAGATCGGCGTATTGTATGATCCGCGTATCAAAAATAATCTCGACCGCTTCGACATGGCCGGTATACTTGCCGCTCACCTGGTCATAAGTGGGATGAGCCACATGCCCTCCGGTGTAGCCAGATAAGACTGAAACGATTCCATCAAGGGTTTCAAAAGGTTCTACCATACACCAGAAACAACCACCCGCAAATATCGCGGAATCTTGATAGGTAAGATCATCTATAGCGTGCTTCGTGAAATCAAATGAAACGTCAGCAGCTGCATGACCGGTCATATGGTTATAAAAATCGGCTACATTGGGAGTTAAATTATTTCTTAAGGCGAGTGGACGTAAATCAGCCTCAAGTTTTGCAAGCTGTTCGTCAAAATTTGCTCCGTTTTCTAAGGCATTCTTGATCGAAGATAACAATGACCGTTCCCATTCACGAGTCGCTGGATCAAGGATCAGATTATATAAACTGTTGAGCGTTTCTTCGTCATTCTGTCTCATATCGAAGACCCTCCATAGGCATATTTTTAAGAACAATTCTCTTTTCTATTATACCTCAGCTAACAGTACTAAAGAACTGTTGAAACGTTATTTTAAATATTAAAAGTTAGAATGGCATGATTCTAACTAAACCTGTCCTTATGATCCTAGCTTCATAGAAATCAAGATATTGTAACCCTGATTTTAATGCTGCTGAAAATATGTTATATTAAAAAAAACTGAATAAAAGGAAGGAAATACTATGCTGAAAAAAGAATCCGCTCAACATGTTATCTATGAAATTATGAAACTTTATCCTGATGCTATACCAACGATGCGTTATCAAAATCCGTTTCAATTGTTGATGGTCGTCATACTAAGTGCTCAGGCAACAGATGAGTCAGTTGCTAAAGTGAAAGATCAGTTATTCGAACGCTACCCAGATCCTCAAGCGGTTATCGAGTCTTCACCTGAAGAAATTGAAACCTACATAAAAACAGTCGGACTCTACCGAAATAAAGCAAAATATATTTATAAAAGCAGTGGTCAATTACTTAAAAAATTTGATGGGAAAGTTCCAAATACACGTAAGGAACTGGAATCGTTAACTGGGATCGGACCTAAATCAGCTAATATATTATTGAATGTCGCCTTTAACCAAGACGCCTTTGCGGTAGACACACATGTCACCCGAATCTGTAAACACCACAAAATAGTAGACGAAAATGCCACACCTAAACAAATTGAAGAACGCATAACAGAAATTATCCCAGCAAAATACTGGGGGAGAGCACACCAAGCTATGATCTCATTCGGGAAAGAAATATGTACACCTAGAAATATGAAGTGTCATGATTATCCACAGCTGTACGAGAATATAGAAGAAGTAGATCCAACTGATCCAATGGATGCTGTCTAAATTTAAACAAGCGTTACCATAAGTTAAAAATCTTCCTCTGTATTGAGCATTGAAAGGCTCGTACAAAGGAAGATTTCTTAAAACAAGTTTTTTATTTTTTCAATATTTTTGATCATAACAGAAGTAGTTCCATCTGGATTATTGATGAACTCGACAACGTCTGGATCTCGGTAAAGTTCTATCGGGATACTGATCTCGATCCCGTTATCTAAACGAAATTTCTGTTTTGAGTATTTTGGTCCAGCTACGGCTACTTCAGCAGGAGCACGATCTACATAACCCAATTCTTTGATTTCTTCAAAAAACTTTTCCTTTTTTGCATGGTTATCGCCGTAAAGCGTCTCAGCGATCACTAGATTATCAATGACATTTTCTTCCGTCATACTATGAACCAATGCATCTTTCGTATCAGCTAGTACTTGGAATTCTTCATCATCAAAGGCTTTGCTGGTTTTTTGAACAGCTTTTTTAATGATCGAAATATTCTCTTTAAGACTTGGTTGTGGCTTATCTTCTAAAAATAATTCGGTGAAATAATAAATTTTCTCTGCTAATTCAGCAATCAGATGCTTTTTCTCGATCACATGGTATTCCATGTTGTTCAAGTTTAATACCATGCCTTCATGGATCGCTTGGCGAGCGCTCGGCAAGATAGAACGGTTAATGATCAACTGGTTCGTCAGCGTTTCTTCTTCGTACGAGACATAGTGAGTGATACTGTCAGAGTAATTTAATTTGAACAATCCTAAATGCGGCACTTCATCCAAGGTAAAGTAGACAAATAATAAATCAGCTGGTGGTATTTCTGGATTGAGTTTCGTAATCGAAAAGAATTTTTTGGTCAACGTTTTAGTTGTCTCAATAAAATCAGTTTGGGTAGTAGAAAATGCTTGGATCAAAGGATTGTCTGCTGCTAATATCCCCGTTTTCATATTATCTGAATCTTCTACTTTCTCAATCATGGCATGAAGATAGTCAAATGTAAATTTCTCCGTAAGGTCTAGCCCGGCAAAAGAGAAGATAGGTTCGTTACTGTTCAAATCAAAAATGTGTAAAATGGCTTCTTTTATATAGATCATATTGTTCCCTCCGTTTTCAGTCACGCTTAGTAGTATCTCATATATTTGGAATCCACAAAAGTGATTTTTCAAGAAGGATGGGTGAAAGAGAACAACCTAGTATAAAATTTGGAAACATATAATTGAGAGTCATAAAGAAACCCCTATGACGTTAAATTTAAAAGCTCTAACGTTAGGGGCTTCTTCTTTATGACGATCCGCCGTTTTAAATTTAAACTAATAATTGTTTAAACTCACGGTCATGTAGTAAACTATCGCTAAATGATATAAAATCATTCTATAAAGGAGTTGTTAAATGTAGTGCAAGTATTGAATATGTTGAAAAATCAAACGAACTTTACAAATACGGAAATGAGAATTGCCGACTATATTATCCAAAATATCACTACTATCCCAACGATAAATATTGATGTTCTAGCAAAATTAACATACACTTCTCACTCAACGATTATCCGACTCTGTAAAAAAATAGGATATGATGGGTTTAGAAGTTTTAAAGTCGCTATTTCAGAAGTAGTTTATAACCAATTGCATTTGCCTAGTGAAGTAGATGCAAACTTCCCTTTTAAACAAGAGGATTTGACTATGGATATCGCTAAGAATATGGCAGATTTAACTATTGATACGGTGAAAAAAACGTTAGCTCAATTAGATGAAGAATTGCTAAAATCAGTGGCAGAGATGATTTATAAATCGGAACGTATTTTTTTGTTTTCTCGTGGTGATTCACAAGTCCGAGCTAGAAGTTTTCAAAGTAAATTAATGAAGATCAATAAATTCGCCATTATTTCTGAAGAATATGCAGATGTAGCTTGGAATGCATCCAATCTCACCCCAAATGATTGTGCTATATTTCTATCTTATGGGGGGATTAGTCCGCATAATAATCGAATTCTACAACATTTTTCTAATGAAACGATTCCAACAATTTTGATAACGGGGAATCCAAACTCTGATTTGATTAAGTTAGCTACTAAAACAATACTAGTCGTTCAAGAAGAATATGACTTTGTAAAGATTGGAACGTTTGCATCGCAAGTTGCGTTTGAATATATTTTGAACACAATCTATTCTATTTTATATGCAAAAGAATACAGGAATAATCTAGCAAATTTGAAGAAAAAACAAGCTCTGATTGAAAAAGGAATTCTATCTGAAGAAATATAGAGATGGTCATCTATGAGATAGTACAATTTTCCTCTAATAAAAATTATCCTAATGTTATACCAGCAGATTCTAATCCTTTATCGACAACACCCATAACTATTTCGCTGTGATCAAGGTGTTTCGTCATCGTTTCAAAGTCAGCTTCGCTTATGATCCTTTCAAATTCGGTGAATTCCTCATACATTCGATGCACATGAACTTTAGAATCAATCGTTTTGCTCTTATTTTGACTATCTATTACAGTAACTTTATCGATAGTACTTGTAGGGCCTTCAATAATGATAGCTCCCTTATCGCCTTGAATAATGGTTCTGATCGGAGCTGTAGAATCTTTAGCGCCTATACAGACTACTTTTTTATCCCCATAATCAAGACTAAGTATGCCAGAAGTGTCGATTCCTTTTTCAATATTGGCTAAATAAGCTACTTTTTTTGGCTTCCCTAAAAGACCTGTTACAAAATGGATGTTATAAATATTGATATCCATTAAAGCTCCGCCACCCATTTTAGGATTGAAAGCAGGTAACACTTCTCCTTTTTTAAAGGCGTCATATCGTGAAGAATATTGTGAATAATTGCATTCGACTATTTTGATAGCTCCAATATCCTTTAGCGATTCTTTTATTTTTTTATAGTTGGCTAAATATTGATTGGTTATAGCTTCTAATAAAAGTACTTTATTTGTAAAAGCTAGTTCTCGCAACTCTTTCATTTCAGACGATTTGAGAGTAAAGGGTTTTTCACAAATAACATTCTTTTTGCTAAGGATGGCTTTTTTAGCGAAAGAGAAATGCAAATGGTTGGGTAATGCAATATAAACGGTATCTACGTCATCGCTTTTCAAACAATCTTCATAGTTAGTTAAGACTTGATTAATGCCATGTTTGTCTTTTAAAAGCCTCATTTTATCGCTGCTTCTTTCAGTACCCACAATTGCTTCTAACTGAATCTTAGGAATATCGCCAATCATCGTTAAAAAATCATTCACTATCATTCCTGAACCTATAATCGCAAGTTTCATGGTAAACCTTCTTTCTTGATTGAGTAATTCGTATTTTTAACCAATAACATAAATTAGTTATTTATTTTTTGAATACCTTCTTCGAGTATTTCTAGTTGGCGAATGGTTTCTTCATCTTTCACTAGCTTATCTGCTCCATTTACAATTGATTCATGTAAGCCTTCATAAACATGGCTGTAATCCCCAATTTCTGAAACGACTTTTTCTTCGTGATAGAGACCATTATCATCTACATAGGTCAACGTACCATAATGATCAGGCGTATCGATGCCAAAATCCGGGTTAGTGGGCATATAGAATAGTTTTAGGTGTTCTTCTTGTCTGTCCTTCTCTTGCTTGGTAAACATCCCTTTTTTACCATATAAGACAAAACTTGGACGTGATTTGATTCTGAAATAACTCGATTTAACCGAAACTTTCGTTTTTGAATAATAAAAATCCAAATCGAAATAATCATTCATTCGATCAGGACCTAATAACTGTCTCACATCATAATGAATAGAATCTGGTTCTCCAAAGTAGGAAAGAACTTGATCAATGGTATGGCATCCATGCCCATACAAATAACTTGAAGCAGCCGAAAACTCTTTAGAATTTTCTGGAACTTCTGGTCTAAAATAATCATAATGCATTTCAACTTCCAGTAATTCACCAATAAGGCCACTGTCAATAACTTTTTGAGCGGTTAAAAAATCTGAATCATAGCGTCTGTTTTGGTAACATTGAACAAGTAAATTTTTTGATTTTGCTAACTCAAATAGTTCCCTTGCTTCTTGAGCTGTTTCAGTAAAAGGTTTTTCAACTAGTGTGTTTTTTCCTTTTTCTAAGGCTAATTTTGCGAATTCAAAATGTAATGAGCTTGGGAGGCAAATCGCAACTAATTGAATTTCTGGATCATTCCAGATATCTTCTAAATTCGTTGTGTAATGGATTCCAGGAACTTTATCCCAAGGACTAGCTGCATCACGAGAATAAATAGTCTTCACGTTAATGTTTTCTGATTTTTGTGAAAAAGGTAAGTGATAGCGATTCGTACTTTTTCCATTACCGATATAAGCTATTGTTAACATAAAAAAACCTCCTATAGTATGTGATAATTAGATTATATATGAAAATGATTGAAATAAGTCATTACTCAGTCATTAAGGTTCTCATGTTCTTCTCGCTGCTAAATAAATTGAGGTATTCTGAACATTATGTTCAGTGTATCATGATGCGGATAGACTATTCACCTAAAATAGTGAAAATTAGAAGTTTCATAATTTAGGAAGAAGGGCTTCTTTTATTCTAGGGTCAGCTATACAAGGACCTTAATTGTGGTAAAATGAAATCGGATTCAATTAGAGGAGGAAGAAAAAATGACATTCCAATTAAGTGTAGCAGAACTAGCAAATATGGTAGACCATACTTTGTTAAAAGCAGATGCAAAGAAAGCAGCGTTTGAAAAAGTGTGTCAAGAAGCTGATGAATATGGGTTTAAAATGGTAGCCATCAATTCAGCGCCTGTTGCTTTCTGTAAAGAGTTATTAAAAGAAAGTTCCGTTCATGTTGGAGCAGCAATTGGTTTTCCACTCGGCCAGACCACAATTGCTACGAAAGTTTTTGAAGCCACGGATGCAATCAAAAATGGGGCTGATGAAATCGATTATGTGATCAATATTGGTGAACTAAAAAATGGGAACTTAGCATATATTGAACAGGAAATGACTGGAATCGTAAGTGTCTGTCAAGCAAACAATATTTTAAGTAAAGTGATCTTAGAAAACTGTTATCTGACAGATGAAGAAAAGATTGCTGTCTGTGAAATTGCTAAAAGAGTCAAACCGAATTTTGTGAAAACATCGACTGGTTTTGGTACTGGTGGGGCTATGATCGAAGATGTAAGATTAATGAAAGAGACCGTTGGAGCAGACGTTAAGGTGAAAGCAGCAGGGGGCATACGTGATTTTGCAACAGCTAAAGCAATGGTGGAAGCTGGAGCAGAGCGACTAGGAACGAGTGCAGGTATCCAAATCATCAACGAGTATAAAGCACTCGTTAAAGAGTCGTAATACACAATTATGAAGCGAATTAAATATAAAAACAGAAAAAAGAACCTGTAATAGGTTCTTTTTTCTGTTTTTTGTTAGCTTAGTTTTGCAAAAACTCTTTTAAAGCCTCAACCATAGGCGTTAATGGCCTACCTAATACTTTTTCAAAATCATCCGAAATGACAGCTAGTTCACCATTACGAATATCATTTTGAATCATCAAAATAAAACCAACGATCGACTCTGGAACGCCATTTTTGATCAATGAAGCTTTGTAATCTGCGTCATTCATAGCGACAACTTCAAATTCTCTACCACTAGCAGTTTTAAGGGCCGCTGCTAATTCTGTATAAGTAATGGGGGTGCCTGATAACTCTAGTATTTCTGGTGCAGTTATTTTTCCAGTTAAGACATTTACAGCCGCTTCGGCAAATTCACGCTTTAATGCCCAACCAACTTTGCCTTCTCCAGCAGAGTACGCGAAAGGATGGCCTTCCGCTGCTGCATGTAATGTATCTGCTTCATTTTCTATATACCAATTGTTGCGTAAAAAAGTGTGGGGAATATGAGAATCAGAGATCATTTTTTCTGTTAAAATATGATCTTGGGCTAACGGGCTAGCTGAGTCCGCGCCCTTAGGGAAACTAGTATAAGCAATAAATGAAACGTTTTTTTCTTTAGCAGCTTGGACTACATTTTTGTGTTGTTCACCACGCGAAACCGCACCACCTGGTTGTGAGGAAACAAACAACATGCGATCGATCCCATCAAAGGCCTCAAGTAAACTTGCATAGTCGCTAAAGTCCGCAACACGAACATCAATACCCTGTTCACGTAGTTTAGCGGCTTGTTCTTCTGTTCGCGCTAGAGCTGCGATTTCATCCGTTCCAACTTGTTCTTTCAAGTAATGTAAGGCATGAGTGCCTAGTTCTCCTGTGGCACCGGTCAATAAGTAATTCATGTAGTATCAACCTTTCTATTTTTAGTTTTTTTAAAACGCTTGTTTCCTTTAAGTTCTAATACTATAATAGGACTCTAAGTAACTTATGTAAAGTAAGTACTTATGAGTAACATAGTAACTAAAAAGTAACTATCGTGAAAGGACGGGGTTTCTATGCGCAATAAATTAGTGGGTTGTCCAGTAGAGACGACACTTTTATTGATAAATGATCGCTGGAAAATTTTGATATTAAGAGAAGCTATTAGATGGGACTAAACGATTTGGTGAATTAAGAAAAGCAATTGGGACTGTTTCACCAAAAGTGTTAACCTCACATTTGCGTTCTATGGAGGAAGATGGATTAGTTGACCGCGAAATTTTTGCGGAAGTCCCCCCGCGCGTTGAATATACGTTGACCGAATTAGGTGAAAGTTTAAAGCCTGTTTTGGATGCGATGGAGGATTGGGGCATAAACTACCAAGAAAAGAGTACTGTTGAAGTTGATCATCCGAAAGTGGATGCAGTGCAGCCAAATAGCCATTCATAAAAAGGAGGAATAATTATGAGTTTAGATAAACAAGAGATTGAAAAGGCTGTTTATGCAGAAAAGAATACTGGTGAATTTGCTCAATTGATGCAAGAATTCAAAAAAATAGGCGTTAAACGGTATGATTATTTAGTTGCTGAAGGAATACATCGTTATTTCGATGATGAAAGTTCAATCGACTTACCATTGAACGGGAAATCCAAACAAGTTGCTGAACAAAGTGATCATGAGGCTATCAAAGAGGCTGTGAAAAAAGCTCGATTTGGAGCGTTTGATTTTGAAACCTTTTGTGAACTAGCTGGAAAAGCTGGTGTTTCTCTTTGGACAAGTGATTTAGTATTAAACCAAGTTACTTACTATGACATAAATCACCAAATGTTGTTGATCGAACCGATTCCTACTGTACTATGAAGGTTTCCATCAAATGCTTTAAATATAAAATATTTCGAGAAATATACAAAAAAGGCTGACTCCAATAAAAATGGAATCAGCTTTTTTGATATTCTGTTCAGTTATTTCTTTATGATCATCGCAATAGCCTGATCAATTTTTCCAGCTTGGTCTAGAGCATCCGTTTGGGGATTTTCAAAACAGTCTTTCAAATTGTCAGCAACGATCATTCCCATTACACGATCAATGCTAGAGCGAACAGCACTTAATTGGGTAATGATATCAATGCATTCTTTATCTTCATCGATCATTTTTTGAACACCACGAATCTGGCCCTCAGTTCGTCTTAAACGATGAATGATTTTCTTTTGCTCAGCTTGTTTAGTATCAGTATTCATCGTATACCTTCTTTCTAAAAGTCGTTTACATTATACCTTTTTAAATAGAATTGGCAAATAGTATTAGATAAACAAATTCAAGTTAGAATCTTCACTATCACCCAGGTAAGCTGCGACGCCGCCAAATTCAACAAAATCAAATAGTTCTTCTCTTTCGATTCCCATAATATCCATACTCATGGTACAAGCAATAAATTTAACGCCAATTTTATTAGCTTTTTCAATCATGACTGGTAAAGGATCTACATTCTTTTGTTTCATGACTGACTTGATCATTTTAGCGCCAGCTCCACCCATATTCATAGAAGAAATAGGCAAACTTTCTGCATTATTAGGAAGCATGATGTCGAATAATTTTGCTAAACCTTGTTTTTTTACTTTTTGTTTTTTCAAAACGCCTAATCCCCAGAAAGTAAAGAAGATCGTGACCTGTTTACCCATTGCTGCTGCGCCTAAAGCAATGATCATTGATGCTAAAGCTTTATCCATGTCGCCACTAAAGACAACCATTGTTGCGCCATTTTTTGTTTCTCTCAATAAACCGTCTTGAGGAAGAGAAGCAACATTTGCTTGTAAGCTGTTTCCTTTAGCTATGGTAGCTACAACGTTATCGCCTTTGATCTCATTTGTCAGTACGGTATTTCCTGTACTTTTAGCCCAAGATTCAATATCAGCACTAAAACCAAAATCACTGGCTTGAACAACCATTTTCTGTCCATCAGTCATTTGATCCATATGCTCTTTTACTTTTAAAATAGGTCCGGGACATTGCAATCCACAAGCATCTACTTCAATTGTTTTTAAAGAACTATCGATGGTTGAAGCACTAACTTGTTGTTTAGGTGCTAGTTTAAAAGGTTTATTTTTCATTACATAAGTTGCTAATTTGTACGTCTTATAACCACCATCAAGATTTTTTACATCAAAACCATGATGCATCAAGATTCTTGAAGCATTATAGCCACGTAAACCAACTTGACAATAAACGTAGATTGTTTTATCTTTTGGCAATTCGTCTAGTCGATTTCGTAATTGATTTAATGGAATCACTGTACTATTTGGCAATGAACCTGTTGCAAGTTCAAAGTCTTCTCTAATGTCTAGAAAGTAAGCATTTTGATCTAATAAAGCATCGACTTCGTGCCATTGGATCGTTTTGACTTTTTGGTTCATCATATTATCAGCCGTATACCCCAACATATTAACAGGATCTTTTGCACTTGAATAAGGAGGAGCGTATGCTAGCTCTAGACCAGCTAGTTGATCAGCCGTTCCGCCAAATTTCATAGCTGTTGAAATAACATCGATCCGTTTTTCAACGCCTTTTGTCCCAACACCTTGAGCACCTAAAATTTTACCATCATTTCCAAAAAGTAATTTTAGATGAATAGGGCTAGCACCAGGATAATAACCAGCATGTGAATTTGGGTGGATATGGATCACTTGGAAATCAATACCTTTGTTTTTAAGCATCCGTTCACTGTTTCCGGTAGAAGCAGCTGTTAATTCGAAAATTTTTGCAACAGAAGCTCCTTGTGTTCCTGGGTACATTGCAGGAATCCCATTGATGATATCTGCAACTAAACGTCCTTGACGGTTAGCAGGCCATGCAAGAGGGATATTTGTAGGAGATTGATCTACAAAATCTTTGACTTCGATAACATCTCCGATTGCGAAGATATCTGGGTAATTTGTTTGAAGTTGATCGTTTACTTTGATTGCATTTTTGAAACCAAGTTCGATGCCACATTCCTTAGCAAGAGTGTTTTCAGGAGTCACACCAATCGATAAAATAGTTAGATCTGTTTCCAGCACTTTGCCACTCGTCAATAATAGTTTTTTTCCATTATCTTTGAATTCTTTCAAACCGTCATTTAGTAACAAATTAACACCGTGCATGTTGATTTGAGTGTGTAATTGTTGAGCCATTTCAAAGTCTATATTTGGCATAACTTGAGGTGCCATTTCTACTAATTGAACATTAAGGTCCAAGACTTTAAGATTTTCCATCATTTCTAATCCGATGAAGCCACCACCAATGATGGTTGCAGTTTGGATGTCGTGCTTAGCAATATATTCTTTGATAAGATCCATATCCGGAATATTTCGTAACGAAAAGATGTTTTTAGCAGCTTCCATACCTGGAATAGGTGGTGTAATTGCTTTTGCACCAGTTGAAATGATTAGTTTGTCAAAAGATTCTGTATATGTTTCGCCTGTTTGGTGATTCAAAACGCTGATTTCATTTTTTATTGGATCAATCGTTGTTACTTCAGAAAAATTACGAATATCTAGTGCATATTGCTGTTCCATTCCTTCAACAGTCTGTAATAGTAAATTATCACGTTCTTTAATTTCTCCTCCGATATGATAAGGAAGGCCACAATTGGCAAATGAAATGTATTCACCTTTTTCAAATAAAATAATGTTGTCTTCTTCGTTTAAACGACGAAGTCTAGTAGCCGCAGTTGCGCCACCAGCTACACCGCCGATAATAAGTATTTTTTGTACCATGGGGAATTCTCCTTTGAAATTGCTTTATTTTTCACAATACAAACATACCCTACAAGGGTATGCTAGTCAAGCGTTTTAAAGATGAAATGAAAGTGCTGTTACAACAAGTGAATTAGCCGAAAAATTAAAAAAGTACATTTTTACCTTCAGGGGTATGTGTTTTAAAGAGGAGACTTTGTGCTATTTATCCTATTCTTATCTAGTCTAACGATCCTTGAAAAAGGAGTGGTTGGTCAAATCAGATAGTCTGCCAAATCGATTGAGATATGAGGGCTTAAAGACATGAATAGGATTATAAGAATCTACGGCGTTACATAAGAGAATTATACAATTGGCTCGGAATAGTGGGAATAGCAAAAATAGTTAACGCTAATCACAGCAATAACGATTATTACCAAAGTCACAAAAGTAGAAAAAAGATAGTGCTTTTGACGAGTAAATTTGGAATGATTGTATAAATACAAAAAAGTCTGTAGGAGCACGTTGCTCCCGCAGACTTTCTAATAGGCTGAATAGTATATTTATATAGTTTTATTTTGAATAATAATAGTATCAAAAATAGATTAATCAGAAAGTTAATCTATTTCACCATTTACCTCAATATCTTCAATTAGCTTTTTCATTTCTGCAATTTCTACTTCTTGTGCTTTAATGATCGCATCTCTAAGCTCTTGAACACGAGGATCAGATATATCAGCTTTTTCACTGGTTAGAATAGCGCTGGAGTGATGAGGGATCATCGATTTCATCCAAGAAGTATCGTCAACTGTTGCTTGACTTCTTACCAACCAAAGTGAGGTGCCAAATGTAAGGATAGAAATGCCTAAAATGAGGTAATTCAATTTTTTCTTTTGGTACATTTTCCACATAAAGAGCAGCATGATAATGGCCATAACAGATCCCATCATAATAGACATATAAATACGAGTCTCACTAAAAGTAAAATGAGATAGTTCAAAAATATTGAAGAACATCAAAAAATACATTATAACGGTAGAGGTTAAAATCATTAACCCGAAACGAATGTAACTTTTCATATTATCTCCTCCTTAAATTGTATAACTAGCTAGCAAAAAAAGTATAAATCTGAATCTATATAACCTAAATTTATAGTAACATTTTATTTTACATAGTTAAAATAGCTTGCTTGGTATGGTAATGAATATGAGTTGGTATCTACCAGAGTGCGTACCTTAGAGCATTTTGCTACTATTTAAAATATATAAATTTCGGATGAACAATTTAATAGATGATGTTTTTTTCACATTAAATAACTCTAACTTGATGAATAAGTAGACTATTTCGGGGAAAATCCTACATTTAAACAATCCCTGTAGTAATATTAGTCAAATGGGACCCTAGCTCGCTACTCGTTTGATCAATACTCGCATGGTATGAGTCAAACAGAACCTTAGCTCGCTGCTCATTTGATCAATACCCCTGTGGTATTAGTCAAATAGAACCTCAGCTCGCTACTCATTTGATCAATAACCCTAATAAAACGAATTTTGATAATGAAGAAGAGTAAAAATATTTTTAAACAGTCTATTAGAAAGCCAAGATAATGATACTGAGTAATTTCCCTGAAAAGTTTGCTTTAGTAAAGAATAGAATAGTCCATAAAACAGATGAGCTTCTTTTTAAGGAAATTTGTTTTTTTCGATTTTGAAAAATTGATTATGATTTCGCGAATATTTTAATAATAATATTTACCTAAGATTTGTTAAGTTAAACAGATCAAATAGCTAATTGTAATCACTTTAGCAATGCTAAAATTTATTACGAGGTTAACTATAATACTGCTTATTATTCAAAAAAAATTATATCTATACCTCATTATTGTATAATAAGGTAATCTATGTAAAAAAGGGAGATTACAATAATGATAAATAACTTGAAGAATATAATAGAAAATGAAGATTCTAGAAACCCTCACACTGATATTGAGCTTGCTGAATTATTAAATACTTTTAGAGAAAATATAACAAAATTGAGAATTGAAGCAAGTATTCCAGATTCGAGAACTAGACGAAAAAAATTAATAGAATACGAAATCGTTAATATTTTAACAAAACAACCCAAAATATCTGAAAGAAAATTAACTGAAAAACTAAATGCATACGGTTTCATTATCGCGCGGTCTTCAGTAAACAAATATCGAAAAGATGTGCAAGAGAAACTATTTGTTCCTGAAGTACTTAAACCAAAAGAAGAAGTTGATCCATTTGAAGATCTGATTGGATCGAATGATAGCCTGAAAACACAAATCAATCAAGCCAAAGCATCTATTCTTTATCCTCCAATGGGGTTGCACACCCTTATTGTTGGTCCATCTGGTTCCGGAAAAAGTTTTGTTGCACAAAAAATGTATGAATATAGTAAAACGACAAAAAATTTTAAAGAAAATGTTCGTTTTGAAATATTTAACTGTGCAGATTATGCAGAAAATCCCCAACTACTGCTTTCTCAACTTTTTGGATATGTGAAAGGAGCATTTACAGGAGCAACAGAAGATAAAAAAGGTCTTGTAGAATTATGTGATGGAGGTATTTTATTCTTAGATGAAATTCATCGTTTACCACCTGAAGGACAAGAGATTTTGTTTTATCTTTTAGATCAAAATTTATATAGAAGACTAGGAGAAACTGAGTTAACAAGAAAAAGTAAGTTACTTTTAATAGGAGCGACTACAGAAGATCCTTCGAAAACATTATTACTAACTTTTAGAAGAAGAATTCCTATTAATATTGAAATGCCTAGTTACCATGAAAGAACAACTAATGAAAAATATAATTTTATAAAAATGTTTTTTGAAAATGAAAGCAAACGTGTTAACAAACCTTTTAAAATAAAAAGAGATGTAATAAAATCACTACTATCTTATTCTTGTAAAGGCAATATTGGACAGTTGAAAAGTGACATACAAGCTACTTCTGCTAAGGGTTTTCTTCATGCAACAATAAATCAAAAGAGTAAAATTATAATAAATTTTCAAGATTTACCTAAGCAAATTATTGGAGAAATTATTAATAAAAATAATTTTGATGAAGAAGTTTATTTATTCAGCCATACAGATTTAATCATCAACGAAAGTGACAGTAAAGAAAACGAAAATAAAGAAATGAGAGCAGTTTCAGTACTTATGCAAACAGAAACTATTTATGACTTTATTGAAAATACTTATAAGACAATGAAATTAGAGAATTATACAGAAGATAACATCAAATCGATTTTAAGCGAAAGAATTGATGGAGAAATGCAGCGTCTTTCTAAAATTAGTTACAAAAAAGAAATGAGCTACGAAATACTAAAAAATATAATCGGTACGGAAGCTCTAGAAGCTACAAAAAAAAGTTTTCAAATAGCAGACAAGTATTTAAGCAATTTAGATAGTAAATTGATTTTTCCATTAGCCATCCATTTGAATTCAGCTATTAATCGATTTTTTTCTAATAAAGTAACAATAAATCCAAATTTAAATAATATTAAACAAGAATATAAAGAAGAATATAAGGCTGCTACTTTTATAAAAGAATTTATCGATGGAGAATATGATATAAATTTACCTCAAGATGAAGTTGGTTTTATAGCAATGTATCTCAAAAATTTTAAAGAAGATATGCAAATTAAAACCACAAAGATAGGAGTAGTTGTACTATCGCACGGGAATGTCGCTAAAGGTATGGCAGATGTAGCAAATAAATTGTTAGGTGTAGACCATGCATTAGGGTTAGAAATGGATTTAACAGACTCTCCGAATTTAATGCTAGAAAAAACTATTCCACTCGTTAAAAATGCTGATCAAGGAAAAGGAGTACTTATATTAGCCGATATGGGATCATTAATTTTATTTGGAGATATTATTTCAGCACGGACAGGTATATTAGTGCGAGTAGTTGGTAGAGTTGATACTTTAATGGTTATAGAATCCGTCAGACGTGCGCTATTGCCGGAGGACACACTAGATAATCTTGCTGATGAAATTGATTCAAAAAAATTTTTAACAGGAAGCACTTTTGTGTCACCAATAAAAAGAAAAAAAGTGATTGTAACCTTATGTTTAACAGGAGAAGGCGCAGCTAAAGTATTAAAAAATTATATTGAAACATCAATTATGGATTTTGATGAAGATATTGAGATTGTTCCTATGGGTTTTTTCTCTACAGAAGATACTTCTACTGCACTTGACAAAATTGGTCACTCGAATGAGATTGTTGCAATAGTAGGAACAATTAATCCGAATTATAATAATGTATCATTTGTATCCGCTGAAGATTTGTTAAGTAAAAGCAATAAATTACTTCACATTTTAAATAGTAAGGGAAAGATTTATAGAGAAAATACACTAAAAAATTATATAGATTTAGAATTAATTCATATAGAAAATAATTTTGTTACAAAAAATGATGTGTTAGACAGAATGACGAAAAAATTAATAAAACAGCAAAAAGTAACAGGTGAATACATATTAAGCGTATACAAAAGAGAAACAATGGGAAATACATTTTTAGAAGGTGGGATTGCTATTCCACATGGAGAAAGTAAGTATATTACACAACCAGCCATCTCAATTACAAAACTAGCCACACCTATATTATGGGAAAATAATCAATATGTCAGTCTTATTTTTCTTCTTGCATTAACTGAACATAATGGAAAAGAAATTGAAGATTTGTATAAGCTTCTTTATAAAGATAACATTTCTCAGCTCCTTCTGGAGTCTACATCAAATGAAGAAATCCATTCTATTCTAACTAAGATAACATTATAAGCCAAAACTTGGCATGCTACTTGCATATATAAAGGTATACAGAGGAGGTGGGAAAATGAAAGATAACTTTCCAAAGGTTACCATTATTTTGCGAGGCTATACTTATGAACAGGTAAAAACAGTTATGGAAGTTTTAAAAGATAAGCATCAACAGTTTGCACTTGAAATCACTTTAAATTCACCAGATGTTTTTACTACAATTAACAAAATTTCAAGAGAATTTGGCGAAAAATTTTATATTGGTGCTGGGACTGTTTTGTCTCTAGAAGATGCAAATAATGCTATAGATGCAGGAGCTCGGTTTATATTATCACCAATCAAATTAAGTAAAGAAATTTTAGATGTATGTAAAGCAAAAAAAATATTAAGTATTCCAGCAGCCATGACAGCGACTGAGGTAATGGAACTTAAAAATAATGGTGCAGATATTATAAAAATATTTCCAGCTAGCATAGTAGGAGTTGAATTTTTCAAGGATATTCAAGCTCCATTAGGAAAACTTCCATTAATGGCTGTCGGAGGGGTCTCTTCTGGTAATGCGCTTGAATTCTTTGATAATCAAGCTGCGTATGTAGGAATAGCATCTGGGATTTTTAATAAAGAAGATATATTAAGTCAAAATAGTACTGGATTAAAAGAATCATTAACTTTATTTGACAAAAAAGTACTCTGTAAAATGGATTCTAAATAAAAAATAAGAGAGGGGGTAATTCCTGTATGAAGTTAAATCTTGATAAAAATTTGATTTTTCCTAACTTAGAGTTTGAAAAAAAAGAAGATGTTCTAAATTTTATGTCTGGCAAATTGCTTGAATATAAATATGTAAAGCCAGGTTATCAAAAAGCTATTATTGATAGGGAAAATATTTATCCAACTGGTTTACCTTCTTTAGGAGTTAATATCGCTATTCCTCATGCAGATAATGACCTAGTAAACAAAACGACTATTGCTATCGGTATATTAAAAAAAGCCGCAAAATTTTGTTCAATGGAAAATATTGAGAAAGAATTAGATGTACAAATCGTTATGATGTTAGCTATAAAAGAACCTCATGGTCAAATAGAAATGTTACAGAAAGTTGTATCAATTATCCAAAATGATAAGTTAACCAAAAAAATTACAGAAATGACGGATAAGGATAAAGTGTTAAGTGTGTTAGAACCCTACTTAAATTAAAAAACTATTAGGAGGAAATATTATGAAAAGAGTATTAGTAGCTTGTGGCAATGGAATCGCAACATCAACGGTGGTAGCATCTAAAATAAGAGATTATGCTGAAAAAGAAGGAGTAAGTATTAAAACGGAGCAATGTAAATTAATGGAGGTTCCTGGAAAAGGCGATGATTATGATTTAGTTGTTACAACAGGTCAATTTGGCGGTAAAGTTAATGCTCCTATTGTAGGTGGTTTATCTTTATTAACTGGTATTGGTAAAGAAGATACGCTTAAAGAGATTTTGAGTTATCTAAAATAAAAAGCAGATCAAGGAGGGAAAATTATGTGGAAAGCAATAATGTCAGGATTTGATTGGCTTATCAATGCTGGGCCAACGGTTATGTTGCCAGTTATTATAACCATTATTGGATTATTCTTTGGTTTAAAATTAGGAAAAGCATTTAAATCAGGTTTAACATTAGGTATTGGTTTTGCTGGAATCAGATTGTTACTAGATTACATGTCCTCAAACTTAGGACCTGCTTCTAGAGCAATGGTTGAAAATGTGGGAATAAACTTAGATGTTTTAGATGTAGGTTGGGGCTCTATCGCAGCTGTCACATGGTCTTCTCCTATTATTGTTTTTATTGTTCTTTCAATATTTGCAGTAAACATCATTATGTTATTAACCAAAACAACCAACACGCTAGATGTTGATATTTGGAATTATCATCATATGGCAATTGTGGGTATTATGGTTCACTATGTCACAGGCAATATTTGGCTTGGTATAGGTGCATCAGTGGTTATGGCAATGACAACCTTTAAGATTGCCGATTGGTCTCAACCATTAATTGAAAAATTCTTCGGTATTCCTGGAGTTTCACTGCCAACAGTATCGGCAACTTCTACATTGTTACTTGCTTGGCCTTTAAATTGGTTATTAGATAAAATTCCTGGCATAAATAAAATTGATGTGACCCTTAAAGATGTTCAAAAGTATCTTGGTTTTTTTGGAGATCAAATGATATTAGGTTTGATATTAGGTTCAGCTATTGGTTTATTAGGTGGATACGATATTACAGCTTCATTGCAATTAGGAGTAAGTATGTCTGCAGTACTAGTTATCATTCCTAAAATGACCTCTTTATTTGTCGAAGGTTTAATGCCTATCTCAGAAGCAGCACAAAATTGGTCTCAAAGAAAATTCAAAAACAGAAAATTATTTATTGGACTTGATGCAGCTGTTGTAGTAGGTAATCAAGATGTTATTACTACAGCTTTGATTTTAATTCCCTTAACTATTGGACTTGCGTTTATATTACCCGGAAATAGAATGTTACCTTTCGCTGATCTAGCGATTATTCCTTTTAGAATTGCCTTTGTTGTTGCACTTACACGTGGAAACTTTTTTAAAAATATTATTATTGGGCTAGCAACTACCACAGCTATTTTATATGCAGGTTCAATTACTGCACCTATTCTAACTGAGCTTGCATCTTCAATAGGTATTGAAGTAGCGGTTGCAGGTGGTGCTTTATTTATCTCATCATTTTCAGCAACCAGCTTATCACATAGTTTCTTAGTATTCTTTGCCTTTATTGGTCCGTTACTAATTACTATGCCAATAATGCTTATTATTATTGCAATCTTCTGGTATTACTTTGAAATTATGAAACCCAAAACTAAATTAGCTAGAGAACAAAGAGAGTTGGAAACAGAAGAAAAACCTATATAACTAATTGATGGAGGATGAAAAATGAAAATTGCAGATGTTAAAGTCTACAAAATTAAGCCAAGATGGATTTTTATCAAGATAAGCACCGATGAAGGTATCGAGGGTTGGGGAGAAATGATTTCTGGTACAAAAACGGAAACAGTTGTCTCTGGAGCCTATGAGATGGGTAAAAGAATTATTGGTCGAAATCCGTTTGAAATCGAAAGATTATGGCAAGAGTTACACCGTTCATTTTTCAGAGGAGGACCAATAAACGGAACAATTATTTCTGGCATTGAGATGGCCTTGTGGGATATTAAAGGGAAATATTTTAATGTCCCTGTTTACGAATTACTAGGTGGAGCTGCACGAGATAGCATTAAAGTGTATTCTTGGATCGGTGGTGATAGACCTGAAGACGTAGTAGCTGAAGCAATGGATCGTTACGATCGAGGATTTAGAGCTGTAAAAATGAATGCTACTCAAGAATTGCATTATATTGATTCGTTTAAAGAGGTTCAAAAAGTAGTAGACAGAGTTGCTTCAATCCGTGAAAAATTAGGATATGAAATGGAGATTGCTGTAGATTTTCATGGTAGAGTTCACAAACCAATGGCTAAAGTATTGGCAAAAGAACTTGAGGCATTAAAACCCATGTTTTTAGAAGAAGTTGTCTTGCCAGAAAATGAGGAAGCATTCTCTGAAATAGCACAACATGTTTCTACACCATTAGCAACTGGAGAGCGCTTGTATTCTAGATGGGCATTCAAAAATATTTTTAAACAAGGAAGTATAGACATTATACAACCAGATGTTGCTTTAGTTGGTGGTATTTTAGAAACTAAGAAGATAGCAGCAATGGCTGAGGCTTATGATGTGGCTGTTGCGCCACACGCTCCATATGGACCTATTGCATTGGCTGCAACATTACAGGTTGACGCTTGTACGCCAAATGTGTTCATCCAAGAGCAAAGTTTAGGAATTCATTATAATAAGGGCTTTGATTTGCTAGATTTTGTTCATAACAAAGAAATTTTTCAATATAAAGATGGTTTTGTTGGTCTTCCAACGAAACCTGGTCTTGGTTTAGAATTAAATGAGGATTTGATTGAAGAAATTTCCCAAGAAGGGCTAATTTGGACAAATCCTCAATGGAAAAACTTTGATGGTACTATAGCAGAATGGTAATTTAATATAATTGAAAAAAGAAAAAGACTGAGGAATTCTTCTCAGTCTTTTTAATATTTTCATTTTAAGCAGTCAGTGCAACATTTTAAGTTGTTCACAACTAGAAATAGCTCTGCCAGGATATGAGGAGATGAATAGCATACTATTTACATCCCTTATATCAAACGTACCGATCATCAATTTGACTGGCTTTATTTACCTTTGAGCTGTTGTACTATGTCTCGGACGGCAGGTCGAGCACTTTCGGAAACAATATTCACTGAATTATTTCCAAATTGGATTCCAGAAATCAATTCACCATGAACTTTTAGGGTATGAAGGATACCATACTTTTGGCTGACAGCACTTAAACTAGGCAAGCTAATTTGAACACCGCCAAATGTTTCAGGTTGAAGAAGACGTTCATTGACTAATTGGCTAACGAGCGGCATCCGATCCATTTTGAATGAAATGTTTTTTTCGGTACCTGCAGCATTGATAAGATAGTCTGTGTGCTGTGACTTTTGGTCTTTTAGAATAAATTCAAATGATTGTTCGTTTTCAACAATATCGATTATGTTATCAAATACACTGATTTTATTTTCTTCCCAAGCAGTTACCAACTCCTTGCCGGTAGCAGCAGGGAACGAACTGCGTAGTTTATCCCATTTTTCGTAGTACTTGTCAAAGAAAACTTGTTTATCTGATTCGCAAAGAGCCATCCATATTTCTGCTAGAAACGGACTCATATCGTGGAGCAGATTTTGGATCGCACCAATCTCTTTGGCATCGCGTAATTCTTCTTTGAGCATATCTTTAGAACCTAGCTGATCATTTTTCCAATTGTTTTTTAATGATAATTGTTGATAGGCTACTTCATTTTTGAACCATTCGATATACGTTTCTAATGGAATGAAACCATTGTTTTTTTCTTTAGCACTCTTGATATTCTCTGCTGTAAAGAACTGATAGTCGATTGCCTTAGATTTGCCTCGGATGGATTTAAATCTTCCGGATGGAGAAAAGAAAGATACCTTTAAATCAGGTCGGTTGTAATAAGTGTATCGAAAAATATCGATACCAGTCAGACCAGTACCTACTACACCGACTGTTGCTCCATTAGGAATAATGGATAGTTTTTTTTCGACGGGAAAAGGATTAACAATGAAGTTCGGGTGGTTGATCAGTTGATAGTAATCTTTGTAAGCAAGACCGCCAATACAAAGATGGACTGCATCGAAATCTTTTACACTGGAAGACGAAGTCAATCTGAGCTGGTTATTTGGCAGCATCTGAACCATCTCAACTTTTTCCTTTATGATTTCTGCTTTTGATTCTAAAAGCCAATCGTTCATTCGATCGGTTAAATAAGCGCCAAATAATTGACGGGGATAATGGTTTGATGTTTTATTTTCTTGATTTTGATTTTTCTGTGCCCATTCTTCAAAATCATTCTTGTTTTCTGGAATGATAGTAATCGTTTCTGAAGGTTGGTTCATGAGTAAAACTTCGTTATCTTTTTGATAAGGTGTACCAGTTCCAAAAGTATTTTCGTCTCCAAAGACCGTTAATTCTATTGAAGGATCGATTTCTTTTTCTTTTGTCCATTCTCTTAGTACACTAATACCGGCAACGCCCATTCCAATAATAGCAATTTTCATATTTTTTCTCCTTAGTATTCACTTATTAGTTATATAAAATAGAGAGCTTTATAAGCAATCTAAGCAATTCAGTCTACCAAAAAAGAGCGCAAAAAGACAGCGGACGAGCGAATTTTTTTGGAATGGTTCATTATCCAAGTATTTTTGTCCCCTAGTTTATTAATCTATTTGAGAATCGCTTAACAGCTTATTGAATCAACTGTTTTTTAACTATATAATAGGGTGTATAGAGAACATGACCAAACGTTACAATTAGGAATGTTCTTATTTATTGCGAGAGCGAGAATAACGCTAAGGAACAGAGCTCGTGTTAGCTCGGTAGTGTTGATTGCCTAAAGCTTCTGTCTCCAAATGACGATAAAAGTTGTAGAAGAAAGAATATAAAAGTTACTTAAATAATTATTTTTAGGAATGGTGGAATATCAATGAATACAAACATAGATTTACTGATCGAGTACTTACCCTTTATTGCTCCACTTATTTTGTTGCAGATAGGTCTTGCTATTTTCTCAGCCGTTCATGTCGTTCGTCATCCCCATTATAGATTCGGGAATCGAATGATGTGGTTGCTGGTAGTTCTTCTTATTCAGTGGATTGGCCCACTAGTCTATTTTGTTTTTGGAAGAGGCGATGAACATGATCGTTGAGATCAAAGGAGTCTCTAAAAAATTTGGCGACCAAGAAGTGCTGCGGGACATCCATTTGTCTATTCCGGAGCATTCTGTTTTTGGGTTCATTGGAGCAAATGGTGCTGGAAAAACGACGCTCATGAAATGTATGGTAGGCTTGCTGCCCACTAGCGCTGGAACTATTACTATTGCAAATGAGCCGGTTATTTTTGGAGGAACCAAATCGAATGAGCAGGTCGGCTATTTGCCTGATGTTCCTGAATTTTATCCTTTTTATAATGCAAGAGGATACTTGGAGTTATGTGCAGTGATCACAGGTCTTCCCAAAAAAGAATGGCAATCTCGAATTGATGAACTGTTAGATTTAGTTGGTTTGGAAGATACTAGTGCGTTGATAGGTTCGTATTCAAGAGGAATGAAACAGCGTTTAGGGATTGCACAAGCGTTGCTTAACCGGCCTAAATTACTTATTTGCGATGAACCGACTTCAGCCTTGGATCCTGCAGGACGCTCAAAGATCCTTTCTATATTAGAAGAAGTCAAGCAAGAGACGACTGTCTTTTTTTCTACCCATATTCTTTCAGATGCGGAACAGATTTGCGACTCCGTTGCTATGTTGCATGAGGGAACGATCATTTTCCAAGACCAATTGCAGACATTACAACAGAAATTCGATGATTACTTTGTGTACACCTTTACTGTAGCTGCAAGTGAAGCCCAGGAGCGCTTAATTAAACTCCCATTTCTTATGGAAGTGAAGGACAACCAATTGTTCGTTCGACTGCAAAATGATCAAGAGAAACTAGTGATGATGCGGGAAATTGTTGCGCAAGGACTCATTCTCCAATCTCTTCACCCACAAAGCCGCCAGTTAGAACAACTTGTACTGGAAGTGTTATCATGAATCAGTGGAGCGGTTTTTTAAAAAAAGAGTGGATTGAAAGTATAAAGTCATATAAGCTCTTGCTTATCGTCACTTGTTTTTCATTTCTGGGTATTCTTAATCCTTTTACTGCTAAAATAACTCCCGTTCTGTTCGAGAAGTTTCTTCCTGAAATAATGGTTTCTTTACCTGAACCTAGTGCGCTGGATTCGTGGATGCAGTTTCATAAGAATGTTCCACAAACAGGGATGATATTCTTTATTCTTTTATTTAGTACAATCGTATCTAAAGAATTGGAAAAAGGAACCTTAACGATGCTTTTGACGAAGGGCCTGTCGCGTACTACCGTAATCACTACTAAGTTCTTTATAATAAGCGGGTACTGGATCGGTGCTATTTCATTATCTTTTCTGATCACCTATAGCTATACAGCCTATTATTGGGATCAAGGAACTGTATATCACACAGTATTTGCTGCTTTTGGTCTTTTGTTGGTCGGACTGCTCCTTCTTTCGATCACACTGTGGGGCAATACATTTTTTGCTAACTCATCTGGAGGAGTTATTGCAGCTCTACTTGCATTTGGGGCATTATCTTTAGCTGCGATCATTCCGACAACTATCAAATGGAATCCGATAGCATTGCTAACCGAAGCTTCTAATTTATTAACAAATATGACAGAACCTAAGGAATTATGGCTGCCTTGTCTTGTGGCTATTGGATCGACAGTGAGCTTTGTCTGTTGGACTGTACGCCATTTCAAGAAAAAACAGATCTAATGATATGGATTTAAAAATAGGGTACGAAAAAATCACTTCCAAATATAAATTGGAAGTGA
This sequence comes from Carnobacterium alterfunditum DSM 5972, assembly GCF_000744115.1. NCBI lineage: Bacteria > Bacillati > Bacillota > Bacilli > Lactobacillales > Carnobacteriaceae > Carnobacterium > Carnobacterium alterfunditum. The sequence goes on along the minus strand of NZ_JQLG01000004.1, from coordinate 822,834 downwards.
TTTTTTATACGCTTATGATTTGATTATCTAAATTATCCCTAGTAGAGGGCCCCATATGCTGATTCTGTTTGTTTTCTCTTATAAGATCGATGTAGTATAATTAATTTGTAAGAGAAGAGCTGAAATGGCCACAAAACAAGGGGTCTAAGTGGTACACTTCATGGCGGTTGAGGCTATTTTGTCAGGATTATTTATAGTAGTTATTCCCACTAGGAGCTAGTCTAAAATAAATGGCAAATGATAAGGATACTAAAAGCAGGAAAAATTTAACAGGACTCTCGCGAGCAGTTGATAATTGGTTTGTTGTCTTTTGGGATAGGTAATGTGCATAGGATGATTTAACTTAACGATTCTTTCAAATTAGTTAAGGAAGAGGTGCTCTTATGTTTAAGATTAAAGGGAATAAAAAACGCAACGTCTTGCTTCTATCGATTCTGCTTGTTGCTTTTATGTTGATTCCTTTTGTGAGCGTTCTAGCTGAAACGATTTCTGGTGACAACGTCATCGTAGAGTCAGATGAGACTTTAGAAAAAACTAGTTTTCTTTCAGGGTCAAATGTACGTGTCGATGGGGATATAAATGCGACTACTTTTATAACAGCTGCTAACACAGAGGTTAACGGGACGATTGATGGAGATTTATTTGTTACAGGTCAAAACGCTACTATAAACGGCACAGTCAATGGGAGTGTATTTGTAGCAGGACAGAATATCACCGTAAACGGTGTTGTTGAAAATACTATTTATCTAGCTGGAGCTACCTTAAAAGTGGGATCTCAAACAAATGGTAGTGCTTTTCTAGCAGGACAAAATGTCTCCATTGAAAAAGCTGCAGTGATTGAGAAAGATGCTTTTGTGGGTGCATCTCAAGCCTATCAAAATGGTGTGATCAATGGTGATTTATCTAGCTCAAGCGAATCGCTATCTGTTGGCGGAAAAATTGGCGGAGATTTAGACTACAGTAGTCAAAATAAGGCTGATTTTTCAGGAAATTCTGAAGTCGCAGGCGAAACAACTTGGAAAAAAATGGAACTTGAGTCTTATAAAGATTCAAGAGCGATATTCACTACCGCAATCTTGATGCAAGTTCTCTTTAGCATAGCAGCATCTTTAGTCGTATGGCTGTTTGTCAGATGGATCAGACCTGATTTATGGACTAACTTAGCCGAACAAATAACGATCTCTCAACTTAAAGCACTTGGTTTTGGAGCGTTAGCTGTTGTAGTAGTTCCAATAGTTTCGTTGCTTTTGATGCTTACCATTATAGGAATACCTTTAGCTTTTATCTTATTAACGCTATACGGATTATCCCTTTATGTTTCAACGATCATTCTTGCCGTTTTTATAAGTCTTTGGTTCCAGAAAAGATTTAGCTGGTCCAATGTACAATCTTTTTGGGTATTCTTATTAGGATTGATCATTCTAACTATTTTAGGGATCATACCATTTATTGGTTGGATCCTCGGTTTCATTACTGTGTCCTTTGGATTAGGATCGATTGTATTGTCGATACTAAACCGTAGAACTCAAATAAAAAGTATTTAAAAATAGATAATGATAACTAATGGTGTTAGAAAGAATGATTCTAAAAGTTTAGTTCTTTGAATTTGTTTCATAGCTAGATTTAGCAGCTATGTTCTGACCCCCGAAAGATAACGTTTTAATATGGTCTTACATCAAATGGTGAGAATACTTCAAAAAAATTTCTTCTGGAATGGACGGGTTTGCTTGTGGAGAGCCAAGGGAACGCCTGAAGCCTAAAAAAGTTGTCATGGTTGTTGCTGCTTTAGCAGCTTACAAACATGATATACTTGGGCGTTATTTGCCCACAGTGCTTCATTTTAGGCTACAAGCAACCCTATTCCTCCATAAATTTTGAGTAAGTAATGCCATTAGATTAAGTCTATCAACACTAAAATTATAGGTCTTTTAATATTAAGCAGCTGATTGGCTGGCGTGGATGCTGTATCGAACCGGACTCACGCCCATCAATTTTTGCTTTATGTCGGAATCAATTAGACTAGACTACGTGAAAGTTAGCTATTTATAAGAATACGTTAGACTAGTTGATCCTGATGTTGCCCAAAAAATAAAAACCGTTATAAGTGTCTTTTGAAAAAAGACTTTATAACGGTTTTTTCCTGTTGTTCATTGATTTATTTAATAGCGGCTTCTAATGCGACTTCAATCATTTCGCTGAAGCTTGTTTGACGTTCATCAGCTGATGTTTGTTCTCCAGTAATCAGGTGGTCACTAACAGTTAAGATACTAAGAGCACGCACATGGAATTTAGATGCTAGGTAATAAAGACCGGCTGTTTCCATATCTACACCTAATACATCAAGTTTTGTCATACTGTTCATTGTATCTTCAGTATCGTTATAGAATGTGTCAGAAGAAAAGACGTTTCCAACATGAATGGTCATGTCTTTCTCAGTTCCGATATTGAAAGCGTTACTGATCAAACCATAATTACCGATTGGTGGGAAGTAAATTGGCGCTAGGTCTTTAAAAATAAGGGAGGAGTCTGTCGCTGCAGCTTGAGCAATGATAACGTCACGAATATGTACGTCTTTTTGAATAGCTCCACACGTTCCAACACGTATCAATGTTTTAACACCGTAATCATTAATTAATTCATGGATATACAAGACTGCAGAAGGCATTCCCATTCCAGTACCTTGTACGGAAATTTTTTTACCTTTATAGGTTCCTGTATAACCAAGCATATTTCTAACAGTATTGTAGCAAACAGCATCTTCTAAAAATGTTTCAGCAATATATTTTGCACGAAGCGGATCCCCAGGTAATAAAACGATGTCAGCAATTTGACCTTCTTTTGCACTAATGTGAAAACTCATAAATAAATTCCTCCTCTTATGTGGTTAATACCTATGATAAAGGATAAAAACGATAAGCGTTATGAAAGCGTTATCTAACAAGAGGTAATCATGTTCACACTAAAGCTGTTGGATAAGTCATCGAAAGAAAGCGCTTTCTGTTCTATTATAAAGACAAGCCGATAGAGCATTAATCAAAATTTGCATATGCTTGTAATTTATCCATATCAAGGACGGTTATCGTCTTTGGCTGTAATGAGAGGATATGTTCATCTTGTAAATCTTTAAACGCTTTAGAAACGGATTCACGTGTTACACCAATCATACTAGCAATCGTGCTTTGGTTGATATTTTTTATCGTTAAATCATTGGGTTTTTCATTGTTCTCGATAAAATCAAGTAAAACACGACAAACGCGAGTGTGGACACTATAGAAAGTTAAATTTCTTATTTGTTTATTCAATGTTTCAAAGCGTTGATGGTGGATTCGGAAAATATTTTCCAGAATTATTTTATTTTTATAGATTAAAGCAATAAAATCAGCCTGAGACAGATGATGAATTTCAGCATCTTCAGTGACTTCAACAGAAGATAGAGCTGGGCTTTTAGAAAAAAGTTCAACTTCTCCGATTACTTCATGTTTTCTAACAAAGTCAAGGATGATTTCTTTATCTTCATACGCTCTATAAATTTTTAAAGCACCGCTTTTAATAATATAGACTTGATCAATGGGATCCTCTTCAAAAATGAGGATATGATTCTTTTTATATTTTCTAGATGGGATGGAATTTAAGATAGTTTTGATCTGTTCATCTGAAAGACCATCAAACAATTTAATACCTTTACTCATGTTTTCACCTCAATAAAATTTTAATAGCAATAAGATTGTACCACTAAATAGGGAGGAAAAGAAATATGAAAAGCGAGCGGATTCATTTGATTGTGTTAGATTCAGTTGGAATTGGTGAAGCACCAGATGCGGCATCATTTAATGATACAGGTTCACATACACTAGGACACATCGCGGAATCAATGGAGTTAGCCTTACCAAACCTAGAAAAAATGGGTTTAGGAAATATTGCAGATTTGAAAGGGATCAATAAGGTAGCAGCAAGTGAAGCGTATTGGACAAAGTTAGCTGAAAAAAGTGTAGGTAAAGATACAATGACGGGTCATTGGGAAATTGCTGGTTTGCAAATTGACACGCCATTCAGAGTTTTTCCAGAGGGATTCCCAGAGGAGTTGCTTGAAAAAATCACCGCATATTCAGGAAGAAAAATTATTGGAAATAAACCAGCATCTGGAACAGGTATTCTTGATGAATTAGGTGAAGAGCAAATGGAAACGGGAGCTTTGATTATTTATACATCAGCTGATCCAGTTCTTCAAATTGCAGCACACGAAGAAATTATCCCTTTAGAAGAGTTATACGATATATGTGCGTATGTTCGTGAGATCACAAAAGAAGATCCTTATATGATCGGGCGGATCATCGCACGTCCTTATCTTGGAGAACCGGGTGCATTCAAACGTACAGCTAACCGGCACGATTACGCGCTAAGCCCATTTGGTTCTACAGTATTAGATAAACTTAAAGCTAACGGAAAAGATGTTATTGCAGTAGGTAAAATCAGCGATATTTTTAATGGACATGGCATTACTGAAGCAGTTCGGACAAAAAGCAACATGGATGGAGTGGATCAATTATTAAAAGTAATGGAAAAACCATTTGAAGGGTTGTCTTTTACTAATCTAGTCGATTTTGATGCTCTTTACGGACATCGCAGAGATACAAAAGGTTATGGCGAAGCATTGATGGATTTTGACAGGCGTCTACCAGAAATTCTAGCTAGACTTGAAGAAGGAGATTTGTTGCTGATAACAGCAGACCATGGAAATGATCCAACCGCTCCAGGAACAGATCATACGCGCGAATATGTTCCGTTGCTTGCTTATTCAAAACAATTTGAAAATGCAAAAGAGTTGAAAACAGCTAATTATTTTTCAGATATCGGTGCGACAATTGCTGCAAACTTTGATTTACCGGCATTAGGAAATGGCAAAAGCTTTTTAGCAGAACTAAATTAAAAGATAAAATAAAAAACTACAGGAGTGATAAAAATGAAAAAATCAACTATTAAAACTATTGGGTTCGCTTTATTATCAATGACAGTATTGGCAGCTTGTGGAAATGACAGTGCCAGTGAAGCTGGGGATGAAAGCGAAAAAACGGATTTCAAATTAGGCATGGTAACTGATTTAGGAAGTGTGAATGATAAGTCATTTAACCAAAGCGCGTGGGAAGGGTTACAACAATTAGAAAAAGATAAAGGGTATGAAGTGAAATACTTAGAACCTAAAGCAGATTCAGAAGTTGAGCCAAGTTTACTTCAATTTGTTAATAGCCAAACAGATTTGACTTGGGCTACCGCAGCAACGTTAGCAGATGCTGTGACAACGATTGCTGCTAATAATCCAGATGCAAAATTAGGTATTATCGATTCAGATATTGAAGGGATTGAAAATATTGTTTCAGTTTCATTTAAAGAAAACGAAGGTGCTTTTCTAGCAGGTGTTGTTGCAGCTAGTATGACTGAAACAGACAAAGTTGGTTTTGTTGGTGGAATGGAAATCCCAGTTATCCAACGTTTCCATGCAGGTTTTGAAGCAGGGGTCAAGGCTGTTAACCCAGAAGCAACAGTAGTTGTAAACTACGTCGGTGTCTTTAACCGTGTGGATATGGGTAAATCAGCTGCTTCTACAATGTACAACGATGGTGTAGATACTATCTTCCACGCTGCGGGCGGTACTGGAAATGGTGTTTTTAATGAAGCTCAAGAACGTTTTGATAATGGAGAAAAAGTTTGGGTGATCGGAGTTGATAAAGACCAATCACTAGAATTTGGCGATGATATTACATTAACTTCTATGATGAAAAATGTAGACAGAGCAGTATATGATATTTCTGAAAAAACAGCTGAAGGAAACTTCCCAGGTGGAGAAGTTGTTCGTTTAGGTTTAGCTGAAGATGGCGTAGGCTTAGCAACAACATCAGATAAAAATGTGCCAAAAGACATATTAGATCTTGTTGAAGACTACAAAACAAAAATTATTTCTGGAGATATTACAGTTCCTGAGAAACCATAAAGGAGAGTCATACAATGGAACAAAAACGAGTTGAAAAAGTATTAGAATTAAAACATATTACAAAAAGATTCGGTAATTTTGTTGCTAATGATGACGTTTCGTTGACTGTAAGACGTGGAGAAATTCACGCCTTGCTCGGCGAAAATGGTGCAGGGAAATCTACTTTGATGAATGTTGTTTTCGGTATGTACCAACCTGAAGAAGGCAGTATTTCAGTCTACGAAAATGAAACAAAAATTGAAAATCCAAACCATGCGATCCATTTAGGTATTGGGATGGTTCACCAACATTTCAAGTTGATTGAAAATTTTACGGTCACGGAAAATATCATTATTGGTATGGAGCCAAAAAACGGCATCCGCTTAAATATGAAGGCTGCTGTTAAAGAAGTTAGAAATATATCTGAAAAATATGGTTTGAAAGTAGACCCAAATAGTAAAATCGAGGATCTACCAGTCGGCATGCAACAGAAAGTTGAAATCTTGAAATGCTTATATCGCGGAGCAAATTTATTGATATTTGATGAGCCTACAGCTGTTTTGACCCCCGATGAGATCGGTGAGTTATTACAAGTAATGCAAACGTTGGTAGCAGAGGGTAAATCCATTATTTTGATTACGCATAAATTAAATGAGATCATGAAAGTAGCTAATAAATGTACCGTTATTCGTAAAGGGAAATACATTTCTACTGTCGATATAAAAAACTCAAATAAAGAAGAACTTGCGGAAATGATGATTGGTAAAAATATTTCGCGTGAGATTAATAAACAAGCATACGATCCTAAACAAAAGGTATTAGAAATCAAAAATCTTACAATGTTAAGTCCGAGTAAAAAGAAACTATTAAACAATATTAATCTATCTGTTGCTGCTGGAGAAGTTGTGGGGATTGCTGGCGTTGATGGAAATGGTCAGATGGAATTAGCAGAGGCAATTGTTAAAATGCGTGATTTCCAAGAAGGAGACATATTAATTAACGGTGTCTCTCAAAAAGACAAATCAACTCGTGAAATCTATGAATCTGGTGTGAGTTATGTACCAGCAGATAGACACAAACATGGATTAGTATTGGATAACGATATTGCAGAGAATTTAATTTTAATCGAATATTACAAAGAGAAGTATAATCAAGGGATCAAATTAAATAAAACATTGATGTACGAAGAAGCAAGGGCCGCTATGAAAAATTATGATGTTCGCGCTGAGAATGAACGAACGATTGTACGCGGTATGTCTGGTGGGAACCAACAGAAAGTCATTTTATCAAGAGAAATTGGCCGTGATCCAGAACTGCTTATCATTGTACAACCAACCCGTGGACTTGATATTGGCGCGATTGATTTTATCCATCGTCAAGTTATTCGCTTACGGGATAAAGGTGTTGCGGTCTTACTTATTTCTTTTGAATTAGAAGAAATACTAACTTTATCAGATAGAATAGATATTATTTTTGATGGTCAAATAGTCGGACAAACAAAACCAAATGAAACAAATGATAGAGAATTAGGTCTAATGATGGCTGGTAAAGGATCGGGTGATGAATGAGACCATGGAAAAAATTAGACAAGACTTTAAGAATAGCCAAGCAACTATTCCACTGATTGCAGTTTTAATTGCGTTAGTTATTGGAGCAATCGTCATGCTGATTGGTGGATATGACCCAATAGCAGCCTATGAATCATTAGTTTTAAAGATTTTTGGTTCACCTTACGATATAGGTGAAACCGTCCGTGCTATTATTCCACTTATTTTAAGTGGATTTGCAGTTGCGGTTGCCAGTAAAGCTGGTATTTTTAATATTGGGGTTGATGGACAGATTATTATGGGGGCAGTCAGCTCTCTCTTAGTAGGTACATTAATTGATTTACCTCCTGTTATACATGGAATAGTAGCTATAATAGTTGGTGTGATTGCTGGGGGTTTATGGGGGGTCTTGATCGCTAGTCTTAAGACTAAGTTCGGGATCAATGAGGTTATTAGTTCAATCATGTTGAACTATATTGCATTGTATCTGAGTCATATGTTAATCAAAAGTTTTGCAGCACAAGAGGGAACAGCACGCTCATCTCTTATTAAAGAATCAGCTAGTGTCAGTTTTCCTTCATTAAATGATTTGTTCAGCGGTGCACGTATCCACTGGGGTTTCATAATTATCCCATTCGTCATTTTTGGATTTTATTATTTCTTTGAAAAAACGCGGTGGGGCTATGAAACTAAAACAGTTGGGTTAAATCCTGATGCCGCAAATTATTCCGGGATGAAAGTAAATGGGATTTTAATACGGACAATGTTTATTTCTGGCGCATTAGGTGGATTAATTGGAGCCTTGGATACATTAGGCGTTTACGGATATGTCGCGATCGTATCTTCTACAAGTGGCGTAGGATTTGATGGTGTGGCGGTTGCTTTATTAGGAGGCAATTCAACAATAGGGACAACCTTAGCAGGTATCTTGATTGGAGCATTAGATTATGGATCACAAGGAATGCAGTTTGGTGCAGGAGTACCAAGTGAAATTATTGGAATCGTTATTTCACTTATAATCTTCTTCGTTGCAGCTCCTGGAATTGTTAAAGCGTTGTTACCGAAAAAAAAGGCGCTTAAAAGGGAGGTAAAGTAAGATGACAGCCAATATTATAAGTGGAAGTTTGATTTTTGCCGCAGCCTTATTATTTGGTGGCCTAGGCGGTATGTTGAGTGAGAGAGCGGGTGTTATCAATCTAGGAATAGAAGGATTCATGATCTCTGGAGCATTTTTTTCAGCGATAGGTGCTTATTATGCTGAATCAGCTGGCATGGGAGGCTTAAGTCCTTTTATTGGTTTGTTGGCAGCTTTTATATGTACCACAATATTCTCAGGAATGCATGCTTTAGCAACATTAAAATACAAAGCAAACCACGTTATCAGTGGGGTTGTTATTAATTTATTAGCAGCTAACGTTACTTTTTTCTTAGTTAAACTGCTATTCGATGGCTCGGCAGAAACACCTCGTTTGAAAAATATGTTTTTAAAAATTTCTATTCCTTTTCTATCAGATATCCCAATAATCGGTAAAGCACTGTTCAGTTCATATCCTACGACCTATATTGCTTTTGCAGCAGTACTTTTAATCGGATTTATTTTCTTTAAGACTTCTTTAGGCTTGCGACTAAGAGGTGTCGGAGAAAACCCTGGTTCTATCGATACAGCTGGGATCAATGTGATGAAAATCAAATTTTGGGCTGTTATGATGAGTGGTTCGATTGCTTCATTAGGTGGAGCGACGATCGTCTTAACTACAAATGGTAATTTCTCATTTAATACGATCTCAGGACAAGGCTATATTGCAATCGCAGCTGTTATCTTAGGACGATGGAATCCATATGGTGTTTTAGCGGGTGCTTTGCTTTTTGGATTTGCTCAATCAATCAAAGATCAAATTCAAATTTTAGATTTCGCTAGTTCTATCCCAACAGAAGTATTTTACATGTTGCCTTACCTAGTTACTTTATTGGCTCTTATCTTTACTGGTAGAAAAACTCGTGGACCAAAAGCTTTAGGGATCCATTATGATGCGAGTGTGAGATAATGGCAACGGTGCAACAATTTTTTAAAGTAGAAGAAAGAGGGAGTACGTTACAAACAGAAGTAGAAGCTAGTGTTACTTCTTTTGTTTCGATCGTTTACATTGTGGCAGTTAATGCTCTTATACTATCGCAAACAGGAATGAATTATAATTCCGTTATGATTGCAACTATTTTAACAACTGCTTTTAGTAATATCTTAATGGGCTTATATGCGAAGTCACCGTTAATTTTAGCTCCAGGCATGAGCGACAACGCATTTTTCGCTTATATCTTAGTAGGTGGTTTTGCTTTTACCTGGCAAGAAAGCTTGTCGATCGTTTTCATTGTTGGCATTATCTTTTTCTTATTGACCTATTTTAACATCACAGGTCAGCTTTTGCGTGCTATACCAGCTACAATGATTAAGGGAATGAGTGCAGGAGTCGGGTTTTTCTTGATTTTCCTTGGCTTAAAAAACAGTGAAATTATTGTCTCTTCGCCAGACACGATCGTGGCTTTGAATAATATTTTCCAACCGATTCCGTTGACGATGTTAGCTACGTTATTAGTAGGATTGTTTTTGTTTGTTAAAAATGTTAGAGGGAATTTTTTGTTAACGATCGTATTCGGAGTGGTCATTTCTATCTTTTTAGGAGTTACGGATATTAGCTCATTCTCTTATTCTCTGATTGATGCCCGGTCATTAGAACCCTTTATTTTTCAGTTTGATTTTTCTAGTGTCCTTTCTTTCAACTATTGGATCGCAGTCTTTTCGTTACTTATTTTAGTTGTCTTTCAAAATCTAGGAACCCAAATTAGTTTTTTGAATTCTGAAGATCCAACAGTTTTGAAGAAAACATTAGAAGCAAATGGTTTATCTGTTATTATGGCAAGTGTTTTAGGTTGCAGTTCTACTTGTACAAGTGCAGAAGGTGCAACAGGAATAGCTGTAGGTGGAAAAAGTGGATTGACTTCATTTTTAGTTGGGATTTATTTTCTTTTCACCATCTTATTTATTCCTTTTATCGCCCTCATTCCACTAGCCGTTATCTCTGCGTTGCTCGTGATTGTAGGTTCACTGCTAGTGGCAGGCAATTTGAAAGATATCGATTTTACTGATTTCACCGAATATTTCCCGGCAATTCTAATGGTCTTAATGATGGTTTTGACTTTTAATATTGCGGATGGAATCGGATGGGGATTCTCATTCCATACTTTTCTTAAAGTAAGCACTGGAAAACATAAAGCTGTATCTAAAATGATGTATGTTTTAACTGGAGTGTTTATTCTATACTTTGTATTGAAATTCATTTAACTGAAAAGCGCTAATAAAAAAGCAAAACAGCTGAATTCTAGCTGTTTTGCTTTTTTTTACCACGAGATCATCTGACCAGCGTTAAAAAAGGTATTAGGTTTTTTTAACAAATTGGTTCTTACAATGGGGACAAGTGATTTTTATCGTTCCTTTTTTGCGCGGCACGCGTAATTTCCTTTTACAATTAGGACAAGTATAAAATTTATACTGTTTGTGTTGGTAAAATTTATTTCGGATTTGGTTAAATTTTTGTTTCATCCGACGGTTAAGAGTTAAATATTTTTGGTTTTCTATAAATCGTTTTGGACGATTTTTAGATAATGCTCGGAAATAACTGATCGCGATCGCTATCCACCCGATTGATCCAACGAAGGGTATATTCAATAGATTAAATAAAAAGATCAAGGCTAATCCTGCATACAATAAAACAGTTGAAAGTTTATCCATTCCGTATCTTCCAACCATGAATTTTTGAATTTTTAATCGAATATTTCTCATCTTTATTTGTCGCCTCTTCCTTTGTCATTGTAATGTCGGTAAATAGTATACCATTTTCAATAAAAATTTATAGCGACTTTAGTCTGATTTTAATAAGTTAATGAAAAACAAGCAAGTTGTCGCAATAGAAGAGGCATGTTATGATTTATCTATTAAGTGTTTTTTAATAAATCAGTTGAGCAGCAAATAAAGCAAATAAATGAATGAAGACAAAGGAGATCAATAAAATGAAATCACGTGCAGCAGTTGCGTTTGGACCAGGTCAACCTCTTGAAATAGTAGAAATTGATGTAGCAGGACCTAAAAAAGGGGAAGTATTAGTTAAAATTACGGATACAGCTGTTTGTCATACGGATGCTTATACTTTATCCGGTACGGATCCAGAAGGTGTTTTCCCTGCAGTATTAGGACATGAAGGCGGTGGGATCGTAGTTGAAGTCGGAGAAGGAGTAACTTCAGTCCAACCTGGCGATCATGTGATCCCGTTATATACACCTGAATGCGGTAAGTGCGAGTATTGTACGTCGGGCAAAACAAATTTGTGTCAAGCTATTCGTGAAACACAAGGCAAAGGATTAATGCCAGATGGAACGACGCGTTTTTCTTATAAAGGAGAACCCATTTATCATTATATGGGGACAAGCACATTCAGTGAATACACAGTTGTTTCTGAAATTTCCTTAGCAAAAGTGAATCCTGAAGCGCCTTTAGAAAAAGTTTGTTTATTGGGTTGTGGTGTAACAACAGGTATCGGTGCTGTAACTAATGCGGCAAAAGTAACTGAAGGCGACACCATTGCTGTGTTTGGTTTAGGAGCCATCGGGCTAGCCGTTATTCAAGGCGCTGTTCAAGCAAAAGCTGGGCGAATCATTGTTATTGATACGAATCCGGATAAGTTTGAATTAGCTAAAGAAATGGGAGCTACTGATTTCTTGAATCCTAAAGAATACGACCGCCCGATCCAAGAAGTTATTGTTGAACTAACAAACGGCGGTGTTGATTATAGTTTTGAATGTATCGGAAATGTACATGTGATGCGTTCAGCTTTAGAATGCTGTCATAAAGGCTGGGGAGAGAGCGTCATTATCGGAGTAGCTGGAGCTGGCGAAGAAATCAGTACGCGTCCATTTCAACTTGTAACGGGACGCGTATGGCGTGGATCTGCTTTTGGCGGAGTAAAAGGCCGTTCAGAATTACCTGGAATGGTTGAAAAGGCAATGAGTGGCGAGATACAATTGGATCCATTCATTACGCATACCTTGCCTTTTGAAAAAATCAACGAAGCCTTTGATCTATTGCATGAAGGAAAATCGATCCGTACGGTTCTTTCGTACAATTAAATTGCTTCAATCAAATGTATAGGAGGGGGATAATCATGTCAACATTAGAACTTCTTGAAGAGCACATTGTTTTTGACGGGACACAGTATAAATACCGTCATGAGTCACAAACACTAGCTTGTTCAATGACTTTCAGTTTGTTTTTACCAAACAAAGAAAAATTCTCTAATCCACCTTTATTGTGGTGGTTATCAGGCTTAACGTGTACGGATGATAATTTCACGCACAAAGCTGGAGCACAAAAAGCTGCTGCACGTTTAGGCGTAGCTATGATAATGCCAGATACTAGCCCTCGTGGAGAAGATGCATCAGACTCAGAAGATTTTGATTTAGGCCAGGGGGCAGGTTTTTATATCAATGCTACCGAACAACCTTGGGCATCTCATTATAAGATGTATGATTATATCACTAAAGAATTATCAGCTATCGCTCATGGCCGGTTCCAATTGACTGGACCAGAATTTATTTCAGGTCATTCGATGGGAGGACATGGAGCATTGGTAATCGGATTGCGTAATCCAGAACGGTTCCAATCGATATCTGCTTTTGCACCTATTGTTAATCCTAGCCAGGTTCCATGGGGAATAAAAGCTTTTAGCGAGTATCTAGGAAACGATAAAGAAAATTGGCGTGAATGGGATGCTATGGAACTTCTGAAACATGACACGAGTAAAAAAATCCCAGTGTTGATCGATCAAGGAGATGCTGATCCTTTTTATGAAAAGCAGTTGCAGCCAGCTAAACTAGCGGCTGTTGCAGATGCAGAAAATTATCCGTTGACGATTCGGATGCAAAAAGGCCACGATCATAGTTATTATACGATTGCGAGCTTTATTGAAGAGCATTTGGAATTTCATTTAGCTCAATTGGCTACCAACCAATAACTAGAGTCTTCAATTAAACGAATCGCTTAGAAATCGTTCAGTCGGTAATGCCATTAGGTTGGTGTTGCGGGCTGTTTTTTTTATGGGAAGAATGATCCAATCAACTGATTCTGATCCAAGAAAAAACACCCCTTACGAAGGCAACTTAGAAATGTTTCTTATTTCTAATGTTTCCTTTGCAGGGAGTGTTTTATTTAGCGTTTTAACGAAAAAAGATTATAATTTTTCACCATCAAAATTACCTTCTAATGCTTTTTGAGCAAGGACATTTAGGTAGTTCCATGGACGGTTGAACCCTGGTTGGAAGAAGAAATCAGCAAACGCTAATTGCTCTAGTGTCCAGCCTGATGAAATAGCTACAGATAGTGCATTGATTGAAGCGGTAACGTCATAAGTTGATAATAATTGAGCACCGACGATACGATGACTTTCTTTTTCAAAATGGATTTTCATCATGACTTTTTCATCATCGATAAAAGTCGGACGGATATTTTCTACTACAAAGGTGCTATCTACTTCAGCATCGATGGAATCTTGATCAATATCTTTGACTCCTGTAGAAGCTAACTTGTAGTCAAATAATGTTAAACCAGACGTCCCGGATACTTCAGGCATTTTTACTTTTTTCTCTAAAATATTTTTAGCCGCGATCACGCCTTGACGACGAGCATTGGAGGCTAAAGCAATTAGTTTAGACCCGTGATTTGGTGCAAATGGAATTTTTGTAGCATCTCCCATTGCAAAGATATCTTTTTCAGAAGTCTCTAAATAGTCGTCAATAACGACCGTACCGTCTGGATTCAAATCAACGATTCCTTGAAGCCATTTCGTATTCGGACGGACTCCAACAGCCATTATAACGGTATCTGCTTCATATTCGCCTTTATCGGTAACCACTTTAGTAACGGTCCCATTTTTTCCAACGACTTCTTTGACCATTTCGCCCGTGCGAACAGTAAGTTCATGTTGTAGCATGTTCTCATTTAAAGAATCAATAAATTCTTTATCAAGATAGGTATTTAATACGCGATCTAAGGAATCAATAACCGTAGTCTCAATACCAAATTTTGCAAATGCTTCAGCTACTTCGATTCCAATGTAACCTCCACCAACAACAACGGCTTTCTTCGATTGGTCCATACGTGCTTTCACTTTTTCAGCCCAATTACGGCCACGTACATAATAAATATTATCTAAGTCAGCACCAGGAATAGGAATTTCAATAGGCACTGCACCTGGAGAAAGAATCAATTTATCATAGCTTTCTTGAGTTTCGCCATCAGTTGTTTTTACAGTAATGGTTTTAGCTTTTGGATCGATTCCAACAACATCACTATTCATATGGACGTTTATGTTTTGTTTGATATATGAATCTTCAGTTGCATAATGCAAGCTGTCTAAAGAATCAGCCAATCCTTCTAAGTAACTTTGAATTCCACAAGATAAGAATGATGCTGTGTCACCACGTTCATATAAATGCAATTCGGCATCTGGCTGCTCTTTCAATAATGTTTGGATAGCTTCATAACCAGCATGCGATGTTCCGACAACAATAATTTTCAATAAAATGGCCCCCAATAATATTTTTTAGTACAAATGCACCTTACCACTTAACTCTAGCTTTATGAAATAATCTGCTTTAAGTGAAACTTAGAAAATGTTATCGCTTTATAGGTTCTTCTTTGTAGGGAGTTCAGAAAGCATGGCAGCCCTTATGGCTGATCAAATAATTGATATAAAAAAAAGAAGGTATATCTGTTATAATTGATGAAAGCACTTACTCTAATATGACTTTAATTTTTTTTGGAAAGGTAAGCTAAAGCAAGTTCTATCCGACTAGAAAGAGTGAAAAAACGGCTGCTGTAGACTGAAATTCAGTAAATAAAAGCCGTAAAAAAATAATCAACTAGAATCAACTAGTATGAGGAGAATAAAACATGGCTATTGAAATTAAAAAATGTACCCTGGAAAATTTATCTGCGCTACAAAAAATGAGTACTGAGACTTTTCGTGATACATTCAAAGATCATAATACAGCAGAAGATTTGCAAAACTATTTAGAAAGAGCTTATAACACTGAGCAATTAAGAACAGAGCTGCTGAATACAGATTCAGCATTTTATTTTAGCTATTACAACAATGAATTAGCTGGGTACTTAAAAATAAATATCAATGAAGCGCAAACTGAAACAAATGGTACCGAATTTTTAGAAGTGGAAAAAATTTATATACAAACCGATTTTAAAGGGAAAGCGATAGGAACAGCATTAATCCAAAAAACAACCGAGCTAGCTAGTAAGTACCAAAAAAGCAAGATATGGCTAGGAGTTTGGGAACAAAACTTCGCTGCTATCGCTTTTTATGAAAGATTGGGATTCGTTCAAACTGGCAATCATACGTTTTTTATGGGCGATAAAGAGCAAACTGACTTTATCATGACTAAAGAGGTGAAAAAGATAAAGGAGTGAAACTTATGAAACGTTTTATTGTTGGAACCGAATTTTGAGATGTTTTTCCGGAAGCTAAAATTGCGGTATTGGTTATAAAGGGGATCAACAATCATAAACTTCCAGAAGAGGAAGAGCACTTTTTAAATTTATTGAACGCTGGAAAACAAGAGGCAAAAAAATTTTAAAGGAAGATACATGTAGTCAAAATAAAGTTATTCAAGAGTGGCGCGAAGCTTTTAGCCAATTTAAAACAAAAAAGGGGGGCCTGCTCTTCGATTGAAGCTTTATTGAAACGCGTTGATCAAGATAGAGAATTTTATCCAATCAATCCACTTGTTGATAGTTATAATAGTGTTTCTTTAAAATATGGTGTCCCTTGTGGAGGTGAAGATCTCCAAATGATCGCTGGAGATCTGCAACTTGGCAAAGCTAAAGGTGGCGAAAGTTTTTTGCCACTGGGAGCTGAAAAGGATGCACCTGCACTACCTGAAGAAATCATTTATCAAGATGATGACGGTGCTATTTGCAGAAGTTTGAATTGGCGTGAGGCGCAGCGTACTATGTTGACTGAAAATACCGAGGATGCTGTGCTAGTCATTGAGTCTGTCACTCCAGAACAACATCAGCGTGTTAATGAGGCTATTGAAGAATTAAAGGATTTGGTCGACACATATTTTCAAACAAAGAGCAGTATGAAACTATTGACTCGAACCGATCCGGCTTTTGATTTGGAATAAGAAACGTTAATTGCAGAACTAACTTCCAAAATATATCTAGCAATATGAGCTATAGATCATAAGAATGGCGGAGTACTTGTTAAGAGTGGAGGGATAGAAATGAAAGTGATTGATTGGCTGTTAGAAGGAGACGTTGTCATCCAACATTTGACTACAAATTATTTGTTAGAGAAACCATTTGATCATCACAATGAAGGTTTTATTGCGGACTATTTGGCATTTTACAATGAGGAAGATCAGATGTGGGGCAGCAATACTTATTCCAATAAATGGATTTCTAGCACCTACACATTACTTGAGTTGAAGTACATGGAGATGAGTTACGACCACCCTGCTTACCAAAATGCGACTAAGAAAGTACTAAACGATCAGTGGAGGAACCATGGGCATGTAAAAAACGGTCGGTATTTGGATATGTGTGTTGTAGGAATGATTTTGAGTCTTGTGGCTTATGGGAGGATCCAAGACCCTAAAGTTGAAGAAATTATCGATCACATCCTTGAGCATCAACAAACCGATGGCGGATGGAATTGCCGATGGGATGCACCTGGGAATGGGCGTTCCGTTGTGAGTTCATTCCATACCACGATGTCGGTGTTGGAAGGAGTAGCGGACTACGAACAATTTGGCTATACCTATCGTTTAGATGAGGTCAAACGCAGGATCGTACCAGCACAAGCATATTTACTGAAAAGACACTTATTCAGATCCCTTAGAACCGGCAATGTCGTCAAATCAGAATTTAAGACGTTTCATTACCCGCCACGTTGGAAATATGATTGCTTCCGAGCGTTAGAATATTTTGTGAAAGTGGATCATGTTTACGACGAACGGATGGAAGAAGCATTAGAATTAGTGAAAAAAGCGTTTAAGAAGGGCTATGTCGGAAAAGGCACCACCTACCCAGGTAAGATCTATTTTCCACTCGAAGAGTCTGGAAAAGGGAGATTTAATACTTTTAGAGGGCTGCGCATCCTAAAGAAATATGACCATGCAACTTGGCTTGCGGCAATCAAGGAGCAGGGCATCAATTACGATTAGGGTTATTTGGATTAGCTGAAAAATAAGTTCCGTATAATCAGCTAGTGTTACGAAATAAAAAATGAGCGGATATAAATTCGGCAATAGCCTAAATTTATACCCACTCATTATTAGTCGTTTAACTTAAAAGTCTGATTTTAAAAAAGTGAATAGAGTCCAGAAACTTTTTATTTTTTAATTAAATCATTGAAGTAGGATCTGGTCTGTCAGATTCAATCAATAAATCTGATACAGACCTATTTTGAAATTGAGTGATGCGTTTATCCA
Organism: Carnobacterium alterfunditum DSM 5972; assembly: GCF_000744115.1. Taxonomy (NCBI): domain Bacteria; kingdom Bacillati; phylum Bacillota; class Bacilli; order Lactobacillales; family Carnobacteriaceae; genus Carnobacterium; species Carnobacterium alterfunditum. Next base: position 804,768 of record NZ_JQLG01000004.1, on the reverse strand, counting down.
TAATGTGACCTTGCTCAATGATCAGAGCATTCTTCAAAATAACATTAGGACGGCTTTCAATCAAATCATCGATGTATTTAACGGTCTCGGTTGAAATAGCACTTGAAGCAGAGCGATAAAAAATAGTCGGAGTATGATCAACTGCATAGTGGATAACGCTGTCTATTTCATAAATCGGATCATCTAGAGAAGTCGGAACAGTGGTCTCGATAGCGCCATGTTCATCACAACTGACATCAATGAACATTGTACCTGGTTTGAATCGCTTTAGATCATTTTGATGAATAAGATGATCTTCACGAGATGTATCCCATAAGATCGCATTGACGATCACATCAAATTCGGTCATTTCTTTTTGGAATAATTTTTCTTGACTGCGGTTATAAACGTGAACGTCAGCGCCTAATCCAATCAAAATACGTTGTGCTCCGCGCGCTGTATTGCCGCGTCCTAAGATAGCAACTTTTGTATCATAAGGCATGATACCGTTCAATTGATAGGCATGCATGACGGCCGCTTCGCCGGCTAGTTCATTATTGCGCCAGTAACAATGGCGGTTATCTTCATACATATCTTCCCAAGCGTAGGCAGAGAGCTCATTAGCTAATAATGTATTGGTCACTTTTTCGCTCCGAACAGCATGGACCCAGCCAAATAGTGTTTGGCCTGGATGCAAGCCTTCTAAAAAGGAAGCGTCTCCAATTTTGGGATCACATATGATATCTTGTGCCAAAGCTATCTCCCTTGGAACTACATGACAGCCTAAAGCAGCGTATTCAGTATCTGAAATATTTAGAACGCTTCCATAGCCCTCTTCAAAAAATAAGGATTCTCGATGTTGTATTTGTGTAATATCTTTAGGCAGTAAAGCAATCCGCTTCTCTCCGAGTTTGTGACTGTTGACAAATCCGATAGTTTTCAATTGTTTGTGCAGCATATTCCTAACCTCCCATTTATTTATGTACAAAATAGCATGAAACGTAGCTTCATTATCTCACTAAAAGCTATTTGTTACAAATTATAGTGAAATAAGTAGAGGATAATGAAAGGAGTATTTTATTTTATTGTATATTATAGAAGAAATAAAGACTTTTTCGGCAATTTCACATCGAAAGAAAGGGTTATTAGTCAATCAAAAGTGTGACATGAAGCTCGTTTGATCAATAAAGTGATTTTATTAGTCAAATACAAACGCTAGTGGATGTTCATTTGATCAATAAAGCTATTCTATTAGTCAAATGAACATCCGAGTCACCCGCCGTTTGATTAATCACGAGGAATTTGCTCGTAATAAGTTGATCTGTAGCTGCCATGAGAAATATAATTGCGTCTCAGAACTCTTTGGACACGTTGTTCATCATACGCTTTGCCGCACCAGTCGTAGATGAGATGTTTTGTAATAGAAACTTCAGGAAATAGCAGCTGGAAATTTTCTGTCGATCGCTTGATGGCTTCTGAAATGGTTTCTTTGTAACCACAACAAGTACAAATACGGGTTTTTCGTGTGTTTATATGGTCAAATGAAAAACAATTTGGACAGGTAATTCCTTTCTTAAGACTGCTATAATTGTATTCCGGCAAATCTATTGGACGATAGTCGGTGATATGTAATTGACCCAACTGGTTGGCGAGCCGTTTATCAGATTTCTTTATAGCGGAATGCCTCTTTTCCATCGAATCAAATTCTCGGGTCAACTGATTTGCAAAAAGAAAAGGCTTATCTCGAGGTAAATCGTACAAATAGAAATCTGGTTCAATAAAGATAACTTGTGCTTTTACCACTTTTTTGCTGCCTAATTTGCGCACTAAGTTATGTAGAAAGGGTTGGGTTTTATGGATTTGAGTCAAGGGATCAGCAATGACGAAATCCAATCGACCTTGGAGAGCGTCATTTTTGTAATCATAACTCCCAGAATAGTTCTTGATTTCATACAAATAAATGACATCGCTTGTCAAAATAAGCGAATCAATTTGGATCATGTTGCCACTTTCTTTAAGCCTTAAGTCATTTATTATAGGCATTCAAATTGCAGGTTTTCCAAATAGGCATCAAACAGTACTTCTCCTTGATAGCCTTTTAATTGGTTGGCGTAATCTTTTTTCTCCGAAGCACTGAGGACAGTCCGGACGTTCAATGATTCCAAAATTTGCAGTACTAACGGTTGGCTGCGTTTTTTTATAATCATGTGAAAACTCCTTTAGCAAACTAACTAGTACTATTAACATGCGCAAATAAACTGAATTTCACGAAAAAAGTTTTTGATCAAAAAAAGAACTCAGTTTTCAGTAACATCAAGAAGTCTTGACGTTACTGAAAACTGAGTTCTAGAAATATTATACATCGAATAAATCGGGTATGATGAAGTACATAACAATATGGTTGATACCAGTAAAAATTAATTGGAAGGAAACGGTCCAATAGAAAATGGCTACTGCTAATTGCGGGTCGAGTAAGGATTGGAAACCAAACCAAATCACTAAAATGTTTAAAAAGATAGCCAACCATTTCACGTTATGATTTGATTTGAAAACAGCAATCGTATTTACAACGGCTAAAACAATCATCATGATAACGACAAAGGAGATCATTAAAGCTGCACCTCTTGCAGGGTTTCTTAAAAAGAAGACTATACCAAATCCGCTAAATAAAATCCCTTCCACTATACGCAACAATTTGTATTTGAGTCCTTGTGTTAAAACTATCCCATCAATGATAATGACAATTCCGATAAGAGTAAGGGCAATCCCGATAAGCATTAGAAATAAAGAACCTTGGCGGATAGGATTTGATATAAACAATAGTCCTAAAATAAACAAAAGAATACCTTGAGTCAAAAATTTCAACCGTTCTTTTCTCATGTGTACTCCTCCAGTCTGTCTATACAGCGAGTTTATAATCGTAACTAAAAAAAGTCAATTGATTCGATTGGGATTTACAGTGTACATAACGAGGTAGAATATTGTTGAATGAATGAGCTTTTGAGTCCTTTATTGAGTTAGTTAAAATTGACCCTAAAGCTAAAGCTGAATGGAAAGTTCAAACATTTAAGAGCGTCGTAAATAAGCAAAAAGGGTACAACTACTTTTCCTAAATGAGAAAGTAGTTGTACCCGTAGTTTTACGTACAAAATTTAGCTTAAATTTGCGTAAGATGCACTGATCCATAAATCGAATTTTTCTTGTTCTTCGTATTGCATCACATCATACATTTCAGGACTCACAATTTGGAATTGTTTCTTGAAAACAGCTAGATCTAATTCTTCCATTTGAGTGTCTCTTTTAACACGTTTGAAAACTTTAGCAAAGTCTTTACTGCTGTACCCGATATCTTTTCTTTTAGCCACTAGCGGCAAACCTTTTTTAGTGACGCCCATTGCTTGAGCAGCATTAAAAGCAGCTTCTTTAACAGCAAAAACACGGTCACTTGATGCAAGTTTCGTTAAAATATATCTTGATTTTTGACAATCGTAGTTCGCTAATTCATTAACGGCTGCTAGTCTTGTTTCCCAATTGTCTTTTGTGTTTGCTTTAATTTTTAATTCTTCTATATTAGCTGGTTCTGCTTGAATAATTCCCATAATTACACGGCCTCTTTCTGTTTCTGGTCTTATAGTTAATACTATAACGTTCAATTTACTTTTACAAGGTTATTTCGATTAAATAAAGGATTTCTTCTTCACTCTAGTTATTAAATCATTAAAATTCACATCAGAAAAACCTTTTTAAACATATCATTGATATTTTCGGCAATTTCTTTTGAGATTAGTTCAACTTACGGAGAATTATGATTCATCAGATTACTTTGGTTGACAAATACAATATATCTTGCTATATTTCCAGTGAGAATAAATAAAACCTAGATGAATGGGGATTTTTTTGTGAGTGTAGCAGGTATCTAATCAATAAGTTGAATAGCCAGTAAACTGAAAGTTTATTTGGCATGCTTATAAGTGATACCTGTCGATAAATAGAATTTTTATATTCTAAAGACGATAGTATGACGACTATTGTCTTTTTTTGTACTCTCTAGGTTTAATTATTTATTTTAAGACGGGTATCTCTTCAACGAAAGGGAGAGAGCTATGAATAAAGAAACACTTAATAAATTGCAGTTTAATAACGTTCAAGAAGAAGTACAAGCTAAAGCAATTGGAAACTATAGTAAAATTCGGATTGGAGAACTTTCACCACAAACGAATTTAGCAACCGTAAAAGTTTGGCAGCAAGAAACACAAGAAGCACGTTTGATTTTAGATAGCAATCAGCATGTGCCTTTCATGGGATTGAGTAGGATTGATTCCTTGATGGCACAAGTTCAAAAGGGTATGGTTTTAGCCCCTGATGACTTGATTGAATATGCAGATTTTCTTAGAAGCAGTCGCATGATTGATAAATTTTTTGGGAAAAATCAATATCAAACGCCACTTCTTTATCAGTATAGTAAGAGTCTGCCAAGCTTGTTAGAGATTGAGGAAGAAATTTATCAAAAAATTCAACATCAAAAAGTCAGTGATGTGGCATCAAGCAACTTAAGAAAAGTCCGTAAACAAATTCGTGAAAATGAAAAAGAAATCCAAGATAAGCTGACGAGATTTTTAAAAAATTCTAGCAATAAAGAGATGATCCAAGACGGAATAATCGTTCAAAAAGATGGACATTATACCGTTCCAATCAAAATAAGCTACAAGAATAAAGTAGCTGGAAATATAATTGAACAATCTAATAAAGGGACAACGGTCTTTGTTGAGCCTGCAGCTGTAGCAAAATTAAATGAGCAATTGATTATGCTGAAGGCTGAAGAGGTTGCACAAGAGTATCAAATTTTAGCTGAATTAACAGGTTACTTGGCTGAGAAAGAAACCATTATTGAGTTTATCATGGAAACGATCACTGCTTTTGATATTATTTTTGCCCGAGCAAAATATAGTCGAGAAATCAACGGTATTACTCCAAAGGTAAATAAAAATGAAGTGATCCATATCAAGAAAGGTATTCATCCATTTCTACCTAAAGGTGCTGTACCGTTAGATTTTACCTTAGGAGAAGGGCATCGAGGGTTAGTAATTACAGGTGCGAATGCTGGTGGAAAGACTGTTGTATTAAAAACAGTTGGTTTGTTGACGTTGATGACGATGTTTGGAATTCAAATCCCTGTTCAAGAAGGGACCGATATTGCAGTTTTTGATGAAGTGTTTGTGGATATTGGTGATCAACAAAGTATGGAAAATGCCCTAAGTACCTTTTCTGGACACATGGATAGCATTGCTTCTATTTTGAATAAAGTGAAACGGCACTCATTGGTCCTGTTAGATGAGATCGGTAGTGGGACGGAGCCAAATGAAGGTGCCGCTTTAGCTATCGCGATTATGGAAGCACTGTATGCTAAGGGAGCCTTAGTCGTTACTACAACTCATTATGGGGAAATTAAGCGGTTTGCTGAAGAACATGAAGATTTTATTCCTGCAGCAATGGAATTCGATCGAGAGTCTTTGACGCCTAAGTTCATTTTACATTTAGGTGAAAGTGGCGACAGCCAAGCACTTTGGATTGCCAAAAAAGTTAATATGGCATCCAATTTGATCAAACAAGCGCAAAAATATATTGATACTAAAGATTATCAAACTCAGAAAAAAGAATTTTCAAAAAATGAAATAAAATCTGAAATGATTAAAGAAAAAATCCCTACTTTCGGGAAGAGGGACCGCATCCTTCTTACAGAAAGCCAGCGGAAAGGGTTAATATATGAAGACAGTGGTTCAGATAACGTTGTTGTTTATATCGATAGGGATGTTGTAGAAGTACCGAGACAAAGAATCCAGTTATTGACTATGGCTGAAGAATTGTATCCAGAAGGTTATGATTTAGATAGCCTCTTTACAGATTTTCTTACGAGAAAGGTACGGAAAGACTTAGATCGTGGTTCTAAAAAAGCTCAAAAAATTTTAGATAAAGAGATGAAAAAGAGAAGAGAAAACAGTTAGTTGCATGCTTACGATTTTGGATCCTTTCCATTTAGTGGAAAGGATCTTTTTATTGTTGATCGTTCTATATAAAAAAGAAACGAATGCTTTCTACAACTATTTTGTAGAAAGCATTCGTTTCTTTTTTAACATTATACTTCTTTTGTGCAGGCTAGAGTTTTATTTAAGAAAAATGGGGTATAAAAGGCAACTGTGTCACTTAAAGGCAGAATATCATCGGAAAGTTGGATGCCAATAACCTCTTTGATGTAGGTTCTTCTAGTCTCGATACGTTCCCAAACATCAGGGTACTGTTGGCTGAGTTCAGTTCTTAACGATTTGTCAGCAAGTGCAATTGGCTCTTCACAACTTGCACCCGTGTAGCCAGGAACGCTTGGGATCATATCGATCTGCAGCAATTGTCCACTCTTAATAACGGCTTCTGACCCTTTATAAAATGGGGAAGACAGCCATTCTTCGTCTGCAGTATAGTGTCCAGGATTTAAGCTCCAACCATAGATTTCAGAAGGAAAGACTTCTTGGATTTTTGTATAAAATTCGTCTCCAGAAATTCCAATAGCAATGGTTTCTAACCAAGTTGCGTAGGCTTTGAAGTAAGGTTTACCGACTTTTACCAAATAATCTTTTTGATTTTCTGGTAATTGTGCACCTGAAGAGATCACAAAACCAGCTCTGCTGCTCAAACCGCCTTTGTAGCCTACCGTCAGAGCATAATTATCTGTTAAAGAAATAGTTTTATCTCTAGGGTAAATAATGGCATTCGTAAAACGTTGTCCGGTTGCACTGATCGTTGTGACGGAGTTTGGTTGTCCGTGTTGCGCTAACAAAGATCCAATTTCTTTTTCGCTTTTTCCAACAGAGATTTCTTGGATCGCACGAAACATCGCGATCCCTGCTAGAGAAGCACCGTATTCGTAGTGGGCAATCTCATTTGCGTTATAAGTTGTACGCAATCCGGCTTTTGGAGAAAGCAAAGAAAAAGTGAAGTTTTGTAATTGATTTCTATTCGTAACATAATTCATTAGACTATCAATGATATAAAATGGCAAATCGAAGAGGTCACTATTGTTGTACTGATTTGATGTGAAAAGTTTCCAACCGATGATACCGATTTTCGCATCAGGAGTGATATGGCTTTCTTTAAAGTAATGGTCTAATGTTTTTTCACCGGCCATAGGCTGATTTGGAAGAGAAAAGAAAGGAACGTGAACCGGGTTCGCTTTGATCCTAGAATGCGCAGCCATTTTCACATTTTCATTTCCCAGTAATAAATGACTCTCACCATTTGCATGGATCACTAAACAAGCTTCTTCAAACCGCGGGATAAAGCCGGTAAAATATTCAAAGTTAGCACCATGTTCACGATCGGCATAAATAATAGCCGTATCGATAGAATGATGGTGCATTTGTGTTAAGAAATGTTCTTTTCTGGAGTTCATAGTCTCATCAGTCAATAGAACAGATTTTGGGTCATTGTGGATCGTAGGCAAGGCTACTGTGGATAAATTAATTTTCATTTTTCGTTTCCTCTTTTCTAACGGATTTTATATTGGCAAAGGTACTTATTTCTTTAAAGATTGCTTGATCACTTGGCAAATCAGTGACGATCATATCAAATTCACTGACCGTACCAACTTTATGCAGATAAGATAAACCGAATTTTTTATGGTCAGCGACAAGAATCGTTTTTTTTGATTGTTTTAGGATCGCTTTTTTGGTGAATGCATCTTCTTCATTTGTAAGGGAAACGCCTGAGTCGAGACGAATACCTTCAGCTCCCATAAAGGTAATGTCAAAATTGAAATTTTGAATAAACTCAGTAGTTTCTAAACCTAAAAAGCCTTTCGAAAGATCTCTATATTTTCCAGGCACACTGTGTAGCTGAATAGCTTCGTATTTAGCTAAAGCATTCATAACCAATAAGGAGTTCGTGTAGAATTGACAGTTTTCGATAGTGAAAATTTCTTTTGCAACAGCCAGTGTTGTAGTACCAGTCTCAATAAAAACAGAGCTGCCTGGTTTAACTAAAGTTCTACAAAACTTAGCGATGGCTTTTTTCTCTTGGACACTGACTTCTTCTTTAATGGATATAGGATTCTCAAGAATATCTGCACCTCGGTAAATGGCTCCTCCATGTACTAATTGGATGTCCTCCTTTGCCGCTAATTCTTTTAGATCTCGATTGATCGTCATCATGGATACCAATAATTTATCAGCTAATTCCTTTGAACTGATTTCTCCATGTACCTTTAATAAATTGCTAATAAATTCTTGTCTTTTCGTTTGGTTCAACCATACTACCTCCATTTTCAGAAAAAAATCTTTTTCTCTAACTTGATTATAACATTAAGTAAAATCAAACTGACGAAAAATAACGTTATTTAAAAATTTTGTTACATTTTGTTAATTTTAGCGAAAAAAACGATAGAAATAGACTAATAAAATAAAAACACTTTACAAAATATACCCCATAAGGTATATTGAATACGTAGCAGGGTATATGAAATAGATAAAGTACCAAAAGATGGTCATAAAAAGAGTACTACTAATTAGGAGGAAGATTATGTTTTTTAAAACAGTAGCATCGATTTCGACAAGTGAACTAGAGAAAATAACCGCAGAAAAGCCGCACATCATTGATGTACGGGAAACACATGAATTTCAAGGAGGTCACATACCTGGAGCAAAGAATGTACCATTAGGTAAAATAGCTAATCATACACCTAAAGGTAAAACATATGTGATTTGTCAATCAGGCATGCGCAGTAAAAAAGCTTCAAAATTGTTAATGAAACAAGGCTATGATGTGGTAAATGTCCGTGGCGGCATGTCATCTTGGGCTGGATCTACAAAGGGAGGAAAACTGTAATGAAAATTGTTATTGTAGGAGGCGTAGCTGGTGGAATGTCAGCAGCTACTCGATTGAGACGGTTGAATGAAACAGCAGAAATCATTATATTAGAAAAAGGACCTTATGTTTCATTTGCCAATTGTGGCCTTCCATATTATGTGGCTGGTGAAATTGAGGAACGCAGCAGCTTGTTGGTACAAACACCAGAAGCTTTGCGAGCACGTTTTGAACTGGATGTACGTCCTTATAGTGAGGCAGTATCGATAGATGCTTCTCTAAAAGAAGTAATTGTGCGTACGGCAGAAGAAGAGTACACACTATCTTACGATAAATTGATCCTTTCTCCTGGAGCTAAAGCGTTTATCCCACCAGCTAAAGGACTAGAGGAAGCGAAGAATATTTTCACATTGCGTTCTGTTCCGGATGTAGATGGAATCACTGCTTTCATGGATGCTCACAATCCTAAAAAAGCTGTAGTGATCGGAGCTGGATTTATCGGTTTAGAAATGGCTGAAAGTTTAGTTCATCGTGGACTAGATGTTACAATTATTGAAAAAGCACCGCAAGTACTACCACCGTTAGATGAAGAGATGGCAGCGTATATTACTAAAGAATTGCATGAGAACGGTGTTAAATTGTATACGGGATTGGCTGCTGAGTCGTTTGAAGAAGAAGGAAAAGTTGTTGTGCTTGAAAATGGCGAACGCTTAGAAAGCGATATGACATTGATGTCAGTAGGGGTTAAACCTGAAACGACTTTGGCTTTAACAGCGGATATTGAAACTGGTGTACGTGGTGGTATATTAGTAGATGAGAACTATGAAACGAGTCAAAAAGATATTTACGCGGTTGGAGATGCAATCGTAGTGAAACAACAAATCAATGGAGAAGATACGATGATCGCTTTAGCTGCTCCTGCTAATCGTCAAGGCAGACAAGTTGCAGATGTTATCAGTGGATTACCTCGAAAAAACAAAGGTAGTATTGGTACCGCAATTGTTCGCGTATTTAACCAAGTAGCAGCATCGACTGGACTAAATGAAAGACAATTGAAATCAGCAAACGAAACATATGAAATTGTTCATATCCAAGGAAAAAGTCATGCAGGATACTATCCAAATGCCGGTACGATCTTATTGAAAGTACTGTTTAATCCTGAAAACGGAAAAATTTATGGCGCCCAAGCTATTGGTGATGATGGAGTAGATAAACGTATCGACATCATTGCAACGGCTATCAAAGCAGGTATGACTGTTCAAGATTTGCCGGAATTAGAGTTTACCTATGCTCCTCCATTTGGATCAGCAAAAGATCCTGTAAATATGGCTGGATATGCTGCTTTAAACTTGATTGAAGGCGTTAGTGAGTCAATTCAATGGCATGAACTTGAAGCAAACCAAGAAGCCGGTGATTTATTACTGGACGTTCGTGAAGAAGATGAACTTGAAATAAATGGCAGCTTAGAAGGATCAATAAATATTCCTTTAAATAGTTTAAGAGACCGATTATCAGAAGTACCTAAAGATAAATCAATTATTGTGAGCTGTCACAGTGGTTTACGTAGTTATATTGCTGAACGAATTTTAAAACAAAATGGATATAAGGTTAAAAATCTAGATGGAGCATTTGCTCTTTACTCAACAGTCAGACCAGAAAAAATCAGACTAGAAAAGGTGGAAAAATAATGTTTAATTCAATATCAATGCAAGAATTTGAACAAAAATGGAAAAGAGAGAAACTTCCGTTAGTAGATGTGCGAGAAATAGATGAATGGCAATCGGGTCATTTAGACGGGGCAATCCATATACCTTTAAATGATTTATCAGATGCTAAAGAAAAGTTAAATAAAAAACAAGAATACTACGTTATGTGTTATTCAGGAGCACGTTCTGCGATGGCTTGTCAGCAGTTAGCGAGAGAAGGATATAAAGTAACCAATGTAATGGGTGGTATATCAGCTTGGAGAGGAGAGACCGTATAGTGGAATATGATGTGAAAATTGTAAACCGTCTAAAACGATCAAATGGCCAATTTCAAGGTGTATTGAAGATGATAGAAGAGGGACAAGACTGCGCATCAATTGTGACTCAGTTATCAGCTGTACGTGCTAGTATCGATCGTGCTACAAGTTTGATCGTAGCAGGAAATTTAATAAAATGTGTACAAGAAAATATTGAAGAGGGTACTACTGGAGAAGAAAGTGTCCAACAAGCCATCAATTTGTTAATGAAAAGTAGATAAATAGAGGCAGATTCTTTCTAATAGAGTAGGTTTGTTTGAAAAGTTGATTTTAAATAGTTATTTAATAGACACATTGCTATTCATGCAGTGTGTCTTTTTATGTATATTTTTATAAGTAGAAAGTGCAAATAGATTTTTTTAAAAACATAATATTAGTTTTTTATTTAAAAGTGTTTGCTTATTCGTTGACTTTATTTTTAATGTGACATACTATATGGATAAGCTGTATCTTATTTGGAAGGGGTCAAGCAATGGAATTAAATGAAAGACAAACAAAGATCATCGAAATTGTAAAAAATAACGAACCCATTACAGGCGAAAAGATAGCTTCGACATTAGGTTTCTCCCGTGCAACATTAAGGCCTGATTTATCCTTGTTAACATTGAGTGAATTGTTGATCGCAAAACCTAAAGTAGGTTACTTCTATAATGCACATAGAGTAGACCCTTTTATCATAAAAGCTATTAAAGAAAAAAAAGTAGAAGACGTTATGAGTGTTCCCGTAATTGTAAGCTCTAACACATCTATTCAAGATACGATAATCAAAATGTTTTTAGAAGATGTAGGATCGGTTTATGTTACAGAAAATCATAGTCTTATCGGATTGGTTTCTAGGAAAGATTTACTAAAAGCTGTCATGGGGAAAATGAATATTGAAGAAATGCCCGTCAGTATGGCAATGACCAGAGTCCCTAATGTTGTCTATGTACTTAGTAATGATTCAGTTGAATACGCGACAAAGAAACTTTTAGCTCATGAAGTCGATAGTTTGCCAGTAATAGACAACAGTGATGGAAAAGGGTCAGAAGGATTAAAAGTAACTGGTAAATTTTCAAAAACATTGATCAGCCGTCTATTCTTAAATGTTATCGAAAATGAAATTTAGGAGGAACATATGAAACCTTTAACAATTTATCTTATTTCTGACTCGATAGGGGAAACGGGTGAACAAGTGATCCATTCTATCTTATCCCAATATTCAATCGAAGTAGGGGAAATCAAAAAGTTTACGCATGTATTAACTAAACAAATGTTAGAAGCCATACTTGTCAATATTAGTGAAGATGAAAATGCTGTTGTTTTTTATACATTAGTCCAAAAAGAGCTGAAACAATATTTAACAGCATTTTCTGAGAATAATAAGCTTCTTCTCGTTGATATATTAGGCGATGGCATGTCAGCCATCCAAAAAATCACGTCCTTAGAGCCAATGGGAGAACCAGGAATTATCCGTAAGATGGATAAAAAGTACTTCAGCAGAATTGAAGCAATCGAATTTTCCGTCCGATATGACGACGGGAAAGATCCAAGAGGAATATTAAAAGCAGACTTAGTTCTTCTCGGGGTATCCAGAACATCAAAGACCCCCTTGTCTATTTATCTAGCAAACAAAAATATTCGTGTTTTAAATATCCCGCTTTTCCCAGAATCAGATCCGCCGAAAGAGATTTACCAGATTTCATCGACTAAAATCATTGGTTTAACCAATTCACCAGAAAAATTAAACAGTATCAGGAGAGAACGGTTGAAAACCTTAGGGCTGCCGCAAAATGCCAGTTATGCAGATACGAATCGTATCTTAGAAGAATTGGACCATGCGGATAAAATCATGAAAAAAATTGGGTGTTTAGTCATAGATGTTTCGAATAATGCCATCGAAGAAACAGCAAATTTAATTATTGAATATATGAAAAAAATTGATAAAAAGGTATTTAATGTTGATTGAAAATAGAAAAGATATTAAATAGTCAAAATGCATGTATCCTAATAAAGAAAGAGGCTGAACTAATGACTGAAAAATACGTTTATGATTTTAATGAAGGTAAAAAAGAAATGAAGGAATTACTTGGTGGTAAAGGAGCTAACTTAGCTGAAATGACAAATCTTCTGCTTCCTGTTCCGCCGGGATTCACTTTAACTACCGAATCTTGTAACCGCTTTTTTAATGAAAATAAAAAGATTTGGTCTAGTTTAGAAGAAGAAATAAACATCCATTTAAAAGCACTTGAACAAGCTACAGGGAAAAAATTCTCAGATCTAGAAAATCCGCTACTTGTATCGGTTCGATCTGGGGCAGCTCAATCGATGCCAGGTATGATGGATACTATTTTAAATCTGGGTTTAAATGACCATTCAGTTATTGGATTGGCCAAGAATACAGCTGATGAACGTTTTGCATATGATAGTTACCGTCGTTTCATCCAGATGTTTTCGGATGTGGTCATGGAAATTCCCAAAACACGCTTTGAGTCGATATTGGAAAATAAAAAAGCCGAAAAAGGCGTTGAGCTAGATAAAGAACTTAGTGGAGATGACTTAAAGTCAGTAGTAGAAGCGTATAAAAAAGTTTATTTAGAAGAGGTAAAAGAAGACTTTCCACAAGATCCTATGGTGCAATTAGAACTGGCTATCAAAGCAGTATTTACATCATGGAACAATCCAAGAGCGATATTTTATAGGAATATGCATGAGATATCTACCTTAATAGGTACTGCTGTTAATATTCAAGCAATGGTCTTTGGAAATAAGGGAGAAACTTCTGGGACAGGCGTGACGTTTACTAGAAATCCTGTGAATGGGAACAACAAACTCTTCGGCGAATTTTTATTGAATGCTCAAGGAGAAGATGTCGTTGCTGGTATACGTACACCAAATGATATTGCAGTATTAAATGATCTGATGCCTGAAATTTATAATTTGCTAGAAACAGCAGCAAATACTCTTGAAGATCATTATAAGGATATGCAAGATATCGAGTTCACCATTGAAAAGGACAAACTATTTTTATTGCAGACGCGAAGTGGAAAAAGAACGGCACAGGCTGCTATCAATATTGCGGTTGATTTGTACAATGAAGGGAAAATCACCAAAGAAGAAGCGCTATTAAGAATCAAACCGCAACAATTAGAACAATTGCTGCACCCTAATTTTGATGAAAAAGCCGTTGATCAAGCAACTATTTTGGCAAAAGGGCTTGCTGCTTCGCCTGGTGCGGCTTCAGGTATCATTTGCTTCACTCCGGAATCAGTAGAAATAGCCTTTGAAAAAGGAATAAAATCGATTTTAGTGAGACAAGAAACGTCGCCTGAAGATATATCTGGAATGGTAAAAGCAGAAGGTATCTTGACCGCTAGAGGGGGAATGACGTCACATGCTGCAGTGGTTGCTCGCGGAATGGGAAAATGTTGTGTTGCAGGATGCTCAGAGCTAAAGGTTAATGAAGTAGAAAAAAGAGTGAAATACAATGGCGGTATATTGTATGAAGGAGATTTGATTTCACTGGACGGGGCAAGTGGAATGGTTTACCTAGGCGAAATTGAAAAGAGTAAAGCAACTTTAGGCGGAAAATATGATCAATTAATGGAATGGGTCGATGAAGTAAAAGCAATGGCAGTTCGGACCAATGCAGATACACCAGAAGATGCGAAGCAAGCCTTAGAATTTGGTGCAGAAGGAATTGGGTTAGTTAGAACTGAGCATATGTTTTTCAAAGAAGATCGCATTTCTTCAGTCAGAAGAATGATTTTAGCTGACTCGGTTGAGGAGCGAATGAGAGCGTTAAATGAAATATTGCCTATACAAAAAAACGACTTCTATCAAATCTATCAAGTCATGGGTGAACTGCCTGTAACGATTCGCTTACTGGACCCGCCTTTACATGAATTCATGCCTGTAAAAGAAGAGGATATAAGCCGATTAGCTGCGACGATGTCCTTTAGTTTAGCAGCGTTGAAAGAGCGTATCGAAGATCTTCATGAAGTGAACCCTATGTTGGGACATCGCGGTGTCCGGTTAGGGATAACGTATCCTGAAATCAGCAGGATGCAAGCTAGAGCGATCATGGAAGCAGCTTTAGAATTTAAGGCTGATAGAAATTGTGAGATCCAGCCAGAGATCATGATTCCTTTGGTCAGTGATGTAAAGGAATTGACTTATATCAAAGCCGAAATTGAAGATGAAATCAAAAAAGTCTTTACTGAAAAGGGAGAAACATTAAGTTATCATGTTGGAACAATGATTGAAGTCCCTAGAGCTGCTTTGACTGCTGACAAAATTGCTGAGGAAGCAGACTTTTTCAGTTTTGGAACAAATGATTTAACTCAAATGGGATTTGGCTTTTCAAGAGATGACTCAGGAAAATTCATTTCTGAATATATGGATAAAGGTATTCTTGAAAATGGGCCTTTTGATACTATTGATCAAGAAGGTATCGGTCAGTTAGTAGAAATAGCTATTGAAAAAGGTCGCCGAATCAAACCGAATTTAAAGGTCGGAATTTGCGGCGAACATGGCGGAGATCCGGCATCAATTGAATTTTTCCAAAAATTGGGATTTAGCTATATTTCTTGCTCACCATATCGTGTACCGATTGCACGTTTAGCCGCTGCTCAAGCAGCTATAAAATACCACGTAGTAAAAGAACCAATTTCTGATAAGTTAGTCACTAATTTCAGTTAGTCGAAAATAATGATCAAACAAACTAAAAATAGTAGTTTAACCGAAATTAGGTTGAACTACTATTTTTATTAGGGTAGTATTCAGAAATATGGTTGAATCTTTATCTTGCTAAAGGCTATTTTAATTCATTCCTTAGAATTATGAATTCTTTTCGGATAGTCTGTACAATAGGGGTAACACATTTTAAAAGGAGGCGCGTGATGAAAAAAGAGAAATATTCTAAAGATGCAATGCGCGTTTTAAAAGAGACTAGTCGAACATTTTATATACCCATTACTTTTTTGAAGGCTGACTTAAAGTATTCAGTTTCGTCTGCTTATTTGGTTTTGCGAGCAATAGATGAAATTGAAGACCATGAAAACATCTCAAATGAGACCAAATATGATCTTTTAATGCAGCTTAGTGAACTTTTTAAACGGCCGTTCACCCAAGAGGAGTATTTAGAAATTATCGCTCCTGTAAAAGAGCAATTGCCTGAAGTTTCTATCCGCTTATATGAGTGGATCCAAGCTTGTCCAGAGGGTTCTTGCTCATTGATGATGGAAACAGCTAGTGAAATGGCATTTGGAATGGCAAAATGGGCAAATAAAAATTGGCAAATACACACAAAAGAAAATTTAGACGACTACACTTATTATGTTGCAGGATGTGTAGGAGTGTATCTTTCTAAACTATGGAAATGGTCTTATGATCAAGAATTAAATGAAGAACTTGCGATAGGGTTTGGTCGAGGACTTCAAGCTGTTAATATTTTGCGTAACCAAAAGGAAGATAGTGAAGAACGCGGAGTCAGCTTTACTCCAGATGGATGGACAAGAGAGCAACTTTTTGCATACGCAGATGAAAATTTGGCCGAAGCGAATGCTTATATCGAAACGCTTGATGAAAGAAGTACGGTTCTATTTTGCCGGTTGCCGCTAGCTTTTGCACACAAAAGTTTAGCAGCAATGAAAAAGGGTCAGAAAAAAATGTCCCGAGCGGAAGTAGAACAAACCGTCGCAGAAGTGCAATTGGAAGTAGATGCGAAATGATATAAATATAAAAATAGAACCCAATAAAGATGTTCTCAACTGAGAACGACTTTGTTGGGTTCTATTTTTAGTGGTGATAGATTTAATCCAATTACTTAGCCAAAATTTCTGAAGTATACACACCATTTGATGTAGAACCTTTATTGTGAAATGAGATAAAATAAGCGTTAAACCGGTTTAATTCCAGAAGAAAGTTCTTTTGAAATACCAACAACCCGTTATTTAACCGTAAAGTTTGATCAGAATTTCTTTTTAGGGTGGCGATCAACTACTTCAGGATATTTTATCAGTAATGCTTCGCCAGCTGGTGTAATCTGGTACCCTCTAATTTTGAAATGTGGGGCAAGTTGCTCTTCTGTTAATGGTTCTTTAGCGAGTTCCATGAGCTCTGATTTTTTTAATTTAGAATAACCCGTTACCCCAAATTTCTTTAAAATGGCTTTTAGTTGTGCGGCATTCAGATAAGGCAATGAATCGATTGCTGAAAGTTCTTTAGCATACCCTTTTTGTTGGATTTCATTTAGGGCTTGTGCGGTATTGATACCGTAATTGTACTCGAAATATTTTGGATAACCGCTGATTGTTGTGAAGGTGCCAAAATTAATACGCCACAACAAGATAAGGTGACCAGGAAGGATATCTTCTTCAAATCGAACCATATTTTGTTTAGGAACGAGGCTTTCGGAACCAATACTCACTAAATTTAGCCAATCTTTCAAGTTGCGCTGTGGTGAAATATAAGGAACTTCAGCGTGATTTTCATATAAAGAAAAAACTTTTTGTACCTCTGGATCGTTTAAATCAAGATGGCTATTTTGTTTAGCAAAGTTTTTTGTATTCATATAGACCCTCCTTAATGACTGTACTTTCTGTTTCAAGTATAGCGTAAAAATGGCTAACTTTCACGGATTCAATAGAGGAGTAAATTATGGACCTTTTTGAGTGTGCTTATTGTTTCATATAGTGTTGTAACGCACCTAATTAAGTGAGTTAAAATGCTGTGTAAATAAATTATTCTTTGCTACAACTATCTTTTTGGGCATAGTATAAAATGAAGCATTTAAAATCAATCGCTTTCACAGCGGAATAACAACTAACATACAACATGTTGTACTTTTCTGTAAAAAAATAGCATATGTTGTGTAATTTAAGGTTGAAATAATTATATAATCATAGTATCATAACAAAGTTGCTAATTAATGAATGTGTAATGGTAGGCTAAAAAATAATAGCTGAGTATGTAGAACATCCATAAAGATAAAGCAGTAATTAAATAGAGAAAGGGTAGCTCACTAGGGCTACTCTTTTTCCTTGAAATAAGGAGAGGGGTAGATGGCGATTTTAGTAATTGGTGGAATGATCGGAGCAGGAAAAACAAGTGTAGCAGAACTTTTGGGAGGTTCTTTGGGTAGTGAGGTGTTTTATGAAAATGTAGACGATAATGAAATCTTGCCTTTATTTTACACAGCAAGCGAAGAGGAACAAAGAGTAAAACGGTACCCTTTTTTATTACAATTGGAGTTTTTGAATAGTCGTTTTAAAAGCATTAAAGAGGCGTTACATAACAAAAATAATGTTTTAGATCGTTCAATTTATGAGGATTGGTATTTTGCTAAAGTAAACATGAATCTAGGACGTATTTCAGAAACGGAATTTAGTATATACCAAAAGTTACTTGATAATATGATGGAAGAATTGCAAGAATTACCTAAAAAATCACCAGACTTAATGGTGTATTTAAAGGGATCATTTGAAACGATTATTTATCGTATTGGTTTGCGTGGCAGAGATTTTGAGCAAGATCAAGGTTTACTAGATTATTACAGAGCACTTTGGGAAGGGTATGATGATTGGGTCACTAAACATTATGATGCATCGGATGTGTTGATCATCAATATAGATGAGATCGATGTAGTGAATAACCCAGAAGATGCCTACACGGTTGTAACAATGGTTAACGATAAATTAGCAGAGATGGAGATAAGCAATAAATGAATAAATTGATCACGATTTTAGGAATTATAGTTATGTTGGGGGTCGTCTATCTCTTATCGGATAATAAAAAAGCTATCAATAAAAGAACCGTATTTACTGCTTTAGGAGCGCAATTAGTTTTAGCACTATTTTTAATTAAGGTTCCTTTAGGTAGTTGGATCATCGAACAGTCAGCAAGAGCGGTAACTAAGTTGTTTAGTTTCGCTAATGAAGGACTAACCTTTGTTTTTGGTGATCTATTTGGACAAGGGTATTTCTTTATTGATGTGCTGGGTGTCATTATTTTCTTATCTGCTTTAACAGGTATCCTAAGCTATTTAGGTGTAGTCGGCTGGATAGTAAAAATAATAGGAGGAGCGGTAGGTAAAATATTAGGTACTGAGAAAGCTGAGTCGTTTGTAGCTGTGGCTAATATGTTCTTAGGCCAGACAGAAGCACCTTTCCTAGTTGCGAAATATTTACCAAATATGACAAAGTCAGAGTTGATGACAGTTATGGTTTCAGGGATGGGCTCAGTGTCAGCCTCTATTTTAGTTGGGTATAGCCTGCTGGGTATTCCTATGAAATGGCTGCTGATCACAACAGCTTTGGTTCCCTTTGGTTCACTATTAGTTGCCAAAATTTTGACACCTGAAACAGAAATCAGTAAAGTATCAGATGTGACATTAAACCGTAAAGGTGCTAATACATCCGTTTTTTCTGCTATGTCTGAAGGAATCAATAATGGGTTGCAAATGGTTTTAGGTATCGGAGCTAGTTTGATTGCCGTCATCTCGATCGTGGCATTACTAAATAGTATTTTAGGTCTAGTAGGTACGAGTTTTACAGAGGCGCTAGGTTATATCTTTCTGCCAATCGGTTGGCTGATGGGGTTAAACGGCTCTGAAGCAATGATTGCTGGACAAATTTTAGGTACAAAAATGTCTATTAATGAATTTGTAGCTTATGCAGATCTAGCACCTATGATGGCTGAACTATCTGAAAGAGCTGTCGCTATGTTATCTATTGCTGTGGGAAGTTTTGGAGCATTTGCCAGTATCGCTATTTGTGTAACAGGTTTATCCGTATTTGCGCCAACTAGAAAAAATGATTTATCTAAACTTGCGCTAAGAGGAATGTTAGGCGGGTTTATTGTTCCTATCTTGTCTGCCATGTTTGTTGGATTGTTTTTATAAAGAAGAAGCTGCTAATGTAAATTATTAGCGGCATTTTTTTTGCTTTGATAGCACCAGAATTGATTGGCTAACAGTTCAGCTTCGGTTGCTGTGAGCAGAATTACAGGTAACGCTTTCAATATTTATAAGATAAAGTTACAATTACTTCATAATAGGTTGAATACTTAGTGATTAGACAGAGTGAGAGGAAGGGTTAAGAAAATGAGTGATCGCGACAAACAAAATAAATACAACCAGCAGAGCAATATCTCAAATTCTTTGTATGCTAGAGTAAATGTAGGCCAAGATGCTGATAAAAATTCATTAGATAGTGCTGAGCCTATGCACACTGGAGGGAGTATGAATAATGATGATGAAAGAGTTAGCGATAATAACTCTTTTACACATATGTTGTTATTTTATATTATTGGATTTCTAGTATCTGCGATCATTGGTTTCGGTGTTTTCAAGTTATTCCAAGATTATTTCTATGGAGAAAATCTGAATCAAGCATTTCCGTCACTAGCATTATTCGCAGGATCTCTTATTAGTGGTTTTTTTATTTCAGCGGTTATTCTTAAAGTGGCTAAGAGATGACTTTTTAAATTGAAAGCGTTATAATTAGTTTGGAATGCTAGTATAATTAAGTAATATAGCTTTAAGAAACCAGATCAAAAGGAGGAAATAGTAATGGATCATAAAGATTATGGTAAAAAGCCTTATATGTTTAATATTGAAGATGCAACTGCTCAGAATAACAACTTCCGTACGACAATTTGGACAGGTAAAAAACTGCAATTGACGGTCATGTCTATAGAACCAAATGATGAAGCTGGGTTGGAAGTTCATGAAAGAAGTGACCAATTTATACGCGTTGAAGAGGGTCAGGGTGTATGTAAAATGGGGTCTACTAAAGATAATCTAGATTTTGAAAGAGCCATCACTAAGGACGATGCTATACTCGTACCAGTAAATACGTGGCACAATATCATTAACACAGGCGGTAAGCCATTGAAATTATATACGATATATTCAGGACCAGAACATGAAGAAGGAGCAGTACATCACTCTCGTGAAGAGGCTCCCAGATAGCCGGATGAACATGAACAGCAGAAAATGATTCAACCCTTAAGCAATGATTGTTGAAGTGGACTTGAAAGTTAGCTGAACCGTTAGTTTAGTGTTTAGCTGACTTTTTTTTGCGGTGATTTTTTAAATAGAATGAAGGAATGGATGTACTAACTTGAGTTAAAAGGGGTTAGTTTTTTTTAGTGGTTTAAATGGAATGAGAAAAACAGATCAGGGACAATGATCAACATTGCCCTAATCTGTTTTTTTTCAAAATGTATTTAAAAAGATGGTCAATCTGAACTTCAAAAAGCCGACTTAATTAGGTACTATATATCCTTTGTGGCTTAAGATTTTAGCGGAATGCTTATCCGCTGGTACATACCCTTTTTCAAGCAAGCTATTGATGTACAATTTGTTGTAGATAAAAGCAAAAATCAAACTAGAGAGGTCCAAAGAAAGGGCAAAACAAACGAGTTGAATAAAAAACCACTTCATATCACCTCTAAAAAGAGCTGGTATAAAAGCAAAAAATAAAGTTGTCCATGAAAAACCGATTTTTGCGTGTTTTATTTGGCGAGTGTGAGGATTAGTCAAAGATACTTTCATAATAATCAAGTTCCTTTCGTTTCTTTCGATTATACCATAGGTCTGAAAAAGAGATGGCAAAGGACCGCTTGGAATAATTTTTTAATTGTTCAAAAAAATTAATATAATTTAAAACTTTCTTGGATAGGTCTTCTTTTATAGACTGAATTTTGTGAAACAGAGATTTCATATTAGTAAGTTGCTTGATACCATTTAGCGGCAGCAGCAACTTCACTAAAAGTTAATTGATGTTGGTTGCTTTCCCAATGGATATCAACTTTAGCATGGGCATTTTCTAACAAAGCATATAATTCTTCTGATTCTTTTGCTGGGCAGATCGGATCGTTTGTTCCAGCGCTAATAAAGATAGGCGTGTTTGTTAAATCGGGCAAAGAAAGGTCTCTTATAGGGACCATTGGATGGTGTAAAATAGCACCAGATAAAGCATCAGCATAATGAAATAGTAAACTAGCTGCAATATTTGCACCATTTGAATACCCTAAAGCCAAAATATTCGTACGGTCGAAATCATATTTAGCAGCAGCCTCATCAAGAAAGGCATTCAACTCTTTCGTGCGGAAAATCAAATCTTCTTCATCAAAAATCCCTTCATCTAGTCGGCGGAAAAAGCGTGACATACCGTTTTCCAGTACATTACCTCGAACACTTAAAACATTTGCATCCGAATCTATTTCTGCAGCAAGCGGAAGCAAATCACGTTCAGTGCCTCCTGTTCCATGTAGTAAAAGCAAAGTAGGTTTTGATTGGTCTGTTCCTTTAATAAATAAATGTTTCATACTAGATCCTCCTTATTAAAAATCTATTATTCTTTTTCTCCATCTGTTAGGTGATTCAATCTAAATAGTCTTTTTCAAATACTTTAGTACTGCGCACAGTATCGATTGGGCGTACCAATGACTCGATCCGTTCACGGTCATTTCTAAATGTTGGTGGTAAAGCAAGTGTTTCGCCTAAAATATCAATAGACTCTTCATCATCTATAAAACCAGGTTCATCGGTAGCTAATTCAAATAAAATTCCGGCATAAAAATCAATGTTTTCTTGAGGGTGTCCCACGATAGCTGTTATATGGTGGATACCTGCTGTTTTTTTCATGTGGACCGCTCCTTATAAGCAAGATAGTTTAATTACGAATTGATATATTACTAATTAGAGATAGTTGTAATATGATTGATCTCTTTTGTCAAATCAAACAAACTCATCTTTTTTTTCGGTAGACTTTCATGGAAGAAAAAGCTGATTTAGAGAAAAACTGCTCTTTTGCGTATTTTTATTAAATATCTCGAATTAAGAATAAATAGACTTGAAACAATTTCAAATCTATGGCATACTTGTAAATGTACTTACGAAATGTAAGTGTTTATTGGTGGGTGACCTTCAATTAAATAATTTGTAATGGAGGAAACACATTGGCTAACAAATCGGTATTCATTCGAATGAGCGAAGCTTTATTCGGGAAGAATGAACAAACTAAAAAAATAGAAGAAAAGGGGAATAAAATTATGAAAATTGGTATTATCTCAGGAAGCGTACGTGAAGGAAGAAACTCAGCAGCGGTAACAGAATGGATCCATGAATTTGCAGTGAAAAGAAATGATGAAGGTGTCGAATATGAAATGGTCGCTTTGGCAGATTACGATTTACCATTACTAGGAGCTAAGCTTCCTGAAAATCGTCAAGCAACAGCAAGTGCAGCAATTCAAGCATGGTCTGAAAAAATGGCTTCATTTGATGGATATGTATTTATCACTCCAGAATATAATCACGCAGTAGGTGGAGCATTGAAAAACGCTTTAGACTTCTTAAAAGCAGAAGTTGCAAATAAAACAGCTTCTTTAGTTGGATATGGCAGTCTAGGTGGTGCACGTGCTCACGAAAATATGCGTGTGATCTTGGGAGAATTGAGTGTTGCTTCGGTACGCACTACAACAAATTTCTCTCTAATAACTGATTTTGAAAATATGAGTATTTTCAAACCAAATGACTACAATAAAGTAAATGCACAAGGCATGTTTGATGACTTATTGTTATGGACGAAAGCTCTTAATACAATTAGATAAGGCCGAAAATAAAAACCAATTCCACCTCGAATTTTGGTGTGGAATTGGTTTTTTTGTATGTTTTTTTGAAAAATGGGTTCTATAATTTTTAGTGTTGATATGGTAGATTCTTTATCTTAAAAGGAGTATAGAGATTTTCAGTGGTTGAAATTACTATTATGCTAGTTGTTATGGGCGCCCTTTTTATTGTAGGGTTCATTAAGATAGAGATGCCTAGGAGGTAGTCAAATCATAGCTATACTATTAATGTTGAATTTTAGCCAACAGCTTTAAAGAGCAATTAAATTTGAATGGCCTTAATGCAAGTTTGTTCCAATACAATATATATTTATTGTTAATCAATATATATAATGATAAAATAAAATCTATAACAAGCATGGGAGGGTTATTCATGAAACTCGAAACAACACTATTTTTAAAGTTGGCTGTTATTTTGATTGGGCTTCCGGTACTTGCATTAAGCCTATTTGGGGTGACCTGGTTGATCAATAATCCAGCAAGTCCAGAATATGATCAACTATTGTATCCCGTTTTGATTGGTATATATGTATCCATTTTCCCGTTTTTCGTGGCTTTATATCAAACGTTTAGACTGCTGAACTATATTGATAAGAAACAAGCATTTTCTGAATGGTCTGTTAAATCTTTAAACAATATCAAGCTTTGTGCAATGATCATCAGTGGGATATATGTAGTAGTTCTGCCATTTATCTTTGGTCTAGCAGAGTTGGATGATGCTCCAGGACTTATTCTTGTCGGAATGATCCCTATTTTTGCTTCATTAATCATTGCCGTTTTTGCAGCGGTTCTTCAACGGCTTTTACAAGAAGCCATTGATTTGAAAAAAGAAAATGATTTAATAGTCTGATCTGAGGTGAATAATATGGCAATTATCATTAATATTGACGTAATGTTGGCTAAACGCAAAATGAGTGTAACAGAACTCTCAAATAAAGTTGGTATTACGATGGCTAACCTTTCGATATTGAAAAATGGAAAAGCAAAAGCTGTTCGATTTTCAACTTTAGAAGCCCTTTGTGAGGCGTTAGATTGTCAGCCAGGGGATATATTAGAATATAAAAAATGATGATCATAAGAGTCTATAAAAAATCATCCAAAAAGGGATTGGGAGAGTTTGTCCCAGTCCCTTTCCTAATTTCTTTGTATACATAATTAGTTTTTATGCGGTAAACTAAAGGTATTAAATCATAGGAAGTGAAATAATGTTCTACTTATTCATTTTAATGCTTGAACGCGGCGGATTGATTATTATTTTAGCGTATATCTTAATGAATATTCCTTACTTCAAAAATCTTTTAGGAAATCGAAGAAAAGCTAGTACGATGGTCCAACTGATTGTGGTATTTGGGTTATTTGCCCTGATTTCTAATTTTACAGGAGTAGAGATTGGCCAAAATCAAATCAAGATGGATCAGCCGTTCACTGATTTATCTAGTCATTCTTCACTGGCGAATACACGTGTGTTGACGATCGGTGTTTCAGGATTGATCGGAGGGCCGATCATAGGTGTGGGTGTGGGCCTCATTTCAGGCATTATCCGTTATTTTCAAGGTGGAATAGATGCGTACGTGTACGTGATTTCATCTATATTGGTTGGTTTGTTTTCTGGGGTCTATGGGCTGAAATCCATCCGTAAGAATGCTTTCCCAAAAGTTAGAGAGGGTCTCATCATTGGCGCAGCAATGGAAGTTGTTCAAATGATGTGTATTCTATTATTAAGTAGCTATTTTCAAGAAGCAGTAGATTTGGTCAAGTTTATTGGATTACCAATGATTTTGACCAACAGTATTGGAACAGGGATTTTCTTATCGATCATCGACTCAACGCTGCGACAAGAAGAACAAACAAGAGCAGTCCAAACGCATGATGTTTTCCAATTGGCTAATGAGACTATGCCTTATTTTCGCTCGGGCATGAATGAGGAATCTTGTACGCAAGCAGCAAAAATTATTCAAAAACTGATCAAGGTTTCAGCTGTTAGCATTACAAACAAAGACAGTATTTTAGCACATGTTGGCGCAGCCAGTGATCATCATGTTCCTTCAAAAAAAATAGTGACTAATTTATCTAAAGAAGTGCTTCGAACAGGAGAAATCAAAGAAGTGCATTCTCATCAAGAAATTGGGTGTGATCATCCTGATTGCCCATTAGAAGCAGCAATCGTTATTCCATTGAAATCACAGGGTAAAACGGTCGGAACGTTAAAGATGTATTTCACTGATGCCTCAAAACTGACCTTTGTTGAAAGGCAACTGGCGGAAGGGTTGGCCACTATCTTTTCCAGTCAAATTGAACTTGGTGAGATGGAATTGCAAAGCCAGCTCTTACAAGATGCGGAAATCAAATCGCTGCAAGCCCAAGTAAACCCGCATTTTTTCTTTAATACCATCAATACCATTTCTGCATTGATCCGGATAGATAGCGAGAAGGCTCGTGAGATGTTGCTACAGCTGAGTACCTTTTTCCGGTCTAATTTACAGGGTGCCAGAACGAATGTGATTCCTTTAGAAAAAGAACTGCTGCAAGTAGAAGCTTATACAAAATTGGAACAAGCGCGCTTCCCAGATCGCTACCAGATAGAGATGAATATAGAAAATGGGTTGAATAATATTCTTTTGCCGCCGTTTATGATTCAGATTTTGGTAGAAAATGCCTTTAAACATGCCTTTAGAAATCGGAGAATGGATAATTTAGTCCAAGTAACGGTCAACAAGATAGATAATGATATTTTGGTAAGTGTGCAAGATAATGGGTATGGGATAGAAAAAAATAGGCTTGGTAAATTAGGCAAAGAAAGTGTTTCGTCCGAAAGAGGGACCGGTTCAGCTTTGGAAAATTTGAACAAACGGTTGATCAGTTTATTTGGGGATAGAGCTAAATTGAACTTTGAATCTTCCGAAAAAGGTACGATTATTATTTGCAAGATACCTTACCAAGGAATGGAGGGATAATAATGCAGACATTGATAGTGGATGATGAGCCCCTAGCCAGAAACGAGCTAGCGTATTTACTGGAACGCTGTGAAGGGATCTCAACAATAGTAGAAGCAGATTCAATTGAAGAAGCTTTAGGGAAAATGTTGCAATATGAAATTGATTTGATTTTCTTAGATATCCATTTGACCAGTGAGAGTGGGTTAACATTAGCGAATAAAATCAACCAGTTAAAGAACCCGCCAATGGTTATTTTTGCTACAGCGTATGATGAATATGCTATTAAGGCGTTTGAATTAAATGCAACGGATTACGTTTTAAAACCATTTGAACTGCCTCGAATTCAAGAAGCTGTTCAAAAGGCCTATATTAGCTATCAAAAAGAACAAGTGCCTTTGCAAGTAGAAGAGAAGCAGGAATGCTTATTGACGGTTCCTATTCAAATGGACGAACGCATCTACATTATTAAAATCGAAAATATTATTGCTATTGCGGTGGAAAAAGGTACCACAACTGTTTATACTGTCGAGAAAGAATACAGTACAAATGAACCTTTGAGCGCCTATGAAGAAAAGGTGAAAGGACATGCTTTTTTACGTGTGCACCGCTCCTATCTGCTGAATACAAACGAAATCCTAGAAATACAGCCGTGGTTTAACCATACATTTCTGGTTACTATGAGTAATCAGGTGAAAATTCCTGTGAGCAGACATTATATGAAGCAATTCAAAGAAGAAGTAGGCTTAGTATAATGTACATTATGGATAAGGAGAATAACTAAGAGCTTATTTGTCCCAAAAGAGTGAGAAGTGGACAAACAACTGCAAAAAAAGCACTAGCGGGATTATCATACCTGTCAATAGAATGAATTTGAGAACTGCAGATGAGCGTTTCAGTCGGCCGTATTGCTATTTCAGCTTAAATTTCATCCGAAACCTTATTTTAATAGTAAAGTGAAGCTATTAAAGGTTCATCAAAATCGATGAACAAAGTATAAGGGGGTAGGAAAGAATGTTTACATTATTAGGTGGTATTGCGTCATTAATTTTAGGCTATTTTGTTTATGGAAAATATATTGAAAAGAATTTTGGAATCGATCCGGATCGGACAACTCCTGCAGAAGCGTTAAGGGATGGCTATGATTTCGTACCTATGTCAAAACCAAAAAATGCTATTATTCAATTACTAAATATTGCAGGAACAGGCCCTATTTTCGGACCAATAATGGGAGCGCTTTACGGTCCAGTTGCTTACATCTGGATCGTTGTAGGTTGTATTCTTGGCGGTGCAGTACATGATTATATGATAGGCATGATTTCTTTACGAAATGATGGTGCTCATTTACCAGAATTAGCCAGTAAATACTTAGGAAAACCAGTAAAACATGTTGTGAATATTTTCGCCATGCTGCTTTTGATGTTAGTTGGTACCGTTTTTGTTGCATCACCAGCTAACTTGATTGAAAGTATCACCCCAAATTGGTTAACGTTAGAGATGATCATTGGATTGATTTTTGTTTATTACTTAATTTCAACCATTTTACCAATCGATAAAGCCATGGGAGTTGTTTATCCTTATTTTGGGGCTATTTTGATCATCAGTACACTAGCTATTGGGTTAAGCTTAATTTTTGGAGGACATACAATACCAAACTTAACTCCAGGAACGATGAAAAACTTTAATCCATCAGGAACGCAAATTTTTCCAGCGTTATTCTTTACGATCTCTTGTGGAGCTATATCTGGTTTCCATGCTACACAAGCGCCAATGGTTGCTAGAACATCTAAAAATGAAAAAGAAGGACGCTTTACTTTTTACGGGATGATGATTGCTGAAGGTGTGATCGCAATGATTTGGGCAGCAGCTTCCATGTCATTATTCAACGGACAAACACTTAATCAAATGATCAATAATGGGACTCCTTCACTTGTAGTCAACCAGGTTTCTTACATGTTGTTAGGCAGTGTATTTGGGACAATTGCAATCATTGGAGTAATTGTTTTACCAATTTCTTCAGGACTTTCTGCTTTTAGAAGTTTACGGACGATAACGGCAGATTATCTGCACATTAACCAAAGTACATTGAAAAAAGTATTGATGGTTACGATTCCTTTATATGCAATTTCTTTAGTGTTGACGCAAGTTGACTTTAATATCTTATGGAGATATTTCAACTGGGCAAATCAAGTTACAGCAGTGATTTCTTTACTAGTCTCTACACGTTACTTGTATTTGAAAAATAAAAATTACTTGGTGACTTTACTTCCAGGAATCTTTATGTTGTATGCTTGTGTAGTGTATATCTTTAGTGAACCAATTGGTTTTGGAATGGGTTTGACCACCTTAGCGTATATCTTAAGTACTATCGTAACAATTGGCCTAATGGTTCTATATTGGGAGACAGGCAAGAAGCAAAAAAGAGAACTAGATCCATCAGACAAGTTGCTGAACGATCAACTACCAATTGGTACGTTTGTATCAGAGAATGGATAAAAATAAACGGATTTGAAAGAGTATATCTATTCTCTTTAAAAAAATCACACCAGGATAAAAAGGTGTGATTTTTTTATCCTTTTTTAAGGGAAATAATAAAATTCTAAACGTGCATAAAATTAAAAAACAAGTGTTTATTTATGCAAAAAAAACAAGAAATTATAGAATCAAGATGGCAGATTTAAATAAATTTGTAGTGTTGTTAAATGATGAACAATATTGAAAAGATAGATTTTGAAAATAGAATTAGCTTTAAATTTTATTTTTTGGATCTGGATAATAAATATATATTATTAAATTTAATGGGTGTAATGTTGACGTGCAGTGAATTTATGTATATATACAGTCGAAAATTGACGCTATTTTTAAGGGATACAAAATAAATGAATTGAAAATGAAAAAATTGAAATTAATGTTGTAATCAAATTTTTATTGTGATATTATCAATGAGTAGAGAAATTAGTGAATAATTGAACAAACATGAAAAAAGATTAATTATTCAACTAATTCTAAAAAGAAAGGTTGAGGTTAATGGAACAGAGAGTAAAATATACAGGTAAAGATTATTTAAACAAGGTTTTAGGAGGAACAGCAACCGGGATCGTTATTGGATTGATCGCAAATGCAATATTAGGTTCTATATTTAAAGCCCTTATCCCTTATGGTTCTATATTCGTTCTCTTAGCAACTGTTGCCAGTACCATGCAATTTATTACACCGGCTATTATCGGTGTACTCGTAGCACTGCAATTTAAAATGAACGGAATGGAAAGTGTCATTATCGGGGCAGCAACTTTTTTAGGATCAGGAGCTTACAAAGTTACTGAAACTGGTATTCAACTAGTTGGGATCGGAGACTTGATAAATGTTATGCTTGTTTCCGCTATTGCCGTTTTTGTTACCCGTTCGATGCAAGGACGACTGGGTTCATTGACACTGATTCTTATGCCGATCATTGTAGGCGTTGGGGTAGGGACGATTGGTTTGCTCATGTTGCCATATGTTGGCATGGTAACTTCTTTAGTCGGCCAGTTGATCAACAGTTTTACTACTCTTCAACCATTATTGATGGCTGTTTTAATCTCTGTGGCCTTCTCAATTTTAATTATTTCACCGATATCAACAGTAGCAATAGGAATTGCGATAGGCGTATCCGGTTTAGGAGCTGGTGCTGCAGCAGTAGGAGTAACAGCTTGTACTGCAATCCTTGTGATTGGTTCTATCCGAGTCAATCAAACAGGAACAACGTTGGCCATTTTGCTTGGCGCTATGAAAATGATGATTCCTAATTTAATTAAGTACCCCAAAATTATGATTCCTGTAACCCTTAATGCAATCGTTTCAGGTATAGGTGTTTATGTTCTTACGATTCAAGGTATTCCACAAACAGCTGGATTTGGGATCGTTGGATTAGTTGGACCCATTCAAGCGTTCAACATGGGAACAAGCTTGTTAAGTGTTGTTATAGCTTACTTTGTTATTCCTTTCGGTGCTGGGTACATTATTGACATGGTGTGCAGCAAATTCTTGCATATTTACGATGATGAAATCTTTAAATTTATACCTGTTTCAAAATAATCAACTAATATATTTTAGATGAATGGAGGAATTTTAATATGAAAATAGCAATTGCAGGTTCAGGAGCTTTAGGATGCGGATTTGGTTATATGATGCAAAAAGGTGGAAATGATGTTACCCTATTAGATTTTTGGGAAGAACATATCAAAGCCATTAAAGAAAATGGTTTATCAGTTACCGTAAATGGAAAAGAAGATAATGTGATCATTCCAGTCGGTAAGCCTGAAGAAATAAAGGATACATTCGATACGATTTTTATTTTTACTAAATCAATGGGCTTAAGAAATATGTTGGAAAAAATCAAACATATGTTAACGGAAGAAACTAAAGTGGTTTGCCTATTAAATGGTTTAGGACATGCCGATACCATTTCTGAATACATTCCTAAAAAGAATATCATTATGGGGACGACCGTTTGGACAGGTGGGCTAGATGCACCTGGAAAAACACACTTCATGGGAGAAGGTCCTGTTGAAGTACAAAATAGTGATGAAAATGAAGAAGAAGGTACACGTCAAGTTGTGAAAATGATGGCAGATTGTGGATTAAATGGTATCTACAGTCAAAATGTTCATTTTACAACTTGGAGAAAAGCTTGTGTTAATGGGACGATGAATGCACTTTGTTCTTTACTAGATTGCAATATCAAACAATTATTTGAAACTTCTCAAATCGACGAATTAAATCACGGGATCGTTAGTGAATTTTCTCGTATAGCAGAAACTGAAGGTATAAAATTAGATGTTGAAGAAATCGTAAATTACTTGAAAGCAACAGCTGAAAAGGTTGGGGGACATTACCCTTCAATGCATCAAGATTTAAAAAACAAACGCCCAACTGAAATCGACTTCTTAAATGGTGTGGTTGCAAAAGAATCAGAAGTTAAAGGATTTGAAGCACCATACTGTAAACAAATTACGCAATTGATCCATGCGAAAGAAGATATTTTAGGAATCAAACGCTAATAAAAATTTTGACTTAAACGAAAAAAAATCTAAAGCTAATAACTTTGGATTTTTTTTTTTGTTTATTTTTATTTGATTGTGTTTAATAACAAATTTTAGCAGCTAAAAAGATGAAATAGCAGAATTGATTACCACTTTACTTTGAATAAATAAAAAAAATGCGTATAATCAATTGCAAATGAGTGGAAACGCTTTTTTGTAAAAAAAGGAGGATGGAGATGGATAGCTTATTATTTCACGACATGAACTTAACGTGGATGGATGGCGGGATCACGTCGATGGATGGAGGTGCGATGTTTGGTGTTGTACCAAAAGCACTCTGGTCACGTAAATATCCGGTCAATGATAAAAACCAAATTGAATTGCCGACGGATGCAATACTCATTCAGTACCAAAATAAAAATTATTTGATTGATGCTGGAGTAGGGCAAGGGAAATTATCAGATAAACAAAAGCGTAATTATGGGGTAGCAGAAGAAACGAAAATGCAAGAAAGTTTAGCAGAATTAGGATTAAGTGTAGAAGATATTGATGCAGTTTTAATGACACATCTCCATTTTGACCACGCAGGTGGGCTGACACATTTTGAGAACAAGAAACTAGTTTCGACTTTTCCTAATGCCGATATTTATGTAAATAAGATTGAATGGGATGAAATGAGAAGTCCAAATATACGTTCCAAAAGTACCTACTGGAAAGAAAATTGGGAACCAATCCAAGATCAATTCATTACTTATCAAGGTTCCCTTGAAGTAGTTCCGGGTATCGATATGATCCATACTGGGGGACATAGCGAGGGGCATGCGGTTATAAAATTAACACAAGCAAATGAAACTTTGCTGCACATGGCTGATATTATGCCGACACATGCCCATCAAAATCCCTTATGGGTTTTAGCTTATGATGACTACCCGATGACATCGGTATTTAGTAAAGAGAGATGGATGAAAGAGGCTTATGAAAATCAATATAAATTTATTTTTTATCATGATGCTTATTATCGGATGATCGAATGGGATGAAACGGGAAAAAATGTTGTCGATTCATTAAGCAGAAGTAAACAAGCACAGATCGTATTTGAATAAATTAAAAAACATTATTTGGATCAGTATTCCAAATAATGTTTTTTTGATTATGCTAATGAGTAGAAAAGCAATATCAATCAAGGATCATTGAGTGATGTTAAGCTTTACTTATAGCTTCTATAATTATAGATAAGTAGACGAAAAGCTTGAAATGGCTTAAATTAAGCTTTGTAAGCGGTTCATATATAAAATACTAATTAAAAAAATTTAAGGGGCGATTAATATGATGAACACAATGACGAAGGAAAGACCAGTTGATTTAGCTACTTTTTACCCATCAGATCTATATGAGTATTCAAGTGCATTAACCGACGGAGAATTAATAGTTCTAAAAGAATTGCGTGAAGCACTAGAAACAGAATTACGACCACTATTAAGCGAGTATTGGGAAAAAGCCGAATTTCCATTTGAAGCTTTCAAAAAGGTAGAAAAAGTCCGAATGATGGATAATCCATTATTGTTCGAAAACCGTGCGGATAAACGCAAACCGAGTGAATTGTACAATGTGTTTAGATATTTTGAGTTAGCTAAACTAGATGCTTCTATTGCAACATTCTATACAGTTCATGGTGGGTTGTTCTATGCTACTCTGCTTGAAGGTGGGAGCGAAGAACAAATTGAACGATGGGCTGAAAAAACGGCTTCTTTTCAAATTCAAGGCTGTTTTGCTTTAACAGAACCAGAGCATGGTTCAGATATTGCTGGGGGATTGGCAACAAGTGCACGTAAAGAAGGCGATACATGGATCATTAATGGTGAAAAACGTTGGATCGGTGGAGCTGGATCAGCAGATGAAATGACTGTTTTTGCTCGCGATGAAGCTGACGGAAACGTAAAAGCATTTGTGATCCCAGGTAAAGCTGAAGGGGTCCATGTTCAAAAAATCGAAGGAAAAATTTCGCTTCGTATGACCCAAAATGGGCATATCACCTTTACGGATGTAAAGGTTGGAGAAGATCGCCGATTGCAAAAAGTGAATTCATTTAGAGATGTAGCGAGTATTTTACGTATCACTCGTGCGGATATTTCACATTTAGCAACGGGATTGACTACAGGTGCTTTTGAAGCAGCTTTGCGCTACGTAAAAAATCGTCAACAATTTGGTAAAAATCTAGGATCCTTCCAATTGGTTCAAGAAAAATTGTCTATCATGCAAGCAAATGTGACTGCTAATTTAGCATTTTCTGTCCGTTTGGCTCAAATGCAAGAACAAGGAAATTACCGTGAAGTGAATTCTTCAATGGCAAAAATGCATAATGCCTTACGGATGAGAGAAACCGTTGCATTGGCTCGTGAAGTGGTAGGTGGAAATGGAATCACGTTGGAAACTGATGTTGCTCGATTCTTTGCAGATGCAGAGGCCATCTATTCTTACGAAGGAACACATGAAATCAATGCTTTAATTGTTGGAAGATATTTGACAGGCGTAGGTGCTTTTGTTTAAAAGATAAAAGACTAAAAAAATGGAATCAAGTATTCCATTTCCTTAGTCTTTTTTTTTTGCTCTCATTACACAATTAAAGAAAACCGTGTTATGCTAAACATATATATAAATGATGGAGCAGAAAAAAAGTTTTATTTAGAAGTAAGGAAATATAAAAGGAGAATAGCAGAAATTGGATATTACACAATTAAATTATTTTATTAACATTGTTGAATGCGGTTGCAATTTGTCGTTAGCTGCAAAGAAAATTCATATCTCTCAGTCTGCTTTGAGCCAGATGATCACCAATTTTGAAAAAGAAGAAGAATTAAATCTTTTTTATCGTAAAAATGGACGGCTTGAAGAACTAACGCCAAGTGGAACTATGCTATATCGATATGCGTTAGATATGTTGAAATTGCATGGTGAGATGAAGGGTATGATCCGAAAAGAATCATCCAAACAAAAAGGGACTATTCGTATTGGTATGCCTTCCTTAATTTTACGCGTCTTATTTTCTAAATTCTTTTCTAAATTTATTGTTGGAAATCCTGAGATCAAAATTGAAATCGTAGAAGATGGCAGCCATGAACTCAGAAGGATGTTTCTGCAAAAAGACTTAGATTACGTCGTATTGATCGAACCAACTAATTTAGATCCAAAATCATTTGAAGAGCACGTTATTCAAATTGATGAGATGACAGCCTTCATGTCGCCTACCCATCCATTGGGTAAGAAGAATAAAATCAATTGGAAAGATATCAATGATTACCCAATTGCGACTTTCAATGAATCTTTTGTGACGAATGATTTAGTCAAAAGGGCATTCAAGGAAAACCAGTTAAATGCAGAAATTATTTTCACTTCTTCTTCATGGGATTTCTTAATTGAAACAACCCGCCATAGTGATACGATTGCTATTTTACCTTCACCGATCCGTCGTTATTTAAGTAGCGATGAGTACGTTGAAAAATCATTTAAAAATCCTATTCCGTTTAATGTTCTGTTGTGTCGTCCTATAAAGAATAATTATTCAGCTGTCGAAACAGCTTTACATGAATCTGTTTTAAGTTATTTCTATCAGCCGATGGAATAAATAAGCAAAAATAGTTAAATATTGTACAAACTTTTTTAAGTTAAGAGAAAGAAAGAGTCGACATTTTTGTCTGATTCTTTCTTTTTTTGGCATTTTATGTACAATATTTCACAAATCTATTAACGATACTTATGGAATCTGTAATTTATACTTGTTAGACCTTTAGGGTAAAGGCCTATATGATAACAATGTAAACGCTTAACGGAAAAGATAGTATGAAAAAATAAATCACTACTTGGAGGAAATTTACATGACAGAAGCCGTAATTGTATCAGCATTGAGAACACCAGTAGGAACATTTGGAGGTGCTCTTAAAGATGTAACAGCAGTAGACTTAGGAGCAGCTGTGGTAAAAAAAGCTATTGAAAGCATCAACTTAGATCCAGCAACGATTGATGAACTGATTTTTGGGAACGTTTTAAGTGCTGGATTAGGGCAAAATGTTGCTCGACAAGTAGCCGTAAAAGCAGGTATTCCAAAACATGTACCTTCTTTTGCCATCAACAAAGTTTGTGGTTCAGGACTGAAAACGGTTGCGTTGGCAGCTCAATCGATCCTTTCAGGAGATAATGAGATCGTTATCGCTGGGGGAACAGAAAGTATGAGTCAAGCACCATACGTATTGCCGGATGCCCGTTGGGGGAAACGAATGGGAAATGGTCAAATGATCGATACGGTGTTGACCGACGGATTAACAGATGCGTTCCACGATATTCATATGGGAGTAACAGCTGAAAACATTGTTGAAAAGTATCAATTTACGCGTGAGCAACAAGATGAATTAGCTGTTCGTAGTCAAAATAATGCTGAGAAAGCCGTAACATCTGGCCGCTTCAAGGAAGAGATCGTACCAATCGAAGTGCCACAACGCAGAGGAGATCCTAAAATAGTTGATACAGATGAGCATCCTCGGTTTGGCACTACAATAGAATCGCTGGCCAAGTTGAAACCAGCCTTTAAAAAAGAAGGTTCAGTTACAGCCGGAAATGCTTCAGGGTTGAATGATGGTGCAGCTGTTCTGATTGTAATGAGTCGAGAAAAAGCAGATGAATTAGGATTGAAACCACTAGCTGCCATCAAGTCATACGCAAGTGCAGGTGTAGATCCTAAAATCATGGGTTGCGGCCCAATTCCGGCTACTCAAAAAGCTTTGCAAAAAGCTGGTATGACAGTAGATGATTTAGATTTAATCGAAGCAAATGAAGCTTTTGCCGCGCAGGCCTTAAGTGTGATCACTGACTTAAAATTCAATACAGATATCGTAAATGTTAATGGTGGAGCAATTGCCTTAGGGCATCCAGTTGGAGCCAGTGGTGCTCGTATACTGGTCACGTTACTTCACGAAATGGAAAAACGCGATGCAAAACGCGGTTTAGCAACTTTATGTATCGGTGGAGGCCAAGGAATGTCACTGATCGTCGAACGTTAACCATGGATTGATCAGCCCACTACCAACCAATACCAGAGAGGAATAAGAAAACATGACGAATGCAACAATGGATCAATTAATCAGCCAGGTTGCCGACTTTTCAAAGAAAGTTATTCAACCCGTCGCTGCTGAACATGATAAAACAGAAGCTTATCCTGAAGAACAACTGAAACAATTAAGCGATATGGATGTTTTAAGGATGCCGTTTGATGGGTTGTATGGTGGACTTGGAGGGTCATTTAAAGATTTTTTGGATGTCATTCGAATTGTTTCAAGAGATTGTGCATCAACAGCTAGTATTTTGCTGACTCAATCTTCAATGGGAATTTGGCCAATATACCAATACGGTACAGAATACCAAAAACAAACGTATCTGCCTAGTACGTTAAGCGGAGAATTACTTTGCGCATATGGTTTGAATGAGCTAGGTATGAATAATGATCTTGAAAATATGGAAACTCTTGCAGTTGAAAGAGAAGACTATTGGGAATTGAATGGAGCTAAAGCTTTTGTTTCACATGCGGGAAAAGCCAATATCTATTTGGTAGGAAGTAAGACAATTGCTGAAGATGGAACAAAAGGATACGGCAATTTTATTTTGGATGCTGAAATGCAGGGGCTGACGATAGGGAATGTTGAAGAAAAAATGGGGATGCGAGCTCTTCCAGTCGCTTCGCTTGAATTTAAAAATATTCGTATTCCAAAAGAGAATGTGTTAGGTGGTCAATGTAACGGGGCGGAACAATGCCAAGCTATTAACGATCGTATACGATTATCCATTGCTGCTCAAGCTGTCGGAATCGCTGAAGGTGCTTTTGATCGAGCGTTAAATTATGTTAGTCAAGATCGTAAATTTGGCCAAAGATTGATTGATTTACGCAATACGCAATTTAAACTAGCTGAAACATATACTGAATTACAGGCAACAGCTGCTTTATTAAACCAAATCGTCAGCAGTCATCATACTGATTCGACGATGATCGCCATGGTTAAATTGAAAGCCGCTAATACTGCTGTAGAAGTAACAGAAATGGCTATCCAGGTGACTGGAGGCTATGGTTATATGCGGAACAATGATATTGAGCGCTATGCCAGAGACGCTAAATTAACAACTATTTATGGCGGTTCTATAGAAACGCAACACGAAATAATTTCAAAAAATTGGGTAAATCAAACACAAGTTTAGCTTGCTTATTACTTGTTTAGAGGAGTGGAAAAAATGGAAATCAAAAAAATTATGGTCATTGGATCAGGACAAATGGGCAGCGGTATTGCCCAAGTTATGGCACAAGCCGGATATGGTGTCATCTTGAATGATATCAAAGAAGAATTTGTACAACGAGGGTTCGCTAAAATTGAGAAAGGGCTAACGCGTGATGTTGAAAAAGGCCGTAAAACAGAAGCTGAAAAAGAGAGTATTCTGGCTCATTTTACACTTTCAACAAATATTCAAGATGCAAAAGACGCTCAATTAGTTGTGGAAGCAGCAACAGAAAACAAAAAAATCAAGTTAGCTATTTTCAAAGAATTAGATGAAATAACTGATGAAGAAACAATTTTAGCCAGCAATACATCTTCGCTTTCGATCACAGAAATTGCAGCAGCAACGAATCGTCCTGAAAAAGTTATTGGACTACATTTCTTTAATCCTGTTCCAGTCATGAAATTGGTTGAGATCAATCGAGGAATGGCAACGAGTGGTAAGACAACAGCCATTGTTAAGGAACTCAGTGAAAAAATCGGAAAAATCACGATCGATATCAAAGATTCTCCGGGATTTGCTGTTAATCGTATTTTGATTCCAATGATCAATGAAGCAATTTTCACGGTACAAGAAGGAGTAGCCACACCCGAAGAAGTAGATCAAGCTATGAAGCTTGGCGCAAATCATCCTATGGGACCAATCGCTTTGGCGGACTATATTGGACTAGATGTTTGCTTGGCAATCATGGAAGTTTTATATACAGGATTTAATGATTCAAAATACCGTCCTTGTCCACTATTAAAAAAATATGTCGAGGCTGGTTGGTTAGGTAAAAAAACAGGCAAAGGATTTTATGATTATGCCTCATAAGGAGAGAATGCAGAAATGACAACCTACAACACACTTACTTTAGAAAAAAACGAAGGAATCGGAATCTTAACCATCAATCGTCCAAAGATGTTGAACGCATTGAATCAAGAAGTGTTAGAAGAATTGTCCTTTGCACTTGATGAAGTGGAGACAGATTTCTCGATCCGCGTACTGATTGTGACAGGCTCAGGTACTAAGGCGTTTGTAGCGGGTGCGGATATTAAAGAAATGAAAGAAAAGAATGCGGTTGAAGGAAGAATTTTTTCTTCATTAGGAAATGCAGTCTTTTCAAAATTAGAACAATTGCGTCAACCTACCATTGCTGCAGTTAATGGATTTGCACTGGGCGGAGGATGTGAACTTGCTTTAGCATGTGACATTAGAATTGGGGCTGAGAATGCAAAATTTGGCCAGCCAGAAGTTGGATTAGGAATTGTTCCAGGATTTGGCGGAACACAACGTTTGCCGCGCCTTGTTGGAATAGGTAAAGCAAAAGAATTGATCTATACCGGAGCCAATGTTGCAGCTGAAGAAGCTTACCGGATTGGATTGTTGAATAAAGTTGTAGCGGTTGAAGCGTTATTAGAAGAAACAAAAACAATGGCAAAAAAAATAATGAGAAATTCGCCTTTAGGTACAGAAGGCAGCAAAAAAGCCATCAATCAAGGGATGCAAATGGGTTTACAGCAAGGATTGGTATTGGAATCAGAAATTTTTGGAGCATTATTTGCTACTGAGGATCAAAAAGAAGGCATGGCAGCTTTCGTTGAAAAACGTAAAGCTCAATTTGAAAACAAATAAAGACTAAACTAATCTGATTGGGGGATTTAGACATGATAAAATTATACGAAAAAATGTATGAAAAGAAAAAAACAACAGCACAAAATGCGGTTCAATTGGTTGAGCCAGGGGAGGGTATCATTTTCCCAATTATGCCCGGTGAACCACCAGAACTTTTGAAAGCGCTACCTAGCAATGAGACGTTGAGTGGAAATACTTTGTATCGGATGCTGCCCAGTTTTCCGACAGTCGATATTTCGCCAAACAAGTTAAAACAAGTATCGATATTTTTATCTGGTATGGACCGAAAAGGCTTTAACCAAGGCAACATCGATTTACTACCAAATCACTTTTCTGATATACCTGCATTACTTAAAAG
Organism: Carnobacterium alterfunditum DSM 5972; assembly: GCF_000744115.1. Classification (NCBI taxonomy): domain Bacteria; kingdom Bacillati; phylum Bacillota; class Bacilli; order Lactobacillales; family Carnobacteriaceae; genus Carnobacterium; species Carnobacterium alterfunditum. The sequence continues at coordinate 765,063 of NZ_JQLG01000004.1, read as the reverse complement.
ACGCACAAATCGTCCAGTGATCATGGCGACCGTATCGCCAATGGATGAAGACGGTAACTTCTCATTAGGAACAAGTCCTTCTTACGTGGCATCATTGATTGAAGACGCTAAAACGATTATTCTTGAAGTGAATAAACACATGCCGCGAACATTTGGTGAAAAAAATACCATTCATATCAGTGAAGTGGCAGCGTTAGTTGAACACGACTTTGAATTGCCGACTTTACCGAGTCCGACTTTGAGTGAGAAGGACTTAGCAATTGGTAAAATCATTGCAGAAACTGTTAAAGACGGGGATACTGTTCAGATTGGTTTTGGTTCGATGCCGAATGCAGTGATGGACTACTTGATGGATAAACGTAATCTAGGGGTCCATAGTGAGATGCTTCCAGATAAAATAGTAGAACTCTATGAAAAAGGGGTAGTTAATAATAAATATAAAACCACTTATCCTACAAAAACAGTTTCTACATTCGCAATTGGATCAAAACGATTGTATGAATTTATGGATAACAATAGAGATATATTGATGCTGCCATGTGATATGACGAATGATATTCGTGAGATTGCTAAAATTGATAATTTAAAAGCCGTCAATTCGACAGTTGAAGTGGACTTTTTAGGTCAATGTAATTCGGAAACGGTGAGAGGTTTATATTATTCATCGACAGGCGGACAAGCTGATTTTACAAAAGGAGTCAGATTAGCTAAGAACGGTTGCGGAATCATCTGCTTGTATTCAACAGCTAAAAACGATAGTATTTCTACGATCGTTCCTGAACTAGCTTTAGGATCTGCTGTTTCAACTTCAAAAAATGATATTGATACCATTGTAACGGAGTATGGAAAAGCTGAATTGATTGGGAAAACGATACAAGAACGGGTAGAGGCTCTGATTGAAGTAGCTCATCCTAAGTTCCGTGAAGAATTACGACAAAAAGCAATTGAAAAGCATTTTATTGCAGAAAAAGTCGAAAACCAAGAAGAAACCATGGTCACCATGGAAGGCTAAACTAAAAAGGACCTTCTTATTGTTCAATTTGAACTAAAATGGACCCTATGTCAAAGACATTAAAAAAAAGAGACCTTATGCAATACCTGATAAAAATTGTTCCCTGTAATGAACAGGGGGCAATTTTTTTAGGTTCCATTGCCCACGTTCATTATTATAATAGTCAATGTAATCACTCACAGTTGCTCGCAATTCTTCTAGGTTCGTACAATTTTCATAGTTCATTTCATCCTTCAAATGTCCGAAGAATGACTCTTGGGGAGCGTTGTCCCAACAGTTACCTCTTCTGGACATGGACTGCCCTAAATGATTCTCTATCAACTTCTTATGAAATTTAGGGCTAGTGTAATGTACGCCTTGATCTGAATGGATAAAAGCATCTTTATGTAACGTTGCACCGTGGGCGCTCATTAAAGAATCTACGGTGTTTAGCGAAATATCAAGTTTTAGATTATCAGATACATAATGAGCTAAAATTTCTTTCGTCGTACCATCTTTAATGGTTGATAAATAACCCAGGAAACCATCAGCTCCAGGCAGGTAAGTAATATCTGTTAATAGAACTTTGTGGGCTATCCCTTGATCAAATTGACGTTCCAGCTGGTTTTCAACAGTGCGATGTTCTTTGGTAGCTTTTGCCATTCTTTTATAGGGATTCGCTTTACGAATGGGGCAGAAAATATTAAATTTCCTCATCAAACGCTGTACCTTTTTACGATTGACTGTGATACCCAGAATATTCTTGAAATACATGACAATGCTTCGAGAGCCTTTCTCGTAACCACGATAACTATAAGCTTTTTCAATTTTGGTTCTCCAAGCCTGATCTTCCTCATCTCGTGCATTCCTAGTGTCTGAACTCTTCAAATAATTGTAGTAACCGGAACGGGAAACCTCCAACACATCACATGCATCTACAATCGTTCCTGTGTAGGAACCATCTTTTTTCATTTTATGGATTTTTGCGAAGATTTCGCTAGTCTTTTCGTTTTTTTCTAGCCTCCTTTCGCTCCATTCTGATTTTTTTAACAATTCATTTTCTTGTTCTAACAATGAAATTTTGGCTTGTAACTTTTCAATTTGTTGCTCAGGTGTTAGTTCTGTCTTTCGAACTCCGCCTGAATGGCCCTGTCGAGTGTCTTTCAACGCCAAAACGCCATTATCCCGATATCTTTTTCGCCATTTCTTAGAGAATGCTTTTATCCTGCTTTCACCAAGCATTTCCAAATCAAATCCTGCTTCAAAAAATAGTTGTTTAGCCGTTTTTGAGTCCAACGATTCTGAAACAAAATGGCGTTTGAATTCATCGGAATAAGTAATGCTTTTTTCAGATACATTTTTTACATATGGGTTTGTCTTTAAAAATTGGATTTGTTTTGGTGTAAATGTTAACTTTGACATTTAGCAGCTCCTTTCTGCACGTAGTGCATTCATTGTGGAATACGGTTTTAATGGACTGAATAATCTTAAATCAACCATACTTATATTTTTCTATATAAGTATACAAAAATAGACCTTATAGAGGGCACTTTTTTTAGTGTCCATTCTATAGGGTCCATTTTAAACAATAAGAAGGCTCTTTTTGGTTTGTTTATAAAGTGGACTTAGTGCTTTCTCGTAAAATTAAATCCGTCGATAAGGTGACTTTTTTTTCTGTATGCCATTGAAAAATGGTTAGGTTGCTTTACTTTTCAATTTTGTTTCAACGAGCTTACTGTGTAGTTGCATTTTTAAGAGTAACAAAATAAGTAAAGTTAAAAAATGGTATTTACAGCAAATACGATTAAGAAAAGAGCAATTAGGAAAAATAAGACAGGTAATAAGAAAGCTGAAACCATTTGCAACACAAAGGTCATTCGTGTATAGAGCTTTTCAAAAGTTGATTGAAAACCTACAAATAAGAAATACAACGCAAATAACGGCCAAGAAAAAATAAGATTATAGATCAGCAATAGCAATAATAATTGGCCAAGTGTCGGTTGAAATTGCTGAACAATTGTCAGGTAGGCAATAAAAGGAGCAGCTGTTGAAAATTCAACGACTGTAGTTGTAAAGCCGATACCAACTAAATAAGCAGGAGTCATTGTTTTTTTAGAAAATTTTAATTCTAATTCTTTTGATTCCTTATCACTCCTATCCACAAGAAACTTTCTTAATTTCCAATTGATCAAAAAAGAACGGATGCTATACCAGATAAGTGCACTACCAGCAATAAAAGCTAATAGGGCAGTTGGTACTGCTAGTATATTCCAGTATTTTGATATAAACTTTTCATTTAATAGGGTCACACTTAAATAGAAAATAAGACTAGCTAAATAATTTGTTAGAAATAGAGTTACAATATAATACCAAATATGATGTGTTTTTTTTAATAAACCTTGTAAAGTAAATTGTTGGACAATGGCAAAAGGGTTGAAAGAATCTAAGAAACTAGTAACAACAGTTAAACTAATAAGTGAAAAAATAATGATCTCCTCCTCAAAATAAAAAAAGATACACGCAACTTCTACTCCTGCAGGGCCTATCGGAGTAGAAAATACGTATATCCTAGGTTTACTCGGCAGCAAACCAAACGCTATCAATTTAATAGTTATAATAACAAAAAATTAGATGATCTGTCAATAAGACTAGCGAATTTTGGCTGTTCAAAGTAATTCAATCATCAATTAGTGAATACTTAACTGTAAAGCTTTTAAATTTTTTCGCATCAAAGTTAGATAATCCATGCCATCATCCTGCATTTCTTGAGCAACACTTTCAAGGTCATATAAACCTTCTATAGCTGTTTCTTGACTTATAGTTTGTGCAATCGAAAAGTCGCTCCTCACAAAAAAACTGACACATCGAGATCTCTAATACTAGATCCGGGTACGTCAGAAAATATAAGTACATGAATTTTAATAGGGTGCTCGTTCATAGAGGCTAGCTTTTTTCAATCCCAATAATTCCGAAAGCGCCTGGTCCGCCATGGCTTGAAATAACTGCGCCAGCTGTAAATGATGCTGGATTTTCGAAACCATGTTCTTGCAATAAAGAGACAGCAAGTTTTTTATGGTCTTCACTAAGTCTTTTTGTCCCGCCAATAATCAAGGTGTCTGGATCAATATCATAGTTCTTGAAAAAATCTTTGATCGTATTTTTTAAACAGCGTTCAAATGAGCCACGGTATTTTTTTGATGCAACTAAATAGCCGTCTTTAAGAATAATTGTCGGATGAAGGTTTAAAAGAGATGCACCAAGGTAAGCTACGTTTGAAACACGACCACCAGCTTTAAGATAAAGAAGCGACTGAGGTAGGAAAACAAAACGAGTGCGTTCGCGAACATCTTCCACAAAAGCTACAATTTCCTCTGGTGTACTGTCTGGATTTTTTTCAATGAATTTTGCGGTTGCAACGACTACTGCTGTCAAACCACCTGAAACGTTTTTGCTGTCTACAAGATGAATATTTTTAAAGTCTTGAGCTGCAATGTTACAAGAATTATAGGAAACAGTTGTTACAGCTGAATAAGCGATATGAATAATATGTGCTTCAGGATATTTAGCAACGATACGTTCAAAAACAATACTATTGTCTTGCGGAGTAGAGCCAGAAGTCTTAGGTAGGGTCCCAGTTTTATCATAAAAACGATAAACATCTTCCACATCAAAGCTGCCATCGTCAAAGGTTTCAGAACCCATTGTTACATGCATTGGAATAACATAAATGTTGTAACGTTCGATAAGTTCTGGCGATAAGTCGGAACCGCTCTCGGTAGTGATAATAAATTTGGTCATAAATACCTCCTGATTATATTTTCTAGTATACATAATTACGATAATCATATCATAAGTAACGCTGAAGGTATAATGATATCAAGCTTTTTTTTTTGATTTATGATAATTGCAGTGGACATATAAAATTTCACTCTCTATTTTTCATTATGAGATCAATAAAAAAGCTGTTTGTTCCTTGAATATAGGTTTTGTATCCTTGAATCTACTTGTCAGTAGACGTATACTAAGAACACACATTCTGTCTAGAAACTTAGAAATGAGGGCTCTGAAATATTTGAATTTCTGAACAAATTACTTCAAAAGAAACAATTAACCGAACAACAAAAAATGTCTATTATCGAACTGGTAGATAATGAAGAATCCTTTATCAATCCAAGAGATCTTATTGTAGAAAAAAAACAACCTAAAAAAGAGAAAAAGCGAGTATGGTTAAGCTATATTACGCCTTATATGAGAATAAATGCTGGTCATACGCCTCAAGTTGAGCAGGAAATTGATGCATTCTTTAATAGATTATGTGATTTTATCGATGTTGAATTGAAAAAGAAACATAAAAATATCAAACATGTGAGGTCGGAGTACTACTATTACCGTGAATCTCTTTTTGATGAGATTTACCGTCTAGCCAAAAATCTAGTATGTTCCTTCTATGGACAAGAGAGTAAAGAATCAGCTGATTTTATTTCTTATATGATGGAATCAATGTTATCAAGTGATATCCGTTTCTTACTTATAAAAGAAATGGATGAATATCGCGGAGGACTTCCTTTTCCAAATGCAGAAACGAGAGAACAATTTAGATTGACCTCCTATGGCACAAAAATCATCTGGTGGGATCCCTCAGGGAAGTTGCGAGATGAGCAGGTATTTGATAGTACTGAGATGAGTTATTTCAATAAGTTGATGAAAAGACCCACCAAGTTTACTGAAGTACCAGCTCTTATGACACTTTGTTTGGAGAAGTACACAGACCTATTGCATATTGTATTAGAGGATCTAAAAGATGAGACAATCAGATGGAAAGTAAAACCCAATAACTATTTCAGGAACTATTTCCAGTTGCCGTTGGAAGATTCACGTGTTTGGCTTGAAACGAATCATCTATCAGCTGACCTCTATCTCTTTGCTGAAAATAGCATTCGTAAAGAAATTGAAGGATTTCGCTTATCGGCGGCTAGTGAGAGTCAGCAAAGTCTACAGAAATATTTGCCAAATGAATCGATACAAAAAATTGAAGAATATCTAAATCAAAAAACAACTTTAAAATTCGATTATCCAACCATAACAAGTTTAAGAACCGTCTATAAGACGGCGTGGAATGAGGCGGCAAATTTTATTATTGAGCAATCCGTAGAGAAGGTTTGTGAGTTGCTTGAGGAGATAGCCAGAGATCCAGATTTGAAGAAGATAGCCATTAAGGTGATCAAGAATAGTACTGATCCAGATAAAAACAGGGTATTTATTTTCTTAATGGAAAAGAGAGCTTTTCCGCTCTCAAAAGAAATGCAAAAGCAACGTAATAGCTTTATTCATTCAACTCGGCAAGAGGATTATCAAGCATTGCTGGCTGCTCAAGATTTGGTTTATAAAAAATTACCAATAATTTTGAAGGAGCTAAATCAGCCAGCACGAAGAAAAATCAAGTTGGACAATGAATTGATCACTGCTTCCAATTCGGCACTGTATACGATCATTGATATGGTCGATGATTATTTGGGCGAAGAAGCAATTGATCCGGATATTGCTTTAAAAATTCTTGTACACAAGGATCTATCATTGGCAGAGGAACAAACGAAACCTGATAATACTGTGCTGGTCTCTACTCTAGAAGAGACTAATGAATCAGAAATAGCACAGACCGTAGAGCAGATGGAATTCATAACGAATCTAGTATTAAACAATGGAATGTCTTTAGAAGAGTTTAAGAAAAAAGCTGCTGATAAAGGAAAGCTCTATCAAGCTTATCTCAATGAATTAAATGACGTGTTATACGACGTATTTGAAGATCAAGTATTGACGATTTATCAACAGCAAGTCATCATTGAAGAGGATTTTATCGAAGAAATGAGGGAATGGATCGATGGTTGAAAAGAAACTTAGAAAGAAGGACGCACAAGCAATCATTGACTCTTTAGAAGCAGGTGTCGTTCCTATAAAAGGAGTACAGCATGTGTTGGTAGGCAGGAGCAATGAAGTCGAGGAAATTATTGCTACCTTACAGAAATTAGAAGAGGGCACGAGTGACTTGCGTTTTTGGGTGGGTGATTTTGGATCCGGTAAAAGTTTTGTTTTGCGGACGATTGAATCGTTGGCGTTGCAAAAGAACTTTGTTGTGTCCACAATTGATTTGACCCCGACGCGCCGTTTTTATGATTCATCAGGAAAAGCACTGGCGCTTTATAACGAAGTCGTCAATAAGATAACGATTAAGAATAATCGCAATGGGAATGCCATCGAAACAATTGTCCAACAATGGATCCAGGGGCTGCTCGAGCAGATTGCTGCAGAAAATGAGCTTGCCGTCTCTGCGTTGCTGGAAAAGTCTAATTGGAAATTAGTGGAAAATATTATTTTGAAAACAACGCATTCTTTTTACTCGTCAGGGCTATCCTATGAATTTGGCCAAGCATTGATGAAATATTTTGAAGGGATTGCAGAAGACAATGTTTCTCTTCAAATTGAGGCTATTCGTTGGATCCGCGGGGATATCACGACCAAGACAGAAGCTTCCAAAGAATTAGGCATAAAAAATATTATCAATGATTCAAATTATCTGATTGCATTGAAAAATTTAGCCGAATTATTTTTAAAAATTGGTTATAAGGGATTTGTCATCAATTTTGATGAATCCGTCAATTTGTACAAATTACCTCGAGCTTTGACACGAGAAAAAAATTACGAAATGATCCTCAATTTGTACAACGAAACAAAAACGAATGAAGCAAAAGGTTTATTTATCAATTTTGGAGCAACTAAAAACACAGTTTATGATGAGCGAAGAGGGTTAGCAAGCTACGGTGCTTTGAAAACACGATTTGGTAATGAGCTGATGAAAGTTAAAGGTTTTGTCAATGTAAATAGTACCGTTATCGACTTGAAGCCACTGACTCCAGAAGAAATTTTTATTCTTTTGAAAAAATTGTTGGAAATATACAATAGCGCTAATCAAACAATGTTAGTCGTTGATGATCGTGCTATTGAAGAATACATGGAAGCACAGTTGAATCGCCCAGGAGCTGAGGCATTCTTGACACCACGTGCGGTAATCAAAGATTATATTGAGATCTTATCTTTGTTACGCCAAAATCAAGATTATTCCTTTAGTCAGATCCTTGCCGAACGTTTTGGAAGAAAGACCTTTTTAGTGGAGAAAGACACAGATGACCATGATGAAATAGAGATTTACTGATGCAGGCATTTGATAGATTGAAAATGGATATTCAACACTATATATACGATAAAGGCTGGTCAAAATTAACTAGAATCCAAAGTGCTTCGATCAAACAGATTGCTCAAACCAATCATAATCTTATTTTGTCTGCACCAACCGCTTCAGGAAAAACAGAAGCGGCTTTTATTCCGGCAGTAAATGGCGTGGAAGACTGGGATACAGGGCTTAAAATCTTGTATATCTCACCTTTAAAAGCCTTGATAAATGATCAATTTCAACGCATTAATGAGCTATGTCAATATTTGGACGTCCCAATTACCAGGTGGCATGGTGAGGCATCCCAAGCAGAGAAAAGAAAAATCGTGAAACAACCAAAAGGAATCTTGTTGATCACGCCTGAATCAATTGAAGGCATGCTGGTGAACCGCCCAGGCGAAGCGGAGCACTTATTTAAAGGGGTAGAGTGGATCATCATTGATGAACTGCATAGTTTTCTAGGAACAGAACGTGGGATCCATCTTCAATCCCTGATACAACGGATCAGCCAATTCATGCAGGCTCCGAGATTCATTGCAATGAGTGCGACCTTAAGCAAGACAGATTTTGGTCACGCAAAAGCATTCTTTGGGAGCAATCGAGATACGGATATCCTCGTAGATCATGATAAAAATGACTTGCTTGTTACAATAGACTACACAAGTGGCGAAACAGGGCCATTTATTTCAAGAAATTCTTTAGCGGCAATTTATCAGTATTCCCAAAAAGAAACGATGTTAGTATTCCCAAATTCAAGGAACAAGGTAGAAGAAATTACTCATAAATTGGAAAAAATGGCACTAAAAGAGCATAGACCTATTCGGTATTTTGCTCATCATTCATCAGTGGACAAGGCATTACGTGAAGAGGTCGAATTTTTTGCAAAAAACAACGAAAGAGATCTATTTACGATCACTTGTACCTCGACATTAGAATTGGGTATCGACATAGGATCAGTAGATAGTGTAGTACAATATGGGGCACCTCCGTCCACTTCCTCTCTCAGCCAACGCTTAGGACGCAGTGGTCGCAGGACCCACCAAAGCATCTTGCATATTGTGGAGGATGACCCTTGGGAAATGCTCCAGACATATTCAGCGTTGGATTTACTGGAAAGAAAAGAAATGGATGCTATGCAAATGGTAGAAGTACCTTACAATGCTATGGCACATCAAATGATGGCCATTCTTTTCCAAAAGACAAGTATACCAATGGAAAAGCTGATGCGAATGAACAAAGAGTTTCCAGTATGGACAGAAATTCCAGATACAGATTTAGCAATATTGATTGATCATATGGTAGAAAAAGAATTCATTGAGATCATAGGTGAAGAAGCAATTGTGGGTTTGGAAGGGGAGAAGTTGCTGAACTCCAGAGATTTCTACGCCATGTTTCTTACAACTAGTGACTTTTCCGTTCATTACCAGCATGAGCGTATCGGTAGTCTACCGTTTACACCTGACATTCAAATCGAAAGTAAAATTTTGTTGGCAGGCAGGGTATGGAACGTGAAAGATATCGATATCAAAGCAAAACGTATTATGGTCGAAAAGACAACAGAAGGAAAGGCCCCAAAATTTATCAGTGATGCAGGATTTGTTTCCAATGAAGTGCGAGAAAATATGGAATTACTGTTGAAAAATGAAAATTATTTGACCTTGCACAATGAGAAAATCACAGACGATTTTGAGTATTTGAAGAGTGCTTTGGTCTACGATGTAGGAAATTATTGGTATGAGGATAAACAATCGAATATAGGGATCGTGACTTTCAAAGGAACGCGATTCAATATCGCATTGTTGCTTCTTATCAAGAGTGTTGCAGAAGAGGGAGAAACATACCAATTGTATGACAAATATTCTTTGATCACAGGTCCTAATATAAAAAAAATGATTGAACGACTTAACGGGAAAGAAGATTCGTTAGAAAGGGTCGCGATATATCTAGAAAAAAATGAAAAGACGATTGAAGAATTAACGGCCCATCAAAAATTTATGCAGTTGGTACCTAAATCATTGAAAATAAAGTGGATTTTGACTAACTTTTTTTCTATAGGAGACGTGAAAGGTACTGAGCATCAAGCTGAGTTCTAGCTTCTGATGTATTAGGCTTAGAGTGTGGATCGGTAAGCAAGAAGGATAGAAAAAACAATCAAACAGGCTAAGTTCTTTAGAGAACTTAGCCTGTTTGATTTCTTTTTTAAGCAAAATTATTTTGGACATTAAACCAAAGGTGATAAGCAATTTGGTCAACGAGGGTCTGTTAACAGCACTCTAAACTTGATTCGCTTTTGTAATAATCTTTAAATAACGATAAACGCTTGGTTCTGACACATTTAAAACTTCTGCTACCTGTGAAACAGCCCCTTTTAGTTGGAAGATACCTTTCTTTTCTAACTGTTCCACGATATGGATTTTTGCATCTTGATTCAATAAAAAGTTCTCATTCAAAACACCAGGACCAATAACCTCAAAAATAATGTCTTTTATATTGCTGGAAAGGACTTCTACAAATTCATCGCCATTTTCCTGAGCGGCACTTGAGGATAGCTGATTGGATTTTACTGTATTGTTTTGACTATCTGAGTCATCATTTGTTATATTTATGAGCTGAAGAATGTCATTAGCAATATTTTTGTATTTTGTATAATCTGTATTGATGCAAAGCATACCGTCCAAATTACCCTGATTATCTTTAATAAAAAAAGTAGAGCCTTGAATGTGATTTACCCCACTTGATTTCGCTTTATAATTCGTTACGTAATCACTTTTCAAGTATTCTTTTTTCTTCATAAGTTCTAAGGCAAAACCAGTAAGCGGAGAATTTTTTGTTCTTCCACTGATAGAGTTATTTGCAATTGCAGCAATATAAGAATGGTCTTCTTCAATCAAATGAAACACAATTTCATAATTAGTACCTAATGTTTTACCTAAAAAATAAACTAAATTCTCGTATTGATCAAATATCTCTTCTTTCATTTTACAAGACCTCCTTTTTCCTCCATGTAATTATGTAAGTAAGTTACAAAGATTATACCACAATGATAAAAAATGTGTATCTTAACTTTATATTTTAACATTGATTATAATTTATTTAAATGATAATAAAAAGTTATTGACACCGTTTTCTTTTCGGGGTATAGTGAAAATATAAATACAAGGAGGTGACATAATATGTACAATGTACCACAAGCTATTGGTCCTTATTCTCCATACCGAAAAGCAGGTAGCCTTCTTTTTACATCAGGGCAATTACCTATAAATCCTGAAACAAATGAACTAGAAGATACATTTACAGAACAATGTAAGAGATCGCTAATGAATATTCAATCTATCTTAGAAAAAGAGAATTTGAAAATGAAAGATATTATTAAAACAACGGTTCTATTGAAAGATTTGTCCAATTTTGATGAAGTAAATAGATTATTTGCAGAATTTTTTGAAGAACCTTATCCAACGCGTACTGCTTTTGAAGTTTCGAAGCTTCCAAAGAATGCTATGATCGAAATTGAAGCTATTGCCGTTTTAAAATAATTCATGATATAGAAAAGTAGTTTTACTAAAAACGAAAAATGAGGGAATATAATGGATATATTAATTGGAACGGTTTTACTATTAGCGGTACTGTCTTTTTTCACGATATTCAATTACAAAGCACCACACGGCTCGAAAGCAATGGGAGCATTGGCTAGTGCAGCTTGTGCAAGCTTTTTAGTAGAAGCTTTTCATTATGCTTTTTTTGGAAATGTATTGAATTTGAAGTTTCTAGGAGAAGTGGGTGCAGCTAATGGAAGCCTAGGAGGAGTAGCAGCCGCGATATTAGTTCCTTTAGCTTTAGGCGTTTCTCCAGTATATGCTGTTTTGGTAGGTCTTTCTTTATCGGGTATGGGAATATTACCTGGATTTATAGCTGGATATCTTATCTCTTTCGTTATTAAGAAGATGGAAGAAAAGATACCAGATGGATTAGATTTGATCGTTATTATTGTAGTAGCTGCTCCTCTAGCTAGATTGATTGGAGCGATCAGTTCTCCTCTCGTAGATGCTACACTGCTTCAAATTGGTGAAATATTGACTGCTACTGCTAACTCTAGTCCCATAATGATGGGGATCATCTTAGGGGGGATTATCACAGTAGTCGCAACAGCTCCTTTAAGTTCAATGGCATTGACAGCAATGTTAGGTTTAACAGGAGTTCCAATGGCTATCGGAGCATTAGCGGTATTCGGATCATCATTCATGAATTATATTTTATTTAGCAAATTGAAATTTGGAAGTAAAAAAGATACTATATCGGTAGCTATAGAACCCTTGACTCAAGCAGATATTATTTCTGCGAATCCTCTTCCTGTTTATGTAACAAACTTTATTGGAGGGGCAGCAAGTGGTATTATCGTAGCACTTATGGGACTGGTAAACGATACTCCAGGTACAGCCACTCCGATTGCAGGTTTTGCAGTTATGTTCGCGTACAATCCAGCAGGAAAGGTATTGATCGCTGCTTTAGGAGTTATTATTGTAAGTGTAATTGGCGGCTATCTCGGATCTTATATCTTTAGAGATACCAAAATCGTAACGGCTGAAGAAATTCGATCAGACGGTGGATTGGCCAAAAAAAGAACGGTTGAAGTATTATCCTAACAGGTAATCTTAAAGAAGCAAAAGGTCTGCGCTAATGAAATTAGTGCAGATGAAAAGTTGAAATCTGTTATCGTGATCCAAAATGATTAGTCTGAAATTTGAAAATAATAAAAAATACCACTAAAGTGCTTTTAGGAGGAAATAATATGAATGAACAAGTGATTGCAGGCAAAACATTGGAAAATTGGAAAGAAGAGATTCCGGTCTTAAAAGATATCATGAACATGAAAAATGTTTTTTGGGTCAATCGTTTCAAAAGTGACTTTGAACCGGCCTCAAAAAAAGTGAACCTTTCTAAAACGGATGTAGATGATGCTGAAGCCCGTTTAGCTCGTTTTGCGTCATATATTGAAACGGCATTTCCAGAGACCAAAAAAACAAAAGGCATCATCGAATCAAAAATATCGGCGATTCCAGCAATCAAAGCTGAATTAGAGAGCTACTATGATACGGCCATTGAAGGAAGATTATTATTAAAACGTGATGACACATTACCAATTGCTGGAACGATCAAGGCAAGAGGAGCAATTTATGAAGTATTAAAACATGCAGAGACATTAGCGTTAGAAAATGGTTTGCTAAAAAGTATTGATGAAGACTATGTTGTTTTCGCAAGTAGTGATTTTCGTGATTTCTTTGCTAAACATAAAATCATGGTAGGAACAACTGGAAATCTTGGAATCAGTGTAGGGATAATGGGAGCAAAACTAGGATTTGAAGTCACAGTTCATATGTCTGTAGAAGCAAAGCAATGGAAAAAAGATTTACTTAGGTCTCATGGTGTAACGGTTATTGAACACAATACAAACTTTACAAAGGCAGTGGAAAACGGAAGAATGCAATCAGAACAAGATCCAACGTGCTATTTTGTTGATGATGAACATTCGGTGGATCTATTTTTAGGCTATACAGTAGCCGGAAGTCGACTTAAAAAGCAATTAGAGGAACAAAAAATTCAAGTCGATAAAGATCACCCATTGTTTGTATACTTGCCATGCGGTATTGGCGGAAGCCCAGGTGGCATCACATTCGGATTAAAACAAGTTTATGGGGACAATGTTCATTGTTTCTTTTCAGAGCCAGCGCATATGCCTTCAATGATGCTAGGATTGATTACCAATGAGTATGACGGAGTATCGATAGACGATTTTGATATTGATGGTAAAACAGGAATGGATGGATTAGCAGTTCCGAGAACGTCAGGTTTTGTTTCAAAATTAATGAAAAACTTCTTTGACGGCGGTTTTACACTGCAAGAAAAAGAAGCGCAACATTTCTTGACGGCTATGATCGATAAAGAAAAGATCTACTTAGAACCAGCAGCTTTAGCTGGTGTACCAGGAGTAGCTCGTTTATTCGGTACAATAGAAGGAAAACGTTATTTAGCAGAAAAAGGATTGACTGAAAAGATGGATCAGGCAACACATATCGCTTGGGCTACTGGAGGAAGTATGGTTCCTAAAGAAGATATGGAAGAATTTTATAAACAAGGCTTAGAAAAAAGTAAAGTTTAAGCTGATTTTAGGAAGCTCCAGAAGCTGGGAATCACGGCATTAAAGTATTAGAAAAATAATTAGAGTGGATCCAACAGATTTACTAATCAAAAGAACAAAAAAGGACACTACAGAGGTTAATCAGCCAGCCTGATTATCTCTATAGTGTTTTTTATCATGCATACACTGAATAATAATGAAAGAAAGGCACGTTTTATCCTGTAAGCAACAAATAGTGGTTACCCGAAATAGCTAACTTAGAAAAAAGTGCTGCTAAAAGCAGGAAGTAGTCTATAATATAGTAGTATAAAACTGCTATTAGCTATACTTTAGAATAGAAGGTACAATAGTTTGAGATTACACTAATTTGATTTGAAAACAGAACAATACTTAAATGATAAAAAAGATAAAGTAAGGGAGATAGCAAATGGGACTTACATTGATCCTTGCAGAGAAACCTTCTCAGGCGCAAGCGTACGCTGAATCTTTTGGTAAATTTTCAAAAAAAGATGGGTACATTATTTTAAATCCGTCTAATGATATCATTACTTGGGGATTCGGACATTTGATTGAATTGGCTTCTCCAGAAGAATACAAAGATGAATGGAAAAAATGGAATATGAAAGAACTGCCCATTATTCCGCAAACGTTTAAATTTAAAGTTGGGCAAGGCAAAAGCAAACAGTTTAATATCATAAAAAGACTGTTAAAAGAAGCAGACCAAATTGTGATCGCTACTGATAGCGATCGCGAAGGGGAAAATATTGCGCGGTCAATCATCAGCCAAGCAAAAGCAGGCAACAAAGAAATCAAACGGCTATGGATCAATTCACTTGAAGCAGATGAAATACAAAAGGGATTCTCTAATCTAAGAGATGGAAAAGATTTCTATTCTTCTTATGTTGAAGCTCAAACCAGACAAATCAGCGATTGGTTAGTGGGGATCAATTTATCTCGCATGTATACACTTTCTTTGCAGAAAAAAGGAATCAGTGAAGGGGTGTTTAGTGTAGGACGTGTCCAAACACCAACCCTTTATATGATTTATACACGTCAAAAAGAAATTGAAAACTTCGTTCCAGAACCATTTTTTGAGATGCAGGCAACCGTGACAGCTGAAAATGGTGTGTTTAAAGCCAAATACAATAAAAAATTTCCGACAAAAAAAGATTTACAGGATCTAATCAAAAAACATCAATTATTAGCCAGCAACCCTGGAATGATCTCGACAGTTGAAATGAAGCGAGTCTCTCAGCCCTCACCACTTCTATTTTCCTTAAGTGACTTGCAAAGTCTTATAAACAAGAAATATAAAGTGAGCCCATCAGATACGTTGAAACATGTCCAGTCACTTTATGAAGCTAAATTAGTGAGTTATCCTCGAAGCGATTGCCGGCACATTACCGATTCAGGGTTTCGTTACTTGCTAGAAAGAATCGACGAGTATCAAGGTGTATTGAACTATACGATTGAGCAGCCTAACACAAGTAAACGAAAACGGTATGTGAACGGTTCAAAAGTTCAAGAGCATTACGCCGTTATTCCAACTAAAAAGGTGCCTACTCAAAAAGATTTAGGCAAGCTGACATCGATTCAAAAAGAAATTTATTTCACCATTTTGAAGCGGACGATGGCTATGTTTGAAACAGATTATAAGTATGATGAAACAACGATCACAGTGGATGTTAAAGGGTTGCCTTTTACAAGCAAAGGCAGGACAATTCTAGATAAAGGCTGGCGGAAATTGGAGTATTCTTACAGCAAGAAGCCGGATAAAGAAGAGAGCACAGAGTTGCCTTTAGTACAAAAAAATGAATCAGTTGAAGCAGATTTATCAACTTCAGAAGGATTCACTTCACCGCCAAAAGCTTACACAGAAGGTACTTTGATTACAGCTATGAAGACATGTGGCAAAGAATTGGAAAATGCGGAAGAAAAAGAAATTTTAAAAGCAACAGAAGGGATCGGGACAGAAGCGACTAGAGCTAATGTGCTTGAGACGCTTAAAAAACAACACTATATTGAGATCCAAAAAAATAATGTGACCGTCACCCAAAAAGGAGCAATATTGTGTCAAGCAGTAGGGAATACTTTGTTAAGCAGTCCGGAAATGACTGCTAAATGGGAGACCTATTTAAAGAAAATAAAAAAAGAAGAAGGTACACAGCAAGCTTTTTTAGACAATATTCAAAAATTTATTCATCATACATTAGAGTCTAGTACCAAAGTTATTGAGAGTAGAGATTGGTCTACGCATACAACTAGTTTGAATCAAACAAAACAGGTGATTGGAAAATGTCCTGTATGTGGACAAACTATCGTCGATAAAGGGAAGTTTTATGGCTGCAGCGGCTACAGCAATGGGTGCACGTTTACGTTGCCGAAACGTTATATAGGGAAATTATTATCTGAAGCAACGATTAAAAAACTTTTAATAACAAAAGAAACACCTTTATTAAAAGGCTTTAAGAAAAAAAACGGACAAACTTTTTCAGCTGCACTTCTATTAACAGAAGACTACAAATTAACCTTTAAACCTTTCTCTAACTAATTTAGTTTAATTTAAAATTACGGATGTTAGCATTGCCGAAGCAGCATTCTCCACTTGATAGAGAACTCTAATTTGATAGGGTTAAGTTACCACAAGAAAACCAAAAAATAGATTTCTCGTAATAGCCAGATGACATGAATCAAATGTATCGTTTTTACTTTGGTAAAAGGATGGTCACTATTAACGGTATAGTGATAAATTTTTTCGAATGTAGGTTATTTAGTTGCACATAGATAGAATATGACCTATATTAAGAATAGATGGTTTAAAGAGGAATTTAAAGGTATAATATTTTATGTGTTTTACGAAAGAGTGATTACCATTTTTTTTGTGGCGTATTATGCGTTTATGACTTTCAAGTATTGCCATAAAAGTATTACGGTAGAGGTCGCACAAGAGGTATTGATTGATGATAGAGTCAAAAAAATAGAACAATAAAAACAACTACTATTAAGAACAAATAGGAAGTTTTCTTTCTATTTGTTTTTTTATGGATATGGATGTAGTCCGGCATAGCATTGCGGAAGACAAAATGAAAGGAATGAAATAATGTTTAATACGTTTAAAAAGTATGGCTGGTTTTTTAAATTGCGTTGGAAAAGCTATACCTTTGGGGTTACAGCTCTAATTATTTGTGCTATTTTACAAGTTATGAATCCAAAGATCATCGGTACCATTATTGACCATTTTATAGCAGGAACGTTAAATTGGCAGATTTTGCTTTTTTGGGTCACATTGATCCTTATCTTTTCACTTGTGATGTATGTGTTACGTTACGGATGGAGAATAGCGTTATTTGGGAACTCTACGCTCATTGAATCTATTTTGCGTAATCGTTTATTCTCATTTTTCACACGAATGGATTCTGAATTTTATCAAAAATATCGCACAGGAGACCTGATGGCCCATGCTACAAATGATTTGGCAGCTATTCGATTTGTTGCAGCTGATGGGGTTTTAACGTTAACAGATGCCTTATCATTAGGTGGTGTGACACTTTTTTCAATGTTCTTTTTCATTGATTGGAAGCTTACACTTGTCTCCATTCTGCCGCTGCCTATCTTGATCTTTGTTTCAACGTATCTAGGTAAAATGATCCATGCCCGTTACCGTGGTGCATTGCAAGCTTTTTCCGCAATGAATGATCATGTTCAAGAAAGTGTAACAGGTATGAAAGTTTTAAAAACATTTGGTGAAGAAGAAGAAGATTTTACGGCATTTAAAGAAGAAACACAACGTGTTGTAAATAAAAATCAACTTGTTTACAAATTAAAAGCAGCCTTGAATCCAAGTATAGAAATCATTATGGGAATGACCTATGTGATTGCTATACTTGTAGGTGGTAACTATGTTCAAAGTGGACGGATATCTATCGGAGACTTAGTAGCGTTTATTAGCTATATCGGTATGATGCAATGGCCACTGTTAGCTGTAGGGGGTCTGATCAATACCCTAGAACGAGGAAGTGCGGCTTATGATAGAGTAGAAGTTTTACTAAATTATGAACCTTCGATTGTAGAAATAAAAAATCCGTATCGTAAAGAGCTAGCCGGTGATATCAGTTTTGACGTGCATTCATTTACTTTTCCTGATGATGAAAATCCAGTTTTAACTGATGTTTCCTTTCATTTAGAAAGAGGAAATATGTTAGGCATTGTTGGCAGAACGGGTTCTGGAAAGAGTACGGTATATAAACTATTGATGCGTGAATATGATCAGTACGATGGAAGAATCGCTTACAATGATATTGATATCAAAGAATATGCATTAGAGTCGTTAAAAAAAGGGATAGCAATCGTTCCGCAAGAAAACTTTTTATTTTCAACAACGATTCGAGAAAATATCCGCTTTGGAAATCCTGATCTGTCGCAAGAAGCAGTTGAGAAATATGCAATATTAGCTGACATCCATGAAGATATTCTGGAATTTCCTGAAGGTTATGATACAAAAGTTGGCGAACGAGGCGTCTCTCTATCTGGTGGACAAAAGCAACGGATCGCTATTGCTCGAGCTTTAGCTGTAGAACCGGAATGCTTGATTTTAGATGACTCTCTTTCAGCTGTGGATGCTCAGACAGAAGAAAATATTTTAAGCTTATTGAAAAAAGAAAGACGTAACAAAACAACGATTATTTCTGCACATCGCATCAGTTCGATCATGAATGCAGATGAAATCATCGTAATGGAAAAAGGAAGTATCAGTGAACGGGGTTCTCACCAACAATTAATTGAATCAAAAGGCTGGTATAACAACATGTACCACAAGCAGCAGCTCGAGAAAAAATTAGATGGGGAGGGAGTTTAATGGCCGCACAAAAACAAGTATCCTTTTCCGCTAAAGAATCCAGACATGTTTTACTTAGTCTGATTCGTTTTGCAAAACCAAATAAATTTATTTTTATCTTTTCTTTTCTGTTTCTGGCATTAAGTGCAGCAATTACTGCCTATTTACCCATTATCATTCAGCGCTACATTGACACTTATTTAACAAATGGAACAGCAACAATGGAGATCACGGTACGTATAGTAATCTTTTATGGAGTATTGACCATCCTTAGGGCGGTATCTTCTTATGCAAAAGACTTTCTATTTAATACGGCTTCTGAAAGAACGGTAGCCAACATCCGAAATCAATTGTACGAAAAAGTTGTTTCATTGGGAATGAGGTATTTTGATCAAACACCTGCAGGTACAGTTGTTTCTAGAGTAACAAATGATACAGAAACGATCAAAGAATTTTGGACAGTCTTTTTAAATATTTCCAATGGACTATTTAATGTCATTTCGATCACGATTGCTATGTTTGCCTTAAATTGGCGGATGGCATTAGTATTCCTTTTTTTCACACCTTTTATTGTGTGGATCGCAGGAATCTATCGAAAGAAAAGTACTCTCATTTATAGTCGCATGAGAACGGTATTGAGCCAGTTGAATGCTAGTTTAAGTGAATCTATTAGTGGAATGAGTATTATTCAGAAGTACAATCAAGAAGAGCGTTTGATTAATGAATTTAGTGATATCAATAAAGAGTATGTAGCTTCTCGTCGTTCAATGTACAGCATGAACGCATTGTTATTAGCACCAGCTATCAATGTGATCGAGTCGATTGCCCTAGTAGCTGTACTGCTTATATTTGGGTATCAAGAATGGAACCAAAGTGCAGTTGATATTGGTTTAGTATATGCATTTACGGCCTATTCTCGCTCGTTCTTTCAACCCATCAGTCAAATGATGAACAGCTTAAGTTCTTTACAAGATGGGATTGTTTCTGGGCACCGTATTCAAGAATTGCTGAATAATAAAGAGCTCGCACCGCAATCTACATCAGAAAAAGAGGGTATGATCACAGAAGGGCACATTCAGGTTAAAAATCTGAATTTTTCATACGATGGAAAGAAACAAGTATTGCGTAATATCAATTTTGAAGTGAAACCAGGTCAAACAGTGGCCTTTGTTGGTCAAACTGGATCAGGTAAAAGTTCAATTATCAATGTATTGATGCGCTTTTACGAGTACAATGAAGGCGAAATAACCATTGACGGCCATTCCTTGAAAGATATGCCAATAGAAGGGCTTCGAAATAAAATGGGATTAGTATTGCAGGATAGTTTCTTATTCTATGGCAATATTGCAGATAATATTCGTATGTATAACACTTCCTATACAGAAGTCGAAGTTAGAAAAGCGGCTGAATTTGTCTATGCTGATGAGTTTATATCTGAGATGAAGAATGGTTATGCATCAAAGGTTATTGAACGAGGGGCAAGTTTATCTGCTGGAGAAAAGCAGTTGATCAGTTTTGCTAGAACGATCTTGCGGTCACCGCGTATTCTGATCCTTGATGAAGCGACAGCCAATATTGATACAGAAACGGAAGAAAAAATCCAAAGAGGATTAGCTAATATGCGCAAAGGTCGGACTTCATTGATCATAGCTCATCGATTGTCTACTATTAAAGATGCAGATAAGATCATCGTTTTGCATAATGGTGAAATTGTTGAACAAGGCAGCCATGATGAATTGATCGATAAAAAAGGTACGTATTATGATATGTATCAATTGCAGACTTATCAAGAAAAAACAGGCGATTTATAAGTTAATTAAACTATTTTTTTAAAATAGTGTTGGATCCATTAAACTAAATTATCGAAAGAAGCAGCTAAACAATTTAGCTGCTTCTTTTTTTATGTCCATTTTTATAGAAAATTGATTAGGGTCAATTTATTAATTAGCAGGACTGCATATACTAAAGATAACAAAAGACAGGAGGAAAACAATTATGAGTAAAGCTGTGTATCAATTAGAACCGTTAACTTGTCCCTCATGTATCAAGAAAATTGAAACTACCTTAAATAAAACTGAAGGTATCGAGTCTGCTAAGGTGATGTTCAACTCTAGCAAGGTGAAAACAGAATTTGATGAATCTAAAATCAAAGCTGAAAAAATTCAAGAAACGATTCAAAAACTAGGTTATCCAGTATTATCATCTAAACTAGCGTAAGGAAAGAAACCTTAAGACAATTAAAAAGTAATTTAAAAGTGGATTCCGTCTTTTAAGAGGTGGAATCGTTAGTCTATTCACCAGAAATAGAATAGTTTAGTCATTCTTGATCCTGATCAATTTTTAACAGCTTCTTGAGCGATAATATAAAGATAGAAAGAGACGAGGAAAGGAAGGAGAAAGGTTCATGACTAAAGTCCTATTTCAAATCGACCCACTTGACTGCACTGGATGTGCTAAAAAAATAGAAAATCAGGTCAACGAATTAAACGGAATCGAGTCTGTGAAAGTCTTTCCTCAACTTGGGAAGATACGTACGACATTCGACAACAAAAAAGTAACGATCCAACAAATTGAAGCAGCCATTCTACAGGCAGGATATCCTGTCCATTCAAAAGCAACTGCATAAAAAATTAAGGAGGAAGAAAAATGATTGCACATATCAATCACCATAAAAATCATATCACTGCTTTAGCAAGTATTTTAATCATCAGCGGATTCATCTTTGGTTTCGTAGGAAACGGAGAATTAAAAGATATTGCCTTAATTAGCGCAACTATCCTTGCCAGTATTCCTATTTTTATTAAAGCCATTCAAGCTTTACGGATGAAGGCTTTCAGCATTGATCTGTTAGTTAGTATCGCCGTTCTTGGTGCTTTATATATCGGAGAATACACAGAATCATCTATTGTAACATTCTTATTCTTATTTGGAGACTATCTAGAAATGAGGACATTAGAAAAAACACGTTCATCGCTAAGAGAATTGGTTGATATGGCACCCCAAGAGGCTACCGTTTTGCGAGCTGATGGAAAAACAGAAATTATTCCAGTTGAGGACGTTGTAGAAGGCGACCGCGTGGTTATTCATCCGGGTGGAAAAATCCCTGTTGACGGTAAAATCATGACCGGTAAAGCTTCCATTAATGAAGCAGCCATCACTGGTGAATCTGTTCCAGCTTCAAAGGCTATCAACGATAAAGTATTTAGTGGAACGATCTTAGACAATGGCTACATTGAAATGATTGCCGAAAGAGTCGGTGACGATACGACATTCGCTAAAATTATTGAACTTGTTGAAGAAGCACAAGAATCAAAATCTAAAGCAGAAAAATTCTTGGATAAATTTGCTAATATTTACACACCAGCTGTAGTCGTCTTAGCGATCATTGTGTATCTCTTTACTAAAGATCTGCATTTGGCAATCACTTTCTTAGTGATCGCATGCCCAGGTGCTTTAGTTATCGGAGCTCCGGTCTCAAATGTTGCAGGTATCGGAAATGGCGCTAAGAACGGTGTTCTGATCAAAGGCGGAGAGATCATGGATAAATTTTCTGAAGTGGATACATTGGTCTTCGATAAAACAGGAACTTTAACAAAAGGGAAACCGGAAGTAACCGATATCCACGTATTTAACAAGGCCGATAAAGATACTTTATTAGGCCTAGTAGCTAAAGCAGAAACGATTTCTGAACATCATTTGGGACAGACGATCGTGAAAGCAGCGCAGGACCGCGACATGGATCTTGCTTCAATGGAACTATCTGATGGAGAAGCAATCAAAGGAAACGGAATCAAGGCTGTTGTGAACAATCGTAAAATTGTTGCTGGAAATCGGAAACTAATGAAAAATGAGAACATCTCATTATCATCTGCTACTGAACACTATGCAGTGAATCGTGAAAAAGCCGGCAACTCTGCTATCTTCATCGCTGTTGACGGGAAAATTGATGGCATCATCTCTATTGCTGATCAGATTCGTGACGATGCTAAAAGAGCCTTAACGCAAATGAGAGAAAACGGCATCAAAAAAATTGTCATGTTGACTGGTGACAATAAGCATACAGCGGAAGCTGTAGCAACTGAACTGGGATTAGATGAGTTCCATGCTGAATTATTGCCAGAAGACAAAGTAGAATATGTGAAAAAATTGAAAGAGTCTGGTCATATTGTTGCCATGGCAGGTGATGGAATCAATGATGCCCCAGCAATCGCAACGGCTGATATTGGTCTAGCAATGGGTGAAGGCGGAACAGATATCTCAATGGAAACAGCAGATGTTGTCTTAATGGCAGATAAATTAATGCAGTTCTCTCATGCCTACTCATTAGCTAAAGCAACAACTAAAAATATGAAACAAAATATCTTCATTGCGGTCGGTGTTGTAGCCATCTTATTAACAGGAGTTTTAATGGGAAGCGTTCATTTAGCTTCGGGTATGTTCATTCATGAAGCCAGCGTATTGATCGTTATTCTAAATGCTATGCGTTTGATTCGCTTCAACCGTAAAAATATGCAACCTGTTAAAGAACCAGCTGCAGTACCTTTAAAAGCTTGATCAAAAGAAAAAATGGAGTGTGTAGCGAAGTTTTTATCACAATATTTAAGGAGATGATCAGCTAGAAAAAGTAATTACATCTTGAAAAAAACTATTAGGAGGAATTAATAATTACTGAAGAACACACACAAAGAACTGACAACTGAAGAATTGCATCAAGTGGAGATTGCTCAAGAAGAAAAAGAGCACGATCACCACAATCCAACGGCAGCAGCTATGACGAATCATATCATTTCTAATCAAGCTTTCTTACATGTGAAATTACATCAATACCATTGGTATGTTAAAGGTTCACATTTCTTTACCCTACATGCAAAATTTGAAGAACTATATGATGAAAATAGCAAGTATTATGATGAAATTGCAGAACGCTTAATTGCCTCAGGTGCTAAACCAGCGTCAACTACTGAAGAGTATGCGAAGTATAGTTTGGTCGCTGAATCACCTAAAGATAAATACTTGTCAGGTGAAGAAATGGTCGAAAAATTGGTAGATGATTACCGAATTACGAGAGATTTGACAAAAAGAACAGTTCTTTTGGCACAGAAAGAGAAAGATTATGTGTTAGAAGATACTATGGTTGGATACAAGAACTATCTGGACAAAACAATTTGGATGTTGCAAGCTTTTCTAGGTAAATCAGCTCTTGAAGGAGAAGAAGACGATGAATAAAACATTTTTGATGACTAGCGCAGCAACTTTGTCAGCGGTGGGAGTTTTGTTTCTCTCACCCGTTACAGCCAGTGCACATTGTGACACCATGGATGGTCCTGTTATTGGTGATGCACAAACGGCTATTAAAGAAAATAATATCAACTATATTGCTAAATGGGTTTCTCCTGAAGAGGAAGCTAATTTAACAGACATTTTCAACCAAACAATGGAAGTAAGGGATGACAGTCCGGAAGCACAAGAGCTAGCTGATCAATACTTATTCGAAAATCTTGTTCGCGTCCATCGTGCTGGAGAAGGAGCACCTTATACGGGGGTGAAACCAGAAGGATTCCCGATGGCCGAAGAAATAGTAGCAGCGGATGAGAGTATTAAAATAGGGAACTTAGATCCATTGAAAGACTTGGTAGAATCCGAAGAAATACCGGAATTAGAAGAGAGCTTGAGTGATGTATTAGCAACAAAAGATTTTGATACAGCTGATTTAGATGCAGGCAGGGAATATGTCATGAACTATGTGACCTTTACTCACTTGGCAGAAGGTGAGGAACTAGAGGGAGGACATGTTGAAGAAGGTCATGAAGAAGCAGAACAAGAAGAAGCTGTTGAAGTGGATGAAATTGAAGTTGAAAAATCAACAACAAATTGGTTTTCTTGGGGACTAGCAGGTCTATTCTTCATCACCACTATTATTGGATTCACTAGAAAAAAAGCGTAGCTAAGTAAAATGAATACTCCTCTCGAAGAAATTGATCGAGAGGGGTATTTATTTTAGTAGGAGTAGGAGAAAATCATGAAAAAAAACTTGAAACAGTCTAGTATTTTTATTGTACTTACTGTAATAATGTATCTATTCATCAGAGGATTTCTTTTTTTTATCATATCTGTTCCTAGCCTTTCTATGTACCCAAAGATTGATGTTGGGGACCGGATCTTCACGACCCGCATTCACCAACCAGAGAAGATCGAAAGAGGGGATATTCTTGTATTTGATTCAGAGGAGTTAGATGAAACGCTCGTCAAAAGAGTGATTGGTCTTCCAGGTGATAAGATCGAGACTTTTGAGAATGGGGAAGTAGAGGTGAACGGGTCGATGCTAAATGAAGAATATGTTGCGTTCAACGACACAGAATACGGGTCGTACACTGTACCTGAATCCCACTATTTCTTTTTAGGAGATTATCGGATCCACTCATCGGATAGCCGAAAGTGGGATGATCCTTACATTCCAGCAGAAAATCTCTTAGGAAAAGCCCAATGGATTCTTACTCCATGGGAGCGGTCAGGAGAGTTGTAGAATGGCGAAATTTGATTGATGCGCTCGATAAGTGGTGTTCAGAATCCTCATCAAGCACAAAATAAGAAAATATTAGAATAGCTAAAGTTCCATTATCCATAAATAAAAAAATCAACCTTTTAGAAAGAAGGAAAATCATGAATCTAATTGAAACGTATAATGGAATATTAAATGAAAATAATTATTTAGCATTGGCTACATCTGTTGAGGGGGAAGCCAATGTGCGAGTCGTTAATTATTATGAAAATCCCGCTGTGCCAGGAATTTTGTATATTCGCACAAAGAATGATAAACAAAAAGTCGTTGAATTTACTGCAAATCCGGTCGTAGCTTTTGCAACTATTATCAAGTCTAAATACGAGTACATTCGTGTGCAAAACGCTGTTATTGAACGATGCATGGAACCATTATCGGAGGAAATAAAACTGGCATTTACAAAACGTGAACCAAATTTTAGTGAAAAAAATGAAGGGACAGTCTTTTTTGCCATCCATTTCCAATCTGTATCTGTTACAATAAATCCGACCAGTCCAGCTTTAACAGTTAAGTTCTAATAAGCGTTCCAAATTGGGCTTATAGGATTCAGTTATGGTTAAGAAGCTTTTAGATAACTATTTTTAATTTGTGGACTCTTTAAAAATAAACCGGCACAATCTATCTTAAGTAGGTATAATCAAATGATGAAAGAACTGGGGGAATCAGCATGCAGTATTATACAAAAAGAGGCGATCAAGGCAATACGAATATTATAACCGGCAGAACGGTGCGTAAAGACGCTACTCGAGTAGAAGCTTATGGCACGATCGATGAATTGAATTCCTTAATAGGTCTTATTGTCAGCCAAGTTGATGGGGAAAATCTTGAGTTGAAAGATGAACTTCTTATGATCCAACATTTCTTATTCGATTGCGGCACCGATTTAGCAGTGCCTGATGAAAAAATACCATATAAGATCACGGAAGAAGAAATCAAATTCTTGGAACAACGTATCGACTACTATACACCTATCCCCGTAGAAGTTGATAAATTTATCATTCCAGGGGGTTCTCCTGTGGCTTCGCTTATGCAATTAGCTAGAGCGGTTACTAGAAGAGCAGAACGAAGAATAGTAACTTTTATTAACGAAGAAGAAAAAACAAATAGGCAAGTACAAATCTTTGTGAACCGTTTGTCTGATTACTTTTTTGCATTAGGTCGGGTCGTAAACCATAATGAAGGCATCAAAGAACCACTTTATGAACGTGGAGGAACGGTCTTTCATGAAAGTTTCAAAACCGCTGATAAAATAATAAAAAAAGAAGACTGACAGTTGTTTTAGTATAAGTATAGTTTGAGCTGAAAGAGGATTCTACCGCGTATAAGCAGTAGAATCCTCTTTTTTTTATCTTGATTTTGTCAGTAGCGTAAAATAAAAAAGATATTGATATTTATCTATATCAGAATATACTAATAAATATAGATGAAATTCGATATTGATATTCATGAATGTTATTGCTATTTTTAAATGAATAAAGATCATTGTGACGACAATGATGGAAGGAGTGTTTTTGATGGAACAAGATTATAAAGTATATGCAAAAGCTTTAAAAGTTTTATCGGATGAAACAAGATTAAAAATCATTGATTTGTTAGGGGATGGTGAATTATGCGCCTGCGATTTGTTGAGAGAATTTTCGATAACGCAGCCGACGCTTTCTTATCACATGAAAACTTTATGCGATAGCGGTTTGGTCGTCAGCAGAAAAGATGGCAGCATGGTGAAATATACCATCGACCACGAATCCTTGAATGCCTTGAAGACTTTCTTTAAGCATATGTCTAGCGGGATGCCTGTATAAAAAAATATAGGAGATGAAAACAATGAATGTATTTACTTGGCTGAATGATCAGCTATTCAAAATGGTATGGTTAAACGATCTGATGGGTAAATTAGTCGAAAATATTTTTGGATTAGATATCACTGACCGTGTCGGGGCTAGTTTGCAATTTTTTTCTTTTTGATACCGTAAAAATCTTTATTCTGTTATTGTTATTGATTTTTATGATTTCTTATATTCAAAGTTACTTCCCACCAGAACGGACGAAAAAGATTTCAGGTAACTTCAGTGGCGTGACAGCTAATATATTGGCTGCTTTACTTGGTACGGTGACGCCTTTTTGTTCCTGCTCTTCGATTCCTTTATTCATCGGATTCACCGGTTCTAGATTGCCGTTAGCAGTAACGTTTTCCTTCTTGATCTCTTCCCCATTAGTCGATTTGGCATCCGCCATCTTGCTAGGAAGCATCTTTAATTGGCGGATTGCCTTTGCCTATATGATCGTTGGTTTGATTCTAGCAGTAGCCGGTGGAACTATTATCGGAAAAGCGCATCTGGAGGATCAAGTCGCATCTTTTGTTTATGGTACTCGCAATGGCGATGTTTCCGAAGCGGAATTAACCAGAAAAGACCGAATTTCTTTTAGTGTGGAACAAGTAAAAGATGTCGTCAAGAAAGTATGGCCCTACATTTTGATTGGTGTTGGAATTGGTGCGGCTATCCATAACTGGATACCGGAATCAATTATTACCGCCATCCTGGGTCAAGATAAATAGTACTCCGTATTAGTAGCGGCCTTTGTTGGTGTACCAATGTACGCGGACATCTTCGGAACTTTGCCGATTGCGGAAGCGTTAGCTGCAAAAGGTGTCGGCTTAGGGACAGTCCTAGCCTTCATGATGAGTGTGACAGCTTTGTCCTTGCCGTCGCTTATCATGCTAAAGCAGGTTGTAAAGCCGAAACTACTGGCTGTTTTCTTCATGGTCGTCGTTTTAGGAATTATCCTGATCGGCTACTTATTTAACTTCTTTACACCATTCTTTATGTGAAAAACTATAACTATTAACTAGGAGGAATTTTATTATGGAAATCAAAATTTTAGGTTCAGGTTGTAAAAATTGTGTGAAATTGGCTGGAAATACAGAAGAAGCATTGAAGACTTTAGGCATGGAAGCAACTATCACAAAGGTGACCGATCTGCAAGAAATCGTAGCGTATGGCGTTATGAGGACACCCGCACTTGTCATCGACGAGAAAGTCGTTTCTTACGGAAAAGTAGCTAAACCGGAAGAAATTATCGAGATATTGAAAAAATAATTAGATTTTTAAAAGTGTTGTACAGGAAATTTCTTGTACAGCACTTTTTTGATTCCTGTTATTTACAATTGACTATACATAAATAAAGTTTTATAGTACATACATAGGTATCTATCTATCTATCTATTTATTTATTTATTTATTTATAGGTTTTAAATCAGTTATAGCCAAAAGAATCAAAAATCTCACTTTAGAAGTAGAAAGGAAGATAATAATGAGTTATGAAGACTATGCGAAGATTGCCAAAGCTTTGTCGGAACCCAAACGTGTAAAAATACTAGATATGTTGTCGTGTGGAGAGATGTGCGCCTGTGATATTTTAGAACATTTCGATTTCACACAACCAACTTTGTCCCACCATATCAAAGTTTTAGCGGAAGCAGGCTTGGTAACGTCTGTGAAAAGTGGAACATGGCAACATTATTCAATCAATAAAAAAGTAGCAGATCAATACATTCAAGAGACCGTTCAATTATTGATGCATTCAGATGAATGTGTCTGCAAAGTAGAAGGAGATAAGGATGAGACAGCTAGTTTGTCTTCTGTTATTTCAGGTTAAAAAAAGGTTGATGGAGGAAAGTCATGAAAGAAAAAGAATCGCAAGAGAAAGTGTCACAAAAAAACAGTGGAATTGGACTGTGGGAACGTTACTTAAGCCTATGGGTCGCTCTTTCTATGATCATAGGTGTATTGCTAGGGCAACTCACCCCTGCAGTTCCAAAATTTTTAAGTCAATTTGAGTATTATAATGTATCGATTCCAACAGCGATATTGATTTGGTTAATGATTTTTCCAATGATGTTAAAAATCGATTTTGGTAGTATTGTCAATGCAACAAAAAAACCAAAAGGGCTAATTTTGACGACAACTATTAATTGGTTGATCAAACCGTTTACAATGTATGCGATCTCTGCCTTTTTCTTTTTGGTTGTATTCAAACCATTTTTAAGCCCAGACTTAGCTCGTGAGTACATAGCTGGAGCTATCCTTTTAGGCGCCGCTCCTTGTACCGCTATGGTATTTGTATGGAGTGAATTGACAAAAGGAGATCCAGCCTACACCTTATTACAAGTATCAATAAACGATATCATCGTTCTCTTCCTATATGCTCCAATTGTTGCGCTTTTATTGGGAATTGGAAATGTTTCTGTCCCCATAAATACACTTTTACTTTCAATTTTTGTATTTATTGTGATCCCATTGGCTTTAGGGATTATCGTTAGAAAATACGTAGTTAAACAAAAAGGATCAAACTATTTTGAAAAAGATTTTGTGAATAAATTTGATGGAACGACGCGAATAGGATTATTGTTAACTCTGATCATCATTTTCTCTTTCCAAGGTGAGCGTATTCTAAGCAATCCTTTCCATATTTTATTGATTGCCATTCCATTGATCATTCAAAATATTGTGATTTTTTTCCTTGGGTATGGTGGCGCCAAGGCGTGCAAATTACCATTTTCAATTGCAGCACCAGCAGCTATGGTTGGAACGAGCAATTTTTTTGAGCTTGCTGTAGCCGTTTCAATTTCACTATTTGGATTAAACTCAGGAGCAACTTTAGCAACCGTTGTAGGTGTTTTAGTAGAGGTTCCTATCATGCTGTTATTAGTCAGGATCGCAAATAGAACTAAGCACTGGTTTAAAGGATACGAATATTAAGCTCAAAATAAACATAGGGATATAAAAGAAAAGAGGGAAGACATGAAAATCATCGTAATTGGATCCGTTGCTTCAGGTACATCTGTAGCAGCTAAAGCTAGAAGAAACACAGAAGAAGCTGAAATCGTGGTGTATGATCAAGGAAAAGATATTTCTTATTCGGTCTGCGGCATTCCGTATCAAATTGGTGGAGAAGTTGAAGAATTAAGTGCGTTGACACCTCGAAATGCAGCATGGTTTAAAAAGAGATACAATGTTTCTGTATTCACTGAGCACAAAGTAACTAAAATTGATCATGCAACCAAACAATTAGAAGTTACAAATCTTGTTTCTGGCGAAACGAAAGTAGATCACTATGATGTATTAGTATTTGCAACAGGTGCTTCTCCGTTCACGCCGCCTCCATTCAACAAAAGAAAGTATGACAATGTGTTCCAAGTCCGCAATATCCAAGATGCGCGAGATATTGGAGCTTTCTCAACGAAACAACCTAAAAAAGCGTTGATCATTGGTGCTGGATTTATTGGCTTAGAGATGACGGAACAATTGATGCACAAAGGTTTGGAAGTAACAGTCGTCCAATTAGAGGATCAAGTCATGCCGCCAATGGATGCAGATATGACTTTCCGAATAGAAGAACATATGCGCGAAAAAGGCGTTAAACTAATCTTGAGCGACACTGTAAAAACGATTGAAGGGCAAACTTCAGTCGAGAGAGTTATCACGACCAATGGCATTACGATCGAACCGGATATCGTGATCCTATCTGCCGGTGTCCGCCCAAATACGGAACTAGCTAAGGAAATTGGCGTAGAGCTTGGGGATTCAAGAGCGATCGCGGTAAATAAAAAAATGCAAACGAATCTCCCAGATATTTATGCGGTTGGAGATGTTGCAGAAAGTTTTTCAGTGATCACTGGGAAACCAATTTACCGTCCATTAGGTTCGACTGCTAATAAAATGGGTCGGATCGCGGGTGATGTCATGACTGGTGGAGCTTTAGAACACCGTGGAGTATTAGGAACAGGGATCTTTAGAATTTTTGACCTTCATGTTGGGCAAACAGGATTAACGGAAAAAGAAGCTAAAAAAGAAGGCTATGATGTTGAAATTTTGCATAATATCAAACCAGACCACGCTGAATATCTAGGTGGTAAAGAATTGATCATCAAAGCATTGGCCGATAAAAAAACTGGTCGTATTTTGGGAGCACAAGCGATCGGTCAAGGCGGGGTAGACAAACGAATCGACGTTATCGCGACAGCTATCACCTTTAAAGCAACAGCTGAAGATCTGTTCCATTTAGATTTGGCTTACGCTCCGCCGTTCTCAACAACGAAAGATCCTATTTTATATACTGGGATGGCATTAGATAATGCATTGAAACGTAACCCGTTGGTAACACCAGCTGAGTTAGTCAGTCTTCAAAATAGTGGAGAATCAATGCAAATCGTTGATACACGTTCTAAAAAAGACTTTGAAAAGGCTCATGTAAAAGGAGCCATTCATATTCCGCTTGCAGAATTGAGAGAAAGAAATGAAGAGTTGGATAGAACCCTCGTGACGATCACTTATTGCAATAAAGGGGTCACAGGAAATGCTGCTCAAAACGTATTGATCAATTATGGATTTGAAAAAGTGTATAATTTATCTGGTGGGAACAAAAACTATCAAAGTTATCTCAAAATGTTAAATCAAAAATAAAGATACATGAAATTATGTATTTTAAAAACAAAAAGAGCAGTAGATCTATCAACAATAGATCTACTGCTCTTTTTATTGTACTATATAAATCTGCCATTTATTTTTTTAGACTAGGCCTGTTAAAAAAGCTGATAATTCATGCTGTTTCTCTTCAGGTAATTGTTTGATTTGCGAAATAAGTTTTTTCTCCACCGGACTTGTCTCTGAATTGAAGAATTCAGAAAGTGTCACACCTAAAACGTCACAAATAGATGTGAGTGTTTTTAGGGATAATTTGGTTGCATTATTTTCAATTGCTGAAATAAAAGGAGGAGAAACATTGATTTTTTCTGCTAACTCCTTAGCTGTCATGTTGTTTAATTTGCGTAGGTCTTGAATTCTATTCCCAGTTTCCATTGTGTCCTCCTAAATGAGATGCAAAGTTTATTTTCACTTAATCATATTAACATATTCCATACATAAATAGATCATAAAGGTTAATTTGTCGTTAGGATGTGTATCGAACAAAGGCAAGTTGCGGTTACTCAAATGGAAAATAACTTTGAGTTGAACGAACAAAGGCTAGTTAGGCTTACTCAAATGAAAAATAACTTTGAGTTGAACGAACAAAGGCTAGTTAGGCTTACTCAAATGAAAAGTAACTTTGAGTTGAATGAACAAAGGCTAGTTACACTTACTCAAATGATGGCCTAATTAATTTGAGTCGGCATTCTTTGTTGCACTTCTCATGGTAAATTATGTCCATTTTAAAAGTAGTGACGGTTTATCGCAACATAGTACAATAAGCTTCATAAAAATTATTTAGCCTTTATCTACATAGCGGCTATTTTCCTATTAACGAAATAGATTTAAAATATTTCCTTATTAGTGTATTTTTGTTCCGTTTTATTCACTCATGTGTTATTATTATCTATTGTGAATCGTTTTTTAAAGGTTTGAGAAGGAAGGTATTTATGGAAAAGTATAAAAATGAATGGTTTGGTAATGTAAAGGGAGATATCCTAGCAGGAATTGTTGTTTGCTTAGCATTATTTCCTGAAGTCATCGGCTTCATGCTAGTTGCTGGTGTGGCACCAATTGTAGGGGTCTATGCAACATTTTTCATTACAGCTATATCTGCATTTTTTGGAAGTCGACCAGGGTTGATTTCAGGAGCTGCAGGATCGATCGCTTTAGTACTAGCTTATCTAGTAGCTGAGTATGGGGTAGAATATCTTTTTGCTGCAACTATTTTAGCTGGAATCATACAAGTTATATTGGGTTTATTTAAGGTAGGCAAATTAATGCGCTACATACCAAAGCCTGTAATGCTTGGGTTCGTGAATGGTTTAGGTATTATGATGTTCTTGTCGCAATTAGATCATTTTAAAGGGAATTCAATCTTGCTTGTACTTGGGATTATTGGAGTTGCTATTATATTTTTAGCCCCCAAGCTAACAAAAATAATTCCTGCACCTATTATTTCAATCATAGTCGTTACAGCTCTCGTTTTAGGGTTAGATTTAAATGCACAACTTTTAGGTGATTTAGGGACTATTTCAAGTGACTTACCTAAATTTGGTATTCCAAGTGTGCCTATGAATCTAGAAACACTGAAAATTATTTTACCCACATCACTCTCTGTAGCAATAGTTGGGTTAGTAGAATCATTATTGACAGCACAATTGGTGGATGAGCTGTCAGACGAGCCAAGTGATAAAAATCAGGAGTCTATGAGTCAAGGACTTGGAAATATGGTAGCTGGTTTCTTCGGTGGAATCGCTGGTTGCGGTATGATCGGCCAAACGATCATTAATCTTAATTATGGCGGAATTGGTCGTTTAGCAACATTCTTGTCGGGCTTCTTTATGCTAATGTCTGTAGTATTATTCAATCAAGTAGTAGTGCAAATTCCAATCGTTGCTCTAGCAGCGGTAATGGTAGTCGTAGCTTATGAAACGATTGACTGGAAATCTGTTAAACGATTAAATGTCATGCCTAAAGATGAAAGTTTTGTTATGATTTTAACAATTGGAATTGTTTTAGTTACGCATAATTTAGCTTATGGTGTCGTTGCTGGTACCCTAACAAGTGCTGTTTTTGCAGCCTTTAAAATGACCCATTTCCAAGTAGAAAAAGGAACAGATAGTGATAAATATCATTACAAGGCACACGGACATCTTTACTTCGCATCAGCTGAAAAGTTTTTAGATTTTTTTGTACATGACTTTGAACATGAAGGTGAATTAATTATCGACGTTAGTGCTATGACTTTATGGGATTCAACGGCTGTTGAAGCTATTGATAAATTGATCAGTAAAAATAAAAAATCTGGTTTAACCTTTATCAATGCTAATGAACAAAGCAAAGAGTTATTTAATAAGAACTCAACACATAATATGAAATAAAGCTACGAGCAAATTCCCTCAGGTTCATTTTTTTTTAATTAAATCAGTATATATTGAATTATGCGAATTGAGTTAGTGAACATTAAAGGATAGGTATAAGATAAAAGCAATTAAAAAATAAAGAGATAGAAGTCTAGACTACTTCTATCTCTTTATTTTTTAATTGCATAGATTTTATTCATTAACTAATGTGGATAAGCAAGTTCTGCCATTATCCAGAAAATAATCAATAACCCAATCGGAATTGTCAAGATTACCATTATCGACCGATCTTTATCTTTTATAATGGCAATCAGCCCTATAATGAAGCCGATTACTCCAAAGGTAGCTATAAAAGGAGAAGGAAAGGGCAGTCTGACTGAGATTCCAAGTGATGTAATTTTTATGAACATTAACCCAGCGAAAAGCAAAGTTAAGATGCTTGCCCATTTTCCGGTCGTTGTTTTAGACCAAAACTTTAGCTTCATGATTATATTCCTTCCTTTCTTATATAAAGCAAAAACTGCATCAGGTATGTTACTGTATACTTCCTAATTATTTCATAGTTGCAGAAGTCTACTCTTTTAAATTATTGTGTACCATAGCTGAACTAAATAGTATGTTGGCAATTTTGTTTTTTTTTTGAGTAGGTTCCTACTTTTTTTTGGTAGTAGTCGAGACTATGATTTCTGCAATTGTAGTTCTAAAAAGACTTAGTTTCAATTTGGTGGTCCAATAAGATTAGCAATCAGGAATATTACAATAACTGCAAAAAATAAAATTCCAAGAGGTACGGATAGATAAACTGAAATCGAGCGTTCATGGTCTTTTTTTATGGCTATTAGTCCCATTAAGGAAGACATTATAGCTGCCAAAAACCTAAGATAAATGACAGTTCCCAAAAATGGACTATTGATCGGATTGGGGTATTCAATCGTATTTCCTAGATATGAAGAAATAAAAGTTCCTACGAGTGATAATATAAAAAATATAATGAAAAGACTGACTGACCATTTCCCTTTTGATGTTTTTGGAAGAAATGAATATCTCATACAGGCTTCCTTCTTTCATAGTCCAACTATTTACTCATATGTTTTTCTAATACAGATTATCTACTACATAAGTAAGGATTTTATAAAAAATAATCCAAAAACTAAAATACTTTTTTTTTTTCGAGTATCTAGTTTTTGGGTAGAGATTCAAAATTAAAGTGGGTACTTTCATCACTTTACTATATGTTTAATGATTTGTTTTTTTAGGTTCGCCCGCTGTACCATCAGATACGCATACAAAGATAAATACAATTTTGCCTTTATATACTAAAGTGTTCTTACCAATTATTTGAACAATAATGTCTTTATTGTAGAAGCATTTGATAGAGAATCTGGTGCGCCTTAAAAATCAAATCATTGATTGCGATTACATATTAACGATAAGAACAGTATAGTTCTTCTATGATTTTCGACTATTTTATTTAGTAAAAGCAAGAGAGTTCCCACTAGTTAGTTCTTAGATTAATTATACTCGTTATTTTATTTTAGTGCTAGTAATGACTTAATTAAGAATTAAACTACTATGTATGCTACAATTGTAGTTAGTTATAGTTGTAGGGAATATTCTGAAAATTAATAATGAGGGTCAGTATAAACATAGGAACATTCTGATGAAAAAAATTAAACTAACTTTGTCTTGGACAAAGCAGTTTGAGTATTTTTTAGTTCCTATTTCCACTCATTAATGATAAAGAATAGTGTTTTTATAACACATATCCTAGGTACTTGTTTAGTTTTTCTAGCCAAGTAGTAGCTGATAAGTTGTGAAATTCGTCTGGGGTATTTTGACCACCTACGCTTAGAAGTCTTTCAATCTTAAACAATTGAGACTTTCCTTATAACTAATAGAAGATACTAGTAGAATCTTACTAGCTATCTTCTTTTTTTATTTGATTCTAGTGGATAAAGTAGTTATTTTTAGAATCAAGCTTTTTTCAGCACTTATTGTTTTACTAGCTATATTTTTTTCTGGATTATTAGTTCAAAAGATTTCTTTTGTTCAACGTATATTGTATAATTCAAGAAAGCGATTTCTTTGGAAGAAAGCATATATAGCTACTGTCCTGATAATTTCCTGAGACGTAGTAATTGATTCAAAAAGCGACCTCTACCATCAAAGTGCTGTTAATTATCCTCTCAGTTACGCTTACGAGCTACTAATAACTCCCGTCCGCCTTAAAATTTACGAGCCTTTACACAATCTTTACATTAAAACAATACCATCTAAATAATTGGTCTGTAGAATAAGCAATAGGTAGAAGAGAGAGACACAATAAGAAAAAGGGGATGAATTAATGAACTTAGCAAAAGCAAGTAAATTATTCGTAACACTTGGAACAGTATTGACTTTAGCAGCATGTGGAAATGAAACGACTGATAATGAAAGTGGATCAGAAAACGGAGATACAACACAAGGTATATCTGGTTCTGTGCAAGTAGATGGTTCTTCAACAGTATTCCCTATTATGGAAGGAGTTGCAGAAGAATTTTCAATTGAAAATCCAGACGCGCAAGTTACCATTGGAGTTTCGGGAACTGGTGGAGGCATGGAGAAATTCATTGCTGGAGAAACAGATATCACTAATGCTTCTCGTCCTATGAAAGAAGAAGAAGCTGCTATGCTTGAAGAAGCAGGGATTGAATACACCGAATTCAATTTAGCCTTAGACGGATTATCCGTAGTGGTTCATCCTGACAATGACTGGGTAGATTCCTTGACTATTGAAGAATTATCAACCATTTGGTTAGATACAAGTGATGTAGAAACATGGGCTGACGTACGTCCAGGCTGGCCTGAAGAGGAAATTGAATTATTCAGTCCGGGGACAGATTCTGGAACATATGATTACTTTGATGAAGTTGTTTTAGATGGAGAACAGATCAATCGCGAAGCAGCACTATCTGAAGACGATAACGTTTTAGTTCAAGGTGTGATGGGTTCTGAAAATGCAATTTCATACTTTGGTTATGCTTATTATGCAGAGAACAAAGACAATGTTAAAGTTGTTCCAATTGTGAATGGTGAAGGTGAAGCAATCACTCCATCAAGTGAAACGGTACAAGACGGAACATATGAGCCGTTGTCTAGACCACTGTTCATTTATGTTAAAAATGAATCAATGAAAACCAACAATGCTGCATATGAATTCGCTAAGTATACGCTAGAGATGTCAGGTGAAATGGCTACTGAAGTAGGTTATGTTGCTTTAGAAGATTCAATATATCAAGAAGGCTTGAGCAAACTTGAAGAATTGAAATAAGGATTACCTTTTACAAAAAATACAAAGATATAAAATAGGATGTATTGGTAATATAATCGATAGGATCAGAACTGTAAAATGTCTGTTGAAGTTTCCTTCAGACGTTTTACTGTTTTATTTGTTTTTAAACAGTCCAAATTTTTGCCTAATGAGCAAGATAAATAAGTTGCGAATCGTATTTGTAGCCGTATTTTCTATTTTAGGATCTCATTTTCATTAATTAAGCTAAAAGATAAGTATAAATTAAAAAAAGAAAGTGATTTCAATTTATGTGATTTAGTTTTATAAATTGGAAACTATAAAGTTGGGAGAGTTTCACCATGCAACCATCTATGAAAGAGATGATTAAAAAAAAGAAAGAAAGCCGTTCTTTATATAGTCGAATAGAAAAAATAATGCCTACGCTTTTTTTGTTGATCGCTTCGCTTTCTATTCTGGTAACGATTGGAATTATCGTTACATTGTTGACAGAAACGATATTATTCTTTGGGGATGTCTCTTTTATTGAATTTATAACAGGGACAGAGTGGTACCCATTTTTTAAGAATGACCCTAGTTTTGGAATTTGGCCACTGATTTCAGGAACTTTTCTAATTGCTTTTATTGCAATGGCAGTTGCTATTCCTATAGGATTGTCTGCTGCTATCTACCTGAGTGAGTATGCTAGCGAAAAAAGCAAGAAAATCATCCAACCTATCTTGGAAGTGTTAGCAGGCATTCCGACGATCGTTTACGGTTTGTTCGCCTTAACGTTTGTCACGCCTTTGTTGCAGTCTTTCATAGGTGGTCTGCCTATTTTTAATGCGTTGAGTCCGGGTATAGTGGTGGGGATAATGATCATCCCTCAAATCACTTCTTTGTCTCAAGATGCTATGAGTGCTGTCCCTCAAGCTATGAGAGATGGCGCATTCGCTTTAGGAGCAACAAAGCTTGAAGTAGCCATTAAAGTAGTTGTACCAGCTGCATTCAGTGGTATAATATCTTCATTAGTTCTTGCTATGTCACGCGCGATTGGTGAAACAATGATCGTTGCTACAGCTGCAGGTTCAACTCCAAATATGAGCTTTAATCCTACCGAGTCTATTCAAACGATGACATCTTATATTGTGCAAGTAAGTATGGGAGATGCAACTTACGGCTCTACTATTTATTATAGTATCTATGCGGTGGGAATGACTCTATTCATCTTTACTTTCGGAATGAACATTCTTGCTGATTATGTATCTCGTCGATATAGGGAGGTCTACTAATGAGAACACAAAAAAAATATGTAAATCCTGATGAGAAACAAATAAAAAAAAGAATTAGCAAAAATAAAGCAGCTCGAATAGTCTTTTTCATAGCTACATTTTTTGGGTTAGCAGTATTAGCCGTTCTAATCATTCGAATCGTCACGCAAGGTGCTGGTTATTTGAATTTGGATCTTTTAACTAATTTTGCTTCCCGAAATCCAGAAAATTCTGGGATCAAGGCTGCCTTATTGGGAACATTATGGGTAATGTCGGTCACTATCCCTGTGGCATTGATTTTGGGGATAGGAACAGCTATCTATTTAGAAGAATACGCTCCGAATAATAAATTCACTCAATTTATAGAATTAAACATCTCTAATCTAGCTGGTGTGCCTTCTATTGTGTTTGGATTGTTAGGCCTGACCCTTTTTGTTCGATATTTAGGGATGGGAAGAAGTGTTTTAGCTGGGGGACTGACTATGGCATTAATGATTTTACCTGTTATTGTAGTCTCATCAAAAGAAGCGATCCGTTCAATTCCTCAAGATCAATATGAAGCTGGATATGCTATGGGAGCGACAAAATGGCAAATAATCCGGACGGTTGTGCTCCCCGCAGCGACTCCGGGGATTTTAACGGGTGCCATTTTATCATTATCTCGCGCTATAGGTGAAACGGCTCCTTTGCTAATGATTGGTGCCATGACTTTTATTGCCTATGTCCCAGAATCTATATTTTCAAGCTTCACAGTGTTACCTATCCAAATATTTAGTTGGGCGAGCAGACCTCAAGCTGAATTTCAAGCAGTTGCCGCCGCAGGAAGTGTTGTCTTATTAATTATATTGATCGCAATGAATTCAATAGCGATAGGCATACGTAACAAATTTTCTAAACGCAATTAAAATGGAGGATTAAAATGAGTGATATAAATAGTATTCGACCGGTTTTTTCTGTGAAGGACTTCAATTTATGGTATGGAGATAAGCAAGTGCTTACAGATATTTCTTTGGAGATACCTGAAAAAAAAGTAACAGCAATCATCGGACCTTCTGGTTCCGGAAAATCAACCTTTATTAAAACGTTAAATCGCATGGTAGAATTGGCACCTTCTGTTAGGATGGAGGGAGGGATATACTATAAAGATAATAACATCTTTGATGACGCTCATACACAAGTTGAAGTCTTGCGTACAGAAGTTGGCATGGTGTTTCAAAAACCGAATCCTTTCCCTAAATCTATCTATGATAATATTGCCTATGGTCCAAGCATTCATGGCATAAAAGACAAAAAAATCCTAGATCAAGTGGTAGAGAATAGTCTGAAAGGGGCCGCTTTGTGGGACGAAGTAAAAGATCGATTACAAGCAAATGCTTTCAGTCTTTCCGGAGGACAACAACAGCGACTTTGTATTGCACGTGCATTAGCAGTTGAACCAGAAGTAATATTAATGGATGAACCAACAGCTTCTCTAGATCCTTTATCTACAGCAAAAATAGAGGACTTAGTGCATGACCTGAAAAAAGATTACAGTATTATAATCGTCACACATAATATGCAACAAGCTGCCCGGGTATCAGATAAAACAGCCTTTTTCTTAAACGGAGAATTGATTGAATTTGATGAGACGGAAAGAATATTTTCGAACCCTAAGGATAAGCGAACAAATGATTATGTATCAGGGAAATTTGGGTAGTCTAAAAAAACGCATAGAGATCAAACGTTCACTATTTCCAAAAAAAGGAATCGTGAACAATGTACTAAACTACAATCCAAAAACGAGTATCTCGTTTTTGGATTGTTTTTTATCCGTTTTTTTTTTGACTTATACAGCAAAAAAATATATAGTATTACTGTAATATCTTTTGGGAATGAATGTCTCCCTAAGCACACTGCTTAAACCGCTTACTAAAGCTGATGACTTCTGCGCATAGGCCGCAGTCTGTCATCAGTTTTTTTTAGGTGGATAAGAATTACATATGATAGTTAGTTTTTATTAAAAATGGAGGTTGGATAAATAATGCTTTTGAGTATTGCTTTGATATTAATTGTTGGTTTTATATTAAGTTCAATTTTTATTCGGTTACGTTTACCAGGTTTATTAGGTCTCATTCTAACCGGAATTATTTTAGGTCCCTATTATTTAGATCTTCTAGATCCTAAGATATTGTCTATATCAACTGATATACGTCAAATTGCATTGATCGTTATATTGTTTAGGGCAGGTTTGACTATGAATATTAGTGATTTAAAAAAGAATGGTCGTCCCGCTATTCTAATGACTTTTTTACCGGCTACATTTGAAATAATAATTGTAACACTATTAGCTCCAATATTCTTTGGGATCAGCACTTTAGAAGCCGCTATTCTAGGGGCTGTTTTAGGGGCTGTTTCTCCCGCAATTGTGGTTCCGCGAATGATTGGACTTATTGAAAGTGGCTATGGGAAAGCTAAAGGGATCCCACAGATGATTTTAGCAGGAGCTTCTGTAGATGATGTTTTCGTCATTGTATTATTCACGTCATTTTTAGGAATGTTTCAAGGCAATGGATTTGACTTCTTTTCGTTGCTCTCTGTACCCTTGGCAATTTTCTTTGGTCTTCTGCTAGGAGTTCTAGTAGGATATATCATGGTTAAACTATTCAAGTATTTTCATATTCGTGATACCGTAAAAGTGTTATTGATTCTAAGTATCTGTTTCCTAATGGTTTCTCTAGAAGAAAACTTAAAAGGCTTTTTTCCTATCTCAGGTCTATTAGGTGTTATGGCTTTAGGTGGTATTATATTGAAGCTATATCCAATTTTAGCTAAACGGATAAACACTAAATTCTCAAAAGTTTGGTTAGGTGCAGAAGTATTTTTATTTGTTTTGGTAGGATCAGTAACGGATATAACGGCACTTAGTGAAGCAGGTTTGGCTGTTGTTCTATTGATCTTGATTTCTTTGGTTTTCCGTATGATAGCAGTCTTTTTAAGTGTATCTGGTACAAATCTAACATTTAAAGAAAAATTATTTACAGCTGGAGCCTACACACCAAAAGCGACAGTACAAGCCGCGATCGGTTCTCTTCCGCTTGCAATGGGAGTTCCAGCAGGTAGTCTTATTCTAACTGTCGCCGTTCTTGCTATCATTTTGACTGCTCCACTAGGTGCAACGTTTATAGATCTTTCTTATAAAAAACTCTTAGAAAAATAAGATCATAGATCTCTTGCTATTTATTATCAAGCGATAAGTATTTATAGTGTGATGAACAGCAAATACTTTGATTTACGCAAATAACTAGTAGATCTTATTGGATTTTTTTGAACTGATAAAGATAAAATTTTACCGCTATTTAGAAGCGGGTCAAGACTAAAAAGAATAGATAATTTAATATAGCTAAAGAATCATCAAGCTTTCTGATTCTTTTATGCTCCCTTTAAAGTAGAAATTGTGACTTTAAAGGGAGTTTTTTTATCTAAAGGGGATTAAAATAATTATTTTAAAAAAAAGCAAAAGAAAGGGTTTACTTATCAAGGAAAAAGATTATAATTAACTTATGGATTCATTAGTATGAATTTTTTTAATAGGTATCAAAAGGGGGAGCAAAATGAAATTTTCAAAAGATTTCTTATTTGGAGCCGCGTCAGCTTCTTACCAAGTTGAAGGTGCATGGAACGAAGACGGTAAAGGAGTTTCAAACTGGGACGTATTTTCAAAAATAGATGGAAAAACTTATCAGGAAACAAATGGAGATGTTGCGGTAGATCACTACCATCGTTATAAAGAAGATATTGCTTTAATGGCTGAAATGGGACTGGAATCTTACCGATTCTCAATTTCTTGGACAAGGATTTATCCTAACGGTGATGGAGAATTAAATCAAAAAGGGTTAGATTTTTACAATAATGTCATCAATGAATGTTTAAAATACAATATTATTCCTTTCGTTACACTTTACCATTGGGATTTACCTCAAGAACTAGAAATAAATGGTGGTTGGACAAACGAAAGAACATTAAAAGCCTTTCAACAATATGCTGATACATGTTTTAAAGCTTTTGGCGATCGCGTCAAACATTGGATTACATTTAATGAGACCGTTATCTTTTCTCGTCATGGCTACATTTTTGGAGCACACCCACCAGGAATTTTAAATGATTTTAAAAACTACTATCAAGTTTTACACAATGTTTTCTTAACTCATGCTAAGGTTGTTTTGAATTTTAAGGATTCAGGTTATCAAGGCGATATTGGAATCACACATGTTTTTAGTCCAGCTTTTCCTGCAGATGATAAAGAATCGAGTAAAAAAGCAGCAGAGCATGCAAACATGTTTGATACATTCTTATACTATGACCCAATTCTAAAAGGAACTTATCCAGAATACGTATTGAATCAATTGAAAGAAAAAGGCTACGCTTTCGAATTGTCTCAAGAAGACCAAGAGATCTTATTGAAAGCAGCTCCACTGAA
The DNA here is from genome assembly GCF_000744115.1 of Carnobacterium alterfunditum DSM 5972. NCBI lineage: Bacteria > Bacillati > Bacillota > Bacilli > Lactobacillales > Carnobacteriaceae > Carnobacterium > Carnobacterium alterfunditum. The sequence goes on along the minus strand of NZ_JQLG01000004.1, from coordinate 721,493 downwards.
TGACTTTATTGGAATCAACTATTATCAACCAATGCGTGTGATCGCAAACGATTCAAACACGTCAAGAGAAATAACTAGAGAATCTAGTACTGGCGGAGCTGGGGCTGTTTCTTACGACGGTGTTTACCAAACGGTTAAAGTACCGGATCATTCATATACTAAATGGGGTTGGGAGATCTCACCAGAAGCTTTATTAGATGGAATGCATTTATTGAAAAATGAATATGGTAATATTCCAATTTATATCACTGAGAATGGCCTAGGGGATGAAGATCCAATTGTTGAAGGAGAAATCAAGGATGCTGCTCGTATCGACTACATTGAAAAGCATCTGAAATTTGTGAAAAAAGGTATTTCAGAAGGCCTTAATATCAAAGGTTACTTTGCTTGGTCAGTTATTGACTTATTGAGTTGGTTAAATGGATACAAAAAGCAATATGGCTTTATTTATGTGGATCACAAAGATCATTTAAACCGTAAGAAAAAAGATTCATTTTATTGGTATCAAGAGGTGATTGCTACACGTGGAGAGAACTTATAAAGATTGCTAAAATAGAAATGAAAAATTTGGAGGAAAAAAAATGAATAAATTCAATGATCTTTTTAATAAAATGCTTGATCCATTTTTAAGATTAGTTAATACAAAAGCAATGATGGCCATCAAAGATGGATTCTTATTGACCATGCCCATTACCCTTGTAGGTTCTCTCTTTCTTTTAGTTGCTAATTTTCCAATCCCTCAATGGGATACTTGGATGTCGAGTTTATTCGGAAGTGATTGGTCTGCACCCTTAAATCAAGTAGCAGGTTCAACATTTGATATCTTAGCAATCGTTGCTGTATTAGGAATTTCTTACACGTATGCTAAAAATGAAAAAATTGATCCTATTAGTACAGCTATTTTATCACTTGTATCCTTCTTGATACTGACCGATTCATTTGTGACTACTGAAAGTGGCGAAATGATAACTGGAGTTATTCCTAAAGGTTGGACAGGCGGAAATGGTATCATTACTGCTATCATAGTAGCTATTATAGTAGCTAAGACATTTGCATTCTTTATTAACCGCGATATCAGAATAAAAATGCCTGAGACTGTACCTGCTGGTGTAGCAAATGCATTTTCTGCGATGATTCCAGGATTTGTTATTATGTTTGGTTCAATGGTAGTTTATACATTGACAAGCAGATTTACCGGAGCATCTTTAACGGCGCTTATTTTTAAACTGCTTCAAACACCTATTCAAAATGTTTCTGATACGCTACCTGGTGGACTTTTCATTACATTCTTAATGTCTATTCTTTTCTGGGCTGGTATTCATGGACCAAATATTGTTATGGGAATTATGGGACCTATCTTAACCGCTAACGCATTAGATAACCAACAGATTCTTGATTCAGGGCAAGAACTTATCATTGGAGAAAATACAAAAATCATGACTGTTCAATTAATTGATGTATTTGCTAAATTTGGAGGACAAGGAATTACGATTGGATTGTTGATAGCAGCGTTATTATTTGCTAAATCACAACGATTAAAGGAAATTTCTAAACTTTCTATTGTCCCTAGTCTTTTCAATATTAATGAACCTGTTATTTATGGTTTGCCAATTGTATTCAACCCAATCATGTTGATACCATTTATTCTAGTTCCTATAACAGCTGTTTTAATTACTTATGGAGCTATAATCACTGGCTTTATCCAACCCTTTACTGCAGTCCAAGTTCCTTGGACAACACCACCATTGATATCAGGCTTCCTGTTAAGTGGTTGGCAAGGATTGACCGTTCAATTGACAATTATCTTTGCATCTACTGGGATTTATTACCCATTCCTAATCAAACAAGACAAACAGTTCATGTTGGAAGAACTTGAAATAGCAGCAGAACTTGAAAACGAAAAAATTGATTTAAATGTAGCAAAAGAAAATACTTTATAAAAAAAAAGGATTAAGTCAGTATTGGCTTAATCCTTTTCTTTTCGCTATAATAATGAGGTACAACAGCTAACATTTATTGAAATGAGGATAGACAATGAGGAAATATAGACTGGTTGCTGATCAACTTTTAGAGGAAATCACACATGGGAAATACAAAAACGAACTTCGCTTACCGACAGAAGAAGATTTAATTGTAGCGTACAGCGTTAGTAAAAGTACTTTGCGAAACGCTATTGATGTATTGGTTGATAAAAGTATCCTTTATCGAGTTCAAGGTAGCGGTATTTATATTCGTAAACCAATTTATCCGGATACGATTACTATTAATTCGATCAAAGGATTTAAAGAAGAGTTTAAAAATAAAAAAATACATTCAAAAGTTATCAAATTAGAACAAGTAGAAGCAGATGCAGAAATAAGCTTTAAACTTCAATGTGAGATAGGAACGCCGGTTTATTTTGTTAATCGTATTCGATATGTTGAAAATGAACCTTTTTCAATCGAGTATAGTTATTTCAATAAGAATATTATTCCTTATCTTGGAAAAGAAATTGCTGAAAAATCTATTTATAATTATATTGAGAACGATTTAAACTTATCTATTGGCTTTGCTGATAAATATATTTCTGTTGAAAAACTATCAAAAATAGACAGTGATCATCTTCAATTAAATGAATCAGATCCATCGATGGTTACTGAAGAGACCGTTTTTCTTTCAAATGGAAAGGTTTTTAACCATTCAAAAGTTATTCACAATTATAAATATGCTAAATTTTTCGCATTAGCAAAAAATCGGTGATCCAAATAGTAAAATAAGTTTCAACTAGAAAGTCATGGTTTTCTAAAATAGAAAAGAAGTGAATTAAAGAATAAGAGCGGGTCATCTATCTATGAAACCCCTCTTATTTTTTTGTGTCCTGATTTTATTTTGACAATTTTTTATCAATAGTACATACTAAGGAAATAGTTTTTTCTACTGGATAGACTAGGTAGGTCAATACATAAATGAAAGAAAGGAAGTAGGGGCATGTTTTTGTGCAATACTACAGGGGGCATCGCATATTATCGTATGACTAATTTTACTTCAGCACTATAAAAAATTAGGAGTGTATAGAATGAAAAAATTGTCGATACGAGAAAGTTTTGCGTTACTGATTCTGTTATTAATGATGATTGGTGTCAGCATTATCAAATTTAAATTAGATCCACAAACACCCTTGCTATTAGCCATCATGTTGCTGATTTTTTGGGGGAGATTCCATAAATATAGTTGGGATGAGATTCATGATGGTATCAAAAAAGGCGTTAAAACAGGTATCATACCAATGATCATCTTTATTCTGATTGGTGCGCTCATTTCCATTTGGATCGCAGCTGGGATCATTCCCTCCATGATGGTCATTGGGTTCAAACTATTGAATCCTAGCTTCTTTATTCCATCCGTCTTTTTGATTTGTGCCGTGGTGGGTACATCTATCGGTTCAGCATTTACCACTGTTTCTACAATTGGCTTAGCTTTCCTTGGAATGGGAACGGCTATGGGTTTTACACCTGGTTTAGTAGCAGGTGCGATTGTATCAGGAAGTGTTTTTGGCGATAAAATGTCACCATTATCAGATAGCACAAATTTGTCTGCAGCGGTTGCAGAAGTCGATCTGTTTAGACACATAAAAAATCTAATGTGGACAACGATTCCAAGTTTGATTTTATCTACCTTACTATTTTTATTTTTTGGTATGAATAAAGAACTTGCAACGACGAATCAAGTTGCTGGTTTAACAAAAGTTATAGAATCTAATTTTCAAGTGAATTGGTTAGCTGCAATTCCAATTATTTTCATTTTCATTTTTTCATGGAAACGAATCCCAGCTATCCCAACGTTATTGATCAATATTGCATTATCGATTGGATTATTAAAATTTAATTCGCCAACTGTTACACTTTCGCAAATTTCAAGTTACATTCAAGAAGGTTACGTTTCGACAACAGGCAATGAAATAATCGATGCTCTATTGTCAAGAGGTGGCGTGCAGAGTATGATGTGGTCCATTTCACTGATTATTCTAGCTCTTGCGCTTGGAGGGTTGCTGATGGAGTTCAATATCATTGATACTGTCATGTCTCCTATCTCTAATGCTCGTATGTCTGTTGGGAATTTAATTCTTGTTACAGCATTGTCTGCTATTGGAGTGAATGCCTTAGTCGGAGAGCAGTACTTAGCTATTGTTCTGCCAGGTAATGCATTTAAGAAAACATACAAACAAATGGGTTTATCGCCATTAGCTCTTTCTCGCGTATTAGAAGACGCCGGTGCGGTTATTAACTCTATGATTCCCTGGGGTGTAAGTGGAGTGTTTATTTCTACAGCTCTAGGTGTCCCAACGTTGACTTACTTGCCTTACGCTTTCTTTTGTCTGCTTTGTCCTGTTTTAACGGTCATTAGCGGATTTACAAATATAGGGATCAAGAAGCTTGAACCCACAAAGCTATAACATTATAAAAGTCGAAAGTGCGATTGACATCCGCTTTCGACTTTTTGTTTCTCATTTTTTATAATAGTTCTTATTATGGATTAAGTCAGAAAACTTGATAAGGATCAATTTTTTAATCAGCAGTACCGGCTATACTAAAGGTATCAACAAATAGGAGGAAAACAATTATGAGTAAAGCCGTATATCAATTAGAACCATTAACTTGTCCATCATGTATCAAGAAAATCGAGACGACCCTAAATAAAACAGCAGGTATCGAATCTGCTAAAGTGATGTTCAACTCTAGCAAAGTCAAAACAGAATTTGACGAAACAGCTATCAAAGCTAGCAAAATTCAAGAAACGATTCAAAAATTAGGTTATCCAGTGTTATCTGCTAAAGTATCATAATGTCATTTAGCTATACAAAAATTAAAAAATAATCTGAATAAGGATTCCAACTTTCAGAAGTGGGAATCTTTTTTTTTTTGGAAAACAGATTCAATTAGCCCAAAATTTGTCTTTTTATTCTGAGTTGATCGAACTAAGGCTTGTTACGCATACTCGAATGAGCAAGCAGCTTTGAGTTGATCGAACTAAGGCTCGTTGCGCATACTCGAATGAGTAAGCAGCTTTGAGTTGATCGAACTAAGGCTTGTTGCGCATACTCAAATTGACAAACGTCTTTGAGTTGCACGAACTAAGCCTCGTTGCGGATACTCAAATTGACAAGCGTCTCTGAGTTGCTCGAACCAAGGCCAGTTACACCGACTCAAATGATAATCTACTTTGAGTCGGGATCTATTTCTTTTCTCAATATCAAATCGAATCATTTTCAAAGTAGTGGCGGCCTATTACAGTAGGGCATAAATAAAACAAAAAATTATTTAGCCTTTGTCTATATATAGCGGTTATTTTCCTTTTAAAGAAATAATTTTAAAACTCATCCTAGTTCTTAACCGCTTCTCAAGCTGCAAGATAAAGCCAGAAAGCCACAGTGATCTTATTGAATGAAAAATAGCCTGCTACAAGTGGGGCTTTATTGCTGTAACAGGCTACTTTGATTAAATTCAGGTAAAAAAGAAGTATTCAACTTTACTCGAAGAATACGGATAGAGTGGTATACTTAATTTGATTGTTGCAATTAATGATCTCAAGAAAGTGTCTTTTTGGAGGGAATAAAATGGATAAAGGTAATATACACCATCATCATACGGGTAAATCGCATAAATCGTGCGTATCGTTAGTTCCAATGTTTAATCATTTAGAGGATGAACAGTTAGACGAAATTATGGGAGCCACACAATCCGTTTCATATAAAAAAAATGAACTTATTTATCATGCTGGAGATGAATCTGACTCTCTTTATATTATTAATAAAGGAAAAGTAAGGATCTATAGATTAGCGGAGTCCGGAAAAGAACAGTTGGTCCGCATTTTAAATCCCGGCGATTTCACCGGTGAAATGGCATTGTTTTCTGAATCTACACACGAATCATATGCTGAAGCTATGGTGAATACAAAAATTTGTCTGATCAAACGTTCAGATCTACAAGAATTTTTAGTGAAATATCCTTCTGTCTCTCTAAAAGTAATTGCTGAATTTTCAAATCGACTTGAGGCATCTGAGAAGCAAACAACTCGTTTTTCAACAGAAAAAGTCGAAACGCGTATTGCTTTATATTTAGCAGAAAGTCTTGATCAAGAAGGTACTGGAACTATTGAGTTTACACTGTCCATGAGTAAAAAAGATTTAGCCTCTTATTTAGGAACCACTCCTGAAACAATCAGCCGCAAATTTAATGATTTAGAGGAGCGTGGATATATCAAACAAATCACTCATAAACGGATTAAAATAGTTGATTTAGACGGTTTGCTATTGGTTTAAGCAAATCATGTCATTTCATTTGTTTTATTCAGAAGCGGATTTAGTTACAGGAAATTCTTTTTTATACTTGGTAAAAATATAAGCCGTAAGCCAAGCTGTAACAGGAATAACCAGAATTGCACCTGTTCCGATACAGAAAATCGAAATAACTTCCGAACTAAATACTTTAGAATTGATCACTTCACCAAGTGAGTAGGATAGATCGTTAAACCATAATAATAAAGCTAGATATCCGCCAATAAAGGCGAAATACAGCGTGTTTGTAGTCGTACTTAAAATATCTTTACCTACATTCATGCCAGATTTAAATAGATCAGATCGACTTAGTTTAGGATTGTGTAACCATATCTCATTCATTGCAGAGGCAATAGAAATAGCAGTATCTGTAATGGCACCAATAGATCCCATAATGATCGTACTAATCGCGATCTTAAGGAAATCTATTCCTACATAAAGGTTGAAGAAACTAAGTTCTTCTATCTCTTCTATCCCAAATCCCTGTATGTTAGCTTTTTCAACGATAAAGAAGATGACAATTACTAAAAAAAGTAATGTGATCATTGTAGAAATGAAAGCAATAATTGATTTAAGGTTGATTGTATTTATATAAAATAAATTAATGCAACTAATGATGATACAGGCAATCAAGGTTAGAAAAATCGGATCGCTTACTCCTTTAGCGATCAACAGTATAGTCAAAAGCGTAATACCAAAGTTTAAAAAAAGAGCGATGAACGATTTTGTGCCTTTTTCGCCACTGATGGACTTCATCAGTACGAATAAAATAATTGATAAAAGAACTAATACATTCATTTAGTTATACTCCTTTTATGAATAAAATAAAGCGCTGTGTGAATACTTATTGGAATGGTCAGCACGATCCCGATGCTTCCAACAAGTGCTCTAGTCAATTCTAAGGATAAATTCATCGATAAAGTGTACCCCCATGTTGAACCGTTTTTTAAATAAAGCAGAATCATGGGAATACCGCCACTAACATAGGCAAAAAACAACACATTCGTCATTGTCCCCATGATATCTTTGCCTATTTCATTTCCTGATACTTTTAGATCTTTTAAGGAAATAGCGTTATTCTTATCATATAGCTCATATAATGAAGAAGTTATTGTGATTGCAATATCCATTACCGCACCTAAAGAACCAATTAAGATACTGGCTAAGAATACTTTTTGTGGCGATCTTGTGATAAATGCCATTTCTTCGTATCTCAGACCTTGTTCTGCTGTCAGCCACATTGCAATATAGGCGATTAGAAGAGCAGAAAAAGTACCAATTAAAGTTGCTAAGACAGCGATAAGGGTTTTCTCGTTTTTTCCATTAACTAATAATAAAGATGTTACAGTGAAAAAAACAGCTAATCCGCTAGAGATAAGCAATAAACTGGCTCGTTCTGAGTTGATATAACTGTTTAAAGCGAGGTACAATACAAGTATATTGATTGTTAAACTGATCAATGAAAACAAGCCGTTCTTTTTCCCGACAAGTAAGACAGTTAGTATAAATAGCCATGCTGCAGCTAAAACATATTTGTCTCGTTTTGGGCCATCAATAGTTCCGGTTAACTGAACGTTATCGCTGCTTTGAATGGAAACAAATAGTTCGTCGCCAACTTCATAATGGTGGTCGAAGGCTCCTGATGAGGAGTAATTGTTCTCTAGTGAGATTAATTGATCTTTTTGCGTTCCATTTTTGATTTTTCCAACTAGCGTTTGATAAAATAACTCATCTTTATTCGTTGCGTCATCAACGTTCTTTATTTCTTTAAGTGTCACTGTTACAACTTCTGCTATCGGTTGGTCATACAGGTTATAGTTATTTTGAATAAATAACATAGATGCAACTATACATAGCAAGACAACGCCATATAATAAAAATCTTTTTTTCTTCCCATTGTTGTTCAAATAACTACCTCCATTATTCAACTGAATATACTAAATCAGCATGTCCACTATAACATATATTTTTTTGACTAGTGAACCAGATTTACAAATTAAAACGCTTTGAAAACGGACAAATGCAAGCGGATACGGTATAGTCATGATAAACAATCCCGGTAAACATTGTTGACTATCTGGTAAAATAAAATAGCTATAATTTATAAAGGAACAAATAGAATAGTGACTGGAGTATATAAATTGTTCAGCATCAAGCGAAACAGCAGAATCTTTAACAGGGGGTAGAAAAGATGTCAGAAAGAGAGCGAATGTTAGCAGGAAGATTGTATCTGGCTCAAGGTGAAGAATTGAAAGCTATAAGAAAAAAAGGACAACAATTGGTTCGATTATTTAATGCTACTACTGAAGAAGAAAAACCGTACCGTACGCAATTGTTAATGGAAATCTTCGGTAAAGTAGCAGGTGAAATCTACATTGAACCAACTTTACGGTTAGACTATGGGCAAAATATTACTATCGGAAAGCATTTTTATGCTAATTTTGATTGTATTATGATAGATATTGCTGCAATTACGATTGGAGACAATGTTATGTTTGGACCGCGAGTGTGTCTCTATACGGCAGGACACCCCATTGATGTGACAGTTCGCAACAGTGGATTAGAATTCGGCATGCCAATTACAATTGGGAACAACGTCTGGGTTGGTGGAAGTGCTTTAGTGAATCCTGGTGTCACCATAGGAGATAACGCTGTTATTGGATCTGGATCTGTGGTTACTAAGGATATTCCGGCGAATACGATAGCAGCTGGTAATCCATGCCGTGTCATTCGAGAAATCACCCAAGCAGACAAAATAAAGTGGGAAGAACAGCAAGCGGCCTATTGGGCAGAAGTTGCCATTGAACAGGACGCTGAAATTAAGGGAGGTACTATCAGATGAAAATTTCACATGTAGCATTATGGTCTAAGGATATTGAGCGTATGCGTCAATTTTATGAAACCTACTTTAACGCACAAGCGGGAGAACGTTATGAGAATACAAATCGTGGATTTGCCAGCTATTTTTTAACGTTTCCTGGAGCAGAAACGAAATTAGAATTGATGCAGCAGCCTACAATTACCGATCAACCAGAAGAGACACCACTAGGGTGGGCACATTTAGCTATCAGTGTTGGAAGTGAAAAAGAAGTAAATAACTTAACGACCGTCATTGCAGGCGAGGGACATACGATTGTCGGACAGTCTCGCTGGACTGGAGACGGTTACTACGAAAGCGTTGTAGCCGATCCAGAAGGCAATTTGATAGAAATTACGATCTAAAAAGTACATGCAAGCTTCCTGTGTTGAATTTCAGATTGCCAAAATCATTAAGTAAGCAAATGTAAAAAAAGGAGTACAGATAAAAATCTGTCCTCCTTTTTTTGCGGGGTCAATAATTGTTAGCGCTGATAGGACGAATAAACGAGCTTAGTTGAATTTCTGAAGAAACAGGAATTGCTTGCAATCATATAAAGGATCCAACCCTTTATATGAAAATACATTTATTCCAGAAGAAATTCATTTTGAAATACCAACATCACTTGGTAAATATTTTTTTGTTAAGGATTATTGATTAAACAGATGTTAAATAAGGCTTTATTTGACTAATAAAGTAGGTGAATTGATTAAATGAGCACCAAAACAAGCTACCGTTTGACTAACAAAGTAGGTTAATTGATTAAATGAGCATCAAAACAAGCTTCCATTTGACTAACAAAGCAGGTTTTTTGATATAAGACGACGTTTCTAATTAATATATATATATAAATGGCCTTTTTCATAATTATATTCCTCATATCTATTGATACCTTTAGCATAATAAATAAGGGAGTAAAAAAAAGAAACCTTCCTAATATAGCGACAAAACCTAGATGATCCAAATATAGGCTTGCTAAATTTTGTTCTCATGCTAGTCAATTAGATGCTTAACATAAAGCCTGATGTTTGGAGGTCACATCCTTTGTTTTGATAATGAATCCTCTCATTTATTTGAATAAAAAAAACAGTATAGTATAATAAAAATATAAGATTTTTAACGATCAAATTAGCAATAATTCAGCGATTATAGCGACGATAAGCATACTAGCAAGATAAAAGTTGAACAAGTTGGTGCAGTTAATTGAATTAGAGGTGGGGGCTAATAAAATGGAAAAAGATGCAGAAACTCCTAAGAATCGTGGTGGGCAATACATCAAGAGCATTGTCTATGGGGGATTAGACGGTATTATTACAACTTTTGCTGTAGTAGCAGGAAGTGTTGGTGGAGAATTATCCTTTAAAGTTGCTTTGATTTTAGGCTTTTCAAATCTACTAGCTGATGGCTTTTCAATGGCGGTGGGAGATTTTCTTTCAACAAAATCACAAAATGAGTATGAAAAAAATATACGGTATAAAAAGCAGGTAGATATAACGCAACACCCTGAACAGGAAAAAGGACAGCTGATGAATTCTCTTGTCGAACAAGGAATCAATACAAATGATGCCAACTTACTAGTAGACACACTTGCCAAGTATGATAAACCATTCGTAAACCAGGTGATGAAATTGGAATACGGCTCTAATACCACAGAAGGTTCACCTGTAAAAAATGCAGTAGTGACTTTTTTGTCTTTCAGTATCTTTGGTGTAGTCCCACTTTTGATATATGTATTAGCGATGTATATACCAAGCTTATTGGATAATAGTTTTTTTATTGCATCTATCCTTACTGGAATGACATTGTTTAGTTTAGGAGCGATGAAATCCAAAGTTATCCATACTAATTGGCTGAGATCAGGTTTTGAAATGTTACTAGTGGGCGGTCTGGCTGCTCTAGTTGCTTATGTTGTTGGTGCTTTTTTAGGAGGGCTCTAATAAGAAGAATGGTGAAACTTAATTTAAATGAAATAAAAAATATGAATGGGTCGCTAAATGAAATGAAATGGACCCTGTGTCAAGGACATTTTAAAAAAGAGACCTCATGAAACACTCAATAAAAGCTGCTCCCTGTAATGAACAGGGGGCAGTTTTTTCAGATTCCATTGTCCACGTTCATTGTTGTAATAGTCCATATAATCAGTCACAATTGCTCGAAGTTCTTCCAAATTCCCACAATCTTTATACTCTATTTCATCTTTCAAATGTCCAAAGAACGACTCTTGTGGAGCGTTATCCCAACAGTTCCCTCTTCTGGACATGGATTGCCCTAACTGATTATCAGCCAATTTCTTATGGAATTTAGGGCTGGTGTAATGGACTCCCTGATCTGAATGGATAAAGGCATCTTTATGTAGCGTTGTGCTATGGGCACTCATTAATAAATCAACCGTTGTTAATGAAAGATCAAGTTTTAAACTGTCAGACACATAGTGAGCTAGAATTTCTTTCGTTGTTCCATCTTTTACAGTTGATAAATAACCTATAAACCCGCCGGTTCCAGGTAAATAAGTGATATCTGTTAATAAAACTTTATGGGCTATTCCTTGATCAAACTGACGTTTCAACTTGTTCTCAACAGTGCTGTGTTCTTTGGTGGCTTTTGCCATTCTTTTATAGGGGTTTGCTTTACGAATAGGACAGAAGATATTAAATTTCCTCATCAGGCGCTGTACTTTTTTACGATTGACGGTAATGCCCAGAACGTTTAGGAAGTACATTACGATACTTCGAGAACCTTTCTCGTAACCACGGTAGTTATAAGCTTCTTCAATTTGAGTTCTCCAGACTTGATCTTCCTCATCACGTGCATTTCTACTGTCTAAACTTTTAACATAATTGTAGTAACCTGAACGAGAAACACCCAACGCTTTACAGGCATCTATGAGGGTTCCTGTATAGGAACCCTTGGTTTTCATTTCATGGATCCTTGAAAAGATTCTGCTAATCTTTTCGCTGTTTTCTGGCCTCCTTTCGCTCCATTCTGATTTTTTTAACAAGTCATTTTCTTGTCCTAATAATAGGATTTTGGCCTGTAACTTTTCAATTTGTTGTTCAAGTGTTAATGGTGTTTTTCGAGGTCTGCCTGAACAATCTTGTCGTGTATCTTTCAATGCCAAAACACCATTATCACGGTATCTTTTTCGCCATTTACCAGCGAATGATCTTATCCTACTTTTACCAATCATTTCCGGATCAAATCCAGCTTCAATAAATAGTTGCTTAGCCGTTTTTGAACCCAATGATTCTGAAACAAAGTAGCGTTTAAACTCATCGGAATAAGTAATACTTTTCTCCGATACATTTTTAACGTATGGGTTTGCTTTTAAAATTTGAATTTGTTCTGGTGTAAATGTTAATTTTGACATTTATCCGCTCCTTTCTGCACGAAGTGCAAGTATTAACCTATTCTTCTTTATATCAGTATACAAAAATAGACCCTATAGAGAGCACCTTTTTTTGGTGTCCATTCTATAGGGTCCATTTTAAAAACATTTAGCGGCTTATTTTTTTCGAGGAATTTCCCCTCATCTTACTCTAATGTTTTTTTAATTTGAAAGAAAAGATAATTTGGCTAAAGAACCTGGTAAATATAAAGAAACTAATTAAACACGAACATTGAATATTAAAGATGAATATATATTCGTTATTTTCATTGCCCGTTCTTTTATAAACAGTTATACTGATTTATATAGAATCATTAATGTTAAGAAATAAAGGGAAATGTACAAGTTTTTAAAGAGGATTTGTGCCTTTTTTATTTTCTAAGGAGGAATTACTGTATGGCGAAAAAAATCCCGTATCTAATCCTAGCGCCGGGGTTTATCTTATTGATTTTATTCTTGTTGGTACCTCTAGTGTCAGTCATCTGGCCAACTTTTTATGATGGAGCCTTATCATTTGACTCTTATACTTCTTTTTTTCAAGACTCATATAATGTAGGAGTTTTTGTTCGTACCATTCGTGTTTCACTTATTGTGACGGTCAGTTGTATTTTTTTAGGTGTCCCTACGGCCTACTATATAGCTGGAACAACACCGAAGTGGAGAGGACTACTAATGTCACTCACGTTATTTCCAATGTTGACTAATTCCGTCATTCGAAGTTTTGCTTGGATCAATTTACTAGGACAAAACGGTGTGATCAATAAAGTGTTGTCTAGTATTGGAGTTATTTCTAAACCATTAACCTTATTATATACAGAATTTTCAATTGTTATTGGTTCAATATACTTGTTTTTACCAATTTTGATTATTACATTAGTAGGCATAATGGAAAATATCAATCCAGAAATTATGGAAGCAGCTGAAACACTTGGAGCTAGTCGTATAAAAGCATTCATTAAAGTAGTTTTGCCATTGAGTAGTCCTGGAATTATTGTAGGAAGCATTTTAGTGTTCACAGGAACTCTAACGGCTTATACGACCCCTCAACTGCTTGGAGGTAACCGAAATATGATGCTGTCAACATTTCTTTATCAGAACGCAATGACTCTAGGTAATTGGAAAGATGCAAGTGTCATTGCGCTGCTTATGATTGTGACCACTTTAGTTGTAATGAAAGTTTTTAACTTGATCGCCAATCGAATCGATAAGCGAGGTGAACAAGATGCGTAAACAAAGAGGGTTATCGTTAGTTGCAGGAGCGGTATTTGCTTTCCTATTCATTCCCTTAATTATTATAACAATAACAGCATTTGGAGAAAAACCGACCATTCAATTTCCTATTACTGGGTTAACCTTTAGTTGGTTTGCAGCTGTTTTTGAAAATCAATCTTTCATAGATAGCTTCTTATTAAGTTTAGAAATTTCTCTTCTTGCAACTTTATTGGCCTTAGCTGTTGGGATCCCAGCTGCTTATGCATTAACAAGACAAGCTGTTAAAGGGAGAAATTGGATCAAAAGTTTTTTCTTATCGCCAACCATCATTCCGGGTGTAGTAGTAGGATATTCTTTATTTCAATTTATTGTTATTCGTTTGCAGGTACCTATATTCCAAGGTTTATTATTGGGACACTTTTTAATTAGCATACCGTACATTATCCGAGTAGTAGGCTCTAGTTTAGAACAACTAGATTTTTCAATAGAAGAAGTAGCCTGGACTTTAGGAAGCACTAAGGTAAAAGCTTTTACTAGTATCGTGTTACCGAACATCTCTTCCAGCATATTTGCTGCCTTCATGTTGGCGTTTATTAACTCTTTTAATAATATACCTGTTTCGCAATTCTTATCTGGTCCTGGAATTTCACTGTTACCCACTACTTTAATGAATTATATTGAATACAATTATGATCCAATTGTTTCTGCTTTATCGGTCCTTTTAATGCTGGGAACGATTATTTTAATGTTTTTGATTGAAAAAACACTTGGGTTAGCAAAAGTAGTCTAGTAAATGATTTATATAATAGATAGGTAAGCTACGGCAAGGGTGAAAAATTCAAATGCTTACTGTAAATGACAAAATTTTAGTTGAATATCCTTAAGGAGGACATGTACTGTTATGTCATTTGTTGACTTAGAAAATATCCGTGTTAGTTACGATGGGAAAAATAATATATTGAAAGAACTGAATCTTTCCATGGAAAAAGGGGAGTTGGTCTCTTTACTAGGGCCATCAGGTTGTGGAAAAACTACTACTTTACGGGTTATTGCAGGTCTGATTGAACCTAATGACGGAACCTTTACTGTAGGTGATACTAATTTGACAAAGATCCCGGTTCATAAACGCAACTTCGGTATGGTCTTTCAAAGTTACGCTTTGTTTCCACATTTAACCGTGAAAGAAAATGTTGGTTTTGGGTTGAAGATGAGAAAAGAAAAAAAAGACGATATTGAAAAAAAGGTACAAGCCATTTTAGCGGCTACGGATCTATCTGATTACGCTGAGCGTTATCCAAAACAACTTTCGGGGGGACAGCGTCAACGTGTAGCTCTTGCTCGAGCCTTAGTGATTGAACCTCAATTATTATTGCTAGATGAACCCTTAAGTAATTTGGACGCTAAATTGCGTATCAATATGCGCATCGAAATCAAACGAATTCAACGCAAATTAGGTATCACAACAGTTTTTGTTACACATGATCAAGAAGAATGTTTCTCTATTTCAGATAAAGTAGCGGTCATGAACAACGGAGTCATTGAGCAATACGATTCTCCTGAAGAAATCTATAAAAACCCAAAAACAGAATTTGTAGCTCGCTTTATTGGATTTGAAAATTTTTTTGCTTTAACAAAAAAGGGTTCGTATTCGTATACAACAGTCGATGGAACACAGATTGAGACAGTTCATACAGCAGATAAGAAACAAGTAACCGGAACGATTCGTCCAGATGATATTGAAGTTCTTGCTTACGCTCCAGAAGCACCGGCTAATAGTTTGTCAGGAACTATCCAAATGCGTACTTTTTTAGGAAACAGTTACCAGTATGAGATAGAAACAACTATTGGAAAGCTCTTAGTCAATGATGCTCAGATACAAGCCTACCAAGTTGGAGATAAAGTTCGTTTAGTTATCCCAAAGGAAAAGTTAGTTTTAGTGTAAGCAACTACAAAAAGGGGGATTTTAAGTAATGAAAAAGAAAATGGTATTGGCAAGTTTAACCGCAATGAGTGCACTAATGTTGGGGGCATGTGGGCAAGAAGCAAATGGAGAGAATAAAGAGAATAAAGAACTAGTGATCTCGACATTTGGATTAAGTGAAGACGTTATGCAAGAAGATGTATTTGTACCGTTTGAAGAAGAATATGGAGTGGATATTGTGGTGGAAACAGGTACGAGTTCTGAGCGATACACTAAATTTGAAAGCAATCCTAACTCTACTATTGATATTATTGATTTACCTCAATCCAATGCTTCTCAAGGAGCAGCTGAAGGATTATTTGAAGAAATCGATACAGAAAAGATCCCAAATTTAGCTGATTTGATCGATAGTGCAAAAGTTTTAAGTGAAAACGGTTCTGGAGCAGCGTATACCGTAAATAGTATTGGAATCATTTATGATGAAGAAGCTGCGGGTATGAAAATCGACGAATTTTCTGATTTATGGGATCCTTCACTTGAAGGGAAGATATCGATTCCAGATATTGCCACAACTTTTGGACCTTCTATGATGTACGTAGCTAGTGAATATAAAGGTGTAGACATTACAACCGATAATGGAGCAGCCGCTTTTGAAGGGTTGGAAGAACTCGCTCCGAATGTTGTTAAAACGTATTCTAAATCGTCTGACTTAGCCAATATGTTTCAGTCAGGTGAAATCGTTGCAGCGGTGGTAGGTGATTTTGCAATTCCAATGATCTCTGAAGCTCAGCCATCTGTTCAATATGTTGTTCCTCTTTCTGGAACGTATGCAAATTTTAATACTGTAAATATTAATACTAATTCTGAAAACAAAGAAATGGCTTATAACTTTGTAAACTGGAGATTAAGTGAAGAATTACAAATGATCACTGCAGCTTCTTTAAATGAGGCTCCTACGAATGAAAATGTTGAATTAAGTGGAGAAATTGCTGAAAATAAGACATATGGTGAGATTGCTGAATTAACAAAATTGGTTGATTTTGACTTTGTAAATACGCAAATGGACGATTGGATCGATATGTGGAACAGAACGATGAATCAATAGATCAAGGTCTGCTAAAAAAATAACCTCTTTAAGAGGTTATTTTTTTAGCTTGGGAGGTTAATAGAAAGGTGGGAACGGTATGAAAGTAGATACACTTATTACAAACGCTCAAGTATTTAATAGTTTTTTAAAAGTATTTGAATTGAAAAATGTTGCCATTCTTAATGGTAAATTTTTTTCAATGGGAATAGACATTCTAACAGATCTGAAACCAACTCATGTAATTGATGCAAAAGGAAGCTACATGATCCCAGGATTGATTGATATCCATATGCATATCGAAAGTTCCATGGTACCTCCTGCTATTTTCTCTAAAGCAGGTTTGTCTCATGGCGTAACAACGGTTGTTGCAGATGCTCATGAAATAGTGAATGTGTTTGGAGTTGAAGGTATGAATGCATTTATGGATCAAGAAACGGAAATGGATATCTTTTATGCGATCCCTTCTTCGGTCCCTTCAACTACTCCAGAATTAGAAACCACTGGTGGTTTTATGGGAGTAGAAGAAGTTCAACAACTATTGAACCACCCTAAAGTGATTGCTCTTGGAGAAGCCATGAATTTTGACGGTATCGTAAATGATCCAGATTCTTTGATTCGTCAAATTTTGCATACCGTCCAAAAAAAGAAACCCTTTATGCCGATTGAAGGACATGTACCTTTAGTATCAGGATCAGAGTTAGCGAAATTTATGTATCAAGGTATAACGGCTGATCATACACAACAGAGTCCAGAGTCCATTTATGAGAAAATTAGTAGTGGCATGTTTATTGAACTGCAGCACAAATCGATAACTAAAGAAAATATGGCAGCCATCGTTCAAAATCATTTTTATGAATATTGTGCTATTGTGACGGATGATATTATGGCAGACGAGCTGCTGAATGGTCATTTGAATAAGAACGTTCAATTGGCTATTGAAGCAGGTCTGCCTATTGAACAAGCAATATATATGGCTACGTATACTCCTGCAAGACGGATGGGTTTCCAAGACCGCGGGGCAATTGTTTCTGGTTTTAAAGCTGATTTTATTCTGGTGGAAGCCTTAGAAAAAATGGAAGCTTCAGCTGTTTATAAAGCTGGAAAATTAGTGCATGAAAAGGGAAGTGAGATAGGCTACCCTGAAAAGAAACCTTATTTCCCTGATTCTTTTTATTCTTCCGTACAGTGTGAAAAAACTGGACGAAGTGATTTTCAGATACGAGCTGAAGGAAGTTCAGCAGTTTGTAATGTGATTCGTATAGCCGAAGTAGGAACATTTACGGAATGTATCCAAATGGAACTGCCAATAAAAAAAGGTTATTTAGACTGGGAGTCAAGTGGTTTAGCGTTAATAGTAGTAATGGAACGCTATGGAAAAAACGGGAATAGAGCATATGGCTTAGTTGAGAATGCACTGACAGAAAAAGGAGCAATAGGAACAACATGGGCACATGATCACCATAATTTAATGGTTATGGGAACGTCAATTGCAGATTTAATAGTAGCACAAAATAAGTTGGTTGCTATACAAGGAGGCTATCTGACGGTTCAAAATGAGCAAGTGGTCAGCTGTTGTCCTCTTTTGATCGGAGGAATTATCAGTGATGCACCTGTTCAAGTTATTGGACAACAATTAAACGAGGTAAGACAAAGCATGGTTGCTTTAGGCTACTGCAACTCTAACGTGATCATGTCATTTTCAACGTTGTCTTTACCGGTTTCTCCGGCTATTAAAATTACGGATAAAGGAATGTTTGATGTACGCAGTCACTGTCCAATTCCATTACTGGAGGAAATTAGATGAAGACTCTAATAAAAAATAGCCATATTTTAACGATGGATGAAAAACGAACAGAATATTCTGAAGGTTATCTAATAATAGAAGATCGTATAATTTTAGAAATTGGGTCCTATGATCAATTAATACAAAAAGAAATCGATTTTGATGAAGTGATTGATGGTCATCATACTATTACGATTCCTGGAATGATAAATACGCATACTCATATTGGAATGATTCCCTTTCGCTCATTAGGAGATGACTGCCCTGATCGATTGCATCGTGTGCTATTTCCATTAGAAATAGCTTGCATGACAAAAGAGTTAGCATATCATAGTGGCAAATACGCAATTGCAGAAATGCAATTGGCTGGTATTACTACGTTTACCGATATGTATTATTTTGAAGATGCTCTGGCACAAGCTACTGATGAGATGAAGTCGCGAGCTATTTTAGGTGAAACAGTTGTTGATTTCCCAACTTGTGATACCCCAATAGCCCATGGCGGAATTGACTATGCAAAAAAATTCATTCCAAAATGGCTCAATCATGAGTTGATCACACCAGCTATTGCACCTCATGCCCCAAATACCAATGATCCAGAATCATTGAAAGCAGCTGCTGCGCTAGCAGAAGAATACGGGGTTCCAATGACCATGCATATAGCAGAAATGGATTATGAAATGAACCATTTTAGCGAAAAGTATAACGCTACACCTATAGCATTTTTACAATCAATCGGCGTTCTTAGTCCTCGTCTTATCGCGGCTCATTGTATCCATTTATCAGACCAAGATCTACAGATTTTAAAAAAGGAAGGTGTAGGTGTGGCTCATTGTATTGGAGCCAATACCAAGTCGGCTAAAGGGATTGCTCGCATAAAAGATATGCTTGAATTATCAATTCCAGTAGGTTTAGGAACAGATGGACCTAGCAGCGGCAATACACTTGATTTATTTACACAAATGAAATTAGTTGCTAATTTTCATAAAACAAATTTACACGATAGAAGTATTTTTCCTGCCAAAGAGATTGTTGCAATGGCGACTATTGAAGGCGCAAAAGTATTAAATATGGCAAATCAAATCGGCTCTTTGGAAGTAGGAAAAAGAGCTGATATAGTATTAGTTGAAACAACTTCTGTAAATATGTTTCCTATTTTTGATGCTTATGCAGCACTAGTTTATTCTGCAAATGCGTCAAATGTGCAAGATGCCTTTATTAATGGAACGTCAGTAGTTCGAAACAAAAAACTGGTGAATAATGATTTATCTGCTTTACGTTCTAATCTAGCAGCTGAAATGACGTTTTTTTCAAAAAAAGCTAAAGAGCTAACTTAAGAAAATAAAAAATCATGCTTTAGACTGATACATTGTAGCGAAAATGAAGCTATACTAACTGTATCCAAATTGAATGGAGGTCATGTAAAGATGAAGTTGAAAACAAAACAAGCCAAGACCCCAATGGCACAAGTGAAATCGCTGATCCTTTCTCTATTTAATACAAAAACAAGTGGGAAAAAGAAACTAATGGTAGCGGGAATCATTCTATATATTATTAGTCCCATCGATTTTGTCCCTGACTTCATCCCTATAGTTGGATATGCAGATGACGTTATCTTACCGATTCTTTTCCTAGTTGCTAATAAGCTGCTTTCAGATGATACACAAATGAATTCTACTCAAGTAAGAAAAGAAGCTGAAAAAGTGTA
Organism: Carnobacterium alterfunditum DSM 5972; assembly: GCF_000744115.1. Classification (NCBI taxonomy): domain Bacteria; kingdom Bacillati; phylum Bacillota; class Bacilli; order Lactobacillales; family Carnobacteriaceae; genus Carnobacterium; species Carnobacterium alterfunditum. The sequence continues at coordinate 701,227 of NZ_JQLG01000004.1, read as the reverse complement.
ACCATATGTTAAACAAAAAAGAACTTCTAAATATTAGGAGTTCTTTTTTGTTTGAAATTGATCTTATTTTCTCTTTTTAAAAATTTGTTATATAGGTTCTACAAGAAATGGTGTGGATGCTTCAAAAAAAATTCTTCTGGAATGGACGGGTTTGCTTGTGGAGAGCCAAGGGAACGCCTGAAGCCTAAAAGAAAGTTGTCATGGTTGTTGCTGCTTTAGCAGCTTACAAACATGATACACTTGGGCGTTATTTGCCCACAGTACTTCATTTTAGGCTACAAGCAACCCTACTCCTCCATGAATTTTGGGTAAGCAATGCAATTAGATTAAGTCTATCAACACCAAAAATTATACAGCCGTTATATATGGAAACGGTTGCTTTATTGAGCTGTTTTTAGTACGCTTTTCATGAAGCCATAAGGTGCTTTTTTAAAACTCACTATAGAACGGGTAATTGAGAATGAAAGGAAGTTTGAAAAATGAATAATTTTAAAGCATTATGGGCTGATGTAAATGAAGCAGGAGAAGTTGTAACAGAAGTAAAAGTGTTGTCAAAAAATGATTTGCCACCAGGAGAAGTACTTATCAAAGTGCATTATTCTAGTGTGAATTACAAAGATGCACTTGCAGCGACAAATAGTAAAAGCGGAGTTATCCGCTCTTATCCAATCGTTCTGGGAATTGATCTGAGTGGTGAGGTAGTAGAGTCTACAACAGAAGATCATCCAATCGGTGAGAGTGTCATTGTAACGAGTTACGGTTTAGGCATCAATCATTTTGGTGGATTTAGTGAATATGTTCGTGTTCCAAAAGAATGGGTAGTGAAGTTGCCGCAAGGTCTAAGCTTAAAAGAAGCAATGATCATCGGAACAGCTGGTTTTACAGCTGGACAATCTGTTCAGGCTTTAGAGAAAAATGGATTAGAAACAAACATGCTTCCCGTTCTTGTGCGAGGTGCTACTGGAGGAGTCGGCAGTATGGCTATTCAAATGCTTTCTAAATTGGGTTACTCTGTTGAAGCTGAATCGCGTAAAAAAATAGCACAACAGGATTATTTAATAGCTATTGGTGCGAACAGAGTAATCCACCCAGATGAGGCGCATTTAGAAAAACGCAAGCCATTAGCTAAGCAAAGATGGCAGGCAGTAATCGACCCTGTTGGAGGAGAGTACCTTTCCGATTACCTTGCGCAACTTGCCCTAAATGGTGCAGTTGCTTTAAGTGGAAATGCAGGAGGGGTAAAGTTTGAATCTACCGTATTGCCATTTATTTTACGAGGAATCGGTATCTATGGAATTAATTCAGTTGATTTTGAGTTGACCAAACGAATGGCATTGTGGGATCGTCTTGCAACGGATATGAAACCAGAACAACTGGAGCGTATGATCGATCATCAAGTCACACTCGAAGAATTGCCAGAATCTTTTTCTAAAATCATAGCAGGTAAAATGAAAGGAAGAATTTTAGTTAAAATAATAGCATAGAAAACATCCCGTTTTTGCTATTTATGATTCTAAAGACAATAAAAATAGTGTTGCTGAGTTTGTTTACTCACCAACACTATTTTTTTAGTCCAAACAGTTAGCCATTTTAAATGGCCCAGTTGACTAGGGTAACTCATGTCATTTAGTTTATGCTTCTTTCTTTTTGATAACCATAAAAATAATTGCACCAGCTGTAACAAGCATAGCTACAAGAATTGGTGCACTACTTTCAAGTCCTGTTTTTGCAACTGTTGCTTCTTCCATATCAACTTCTTGTAATGTAAAGTCTGAAGGAACTAAAACAGTATCAATAACATGGACAACACCGTTTGTTGCTTCAATATCAGTTTGAGTGATCATAGATTTATTGACCATTGGATCTCCTGAAAGATCAAACGTCAACTCTTCGCCATTTACAGTTGGTGCTGTCATTCCATCTGTTAAATCAGAAGCCAAAACTTTTCCAGAAACAACATGATAGGTAAGAACTTTTGCCAAGTCAGGTTGTGCCAGCAATTCTTCTGCTGTAATATCTAATTCCGTTAATAGCTTTTCAAATGCTGCATTAGTTGGTGCAAATACAGTAAATGGGCCATCTCCTTGAAGTGTTTCAACTAGTTCAGCTTTTTGAAGAGCGGACACAAGGATACTGAAATCAGGGTTACCTAGAGCGACACCGACTACGTCATCTGTAACATGACTTTCTGCATTAGCAGTTGCGGCAAAAATTGGCGATAGTAACAGCAGAGTGACAAGGGAAAATGCAATCTTCGAAAACTTTTTCATTTCTATCCATCTCCTTTGTGACAAAGTTATATTTTGTTATCTCTGTCTACATAAGTTATAATATCATCATAATGTAATCGATGTCAAAAGATAACTCCGAGGAAAAAGAAAATGGAGGTATATATATGAAAAAAAAATATTGGGTAGCGATTTTATCAGGTTTGCTAGTGGTACAGAGTGCTTATTATTACAACATGGTAACGGCTCAACGCAAAGAGGTCAAAGTTCCAGAGAGTGTTTTAGTTCAATCAACGCCTAAAGAAAATGTGGTCCCAAAAGAAGTTGTACCTACTACAAAAATAGATACCGAAAAAAACATTGTAGAAGAAATGGTGTTTGAAAAAAATACGGCAACAGATCATTACCTGCTTAATTCTGATTATGTTGGTTGGTTAAATATCGGTAATACCGTTATTGATTATCCTGTTGTACGCGGAACCGATAATGAGTATTATTTAAAACATAATTTTTACAAAGAAGAAGATGTTTTAGGAGCAGTATTCATGGATTATCGAAACGTCGGTATGGGCATAGATAAACACACCATTATTTATGGGCATTACGCTAAATACGGCCAAATGTTCAAGGATTTAGATCAATATCTATCAGAAGATTTTTTAACTGATAATTCTCAATTTATTTTTACCGATGCCTTCACAGAACGAACCTATAAAATTTTTTCCGTGCACCCGTCTGATGCTGATCCTAAATTCCTCGATGTGTCCTTTAAAGATAATGAATTTCCTGATTTTGTTGACACCTTAAAAAATGAATCTATTTTCCTAACCGATACTCCTGTTTCCCCAGAAGATAAGATTTTAACGCTGGTTACTTGTAATTACGATGTTAATGACGGACGACTTTTTATTCATGCCGTTGAAATAACGGAATAGCACAAAAGTTATTGTCTATTGACTGGCTGTTTTTATTTAAGAAAATAGTTAGTCTTACAAATTTTTCTAATGTTATGAAAGAGATGCTTAACTTGAAGTGTTTCCGCTTGAAATACCTTTTGATCTGTGGCATAATATTAAATAACTTACAAAATGTAAGTGGATGAACAATCCTAAGTTCTTATACAAAAGATGGTTTAAATCTTTTAAATCTAACGAATGAATCTATCTGTCTAACTAAATTGAAAGTAGTAGTTAGGATAAAGTGGGGGATTTATTATGGAAGAAAAAATATACCAATTAAGTCTTTGCAGCTATTTAGGTGGAGAGCGGATCCTATTACGGCCGATGACATTGGAAGATGCAGCGGATATGTATGAATATGCTTCTGATGATGAAACTGTTAAATTTGTTTTCGAAAAACATGGAAATTTAGCAGAAACGAAAAAAAATATTGCCAATTATTTCATGAAAGAGCCACTTGGAAAGTATGCTATTCAATTGAAAAAAACTGGGAAAATGATTGGCACAATTGATATAAGGTTGAAAGAAGAACACAATAGTGCGGAAATTGGCTACACATTAAATAAAAGTTTTTGGGGAAACGGGTATGTAACAGAAGCAGGAAAATTAATACTTGAGTTAGGATTTGAAAAATTAGGATTGGAACGAATTTATGCTTGTCATGATAGTGAAAATCTAGTTTCTGGAAAAGTTTTAAAGCGTCTTGGGATGACATATGAAGGAACGTTAAGAAAAAATAGAATCCACAAAGAACGCTATGTAGATGATGTCTACTACTCCATCCTCAAAGAAGACTATCTTACTTGATTAAAATAAATAAACAATCAACTCATAGAAAGAAGAATGAAAAAAATGAATACATTTCCTCAAGCAACATCCATAGATCAAGTTTTACGTTTAATAGATGAAAACGCGCTTGCTTTCGTTTATATTTCAAGAAAAAATTGTGGTGTTTGCCACGCTGTTCAACCACAAGTACAAGAAATGTTGGAAGAATTTCCAACTATCAAACCTATTCAGGTCAGTGCAGATGACGTTCCTGAAGTTGCCGGCCAATTTACGGTGTTTACTGTTCCTGCTTTATTGTTATTTGCTGAGGGGAAAGAAGTAATTCGTGAGGCAAGGTTTGTTGTCATGGATGAGTTGCACAGGAAATTTCAACAAGTAGTTGAAAATAGTTAAGTAGATCAAAATAGCCCTGTCGTCTAGACGCTGTTAAAGAGGCAACACAATTTTTGGTGTGGATGAAGAAATTCATTTGCACCTATTTTTTTATACCAAAATAGATTAGTTTAATCACTTAGTTGGAAATTCTGTAGGAAGAGTAGTTGCTTGCAGCCATGGAATGGATCCAAACCTAATTAAAATTTCAGCTATTAGTTGTCCAGTTTTAGCAATATAGCAACAATTATTTTTTTTACCAGACTAGATAAAGTATACTGTTAACAAGGCTAACAATTCGGTTGCTCATGAAAAAGAGTGACAATTAATTATGAGGTGGAAAAAATGTTTACAGACAGAAAGTTAACGGAAGCATACAAAAACGCTAGAGTAGAAGAGTTTGATGAGAATTCTAATTATATATTTTTTAGTGATGTCCATCGCGGTAATGGAAACATAACCGATGAGTTCACGCGAAACCGAAATATCTACTTGCATGCTTTAAAATATTATTATAAAAATAGGTTTACTTATGTAGAGGCTGGAGATGGAGACGAACTATTAGAGTATTCTGATTTTACTTTCACAAAAAATGCACATAGAGAAGTATATGATGTTATCAAACAGTTTTTTGATGACGATCGCCTAATAAAATTGTATGGCAATCATGATATTGCTTTAAAGAATCCTAAATTTGTAAAAGATAATTATTATACAAATTATGATGAATACACAGAGGAATTTTTTGATTTTTTAAAGGGACTTAAACCTATTGAAGCAATGGTGTTGAGGTATAAAAAAACAGGACAAGAAATTTTGACCGTACATGGCCACCAAGGTGATGCGCCAAATGATCAATTTGCTTTTTTCACGATGTTATCATTAAAATTCTTTTGGCGTTTTTTGCATGGGTTTGGCATTCGAAATCCTACAAGTCCGGTAAAAAATGTAGCAAAACGACATAAAATCGAGCGAAATTTCAATAAATGGATCAAGAAAAATAAAATAATGCTTATTTGCGGCCACACACACCGTTTTAAATACCCGAAAAATAAGGACCTTCCTTACTTCAACACGGGTTGCTGTGTTTACCCCACGAGCATTACCGGAATTGAAATAACCGGAGGAGAAGTCCAGTTGGTAAGATGGGAAACTAAAGTAAGTAAAAAAGGTGTTTTTACCGTTCAAAAAAATGTTATGCGGGGACCAGAACCAATCGAAGAATTTGATATGATGTTGGAAGGCTGGAATAAGGATAACAGTAAGCTATGAGTTCAATGGATCTCAAAATAATTATAAAAATAAAGAAAAGTAAAATATTTTGATTTATTATGTAAACAAGAGTATACTGTTAAAGTGAAAACACAACGTATAAGCTAGAGGACTTTCCTCTATTACTATACGTTGTGTTTATTGTTTAGCTTCCGAGCACTGATTATTAAGTGATTGAAGCATTATAAATTTGTTTGATAGATTCTTTTAACATTGCATTGTAATCCACATCTGACTGACTAGCACTTAAACCCTCGGATAATGCTCTTGAAAAACTAGCAATCAGCCCATGATTACTTGACAAAGCTCTATTTGCTTTCTCACGGGTATAGCCACCAGAAAGAGCTACTACTCGTATAACTCTAGGATGATCGATCAATTCTTTATAAAAATCAGCAATTGTTGGAATCGATAGTTTTAATATGATGTTAGCTGATTCGTTTAAGGCATCTAGCTGTTTCAAAATCTCCTCTTTCAAGAGAACTTCAGACTTTTCCTTATCTTTACTGTTGATATCTACTTCTGGTTCAATAATTGGTACAAGTCCGGCAGCAATAATTTGTTTAGCAACGTCAAATTGTTGGTCAACGACTTGCTTAATTGCTTCAGGGTTTGCCTCTTTAATTAATGAGCGCATCTTTGTTCCGAAAATATGACGTTCAGCAGCTCTTTGCAATAATTCATCTAGGTCAGGATTAGGTTTCATTAGCTGAACACCATCAGTTTCTTCTGCTAATCCTTTATCGACTTTCAAGAAAGGGACTATGCCTTTCTTCTCCCATAAATAATCAGCTGTATAAAGGTCTTCAACTTTGCGATCCATTGTTTGTTCAAATAAAATAGCTCCTAAGATCGAGTCAGAATTAAAAGCTGCAGAAGTCATCAGACGAGTCCGCATATCATGAACTAAGTCGAACATTTCAGCTTCGTTTGAATAAGTGTCAGGTGCTATGCCATAAATTTCTAAAGCTTTCGGAGTACTTCCACCGCTTTGGTCCAATGCTGCAATAAAACCTCTTCCGTTCTTCATTCGTTCGAATTGTTCTTTTTGCATTAGTTCAGCTCCTTAGATTAGTTTTAAGAAAATAATAAATAAGAGAGGTCAACCCAGTGAATGGGTAATAAACCTTTCAATGATTAGTATAGCATTTCATAATTTAAATTAAAAAGATAAGCTATTGCAAAGTATTTACCCTTCGAATGATTGATTCGCAGAAAAAAACAGATTTAAAAATTTAATAAAGGGGAAAAAAAGTAATGATTCAAGCAGAAAATCAAAATATGTCATTCACACAAGTCGGGTCTATTTTAGGAGTTATTTTAATGGGGTCCTTTGTGACCATATTAAATCAAACGCTTATGAGTACCGCCCTACCGAGTATTATGAAAGAATTTTCGATCACAGCGACTCAAGGGCAATGGTTAACAACTGCATACATGCTGATCAATGGGATCATGGTACCTATCACGGCCTATCTTGTTAACCGCTTTACAACCCGTCAATTGTACCTGTTTTCGATGATCGTCTTTTCAATTGGTACTTTTGTGGCGGCAACTTCTAATATCTACGGAGTACTGATCATTGGACGAATGATTCAGGCAATCGGAGCAGGCATCATCTTGCCATTACAAATGATTGTTATATTGTACCTTTTTCCAATTGAAAAAAGAGGTTCAGCGATGGGACTGATTGGTCTAGCGATGAATTTCGCTCCAGCTATTGGACCGACATTTTCAGGGTGGGTAGTGCAAAATTACCAATGGAATATGTTGTTCTATTTCATTTTACCATTTGCTATTATAGATGTTGTGGTTGCCTTCTTCATTTTAAAAAATGTTGGAGAAACAAGTCGACCTAAACTAGATGGAATCAGTGTCATCTATTCAACATTAGGTTTTGGCGGATTACTATTTGGACTTAGTAATGCATCTTCAAATAACTTTATAAGCGCTAATGTGGCTTTGCCTTTAATTATTGGGGTTGTTTCTTTAGTTCTATTGGTCAATCGTTCCAATCGTTCAAAAGAACCATTACTGAATTTCAGTATTTTTAAATACAAAGGATTCCGATTAAATCTTATTATTTCATTTGTGTTAACAGCAGGGATGTACGGAGCAATCATGTTGTTGCCGATTTATTTCCAAACAATGCGCGGGATGACACCGATGGAATCAGGAATGGTCCTATTACCTGGATCAATCGTGATGGCTATCATGAGTCCGATAACTGGCAGAATGTTTGATAAATATGGTTCTAAAAGGTTAGCCATGAGTGGGTTAGTATTAGTCACTATCGGAACCTTTATTATAGGATTAATTGATCTTAATACACCCATCAAATACATTGTTTTACTTCAAATAGTTCGTTCATTAGGGTTCTCATTAACTTTGATGCCCATCCAAACAGCTGCTTTCAACGCGGTGCCTTTAGCCTTAGCTTCACATGCTTCAGCAATGTTCAATACCCAACGCCAATTAGCGGGTTCAATGGGAACGGCTCTGTTCGTCGTTGTGATGACAATTGCTTCTCAAAATGGTGCAACACAGCATTTATCACCTGAATTATCTGATTTAGCAGGGTTTCAAATGGTCTTCAAATTAGTAGGACTGTTCTCGCTGGCAGCCTTCATTATGACGTTATTTATTAAAGAAGATCTGTATTTACTAAAAGTAAAACCAGTCGGAAATGTTTAAGCTAAAGTAGAAAACTCTTTGCCTAAAAGGTAAAGAGTTTTTTTGTAGTTAAAAGTATTTGATAAGGTAAAAAAATGCATTAAATCAAAAAAGCCACTCATTATTACCATTAGATGCTTCAACGATGGTTTTAACGTAGAACGCGAATGTTGGTATGTATAATAGTTTTTATGTACTATATATATATAGTAGTAGACTGAAAAGTCATTTATAAGAAGACTATTCTTGACAATTTTATTTAATAAGTATAAAGTTAAAAGTGATATGATTACAAACGTAAACGAAATTAAGGAATAGAAGAAGGAGAGATAGATATGGCAAAATACAAAGAGCAAACAAATCATGAGGATCACAATGATATGGATCATGGCGGTATGGACCACAGCGAAATGGACCACAGCGAAATGGATTACAGCGAAATGGACCACAGCGAAATGGATCACAGCGACATAGACCATAGCAGTATGAACCATAATGGCGGGCATTCGGGACATCACGCAATGATGATCGAAGATTTTAAAAAGAGATTTTGGGTCTCATTGATTCTAGCAGTTCCTATTTCTATTTTATCGCCAATGTTCCAAATGCTTTTTGGATATGATATTCAATTTTTAGGAAGTGACATCCTATTGTTTGTTCTCTCAACCATTCTTTTTTTCTATGGTGGGAAACCATTCCTGACAGGAGCATGGAGTGAGCTGAAAGCGCGAACCCCAGCAATGATGATGCTGATTTCGTTAGCGATCATTACAGCATATTTCTATAGTACGTTGACCACGTTCTTTATTTCAGGTAGTGATTTCTTCTTTGAATTGGCTACTTTAATTGCTATCATGCTACTTGGACATTGGATCGAAATGAAGTCGATCATGGGAGCTTCAAAAGCCTTAGAAGCACTAATTAAATTAATGCCAAAAGAAGCACACAAAATTGATGAAAAAGGCAATATTATTGAAGTAACAGTAGAAGATTTAAAACCTGGGGATAAAATCCTTGTCAAGTCAGGTGAAAAGATCCCTCTAGATGGCAGTATTTATGAAGGCTCATCTACTGTAGATGAATCGATGCTGACTGGAGAATCTGTACCAGTAGAGAAAGACCCCGGAATGAATGTGATCGGTGCATCCGTAAATGGTGAAGGCGTTTTGAAAATTGAAGTAAATAAAATTGGGAATGATACTTATCTTTCTCAAGTTATCCAGTTAGTCCGAGAGGCTGAGACCACAAAATCTAAAGCGCAAGGATTTGCTGATATCGCAGCTAAATGGCTCTTCTATGTAGCTGTTGTAACTGGTATAGTTACGCTTATCTATTGGTCGGTCACTGGTGATTTCGAGTTTGCTTTAGAACGGATGGTGACAGTCTTGATCATTGCTTGTCCACACGCATTGGGACTAGCAGGTCCTTTAGTTACTTCAAGATCAACTTCGATTGCAGCTAGTAAAGGTTTGTTGATCCGCAATCGGATCGCTTTTGAAGGAGCATATAAGATCGATAAAATCGTTTTTGATAAAACAGGTACGTTGACAGAAGGTAATTTTGGTGTAACAGACATTCAACCTGCTGAAGGTGTAAGCGAATCTGAGTTATTAACGTTAGCTTATTCAGTTGAGACACAATCGGATCATCCAATTGCTAAAGGTATTGTTAAAGCAGGAAAAGAACGTGGATTAGAAATCTATGATGTTAAAAATTACCGTAATCTAGCGGGCAAAGGATTAACAGCGACTGTAAAAGATACGGAAGTTTCAGTTGTCAGCCCAGGAGCCATGAAAAACGATCAAATTTCATTTGATGAAAAAAGCTATGAAGCAATGGCTCAACAAGGGAAAACAGTCGTGTTTGTCTTGAAAAACAATAAATTGCAAGGAATGATCGCATTAGCTGATATCATCAGGGAATCCTCTTATAAAGTAATCAAACAGTTGAATGAGTTAGGTATTGAGACCATTATGATGACAGGAGATAACAAACGAGTAGCTAATTATGTAGGTGATAAATTGGGACTTTCACAAGTGATCGCTGAAGTTCTTCCTCATGAAAAGTCTAAGAATGTATCTGAATTAAAAAAAGATGGTAAAAGGGTCGCCATGATCGGAGACGGAATCAATGATGCTCCGGCATTAGCGGAGTCTGATGTTGGGATAGCAATAGGAGCAGGTACAGATGTCGCTATTGAAACAGCAGATATTATTTTAGTGAATAGCAATCCGGTAGATGTATTGAATATTATTAAATTATCTAAAGCCAGCCATAAAAAAATGGTTGAAAATTTTGTATGGGCAGCCGGGTATAATGTGATTGCTATCCCACTAGCAGCAGGCGTTTTAATCAATCAAAATATTTTGATCACGCCAGCTATAGGTGCAATTGTAATGTCGTTGAGTACAATCATTGTTGCAATAAATGCACAAATGTTGAAAATTGATTGAACTAATTTGTTTGTATTGAAAAAATTATGAAACCAAAGTATTTCAGTGAAACCACTTTTAATAGTGGTTTTTTTTATGGACCATTTTAGTTAAATGGTATAATAAAAATATATGAGTATTTTGCAGCAAAATGATAGTATCAGCTTTAAAAAAGAGGGGGTTATCAAATGATTTATACCATTACATTAAACCCGACAATTGACCGATTATTGTATCTTGGAGGGAAGTTGACAAAGGAGAAGAACAATCGTTTGGATCGTATCGCATATGACTTAGGTGGCAAAGGGCATCATGGCTCTTATGCGATGAGTAAATTAGGTGTGGAAAATCAAGCATTAGGATTTTGTGGAACAACCAATAAAAGGAAACTTGAAAAGATACTAGAAGAGAAGGGCATTAATCATGATCTTGTTGAAGTTTATGGTAAACCAACTAGGGAAAGTTATGTTCTTTTAGAAAAAGACGTTAGCGGCAGTATTTTGATCACCGAAAAAGGATATGCTGTATCAAACTATGATAAATCGTTATTATTCGATAAAATTGAGGAAAAAGTCGAAGCTGAGGATACAGTGTTGATTGCTGGTTCCATGCCTCCAGGTTTTGAAATTGAGGATTTAGAAAAATTAATAAACTTGTTAAATAAGATAGGCTGTTTTATTGCTTGTGATCTCTCAGGAGAGGCTTTAAAAGCGGCAGTAAAAGCAGGTATAAATTTTATTAAACCAAACCGATTTGAAATACTAGAAATTGCTGAGCAAGGCAGGTCGCTGTTAGATACGGTAAAAGAACTAACCAAAACGATTGATTACGTTATCGTATCGCAAGGCGGAGCAGGCAGTTTATGCGGGCATAAAAATGAGTTTTATCAAATCACTCCTCCAGTCGTGGTTGTTAAAAATGATACTGGAGCAGGGGATTGTTTTGTAGGTTCTTTTTTAGCTTCCTTAACGCAGCAAAAAACCTTTGCTGAAGCATTGACGATGGCTACTGCTTGTTCAGCCAGCAAAGTACAGCACGATGACAGTACGACATTTAGTGTGAAAGATGCTCAGAATCTGCAAGAAAAGGTAATACTAGAAAAATTATAGGACCAAAATATAAAATTGACAGTTGACAATGAATTTTCACATTGTTACAATGAGCTTACTTTAAATAGGTGAGCGCTCACCGTTAAAGAAAAAATAAACTAAAAAAAGGAGGAAGCCATAATGAAAAAGATGAACTGTTTAAGCATGTTGTGTTGTCCATGTTGTATGAACCACTCATGTTATCAGCAATCATCTTTTCATAGGGCTTCTTTCTGATTGAATAAATCAATGTTAGCTCTATGATCAATTATAAGAAAAAAGCCTGTTTTTGTTCAGGGGTGGACTCTTCTAATTTATTTTAAAGATGGATCAACTGTGCATGAGTGTAAACAACTCATGCACTTTTTTTGTGCACAATAATCGATCGACTAGGAGGAAAATAAAAAATGTCAGTAAATAAAAGAAAGATAAAGAAACCAAGTCTTATGTTACAAGTTGTTATTGGTGGATTAGCGGGTATACTTGTAGGCTATTTCAGCAAAACAACGGGTCTCCAACTAGAAATACTCGGTACGATTTTTATGAATTTGATTCAAATGATCATTGTGCCGCTTATTTTTCCAGTTATTATTTTAGCGATAGTCAATATCAGTGACACAAAAAGTTTTGGAAAAGTAGCAGGAAAGTCTTTTATTTATTTCTTTTCTGTAACGACAGGTCTGATCATTCTCAGTGTTTTAGCTGGAAAATGGACCGGGATCGGCAGCAATTTTCAAACTGGAGCCGTTTCGATTGAGTCGCTTGATGGTATCGCAAGCGGAATTGACTTTCAAAGCTTTTTTCTGAGTATTGTACCAAGTAATCTATTTCAAGCCTTTGCAGATGGAAATCTATTGCCAATCATCTTTTTTGGGATTTTTCTTGGACTAGCTTTAGTATCGATAGGTGAAAAAGGAAAACCGGTCATTACTTTTTTTGAATCGTGGTCTCAAGCGATGTTTAAAATGGTTGATTATGCGATTTCTTTTGCACCCATTGGGGTATTTGGATTTTTGGCCTATGATATAGCAGCGTATGGGATAGAAAATCTATTTTCTTTAGGACAATTTGTCTTATTTACGTACCTAGCATTCATGATCGTTATTTTGATTATCTTTCCAATCATTGCTTGGTTTTTCCATGTTTCTTACTTTACAATGCTAAAAGAAATCAGCGATTTAGTCGTAGTTGTGTTTACGACAGGAAGTTCAAGTGTGGTCTTGCCTTCTTTAATTGACCGCTTAAAGAAATTTGGTGTTTCACCATCAGTTTCTTCGTTTGTAACACCACTAGGCTATTCATTTAATCTCGATGGAGCAGGTGTTTACATTAGTTTGGCTACGATGTTTATTGTTAATATGTATGATGTGACTTTAGGATTCGGCGAAATTGTTGCACTCGTTTTATTTTTAACGGTCATTACCAAGGGAATCGCAACTGTTCCATCAGGGGCAGTAGTGGTATTGTTAGCAGCAGCAACACAACTTGGTTTACCTGCTGAGGGAGTAGCGCTAATGGTTTCAGTTGATTTCTTTATCAATATGGGTCGTTCTGCAGTCAATGTGATAGGGAACGCTTTAGCCCCAGTCCTGATTGCTCAATCTGAAGATGCGTTTGTATACAATAAAACAGTAGACTACAAAAAAACAGCGACTGAAATGAATGAATAAAAATAAAGCAATTTAAAAAAGACGAGGAGAAGATAAAATGAAAAAAATTTATGTTATTCATGAAAATAATGATTGGACAAGACATCTGACAGCACAACTGGATGAAATCAATGCACCTTATGCGTTGTGGGATCTATCTGATGGCATGATCGATATTCAAGCAGAACCGCCGGAAGGAATTTTCTATAACCGTATGAGTGCTTCTTCGCATACACGTGGCCACCGTTACGCACCTGAGTTAACGGATAATCTTTTGACTTGGCTGGAAAGTCGTGATGCCGTTGTATTTAATGGGACAAAAGCGATTGAATTAGAAGTCAGCAAGCTGAAACAACACTTAGCTTTACAAAAAAATGGTATCCAAACACCTGAAACATACGGAGCAGTTGGTAAAGAACAGATTCTTAAAGCAGCTGAAAAATTAAATCAATTTCCTTTCATCATCAAGCATAATCGTGCCGGTAAAGGATTAGGTGTCCGTTTATTAAATTCGATCGCAGAATTAAAAGCCTATGTTTATGGACTGGGATTTGAAGATTCAATTGATGGAATCAGTTTGATCCAAGAATACATCAAACCGGCTGATGGAACGATCGTCCGTTCTGAATTTATCGGTGGAAAATTCTTCTATGCCGTAAAAGTTGATTCAAGCGATGGATTTGAGTTGTGTCCAGCAGACAGCTGCCAAATCGGTGATATACCAGCGACTAACAAGTTTACGATCATTGATTCCCTGCCAAGTGAACAAGTTGATTTGTATGAGCAGTTTCTAAAAGAACAAGAAATTGATGTAGCGGCCATTGAATTTATATTTGATGCAAACGGAGAAGCCTATGCCTATGATGTAAATACAAATACAAATTATAATGCAGATGCTGAAAAAATTGCTGAAAAGTATGCCATGTTAAAGTTGGCGAACTTTTTGAAAGCAGAACTTGAGAAAAGGTAACACGGTTCTCTTTGTGAGAAGAATCTAGTGATCAGCTTAAAGCCGGTTAAAATAACAATTTAAAATTGATTCCTACTATAATGGAAGCCATAAAATACCATGTTTTAGTTAGTTTGGTACTATAGAATTAATAAGAGAAGGTGAGACCCTGTTAACAACAATAAAAGCAGGATCAGTCAGTGGAATTGCTTTGATACTCTTATCAGCTTGTGGCAATGCAGAAGCGCCTACAGATGATTCCATAAATTCAACATCAGAATCAACCGCTAGTTCAATGGAAAGTTCAACAACAACAGGATCAGATGATGTTAGTTCTACATCAAAAAACTTTGATGGTAAAACTTTCTCCGTAACGTATGAACAAGCTGTTGCTGATTTCCAGGAAGCTTATCCAAATGCAGTTATCTCTTCAGTTGATTTTGACAAGGATTTTGGTAAGTATACATTTGAAATCAGTGGTTTCGATGATATGCAAGAAATTGAATGGGAAGTAAATGCTGAAAATGGAGTAGAAACAAAAAATAACATAGAGAAGAAAGATCCAGACTTTGATGATCAAGAATTAGCAGTAGACAATTTAATGACCATTAATGAATTGATTGCAAAATCGGAGGAAGAAGCTCCGAATGCAGTCCTTCTTTCTTGGAATTTAGAAGCAGATGAGGATACGAATATACCATTGTTTACAGGAGAATTTGAAGAAGGAAATAACGAAGTAGATGTTCATTTAAACGCTGAAACTGGGGAATTCTTATCTGTAGAAAATGATTAAAAGATACAAAAAACTGCCTCCTCTCTTGAGATTAGGCAGTTTTTTTGGTATTCTGAATTTTAATTGACATAAACATTCGTTTTATTTATAATTATTATAAATAAATAATTGTTACAAATAGAAATAGTGGTTATTCTTTAGCGATACATAAATAAGAATGATTCTGGGAGGAAAATAAATGAATGTACCGTTATTAAAGATCGACCAGTTAGGCTACGAAACAGATGGGAAAGTCATTCTGAAAGGTATTGATTTTTCAGTCGAAAAAGGCGAATTTGTGACGATCACTGGACCTTCTGGAAGTGGCAAAAGCACCTTGTTAAAAATCATTGCTTCTATGGTATCACAAACTTCGGGAGATATCCTGTATCAAAATAAACGCATTGAAGAGTATGAACCAACTGTTTATCGAAAAGAAGTTTCTTATTCTTTTCAAACAGCCACCCTCTTTGGAGAGACTGTAAAAGATAATTTAGCCTTTCCATATGAAATCAGAAATCAAACTTTTGATGAACAAAAAGCTGTTTCGGCTTTAAATGAAGTCGGTTTAGGGGAAGAGTATCTGACTAAACAAGTAACGACTTTGTCTGGTGGGGAAAAGCAGCGGATAGCATTGATTCGTAATCTATTATTTTTACCTGAAATATTGTTGTTAGATGAAGTTACAAGTGCTTTAGATTCAGCGAACCAAGAAATTATTCGTAAGTTGATCCGTACCATAAACGAAGAGCGTGGTGTCACAGTATTATGGGTGACACATAATCAGACAGAAATCGACTTGTCAAATCGAGTCATTCATTTGGTCGATGGAGAAATGGAGGAAGCTAAATGAATCTAGCAATAAACAATACCTCGTTATTCTTTGCAACAGCGCTAGTTGGGATAGCACTGCTAATCGTTTACAAAGAAAAATTAGGTTTAGGTAAAGATATTCTTATAAGTGTTTTTCGGGCTGTTATCCAGTTATTTGCAGTTGGTTATTTATTAGGTTACGTCTTTGAGTTGAATAATGTTATTGTGACATTAGCACTTGTTTTAGTGATTATTTTTAATGCTTCTTTTAACGCAGGTAAGAGGAGCAAAGGGATATCAAATGCATTTAAAATCTCTTTTATTGCCATCTTTACTGCAACAGGTCTAACGTTGCTCGTTTTAATATTATCGGGTTCTGTTCTATTTATTCCTTCGCAAGTGATACCTATTACAGGAATGATCGCCAGTAATTCAATGATTGCGATCGGCATCGCTTACCGAAACTTGAATGCAAAATTTACCGATCAACGCCAGCAGGTCTTAGAGAAGTTAGCTTTAGGAGCAGATCTAAAACAGGCTTCCGTTTCAATTGTGCGTGATAGTATTCGTGCTGGAATGTCACCGACCATTGATTCAGCAAAAACAATTGGTATTGTTAGTTTACCAGGTATGATGTCCGGCTTGATGTTTGCCGGTGTGGATCCAACGCGCGCCATCAAATATCAAATCATGGTAACGTTTATGCTATTATCCACAACAAGTATCGCATCCGTCATAGCAAGTTATATGGCGTATAAAGAATTTTATAACGACCGAAAACAATTAAAAAACTAAATAAAAAAAATCTGTTTATCAGGATACTGATGAACAGATTTTTTTGGCTGTATATATATCGATTGTTTACTAAATGGTGTCGGTGTTCTAAAAGAAATTCCAGGTAAGTGATCAAACGAATCTATTAACACCTAAAAATATAGACTCTATATACCTGAATCATAAATAGAGGATTACATTTAGTACTAAGGTTGATTCTGTGTCAAATAGACAGTGCTTACTTATTTTTCTAATAAAAATTGGACAGAGACGGCTTCAGGACCAGCATGAGTCATCACACTAGGACTTGCATAAGACACCATAGGTTCAATATGGGGGAAAGTCGTTTTTAACATTTCTAAAATAGTAGTCGAGTAATCGCTCATTCCAACATGTGTAAATCCGATAGCGCTTACCTTTTTTGGAGCATCATGTAAGGTTTGGCAAATTGCCTTATAGCGTTTTACAATTGATTTCGTTCCACGTCCTTTTGAATCGGAATGGAGTTTTCCATCTGTCATTTGTAAAGTTGCTTTGATATCCATTAGGGAAGTCAGTTTGCCCATCGTTTTACCTATTCTGCCGCCTTTTATCATATTTTCAAGATTTACGATGCTGATATAAAGTATCGTTCTAGATTTTACGTTTTCTAAATGATCGAGCATCTCTTCTGTTGATGAAGCAAGGTTTGCAAATTCGGCTGCTGCAAGGACTTGAAAAGCCATACCGCGAGCACAAAATTGAGAATCGACGACCGTTACTTTACCATCAGCTAATGCTGCTGCTTGATGTGCTGAATGGACAGTCCCGCTCAATGTTTCGGTTACATGAATAGACAAAACTTCACTTCCATCAGCCGTTAAAGCATTATAGGTAGCTAAAAATTTCCCAACAGGTGGTTGAGAGGATTTCGGCAGCTCAGGTGATTGTTTCATTTTCTGTAGAAATTCTTCATTTGTTATCTCAATATCATCATGATAGACCACGTTGTCGATCATAGAAGATAACGGGATAATCTGAATACCATAACGAGCTACTTCTTCATCGGTTAATTCGACAGTTGAATCGGTTACAATTTTTAATTTCATTGAATGCTCTTCTTAAAATAAGTTGTAAATTGAGTATATAGGAAAAGCTTTAATAAAACGTGGATTGTAAGATTAAGCTATACAAATAAAAAAGCCATTCGTGATACACTCTAATTGTATTTCCAACCATAGAAAACAAGGAGTGATCACAAATGACCTATACCCATATTACCATGGATGAACTAGTGATGATAGAAGCTTATTACCATCAAGGTATTCCAGTTGCTAAAATAGCTGCTTACTTGAATCGTACTCGAACACCGATTAATAATGTTATCAGGTTCTTCAGAGCAGGACATACAGCTTTCGAGTATTACCTACGGTATAAGAAAAACAAGAAGCAGTGTGGACGCGAAAAAGTTGTTTTACCAGAAGAACAACATCTTTATATCAAGGAAAAAGTAGCTGAAGGCTGGACGCCTGATGTCATTATTGGCCGTAAAGAAATGACAATAGACTGTTCCGTACGAACACTTTATAGACAATTTAAAGAAAAAACATTCGATGAAGCTACCCTTCCAATGAAAGGGAAAAGAAAGCCTAACGGACATCAAGAACGTAGAGGTAGACAAGCTTATAAACGAAATATCTCTGAAAGAATAATAGATTATCCAACATTTAAAGAAGAATTTGGTCATATCGAAGGAGATACCATTGTAGGTGTCCGCCACAAAAGTGCGGTCATTACTCTAGTAGAGATTTTATCGAAAGCTATCATTACCTTAAAGCCCAAAGGGCGTAAAGCCTGCGACATTGAGAGTGCTATGAATCAATGGTTCCAATCCATACCAAAAAAATTATTCAAATCAATTACTTTTGATTGCGGTAAGGAGTTCTCCAACTGGAAATCTTTGTGCAACCAGCATGATGTCGCTATCTACTTCGCTGACCCTGGAACGCCTTCACAACGAGCTTTAAACGAGAATTCTAATGGGCTTCTTCGAAAAGATGGATTGCCAAAAGAAATGGATTTCAACGAAGTTGATCAGGCTTTCGTATCGTCTGTTGCACACAAACGGAATATAATTCCAAGAAAGTCATTAAATTACCAAACACCGCTGGAAGTTTTTATGAGTTACATGGATGAAGATATTTTGTATAGCTTAATTTGACAAATCAGAAAAATATAAATTATTTTTGAATAATGATTTTAACCTAAAAAAGTTAACTTTCACTTAAGTGAAAGTTAACTTTTTTTAGGTTATTTACAAATTGCTTTACTCTTTTTGAGTATCATCGATGGAAGCATATTTAAAACTTCTGCTGCCAAATACAGGACGATAAATATCTTTTACATAAGGCTTTTCAAGGTAAGCTTCAGCTGTTTGATAAATTGGAACATCGACATAATGTTCGCCTAAAGCTGTTTTTTCAATCTCGATCAATGTATTCCATCTTGCTGAGGCATCATCATATTGTTGGTTGCTTTGATCCACGAGTGCATCGATATCTTCGAAGGAGTAATTGCCGCGGTTAATATCTGTGTCAAAACGTTCGACAAAATTAATCGGATCTGCAAAATCAGCTAACCAGTAAGAAGTAGCAATTTGGTAGTTTCCTGATTTAATATTGTCCAGTCTTGAGTTATCGGGCATTTGACGAATATCGATCGTTAAACCAGGTAAATTATTTTGTAACTCACTTTGAATGAATTCAGCTAATTTTTTACTATCTTCAGAATCAGATGTCGTCAACTCCAACGAGAAAGTATCCATGTCTAATTCTTCCAGACCTGCTTGCCAAGCTGCTTGAGCCGTTTCTACATCAGATTGCACAACATCTCCAGCGTCTTCGCGGAAATCGACGCCTGTTTCTGGATTTTTAGCTAATCCGTTTGGAACATGCCCAAAAATAGGTTGAGATCCATCTAACAGAACATTATCTGTGAATCCTTGACGATCGATAGCGTAAGATAAAGCTTTGCGAATATTTTCATTCGCTAATTCGGGTACTTCATGGTTGACTTCAATATAATAAATCCAGGCTTTGTCATTTGTTTTAAAATCAGCATTTTCTGTGTATTGAGCAACAAAATCACCGGATAAAGAAATGGAATCCAGGGTACCAGATTCATACAGGTTAAGTCCGGTACCGACTTCTTTGACAACTTGTGTAGTGATTTCATCTAAATTAACAGTATCTTTGCCCCAGTATTCGTCATTTTTTTGATAGTTCCAAGAATCACCTGAAGCAGAATCCCAGTCAGCTAATGTAAATGGACCATTGTAAATAGCATTTTCTGCATTTAATCCGTAATTTTCACCCTGTTCGGTCACAAAAGCTTCGTTTTGGGGGAAATAACTGGGAATCGTTAAGACATCAAGAAAATAAGGAACTGGTTTTTCTAATGTTACTTTTAACGTTTTGTCATCAAGGGCAACAACACCTAATGTATCAACTTCTGCTTCACCATTTAAAATAGCTTCAGCATTCTTTATGATACCCGAAAACAGATAGGCATATCCGGATCCATTTTCAGGATCTACCATTCTTTTCCAAGCGAAAACAAAATCATTTGCAGTAACAGTAGTCCCATTTGACCAATTAGCGTCTTCTTGAAGAGTAAACGTATAAGTCAGTCCATCTTCTGATACTTCAGGCATGGAAGCTGCATTCCCAGGAACTAAGTTGCCATCTAGATCATAGGTAACCAAGCCTTCAAAAACATTATTCATCGGTGTGAAATTAGTGGTGGATATCGTTGTATCCATCGTATCCATTTCTGATTCAGCGGCTAAATGTAAAACTTGCTGCTCTTCACCAGTGTTTTCAGTATTTTCTTGTTCTGCATCTCCGCATGCACTTAATACTGCAAGTGAGGTAAAAGATAGTAATCCAAGTTTATAAAATTGCACTTTCATATATGTACGCTCCTTTAAAATCAAATAATGATTTCTCTCTATACCAATTTTATTTTGTTTCTTTATTATAGCACTTATAATTTTTTAAAAATAGCAATCGTAACTAGATAAATGAACGATCGTATAAGGCAAACTAGCATGAAATAGCCAACATAAATAAAGAAAGCGTTATCTTTGGAAGCAGTTCTTTTATTTGGTATGATAAAGAAAAAATAGAAGATGAAAGGTGTGAGAATCAATGAAAAAAATCTTAGGAGCTTATCCTACACTTGAAAAAACAACAGCAAAAGTTGAACGGTTGCAAAAGGAAGGCTATAGATCTGATAATATTACGGTAGTGGCAAAAGAAGAAAAAATCAAGGCTATTAAAGATCATATTATTGCAGAATTTGAGGCCGTTACAACTGAAGAGGAGCCAGATTCGATATGGGAAAAAGTAAAACAGGTTTTCTCAAATGATGAAGATGATCCACTTAAAAAATATGGTTTTAATAAAAAGCAAACAGAAGACTATACGAAAGCTATCAAAAATGGGGAATATGTAGTGATCATTGATGATGAAACAGAGCCCTCAAGTTATGATCAAGAAAAGCGCACCGTCCCTATAACGCCGACTATAAATAATAGTGTTCCTGGATTTGGCGCAGGTCCTATCATTCCTGGTGTTGTAAAGAAATCTGGAGCGGCAAAAGACGATTCTAGTGAAGATAAAAATCCCTGATTCAAATCGATATCTTAGATATAGAAGATAAGCTGGAAAATAGTTAAGTATAACTAAAAATGCAAAGGTAAAAAATTAGGCTGTATAATTTTTGGTGTTGATAGATTTAATCTAATGGCATTACTTACCCAAAATTTATGGAGGAATAGGGTTGCTTGTAGCCATGTAGAGGATTCAATGTGAATCACACAACGTTGGCGCTTCAGCGATTACGGTGTGTTTGAAGCTTGAAAGCCGGAAGATTTTTTTTAGGCTTCAGGCGTTCCCTTGGCTCTCCACAAGCAAACCCGTCCATTCCAGAAGAAATTTTTTTGAAACATCCACACCATTTGTTTTAGAACCAAAAGTTATAAGAGTGGTTACGTGCATTTTGTTTCCTCTCAGACCTAACAGAGTTACACGAATTGTGTGACTCTGTTAATGCATCATAAAAACTTTGAAAAGAATAGTTTTTAAATGGTCTGATTTGTCAAATTAAGCTATACAAAATATCTTCATCCATGTAACTCATAAAAACTTCCAGCGGTGTTTGGTAATTTAATGACTTTCTTGGAATTATATTCCGTTTGTGTGCAACAGACGATACGAAAGCCTGATCAACTTCGTTGAAATCCATTTCTTTTGGCAATCCATCTTTTCGAAGAAGCCCATTAGAATTCTCGTTTAAAGCTCGTTGTGAAGGCGTTCCAGGGTCAGCGAAGTAGATAGCGACATCATGCTGGTTGCACAAAGATTTCCAGTTGGAGAACTCCTTACCGCAATCAAAAGTAATTGATTTGAATAATTTTTTTGGTATGGATTGGAACCATTGATTCATAGCACTCTCAATGTCGCAGGCTTTACGCCCTTTGGGCTTTAAGGTAATGATAGCTTTCGATAAAATCTCTACTAGAGTAATGACCGCACTTTTGTGGCGGACACCTACAATGGTATCTCCTTCGATATGACCAAATTCTTCTTTAAATGTTGGATAATCTATTATTCTTTCAGAGATATTTCGTTTATAAGCTTGTCTACCTCTACGTTCTTGATGTCCGTTAGGCTTTCTTTTCCCTTTCATTGGAAGGGTAGCTTCATCGAATGTTTTTTCTTTAAATTGTCTATAAAGTGTTCGTACGGAACAGTCTATTGTCATTTCTTTACGGCCAATAATGACATCAGGCGTCCAGCCTTCAGCTACTTTTTCCTTGATATAAAGATGTTGTTCTTCTGGTAAAACAACTTTTTCGCGTCCACACTGCTTCTTGTTTTTCTTATACCGTAGGTAATACTCGAAAGCTGTATGTCCTGCTCTGAAGAACCTGATAACATTATTAATCGGTGTTCGAGTACGATTCAAGTAAGCAGCTATTTTAGCAACTGGAATACCTTGATGGTAATAAGCTTCTATCATCACTAGTTCATCCATGGTAATATGGGTATAGGTCATTTGTGATCACTCCTTGTTTTCTATGGTTGGAAATACAATTAGAGTGTATCACGAATGGCTTTTTTATTTGTATAGCTTAATCTTACAATCCACGTGGAATAAAAAAGTCAAAAATCTAATCAATTTAATGGTCCAATCAATTAGGCAACAATCAGGTATATGATACTATTTTCTTATAATCAAAATGTTTGAAAAGTGCTTTGCTTTAAAGGAGAGAAGGGGTAGCTAGTGTTAGTTAAGTATAGAAGTAGCCATAACAAAGTGGCTCAAGGTTTACTATCGCTTATGCCAAAAGAGCAGGGATTAAAACACCTCCAACTAACGATGCAACGCTATCAACAAGATCCTAACTGGGAAATGTATTTGTGGAAAGAAGATGAAAAATATATTGGAATAATAGGAATCAGCCTCCAAAAAGATGGGTTTTTGATCCAACATTTAGCTGTTATCCCTTCATTTCGCGGAGAAGGAGTAGGAAAGGCCATGATAAGTGAAATTCAAAAAATATATAGCGAATACAGAATGACTGCTATTGTTGAGATAGAAGCCTTTATAGATGCTGTCTATTAGACAAATAAAAAGAAAAAAGTCATTATTTGCAGCTGGAAATAATGGCTTTTTAGGTCCTACAATTTTTGGTGATGATGAATCAATCCTATTCCAATGGTGTATTGTCTTGACAATTTTAAACGAATAACTCATGCTGAATAAAAAGAATAGGTTAGTGTGAAAGGAAAAAAATGAATCCATTATTTAGAATCGTATTAAAATTAGTATCTTCACCAAAAATAAACATGCAAGAAGATTATCTCTGGGTACGAAAAGTGCAGCAATTCTTTTCGTCAAAACCAAAAAGAGGGTATCGAATATTAGATAAGAAAATTTATTCGGAGGATCGATCACATGATATCCCAGTACGCATTTTTTATCCAAAGGAACCTTTAAATGAAGATGTTTTAGTTTTCTTTCATGGAGGGGGATGGGTAATCGGGGATATCGATACTTATACAACAGCTTGTACAAATATGGCTGACTTAACAGGAAGAGTAGTGTATTCAGTCGATTACCGGCTAGCTCCAGAGTACCCGTATCCATCTGGCTTAGAAGATTGCTACCGAATCGCAGAAACCTTAATGACTCATCTGGAACTAAGCGGATCCATGGAGGCTTCACAAATCACGTTGATCGGAGATTCAGCCGGCGGGAATTTAGCAGCTGCCGTTTCTTTATTGTTGAGGGACAGAGGAAAAGCAGTCCCAACTAAGCAAATTTTACTTTACCCAGTCACTTATTGGAACCATACAGAGAGTTCTCCGTTTGAATCCATTCGTACAAATGGGTATGAATATGGCTTGACAGCCAAAAAAGTTCAAGAATATATGGAGATGTATGAACCTGATCCAGCTAACCGTAAGAATCCTTACATCTCGCCGCTGATGGCAAAAGATTTAAAAAATCAGCCTAAAACATTGATCATTACAGCGGAATTTGATCCATTACGCGATGAAGGCGAAATGTATGGAATAGCTTTAAGAGAAGCCGGAAATGATGTAGTCATTCAGCGAATCGGAGGAGCAGTACATGGCTTCATTACCTACCCTAAATTCGCGGTACCAGTGACAGCTGCTTATCAGGCTATAAATAATTTTTTAAACGAAAAGTAAACTAAAAAGGCGAATTTTAGTAGAGTGAAGGGGAAATAATATGAAACGGAAAAATTGGGTTCGTCTTGATAATGCGTCTAATATTTTTCTCGCGTCCATGACTGATTTTGATACGAAGGTCTTTCGACTGAGTGCAACTATGGAAGAAGCCATTGATCCAATATTATTGCAACTAGCATTAGACAAGAACTTTGAAGCCTATCCGCTCTATCATAGTGTCTTACGACGAGGTGTATTCTGGTACTATTTAGAAGAAAGTGATTTGAAACCGCAAGTCTTATTGGATGAACAACCTCCTTGTTCTCAATTGTATCATTTTGATCGTAAAGAATTGCTGTTCCGAGTAGTATATTATCAAAATCGAATTCATTTGGAAGTGTTTCATGCTTTGTCAGATGGAACGGGAGCGATGTGGTTTTTTGAAGATTTGTTGAGTGAATACGTTCTCCTTCAAAATGATTTTATCTCTGCTGAAACAAACAAGGAAAGTTCCCAGTCAGAGCGCGCTATAGAGGGTGCACATACAGATAGTTTTATCCATCACTTCCGTCATAAAGGACAACGCACCTATGCAGAAGCCGCGCAGTCTTCTATCCGTAAATTAACGGGTGCAAGTAAGACAGCTGGTAAATTTGCACTAGAATATGGAAAAAAAGCTATGCGGTATGAAATGACCAATCAAGAAAATAAAAAGAAGCGAAAGAAAGTTTATCAAATAAAAGGCAAGCGAACAATTGATAATCGGACGCATGTCGTTGAATTAAATATGTCGGTTCAACCGGTGTTGAAATTAGCACATGAACAAAACGCTTCGCTTACAATTTATTTAACGGCATTATTCATCGAAGCCATCCAGAAAACGAACCCTGTTGTAGAAGACGGGATGACAATAGCGGTATCGGTTCCAGTCAACTTGAGGAAATTTTATGATTCAACTTCTGCTCGAAACTTTTTTAGTACTACGCATTTGGAATATACGTATGAGCCGTCAGAGGAAACAAATTTAGCGGTTATTTGTAAGACACTTAAAGAACAATTGCAGCAACAACTTAGTCCAAATAGTTTAGAAACACGATTAAACAAATTGATTGCCTATGAATTTAATCCTATTACGCGTGTAATTTTTAGACCTGTCAAGGATGGTATTTTAAAAGTGATCAATTACTTTAACAATCGCGGGTTAACTTTTGCAATGTCTAATTTAGGAAGCGTTCAATTACCTCAATCAATCGATGATAAGGTGCATCAATTTTATTTTCAAACGTCTGCCGTAAGACCGCAGTTTTGTGTCATCAGTCACCAAGACTATTTATCTATTTGTTTAAATTCGCCATTCGTCGAAACCACATTGTATAAACAATTTGTTAGAGATTTAACCGCTCTGGGGGTACCTATAACTATTTCAGCTAATAGAATAGATGGTTTAGAATTGAGAGGTGAAGAAGAGTGAGATATTGCCAAGAATGTAAGGTGTCTGTTAATGGCGATTGGTTAAATTGTCCTCTTTGTCATCAACCATTGGAAAAGGTTTCTGAAATACCAACACCTAATCCTTATCCAGATATCCCGTTACGTTTTAATAAGCAACAAGTTTTGCGTATTTTGACGAGTATTTCTATTGCGACTATCAGTATATCTCTTATCATTGAACTGTTCTTTTTGAATTCAACCAGAGGCCTCAACATTATTTCTTTTGGTATTGTAAGTATGTGGCTAGTTGTTTTGATTATTATTCGCAAACGCCGAAACATTGCTAAAAGTATCGTCTATTTGATTATTTCCTTATCTTTATTAAGTATCTATTGGGATTATGTAGAGGGATGGTCAGCTTGGTCAACCACTCATGCGGTGCCGATGATTTGCATTTTTGCACTTATCGCTATGTATATCGCGGTTCGTTTGGTGAAAGTAGAAGTCGAAGATTATATTCTATATTTGTTGTGTGCAGCGCTGATTGGTTTGATCCCAGCTGTTTTTCTTTTCTTTGATTGGGTAACAAATCCTTTACCAGCATGGCTGTCAATAGGATTGAGTACCGTTATGCTGATCGTCAATTTTATTTTTTATCGAGCAGAAGTGCTGAGAGAGTTGAAAAAAAGGATGATGGTCTAATCTTTTAAAATTTGGCTAGTTTCTATGATTTTTAGAATCGTGGATTGTAAGATTAAGCTATACAAATAAAAAAGCCATTCGTGATACACTCTAATTGTATTTCCAACCATAGAAAACAAGGAGTGATCACAAATGACCTATACCCATATTACCATGGATGAACTAGTGATGATAGAAGCTTATTACCATCAAGGTATTCCAGTTGCTAAAATAGCTGCTTACTTGAATCGTACTCGAACACCGATTAATAATGTTATCAGGTTCTTCAGAGCAGGACATACAGCTTTCGAGTATTACCTACGGTATAAGAAAAACAAGAAGCAGTGTGGACGCGAAAAAGTTGTTTTACCAGAAGAACAACATCTTTATATCAAGGAAAAAGTAGCTGAAGGCTGGACGCCTGATGTCATTATTGGCCGTAAAGAAATGACAATAGACTGTTCCGTACGAACACTTTATAGACAATTTAAAGAAAAAACATTCGATGAAGCTACCCTTCCAATGAAAGGGAAAAGAAAGCCTAACGGACATCAAGAACGTAGAGGTAGACAAGCTTATAAACGAAATATCTCTGAAAGAATAATAGATTATCCAACATTTAAAGAAGAATTTGGTCATATCGAAGGAGATACCATTGTAGGTGTCCGCCACAAAAGTGCGGTCATTACTCTAGTAGAGATTTTATCGAAAGCTATCATTACCTTAAAGCCCAAAGGGCGTAAAGCCTGCGACATTGAGAGTGCTATGAATCAATGGTTCCAATCCATACCAAAAAAATTATTCAAATCAATTACTTTTGATTGCGGTAAGGAGTTCTCCAACTGGAAATCTTTGTGCAACCAGCATGATGTCGCTATCTACTTCGCTGACCCTGGAACGCCTTCACAACGAGCTTTAAACGAGAATTCTAATGGGCTTCTTCGAAAAGATGGATTGCCAAAAGAAATGGATTTCAACGAAGTTGATCAGGCTTTCGTATCGTCTGTTGCACACAAACGGAATATAATTCCAAGAAAGTCATTAAATTACCAAACACCGCTGGAAGTTTTTATGAGTTACATGGATGAAGATATTTTGTATAGCTTAATTTGACAAATCAGAAATTGATAAAAAACAGCTTTCCCAAAAACATTTCTTTCGAAATTTTGGCTCTACGTCAAATGGTGTGGATGAGCTAAATTTAGTTGGAAATAACGTCTTGTTTAAGCAGCGTGAGAGAATCTTCTCGCGCTGCTTTTTTTTGCTTTAAAACTAATCAAAATACGACATCTAAAGTTCTGAAAATTCCGATAACCATAAGCAACCCGTTTGATGACTTTTATTTTATTGATTGACCCTTCTAAAGCACCGTTAGAATAGGGATACATAAAAGTATGTTTTATCCTAGGCAAGTGTTTACGCAGGGTTTTAAGGGCAGTCTGCATAAAAGGAGATAACTCTTTAGGAGAAGCCTTAAGTACAAGGTCTTTAAACCCTTTATAGTCATTTTTTTTAGAATAATAAAGAAGATTTTGATACAAATCATACGTCGCTTTAAGAGTCTCGTCGAGCGTAAGTAGGTAGTCGATGATTTCTGTATTCGGTAAAGGTTTTTTAAAGAGTCGTTGATAGCGGTAATCCTTAAAATTTAAGTCGTCTGAATCCTTTAACAGGAGTTGCCAGTACCTTTTAAATTTTCTGTAATTCTTTAAATCTTCTGAATTAGAGGTATGGAATTGTTTCATTGTTTGAACTCTGGTTTGATTCAACGAGCGTGATATCAACTGAACGATATGGAAACGGTCAATGATCACTTTAGCATTAGGAAAGAGATCTTTAACTAATGTAAAGTAGGCCGCGTTCATGTCTACGACAATCGTTTTTACGTTCATCCTCGTCTTATAGGGATAGCGAAGAAAGTGACGGCGTAAAGCTAGTAGCAGCCGAGTTGGCAAGATATCGATTGGTTCATGTGTGTCTGCATTCGAATAAATAAAGCTCATTTTTCCTTCGACGTTTTTAACGGATTGAAATTCATCGAAAGAGAGGTGTTGCGGCAAGGATTTGAAGGTATTTTTAACAGACTGATTGAGTTGTTTCAAGACTCTGTCTACAGTGGTAGGAGAAACAAAATGCCGTTTAGACAGGTCTTTTATAGAAATAGTGTCGGCTAATTCAACCGCGATAGACTGTTTGACCCGTTTAGCGATGAAGCAACCTTCTTCAATTTCAGGAGAACGTGCAACAAAGGTAACACCGCATGCTCTACAAAGAAACCGCTGCTTCTTTAATCGAATAGACGTTGCATAATGAGTCGAACTGACCCATTTAACCCTAGAGGTTAAATACCCATTCTTTACAATAGAGTAGGCGTGGTTCTTCATCCCACAACACTCACAGTGAGTGGGTTTGTACGTTAAAGTGGCATAGAAAACTTTTGATCTGAACCCTTTGATTCGTTTCTCCTCGCAAAATTTTTCATCAAAAAAGATATTTTTATCTTTTAAATCAAGTGCAGTTCGGATACAATTATTATGAGACATATGAATTTTCCTTTCTAGTGGGTTGTCGTGACTTTATTCTAACTGGAAAATTCATTTGTTTCTATTTTTTTATGATGAATTGTAATATTAAGTGCAACACCCAAGACGAAATAAAAGAAACCCATGACGTCCTCGTATAGAATGAAGTTACCACACTACCATTCGATTGGAGGAGTTGTCATGAGCTACACTCATTTTACCATAACCGAACGTTCCAAAATAGAAGTCTATCTTGAACTTAAGATGTCCATTCGTACAATTGCGAAAAAGCTAAATCGCTCTCCCTCGTCCGTTTCTAGAGAATGCCAACGAAACCCAAACTACCAAGCGGAAAAAGCTCAAACATCTTATAATCAAAGGAAAGCTGCCTGCGGGGCTCATTCTAAACTAACAGCCTCGCTAAAAATAGTTATCCAAGAAAAGTTGGATCAAACGTGGTCTCCAGAACAAATTAGTGGCCGTTTACTTCAAGGATCCTTGACCTTCAAAACCATTTACCGCTGGATTTATGCCGGTTTGCTTGACGTGCCTTTGACGGTCTTGCGTCAGAAAGGGAAGCGTCAAAAACCAAAGGAAACAAGAGGTCGATTTGTTGTCGGCACACCGATTTCCAAACGGCCAAAAGAAATCAGAAAACGCACGACTTTTGGTCATTGGGAGTTGGATACTGTTGTCTCAGGTCGTGGTCAAGCGAAGGGCTGTGTTGCCACCTTTGTAGAACGTCAAACCCGTTGGTATAAAGCCATTCTTATACCGGATCGTTCCGCAAAGTCAATGGAGCGAGCCATTCGAACTCTTCATGCTCTTTATCCACGAGAAGCCTTTCAAAGCTTTACAACGGATAGAGGAAAAGAATTTGCCTGTTATACCGTGATTGAATCAGAGTTGAACATTCCAATGTACTTCGCTGATGCGTACGCTGCTTGGCAGAGAGGAAGTAATGAAAATAGTAATGGCCTTTTCAGGGAGTTTTTCCCAAAACGAACGAATTTTGATACCATTCTCACAGAGGAAGTTGAAGAAGCTCTTTCCTTGATTAATAATCGGCCCAGAAAATGCCTGGACTGGAAAACACCATACGAAGCGTTTATGGAAAAGGTGTTGCACTTAATTTGACAAACCGTCTTATAAAAAAATAGGTGCGAATGAATTTCTTCATCCACACCAAAAATTATACAGCCGAAATTTTTTGGAAGAGCTGTTTTTTAAATTTTTAGTTTTTAGCTTTTTATTTATCTGCAGCATGATCTACAAGTGTGAAGAAAACAGATCAAGTATTGATTTAAGTTTAAGAGATATCAGAAAGCTGTTTTTGCATCTCTAACAAATCGATACGACGAACTTCTCTTGGTAAAAAGCGACGAATATCATCATCGTTGAATCCAATTTGCAATTTTTTATCGTCAATTAAAATAGGTCTACGAATCAAACTTGGATTTTGTTGGATCAATGCCAACACTTCAGATAATGAGAAGTCATCTAGTGAAATATTTAAATTTTGGAAAGCTTGCGAACGGTATGAGATAATATCTTCTGTCCCATTTTCTGTCAGACGTAAAATGGCTTTTAATTCTGAAATAGTCAAACTTTCGTTGAAAATATTTTTTTCAATAAAAGATAGATTATTTTCCTCTAGCCATGATTTTGCTTTACGGCATGAAGCCGAGCTAGGTGTTGTATACAAAGTAATCATTATATCCACTCTCCTAATTAGAGTTAAACTAATTAATAATTTATAAAATAAAATTAAAAATCAATTGTAAGTAGTATGTTACTATGAATATGTACAAAACGCAACACTAAATGTCATTTAAAGTTCACATTTATGTGACATTTAGACTAATTCAACAAAAAAATAACAAGATATTAGAAGGCTATAAATTTCATTTACAATACCCCATGTGTTAATCTGATAAAAAGAAGATAGTAAAGCTAAAGGAGGTAAACAAGATGAAAGTAGCCGTTATCGCAGCAACAGGAAGAGCAGGAAGTTTGATTGCAGAAGAAGCAAAAAATAGAGGGCATAAAGTGACTGCAATTGTAAGAAACGCAGAAAGATTAGCAGATAAAGATTTGAAAGTAGTAGAAAAAAATCTTTTTTCTTTGACTTCAGAAGATTTGAAAAAATATGACGTCGTTGTTAATGCTTTTGGTACAGGCATGGAGCAAGAACAAGCTGTGAAACATGTACAATTTGGCAAAATTTTAATTGAAGCATTAAAAGGAGCACCTGATACAAGATTGATCGTTGTAGGTGGAGCAGGAAGTTTGTATGTCAACGCAGCAAAAACACTTCGAGTAATGGATACGCCAGACTTGCCAACCTTTTTTAAACCGACAGCAATCAATCAAGCTAAAAATCTAGAGGATTTAAAAGAATCAGTTGGTATAAAATGGACTTTTGTCAGCCCTGCCTTAGATTTTGATGCTACCGGTAAGCGAACGGGTGCTTACCAAGTCGGGACGGACCAAGTAATTGTCAATTCAACTAATCAAAGTTACATCAGTTATGCTGACTTTGCTATTGCGATCGTTGATGAGATCGAGCAGGCAGCACACGTTAATGAACGCTATACAGTAGTTTCAGAAGTTGAATAGTTTTTAAAGTAAACGCATACAAAAACTGGAACATATTCTTTGAATAAGCATACTTGGTATGTCATAATAAATTAAAAATGGAGGGATGCAATTGTGGCTGATGAGCGTGATAAAGCTTTAAAAATTATTGAAAAAAATAATATAGGAACGATGTCTACTGTTTCAGATGGTAAACCTGTATCTCGTTATATGACTTTTTTTAATGAAGGATTCATTCTGTATACATTAACAGACAAGCGAACACATAAAGTGAAAGAATTAGAAAAAAATCCCTATACGTTTATTTTATTGGGCTATGACTCTGGTATGTTGAATACTAACTATGTTGAAATAGCAGGCCAGGTCTCTATCATTGATGATCGAGCGATGATCGAACATCTTTGGAGCCCCTATATGAAGCTTATCTTTGAAGGGAAAGATGACCCGAATATCGTTGTTTTAAAAATCCAACCAGACACCGTTGCCCTCAGAGGAACAAAAAATCCTGAAGTGCTTTCAATCTATTTAAATTGAATAAAAAGATAAAAAAAGGGATAAAAAGCGACTGCTTTTTATCCCTTTTTTTATTTAATTCAAGTCAACTAAATGATAATCAGCTGATTCAAGACGACTTACTAATGGACTTTGAAGATCAGGTGCAATGAAATATAACTCGTGCATAGCACGACTGCAGATAGTATAAGCAGTCGATAAATCATTGGAAGAAGTAGGAGTCGAATAATGGAAAAGAGCAAATACGCTGTCGAATTCCAATCCTTTAGCTAACTGAACAGGGATAACAATAACAGGGTAATGACTATTATCAGTATCTTTCAACACTAAATTGCTTTCAATGCCATTATTTGTTAACTCTTGATAGAAACGTTCTGCTTCTGCATAATTTTTACTGATAAAAGCTGTACGGAAACCAGCTTTTTGATTTTCAGCAATTTTTGTTTTCACGTAATCCAAGTAATGATCATTATCAGTAGTTAAAATTAATTCTGGTTTTTTTCCTTCACGAAAATTAGGTTCCGCTACAGAATTTTCTTCTAAAAAGCGATTTGAGAATTGAATGATCTCATTTGTCGAACGGTAGCTCGTTAACAACTGATATCGTTGAAAAGAATTTCCAGCGAAAATAGCATCTAAATCATTAAAAGAGATACGTTTCATTAGGATATTTTGGTTTAAGTCACCGCTCAAAACAAAGTAGGCAGTTGGGTAAAAATCTTTTAGCATTTGTAATTGGAATGGAGAGAAGTCTTGCACTTCATCTAAACAAATGTATTTAAATTTTGTGCTGCTGATCGGTCCATGCATCAATTGGAACAGGCTGTAAAAGGCATCCAAGTCTTCTAACACTAATTCTTTATGGGCCATATTCGTGACAACTTGTTGGATATGCTCTGTCCACATGTCATCATCAATTGAAAAGTCTGCTAAAGAAAGCAATTTTGGTACAGTTTTTAAGAAATGGATGTATTGATGCTGGCAGCGAATGAAGGTTAATCTTTTAATTCTTTTAACGACTGGTGAATAAGCTGTTTCTAGGATCGAATCAATCAAAGTTTCTTCAGCCTTTTGTTCGTTTTTTGATTCGCTTTCGTATTGGCGCAACTCACTGTCAGACATTGAAAGCAAAGCATCTTCGACCCAATTAGCTGTTCTTTGCGTCTGTTTAAATTGAGCTATTTTTTGAAGCAACAATGTTTGAAGCAAGGCCAACTTACTAGCTAAGGTACCCTCACTTTCGATACTGTAAAACAATTCTTTGATTTCTTCTTTTGAAATGATGATTTCATCTTGGAAGGATAGCGAAGAAAAACGCATAAAGTTCGATTTTAATCGATCAGTATAGTCTTTTAACGCCTCTGAAAATTGTAGGCTCCCTTTTAATAAAGTGACGTCAGACAACTCTTCATCTTGATTAGAAATGAGCGTGTATTTTGGAACTCTTTGATTCATAAATTCGGGGAAAGTGTGACTCGTCACATTCAGTTCACCTAATTCAGGCAAAACTTGAGAGATATAGGTTTGGAAAATCTTATTGGGTGAGAATAGGATGATTTCAGATGCTTTTAACTGATCTCTGAACGTGTAAAGCAGATATGCGATTTTTTGCATCAAAACAACCGTTTTTCCAGATCCGGCAACACCTTCGATCAAAGTGATCTTTGCAGAAGTTTCTCGTACGATTTGATTTTGTTGTTTTTGCAGCGTCGAAATAACAGCACCCATTTGATAAGTGGATCGGTCTTCTAAGGCTTCAAGCAAATAAGGGTCACCCATTATATTATCTGTATCCAATAGTTGGATGATCTTTGCTTGGCGAATTAGAAATTGGCGTTTCAATTCAATCAAAAGCGCTAATTTCTCTTCTCCAATTTTCAAAGAGATCGTGTCGCCTACATTGCCTTCATAATAAAGCGAAGCAATGGGAGAGCGCCAATCGACTACTAAATTATCATATTCGTCAAAGACAGAACTAATGCCAATATAGATAGTTTCCTTACCAAGTTCATCTTCGTAATCGATTCGCCCAAAGTAAGGATCATTGACCATTTTTTCTAATGCCATGACGCGATTTTGGTTTTTAAGCAGTGTTCTACTACGAATCATTAAATCTTGTTCGATCGAACGCAATTCGCCTGCTGATTCCCACATACTTTCACTTGAACCTTGATTGATCTTGATTTCACCGGATTCTTTTAAACGCATTTTTTGTATTTCACTATCGTTTGCTACGGTTTGTTTTAATTGATTCAGTTCAGTTTGAATTTGTTTTACAACGGTTTGGACACGTTGTTGTTCCATAGATAGACTGTTTTTCAATGAAATAAGCTCCTTTCAAAAGCCGAAAAGTAAAGAGGGATTATCCAACTCATTTTAAACGCAATTAGCAGTATACCATCCAAATAGTTTGATTGCTAGAAAAGAGATTGATTCTATTTTAAAGAATGCATTTTATACAAGAATAGCTGTTATTTAAATACTTAAGTCAACTGATTTTTTTGTTAGTGATAGAGAAGAAGTTTAGCAACCTTTCCATCAGTAGTGTTATACTAGACGAGTAATTTATCAAAAAAAATCAACTGATAGTAACCAATAAAGGAGCTTGATAAAATGGCACAAGAAGAATTGAAAAACAGATCTGAGGTCTCCGAAGCATTAACGTGGGATCTCACAGGTTTATACCCAACTAAAGAAGCCTTTGAAGCTGCAGTAGAAGATATGAAAGCAGCGGTCAAGCAATTCAGTACGACTTATGAAGGAAATTTAACGGATGCTAAAATGATCTGCACGGCTTTAAAACAATACAGTGAAATCATGCAAACGGCAGACTGGACAAATCATTATGCCTTTTTACCAGCTGCTACTGATTTGACCAATCCTGAAAATACCCAATTGTCTCGTTCCATGGACAATGTATTAGCAGAAATTGGTGCTCAATTATCCTTTTTTGATTCTGAATTAAAAGCAGTGGATACGACTGTTTTAGACCAAGTTGAAAAAGAAGAACCTCAATTTGCGTCTTTTATTCGTCACATCAAAGAAGACAAATCAATTCAATTGGACCCTAAAGTTGAAAAAGCCTTAGCACAACTTTCACCAGTCCTTGGTGCACCTGAAGCCATATACGAACAAGCACGCTTGGCAGATATGGATTTTGGAACATTTAATGCTGCTGGGAAAGACTACCCATTGAGTTTTGTCTTATACGAAGACTTGTACATGTATCATGCAGACACTACTATTCGACGTGCAGCATTTGATAAATTTTCAGCAGTCCTTAGCGATTACCAAAATGTTGTAGCAGCAGCTTATTATACACAAGTCCAAAAAGAAAAAACAATTGCTACTATGCGTGGTTTTGATTCAGTTATTGACTATCTTTTGTACGATCAAGAGGTTGACCGCACATTATACAACCGTCAAATCGACAGCATTATGAATGATCTAGCTCCTGTTATGCAAAAGTACATCAGCCATGTGAAAGAAGTAAATGGGTTGGACAAAATGACCTATGCTGATTTGAAAATCGACTTGGATGCCGATTATTCATCAAAAATCACGGTTGAGCAGTCAAAAGAGGTCGTAGTAGATGCACTGAGTGTCTTAGGGCAAGATTACGTTGATCGGATCATGAAAGCTTATCCAGAACGCTGGGTAGATTTTGTTCAAAATAAAGGGAAATCGACTGGTGGATTCTGTACGTCTCCATATGGCAAACACCCTTATATTTTAATGTCATGGAACAACCAATTATCTGACGTTTACACATTGATCCATGAGATAGGACATGCTGGTCAAGGGATGCTCTCTGGCGAAAACAATGCCCTTTTAGGATCAGAACCATCGCTTTACTTGATTGAAGCTCCATCAACATTCAATGAATTATTATTAACAGAATCTTTAAGACGCAAAAGTGATGCTCCTCGTGAACAACGCTTTGCCTTGTCTAATATGATTTCTAACACGTACTTCCATAACTTCATTACACATTTATTGGAAGCTGCTTATCAACGAGAAGTTTATCAACTGATCGATGAAGGCAAAAGTTTCGATGCAGCGGCATTAAGCGACATTAAACGATCTGTATTGAATAAATTCTGGGGAGATGCAGTTGAAATCAATCCAGGAGCAGAATTAACGTGGATGCGCCAAAGCCATTATTATATGGGATTGTATTCTTACACATACTCTGCCGGGTTAACGATCGCGACTCAAGCATTTTTACGCATCAAAGAACTGGGCCAACCAGCAGTAGAAGAGTGGTTGGAATTCCTAGCTTTAGGTGATCAATACCGTCCAGCTCCAGCTGCTAAAATTGCAGGTGTTGACATCACGACTGATAAACCTTTATCTGATACGATCCACTATTTAGATGAATCCGTTGATAAGATCATTGCATTGACCAAAGAGATTACGATTTAAACTTCATCCGCAAAAAGAACAAGTTTGTCTAAATCATTAGCAGAAGACTCAGCTCCATTTTTGATGGTTTCTTTCATCAGAAATAGATCTGAGTCTTTTTCGGATCAACTATTTTTGAACTTTGCTATTTGCTTGGTAAGCGATAGGGGAAGTGGGAGGCACGGGAGCCACGGGAGCCACGGGAGCCACTTGTTCATCAAAGGACTTTTTATGAACAAGTAGAGCGGCATATTAGTATCACTCCCTTATGAAACAGCCCGGTACCAAAGAGTGAGACTAAAAAAAGTCATCACTCTTTGGTCAAAGTCGTTTTCACGTGAAAGTGAAGCAAGAAAAAATTCTTACTCCGCTATGAAAATAGTGCAAAGGTGATTTATCGTGCAGCAAAGTTTTTTTCGGACCCTTTTTACTTAAATCAGATCTAAAGGCTTCTTGGGATCCTACCTTTCCATAGAAAAAGCCTTTGCTAAAATCGCAAAGGCTTTAAAAGGGGTATGGATTACTCATTTATGGGGGTAAATAAGTAGAAAAAAAAGTTTCAGGTTTGGTATGTCTTTAGTATAAACGCTAGGTGTGAAAACTTAATGATCATTTCTTCCTATTTTGTGACAATGAATAAAAGAAAGTGTGAAGATTTTAGGAAGAAAGCTTTATTTGATTCAAGCCATCAAAAGTGTATAAATAGTAAAAGCTAAGAAAGCAATGATCAGTAAATTAAGGATGAAAAAGACAATCGTGTATGTTTGACTTCTGGCTTTCAAGGATAAAATCATTGATAACGTGCTTAATAAAACAGCAACAATGAGAACACCAAGAAAAACAGGAAAGCTAAACAATGAAAATTGACTTTGAATAAAAATTGAGAGGATGGTCAACACGATTGAAAGAGAAAATAAAATAGTTGGCCATTTTTGAGTGTTTTTTTTAGTATTATACATAAACTAGAACTCCAATCTTTTTAATGTGTATCGTCGACAAACTTAAGTATACAATGTGGTATTCTGCATAACAATAGTTTCCTAAAAGATGACTTATTTTTGTAAGAAAGGTAATGAAACATATTTAATTAAAGTTAAAATAACGGGTTCGATCAAGAAGCTAAATATTTGGTTGGCAGCTAATAAAATATACTTATGTAACTAATAAACGGGTCGATACAGTTAGATCCTGTCTAACTGTATCGACCCGTTCATCAAAAAGGTTATTTTTTTCGTTTTGTTTCAATAAAACCTTGGTAGAGTGAAGAGAAAGCGGCGAAGAGGATACCGGTTATTGGAAAAATGATCCAAGCCGTACCCCAAGCATTGTAAACAAAACCTAAGAATAAATAAACAGCTGTAGCTGATGGAAAGATAACCCCTGCAATCGTATCGGTCAGTTTGCTAGCAATGACTCTTTCAGGTTTATAATCACCAATTGAGAGCAGCTTTTCATAGGTGGAATTCAGAGTGCCATAAAAGACAAATAGGAAAACACCAACAGCTACAAAACCCAATAGGAAAATGACAGACCAAGCGCTATCTTCACCTAAAAGAACAACCGCTAGCAGTAACGAAATGGGAGCTAAAATACAAAGGATCACACCAGAAGCAATGGCCTTCGCAAAACTAGGCTTGAAATCTTTCATTTCTCGATTCAAGTTGACACGCGTATCGGGATCAAGAATGATATTTTTTTTATTAAGATCAAATTGTTCTTCCTTCGACCCAAAAATGATGAAAATGCCAACAGCGATAGCAATAAAAATAAAAAGTGGAATAACTGATAATATATCAATATTTTCCATAGCTGCTGAAGAAAAAACTAGAATGGCAACTTCACGGAATAAAATCATGATAGCCGGAGCTAAAATACAAAGAGCAACACCAGCTCCAATGGCCATTCCATACTTGGATCGGTGCTGCATAAACGCTTCAACTTGTGTTTCTGACAAATAAACGGAATGGTCATCAGTTTGTTCTGATTCAGTTTCTGAATGATACTCTGCAATAAGTTTATCAGTATGGCCAAATTCAGATAAAACTGCACCAATGGCTTCATTTTCACTTTTACCCTCTGCTTTTAGTTGACGATATTTATCTTCCATATCAGTGAGCATATCCTCTTTAAGCTGCAGCATTTTAGAAGTCCGGGGTAAATTAACAAAAATCGATTCGACATATTGCTTTATTGTGTCCATGAGTTTTATTCCTCCTCAATAAATTTGTCCATCCTATTTTTTAAATCCAGCCAGTTCCTTACTCCAACCATCTTGTTAACTAAAGTATACCTCCTTTACTTATAACAGATAAAGCAATCTGAACTGAATGAGCAAATTAAAATCATATGTATTACAATAGATAGAGTTCTCAGAAATGTTAGCGATAAAATTTTAGTTTGGAGTGAGTTATTTTGTTACAAAGTATTTTTTCAGCTAGTGCTGTTTATATTTCCACCAGCATTGATTATTTATTTATCTTGCTGATCATCTTTTCCCAAAGTCATACCAAAAAAGGGTTACGTCAGATTTATTGGGGCCAATATCTTGGAACAGGGATTTTAGTAATGGTAAGTTTGTTTGCAGCTTATGTGCTGAATTTTATTCCGCAAGATTGGATCATTGGTCTCCTGGGATTGATCCCGATTTACTTAGGCATCCGAGTTGCTGTAACAGGCGAAGAGGAGGAAGAAGAGGAAGTTGCTGAAAAGCTAGAAGCTAGAGGGACAAGTCGCTTGTTCTGGACAGTTTCTTTGAT
Source organism: Carnobacterium alterfunditum DSM 5972 (assembly GCF_000744115.1). Lineage (NCBI taxonomy): Bacteria > Bacillati > Bacillota > Bacilli > Lactobacillales > Carnobacteriaceae > Carnobacterium > Carnobacterium alterfunditum. The sequence goes on along the minus strand of NZ_JQLG01000004.1, from coordinate 661,810 downwards.
AACGATTGCTTCTGGTGGCGATAATCTGGGTATTTATATTCCTTACTTTGCTTCTCTATCTGTTTCAGAAATCATCATTGCCCTAGTTGTATTTGTTATCTCTATTGCTCTTCTTTGCTTTATCAGTTATAAATTGGCAAAAATTTCTTTTGTCTCGACTACTTTAGAAAAATATGAACGAGTTATTGTACCAATAGTATTTATTGGATTAGGAGTCTTTATCATGGTAGAAAATGACACATTACGAACGCTTTTAAACTGGATCAACTGAGGCTAATGAATTTTCGAAGTCTTAGAATTTAGTGCTTCGATACATACAAGCAGCGGATTTCATATACCGGGATGTGTGATGATAGAATCAGCTGTTACTTTAATGACAGATCAAAAAAAAGCACCACTCTCCTTTTTCTTTCAGGAGAGTGATGCCCTTTTTTAGTGCTAGGGAGTTTACATTCTAGGTGTCCGGTTTTTCCCTAAGATAAAAGCCAAAGCTATGATAACCAAGCCGACTAGAATAAATAGTGTGCCAATAATCGGGTCTCCTGATTTAACAGGTCCAAAGTAACCAAAAACGATGATCATCAGACCGATAACTAATAGAATTTTTCCTATAATGTTAAACATAACGCATACCTCCCGTACAGTGTTTGTTTAGCTAGTATAACAAATAAAGAATATTAATACGAATAAGAGATAAAAGAGCTGATAATAAGATAGCAGAAAAAAGGCAAAATAAATCATCTTCTTTGACTAAGATTTTTAAACGTCCTATACTAAATTTGAGCAAAGGATGTACTTGCTCAAAAGGTCTAAAAAAAAGAGAAAGAAGGAGAGATTTATGAGTAATTTATTTCCAGCAGGACGTGATTTCATGAATTTTAGTAAGAATTTTTTCGAAGATCCTTTTGACCACTTATTACCAAGCACAGCGAATTTCAATGTAGATATTCGGGATGAAGACGATGCTTATATCGTAGAAGCTGAATTACCTGGGATGGCTAAAGAGGCTATTCAATTGAAATATGAAGACAATGTTCTGTCTATTGGGGCAACCCAAGAAACAAGTAAAGATGAAAAAGATGATAAAGGCAACTACATCCGCAGAGAACGTTCAACTAAATCGTATAGCCGCCAATTCCTATTAAAAAATGTCAAAGATGAAGACATTGTTGCAGCTTTTGAAAATGGTATTTTAACAGTAACATTACCTAAAAAAGTTTCAGATGAAAATGATCCTAAACAAATTGAAATTCACTAAACAACTAAAAAGACCACAAAAAGGTGTTGAGACTTTTGTCTCAACACCTTTTTATATCGAATGTATCTCGAGAAACAAACCAGACGTCTGCTTTAAGAACCATATTCACCTAATTTTTAATGAGGTAATTCATGGCCGCTTCGAGGACGATCCGATCATTTTCATAAGTAATGAGAGCCAAGGCTGCTTCGAAACTTAACCAAGTACTGTCTAGGACTTCTTCTTCTTGTTTTTGAATAGCTTGTTCAGCAGCATACGCAATAAAATAAATCACGTCTTTTACAGTGCCTTCATATGGTGAGTAGTGAACAACGTGTCTAAAATGAGTATCTAGTTCAACCGTTAGATGCGTTTCTTCCATGATCTCTCGTAGTGCAGTTTCTTCTTCCGTTTCCGTTCCTTCTACATGTCCTTTTGGAAAAGCCCAATGTCCTCCATTGTGGTGTTTGATCAATAAAAATTTTGGCGGTTCTATTCCTTTTGTGACAATTATGGCCCCGCATGATTTCTCTTGTTTCATCAGTTATTCCTCCAGTAAGATAAGTTGTTTTGACTAGTATACCAAAAGTAAACCTAAAAGGTTAGCGGAGATGTTTTTTGATAAATTGTAAGTGGAATTGATTGAAAAAAGCGTTTAATTCTTTTATCATTAGGGGATGACAAGACTAAAAAAAATAAATGAATAAAAGTAGGAGAAAATTTATGAAACCAAAATACGATCCATTGTTTGAACCTTTTACATTTGCATCAGGAGTCAAAATCGATAACCGTTTAATTATGGCACCAATGACAACGAATTCTTCCTTTGAAAACGGAATGGTCACAACAGATGAAAAAAAATATTATAAAAGACGTGTTGCAGGTCTAGGAGCTGTCGTGACTTCATGTGCTCAAGTGATGGAAAACGGACGATTCGCTGGTTCGTTAAGTGCCGCATCCGATAACCGAATCGATAGTCTTTCAAAATTAGCAACAACGATCCAAGATGAAGGACCAAAAGCTATTTTGCAAATTTTCCATGTGGGCCGACTTGGATCCAGAAGGACTTTAAGAGGTGAACAACCGGTTAGTGCAAGTGCAGTAGCTTTGGATGTTGCAGGAGCAGAAGTACCAAGAGCGTTATCCGACGCAGAAGTACACGAACTAGTTGATGCATTTGGACAAGCGACTAGAAGAGCGATCCAAGCTGGATTTGATGGGATCGAATTACATGGGGCAAATAATTACATGATCCAACAATTTTTCTCACCACATTCGAATCGTCGTGAAGATCATTGGGGAGGATCACTTGAAAAGCGTATGAACTTTCCTTTGGCAGTCGTCCAAGCTGCAAAAAAAGCCATTCAAACTTATGCTGAAAAACCATTTATTTTTGGGTACCGTATTTCTCCTGAAGAAATAAAAGAACCCGGTATCACAATAGATGATACCCTTCAGCTTGTGGCTAAATTGAAAGAGCAAGGATTAGACTACATTCATGTCTCAACGAATGAATGGTCTCAAGGATCAGTTCGCAATCCAGCTGAAGCGACTCCTATTGTTCAACGTATCCAAGAATTTGTCGGAAAAGATTTCCCTATCATTGGAGTAGGGTCGATCATCACGCCGGATGATGCTTTGGAGACAATGAAATTGGGTATACCAATTGTTGCAATCGGTCGGGAATTAATTGTTGAGCCTGACTGGATCCAAAAAGTAAAATTAGGTAATGAAACAGCGATTCGTAAAAAAATCAAACCAGAGTATCGTAAAGATCTTATGTTGCCAGACGCCATGTGGGAGTACATTGAAAGCCGACCGGGTTGGTTTCCAATTGTTCATTAATAAAAACAAACATTAAAAATGATAGATTATACAGTAAGAGTCTGCTTAGGTAGCGACCCCCAAAAGTTAGAGTGAAATCTAAACTTTTGGGGGTTGTTTTTATGACAAAATATAGTGAAGAATTTAAGTTACAAGTTGTTCAAGAGTATCTAAACGGCCCTTTGGGCTTTCAATTACTAGCGAAGAAATATGCTCTTTCCTCTACAACTCCCCTTAATAATTGGGTAAAGGCATACCGAAAACTTGGTTTGGACGGTTTAAAAAGGAAACAGACGAAAGCAGCTTACTCTGTTCAATTTAAGGTAGATGTATTACACTTTATAAAACAGACAGGCACTTCTTATTCAGATACAGCCATTACCTTCGGCATGAATAATCCTTCCCTTATCGCAAATTGGAATCAAGCTTTCCAAGGCAAGGGAATTGAAGGCCTAAAACCACACCCAAAGGGGCGTCCTTCAATGACTAAAAAACCAAAAAAACAGCAACTGAAACCAGGCACATCAGCAGATTGTTCTAGACAAGAATTAGAACGAGAAATTGAACTACTGAAATTGGAGAATGCCTATTTAAAAAAGTTGAAAGCTTTTCAGAAGAATCCCGACGTCTTTCTCGAAAAGCACAAGCAGCAGTGGCATACGAACTTAAAGAAGAAGGATTCAAACTAAAAGATATCCTTCTGGTGGTGGGTATTCCAGAGTCAACCTATCACTATTACGTAAAGCAATTAAAAAAAATAGATAGTAATCAGCGACTAAAAGAACAGATTGAACAACTTTTCTTTCAGTTCAAAGAGCGATTTGGATACAAACGCATTACAAATGAACTGAAGAAACTAGGTTATAGTGTCAATCACAAGAAAGTTTATCGTCTCATGAAAGAAATGGGTTTGAAGTGTGTTAAATTTATTAGAAAATCTCGGAAATATAACTCTTATAAAGGAAAAGTAGGCACTATTGCCAAGAATAAGTTAAATAGACGCTTCTCTACATCCATCACTTTACAGAAGCTCGTCACCGACGTGACAGAGTTTAAATGTACAGGCGGAGAAAAGCTCTACCTTAGTCCTATTCTAGATCTATTTAATAGTGAAGTGATAGCTTATGGAATAAATAAACGACCTATCCTGGACTTAGTGATGAAACCTTTGGAAGAAGCCATCGGCATGCTTAAAGAATACGCCACGGTTCGTACCACTCTTCATTCTGATCAAGGTTGGCAGTATCAGCATAATCATTGGGTCAAAACACTAAAGAAAAATAACGTTTTTCAGAGTATGTCTCGCAAGGCGACTTGTGCAGATAATGCGGCAATAGAAAATTTCTTCGGCATCCTAAAACAAGAAATGTATCATGGGGAGAAATTAGTCAGTTATGAGGAATTGAAATCAAGAATTGAAGAATATATCGAATGGTATAATCATGTTCGATCAAAAGCAAAATTGGCTGGCTTAAGTCCGGTAGAATACCGAATTCAAACCAGCCAATCAGCTGAATAATAAAAACTCTAACTTTTAGGGGTCAGCACCTTATCAGGAAACTGATGAACAGACTCTTATTTTGTTATATATATATCGATTGTTTAAAAAATAGTGTTCCAAAAGAAATTACTTCTGGAATAACGGGTTTGCTTGTGGAGAGCCATGGGAACACCTGAAGCCTAAAGAGAAAGTTGTCATGGTTGTTGCTGCTTTAGCAGCTTACAAACATGATACACTTGGGCGTTATTTGCCCACAGTGCTTCATTTTAGGCTACAAGCAAACCCTATTCCGCTAGAAATTTCAAGGAAGTGATTAAACTAATCTATTACCACTAAATTCTTTGCTAAAAAGAGTTAAGGCATGATAGTCAATTGCAGTCTCATTTTCTACCAATGAGGCTACATTTAAAATCAATGGTTGGGTAAGGTGAAGAGGGGTTGGACTTATGTCCCAGCCTTTTTTTTGAGGAGGAAACACGAACAATCTAGTTATGAAAAGAATAGAGAGATTGCTTTTTAATGCTTTACATAATGTTTTCAAGCAGTTATACTAAAAAAGTAGTAATAAAGACGAAGTATGAAACGTTTTTAAAAATAAATGTTCGTATTTAACGGGAGGGTTATTTTGGAAGAAAGAATAGGAAATCCAGAAAGAAAAATCGTATTACCGAAAAAAAGAGGGGAGAAGGGGGAATTGCACCGAAACCCGAATCGAATCTTATTTATCAAGTAGACGATAAACCAGGCTTTTTCTTGATGACTCTCTTAGGATTTCAAAATATACTGACTGCTTTTGGCGGGATCGTAGCTGTGCCCTTAGTGATCTCTGGTATTGCAGGATTTGGGGTCGCAGATACTTCTTATATGATCAGTGCAGCCTTGTTGGGTTCGGGCGTTGTTTCAATCATTCAATCCAAAGGAATCGGGCCGAAGTGGTTTCGTGTAGGAGCCGGTCTTCCAACGATCATGGGAACCGATTTTGGTTTCGTCGGTCCAGCAAATGCAGTCATCAATACAATGGGTGGAGGGATAGCTGGTTATTTTGGTGGGACCATGATGGGAGCCGTTTTAGAGATCAGCTTAAGTTATTTTATTAAACCTTTAATGAAATTTTTTCCGACAGCCGTAACAGGGACCGTTATTTCACTGATGGGATTAACGTTGATGCCTGTTGCCTTTGATTGGGTAGCCGGTGGAGTAGGATCAGCTAACTATGGTTCACTGCTTAACTTAACGATTGCTACAATTGTATTTTTGATCATTGTTATACTGAATCATTATGGGAGTTCGAAAATCGGGCCTGCAGCAGTACTGATCGGGATCGTTGTTGGTTATGTGATGTGTATCCCGCTTGGAATGGTTGATTTCGGTCAAGTAACTCGAGCTAATTGGTTCGCTATGCCGCAGCTCTTTAAATATGGTGTGAGTTTTGATTTGAAATTTGCTATTCCATTTATCTCAGGCTACTTAGTAACAGTTATTGAAACAGTGGGTGTGATGCAGACTATTGGTGTGGTAACAGAAACCGAATTAACCGATGATGATATTGCAAATGGTGTCCGTGCTGATGGAGTCGGGTCATTTATTGGACCGGCGATTGGGTCAGGCCCGGTGGCGACTTTTAGCCAAAATGCTGGATTGATCCCTTTAACGCGAAATGCCTCTCGCTCAGTTGCGATCGCAGCCGGTGTTCTATTGATGTTAATGAGTTTCTTGCCTAAATTTGCGACACTTGTATCGATCATGCCAATGGCTGTTCTAGGTGGAGCAGGAGTTCTGATGTTCGGCAACGTAGCCGCGTCTGGCGTGAAATCATTGTCTCGTGTGAATTTTGACAACCGCAATCTGATCATTGTCGCTGCCGGATTAGGTGTTGGACTTGGCGTGGCTTTCCGGCCTGAAGTAGTAGCCGGGTTGCCAGGAATTCTTGGTGGATTATTTTCATCAGGGATTTCCGCTGGAACGATCGTTACCTTATTTTTGAACATTATTTTGAAAGAAAAACCAGCACTAGAAAGCGAAACAATTTAATCAAACAGCAAAACGTTCATCACTCTGATTTAGGAGTGGTGAACGTTTTTTTTAGCTTTAATGAGTTGGTGATTTAGTGAGGCTGTGATACGCACTCATTCGTGAAATAACCTTCCACGTAAAAGTAAGGTAGGAAATAGTGTCAACTCATTCGTCAACAGGGTACTAACGAATGAGTAAGACATGAAAATATGTTTACTTCTACGTCAAATGAGGCTGCTCGTAGAAGTAGACCCTAGAAAGGCTTTCACTCTTTCATGAAACATGCGCCAAACGGGAAAAAAATGGCGTTGACTACTTTTCACTATAATACGTCATCTGCCGGGACAAATGACGATGGTAATTTTTTTTTAAGATCACGCGGATCCGTTCTTTAGAGTAGATTGCTCCACACCATTGGTAAATCCGATTTGTCGTCATTAAGCTTTCAGGAAAGAGCAGTCTAAATTCTACAATACTACGCTCAATGGCACTTATAATGGTTTCTTTGTGGCCGCATGCGGCACAAAAGTAAGTTTGTCTTGTATCTCTATAGCTTGTTGAGAAGCAAATGGGGCATAAGATTCCTTTCTGCAATTGATCGAAATGATAAATAGGTAAATTATCGGGACGATAATTTTCATTATGTAACGCTTTTAATTTCTTCCCAAGTTCCACCTGTTTATCTGTGATTGAAAAATTTTGATCAGATAAGGTGTTAAGGTGCTTAGGCAATTGATTTGAAAATAGAAATAGTTTGTTTGGCAGCAGAGAGTAAAGATTGAATTCTGGATCAATAAAAACAATAAGAGGATGTATCGGCAATCGGTACCCTAGACTAAGCATCACATTATAAAGAAAGGTCACACTTCTGTCGATTTGTCTCAGGGGATTAAGGATTTTGTAGCCCGATTCCGTGAAAAATGACTCTTCTCTATAAAAGTATGAACTGGCATAATTTTTAACTTCATACAAATAGACGGCATCAGTCGTGATGAGAAGGGAATCGATTTGAAAAACAGTATCTCTATGGGTCAGAACAAGATCGTTCAATATGAGACATGACTGGTGAGATCGACTCATACAAACATCAAATTGTTTTTCACCAGCAAAACCTTTTAATTGATTTTCATATTTTATTTTTTCCTCATCCGGCAAATTCATTCGATAATTCAAAGATTCTAAGATGCGGTGGGTGACCGATTTTGTTCGTTCTTTTAATAGCATTAGTTTATCGCGCTCCTTAATTTTGATCATTCTCCTTTAATATAAGAAGAAAATAGCAAAAGTCATTTTTTATATCCTCATTTCAATGGGAGAGTTGTTCATGAAAATGTTTTTTTCGGGGAATAAGTTTTCATGTAAGAGTAGAGAAGAGAAGGAGCTACAGTCTTCCGTGAAACGGTCTAGTACGAAAGAGTGAAACAAGAAAACTTCCGAACTCCTTCGTCAATAGGCCGTTCATGAAGGAGTGAGACGTGAAAATGGGTTTACTCCTACGTCAAACGAGGTTCCATGTAAAAGTAGACCATGGAAATGTCCTCACTTCTCCGTCAACGAATCTAACTTAAAGCAACTCCAGAGATTAAGCTCATGAAGATATTTTTTTTAGTAAAAAAGGTTTATGAGTGGTATACTGAAAACGATTTCTCAGATAGAAAGAAAGCGAGCTGACAGATATGAAAAGAATGTTTTTAGGAAAAAGTGAATTAATGGTGCCAAATATTGCATTAGGGTGCTGGACAATGGGCAATTTGTCACCTCAAGAAGCGAGTAAAGTAGTTAACAATGCATTGGACTTAGAAATTGATTTTTTTGATTTAGCTGATATTTACGGCGGAGGAAAAGCTGAAGAGATTTTTGGAAAGGTCATTGAAATGGACCCTGCTATCCGCGAAAGAATGTTGCTTCAATCTAAAGTAGGTATTCGAAAAGACAGTTACGATTTTTCGAAAAAGTATTTACTTGAGAGTGTAGACGGTATCCTTAAACGTATGCAAACAGATTATTTAGATGTACTGCTGTTGCACCGTCCAGATGCATTAGTTGAACCTGAAATTGTAGCCGAAGTTTTTGATGAATTGGAAAAAAGCGGTAAAGTACGCAACTTTGGTGTCAGCAATCATAACCCTCATCAAATTAAATTATTGAAAAGTTACGTCAAACAGCCCTTAGTTGCGAATCAAATGCAATTTAGCTTGAAGCACACCGGCATGGTGGATGCTGGGATCAATGTGAATACGAAGTTTGATAGTGGGATAAACCGCGATGGCGGAGTATTGGATTATTGTCGTTTGGAGGATATTACTTTGCAAGCTTGGTCACCAATAAAAGATGGTGGAGATATTTTCGTAGATAATAAAAACTATCCTGAAGTGAATGCCAAATTGAAAGAAATCGGTGAGCGTTACGGCTTGTCTAATGCAGCTGTGGCTGTTGCTTGGATTCTACGTCACCCTGCTCATATGCAAACGGTTGTTGGAACAATGACATTAGAGCGCTTGAAAGGTTATGCAAAAGCTTCTGAAGTAACGATGACTCATGATGAATGGTATGAGATCTATCTAGCTGCTGGAAATATTTTGCCATAAACGGTAAGCAAAAAGTATTTTTGCAAATAGAATAAAATAAAAAAGGTATTCTTTTGACTTCGTGAATTACTACCTTTAAACTAGACACTTAAAAAAACGATATTATGCAGTCCAAAGAAGATGATCCCGATAAGCAACGGGGGTCATCTTCTTTAATTTTTTTTGATAACGACTATGATTGTAAAACGAAATATATTCTTCTACAGAATTCCACAAACCCTGAAGGTTTTCATGTCTTTCTGAGAGGACTACGTCCTTCATATGACCAAAAAAGGACTCCATTGGGGCATTATCCCAGCAGTTACCTCTTCTAGACATGGATTGTATAAATCCCATTTTTTCAACATTACTTTGATATGTAGGATTAGTGTAGTGGAAGCCTTGATCAGAATGCAAGTATCTTTCTGTATCAGGCATATCACTTGTGATACATTCTAATTTTTCTAAAGTTTGATAAACCAAATTCATCTTTAAAGAAGTAGCGAAGTGGTGGGCAACGATCTCTCCTGTTGCACCATCCTTAACGGCAGAGAGGTAGGCCATTTGGCTATTACCGTAAGGTAAATATGTAATATCAGTAAGCAATACTTTATAAGGCGTTCCTCTATCAAAATCACGATTAACAAGATTCTTCTTGGTTTTGTGTTCTTGTGTTGCCTTCATCATTTTCTTGTAAGGTTTAGCTTTTCTAATGGGCGACATGATACCGTAGATTCGAAGGATTCTTCGAATTTTTTTATGGTTCATTACGATATCATATTCAGCTTCTAATGCCATCTTTATTTCTTCTACACCACATTTGTTTTTCTCAATGTATACTTGATAAAGCAATTCGAAATCATTGCTGTCCTGTTCGTACCTCTTATAACGTGTGGCCTCATTGTTCTTCCAATAATAATAACCACTACGACTAACTTCGGCAATTTCACACAAAGACTTAACCATGCCTTTAAGACTATATTCTCTTATGATTGAATTGATTAATTCATACCGCTCACGGGTTTTCAGAACGTTTCCTTTTTCGTTTTTCACGCTCCTTCCTTGAAATTCTAATTTTTTTACTAACTCCAAATTGCCTTCCAGATAAGCTATACGTGCTTTTGCTTCTTCCAACTGCTCCTCGATAGATCCCATTTTTTCGCCTTCTGATCGTGTACCTTTCCCGCGAGTCTCAGTATGGAAACCTTCTTGTCCTCTTATTGCCATACTATTTTTCCAACGACCCACACATTTATGAGCTTTTCCTTTGCCTAGAAGATTTTCAGGCAGACCAGCGTTTTCAAATATGACCGTTGAGGTCATTCCGCTCTTACTTTCCTTTACTGCTTTAATTTTAAAAACAGGTGAGTAGGTAATGCTTTTTGAAGATGCTGATTTTACATTAGGATTCTTTTGCAATATCTCTATTTCATATTCTGTATATAATTTTTTGCTCATCAAAGAAACCTCCACTTAGAAACAATTCTATTAAAGTATAACGAAAATAAAATAAAAAAATAACCCAAAAACTAAAAACACTCTTTTTTTTGAGTGTCTAGTTTTCGGGTAGGGTATCATCGATCAAAGGAATACCTTTTTTTCTGTCAAAATAAATAATGTGTGACAGTATTTAAGAACAACGTGGATTGTAAGATTAAGCTATACAAATAAAAAAGCCATTCGTGATACACTCTAATTGTATTTCCAACCATAGAAAACAAGGAGTGATCACAAATGACCTATACCCATATTACCATGGATGAACTAGTGATGATAGAAGCTTATTACCATCAAGGTATTCCAGTTGCTAAAATAGCTGCTTACTTGAATCGTACTCGAACACCGATTAATAATGTTATCAGGTTCTTCAGAGCAGGACATACAGCTTTCGAGTATTACCTACGGTATAAGAAAAACAAGAAGCAGTGTGGACGCGAAAAAGTTGTTTTACCAGAAGAACAACATCTTTATATCAAGGAAAAAGTAGCTGAAGGCTGGACGCCTGATGTCATTATTGGCCGTAAAGAAATGACAATAGACTGTTCCGTACGAACACTTTATAGACAATTTAAAGAAAAAACATTCGATGAAGCTACCCTTCCAATGAAAGGGAAAAGAAAGCCTAACGGACATCAAGAACGTAGAGGTAGACAAGCTTATAAACGAAATATCTCTGAAAGAATAATAGATTATCCAACATTTAAAGAAGAATTTGGTCATATCGAAGGAGATACCATTGTAGGTGTCCGCCACAAAAGTGCGGTCATTACTCTAGTAGAGATTTTATCGAAAGCTATCATTACCTTAAAGCCCAAAGGGCGTAAAGCCTGCGACATTGAGAGTGCTATGAATCAATGGTTCCAATCCATACCAAAAAAATTATTCAAATCCATTACTTTTGATTGCGGTAAGGAGTTCTCCAACTGGAAATCTTTGTGCAACCAGCATGATGTCGCTATCTACTTCGCTGACCCTGGAACGCCTTCACAACGAGCTTTAAACGAGAATTCTAATGGGCTTCTTCGAAAAGATGGATTGCCAAAAGAAATGGATTTCAACGAAGTTGATCAGGCTTTCGTATCGTCTGTTGCACACAAACGGAATATAATTCCAAGAAAGTCATTAAATTACCAAACACCGCTGGAAGTTTTTATGAGTTACATGGATGAAGATATTTTGTATAGCTTAATTTGACAAATCAGACAAATAAAAAAAGAAAATTAGCCCCTTAAGAAATAAAGGAAAATACCGATATGTTATTTAGTAAACGTTTAAAAAAAGTACTCGTGAGAACTTCCAATCAAATACACGTTGGGGTGTGAAAAGTGTTTTTTAAAGAAGGTTTATATAAGGAGGAACTGTCGGTGAAAAACAGACGCAAAAAGAAGAATAGCAGAAAGAAAAGTATAAAAGTAGTGATCATTCCTACACTAATAGCAATGATCACCATACCGATTGTCATTGTGTTGGTTATGAATTATTACAGCACACAAAATTTGTTATCCCAACGTATTGAGCAAAGTGAAAAGAATTTAGCGACCCAATTTACGACCCAATTAGACTGGATCGGTCTAGAATTAGAAAATACAATCAATTCTTTGGCAGAAAAAACGGAATTCCAAGAATTTAATGAATTTCAATCTGAAGCTATCCAAACAGCTATCCAAGAAGATATGCAATCTGTTAAGACTAATAGTATGTACATAGGAAATGCTTATTATGCTCCTGAAGATCAAGCAATAATCGGAACGGTCGAAAATTTGCCAACGGACTTTGATGCAAGTGCAACAACTTGGTACCAAAGAGCGGTTGAACGCAATGGGGCATTGATCTGGAGTGATCCTTACAGCGATGCCATTACAGGGACGATGGCGATGACGATTTCTAGAGCAATCATTGTCGACGATGTTTTTTATGGCGTCCTAGCCATTGATTTAGATTTAACGCGAATGAATAATTATTTAACCTCTATCCAAAATGGAAATACCGGAAACTTTTTTGTGCTTTCTGAAGCAGGCGAGTATATGATGTCTAATGATCCGGAGAAAATTGGAACAAATATCGGTGAGAGTGATTTGATTAAAGAAGCTACCGAACAAACGGGATATATTCACGATAAGCAAGAAGTTGGCAGTTATTATGCCAAAGTCAGCCGTCTCGGTATGACTGTTTATGGAGTAGTCGGCGAAGACGAAATGGCTAATGAAATCAATGCTATGGGTAGAGCAGCTATGATTTCATTATCTAGTGGACTCATGATTGCCATTCTAAGTGCGTTGGTGGGCTCCAAGTTCGTTATGACGGTTGCAGCAAGTTTAACTAAGGCCTTCAACAGAGTTGCAGAGGGCGACTTGACGACTGAAATCACTGGGAATGATTTCAATATGCTGCCGGATAAACCCTATTTAAAAAAATTCAGAAAACCAAAAGCAATCGATGAAAATAGTGATGAGATCGGACGTATCGCATTTGCGTTCAATAAAATGATGCAACAATTCAGGGAAATGGTTGGAGGCATCCAACAAAAGAGCAATCGCTTAACGGATATGACCCAAACACTGAACGATATTTCTAAACAAACAACTTCAGCAACAGAGGAAGTATCTGAGACGATTACCGGAATCGCTCAGGCAACAAGTATCCAAACGAAAGATACTGAAGATACCGTAAGCAAAATGGAAGAGTTAGCGAAAACAGTGGGTGAGATCGATCAAAACATCCAAAAAATGGGACAACACACGGATGACACAACTATCGCCAATGGGAAAAACAACCAAATGATGGCTGAAGTTCATGTGAACTGGGAAACGACGATCGAAACAATGGCCAGATTGGGTGATAGTATCCATGCCGTAAATGAAGATATCCAAAATATTGAGAAAATCGTTAAAGTCATTGATGGAATATCTGACCAGACCAACCTATTAGCTTTAAACGCTTCTATTGAAGCCGCCCGTGCAGGCGAAAGCGGCAGAGGTTTCGCTGTTGTGGCTAATGAAATCAGGAAATTAGCTGAGAAAAGTGATGAGTCTACAAAAGATATCGCCGCTATTATCAAAGGGATCCAAGAGAAATCAAATGAAATGGTCAGCAAAGTTGAACAATCGCATTCAGAAAGTGAACTCCAAACAAAAACGATCGATGAAGCTATCAGTTCAGCAAATAAAGTAACCGACCAAATGGATAAACTTGTTGAAAGTATTATGAACGTTGCTAGCTTAGGATATGTTATCTCTGCTAAGAAAGATGAAACATTAGTAGCTATTGAAAACATCGCTGCATCAGCGGAAGAAAATTCGGCTGGAACTCAAGAAGTATCAGCAAATGCAGAAGAAATTTTGGCTACGATGGAAGAGTTCTCATCAAGTATTGCTAAACTAGAAACCATTGCAAATGAATTAAAAGAAGAAACAGATCAATTTAAAATAAAGTAGCCTATCAAGATAAAAAACGGATATAGGTTCATTCGGATAAGAATGAACCTATATGATCAAATAGAGAACCTGGAGGAGAAGCATAATGGGAAAGTTCGTTGTTTTTAGTAGCGGTGGCCAGAGTTTTGCCATTCCGATCGAAGTAACTGAAAAAATTATACACGTTGAAGACCTAACACGAATTCCAGATACTTCTGGGTATGTGTTAGGAGCGATAGATTATGATGAAGGTATTATACCAATCATTGATTTAAGTGAACGATTCTTTCAAAATAAAACAGCGATAACGCCTGACACGAAAGTAATCGTTATAAATTGGCAAGACAAAAAAATTGGATTAGCTGTAGATAAAGTGACGAATATTCGTTCATTTGAAAGTACAGACCATGAATCGTCAGAAGAGGCTGATCAAGAATCAGCTAGTTATATAGTAGCTTTTATTCGAACAGAAGAAGGTATCATTTTACAATTAGATGTGGATAGTATTTTTTCAGGAACGGGCAAACAAGAATTAGTATCATTGATCAATCGATAAAAATGGGTAGATTAGAGGAATGGTGAAAATAGATGGCAGATGAATTAAGAGTTGGGATCTCAGATTATAAGGTAGCACAGCAGCCGAATTCTTTAATAACGGTGGGGTTAGGTTCATGTGTAGGGATCGCTTTATATGATCCTAAAACAAAAATTGGCGGCTTAAGCCATATTATGCTGCCTGACAGCAGTGCTTTTAAAGAGCCCAACAAGATCGAAAAATTTGCTGATCTAGCCATCCCTCATATGGTATCCGAAATAAATAAACAAACAAAAAACAATCCGTTAGTTGCTAAGATAGCGGGTGGGGCAAGTATGTTTCAGTTTTCTAAAGATCTTCCGCATGGAAGTATCGGAGATCGAAATGTTATTGCTGTTAAAGAAGTATTGAAACAACTAGGGATTCCTTTATTGGCCATACATACTGGAGGGAACATGGGCAGAACAATGATCGTCGATTTGGCCACCTTTACAGTAACGGTTCGAATGGTGAATAGAGAAATAATCGTATTGTGAAAAGGGACAGGGGAATATTAAATAATGAACATAAAAGTATTAGTTGTGGATGATTCTCCTTTCATGAGAAAAATTATCACTGAAACAATAACGAGTATCGATGGGTTGGAAGTTATTGGCACGGCTAGAAATGGCCGTGATGCACTAAAGGCAATTCCGCAGCTGCAACCAGATGTCATTACTTTAGACATTGAAATGCCGGGATTAAATGGGTTAGAGACACTTGAGATCATAAAGAAAGAACACAATGTACCGGTTATCATGATGAGTTCATTCAGTGGGGAAGACAATACGATCGCAGCCCTAGACTTAGGAGCAATGGACTTCATTGAAAAACCGCATGATATCAGAAATCAATCGGAAGTATTTAAAAATGAAGTAGCAGACAAGATAAAACCATTATTTGAACAAAAGAAAATGGATATGCCAGTAGAAAAATCTCTTTTGCAGATAAACGGATTGGAAAAAAGGTTGCCTAAAAAAATAAAAGCTATTACGATAGGTGCTTCTACTGGAGGACCTAAAGCATTATTTTCAATCATTCGCTCTTTACCAGAAAACTTAAGCTTTCCGATTTTTATTGTGCAACATATGCCTAAAGGATTTACGACATCATTCTCCAAACGGTTGGATAAAGAATCAAACGCAACTGTTGTAGAAGCTGAAGAGGGTATGGCAATAAAAGGCGGAATCGTTTATGTCGCTCCTGGCGGATACCACATGCTGATCGAAAATAATCGCATCAAATTGAACGAAGCAGATAAGATCCACGGTGTAAGGCCAGCTGTAGATTACTTGTTTGAAACGGCTGCTGCTGCTTACGGCAGTAACTTAGCTAGTTTTATTCTAACGGGAATGGGTCAAGATGGAGCCTCCGGATTAGCTGAAATCAAAAAAGCTGGCGGGTTTACCGTGGCGCAAAACCGTGAAACGTCAATTGTCTATGGGATGCCGGGCAATGCGGTACAAAAAGGCGTGATCGATGAAATTGCGAGTTTAAATGAAATATCAGAATTAATCAATTGGATGATAAGGATGCGAAGCTAATGTTAAATTTCGAATTTTTTTATGCATGGACAAAAGAACATTTGAATATTAATCTAGATGGATACAAAGAAAAACAGCTTCAACGACGTATCGGAACAATTATGAAGAATACTGGTGCTGCAACGTTAGAAGAATATGCGATTAAAATCCAAGCTGATCCGATCGTTAAAAAGAACTTTTTAAATTATATCACTATTAATGTGACTGATTTTTTCCGCAATAGAGAAGTTTTTGATGAATTTGAAGACTTGATGGTAACGTATCTTGAACCCCGTTTTGGTCCTTTAAAAGTCTGGAGTGCGGCGTGTTCTACTGGAGCAGAAGCCTTTTCACTGGCAATGATCATGGACAAACATAAAATTGCCCAAGCAGAGAAAATAACAGCTACCGATATTGATGAGACCATATTAGCAAAAGCTAAAAAAGGGATCTTTACGAGTGTCGAAATTAAAAATGTTGATGAAGAAAACCGCAAGCGGTACTTCACTCATGAAGACCATACTTTTTATCTGTCTAATCAAATCAAAAATAAAGTGGCATTTAAAAAACATGATTTGATTGGCGATCGATTTGGAAGAGATTATCACGTTATCGTTTGCCGCAATGTGACCATTTATTTCAAAAATGAAGTAAAAGAAGAATTGTATCAAAAATTCAGTGATGCGCTCGTTCCAGGCGGCTTATTTTTCACAGGAGCCACAGAAACGATTTACAGTCCAGAAAAGTACGGCTTGATTAAACGCGCTTCATTTATTTATGAAAAAATCTAATGTACAAGTATGAGAAACAATGAAAGGGAGGGATACTATGGATGAAAATAGCAAATACCTCGATTTATTTTTTGAAGAAACAGATGAACATTTGCAAAGTTTAAATGAACAAGTGCTTGAATTAGAGAACAATCCAGCAGATTCCAGTATTGTAGACGTTATGTTTAGATCAGCTCACACGATCAAAGGAATGGCCGCAACCATGGGTTACGATACGATGGCTAAATTAACGCATAAGATGGAAAACGTATTCGATTTGTTGAAGAAAAAAATCATCATCGCTGATGCAACGTCGATTGCATTGGTGTTTGATTGCTTGGATACATTATCCGACTTAGTGGAAGATCTAAGAGCAGGAAATGATGCAGAGCGTGATATCACAAATCTGATCCAACATTTGGATCATGTGTCTTCTGGCGAGAGCACAATAGAAGTATCCGTCATCGAACCGGTAACGGACTCATTGCTTAACTTATCTTTAGAAAAAGTTGAGGATTCCGATTTAATGATCATTGAAGCAGCTAAAGAAGATGGCTACAATGCTTATGTGTTAGCTATCGGAATCGATGAAGACAGTTCAATGAAAAATGCACGTGTGTATCTCGTTATGAGCAAGTTGGAACAGCACGGAGACGTCTTATATTCAGAACCAGGGACAGAAGTGCTAGAAAATGATGACTTTGGCAATATCTTTAAATTGATCTATGTCAGTAAACTAGACGAAGAAACGGTCCTTAACTTGGCATTAGACAACAGCGAAATTGAGGAAGTCTTGATCCAAACGATCCATCAAGCGGATGACTTGCTGATAAAAGAGGCTGGAAAAGTTCAACCTGAACAATTTGAAAAACTTGAGGAACAAAAAACAGCAGCCATCGTTGAAACTAGTCAAACACCAACGAAAGCAGCAAGTAAAGCAAAAGCGCAAAACCATGCGATGAATCAATCGATTCGAGTCGATATTGGGAAATTAGATTCTTTTATGAATCTAGTTTCTGAACTGGTTATTTACCGCACACGATTAGAAGATCTAAGCGACCAATTGTTGGTTTCTGAAATGAAAGAGCCGCTTGAACATGTTGCCAGGATCAGTTCAGAGTTGCAAGAACTGGTTTTAAAAATCAGAATGCAGCCTGTCAGCACAGTAATGACTCGTTTCCCTCGTATGATCCGTGACTTAGGTAACGAATTAGGCAAAGAATTCAATTTAGTGATCGAAGGAGAAGACACCGAACTGGACCGTACAGTGGTTTCAGAACTAAGTGAGCCTTTAGTGCATCTACTTCGAAATTCAGCAGATCATGGCGTAGAAATGCCAGAGGAACGTGTGAGATTAGGCAAAGATCCAAAAGGTCTGATCAAAATCACGGCTTATCAAGAAGGAAACCGAGTAGTATTGACGTTGACGGATGATGGCAAAGGTGTTGACCCAGCAGTGATCAAAGAAAGTGCTGAACGAAAAGGCGTTTCAACTGAAGGGATGAGCGACAAAGAGATCCAACAACTGATCTTCCATCCCGGTTTTTCAACGGTCAAAGAAGTGACCAATATTTCTGGGCGCGGTGTCGGAATGGATGCGGTCAAGCAAAAAATCACTGAATTAGGTGGAACGGTTGAATTGGAAAGTGTGGTCAATAAAGGAACCGTTTTTAGAATCAACCTACCGTTGACCTTATCTATTATTCAATCGCTATTGGTAAAAGTCGGGCAAGATGCTTTTGCTATTCCTTTAGGGATAATCAAAACGATCGTTAAAGTGACTGAACAAGACATCATTCGCGTACACAACCGGGAAGTCTATAAATACGAAGGACTGGCTGTTCCAGTCGTACGATTGAATAAAACATTGGGTATGGAAGCAACAGAAGAATCCAATCTGCATTTGGTCTTGGTGAAACAAGGAGACAGTTACAATGCTTTGGCAGTAGATGATTTGATCAGACAACAAGAAATCGTTGTTAAAAAATTAGGCCAAGAATTAAATATGTTGAAAAATTATTTAGGAGCTACTATTCTAGGAGATGGTAGTATCATCTTGATTTTGGATGTGTCAGCCATTTGCAATGAAAGAGTTGGTGAATACAGTGAAGTCTAATTATTCAGCAATGGAATTAGATGTGCTAAAAGAAATCATCAATATCGGTGGTGGACATGCTGCGACTAGTTTATCCCAATTAATTGATAAACCGGTCCATATGACTGTTCCAGTGATTGAAATGATGGCTTATGAAGATGTATATGAGCAGATCATGGCCGAAGAAACCGTCATAAAAGCAATCGTCATAAAAATGATGGGCGATGCAGAAGGCGTATTCCTGTTTACGGTTGATCAGCAATTTTCAAAAGATCTAGTGTCTATGATGCTGCCGGACGATACACCTTACTCGGAAGCTATGGCTGATTCAGCTTTACAAGAGCTGGTAAATATATTAGTGAATTCATTTTTGAATGCTGTCATGAAATTGATGGATCGAAACCTAGTCACATCGGTGCCTCTTATTATTGAGGATATGTTTGGTGCGATCATGAGCAGCATCTATATAGAGCAAAATCAGTATGATGATTCCATTATGATCATAAAAAATGAGTTTTATTA
Source organism: Carnobacterium alterfunditum DSM 5972 (assembly GCF_000744115.1). NCBI lineage: Bacteria > Bacillati > Bacillota > Bacilli > Lactobacillales > Carnobacteriaceae > Carnobacterium > Carnobacterium alterfunditum. The sequence continues at coordinate 642,271 of NZ_JQLG01000004.1, read as the reverse complement.
TTTAGGAGATCGATTAGAGTCTTCATTGTATTTCGTGCCAAAACCAGGGATAATAGAAAAAATGTTACAAGTACTAACAGTTTGAGAGGAGAAAAACAAATGACAAAAAATGTAATGATCGTAGACGATGCAGCCTTTATGAGGATGAAACTGAAAGATATTTTAGAAAAAAATGGCTACAATGTAGTAGCAGAAGCACAAAATGGAATCGAGGCTGTTGAAAAATATAAAACTGAAAAACCAAACTTAGTCACTATGGACATTACGATGCCTGAGATGGATGGGGTAGATGCTTTAAAAGAAATTAGAGCATTTGATCCAACTGCTCGCGTTGTAATGTGTAGTGCAATGGGTCAACAAGGTATGGTTATGGATGCTATTCGTTCTGGAGCAGTCGATTTTATCGTGAAACCATTCGATAGTGATCGCGTTATTAAAGCTTTAGACAAAGCAAGTTTATAAAGGTGACAAAAATATGCAGATGATTATTTTTACTCTAAACGAAAAATATTATGCCTTTTCTTCTGAAAACGTTGAAGAGATAACAACTAAGATCCCATGGACCCCAGTCCCTAAATCTCCAGCCTGGGTCCAAGGACTCGTTAACTTGCGTGGCAATGTGATCACATTGATAAACTTTTATAAATTACTTTCTCCCACTGATGAAACAAAAGAAATATGGTACAATAATATTATCATTGTGAAAAATGATGAGGAAAAAATAGCATTCATGGTGGATGATGTCGCCTGGGTCTTGGATATTGAGCCATCCGCAGTTCAACAGTTGGATGACCAAATTGATGAGTTAGTGTCCAGCGTGATTCAAGTAAAAGACCAAATAGTGAGTGTCATCAATATGGAGAAACTATTTTTATAAAAATGAGGGATAAATAGTGAAGCAAGTTTTATCACAACAAGAAATCGACTCGTTATTGAAGGCAGTAGAAAGTGGGAAAATCGATACCTTAGATCTAGATGACGATGATCAAGAAAATAGAGTTAAGTTGTATGATTTTAAACGTCCTGTTCGGCTTGCAAAGGAATACATAAGTACCTTGAATATGGTTTTCGGAGAATTCACTAAGATAGCTAGCAATATTTTGTCTACTCAAGTCAGAACCAATATAACCGTGCAGCTAGCTTCAATCGAACAAGTGAGTTTTGATGAATTTGTGCACTCAGTCCCTCGCTTTACGTTGATGGGCTTATTCCATTCAGCTCCTTTAGAAGGGACACAGATAATTGAAGTCAGTCCGCAACTATGCTTACAATTGGTTGATCTATTGTGTGGCAGTTTAGAAATTCGTGACAGTAGAGAGGAAATAACGAAAGAAAGTTTTACAGATATTGAGATGGCTATTTTAGAAGATGTATTAAACAACTTTGTCCATTCATTTGAATTGGCGTGGCGCGATGTAGTGAAAATCAAAAGTGAAATCGAGTCAACCGAAACTAATCCGCAAATCATGCAGACGATGTCGCCAAATGAACCAGTCGTATTGGTGACGTTTACTGTTGTCGTGCATAATATTCGAACGTTTATAAATTTATGTGTTCCTTATATCTTCTTTGAAGGGATGTTAGATAAATTAAGTTTACGCAATTGGTTCCATTCTGAAAAGGAAACGGACCATTCAGATAGCGGGAAATTAGAAAAAAATCTACAGACTGCCCCAGTAAATATGGAAGTACTTTTAGGAGAAACAATCATGACATTGGAAAATTTTCTACAGTTAGAATTGGGAGACATCATTCCTTTGGATGGTAAGACATCTGATCCGTTAATCTTGACAGTGGAAAAATTCCCAAGGTATTTTGTTAAACCTGGATTAAAAGGAAAAAAAATGGCGGTTGAAGTATTACAGTATATTGGAGGAGAGACAGACGAATGAGCAGTGGAAAATTAACGCAAGAAGAAATTGACGCAATGATGAGTGGAAATGCAAGTGCTCCTGAGCCAAAACTAACGGACATCCTTGATCAAACACAAATAGATATTGTTGGAGAAATCGGGAATATTTCCATGTCTCAAGCTGCTACAACACTGTCTTCTATTTTAAATCGTCGCGTAACGATCACGACTCCAGTTGTATCTACTCTGAAATTCCAAGAGATTCTTGATGAAAGTATGACACCAAAAGTGGTGACAACGATCGAGTTCAAAAAAGGATTAGCTGGCAGTAACTTATTGATGATGAATGAAAGAGATGCCATTATTATTGCTGATTTAATGATGGATGGTGATGGAGACGCTGAAGGGAAAAAATTTACGGAACTTGAATTGAGTGCTGTAGGAGAAGCCATGAATCAAATGATGGGCTCTGCTGCAACAGCAATGGCTACTATGTTAGAACGCATCGTAGATATCTTCCCACCTGACGTTGAAGTGTGGAAAGATCAAGATAATGTTAATTACGATAAAATCAGCGGTGACACAGTTGTGTGTAAGATCGCTTTTAAAATGGTCGTAGATGGGTTGATTGAAAGTGAAATCATGCAGATCTTCACGCTTGAAACTGTTCGAACGATTTCAAGTATCGTCTTAGCAGATAAAGGCGAAGTGATCCAAGATCGCCAAGTGGCTAAGGCTAAAGCTGAGACGGAAGAGATGACCGCTCCAACTAAACAGGCTGCTAGTCAACCAACGCGAGATAACGAAGGCAAGATTGGGATCCAAAAACCGGAATTCCAAGAACTTACGCATGCCGGCAGTTTGAAAACACCACGTAATTTGGATCTGATTATGGATGTGCCATTGCAATTTAGTGTTATGTTAGGCGAAAGTAAAAAAACGATCAAAGACATTTTATCACTGGGAACAGGTTCAGTTGTTGAATTGAACAAGATGACTGATGAGCCATTGGAGATTTATGTAAATGGCAAATTGATCGCTGAAGGTGAAGTTGTCGTAATCAATGAGAGCTTCGGAATTCGCATCACCAATATCTTGAGCAAAGAACAACGAATCAAACATTTGAACTAATCATAAAACAAATTAAAAGATAATGATTCATAATGTGTTAAAAAGGCAAAGAAGTCAGGACATACCGTTCTGGCTTTTTTATTTTTTGCTTGAATAATCGAAAAGCAATTGCTAGTATAGAAGAGTCTAGTCCATGAACGGATGTACATAATAAAATAAGCATGTTTAATAAATAGTGTCAATGATTCAAAAGAAATTTCTTCTGGAATAACGGGATTGCTTGTGGAGAGCCATGGGAACACCTGAAGCCTAAAGAGAACGTCTTCCGGCTTTCAAGCTTCAAACACAGCGTAATCGCTAAAGCGCCAACGCTGTATAATTCACATTGAATCCAAAACATGGCTACAAGCAACCCTATTCCGTCAGAAATTTCAAATGAGTGATGCAAATTGTCTTTCAATACTAAAAATAGCGACTTATGATGATTCAAAAGAAATTTCTTCTGGAATAACGGGATTGCTTGTGGAGAGCCATGGGAACACCTGCAGCCTAAAGAAAACGTCTTCCGGCTTTCAAGCTTCAAACACAGCGTAATCGCTAAAGCGCCAACGCTGTATAATTCTCATTGAATCCAAAATATGGCTACAAGCAACCCTATTCCGCCAGAAATTTCAAATGAGTGATCCAACTGATCTATTAATACTAAATTGCTGGCGACTATTTTAGATCAAAGGCTTAAGTATCTGGAAAAACTGCCGATAGTAAATATGTAAGGCATAAACTGCCAGTAACCAAACTCAAAACTAAAATCCAATAATAAAAAAGAGAATAAAGTATGGGAAAGGAGCACTAACCATGAAAATAGGAAATAATGGCTACAATCAATACGTCAACAGTGTCCGTCAAAATCAAGAAAACACACATAGTAAAGGATTGGCTAAGACAAACGAAACGGTTAATGAAGAATCTGTAACAGTCAATATATCTGATGCAGCTAAACAACTGGCTAAAGCTAAATCAGCTGACAGCACAGCAATGACACCAAATGTAGAAGCTATCAAAAAAGCGGTATTGAATGGCACTTACAATGTGTCACCTGAAAAAATTGCGAGCGGCATGATGCAAGCGATGAATAACCAAAGGGAGTATTCAGAGTAATGAGTAAAAAAGCGACAGCACTCAATACGCTAATCCAATTTAAAACCGTATTAATGGATGAAAAAAACGCGTTGATCAAAAATGACAGTGCAAAAGTAAAAGCACTTGTAGAACAAAAACAAACTTTTTTAGATAGACTTCCCACTTTAACGACTGAAGGATTGAAAAAAGAAGACCTAATCGGAGTGGTTGAAGAAATCAAAAATCTACAACAAACAAATTTGGTTCTGACGCAGCAAGTAATCAGTTATCAAGAAATGATGATGAAAGCTATTACTACAGGGGTCAAAAAAGGTGGCTCTACTTACTCCAAACAGGGAGATTACAGTGCCGCACAACAAGCCAATCTAATTGATCAATCCCTATAAAGAGGTGAAAGAATGTCAGGTTTATTTGGAACATTAAACAACGCAACTAAAGGGCTGAATGTACAACAATCTGCTTTGCAAACAACTAGTCACAACATCTCAAATGCGAATACAGAAGGCTATTCTAGGCAAAAAGTTACTATGGTAGCGGACAATCCGTATACACTTGGTGGAATCGGCCAAGTGGGTACGGGAGTTAGAATTGCGTCCATTGATCGGATCGTTGATCCATACGTGAACAACCAATTGCGAAATGAAAACTCTTCTTTAGAAATGTACAGCCAAAAATCAGATGTCTTGGGTCAATTGGAAGGGATCTTTAATGAACCTTCAACAACTGGCTTAAATAATAACTTGAGCGAAGTCTTTTCTTCTTGGACTTATCTAGGTTCTAACCCTGAACTTGCAACGGCTAAAACAATGGTAGCTCAAAATTCCGAAACATTTACCGATACTCTGCACCATATGTCAAATCAAATCGATAATCTACATGAGGGTACAGTGCAAGATATTGAAAAAAATGTTTTAGATTTTAATTCAAAAGTAGCGCAATTAGATTCATTGAACAACCAAATTTTCAATGTGACGTCTCAAGGCCAAGCTCCTAATGATTTATTGGATCAACAAGATAAATTGTTAAAGGAATTGACAGGCATTGCTGGAGTTGAAGCCAATTACGATAAATTTAACCGTTTAAGTATAACGGTTGGTGGCCAATCCGTTCTAACCGAAGATTCAATAGCTGAGTTAAGTGTTGGAACAGACCCAATAGATGGTCAATTAAGTATTGGTGGAAAAACTATCGCTATTACATCAGGAAACATAAAAGGTTCGCAAGAAGCCTTAACGGAAATCGATACTAAAAAACAAGAACTAAATGATTTAGCCTTTACCTTTGCGACGGCTGTAAATAACATACACAGTGACGGTGGAACAGGTGCTGATTTTTTTGAATTGGGGACAGAAGATGGTAATTACGCTGCTTCTATTCAAGTGAGACAAGAAATATTAAATGATGTTTCAACAATCAATGCAGGAAAAAATCTTGATAAAGTTGTTAGTGGAGACGGTACACGTGCTCAAGCGATTGCTTCAATGCAAAATACCAAACTAGATTACTCTGGTAATCAGGCCGGAATGACTTACGATAAAGACACTATGACATTGTCGATTATAAATTCAACAAAAGGTTCAACGGTTTCTGGTGCTTACAATGATAGTGTCACACAAATGGGAATTGTGAAGCAACAATCGGATAACATGGTAGACAGTCAAGGAAGCCTCGTCAGTCTGCTTGAAGCCCGTAGAGATTCTGTTTCAGGTGTTTCAATCAATGAAGAAGTAACCAATACGATTACCTATCAAACTGCATTTGAAGCCAACGCTCGGATTATTTCAGTGGTTTCAGAAATGCTTGATACATTGATCAACCGAACGGGGGTGTAATAAATGCGGGTAACCGATTCGTTAATGTCGAAAAACTTTTTACGCAATCTTTCAGCTAATACAGAGAACGTCATGAAATACCAAAATCAATTGTCAACGTTAAAAGAAGTCAGTAAACCATCTGATGATCCTTTGAAAGTGTCAAAGATTTTAGACTTAAACAACTCAATCATTCAAAATGATCAATATAAAGCAACTATCAATGATGCGATACAATGGACAAATGTACAAGATTCTGCGTTAAGCAGCGTAACAGAATCGATGCAACGAATCAAAACTTTGATTCAATCTTCAGCTAATGACACGCTTAGCCATACCGATCGTCAAGCTAATAAAGTCGAGATTGAATCTGAAATCAGAGGGACTGTTGATGCTTTAAATACTAACTTTGGCGGTCGTTACGTTTTTGCCGGAATGAACACAACAGAAAAACCATTTAAAGTAGATGAAAATGACAACGGTGAAATCACGGGTATTACTTACAATGGAACAGATGAGGGTAAAGGAAATCTTTCTCGTGAAATTGCACCAGGTGTTTTAGTTGAACTGAATACCGATGGCCGTAAATTCATGAATGCTCAAAATGCCGATGGATCAGATGATCTAGGTACCTTTTTTTCTGAGGTGTTAACAGCTTTAGATTCAGATGACACCGAAAAATTATCCAGTTTGTTAGACAGAGCTGATCAAGAAATCGAAAATGTGGTTTCTAATCGCGCAAAAACAGGCTCTATCTATAATCGTTTGAATGCAACGTTAGAACGGAATGATAGTGAAAAGTTAAACCTAAAAACAATGTTATCTGAAAATCAAGATATTGATTTAGCAGAAAAATACATGGAGTATACGATGGAATCAACGGCCTATCAAGCTGCCTTATCCATGGGAACAAAAATATTGCAAACCAGTATACTGGACTATCTATAAGATAGTTCAGTATTTTTTTAACTTTAAGTATAAAAAGACTTAACTCCTAAATAATTCTGCCGATATAAGGAATATAAGGCAAGATTCAAGAAGAAGTTTAGAATGTTAAGTAAGAATAAAAGAAAAAATAAAAACATCCTTAACAGATAATGAAACCTGCCGATATAAGAAGTATAAGGCAACATAAACATAAAATAGACTTTAGGAGGAACACAATCATGAGAATTAATACAAATACAGCAGCAATGAATACTTATACTAACCTTACTTCAGCTAATGCTTCAAAAAGCAGCTCATTAGCTAAATTATCATCAGGTCTACGCATCAATAAAGCAGGAGACGACGCAGCAGGTTTAGCAATTTCAGAAAAAATGAAAAATCAAATTTCAGGTATGACTCAAGCTTCACGTAATGCACAAGATGGTATTTCATTAATCCAAACAGCTGAAGGTGCTTTAAGCGAAACGCATAGCATTTTAAACCGTATGCGTGATTTAACAGTTCAAGCTGGTAATGGAACTAATACAGATGATGACAAAACAGCCATTCAAGCTGAATTGACATCATTAACTGAAGAAATTGATCGTATCTCTGACGATACTGAATTTAATACACAAGGTTTGATGAACGCTGGGAAAGTTACTGATAGTAGTACTTTAGACGCAGCAAATCCAGACTATAAAGCTTTAACAGTTGCTTATAATGATGGAACAGGGGCTTCAATAGCTGTTGATTTTGACAAGGATACTGGAGCTGAAGCCCTTGGGAAATTAAGTGATAGTGAATTAAATAAAGTTATAGAATCATATAACTCAACTAATAATATTACAATAGCTGAAGCAGATGGAGGAGTAAGTGGTACAGCTGATTTATCTGCGCTGGCTAAGAATTATGATGAAGTAAATGGCACTACGGGCACTACCTTTGCTGATGTTGGTGATGCAGAAACTGCTTTAAGTGAGCTAACGACTAATCAAAAAGCTAACGTTGCTAAAAAATACAATTCTGAAAACAATCTATCAGCAAATGACCTTAAAACTACAGAGTCAACAGAATTTTCATTTCAAATTGGTGCAAATGCTGGTGAAAAAATTAGTGTTGAAATTGAAAATATGAGTGCAAAAGGATTAGGAATTGCAGATCTTGATGTGAATTCTGAAACTCAAACAGCAGATGACATTTTAGGTAAATTAGATAAAGCAATTGAATCTGTTTCTTCTCAACGTGCAAACTTAGGGGCTGTTCAAAACCGTTTGGATCACACAGTTTCTAACTTAGCAACAACTAAAGAAAACTTGTCTGAAGCTAATTCTCGTATTACTGACGTAGATATGGCTGAAGAAATGATGAGCTTTACTAAATCAAACATCCTTTCTCAAGCTTCTACTTCAATGTTGGCTCAAGCAAACCAAATGCCACAAAGTGTTCTTTCATTACTACAATAATAGTCAAATACTAAATTAAAAATACAACACAAAAAAGCCGGCGTTGTGCCGGCTTTTTATTTATAGTAAACTATACGATGTTGAGAAACGGAGTTGTCAGATATGGATATCATACAGGCGGTCACTAAATCTCTTCAAATTCGTCCCATTGAATCAAGTACGATTCATCAATCCGATAAAAAAGAATCATACATAAAAGGAATATCAGGTTCAGGAGAAAAAGAAGAACCTATCATTGTTTCTGAAATAACCAAAGAAGAGCTGGAACAAGCGGTAGAAAAAGCAAACCAATTTTTATTGGGGTTGAAAACGCAGTTTGATTTCAAAGTCCATGAAGGTACTGGTAAAACAGTTGTCAGGCTAATTGATAAACAGACAGAAGAAGTAATAAAAGAAATTCCACCAGAAAAAATGCTTGATGTGTTAGCGAATATATGGGAATCAGCAGGAATTTTAGTGGATCTAAAGGAGTGAAGGTATGGCTGGTAGTATTAGTTTTTTAGGTTCTTATTCAGGGATCGATACGGCAACAATCGATTCATTGATTGAAGCAGAATCCGGTAAGCTTGTTCAATATACAAATAAGCAAACAAACATTACAGCAGAAAAAAATACTTGGAAAGACATCAATACGCGTTTAGATAGTCTGTTTACCAAGTTAGGTACTCTTGAAGAAGATAAAACCTTCCAATCAAAAACAACCACTTCAAGTGATGCGACTAAAGTTGCTATTACAGCAGGTACAAATGCAGCAGCGAGCAATTATAGTATCGAAGTAACCAAATTAGCAACTTCCACCCAAGCAACATCAGGTATAATCGATTCAGCTAAAGGTAAAACTGTTAAAGATGGTCTTGGACTTAATGGTACATTTACGATCATGAATCAAGAAAATGCTGATGCAATAGCAAATGGTGAGCCCGCTACTGGAAGTTTTGACATTGATATATTAACAGAGGACAGCTTGAATGACATTGTGGGCAAAATCAATGAGCAGTCAAAAGAATCGGGCATAGAAGCAAAAATTGTTGATAATCGTATCATTATGACGGATAGCAAGATGGGCGCACGTACGATGACGTTTGGTGGAACATTAACTTCTGGTGGAAGTACGGGTAGTATGGTCGAAGAATTAGGTTTTGGAACAACTTCAGATCAAGCAGCTGGACAGTCAGCTGTACTTACAATAGATGGTATCACAGTTACACGTGATACGAATAGCATCACAGACGCTGTAGAAGGTTTGACTATTGAATTAAAAGGGTTAACGGAAGCTTCAAAACCTGTTGTAGTCGGAATTAAAGAAGATACGGACACGACAGTTAAAGCGTTCCAATCCTTTGTGGATCAATACAATTCAACGATGACATTTGTTAGCGATCAACTAGATGTCGGGGATCCTTCTGCTGATAAAAATAAGACCGGAGCGTTAGCTGGTGACAGTTCTTTAATGCGGTTGCAATCTAGTTTGCGTTCGTTAATGACTCAGAGTGTGAATTCTGGCAATCCTGCATACAACCATCTAGGATCGATTGGGATCTCAGTCGACCGTTTTGGGTCAGCTACTCTTGATACAACTAAATTAAAGACCGCTTTAGCAGATGACCCAACGGCTGTAAAAAAAATGTTGTTCCAAACCATCTCAACTGATACAACAAGTACAGATGAGAATGGAATTGTAACGACGGTAACGACTGAAAAAGAAGTCGGCATGGCGCAAAAGATGCGTTCATTAGTGGATACATATATTTCAGATGAAACGGGTATTATTGCTACCAAATCGGATACCTTTGATAAATCATTGAAAGATATTTCTGAAAGCATCACAAAGTTTAATGAACGGTTAGATAAAAAGCGCGAAAACTATGTGGCCATGTTTTCTCGTTTAGATTCGGCTATGATGGAAGCTGAATCGCAATTAGCTTACTTACAAAGTCAATTTAGCACAACCGATTAAGTAGTTTAAGATTTTAAGAAGGTCTATCATTTTTAGAGTTAGTGGATCAGGTGTATTACTTACTTGAAATTTCTGATGGGATAGGGATTGCTTGTAGCCATGTAGAGGATTCAATGAGAATTACACAGCGTTAACGCTTCAGCGATTACGTTGTGTTTGAAGCTTGAAAGCCGGAAGACTTTCTCTTCAGGCTTCAGGCGTTCCCATGGCTCTCCACAAGCAAATCCGTTATTCCAGAAGAAATTTCTTATTGAAATATCATAAATCTTACTTTTTGTATTGCTAGAACAGGTGGATCACTTACTTAGAATTTCTCATGGAATAGGGATTGCTTGTAGCCATGTAAAGGAGTCAATGAGAATTACACAGCGTTAACGCTTCAGCGATTACGATGTGTTTGAAGTTTGAAAGCCTGAAAATTTATTTTTAGGCTTCAGGTGTTCCCGTGGCTCTCCACAAGCAGACCCGTTTATTCCAGAAGAAATTTCTTTTGAAACACTGACACGATTTATTGATTAACCGGTTAAGAAAGGAGTGCTCATTATGACAACTGATACGGAATGGGCGGAATTGCGAACGAATGTGTTAAAAAATATTATGATTTTAATGGAAACATGGAATGGAAGTCCGGATGAGGCTGTTGAGATAATAGCTGGGAATCAAGAGAATTTGGATCATTTAAAAGCTATTGAGCAAAAATTGAGCGAGGATGCAGCGTTTCAATATACGCAAGCTGAAAAACAATTGTTAACCGTGATTATTCCTTGTCAACAACAAATGATGGCGGCAATTCGGGGCGAAAAATTAAAGTTAATGAATAAGATGAAGCAGATCAATCAAAAAAATAAAGTCAGAGACAATTATGTATCTGTAGAACGCGCTTCGGTATTTATAGATAAAGGCGTTTAATAGAGAAGCAGGAGGTAAAGAGCATGTACCAAAAAAATGGATCAGACATTTACAAACAAAATCAAATTCTAAATGCATCGCCAAAAAAATTGATTGTTCTTTTGTACGAAGGCTGTATCAAAAATTTAAAATTAGCTGAATTACATATTGCTGAAAAGAACATTGAAAGAACAAACCAAGCATTGATTAAAGCACAAGATATCATTGCTGAATTAATGAACACGTTGGATTTTGAAAAAGGCGGAGAGGTCGCAGAAAATCTATACCGGATGTATGAATACCTCGCTAGTGAATTGATTAAAGCAAATGTATCGAAAGATGCAGAAGATGTAAAACGCAATCGTCGATTGGTTGAAGAATTACGCGATGCTTGGATCGAAATGGACTAATTTTTCAAAACGACAAGTGTTGTTTTTTGGACACATTTTAAAAATGGTCGAAATTAAACGGTCAATCAAATAACCTACCCTCCACCTTACTTGGGAAAAGTAAGGCTTTTTTTATTGGAATTGTAGAGCAAAGGCATTTTGCTTTGATGATCAAACTAGAAAAAAATACTTAGAGAAAATTAACATTCATAGAAAACAAGATTGTTTCTTTAATGAATGTAATATTTCGGTAAAGTCTATTGCTGAATAAAAAAAAATCGTATATACTTTCTAAGTATTGATATAACTGAATAGTTACTCAAAAAAACGAAAAATAACTGCATAATAATTAATAACGTATGTATTTTATCGATTATTATACATAAATACAGCAACAGCCTAGTATAAACTAGGTGAAAAATCGATTTAGGGAGGAAAAATCAATGAGTGACCCTACTTATAATCTGATAAAAAATGCATTAGATGCCGCATCAATGAGACAAGAAATGATTTCAAGCAATATTTCGAATGTGAATACAGATGGTTACAAAGTAAATAAAGTAGAATTTGAAAATATTTTAGAAAATGTTTCAAATGGTACAGCGATGAAAAAAACGAATGATTTACATATGGGTTTCGGAAATTTAAATGAAGTAACACCAGTCGTGTCAAAAAGAACAGACACTTCAGTGAAAGAGAATGGCAATAATGTCGATATCGATATCGAAATGGCAGAAGAAGCTAGCAACAGTATTTATTACAATGGTTTAGTGACTCAATTAAACGCTAAATACGCCATGTTGCGTAGTGTAATTACTAAGTAGTCATTGAAAAAAGGAAGAAGGTAGCACAATGTCGATATTTGATTCCATGCAGATAAATGCGAGCGGATTGAGTTTAGAACGATTGAAGTTGGATACGATCTCAACTAATATCGCGAACGTGAACACCACACGAACAGAGGATGGCGAAGGCCCGTACTTGAAAAAAACGGTCCTATTTGAAGAGAGCTTGAAACAAGTTGAAACGTCTTTGATTGGCCAAGGTACCGAAAAAAGTTTTGGGGTCAAACCGATTGAAATCAGTGAAAATACAGAAAATATCGTCATGGAATACGACCCAACTCACCCAGATGCAAATGAAGAAGGCTACGTTCAGCAATCAAATGTAAATATGGCCGATGAAATGGTCGATATGATGACGACATTACGGACGTATGATGCCAATGTGACCGCTATGAACGCTAGCAAAGAAATGCTGTCAAAGGCGCTACAAATCACAATCGGTTAATAAATCAATTTAGAGGAGAATTTAAATGAATGTCGATGCACTTTTTAGCAACTTAGTAAACGGTCCAGCACAAACAGGCTTGACTGGTGGAATGAATCCGCAAACGGACGAAGTACCAAACAGTTTATCCTCATTCTCAGGTATGTTAGAAAACGCAATGAGTTCATTAAATGATCAACAAGTTGCAGCAGATCAAGGTGTGCAAGGATTGATAACTGGAGACACAGATAATTTACATAATGTGATGATCCAAACTTCCGAGGCACAATTGTCATTAGAAATGGCCTTGCAATTAAGAAACAAGGGTCTAGAAGCATACAATGAAATAAAAAACATGCAATTTTAATGAGTACTTGAGGGAGTTAGGTTAATTATGGATGGAATGAAGAAAATTTGGACGGGAATTAAGGACGGTTGGACTGATCTTGACAAAAGTAAACGAATCGGACTAGTTTTGGTTCTCTTTTTTGTCATCAGCATTGTAACAGGCTTGACTTACTATACGCAGAAAGTAGAGTATGCCACACTATTCTCAGAGTTAGAAGAAGCAGATGCGGGTACGATTGTAAATGATATTAAAACAAAAGGAATTGCATATAAGTTGGAAGATAATGGGACAACCATTTTAATTGATCAATCCCAAGTTGATACATATAGAATTGAATTAGCAGTAGATGATCTACTGCCAAAAAGTACGACCGGTTTTGAAATTTTTGATGAAACCAGTATGATGGCAACTGACGAAGATCGTAAAATCATGTATCAAAGAGCAGTCACCGGTGAATTGGAACAATCCATCTCGGCACTGGACTTTATTAAAGAGGCAAAAGTATTGTTATCGCTACCGGAAGATAGTGTTTTTACAAATGAAGAAAATCAATCAAAAGCTTCAGCTTCTGTTGTATTGACTCCGTTAAGCGGGTCTCAAGTTCCCGTTTCGGCTATTCAAGGAATCGCGTCATTGATCTCTGGAGCAGTCGATAATCTGCCAAAAGAAAACATTAAAATTGTCGATACAGCTGGCAATTTATTAAGCACAGCGCTAGAAGATGAAGCGAACTTAAATGCGACCGATCTGGTCAGTAAATACCAAGCTATTACCAAAAGTTATGAACAAGAATTGGAACAAAAGCTGCTTCAAACGCTAGCACCAATCTATGGAATCGATAAATTGACCATTGCAGTTAATGCCGATATGAATTTCGATTCCAATGAAAGCGAGATTATCAATTACGGCGACTCTTCTGTCCGCAGTGAAACTGTTTCTGCAGGTGGTGAGACCATTGATGTTGAAGAAGGAGAAGGATTCGACAATAGCATCAACCAGGTACAAAGTGGTGAGGAAGGCGGTAACGCTACCTATGACCGAACGACGAATTATGAACTGAACTCAGAGACTACGAACACCATTAAAGCACCCGGAGAAGTAGAAAAACTAAGTGCTTCAGTTATTTTTGATGGCAATTTAAGTCCAGCTGATCAAGAATCTTTAGAAGCGATTGTTGCCACAACAATCGGCACAGTTGAAGAACGTGCCGATGTGGTCACGGTACAAGGAATAGATTTTGCTACTGCTGTTGAAGCAACCGAAGAGAATGAAACAGAACAATTAAAGATCAGTATCAGAGATATGCTTTTACGTTATTGGCCTTATCTAGTGGGAGGATCCGTTCTTTTAGGGATACTGATTTTCATCATTCTTCTGATGCGTAAACGCACAGATGACGATGAATTGGATTTCTTTGATGAGGAAGAACCAACAGCAAAACCGATCCGATCCGATCAACCCACAGCAGATCAAAAGGAAGCAAAAGAAAAAGCTGAAATTAAAAGAGAGTTAAACAAAAATATGTCTGCAAAAGAAAGTACAGTAAGAGAATATGCGAAAGAAAGTCCAGAGGGCGCGGCTGATTTGATCAAAATTTGGATGAAAGATAAGTAGGTGAAGATATGAATGAAGTAGATGGGTTAAAAAAAGCAGCTATATTACTGATATCGTTAGGCTCGGAAACATCAGCGAAGATTATGAAAAATCTACCGGATAGGTATATTCAAAAAGTGAGTTATGAAATAGCCAATATTGATCAGGTGAACCCAGAAGAACGAGATTCGGTTATCAATGAATTTATTGAGATGTCTCAAGCAAGAGAATACATGATTGAAGGAGGAATCGACTACGCTAAAAATTTATTGAATAAGGCGATTGGTCCTCAAAGAGCTAAAGAAATCATTGATATGTTGAATCAAATTCAATTGCGAGAGCGTCCCTTTAATATTGCCCGAAAAGCCGATCCGCAACAGCTTATCAATTTATTGTTAAATGAGCAACCGCAAACGGTCGCTTTGATTTTATGCTACATGCAGCCGGAAAAAGCAGCTGTGATTTTGTCTGAATTTCCGATTGAAATGCAATCGCAAATCGCTGAAAGAATTGGAACCATTACGAGTACATCTCCAGCAATTATAGAGAAGATCGAAAAGGTTATTGAAAACAAATTTTTCACTTACATTGAAAATGATTTGGAATTAGTCGGTGGCGTTCGTACATTGGTTGAAATCTTGAACTCTGTTGGCAGAAGTACTGAGAAAAACATCATTAGTGTATTGGAAAAAAGACAACCAGAATTGGCTGAAGAAATCAAAGCTAGTCTGTTCACCTTCGAAGACATTATTACGCTTGAAAAAGGCGATGTCCAAAAAGTTCTTAGAGACGTTAACAATGATGACTTGGCATTGGCTCTTAAAGGAGTATCGGATGAAATCAAGAGCTTTATTTATAGTAACCTCTCCATTCGTGCAGTTGAGTCGCTCAAAGAAGAACTTGAATTCATGGGACCTATTCGCTTATCAGCCGTCGAAGAAGCTCAACAGCTTATTGTGACTGTGATTCGTCGCTTAGATGAAAAAGGGGAGATTTATTTGAGAAGAGGCGATCAAGATGCCATCATCTCATAAAATCATCAAACAAGGCCAGTCGTTTACTCAAGAAAGTCGTTCATTTATCCAAACGGAAATGCTAGCCGTGAAACGACCTAAAGAGTCAGATCAAGGGCACTCAAGTGAGTTGCCGGTAGTAGAACCCATTGAAGTCATGCAAGCTAAAGTTTTATTAGATGAAACACATGAAAAAAAAAGGGTGATCCTTTCTGAAGCCCAAGAAGAAGCGAAACAGCTGAAAGAAAAGGCAAAAAAAAAAGGGTTTGAGGAAGGCACGGCACAAGGATACGAGATGGGCTACACAGATGGCATGAAAAAGGCTGAAGAAGAAAGCTTGCGTTTGAGAGAAACGATCCATAATATGCTGGATGAAGCCCAAGAAGTAGTTGAAAGTTATTATCAAGCTAAAAAAAATGCATTCATAGATCTTGCGGGACATATGGCTGAAACAATCGTCCATAAAAGCATTGATGTGTCATCGGATCAAGTGATGGATTTGATCAAACCGGTCCTGCATCGTTTGAAACGAGAGGATCAATTTATTACGTTAATGGTCAGACCGGAACAAAAAGAGTTGGTCAAAGAAAAGGTAAAAGAGTTTGAAAAAGAGAACCAAGATATTCGGTTTGCAGTACTGTCAGATAATACATTGGATAAAAATGGGTGTATTGTTGAAAACGCCCACGCAATCGTTGACCTGCAAGTTAGAAAACAATTAGACGCGATGATAGACGAGATGAAGAATTCGGAGTGATGATGTTGTTTGATATTCCTTTTGAAACGTATCATAATCAATTGAATAGGAAAAGTTACTACTTAAAGATGGGGAAAGTCAGTCAAGTGACCGGTCTGATCATTAAAGTAGATGGATTGGATGCATTTGTCGGTGAAGTGTGCGAGATACTGATCAAATCATCTGGTAGAGTGGCGTTGAGTGAAGTCGTTGGATTCGTAGATGAGACGGTCTTACTGATGCCTTTGGATGAATTAGAAGGCATTGGACCGGGCTGTTTAGTTAAACCGACAGGCAAAACATTAAAAGTTGAAATCAGTGAAAAATTGCTCGGCAATACGTTGGATGGTTTAGGCCGGCCGATGGATACCTCGTTAAAAGTCGATGGTACGTTTTACGATGTCAATCGAAGCTCACCAAATCCTTTTAAGCGAAAAAAAATTAAAGATGTTATGTCGACAGGGATAAAAGCCATTGATGGAACATTGACTGTCGGAGAAGGACAACGAATCGGGATCTTCGCAGGTAGCGGGGTCGGAAAAAGTACGTTGCTAGGCATGATGGCGCGCTACATTGAAGCAGACATCATCGTAATTGGATTGATTGGAGAACGTGGAAGAGAAGTACTGGAATTTATCGAAAAAGATTTAGGTGAAGAAGGATACCGGAAATCAGTCGTAGTTTGTGCAACGTCAGATATGCCTCCATTGGTTCGGTTAAAAGGGGCAGCCGTAGCAACCACTATTGCTGAGTATTTTCGAGATCAAGGCAAGAAAGTCGTCTTGATGATGGATTCGGTTACGCGTGTCGCTATGGCCCAACGTGAAATTGGGTTAGCAACTGGCGAGCCACCAACAACTAAAGGGTACACGCCCTCTGTTTTTACAACATTGCCTAAGTTATTAGAACGAAGCGGAATGTCTGAAACGGGTTCGATAACGGCCTTTTATACTGTATTGGTTGAAGGGGATGACATGAATGAACCTATCGCCGATTCCGTACGTGGAATCTTGGATGGACATATTGTGTTATCGCGAAAAATTGCATCAGAAAACCATTACCCAGCGATCGATGTTCAAAATAGCATCAGCCGTTTGATGAAAGACGTTGCGGCCGAAAAGCATTCTGCTGCGGCAGGGAAATTAAAAGAAAATATGGCGATTTATGCGGATTCAAAAGATCTGATCGATGTAGGAGCTTACCGTAAGGGAAGCAACCCGCTAGTCGATCGTGCCGTTCAGTTAAATACGCCAATAAAAAACTTTTTAAAACAACGAGTTGATGAGAGATATGCCTTTGATGAAGTTGTTGACCAATTAAAAACACTCTTTGACGTACAGCAGTTCGGTAATCAATAAATGACTTGGGGTGGATGAAGTGGCAAACTATACATTTTCAATGGAAAAAGTTCTTGATTGGCGTTCTGATACTGAAGAAGAAAAGAAAAAGAATCTAGCACAAGTCCAACAGAATAAACTGCAACAAGAAACCATCTTACAACGATTGATAGGAGAAAACATAAAAATAAAGAATGATAGTTTAACAACTAGTCGTATCGATGTTTTGCGGCGTCAAAATTTATACAAAGATATGATCGATGAAAAAATTATTCACCAAAAAAATGTGGTTAATAAAGCGGAAAAAAATGTAGAAGTGGCACGTATTGCATTAATGGAAGCCCATAAAGACCGAAAAGTTATGGAAAAGTTAAGGGAAAAAGAATACACCTTTACGATGGAACAAGAAAAACAAGATGAACAAAAACAATTAGATGAAATGGCAGCTTTAAGTTTTGGAAAATCCTTTTATTAATATACATAGGTACTAGAAAGTGGATCCATTATCCATTGAAAGGAGGTGAAAATGACATTGAACCCAACTCCTGTTTCTGCCAGTAGTAATAGCATCCAACTAAAACCTAAGCTTCAGCAAGAAGTACGTCCTGAAAAATTTAAAGCACAATTTACCGGGTATTTAGCAAAAGAAAAACCTCATACGTTACATAAAGAAAGTTCGAAAGAAATGCCTGAAGAAGAAACAAATGAAGACAGTCAAGAGGAACCAACTGAGGAAATACTTACCTCAGAATCATCGCTGCTTTATAGTGGGCCATTTAACGCAAGACAAGAGCAACAACCAGTAAAAAGTGCTCTGAATGATAGTGAACAGCCACTAGTTGAAGTGGACAAACTACTAAATAGTAGTGAACCGGTTTTTGCAGCACAAGTAGCAGATGAATCGGAAAAAATAGACGCCTTTGATCAAAAAGAAGCTAGCATGCTGGATAATCAAAAGGCTCAAATTATAAAAAATGGGGATAACCTTTTAGCGGAAGAATCTGATCCGAGTGAAGCAAATCAGGTTCTGGTGACTGTGAAAGAAAATAAACTGGGTGGAACGATTTTACCAACTGGACGGTTTTTGACTGAGGAATGGAAAAACGAACGAATGGGTATTACCCAACTCATAGCTGAACCCGTTCAACCAATTGAACTGAGTGGAACAATAAGCGACAATGAGCAGCTGCAACAACCAAAATCGGATATAATCGAGAGCAAATTGGGAGGCTTAGCGGAACTTAACTCAAATGAAAAATTGCTTAAAAATCCCATTTCTTTTATGAAAGATCTAGAAAGCACCGAACAATCCATACAAATTGCTGAAGTAGATCAGCAGGGGCAACCAATCCAACAGCAGTCGATGGTTGAAGCTTTAGCGATCAAGCAATCAAGTGTAGTAGAATCGGTCAAACAAGCGAGTATCCAGCTGGTGAGCGAAGTGATCATACAAGAAGCTGAATCCCTTTTAAGCGGCAAAAAATCCATTGCACATGTGACTTTATCACCTGAAAAAATGGGTGAAGTGAGAATCACAGTAGAATTGATCGACAACGTGCTGATGACTAAAATCGTTGTCGATAACGTTGAAACGAGAGAATTACTGACAAGTGGTATGAACCGGTTAACAGATAATTTAGACCGCCAAAACATTCGCTTAGGAGAATTAACGATTCAATTGAACGAGCATGCAACAGCTGATTCGGCTTCTCAAGAAAGACAGGGAGAAGAGCAGAAACGGACTTTTGGACAAAAACAAGCAAAAATTTCAGATAATGAAATAAAGACACTGAAATCTGAGGGAAAAATAGATACAGGCAGACTCAGTATCTTAGTGTGAGAGGAAGAAAAAAATGGAATTTCCAACCGATTTTATGATGGGATCAATCAATAACAGTACATCTACTGAAACAAAAAGTGCAGAACTCTCAACAGAAGATTTTCTACAGATCATGGCAGCATCCATAAAAATGCCGTCTATGCCTGGAGAAAGCGGTAGTGGCAGCAGTGGCGGTGGCGAAACGGATTATCTGGCTCAATTAGCTCAATTTAATACATTGGATCAGTTGACAAGTATGTCAGAAATGATGAATATGAACGTTTTAATGACGCAACAGCAACAAGCACTCAGTCTATTAGGAAAAGAAGTCAAAGTAGCGGGTGCAGAATCAGGTTTTATCAGTGGAACCGTGGATAAGGTTAAATTCGATCAAGGTTACGCGACGATCCAAGTAGATGGGAAAGATTACGTATTAAATGATATTTTAGAAGTCGGTGACCAAGCTTAATGTCTCTTCGCGTTGAAGGTATGCAAAATCAAACACTAGCTAACAAATCCAATCCAATCAATCAACGAATTGATCGAACATTCGGTTCTTTTTTGACAGGATCGCTCCAACAGCAGAGTCCTTCTACAGAAATAAAAGTTTCTAATCATGCCCAAAAACGCATGAACGAAAGAGGCATTCTGTTAGACCAATCGGACTTAACAACTATTGCAGATGCATTAGAGGAGTTGGATCAAAAGGGATCAAAAAATTCATTGATCGTGTATAAAGATATAGCGTTGATTGCCAGTATTGATAATCGAACCATTATCACGGCTATGAACACCGGTGAAATGGAAACCATCACTAACATTGACAGTGTGAAAAAAATAAACGTATAACTAGCTGGACTGAAAAAGAGGCTATCATCCCATGGATCGACTGAAGTGGGACAATTGAATGGAGGAAAAGACATGTTAAAATCACTATACTCAGGTGTTACCGGAATGAGAAATATTCAAACGAAAATGGACGTAATTTCAAATAATATTGCCAATGTCAGTACAACTGGGTTTAAAACAGGCAGAGTTCGTTTTGAGGATATGTTGAGTCAAACAAATGTATCAGCACAAGCAAGTACCAATGCACAACAAGTTGGTTTAGGGGTTCAAGTTGGATCAATCGATACCGTTATGTCAGGTGGTTCTTTGCAATCGACTGGAAGAGCACTAGATTTCGGAATCGAAAATGGCGACAGCTCATTTTTCAATGTAACAGATGGAACAAAAACTTTTTATACGAGAGATGGTGGATTCTACGTAGACCCTAATGGCAACTTGGTAACAAGCGGGGGGCTACAAGTACAAGGATTCAAGGCAGGTATGCCTGATGAAAATATTGACGGCTTTGATCCTGCCGCTTTAGGAACAACGATGGCACCTATAACTATTCCTCAAACCATTGATGGAGCTGAATTACAAAGTTATAACATAGACAGCAATGGACTTATTGTAGGATCATACAGCGGTGGAAAATCGATGGTACTAGGCCGGGTGGGATTGACCTCATTTTCTAACCCAGATGGACTAGAAAAAAGTGGTGGAAACTTATATACCGAATCGGCTAACTCAGGTGATCCAGTAGCAGGGAATCCGGGAGATGCTGGATATGGGAGTGTACGTTCTGGATTCTTAGAAATGTCTAACGTAGATTTAGCGAATGAATTTACTGAAATGATCATTACTAGCAGATCTTACCAGGCAAACTCAAGAAGTATTACAACCTCTGATACGATGTTAGAAGAATTGATCAATCTAAAAAGATAATTAATTTCTAGTAAGGAGGTTTTTCTGAAAGTCCGAGAAGCCTTCTATCTTGATGAAGAAAACGAAAGCAGATTGGGGTTTAGGTATGATTGCTTTAACAACTATTTCAGGAAAAGAATTTTATTTGAATTGCGATTTAATTTATCGAATAGACCGTTCTTTCGACACTATTATTACATTGACGGATGGTAAAAGCTTACGCGTTGCCGAGACCGAAAAAGAAATAGTGGAAAAAATCATTCAGTACAGAAGAAAAATAGTCAACGGTTTTTCAGAAGGAGAATTATGAAAAAAAATATTGTACCAATAGTCGGTTTATTTTTAGGTATTGGGTTGATTATTTGGTCGATTACTTCTAGTGGAAATATTGCTAGTTTTTTAAATGCGCCTTCTCTAGTGATTACGCTTGGCGGTTCATTTAGTGCGATTTTGATTAGTTTTCCATTGAAATCGATCAAGAAATTGCCGTCTATTTTAAAAAACTTATTGCTTGATCCAAATCCTGATTACGCTAAATTGATTGAAACGTTTGCGGCATTATCTAGAAAAGCAAGAAGCCAAGGAATTTTAGCGATTGAAGCAGATATTGAGGAACAAGATAATGAATTAATGGTAATCGGACTACAGATGGCTGTTGATGGGCTAGAACCAGAAACCGTCAGAGACATCATGGAAATCACAGCAGAAAATATTGAGAAAAGACACCGAATCGGCCAGGACATCTTTTTAAAATGGGGCGAAATGGCTCCGGCTTTCGGAATGATCGGTACACTGATTGGTTTAGTCATTATGTTGGGAGAATTAAATGACCCTAGTACGATTGGTGTAGGAATGGCAACGGCTTTGATAACAACTTTTTATGGAAGCTTCTTAGCTAATCTGGTGTTTATTCCAATCGCAAGCAATTTGCAAATGCAAACGAATGAAGAGATGAAAAGTTGTGAAATGATCATTGAAGGTGTCTTATCCTTACAAGCTGGAGAAAACCCACGTGTGATCGAACAAAAATTGAAAGGGTATTTGCCTTTTGAAAATAAAGAAGAAACCTTGAAAGCTGCAGCGAAGCTCCAACAAGAGGAACAAAATTATGGCTAGAAGAAGGAAAAAGAAAGAAACCAATAGCAGTAGCTCTGGCGGAGGAGGGTGGATAACGACTTTTTCAGATTTGATGTCGTTATTGCTGACATTCTTTATCCTGCTCTATTCTATGTCAAGTGTAAGCTTAGACAAATTTAATGAAGCGTCTAATTCGATCCAATCAGCCTTTAATGGTGGAGAGTCCGTAATCGAAGAAAATACAGTAACCGATACTGAAACTGAGCCAAGCGAAGATATTATAGCAGTACCAAGTGAAGATGCCGTTGATCCAGAATTAATCAAGATGTATGACGAAGTCGTTCAATTTTTAGAAACAAAAGATATGACAGCTCAAGCAAGCGTTAAATACGATCAAGATGGGATTTATGTAAACATTCAAGAATCTATTTTATTTGGAAGTGGAAGTGCTATTATTGCTGATTCTGGAATAAATACATTAAATAATTTAGGAGAGTTGGTCCAACAATTCGAAAATGATGTCGTAATAGAAGGATATACGGACGATGTTCCAATGAACAATGCTAATTTTAGCAGCAACTGGGAATTATCCACAAGCAGAGCTTTATCCGTCTTACGGTATTTAAGTGAAGAGAGAAGCGTTACACCAACAAGATTATCAGCTAAGGGGTATGGGGAGTATCACCCATCTGTTCCAAATAATTCAGATGAAAATAGAGCGAGAAATAGACGAGTAAACATTGTACTCGTTTATGAGCATCAGGAGGAGTAGATACATATGGCATCTGAAAAAGCAAAACCGACAAAAAAAAGTAAAACGACTAAAGGAACTAAAGGAAAGAAAAAAAAGTTATGGGTTGTTAGTATTTTCTTTGCAATAGTAATAATAGGAGTCGTTAGTTATGGTTTTACTTCTGGTAAGGCACAGGTAATCATTTCAGATTTATTTAAAGAAGAAATTGTAGAAACAACGGTTCCTTTAGAAGAATTTTTAATCAATTTAGACTCTGGTACATCTATTAAAAAGACCTTTTTAAAAATAGAACTTTCTTTACATAGTTCAAAAGAAGGTGCAGGGGAAAAATTGACTGCAAATATGGCTCAAATTAGAGATTCAGTTATTACTGTTTTGCGGAATAAAACAGAAGATACTGTCTTTAAAGAAGAAGATAATAAGTTATTGATCAAACAAGAATTGATCGAGGCCGTTAATGTCAAAATGGATGAGGATCTTGTGGATGCTATCTTTATCACGAATATTGTGACGCAATAATAAGAAGCGAGAAGGAGAAATAGAAAATTGGGACTTGGACTGGTTTATGTATTGAAAAGTGTCGTAGCATTAATTGTTATCATATGGGCAGCAAATTATGGGTTAAAGTACTTAAATACGTTTATGGCGAAAAAAAACCAAGTAATTAAAGTGATTGAGAGAACCCCAACCAGTAAAAGTTCGGCATTGAGTATTGTAGAAATTGCAGATACGTACTACTTAATGAGTTTTACAGATACTCGCAATGAAATCTTAAAAGAACTGACAGCAGTAGAAAAAGAGAAAATCGCAAGTAGTATAGAAGAAAAGATACCATATTTCCCTACGAGATCAGATAACCAACAAATGGGTAAGAAATTGGTTCAGATTTTGGTTCAGACTTTTAAATCATTGCGGTCCCGGTATCAGTCTTTCTATGAAAAGAGGAAATAAAGTTGCAAAAGAAAAATAAATGGATTTTAGGCTTGTCCCTCTTTTTAATTAGCTTCGTTCTCTTTCCAAAAGTCGCTTCGGCGGCTGAACTAACAGATAGCCTGAGCGGGTTATCGAAGGTATTTGAAAATGGCGCTGGAGAAACCTCTCAAGTCGTTCAGTTATTTCTTTTAACAACTGCATTGAGTATCGCACCAACATTTCTAGTACTAACGACAAGTTTCACACGCATTATTATTGTGCTGTCATTTGTCAGAAGTTCATTAGGGACGCAACAAAATCCGCCTAATTTGGTGTTAATAGGGATCGCACTATTTCTATCTTTGTTTATTATGCAACCTGTATACACTGAAGTGATGACGGATGCTATTACGCCATACATAAATGAAGAAATATCTGGTCAAGAGGCATTTGAATCAGCCGCACAACCTATTAAAAAATTCATGTACAAACAAACAAGAGATGAAGACATTCAATTGTTTTTGGATATATCTGAAACTGACGAACCAACAGTTATAGATGATTTGCCATTGAATATAGCCATCCCAGCTTTTATTATCAGTGAATTGAGAACAGCATTCAGTATTGGATTCTTGATCTTTATTCCGTTTTTAGTCATTGATATTGTCGTGGCTAGTATCCTGATGTCGATGGGGATGTTCATGTTGTCTCCGGTGATGATTTCATTGCCATTTAAATTATTATTATTTGTTTTAGTCGATGGATGGTATTTAGTGGTCGAATCGCTAGTTACAGGATTTCAGTAGAGGTGTAAAAAAATGACAATGGAAAAAGTTTTAGACATTATAAGAGAAGCCTTCATGGTGATGATAATCGTAGCAGGTCCGACGTTGATCATTGCCCTAGTGGTGGGGCTATTTATTAGTATCATCCAAGCAACCACACAGCTTCAAGAACAAACGTTGAGTTTTGTACCTAAAATCTTAGCGGTAATCGTCTCATTGATTGTTTTTGGAAATTTTATGATGAATAGTCTTATTATGTTCACGCAGAAAATTTTCGAAATGATCGCGGAACTGTGAGCGACCATGACCATACAATTGCAAACCATCATTTTAATATTCATACGGGTGACATCTTTTATAGTTGTAAGTCCTGGATTCTCCATTAAAGGTCTACCCAATGTAGCAAAAATCGCTTTAGCAATGGGGATCACACTTGCAGCTTATTCAGCCGTACCGGCCATGAATGAAGTAGCGGATACGCTCTTTTTTGCGATTTTGATCCTAAAAGAAGTTTTGCTTGGGATGGCTATTGGATTTATTACAAAACTCTTTTTTTCTGCAATTGAGATTGCCGGTAATTTTGTAGATTTTCAAGTTGGGTTCTCAATGGGAGCTGTTTATGATCCAACCATGGGGATAAATGTTTCTTATTATGGGAAGATTTATTATTGGTTGTCCATGTGTGTATTCTACATCACCAACCTCCACCATGTCGTGATCAAAAGCTTGGTACAATCGTTCCGATCCGTGCCAATCTTCAGTACTGAATTAGGTGATTTTGGTGTAGAAGGCATGATGAAGCTACTTGGCATTATTTTTGAATTGGCTTTTAATATAGCAGCACCAATGGTAATCGTGGCCTTATTGACAGAAGTTATCTTAGGGTTGATCTCACGTTCGGTTCCTCAAATCAATGTATTGATTTTGGGAATGCCCTTAAAAATAGCGGCTAGTTTTGTTCTGATGCTGATATTCTTGCCAACGTTAATCGAAACGATCCAAACGACGCTGCCACTTATGGTGAAATACATGAATGAATTTATTCAGTTATTGTAAAAAAAGGCGAGGTGAAAATGAATGGCGGAAAAAGATGGGAAAACAGAAAAAGCCAGTCCCAAAAAACTGCGGGACACTAGAAAAAAAGGCGAGATTCCTAAGAGCCCAGATTTAACTTCCGCTGTGACATTTATCGTCTTTATCCTTGCAGCAACCTTTTTAGGAAATTACATATTGAAATATAGTTTGCTCTATTTGCAAAATTACTTATCGGCTGGATTGACAGTAGATGGCTTAGAAAATAATTTAGCAAATATTGGGATGAGGTCGATCATATTTATAATGGTGTTGGCTGGTCCGTTCCTCGTTATTGCATTCGTCGCAGCATTTGTATCCACTATTGTACAGACTGGCTTTTTATTTTCGATAGAACCTATTAAATTCAAGCTAAGCAAAATAAACCCAATCAGTGGATTTAAGAATATGTTCAGTAAAAAGACCGTGTTCACACTGTTTAAAAATGTTGCTAAGTTAACTTTAGTCTTTTGGATGGCCTATAAAACACTTGAAACATCGGTTTACTTGATCCTTAATTCCAGCAATGTAGGGACAGAAAAATTATTTTTTTTAATGTCTGATCTTGTCATGGAATTGGCAACCCAATTAGGTGTGTTGCTGCTTATATTAGGCTTGATCGATTACATTTATCAAGTTTATGACTACCGGAAAAATTTGAAGATGTCCAAACAAGAATTAAAAGATGAATACAAGGAAGCTGAAGGTGACCCGCAGATCAAGTCTCAAAGGAGACAACGCTACCGTCAGTTGACAAAAGGGGGCTTGCACGATGTGGAGACGGCAACGGCCATTATCACAAACCCGACTCATTTAGCCATTGCGATTCGTTATGAGAAAGGCAAAGACGAAGTACCGATCATCGTGGCTAAAGGGGCAGATCATCAAGCTGCAAAAATTAGAGAACTGGCTAAAGCGCTCGATATTCCAATCATTGAAAACAAACCTGTCGCTAGAGCTATGTATAAGGCGGTCGAAATCGGCCAGCCAGTGCCAATGGATCTTTACCAAGCTATTGCTGAAATACTCGCATTGGTTTACCAAACGGAAGAAATGAACAAATACAAGATTTAATGCTTTTTAAGATGAGGAGTTCAAAAATATGTCTACTGCCTTTTGGGGGAAAATTGAAAAACTAACCGGTTCTTTGGATGTGATCGTTGCTTTTTTGGTCATGGCTATTCTGGGCATGATCATTATTCCATTACCAGCTGGACTACTCGATTTTATGCTGATCATCAACATAGCATTATCGATCACCATATTGCTGCTGACGCTGTTTACAAAAAACGTGTTAGAATTCTCGACTTTTCCAACCATGTTGTTGATCACTACCATGTTTCGGTTAGCACTGAACATCTCTTCTACACGGTTGATTTTAACTGAAGGAAAAGCAGGAGCGGTTATTGAAACATTTGCTAACGTCGTAACCGGAAGTAATTTCATCGTTGGAGCAGTCATCTTTATCATCATCGTGATCATTCAAATGATGGTCGTAACAAATGGGGCCAGTCGTGTTTCTGAAGTTTCAGCAAGGTTTACACTCGATGCTATGCCAGGTAAACAAATGGCTATCGATGCGGACATGAACTCAGGGCTGATCAACGAAGAACAGGCTAAAAAAAGACGGTCAGACCTTGAAAGAGAGACCCAGTTTTTCGGAGCAATGGATGGAGCAAGTAAGTTCGTCAAAGGAGATGCTATTGCTGGTCTGATCATCACGATCATCAACTTGATCGGCGGAGTAGCGATCCATTCGCTGCAAAATGACATGGAAGTCATGGAAGCTTTGACAACATTCGGGCAGTTAACGATTGGTGATGGACTGGTCAGTCAAATTCCTTCATTATTGATCTCGGTAGCATCGGGAATTTTAGTTACCCGCTCTGGAAGTATCAAAGGTTTTGGTAGTTCCATAGGGGAAGAATTATTCCATTCACCAAAAGTTATGCTGATACTATCAGTGATTTTGATTTCATTTTCAGTTATGCCGGGTTTTCCAACGTTTCCCTTTCTAGTATTAGGATTGATGGCAGGTGCGACCGGGTACTTATTGATGGAAAATGAAAAATCAAAGAACTCGAATCAAAAAGCTAAAGAAATGCGTTCGAAAGCTTTGCAGCGGACGAAACAAGAAAAAAGCTCAGATGAATCAGTGGCTTCTTTTCAAGTGGATCCGATTTCCATCGAGATCGGTTATGGTTTGATCCCAATAACCGATGAAAATCAAGACAATAATTTAATGAGTCATATCACAACGATTCGTAAACAAAGTGCTCATGAATTGGGGATCTTATTGAGTCCGATACGCATCAGAGATAACTTACAGCTCAAAGCCAATGATTATGTGCTCAAAATCAAAGGTAACGTTGTGGCTCGCGGCGAATTGTACTTAGATAAATATATGATCGTGGACCCAGGCGAAACAGAGTTTGACTTCGATGGTATCCCAACAAAAGAACCGGCTTTTGGCCTAGACGCCATGTGGGTCAACGAAGGCGATAGAGAAGCGGCCGATTTGAGGGGATACACAGTAGTCGATCCGATAACCGTTTTAGTTACTCACCTAAAAGAGACGATTTATAAATCTAGTTATGAATTGCTAGGCAGACAAGAAGTCAAACAATTGCTTGAAGGCATCAAAGATAAATATGGCGTGGTGATCGATGAACTGATCCCAGATATCCTTCGTTTGGGAGAAGTCCAAAAAGTCTTACAAAACTTATTGAAAGAAAGTATCCCAATCAATGATTTGGTGACTATTTTAGAAACGTTAGCGGACTATGGAAATACAACGAAAGACATCGAAATGCTGACCGAATATGTGCGCCAATCGCTTAAACGGACGATCGTTAAACCTTACTTAGATGAACAAAATGTTCTTCAAGTCGTGACTATACTGCCGGATACGGAAGAGCAGATCACACGCAGTATCCAAAAATCTTCTGCTGGATCGATCCCGATTTTGCAGCCCGAAACGGTTACGAAAATTTTTGACAGTATCACAGCTATTCACAATCAGCTTTCGGCAAGAGGGATCCCGCATGTTTTATTGGCTTCACCAAAAGTAAGACCAGCAATGAAAAATCTGATTTCGTATAATTTTCCTGATTTAGCAGTTGTGTCATTGAACGAAGTACCGAATGACATTCCAATTGAAACAGTGGGTATGATCAATGGATGATGATAGATAAGAGCTAAGTAGACTGGTGAAAGGATTGGGATAGTGTGACTGTTTTTCATGTCAGTTCGTGCTAGTTCTTAATGGGGGAGGGGTATAAATGTATTACGAAAATGATAGGGAAAAGGAAATCATTAAATACCTTCCCTTAGTAGAAAAAATCGTTAATCGAATAGATGTTAAGCGAAGCCAGTATGACAGAGATGACTTATATAATATAGGAGTCATTGGTCTAATGGATGCACTGGAAAAATTCGATAAATCGAAAAAAGTTCCTTTTGAAGGGTATGCGTATATTAGAATTAAGGGTTCGATTATTGATGAAATCAGAAAAACAGCTCCGGTATCGCGGACCCGGATGGGAAAACTGAACGACTATTATCGTGCCAAAGAAAAATTAGAAGCATCGTTCATGCGTACACCAACTGAGAAAGAAATTTGTTCAGAATTGAAAATCGATGAAAAAGCTTTAGCAAAGATCCATGAAACAGTTCATAATTTGGCCTCGGTATCATTAGAAAAAGTGATGTTTAGCGATGATGGCAATTCAATCGAATTGATGGATTTCTTAGAAGACAAAAGTGAAACAGGTTCTGAAGATGTCTTGTTGGATAAGGAACGTCAACAACTGCTGACTAAAAATGTGACCAAATTGGATAAGAGAGAGCAAACGATTTTGAATTTGTATTATGTTGAAGAGTTGTCACTTAAAGAAATTGCGTATATCTTTGATATTTCGGTTCCTAGAGTTTCACAGATACATGGCAAAACGATTTTGAAATTAAAAGAATCGATGAGGAGAGAATACGATGATTAGAAGTTTAACAACGCTCAACAATAGCTTTAACATTTTGCAAAAAAAGCAAGAAAATATTAGTGCAAATGTAGCTAATATCAATACTGCTGGATATAAATCACAAGAAATCATTCAAAGCACACGCGCATCAGAAGTGATGTCAAACCATTTAGATGGACCATTGTTAAATCGTCAGCAAGATATCGGCGGATTCACTTTTGGCAATCAAATTGATGAGATCGTTCAAAATTTTAGTCAAGGTGGTTTAAAAGCAACAACTTCTACAACAGATGTAGCGATCCAAGGGGACGGCTTTTTCACAGTTCAAGCACCAAACGGCGAAACTTCCTACACACGTAACGGGAATTTCAACGTTAACGATACAGGAGAATTGGTCACGCAAGAAGGCTATCGCGTCATGGGAGTGTCAGCTGATGGGCAATCGGCACCTATCCAAGTCAATGGAGCGGATTTTGCAATTGATAACAGAGGCAACATTGCTGGAACGGGAAACCGTTTGATGATCACTGAATTTGAAGACACGGCTAGCTTGACAAGAGCTGGCGACACATTATATACGGGGCAAGGTGGCACAACAGCACAAGTTGGCGGCACGGTTGTGCAACAAAGTTACTTGGAAACATCTAATGTCGAAACGGTCGATGAGATCACGAACTTGATGCAAGTTTCAAGAGCATTTGAAGCGAATCAAAAGGCCCTCAGTGCAGCGGATGAAACGTTAAGAAAAGCAGTCAATGAAGTTGGGAAAGTTTAGGAGGATGAGAAGATGAGTATACCGTTAAGTGTTAGTAAAAGTGGCATGAATGCCATTCAAAATCAAATGGATGCAGTATCAAATGACATCGCAAATATCAATACAACTGGTTATAAGTCAAAGAATATCAGTTTTAATGAGTTGTTGCTGAATGATATGAACGCAGAAGCTTCATACTTATCAGATACTGTTCAAGGTTCAGGAATTGCGATCGGATCTAAGAGCGCTGTTACTTCTACCAACTTCGCACAAGGTTCACTTGTTTCCGATTCAAACGATTACCACTTGGCTATTGCCGGAGAAGGGTTCTTTGGGGTGATCGGCGAAAACGGCGAGCAGTATTTGACACGAGACGGAGCTTTTCAGGTAAATGGAGACAAATCGATCACAAACGGTAATGGGGATACTTTGGAGATCCAAGCAACTATTCCAACCAACCAATGGCCTGAAGGAGATGTATCCATTGCTGAGAATGGTGAAGTAACGATCCACTCAGAGAATGGCAGTACGCTGGTTGGAACGATCCCTTTATTTTATCCTACTCGAACGAATGCTATGCAGCCTGTTGGAGAGAATAAATTCAGCTATGATGGGACATTTGGAGCAGGAGACGGTACGATCCAACAAAATTATTTAGAAGCATCAAATGTTGATTTAGCCTCTTCTATTACTGAAATGATGTTGGCACAACGGTCATATTCATTGAACCTTAAAGTCGCACAAGGAACAGATGAAATGGCTTCGGTCATCAACCAATTTAAACAATAAGAGTTAGACGAATAACAGGAAAAGGTACATATATCTTTAGGCACATACACTATCGGATTTGGGTTGACGCAAAAACGAGCGTCAGGAAAGAATTTGAGGTAAATCGGGTGATTGATCATGATTAGAATGAAGAATGTTGTTAAAAGCTACTCTAAAGGAGTAAAAGCTCTTCGAGGCGTTGATCTAACAATTGAAGATGGCGAGTTTGTTTATTTAGTTGGAGCTAGCGGCTCTGGAAAATCAACATTGGCAAAATTATTGTACCGAGAAGAAGCAGCAAACAAAGGTCAGATCGAAGTTTGTGGTCAACTGCTTTCTAAAATGAAGGGAAAAGATATCCCAAAACTTAGAAGACAGATTGGAATCGTTTTTCAAGATTTCAAATTATTGTTAGACCGTACTGTTTTTGAAAATATTGCGTATGCATTAGAAGTGATCGGTACTGAACCAGAAGAAATCAGGCCGCTTGTGATGCAAGCTTTGCGGTATGTTAATCTAGAAGACAAGGCAAATGATAAACCAACCGAATTATCCGGTGGAGAACAACAACGCGTGTCGATCGCTCGTGCAATCGTTAATTCACCTAAGTTGATCATTGCGGATGAACCAACAGGTAATTTAGATCCAAAAACGGCTTTAGAGATCATGCGTTTATTTTATCGCATCAATCAAAGAGGAACGACCATTTTAATGGTCACCCACAATCGTAGTATTGTAGAAAAATTTCGTAATCGAGTAGTGGAAATAGAACAAGGTAAAATTATTTGGGATGAAAATAGAAGCGATGACGTGATCCAATACGATATCTCGCTCGGAGAATACGTGGCTGTGTAATAATGTAAAAGACAGCTCTATAAGATGTTAGATCATAAAAAAGACAAGCTAGGGCATTGATTCAGGGTGCTAAGCTTGTCTTTTTTATGTGGTCAAATTTAGATTGAAAGATTCATAAAGTTAGGCTAAAGTTTTCTGAAAATAGACCGATATAATAGAAGATATGCGAAGAGTAAAAAATGAATCAAGTTATTTTTAACAGAAATGGAAGGGTGAAAAGTAGTTGGAAAATAATATAGAAGAAAAAAATATCGCCTCAAGCAAATGGAATATTAAAAACTGGGATCTAACAAAGTTAAAAAGTGCATTGAACTTTAAGAGTTTAAAAACTAAAATCCTCTTAGCTTTTATGACAATTATTTTACTAGTTATTGTATTAGCAACGATAATGATCGTAACTATTTCAAAGACAAATAATAAAACAGAACAAATGATCGACGAAGAATTAACACTTTTGATAGCTAATGATCAATTGACATTGAGTATTTCGCAAAGGATCGCAGCAGCGAGAGGATACATATTGTTTGGAGATGGCCTATATAAAAATTTGTTTGATCAATATACTGAAAAAAGTCAGAAGTATGAAAAACAAGTTTTAGCTTTATCAACTAAAAAAGAAACCCAAGAAGTGATCGATAGGAGCGTAGATTGGGAAGCAATGGTCCTTACGGATGTATTTGAACGATACGACAGTGGGGATGAAGCTGGAGCAGCCAGTTATTTGCGTTCTTCTGTAGAGCCCTATTCAAATGATTTAATAAAAGAATTTGAAAAACTATCAGATATACGAATGGATTCTATCAATGCACAAGCCCAATCGGTGACCAATCTAGGTAAGAGCTCATTGATGTTAACGTTCATCATTAGTGTTTTAGTGATTATACTTGGAATCACGATTGCTTTATTAACGTCTAATTCGATCACAAAACCAATCAAAAAAGTTATGGAACGCATGCAGACGATCGCTTATGGTGATCTCACCTCCGAACCGTTAGCAATAACTGCCAAGGATGAAACAGGACAGTTGGCTATGGCTATTAATCAAATGCAAGTAATGGAAAAAGAAGTTATGGAAGGCATAAAAAGAGCTTCAGAGATGTTGACCAACAACAGTAATGAACTTACCCAATCTGCCAATGAAGTGAAATCAGGTTCTGAGCAAGTTGCGATAACAATGCAAGAATTGGCAACTGGATCAGAAACACAAGCGACAACTGCAAGCAATTTATCCGTTGTGATGGGTAATTTTACTAAAAAGGTCCAAAGCACAAATAAAAGCGGCGAAAAAATCAAAGACTCTTCAATGGGTGTGTTATCCATGACTACTCAAGGTAAGGAATACATGGAAGATTCGAACCGTCAAATGGCTAAAATCGATGAAATTGTGTTGGATGCCGTATTTAAAATGGCCACACTGGATAACCAAACAAAAGAAATCACAAATTTAGTTATGATCATCCAAAAAATTGCTGATCAAACGAACCTATTGGCTTTAAATGCTGCAATCGAAGCTGCACGAGCTGGTGAACACGGCAGAGGGTTTGCAGTGGTCGCAGATGAAGTCCGTAAATTAGCTGAACAAGTTGCCGTATCTATTTCTGATATTACCGGATTTGTTGAGAAAATCCAGACTGAGTCTAAACGAGTGAGCGACTCTTTACAAACAGGTTACACTGAAGTTCAAGAGGGAACCAGCCAAATCAAGAAGACTGGAGATACCTTTAACCAAATTAATGCTTCTGTTACGACAATGGTAAAAGGCATCAAAGACATATCTGATAATTTAGAAAGTATCCAAGTAAATAGTGAGATCATGAATAGTTCGATTGAAGAGATTGCTTCTGTTTCAGAGGAATCTGCTGCTGGTGTCGAAGAGACGTCTGCTGCTTCACAAGAAATCACTAGTTCTATGGAAGAAGTTGCAGGGAATTCGGAACAACTTGCAGACTTAGCTAAAGGTTTAGCCGAGATGGTCGCAGAATTTAAAATCTAAAGCCTAGTATTAAAAATAGATTTATTTAATATTAATAACGGTACCTGTAAAAAAGATAACAAAAGGAATTTAGTGGGTTTAAACGGTCATTTAGGCAGTTTAAACCCATTAATAGATAAGAAGGAGTAAACAAATGAAAAAAAGGATTTTGTTGAAAAGTATTCGAGCAAAAATTTTAGCGGGTTTTATGATCACAATCGGATTAATGCTTATATTAAGTGTTTATACGATCAACTCAGTAAATAATACAAATGATTCAATAAGGGATATATTAGAAAAAGAGATGGCACTTCTGATCGTTGACGAAAAACTTTCAGTGAATATGAACAAACGCACGAGTCTTATGAGAGGATTCATGCTGTATGAAGATGAATCATACAGACAGGAATTTGAAGATGAACTAACGGCAAGCATTGCATTAGAAAATCAAGCTTTGGAATTAAGCAATTCAGAAGAATTGAATGATTTGATCAGCAAGAAAATCGAATGGGGCACTTTAACTGATGAAGCTTTGACAGCCTATGATAATGGGGAACGGGAAAAAGTCAGCGAAATTATGATCGAACAAGCTCAGCCAATCGAAAGAGAACTAGTTGCAGGATTTTCTGCTCTAGCTGATGAACGTGAAAAAGATATTACTGTGATTGGTCAACAAGTAATTGAAAATGGTGAGCGTGTTAGGGTCATCAGTGTAGGTATCATGATCCTTGTAGCGCTATTATCTTTACTCGTAGCCTATTTAACAGCTAACAATATTACAAAACCGCTTAACGTAGTGATGAAACGGATGCAAAGTATTTCTGAGGGCGATCTCAGCTTAGAACCGTTAAAAATAACAGAAAAAGATGAAACAGGGAAACTAAGTGTATCTATGAATAAAATGCAACAAACGGTTAAAAGTGTGATGGAGGGGATATCACATGCATCTGAAGAGTTGAGCAGTCACAGTGAAGAACTTACCCAAGCTGCAAGTGAAGTGAAATCAGGTTCTGAACAAGTAGCGATCACGATGCAAGAATTGGCAACAGGTTCAGAAACACAAGCGACGACGGCAAGTAATTTGGCAGTGGTTATGGAAAATTTCACTAAAAAAGTCCAAAATACAAACAAGAGTGGGGAAAAGATCAAAAACTCTTCAATTGGCGTATTGTCTATGACCAATGAAGGCAAGCAATACATGGAAGACACAAGCCAACAAATGGCAAAAATAGACAGAATCGTTCAAGATGCCGTGAAAAAAATGGCTACTTTAGACAATCAGACAAAAGAAATCAATAATTTAGTCGTGATAATTCAAAAAATTGCTGATCAAACCAACTTATTGGCATTAAACGCAGCAATTGAAGCAGCACGTGCTGGCGAACATGGCCGAGGTTTTGCTGTAGTGGCCGATGAAGTTCGAAAATTGGCTGAACAAGTAGCCGTTTCTATCGCAGACATTACCGGATT
The DNA here is from genome assembly GCF_000744115.1 of Carnobacterium alterfunditum DSM 5972. Taxonomy (NCBI): domain Bacteria; kingdom Bacillati; phylum Bacillota; class Bacilli; order Lactobacillales; family Carnobacteriaceae; genus Carnobacterium; species Carnobacterium alterfunditum. The sequence goes on along the minus strand of NZ_JQLG01000004.1, from coordinate 606,507 downwards.
TGTCGAAAAAATCCAAGTTGAATCTAAAAGAGTAAGCGATTCATTACAAACAGGCTACGCTGAAGTAGAAGAAGGTACGAGTCAGATCGCTAAGACTGGTCAAACCTTCAACCAAATCAACGCTTCTGTTACTACAATGGCAGAGGGTATCAAAGGTATTTCTGAGAACTTGGAAAGCATCAAATTCAATAGTGAGATCATGAATAGTTCAATCGAAGAAATTGCATCCGTTTCAGAAGAATCAGCTGCTGGAGTTGAACAAACCTCTGCGGCTTCACAACAAATCACTAGTTCAATGGAAGAAGTTGCTGGGAATTCTGAACAGCTTTCAAGTTTAGCTGAAAATCTAGCTGAAATGGTTGGGCGTTTCAAGATATAAGCGAAAGATAGTTAAAAGTAAAGCCTAGATAAAAATCAGTCATATATAAATGGCTGTATAATTATAGGTGTGGATGAAGAAATTCATTCACACCTATTTTTTTATCAAAAAATAAAACCAATTCAAGCTCTACAAGTTTGACTATCAACTATTAGTTTGATCACTTACCTGGAATTTCAGACGAAAGGCTTCAGGGCGGTACCATGGCTCTTCACAAGCAAACCCGTACATTCCAGAAGAAATTTCTTTTAGAATACCAACACCATTTGTTAAACAATCATATAAATGACAAAACCTCACTCTTTCATGGAAGAGTGAGGTTTAATTTTTGATTTACTTATACGTGTAAGCAACTTTGACGTATAAGAGACGATTTTCTTTGGTGTCACTCTTTCGTGAAAGACCGATCTATAAAGAAGTGACGGCTATTTTTCGCTCCACTCTTTCGTTTAAAGTCCTTCCACGAAAGAGTGACCTCTATTGGCAATCGATTTTGGGATGGAAACTTGTCCTAATCTAGCCTTTTTAATAAAGTTAATCTTGAAACTGAGCAAGGATTTCTTTGAATCGCAGTCTGAATTCTTTACGGTTCTCTTCTGTAAAAGGTTTAGGACCCTTTGTTCGCTTACCGCTTTTTCGAATCATAGCGCTTAAATAACGCGATTGCAACAATTGATCTATGTTCTCAGAGGTGTAGACATAACCCGTATGGTGAAGAACGATACAGCCTTTTCCTAGCCCTAATGAAGCTAAGCCGTAATCTTGTGTAACAAGGATATCTCCTTTTTTTATGAGTTTAATGATACGGTAATCTGCTGCTTCTGCTCCTGTATCAACGTAGACTGTTTCTACTCCTGGAGGTTGTTCCTTGGTCGAAAAATGCGAAATACTAGTCACAAGTGTCACTGGTATTTCTTTTGCTGAAGCTTCTTCAATAATAATATTCTTTACTGGGCAGGCATCTGCATCAATATAAATTTGCAAGATTTCACCGACTTTCTAATCATTTTATAGTCTTAGTATACCAGTTGCTAACTTATATGTTTAGGAATACTTTAGAATACTGTATGATGGAAGCAAAGAGTAAAAGGAGCTGAACAGTATGACTAATAACCTTTATTCATTTGATATTTCGACAGAGGAGAAACAAGCATTTATAACTATCGATGATCATTTACAGAAGGCTTTATCAAGAAGTGGCGTGAAAAACGGCATTATGTTGGTATTTTGTCCTCATACGACAGCTGGGATCACAATTAATGAAAATGCCGATTCAGGCGTAAAAAAAGATCTGATTTCAGGATTAAATCAAGCGTTTCCTAATAAAGCCGAATATGCTCATCTGGAGGGGAATTCAGATGGACATATAAAATCGTCAGTAGTAGGGGCCAGTGAAACACTGATTATTTTGAAAGGGCGTCTTATTTTAGGAACCTGGCAAAGTCTTTACTTTTGCGAATTTGACGGTCCAAGGAATCGAACTTTTTTTGTGAAAATTATTGAAGGCTAAAAATAATGAAAAATTTTAAGAATCGTCAAAAAGGATTGTATTCGAAAAAAAGATAGTGTACAATCTAATTGTGCACAACTTATTTAGGAGGAACAAAAATGAAAGGGAACAACTTTTTATTAGAAGAACAATTATGTTTTTCAACTTATACTTTATCGAAGCAGTTTACGAAACTTTATCGTCCAGTTTTAGAACCGTATGCTCTTACGTATACTCAGTATGTAGCTTTGCTGGTACTGTGGGAGAAATCTGATCTAAGTGTTCAATCATTGGGAACAAAACTAGGATTGGATAGCGGAACACTAACACCGATGCTAAAGCGGATGGAGTCAAACGGATTTATTACTCGAAAACGTCATCCGGAAGACGAAAGAAGAGTAATCATCGCAACTACTCCAAAAGCTGATAACTTAAAGGATGAGTTACTTAAAAAGGTCTCTGCCTGCTTAGCCCTGCTAAATTTGAACGAACAAGATTATTTTGACTTATTAGAAAAGATGAACCAACTAACAAAAACTTTAGGAGGAATCAATAATGACTGAATCAATAATGACTGAATCAAAAATATTGTACCAAACAACAGCAATCAACACAGGCGGGCGTAATGGAGAAAGTCATTTACCAGATGGCTCTTTTTCGGTAAAAGTATCAACTCCAAAACAAATGGGTGGTCCTGGACAAGGCAGCAACCCAGAGCAATTATTTGCTTTAGGCTACAGTGCATGCTTCAATTCAGCACTAGAAATCATGGTCAAACAAGCTAAAATCGAGGCTGTATCGGAAGTTACGGCTGAGGTTTCTTTACATTCAGATCCAACTGATAATGGTGTTAAACTTTCTGTGGTACTTATTGTCGCAATTGAAGGACAAAGCCTTGAAGTTACAAAAGAATTAGCAGAAAAAGCACATGCATTCTGCCCATATTCTAAAGCTGTTCAAAACAATATCGATGTTGCAATAAAAGTTGTAGAATACAAATAAAAAAATCAGCAAAATAAAAAACTAATCTGAAGAAGCGAGGTCTTGAAGCCTCTTTTTTCAGGTTAGTTTTTTTGTATAGTTACATAAGTTGTTTTTGTACTAAGGGAGACATCGCTTTTTCAAAATCAGTGATGGATTGGTCGTGAATAACTTTAGAAAAAATTTCGGATAATAAGTGAGCGTCATCGTCTGTATTTAAAATAATCAGACAAGTATCGAAGCTAGCGATCGTACCAGCAATTGCTGGCAGTTTTAATTCGTCGATCAAAGAAGCGATAATATTTGGATATGTGGGTGCAACTAGAAGTATAACTAAAAAGTGGACAGATATAACTTTTATCCCGTAATTACGCAGCGCTTTTTCTAATCTGAAATAAAGACTTTTTTCACGATAAACATCATGGTAGAAGGCATATTTCGTTGTCCGACCCAATTGACTTACCTTGATCAAATTTAATTCTTTTATGTCTCTGGATAATGTGGCTTGAGTAGATTGAAATCCTTCTTTCTTCAGGAGCTCCATCAATTCCTGTTGTGTCGCAATATCGTGGGTAAGAATAAGATTTTTAATTGCAAATAATCGTTTATTTTTCTTCATGATAATCCTCTTCTCTAAAAATTTTTTCTAAAAAAAAGTAATTCATAAAAAATGTATAAATGCGATTCATATACAGTATAAAGATTTGTTTTGGAGTGAATATTCTATAAAAAGAATATATATGAAAAAGAGGAAAAATAATGTGACCAAATCGACATTCCTGATGCAGGCTTTAAACTTTTAATAAAGATAAGTAAGCGTTATTATATGTATGTAATCAATAAGAAGCAACAAGAAGCAACAAGAAGGGAAGGTTAACAACAATGACAACACCCATTCATGTAATGTCTGAAATTGGAAAATTGAAGACTGTTTTATTGAAAAGACCAGGCAAAGAGGTAGAAAATTTAACCCCTGAAATTATGGAGCGCTTATTATTCGACGATATTCCTCACTTGTCAGTCATCCAAAAAGAACATGATGCATTCGCTCAAGCTTTGATCGATCGTGGAGTAGAAGTACTGTATTTGGAAAAATTATCTGCAGAAGCAATCGATGCAGGAAACTACAAAGAGAAGTTTGTTGAGCGTATTTTAGATGAATCAAATCTTGAAACAAAACCTGTTAGAGAAGGACTAAAAAAATACTTGTTAAGTTTTGATACACAGGAAATGGTGGATGTCATCATGGCTGGTGTACGTAAAAAAGATGTAACTATCGAGAGCAATCATTTGTCAGATATTTCAGAAGAAGAAGTGTACCCATTCTTTATGGATCCTATGCCAAATCTTTACTTTACAAGAGATCCAGCTGCAGCTATGGGAGATGGCTTGACTATCAACCATATGGCTTTTGAAGCTCGCAATAGAGAATCATTATTCATGGAAGTGATCATGGATCATCACCCAAGATTTGCCGGTCAAGACGTGAGTGTATGGCGTGACCGTAATCATACATCTCGGATCGAAGGCGGAGATGAATTGATTTTAAATGATAAAGTATTGGCTATTGGGATTTCACAGCGGACTTCGGCTAAAGCTATTGAAGATCTAGCAATTGAATTATTTGATAACAATTCTAATTTTGAAAAAGTTTTAGCAATAAAAATACCCAATGTTCGTGCTATGATGCATTTGGATACAGTGTTTACAATGGTTGATTACGATAAATTTACTATTCATCCAGGAATACAAAAAAACAATGGCGAAGTAGATACGTATATTTTAGAAAAAGGCGAAAAACCTGGAACGGTTAAGATAACTCATCGTTCTGATTTACAAGAAATATTACGTGAAGCATTGGATGTACCAAAACTAACATTGATTCCTTGTGGTGGCGGAGATGCGATCATTGCAGCTCGTGAACAATGGAATGACGGTTCTAACACATTAGCTATTGCACCAGGAGTAGTGGTCACTTATGACCGTAACTACGTTTCAAATGATCTGTTAAGAAGACATGGTATCGAAGTTATTGAAGTTGCTTCAAGTGAATTATCTAGAGGTCGTGGTGGTCCTCGTTGTATGAGTATGCCTTTAGTACGTGAAGATCTACCAGCAAGATAAAATTGATTTTAAAATAAATTAAAAGTATATGGAGGAATAAAAAATGACAGAACAAGTATTCCAAGGACGTAGTTTATTAGCTGAAAAAGATTTTACAAAAGAAGAATTAATGTATTTGATCGATTTATCTGCACATTTAAAGGACTTGAAAAAAAGAGGAATCCCACATCATTATTTAGAAGGAAAAAACATTGCATTACTATTTGAGAAATCTTCAACTCGTACTCGCGCAGCGTTCACTACCGCAGCAATCGATTTAGGTGCACATCCTGAGTATCTTGGGAAAAATGATATCCAATTAGGTAAAAAAGAATCTGTTGAAGATACAGCACGTGTATTAGGAGGTATGTTCGACGGTATCGAATTTCGCGGTTTCAAACAAAGTGTAGTGGAACAATTAGCTGAGTTTTCTGGTGTTCCTGTATGGAATGGTTTGACTGATGAATGGCATCCAACACAAATGATTGCTGACTTTTTAACGGTTAAAGAAAACTTTGGTCACGTTGAGGGTGTTACTTTAGCTTATGTTGGAGATGGCCGCAATAATATGGCAAACAGTTTATTAGTTACTGGTGCACTTTTAGGTGTGAACGTTCGAATCGTCTCTCCTGAATCATTGTTCCCAACAAAAGAGACAGTAGACATGGCTCAAGCTTTTGCCGAAAAATCTGGTAGCAAACTAATGATCACAAAAGATGTTGCAGAAGGTGTTAAGGATGCAGATGTTTTATATACTGATGTCTGGGTATCAATGGGAGAAGAAGATAAGTTTGCAGAACGAATCGAATTATTGACTCCTTACCAACTAAATATGGATATGGTCCGTGCAACTGGCAAAGAAGATATGATCATTTTACATTGTCTTCCAGCTTTCCATGATGCAACTACAGATTATGGCCAAGACGTAAAAGAGAAATTCAATATTGAAGAAATGGAAATTACAGATGAAGCATTCAGAAGTAAGCATGCACGTCAATTTGATCAAGCTGAAAATCGCATGCATTCAATCAAAGCTATCATGGCTGCAACATTAGGTAACCTATTTATTCCTAAAGTTTAATAATAAAATTTGTATAAATAAAAAAGTATGAGAATTGTAGCTTCTCATACTTTTGTTTATACGAATAAATTAGCTGCACAGTAAAGTTGGAAAATGGAGGAAGAAAATAATGGAAGAAAAGAAATTAGGTTTGGCTCCTTTAGTTGCCCTAGTTGTAGGATCAATTATTGGTGGTGGAATTTTTAATTTAATGTCAGATATGGCAGTTGAAGCTTCTGTAGGTCCAGTTATTATTGGTTGGGCCATTGCCGGCATAGGTATGGCATTTTTAGCATTTAGTTTTCAGAATTTATCAGCTAAACGCCCTGATTTAGATGCTGGGATTTATAGTTATGCAAAAGAAGGATTCGGGAAATATATGGGATTCAATTCTGCTTGGGGTTATTGGTTATCAGCTTTCTTAGGAAATGTCGCTTATGGGACGTTATTGTTTAGTTCGATCGGGTATTTTTTTCCAATTTTTGGGGATGGTCAAAACTTCGCTTCAGTTATCGGGGCGTCTATCATGTTATGGTCAGTTCATGCACTCATATTAAAAGGGATCGAAACGGCTTCTTTCATCAATATGATCGTTACAGCAGCTAAACTGATTCCATTAGCAATCTTTTTTGTTGCAATGTTTGTAGCCTTTAAATTAGATGTTTTTACAGCTGATTTCTGGGGAACGATTTCAGGAGACTTTACATTCTCAGAAGTAATGGCTCAAGTTCAAGGAACAATGTTAGTAACGGTATGGGTATTTATTGGTATTGAAGGAGCTGTGGTATTCTCCGGCCGTGCCAAGAATAAATCTGACGTTGGGAAAGCAACCATCATTGGTTTAGTGACCGTTATCTCAATTTATTTATTGACAACGATTCTGTCAATGGCCGTCTTAACGAGACCTGAATTGTCAGAATTGCCTCAACCAGCAATGGCTTATTTGTTAGAAAGTGTTGTAGGTAAATGGGGTGCAATATTAATTAATATCGGTGTAATTATTTCTGTATCAGGTGCTTGGCTTGCTTGGACGATGTTTGCGGCTGAATTGCCTTACCAAGCTGCTAAACAAGGTGCCTTTCCTAAGTTCTTTGCTAAAGAAAATAAAAATGGCGCACCAGTCAATTCATTGATGTTCACAAATATATTGATCCAAATATTCCTATTTACCTTCTTGATTAGTTCAAGAGCTTATAATTTTGCCTTTTCACTAGCTTCATCAGCTATTTTGATTCCATATGCATTTACTGCATTCTATCAATTGAAACTTTCATTGATGGAAAAAAGCGTTACACCGCGTCGTAACCAAAATATCTTTATTGGATTAGTAGCAAGTATTTATGCGGTATGGTTGATTTATGCAGGTGGGATGGATTACTTGCTCTTAACAATGTTTTTATACGCACCAGGAATCATCATTTATGCTTGGGTACAGAAAGAAAATAAAGAAAAAATCTTTACTAAAAGTGAATGGGTTGCAGCTGGAGTCGTAGTAGCACTTTTCTTAGTAGCAATCTTCCAAATAATAAATGGTTCAATTGATATAGGTAATATGTAATTGTAATTACTAATATGTAGAGGAATGTGATAAATATGGGAAAAAGAAAAATTGTCGTAGCTTTAGGCGGAAATGCTATATTGTCAAACGATGCAAGTGCGCAAGCTCAACAGAAAGCTCTTGAAGAAACATCAGAATACCTAGTTAAATTTATTGAAAATGGGGACGATTTAGTTATTTCTCATGGTAATGGTCCACAAGTAGGGAACTTGTTGTTACAGCAAGTTGCAGCGGATAGTGTTAAAAATCCAGCTATGCCATTAGATACTTGTGTAGCGATGACTCAAGGAAGCATTGGGTACTGGATGCAAAATGCGCTCTCACGTGCATTAGAAAAACGAAATCTAACGAATCAAGTGGTTTCATTGATCACTCAAGTAATAGTAGATGAAGCTGATCCAGCCTTTAAGAATCCAAGCAAGCCAATTGGTCCATTTTTATCTGAAGCAGAAGCTAAAGAAGAAATGGAAAAATCCCAAGCAATTTTCAAAGAAGATGCAGGGAGAGGCTGGCGTAAAGTAGTTCCTTCTCCAAAACCAATCAGTATAAAGGAACATCTTGTGATCAATCAATTGGTTGAGAACGGTGTGATTCCTATTACCGTTGGTGGCGGCGGGATCCCAGTTGTGAAAAAAGGTACCGAAATAAGAGGGATAGAAGCCGTAATTGATAAGGATTTTGCCTCTCAAAAATTAGCAGAATTGATTGAAGCTGATCTGTTGGTTATTTTAACAGGCGTAGATAATGTATTCGTCAATTTCAATAAACCAAATCAAAAACAATTAAATGAAGTATCCGTTGAAGAAATGAAAGGTTATATTGCTGAAAATCAATTTCTTCCGGGAAGCATGTTGCCAAAAGTAGAAGCTGCAATTGCTTTTGTCGAAAACTCAAAAGGTGGAAAAGCAATCATTACTTCTTTAGAAAATATTGAACATGTACTAACAGAAGGAGCAGGCACAATTATTACAAAATGAAGTAAGCGCTATTAGAAACAACACATAATAAAGCAAAAAAGCCTATTTTGGTAGCGACCCCCAAAAGTTAGAGTGAAATCTAAACTTTTGGGGGTTGTTTTTATGACAAAATATAGTGAAGAATTTAAGTTACAAGTTGTTCAAGAGTATCTAAACGGCCCTTTGGGCTTTCAATTACTAGCGAAGAAATATGCTCTTTCCTCTACAACTCCCCTTAATAATTGGGTAAAGGCATACCGAAAACTTGGTTTGGACGGTTTAAAAAGGAAACAGACGAAAGCAGCTTACTCTGTTCAATTTAAGGTAGATGTATTACACTTTATAAAACAGACAGGCACTTCTTATTCAGATACAGCCATTACCTTCGGCATGAATAATCCTTCCCTTATCGCAAATTGGAATCAAGCTTTCCAAGGCAAGGGAATTGAAGGCCTAAAACCACACCCAAAGGGGCGTCCTTCAATGACTAAAAAACCAAAAAAACAGCAACTGAAACCAGGCACATCAGCAGATTGTTCTAGACAAGAATTAGAACGAGAAATTGAACTACTGAAATTGGAGAATGCCTATTTAAAAAAGTTGAAAGCTTTTCAGAAGAATCCCGACGTCTTTCTCGAAAAGCACAAGCAGCAGTGGCATACGAACTTAAAGAAGAAGGATTCAAACTAAAAGATATCCTTCTGGTGGTGGGTATTCCAGAGTCAACCTATCACTATTACGTAAAGCAATTAAAAAAAATAGATAGTAATCAGCGACTAAAAGAACAGATTGAACAACTTTTCTTTCAGTTCAAAGAGCGATTTGGATACAAACGCATTACAAATGAACTGAAGAAACTAGGTTATAGTGTCAATCACAAGAAAGTTTATCGTCTCATGAAAGAAATGGGTTTGAAGTGTGTTAAATTTATTAGAAAATCTCGGAAATATAACTCTTATAAAGGAAAAGTAGGCACTATTGCCAAGAATAAGTTAAATAGACGCTTCTCTACATCCATCACTTTACAGAAGCTCGTCACCGACGTGACAGAGTTTAAATGTACAGGCGGAGAAAAGCTCTACCTTAGTCCTATTCTAGATCTATTTAATAGTGAAGTGATAGCTTATGGAATAAATAAACGACCTATCCTGGACTTAGTGATGAAACCTTTGGAAGAAGCCATCGGCATGCTTAAAGAATACGCCACGGTTCGTACCACTCTTCATTCTGATCAAGGTTGGCAGTATCAGCATAATCATTGGGTCAAAACACTAAAGAAAAATAACGTTTTTCAGAGTATGTCTCGCAAGGCGACTTGTGCAGATAATGCGGCAATAGAAAATTTCTTCGGCATCCTAAAACAAGAAATGTATCATGGGGAGAAATTAGTCAGTTATGAGGAATTGAAATCAAGAATTGAAGAATATATCGAATGGTATAATCATGTTCGATCAAAAGCAAAATTGGCTGGCTTAAGTCCGGTAGAATACCGAATTCAAACCAGCCAATCAGCTGAATAATAAAAACTCTAACTTTTAGGGGTCAGCACCTTTTATGAAGGCTTTTTTTGCTTTTATGTTACAATAAGATTGTGAATAATTTATCTATACCATTTTATTAAAGCTATCAGTAGAACGAATAAGAACGTTGAGTTGAGGAGTGTTTTGATGACAACTATTCAAAAAAAGATGACCAATTTATACGAACTTCGTTATAGTCCAATTTTTTCAGAATTTACTGATCCCGAATTTAATCTTATCCGCAAAAACATGTGTTTACGTAAGTATAAAAAAGGACAAGTTCTATTTGATGAAGGTGACGTTCGTGAGAAAATATTTTATTTAGTCAATGGATTAGTTAGACTCGAAAAATATGATGAGAGTGCTTTTTACACTTACACAGATTATGTGAAAAAAGAAACCTTATTTCCATATGGTGGCATGTTCTCCGATGAAATGTACCATTATTCTGCGAGTGCTGTTACAGATATTGAGTTGTACTATATTCCGACAGCTCTTTTTGAAAGTCTTGTAGCCGAAAAGCCGAAACAAATCATTTATTTCTATCATAAATTATCCAAAATTCTTGAAAGCCACGAAAAAAGGGTACAGTATATGGTCGTATCAAATGCGAGTAATCGTATTATTAAAACGTTGAATTATTTGATGCAAGAGCTAGGTGATTATACAAACCCTACCATGGTCAAAATCGAATATCCTATAACCATTAATGAAATAGCGAATATGAGCGGCTGCTCGAGAGAAACAGTGGGAAACACCATCAAAAAGTTGAAAGAAATGGATAAGTTAGCCTATGATCATAAGTTTTTCTTGTTTAAAGACCTCATTTATTTCAATTCTTATACAGAATGAAGCGTTGATCTTTGTATAAAAAGGTTATCGCAATCAAAGAATGACTGCCAAAAGCTCTTAAAGAAGAGAGATCTCTTCGAAGAGTTTTTTTTGTTTTAGCCTATATAATGGCCGATACTCTTCTAGTACTCCTAAAAATTCTGTGGTACTATTAGAGCTAAGAAAACCTTTTCAGTAGTCAATACTGAGAACAGTAGGAGGAAAATATATGATGTATGGCGCAATTGAAGCAGGCGGAACAAAATTTGTTTGTGCAGTTAGTGATGAGCAATTAGAGATAAAAGAACGTGTAAGTATTCCTACCACTACACCTGAAGAAACGCTCAAACAGGTCTTTGATTTTTTTGATCAGTATACGTTAAATTCGATCGGGATAGGTTCGTTTGGTCCTATCGATGTAAATGAAAAATCAGCTACATATGGATATGTGACATCAACTCCCAAAACAGCATGGAAGAATTTCGATTTTTTAGGAGCGGTCAAACAGCAATATGGTGTTCCCGTAGCTTGGACGACAGATGTCAATGCAGCTGCATACGGTGAATACAAAAAGGGAAGTGCACGTGGGGCTGAGAGCTGCCTATACTTGACCATTGGAACAGGTATTGGAGGCGGAGCAGTTGTTGACGGCAAAGTATTGAGTGGTTTTGGCCATCCAGAGATGGGACATCTCTTAGTTAGAATGCATCCTGATGATGATTTTAAAGGTGCTTGCCCTTACCACGGGAATTGTTTAGAAGGTATTGCTGCAGGCCCAGCTATTGAAAAACGATATGGGAAAAAAGGAACTGATTTAGCAGATGATAAAAAAGTTTGGGAAATAGAGGCTTTTTATCTGGCGCAAGCTCTAGTGAATTATACTTTGATTCTCAGCCCAGAAAAAATCATTTTAGGCGGAGGCGTTATGAAGCAAACAAAACTGCTATCTTTGATCAAACAAGAATTCACTAAATTGATGGCAGGGTATGTCGATACTCCTTCTTTAGATGAGTACATCGTGACGCCTGAACTTGAAGATAATGCGGGGATCATGGGTTGTTTGCTGATGGCTAGTGAAGAAAAATAAAAAAAGTTCAAAGAAATATAAGGTGATAAGATGGTGACCATAAAAGATATCGCTCAACAAGCTGGAGTAGCTAAAAGTACTGTTTCAAGGTATCTGAACGGCGGATCAGTCAGTAAAAAGACCAAAGCCAAATTGGATCAAATCGTTAATGAAACGGGCTATACACCGAATACTTTTGCGCAAAGTTTAAAAGCGAAAAAAACAAATATGATTGGTACCATTATTCCACGCTTAGATTCATTTGCAACAAATGCAATCTTAGCGAGTATTGACGAAGAATTAAGAAAGAAACAGTATCAATTGATCATTACAAATACAAATCAAAATATTGAACGTGAAGTGGAAAATATTTATACTTTAGCAAAACAAAAAGTAGATGGAATCATATTATTGGCAACCGTTGTGACTGAGGCTCATAGAGCAGCGATAGCAGCAGTTGGAATACCAGTCTTATTGCTGGGGCAATCGGCAGAAGGGTTACATACGATCGTCCATCAAGAGTATGAAGCTGGTTTCAAGATGGGGAGTCATGCAATTGATTTAGGCCATAAAAAGTTCTTGTTTTTTACGGTACCTGAAGAAGACAAAGCAGTAGGTCAGTTGAGATCAAAAGGTGTTTTAGACGCATTGAGAAAATATCCAGATACTTTTATTGAAATTATTGAAACAAATTTTTCTTTTTCAAAGGCTTACGAAAAGGCTATGGATGTATTACCTGCTACTTCTGCTACGTATGTTCTTTGTGCTACTGATAATATTGCTTTAGCGGTCATGAAAGCAGCACATACATTAGGATTGAGCATCCCAAACGATTTTTCCTTATCAGGATTTGGGGGCTATACAGTCGCATCGATCGTCACACCATCTATAACGACAGTGAAATATCCCTATAAGAAGTTGGGTGCCCTTTCAGTAGCTAATATAATTGAATTAGTTGAAGGGAAAGAGATCGTAAGCAACCTAGAATTACCTAATGAGCTGATCAAAAGAGAGTCAACTGTATATTTAAAAAGTTCGAAGTAACGTGTTCAGTTGCTTCGAACTTTTTAATATAATTTAGTAGACAAAAAAACAAAAATAAGGTAAGATAAAAATAGAAACCGGTTCCAAAAAGTGAAAAGGGGGAAAAAATCATGTCAGATAACAAAGAAATAGCAAAACAAGTCATTGCAGCAGTTGGTGGAAAAGAGAATATCAATTCTGTTACGCACTGTGCAACTAGATTACGAATCATGGTGAGCGATGAAAGTAAAATAGATAAAAACAAAGTAGAGGATATTGAAAAAGTAAAGGGAACCTTTTATAATTCCGGACAATTTCAAATCATTTTTGGAACCGGTACCGTTAATAAGATTTATGAAGAAGTTGTTGGATTAGGTGCAAGTGAAGGATCCGCCAGTCAAGTGAAAGAAGAGTCTAAGAAACAAGGAAATGCTTTCCAGCGAATGATTCGTACATTCGGTGATGTATTTGTTCCTATCATCCCAGTTTTGGTTGCAACCGGTCTATTTATGGGATTGCGTGGGTTATTGACTCAAGAGCAAGTTTTAGCTGTTTTTGGAATGGTACCAACGGATATCAGCCCTAATTTTTTATTATACACTCAAGTGTTAACGGATACAGCGTTTGCCTTTTTACCAGCGCTCATCGCTTGGTCTTCATTTAAAGTATTTGGAGGATCACCCATTATTGGGATCGTTTTAGGATTGATGCTAGTTAATCCTGCTCTTCCAAATGCCTATGCAGTAGCAGGTGGAACAGCAGATCCAATCACGATGTTTGGTTTTATCCCAGTAGTTGGGTATCAAGGAACTGTATTACCAGCCTTTATTGCTGGTTTTGTAGGCGCAAAATTAGAAAGATGGATCCGCAAACGGGTACCGGAAAGTCTTGATCTATTGCTTACACCGTTCATGACATTGCTAGTCATGAGTATCTTGTCTTTGTTTATTATTGGCCCAGTTTTTCATTCTTTAGAAGAAGTAGTATTAAACGGAACAATTTGGGTATTAGGATTGCCATTTGGACTAGCCGGTTTAGTCATTGGTACTTTAAACCAAATCATTGTTGTAACGGGTATTCATCATCTCTTCAACTTTTTGGAGATTCAATTATTGGCAAACACTGGAGTGAATCCTTTTAACGGAATTATCACAGCCAGTATTGCAGCACAAGGTGGAGCTTCATTAGCTGTTGCAATGAAGACAAAATCAAAAAAATTAAAAGCATTGGCTTATCCATCTACTTTATCAGCTTTCTTGGGTATTACTGAACCTGCTGTTTTCGGGGTAAACTTACGGTACTTTAAGCCATTCGTCTTTGGATTAGTCGGCGGAGGAGTCGGTGGTTTCTTCGGGGATTTGGTTGGATTAGAAGCAACCGGAATGGCAGTCACCGTTATACCTGGAACGTTACTTTATTTAAATGATCAAATCTTTTTATACATTTTAACTAATATTATTGCAATAGGTGTAGCCTTTGTATTAACTTATCTATTTGGATTTAGTGATAAAATGAAAGAAGAAATCGAAGCTCGAAAGGACGTTTAGAAAGATGAAAGAAACTGAAAAAGTGCACGATTACGAACTTGGATACCATATTACACCTCCTAAAGGATTATTAAATGATCCCAATGGATTGGTACATTATAAAGGTGTTTATCATGTATTCTTTCAGTGGAACCAGACAGACACTACGCATCAATCAAAAAGCTGGGGTCATGTTACGACTAAGGATTTTATCCATTGGAAGTCTCACAAACCAGCCTTAGAACCTGTTGATTGGTATGATAAAGACGGATGCTATTCTGGAAGTGCTGTTGTTTTTAAAGAAAAACTCTATTTATTTTATACGGGAAATGTTCGAGGAGAACAGGGTGAACGAAGTAGTTATCAATGCTTAGCCGTTTCAGAAGATGGCATCCATTTTGAGAAAAAAGGACCCATATTAGCGTTCCCAATAAAAGGTTACACCGCCCATGTCAGAGATTCTAAAGTCTGGCAAGGAGAAGATGGAAACTGGTGGATGGTGTTAGGAGCGCAAAAAAAAAATTTAACAGGTGATGTGTTGATGTACAAATCCACCAATCTAGTCGACTGGACATTAACTGGATCAATGTTAGATGAACCTATTTCATTAGGGTTCATGTGGGAATGTCCTGATTTATTGAAGTTTGCTGAAAAAGATGTTTTCGTCTTTTCCCCACAAGGTTTAGAAGCTGAAGGTGAAAAATACAAGAATATTTATCAAACAGGATACTTTACAGGACGCTTTTTAGAAAATGGGAAATTTATTAAAGACGATCAGCCATTTGAAGAAATGGATCATGGCTTTGAGTTCTATGCTCCTCAGACCTTCCTTGATGATAGTGGCCGCACGATTTTATATGGATGGGCCGGCGTTATGGAACCTGAAGTTGAAAAGGCGGTACCTACAATAAAACAAGGGTGGCTGCATGCATTAACCAGTCCGCGAGAGGTGCATTATAAAAATGGGCAACTTACTCAATACCCGCTTTCTGAAACAATAAAATTGAGAGAAGCAAATCCGATAACTAGTAAGAATGCTGAAAATGAAGTTATCCATCTGCCTTCGCTGCAACAAGATATTCTGATTGAATGGAATTCAGCAGCACCTGACTTTGTCATAAATCTAAGAAATGAGCTTGATATCCATTATCAAGCTGAAACTAAAAAAATGACCGTAACACGAACAAATTGGAAAACGAATGCAAGAGAAGAACGAACAGCTTTTTTAACGCATGAGCTGACAGAGTTACGATTATTGGTCGAAAGCTCATTAGTAGAGTTGTTTTTGAACAAAGGAGAAGAAGTTTTCACGTTGAGGTATTTTGTGGATGAAACAAACCATCTATTGAATTTTAAATATATGGATAAACCTTTAGAGAAACTAATGACACTTTATAGTCTTCGTTCATTCCAAAATGAATAAAATAATAAATTGAATAAAAAAAGAAATCGCTCAAAAGCACTAATTTGAGCGATTTCTTTTTGGTCTAATGCCATATATTATTTATTTAGTCAGAATTCAGTTACAATAATAGTGAAGTGTTAAGTCAAAGGGGGAAATCACATGGAAACATACAAACGTCTACCCAAACATATAGGGATTATTCCAGATGGAAATAGAAGATGGGCTCAAGGGCATAGTCTTGAAAAACAAGAAGGCTACAAATTTGGGGTAGAGCCTGGGGTAGAACTGTATCAGCTTTGTATAGAGTTGGGCATTAAAGAAATGACTTTTTACGGATTCACGGTAGACAATACTAAACGCCCAGCAGAACAGACAAAAGCTTTTCAAGATGCTTGTGTAGCTGCGGTAAATAAACTGAAAGATGGAGATGTGGATCTATTGGTCGTTGGAAACACTAATTCTAAACTGTTTCCAAAAGAACTATTGCCTTATACTAAAAGAACTAAGTTCGGCAAAGGTTTGATAAAAATCAATTTCTTGGTAAATTACAGTTGGAGCTGGGACTTGAATTATGGCGTAAAACAAGCAGATTTTGATCCGAAAGATGATATTACCAAAACCATTGCTTCGTCAGATATCTCAAGAATGGATCTCATCATCCGTTGGGGCGGTAGAAGACGGTTAAGTGGATTTTTACCGATCCAATCGATTTATTCTGATTTTTACGTAGTCGATGAATTATGGCCAGATTACAATACTAGTCAAGTCCATGCAGCATTGCAATGGTATCAAGATCAAGATGTCACATTAGGTGGCTAAGTGTTCAAGTATCAACTAAAATAGGAGAATCTAATCGAAATCACCTTATTTTTTAAAAGCAGATCAAGGAGCAGATAAATATGTATTTAGCAGATTACCATCATCACACAGACAATTCATTTGATTCTCAAGCACAAATGAAAGAAGTATGCGAACATGCTATAGAAAAAGGACTAAATGAAATTTGTTTTACTGAACATTTTTCTGTTAATCCTAAAGTACCTACGTACGGACATATGAATTTTGAAAAATATTTTTCCCAAATTGAAGCATGTCGTAAACTATTTGGAAATCAATTAACTATCAAAGCTGGAATTGAATTATGTGAACCCCACCTAATGAAAGAAAAATACAGAGACGTTTTAAACGATCTAGAAATAGATTTTATAATGGGGTCTGTTCATAATATCAAAGAAGAAAAATTACGAACCTTCATGGTAGGTAAAACTCCGCAAGAAATCTATCAGAAGTATTTTGAAGAAGTCTACGCAATGGTTGCTCATGCTGATATCGATGTGATCGCTCATTTAGATTTAATCAAACGGTATGCAGTAGAATCAACGGGCAACTACGAATTTGATGACTACAAGTCGATCATCGAAAAAATAATGCGCAAAGCAATTGAACGTGGTATTGGAATCGAGATCAATACTTCTGGTTTATCAAACAAAGCATTAAACGAAACATTGCCTTCAATGGACGTATTACGGTTGTATCATTCATTAGGAGGAAAAATCTTAACGATTGGTTCTGATTCGCATCGTACGGAAACAGTAGGATCAAATCAAGAAGTTGCGATCAAGATGGCAAAAGAAGCCGGATTTCAAGGGATCTATGTATTTGAAAAACGGGAACCCAAAAAAATAGCGTTCTAATCAAATCGATTGGTTAGTCTAAAAAAGGAGGAAAACAGGCTCTACGTCAAATGGTGTGGATGAGCTAAATTTAGTTGGAAATAACGTCTTGTTTAAGCAGCGTGAGAGAATCTTCTCGCGCTGCTTTTTTTTGCTTTAAAACTAATCAAAATACGACATCTAAAGTTCTGAAAATTCCGATAACCATAAGCAACCCGTTTGATGACTTTTATTTTATTGATTGACCCTTCTAAAGCACCGTTAGAATAGGGATACATAAAAGTATGTTTTATCCTAGGCAAGTGTTTACGCAGGGTTTTAAGGGCAGTCTGCATAAAAGGAGATAACTCTTTAGGAGAAGCCTTAAGTACAAGGTTTTTAAACCCTTTATAGTCATTTTTTTTAGAATAATAAAGAAGATTTTGATACAAATCATACGTCGCTTTAAGAGTCTCGTCGAGCGTAAGTAGGTAGTCGATGATTTCTGTATTCGGTAAAGGTTTTTTAAAGAGTCGTTGATAGCGGTAATCCTTAAAATTTAAGTCGTCTGAATCCTTTAACAGGAGTTGCCAGTACCTTTTAAATTTTCTGTAATTCTTTAAATCTTCTGAATTAGAGGTATGGAATTGTTTCATTGTTTGAACTCTGGTTTGATTCAACGAGCGTGATATCAACTGAACGATATGGAAACGGTCAATGATCACTTTAGCATTAGGAAAGAGATCTTTAACTAATGTAAAGTAGGCCGCGTTCATGTCTACGACAATCGTTTTTACGTTCATCCTCGTCTTATAGGGATAGCGAAGAAAGTGACGGCGTAAAGCTAGTAGCAGCCGAGTTGGCAAGATATCGATTGGTTCATGTGTGTCTGCATTCGAATAAATAAAGCTCATTTTTCCTTCGACGTTTTTAACGGATTGAAATTCATCGAAAGAGAGGTGTTGCGGCAAGGATTTGAAGGTATTTTTAACAGACTGATTGAGTTGTTTCAAGACTCTGTCTACAGTGGTAGGAGAAACAAAATGCCGTTTAGACAGGTCTTTTATAGAAATAGTGTCGGCTAATTCAACCGCGATAGACTGTTTGACCCGTTTAGCGATGAAGCAACCTTCTTCAATTTCAGGAGAACGTGCAACAAAGGTAACACCGCATGCTCTACAAAGAAACCGCTGCTTCTTTAATCGAATAGACGTTGCATAATGAGTCGAACTGACCCATTTAACCCTAGAGGTTAAATACCCATTCTTTACAATAGAGTAGGCGTGGTTCTTCATCCCACAACACTCACAGTGAGTGGGTTTGTACGTTAAAGTGGCATAGAAAACTTTTGATCTGAACCCTTTGATTCGTTTCTCCTCGCAAAATTTTTCATCAAAAAAGATATTTTTATCTTTTAAATCAAGTGCAGTTCGGATACAATTATTATGAGACATATGAATTTTCCTTTCTAGTGGGTTGTCGTGACTTTATTCTAACTGGAAAATTCATTTGTTTCTATTTTTTTATAAAAAAATAGGTGCGAATGAATTTCTTCATCCACACCAAAAATTATACAGCCGGAAAACAACTGCTAAAGTTGTTTTCCTTCTTTTTTAGACTTTAAAATATAGCGCTAACAGCTTGTAATTTTATCGAAATAAATGTATAATCGTTTTATACAAAAGACTAGACAATTAGTTTAGCTTTTAAGATAAAAAAGGGAGTGTTTAATACCATGAAATATGAATTTCCAGAAGGATTCTGGTGGGGATCTGCAGCAAGTGGACCGCAAACAGAAGGTGTTTTTGAAGGCGATAACAAAGGGGACAATATTTGGGATCATTGGTACCGCGAAGAACCAGAAAAATTCTTCAATCAAGTAGGACCAGAAAAAACTTCTTACTTTTATGAAAAATATAAAGAAGATATTCAATTGATGAAAGAAACAGGTCATACGACGTTTAGAACATCAATCCAATGGAGTCGCTTAATTCCCAATGGAACTGGGGAAGTTAATCAAAAAGCAGTTGCTTTCTACAATGATGTTATCGACGAATTGATTGCAAATGATATTGAACCGTTTATCAACTTGTATCATTTTGATATGCCTATGAAGTTGCAAGAAAAAGGCGGCTGGTTAGACCGTGAAACGGTAGATGCGTACGTAGAATTTGCCAAAATATGTTTTGAACTATTTGGTGATCGAGTTAAAAAATGGTTTACACATAATGAACCTATCGTACCGGTTGAGGGTGGATACTTATACCAATTCCATTATCCAAATGAAGTGAATATGAAAAAAGCTGTTCAGGTTGCTTATCATGAAGTGCTTTCGAGTGCTAAAGCAATCAAAGTTTATCATGAAATGAACTTAGACGGTGAAATTGGAATTATTCTAAACTTAACACCAAGTTATCCAAGAGATGAATCTAATCCTGAAGATGTAAAAGCAGCACAACTTGCTGATGCATTCTTTAATCGTTCATTCTTAGATCCTTCAGTTAAAGGGGAATTCCCAACAGATTTAGTCGATTTATTAAAAGAAATCGATCATTTACCAGTGATCGAAGAAGGCGATTTAGAAACAATCAAAAATAATACGGTCGATTTGTTAGGTGTTAACTATTACCAACCTCGTCGAATCAAAGCCAAAGAATCTAACGAAAAACTAGCTGATGGCCCTATGCCAGATGATTATTTTGACAATTACATCAAACCTGATCGTAAAATGAATCCATACCGTGGATGGGAAATTTATGAAAAAGGGGTTTATGATATTTTAACGAACCTAAGAGAAAACTATGGCAATATTCGTTGCTACATCTCTGAAAATGGAATGGGTGTAGAAGGCGAAGAAGATTTTGTAAATGAAGATGGCGTAATTGAAGATGATTACCGGATCGAATTCGTCGAAGATCATTTGACATTCATGCATCAAGCGATCCAAGAAGGCAGTAATGTGCTTGGCTACCACATGTGGACATGTATGGATAATTGGTCATGGACAAATGCTTATAAAAATCGCTATGGATTTATAGCAGTTGATATCGAGAACCAAGGAAAAAGAACGGTGAAGAAGAGTGGACACTGGTTTAAAAAAGTATCCGATGCTAATGGTTTTGATTAAGAAAAAAAGTGATAGTATTAGATTTTCCCTTCTCGGGAAATCTAATACTACTAAATAAATAAGTTTAGTTTTTTTAAACAAAAGACTAGACATATAAAAAATATAATGATATTATCTATATGTAATCGATTTCAAATAATTGATAAAACTAAAAAGAGGCCTCTTTTTAGTTAGAGTTTATAACATAGAAAAAGAAAAGAGGAATACTAGTGGATGGATTTATTGATAAATTAGGAGAAAAATTACTTCCTATTGCCGGAAAACTTGGTGAAAATCGTTACCTTAAAGTTTTACGTGATGCATTTATGCTTGCTTTCCCTATTACGATGTTTGGATCAATTGTTGTCGTATTAAATAACTTGCCATTTTTCAATGATGCAACAAAAGGAACTTTAGGAAACTTGTTCGGAAACGGACAAAATGCGACGATGTCGATCATGACCATTTTTGTTACATTTGGTATCGGTTATTATTTAAGTAAATCATACGATGTTGAAGCTATCTTTGGTGGGGCTGTTTCATTAGCTGCTTACCTTATTCTGACACCATTCTCAATGTTGACTGAATCAGGCGAAGCCGTAACAGGTGTTTTAGCATTAGATCGCTTAGGTGCAAAAGGAATGTTTATTGGTATGATCGCAGCCTTCATAGCTGGTGAGATCTATACTCGTATTGTTAAAAAAGGCATCGTAATTAAAATGCCAGATGGTGTTCCACCAGCAGTTGCTAATTCATTTGCAGCTTTGTTACCAGCTCTTATTACATTATTTAGTTTCTTACTAGTTAATGCAGCAGTTGTTGGTTTCTTTGATACAAACTTACATGATGTTGTGTATACAGCTATTCAACAACCTTTAACAGCTCTTGGAAGTGGATTACCTGCTACCTTGATTGCCGTATTCTTTGTTCAATTCCTATGGTTCTTCGGACTACATGGTCAAATTATTGTTAACTCAGTAATGGATCCTATCTGGAATACCTTAGCTTTAGAAAATCTTGATGCGTATAAAGCTGGCGAAGCTTTACCACATATTGTAACTAAACCATTTATGGAAATTTACACTGTTGGTATGGGTGGATCTGGTAGTACTTTAGTCGTTGTCTTATTATTAGCTTTTGTTATGAAAAGCAGACAAAATAAAGATATCGGCCGCTTAGCTTTAGGACCCGCAATTTTCAACGTAAATGAACCATTGATTTTCGGAATGCCTTTAGTTTTAAATGCTTCCATTTTTATTCCTTGGATCCTTGCTCCATTGGTAACAACAGCATTCAACTATGCTATGATGGCTACAGGAATATTCCCAATTCCAACAGGTGTCATAGTCCCATGGACGATACCAGTTGTTATTAACGGTATTATGGCCACAAGCTCATTTATGGGTGGATTACTTCAAGTTATCGATATGGCTCTTATCGGAGTAATTTGGTTCCCATTCCTTAAATTAGTCGATAAAGTAAATCTAAATACTGTTTCTATGGCTGACGAATCATAAAGTCAATAATATAAAAAGAACTTGCCTCTTCCTTGGAGGCAAGTTCTTTTTTGTTGCTTTTAAGGCATATTTTAAAAACATTCGTTAAGCGAAAAATAGCTGCCAGATAGACAAAGGTTAATCAAATTTTTTTGAAGTTACATACTAGGTTGCAATAGGCCACATTGCTCCGAAAATAAACCAAATTGATAGTGAGAGCAGAGGCAAATGCTGACTCAACGTTGAATATTATTTAAGTAGGTGCAATGAGCCTTAGTTCGAGTAACTCAAAGGCGCTATTCCATTTGAGTTAATGCAACGAGGTCTAGTTCGATGAACTCAAAGTCCGGTTTCGATTTGAGTAGGTGCAACGAGCCTCAGTTCGATTAACTCAAAGTCCGTTTTCCATTTGAGTTAATGCAACAGGCCTCAGTTCGAGTAACTCAAAGTCCGTTTTCCATTTGAGTTAATGCAACAGGCCTCAGTTCGAGTAACTCAAAGTCCGTTTTCCATTTGAGTTGCAACAATGAGCCTTAGTTCGAGTAACTCAAAGTCTGTCTTCCATTTGAGTTAATGCAACAAGCCTTAGTTCGATGAACTCAAAGGCGCTATTCCATTTGAGTTAATGCAACAGGCCTCAGTTCGAGTAACTCAAAGGCACTCTTCCATTTGAGTTAATGCAACGAGCCTTAGTTCGATGAACTCAAAGGCACTTTTCGATTTGAGTAGGTGCAACAAGGCTTAGTTCGATTAACTCAAAGACCATTTTCCATTTGAGTTAATGCAACGAGCCTCAGTTCGAGTAACTCAAAGTCGTTTTCCATTTGAGGTAATGCAACAAGGCTTAATTCGATGAACTCAGAATAGAAAACCAATTGAATTGACTCATGCCTTCACTTATTAGATCAAAAATTAGACCAGTCATTAGTTTTCAAAAATGTTTTAATAAAAAATGTTTTTTTGTAGTAAAAGGCTAGTCTTATTATTTTGTTTGAGCTATGATAATTGTATAGACAAGAACATGGAGGTACCATAATGGTAAAATATGAAGCGATAGCAAATGAAATAAGACATCGCATTACAGATGGAACTTACAAAGTGGAATCTCTTATTCCAGATCAAGTGTCATTATCAGAAGAATTTAAAGTCAGCAGAATGACCATAAAGAAAGCATTGGATATTTTAGCTTTAGAAGGATTGATTTATCGCCAGCGTGGTTCTGGAACATTTGTAATGAAAAATTCTCCTTTAAACGAAGAAAATGCCGCAGTCAATGAGTACGACGGCTTGACCAAACAGATGCAGGGCCATAAATTAGAAAGTAGGATCATTAAATTTACAGTTGAGTTTCCAGATGAGGAGATCATGCAGCATTTGATGATTGAAAAAAATATGCCGGTTTATAATCTGGTCAGGTTAAGAATTGTTGACGATAAGCCATATGTTTTAGAACATACCTATATGCCAACAGATTTAACAACAGGCTTAACGGAAGATATCATCAAAGGTTCTATTTATAAATATATTCATGATGAATTAAAGATTAAATTTAGCGGAGCCTATCGCAAAATTCGCGCGGATAAGTCATCAAAATACGATCAAGAATACTTGAATTGTGGCGTTCATGATCCTATATTAGAAGTGGAACAAATTGTGTACTTAAAAGATGGACGTCCTTTTGAGTATTCGCGAAGCCGTCATCGTTATGACACACGTAGTTATACCTTTATTGATATGAATAAAAAAATTTGACTGAATTAAAAAAAGACACTCTTAAAATAAGGTGGAGGTAAAGTGATCAATAATCGTAAAAAATTAGTATTGGATCATTTAAACACATTAGGTAAAGCTGTTACCGCAAAAGAAATTGCAGCGGCATTATCCTTAGATCGAACCAACATTAGTCGATATTTGAATGAATTGCATAAGGAAAATCAAATAAAAAAGATACCTGGACGTCCAGTATTGTATCAAGCCATTTCTTTGCAGGAAGGTAAACAAGAGGGCAACGATGAAAAAGCTTTTTCTCGCTTAATTGGCTATGAAGCGTCTTTAAAAGAGATGGTTCAACAGGCCAAAGCAGCTATTTTATATCCTCCCAATGGACTACACACCATCATTTTTGGGCAAACGGGTACAGGAAAATCGTTATTTGCAGAATGTATGTACGAATACGCTTTAGAAGCGCGCGTCTTAGCTAAAGATGCTCCTTTTATAACCTATAATTGTGCAGATTATGCTCAAAATCCGCAATTATTATTTGGACATATTTTTGGAGTGAAAAAGGGATCATATACCGGTGCTTCTCAAGACCGGACAGGGCTCATCCATGAAGCGAATAATGGTATTTTATTTTTAGATGAAATTCACCGATTGCCACCTGAAGGGCAAGAAATGCTGTTTACTTTTATTGATAAAGGCATCTATCGTCCTTTAGGTGAAAGCAATGAAACGTATCATGCAAATGTATTGATCATTGGGGCAACGACGGAAAAACCTGATGTGATGCTATCAACGTTTACTCGTAGGATCCCAATGACGATAACCTTACCCGATTTAGTAGAACGTACAGTTGAAGAACGGTATGAACTGGTTGATAGCTTTTTAAAACAGGAAGCTCAGCGCCTTAACCAAAAAATAACGATTAAAAGAGAAGTTTTGCTCGCATTTATGTTGTATCAGCCAGAAGGAAATATTGGACAATTTCAAAGAGATCTAAAGTTAGTTTGTGCTAAAGCTTATTTGAATTTTAAGACAGAGAAAAGTCAGTCTTTGAAAAGCTTAAAAATCGATCAAAAAGATTTGCCTTTTCAAGTTCAAAAAGGATTGTTGTCGATCAAAGAGATGCCCAAACAAATGGAGCGGTTGATTCAACAAGATAAAGCTGAATTTACCTATATGCCTACAAGTGAACCAACAGAGAACTTAGCAAACCAACTCAATAAGACAGCTATCGATCCTTTGATGGCCAAAAATCTCATAAAAAAAACAAATGAGAATCTTTTAGAAACGTATCACTTAGAAGGATCAGATCACAAAGAACAAAAATCTTATTTTAATGAATATGTCAAAACCCTTTCCACAACATCTGATATACGCAAACATATCATTGATCCAGTGCTAAAAGAATTAGTTGAAAAAATGTATTTAGTTGCTAAAGAGCAGCTGCAGCGCACATATTCTGCTAAGATCGAATTTGCCTTTGCTTTGCATTTACAAAGTGCTTTGGAACGTATAAAAGAGAAGCAGCCGATCGATATTTCTAACTTAAACGCGATTCGGAAAAATTATCCAAAAGAATTTCAAGTAGCGATCGATTTATCGGCTATGGTTGAAGAAACCTACTCAGTTGATGTTCCTTTTGAAGAAATCGGATTTATTGCGTTATTTTTGACCAAACAAGAAGAAGCAGAAATGAGTCAAAAACAAGAGAAAACAACTTCTGTTATGGTTTTGATGCATGGAAAAACAACGGCAAGCAGCATGATGGAAACAGTACAAGAGTTATTAGAAACAACTGTCGGTATAGCTATCAATATGCCGCTGACGATGAAAGTCCAAGACATGTATAAACAAGTGCGTCAAACGATTTTAAAGGACAAGGAAAGGTATCAGCAAGGACTGTTGATTTTGACGGATATGGGTTCACTAAATACTTTCGGGAATATGTTAGCAGAAGATTTGGGTTTGCGGATCAAATCATTGCCGATGGTGAGTACTCCAGTCGTTTTAGAAGCAGTGAGAATGGCAAGCATTGGCCGTACCCTAGAAGACATTTACCAAAGTTGTCAAACAGTATTAAAAAGCAGTACAAAGCAGTTAACATTAGTAGACGTAAAGAAAATGAAAGCCGTACTGGTAACCTGTTTTACGGGTGAAGGAGTAGCAAAAAAATTAGAGGAACGCATTAAACCTGTCTTGGACTCTACTAAGGTAACGATCATTCCTTTACAATTTTTACATCGCGAAGCCTTTAAACAACAAATTGATCAATTAATGGAATCGTATGATATTAAAGCTATAGTTGGAACGGTAGAATTTGATTATCAAAATATTCCCTTTTATACAGCTTATGATGTATTTAATGATGAGAAATTGCTGTTGTTAAAGACCCAAATAGAAGAAGAGCTTCCGATAAACGAGATGATACAATCGTTGACAGGTACCTTGAAAAAAGTGGGATCTATTCAACAGTTGATGTATTTTCTGCAAAAATTAATGCAGCAATTAAAGAAGGAATTGAACATCATGATTCCAGCAGGTGTAGAAACAGGTATTATATTGCATGTAGCTTTTCTAATTGAAGGATTAAAAACAGGTACGATCGTCCGAGAATTTTCTGAATTAGAAGAATATGCTAAAAAAAATAGAATGATGATGGATGTTGTTAAAGCAACCTTGATTCCGTTAGAAAAGCAATACCAGCTTATTATTCCGGAAGATGAGATTGCTTATATTACTCAGATGATTATTGAAAATAAAGTTAAAATGAACTAAAAAATTGGCTGTCTAATTTTTGGTGTGGATGAATAAATTAATCAAAAGATTCACCCAAAATTGCTGGAGGAATAGGGTTGCTTGTAGCCATGTAAAGGATTCAATGAGAATTACAAACCGTTGGCGCTTTAGCGCGATTACGGTTTGTTTGAAGCTTGAAAGTCTGTAAGACTACAGGCTTACAGGCGGTACCATGGCTCTACAAGCAAACCCGTACATTCCAGAAGAAATTTTATCTTGAAGCATCCACACCATTTGACCTACAGCCAAAAAATACACACTTTTCTAAGTGTGTATTTTTTTAGTTCGAGTGTGTAACGGTGAATATTTAAAGAAAAGGCTTTCTGAATGGGTTTGCATTTATTAAAGTTGGCATGATAATTGCAATATATAGATGTAAAGCAAATAAATAATTGGAGTGATAAATAATGGCAGAAAAAACAATTATGTTAGTATGTTCAGCAGGTATGAGTACAAGTTTATTGGTAACTAAAATGCAAGCGGCATCAAAAGCACGTAATCTGGATACAGAAATTTTTGCAGTATCCGCAGCAGCAGCTGATGAAAATATTGCAAATAAAAAAATTGACGTTTTGTTATTAGGACCGCAAGTCCGCTTCATGAAAGGTCAATTCGAGAAAAAATTAGCTGGTAAAAATATTCCTTTAGAAATAATCGATATGCTAGATTATGGCAGAATGAATGGCGAAAACGTATTAGATCAAGCTCTTAAATTAATAAAAGAATAAAAAAACAGATAATTGAGAGGAAGTTGTAAATTGGGACAAGCAATAGAAATGGAAACAATCATGGGTTTGATCATTCATGGTGGAAATGCTAAAAGTGATGCAATGGAGGCTATTCACGCTGCAAAGAATGATGATTTTGAATTAGCAACCCAAAAATTAGAAGAATCAAACAAGTCATTGGTAGAAGCTCATCATGCGCAAACAAGTTTATTAACACAAGAAGCTTCTGGTGAGGAATTAACGGTTTCTTTATTAGCCGTGCACAGTCAAGATCATCTGATGAATGCTATTACGTTTAGAGATCTAGCATCTGAAGTTGTTGATGTGTATAAAAAAATGGCAGGCGTGTCAATAGATTAACTATAATTTCATAGTGGTTCATAAAAAGTCATAAAAGCTTTATTTTATGGCTTTTTATCGTTCTACTAAGATGATAAATTGACCTTATCGTCTTCATAGAACAATGCCGTTTTCAGGTGGAATGATAAATGGAGGAGAATATAAATTGAAAAAGCGGATTCCAGAAAACTTTATTATCGGTGCAGGCTCATCAGCATGGCAGACAGAGGGGTGGAAAGGTAAAAAAGAAGGACAGGATTCTTATCTCGATACATGGTATAAAAATGAAAAACAGGTATGGCACGAAGGATATGGACCGGGAGTCGCAACTAATTTTTATGAACGCTACCAAGAAGACGTTGATTTAATGAAAGAAATCGGCTTGACTCATTTTCGAACGTCTATTAACTGGTCAAGATTTTTCATTGATTATGAGACTCTAGAGGTGGATGAAGACTATGCTGCATATATCGATCGTTTCGTGGATAGCTTGATTAAAGCGGGTGTTACCCCGATGCTTTGTCTAGAACATTATGAACTGCCAACTTACTTACAAGATAAATATGATGGATGGAGTTCTAAGAAAGTCGTTGCCCTTTTTACTCAATACGCGGAAATTGTCTTTGACCGTTATGCAGACCGTGTGAAATATTGGTTTACATTTAATGAACCGGTCGTTATTCAAACGCGTACTTACTTAGATGCCATTCGTTATCCACATGAGCAAGATACAAAAAAATGGATGCAGTGGAATTACCACAAAGTTTTGGCAACTGCAAAAGTTGTCGAAATATATCATAGGAAAAACTACGATGGTCAAATCGGTATTGTGCTGAATCCAGAAGTAACGTATCCAAGATCATCCTCAGAAGCAGATAAAAAAGCAGCTGAAATGTATGATTTATTTTTTAATCGTATTTATTTAGATCCTTTAGTTAAGGGAAGTTATCCTGAGGAATTGTTCCCGCTACTTAAAAAGCACGGTATCCAATTTGATTACACAAAAGAAGAAATAGATAGTATTGCACACAATACGGTCGATTACTTAGGGATCAATTTGTACTATCCAAATCGTGTGAAAGCTCCAAGCTACCAATGGAATGAGCAAACACCCTTTCACCCAGCTTATTACTATGACCATTTTGAATTACCAGGACGTAAAATGAACAAATCAAGAGGCTGGGAAATTTATCCCCAGATGATGGTAGATTTTGGTATGCGTATAAAAAATGACTATGAGAATATCCCATGGATAGTTACAGAAAATGGCATGGGCATCGAAGACGAAGAACGGTTCATGGACAGCAATGGAGTCGTACAAGATGATTACCGAATTGAATTTATTTCAGAGCATTTGAATTGTTTGATCGAGGTCACTGAAGCTGGTTCAAACTGCAAAGGGTATATGTTGTGGGCCTTTACAGATTGTGTATCTCCAATGAATGCGTTCAAGAATCGCTATGGATTGGTTCGAATCGATTTAAATAATAACCGCGATCGCTCATTAAAAAAATCGGCTTTCTGGTACAAAAATCTGATTGAAAGCCGTACTTTTGAAGTTGCAGATAAAACAGAAATCAACTAAAGAAATCTCCCTTTAAAAGTTGATAAGACTAAATAGGCGGAAAATGGTAACCTAGTAGTAATGGGTCGCCATTTTTTGCTTACAATAAAATGAAATAATTTATTAAGGAAGAGAAAACTTGAATAAAGAAACGATCGTAGTTAATATGCTAGTCTTTGATGAGTTGGTTAAAAAAGGGAACCGCTAAATTAGCAGAAATTAAACTAGAAATAGAAAAAAGAAAGCCAACTCTTTTCATCTCTTACATAACTCTTAGGACAGATTATTAAGCTTCTCTTTAGATTAGGCGTAAACGGTTGTTTTTTAACTAAGAATAATTTATTATTTATTATAATGCTCAGTCAAAAGAGCCAACAGGCAATCATACACTGAAATAAAGCTTTTTATAAAAAAAGTCATTAAATAAAAAAGGAGTCCTTTCTTTTGAAAATTGGAATAGACAAAATTGGTTTTTATGCGCCACACTTATACGTGGACATGAACAAGTTGGCAGCGGCTAGAAATGTAGAGCCCGAAAAATTTACAATCGGTATAGGACAAGAAAAAATGGCAGTTGCACCAATCACACAGGATCCAGTAACCCTAGCAGCAAATGCAGCACTAATTATATTAGATGAAGAAGATAGAGCGAAAATTGATTTTGTTATTTTTGGTACAGAGTCGGGTATCGACAATTCGAAATCAGGAGCGGTCTATGTTCATCGCTTGTTAGGTCTAAACCCTAATGCTCGTTCTGTTGAAGTGAAACAAGCTTGTTACGGAGCGACTGCGGGAATTCAAATGGCAAAAGGCCATATTGCTTTGAACCCAGACAGCAGAGTATTGGTATTAGCTTCTGACATCGCACGATACGGATTGAATACAGCTGGTGAAGCGACACAAGGAGCTGGGGCTGTAGCAATGGTGATCAGTGCTGATCCTAAAATTTTGGCGTTAGAAGATCAAAGTGCTTATCTAACGGCTGATATTATGGACTTTTGGCGTCCTATTTATTCAGATTTTGCTTTTGTTGATGGCAAATTTTCAAACGAACAATATGTTTTATTTTTCAAAACAGTCTGGGAACAATACAAAACAAAAACGAACTTAGGGTTGAATGATTTTGAAGCCATCTGTTTCCATTTACCTTATACTAAAATAGGGCTCAAAGCATTGAGAACTATTCTAGAAGAAGCATCAGAAGAAAGTCAAGAACGCTTATTGGCTAATTACCAATCAAGCACGCTCTACAATCGAAATGTTGGGAACATTTATACAGGGTCATTATATTTAAGCCTAGTTTCTTTGCTTGAACAAAGTGAACAGTTCAAATCTGGTTCAAGAATAGGATTGTTTAGTTATGGTTCAGGTGCAGTAGGAGAATTCTTTACGGGGATCTTGCAACCTAATTATCAAGAATATCTGTATTCCGAAAAACACGCTGAATTATTTGCTTCTAGGACAGAAGTTTCGATCGAAGAGTATGAAAAAATGTTCCAACAAACGGTTCCAGTTGATGGATCTACTGCAGTGTTTGGTAGCACAAATGATCCTGCACCGATTCAATTAAAAGGTATAAAAGATAATATGCGCCAATACGAGAATAAAACAAACTAAAAAATCGATATTAATAGGATGAATTCCTATCAAAGAACCCATTCTTACTTCTGATGAAAGCTATCATCAAAAATAATAATGGGTTCTTTTTTGAATTTTTTTAATAGTTAGGAGACAGGGGAGTGTCACTCGTTCGTGTAACCGCTTTTGACGAAAGAGTAGAGCAGAAAACGAAGTATACTTCTTCGTGGAAAGGCTTTTGACGAAAGAGTGACATTAAAATCGAAATGAACTCTTCCGTCAAGGCTAGTTTCATGTAGAAGTGAACGCAAAAAAAATCCTCACTTATCCATGGGAAAGTGAGGATGAACAGTGGTGTGAGGTTTATCCTCACACCACTGTTTTTTTACTCTTCTAAAGTCAGGATTTCTTGCAGCAAGGCTTTTGCTGTAGCGAGGTTCATATTTTTAGATTGTTTTAATTGTTCAGCTACTTTTTCGATAGCGTTCCCTGAAGCACCAGCGCTGATAGCCAGAGATCGAGCTTGAAGTCCCATATGACCTTTCTGGATCCCTTCAGTCACAAGGGCTTTAAGAGCTGAAAAATTTTGAGCCAGGCCGACAGAAACGATCACAGCTTCTAATTCTTTTGCCGATTGGTAGCCCATCAATCGTTTGCTGAATTGGGCAGCCGGATGGATGGAAATAGAGCCTCCAACTGATCCAACAGGAAGCGGTAAAGTCAATTGTCCAATCAAATCGCCGTTATCAGCTTTTTTCCACACAGAAAGAGAACGATATTGCCCGCTATGTGAGGCATAAGCATGTGCACCGGCAGAAATAGCACGCCAGTCATTTCCGGAGGCTAAAACAACTGCGTCAATGCCATTCATAATGCCTTTATTATGAGTGACGGCCCGATAAGGATCCACATAAGCCAATTGACTAGCTTCAATTAAACGATCTCGTACTTCTTCACCCGTATAATCGTTCTTTTTCAGCAGGTCCACTGGAATTTGGCAAACAGCACTTGCCAGACATTCAGTTGCGTAGTTAGAAAGGATGCTCATCAAAGCTGTACCGCCAGTTAATTCTTCAAGGTAAGCTGTAATGCCTTCCAACATAGTATTAATAATATTCGCTCCCATAGCTTCCAGAGTGGATACATGCAAATGCACCACTAAAAATTCAGGCGTTGCGGCTTCATTATCGGCTTCAATAAAGCGAACGAAAAGGTCGGTTGCTCCGCCTCCGCGTGCAACAATAGAGGGATGCGCATCGTTAGCCTTTTTTAGAATAGCCTTTTTGTGTTGAACCAAATTACTTTTTGCAACTGTTAAATCAGGGATATCTTTCAAAGCAACTTGGCCAATCATAGTACGATCAGAAATCGTTGTTTTAAATCCACCAGCTTGAGCAATAATTTTTGCACCAGCACTGGCAGCTGCGATAACAGAAGGCTCTTCGATAGCCATTGGGACAACATATTCTTTTCCATCAACTAGAAAATTTAGGGCTGCTCCTAGCGGAAGTTCATAATTAGCCAAATGATTTTCAATCATATTATCTGCTAGCTCATCTGTTAAATGTAAGGCATCTGTTAATAGTAAATCATCTGAAGTTAGAATATCTGCAGCAATAAGGGCCTTCATTCTTTCAGCATGGTTTTTTTTATAAAATTTATCTAAATGGGTTTTATCCATAGCAGTATTCTCCTTGCGCTTTTTTTTATCCAAAGTTTACCATACTCTATTCAGTTACTTGAAATTATTTATATTTAGCCTAAATAAAAAGCCTTACATGCATTGCTCCTAAGAGTAACACATGAAAGGTTTTTAAAGGTTATTTTATACCTTACTTAGCTGGTTGAAGATGATTAAGCTTCTTCTTTTTCACCAATTAATTCAGGTTCAGCAGCTTCAGTAGGTTCAGCAGCTGTTTCAGGTTCTTCAGCAGATGGAGGCAATACACTTACGACAGATTGTTCAAGATCGCTTAATACTGTGATAGATTTAGCAACCTTAATATCAGCAACTGATATTGCGTCTCCTATTTCAAGTTCACCAACATCAACAGTAAATGAATTTGGGATATTAGCTGGAAGAGTTTCGATTTCTAGTTCATTCAATGTTTGAGAAACGATACCACGTTGAACTTTATCAGCGTTTTCAACATGAATTGGAACAGTAACCGTTAATTTTTCACCTTTTTTAATAACTTGTAATTCAACGTCTAAAATTTGATCAATAAGAGTTGCACTTTGGATTTCTTTGATAATCACTTGGTGAGTATCTCCATCTTGAACGGCAACATCAAAAATCGCATTTTTACCTAATTTTTTTAAAATAACATCTAATTCTTTGCTGTCTAATAATACTGGAGTACTTGTGACGCCTTTTCCATTAATTACGGCTGTAACTTTTTTTTCTCTTCTGAAACGACTAGCCGCTGAAGATCCGACCTCTGTTCTTAAAGTAGCATTGATTTTCATATATATTTTTCCCCTTTCAAACTATGGTAATGAGTGGTTAATGTTAACTTTTGCTAGTCAAACTAGAAAAGTACGTTCAAAACCCTTACCATATTAGTATAACAAAAAAATAATGAAAAAGCTAGATTACCATTTTTTTTTACAGGAAACATGATAAAATGTAAAAGTTAAAATAATCGGTTCGCTAAAATAAAAATGAACGGGCGTTTCAAATCGTTTTAAGGGAAACTTTCGAGTTGCCTTGTCCTTATGTTAGTAAGACATACTAGCAGTGTGAAAATTCAGATTGAAGTAGTAGGGAAAGACTGGAATGCTCATCAAAAATAGGAGTGAATGTGGATGAAAGACATCAGTAAACTAATTCAAGGGAAAAAATTATCAGAATTAGATGTAAAAATCGTGCATTATATTATTGAAAATATCGACAATGTGTTAGAAAAAGGTGTACGAGGTGTAGCAAAGGACAACTACACTTCTCCATCAACCGTCATAAGATTATCAAAGAAATTGGGCTATACAGGTTTTATCGACTTATATTATCAGTTGCTTCCAATGGTTAAAAAGACTGAAGGGCTTCAATTAGATAATGATGAAGCGTTTCTAAGTATCAGTCAACAAGATTTTTTTAAAGAAAATAGAAAAG
Organism: Carnobacterium alterfunditum DSM 5972; assembly: GCF_000744115.1. Taxonomy (NCBI): domain Bacteria; kingdom Bacillati; phylum Bacillota; class Bacilli; order Lactobacillales; family Carnobacteriaceae; genus Carnobacterium; species Carnobacterium alterfunditum. The sequence continues at coordinate 572,517 of NZ_JQLG01000004.1, read as the reverse complement.
AAGATATCGATCAGTTTGTTCAACAAGTGTTACATTTGAAGCAAGAGTACATCTTTATTTATGCAACAGGATTTTCTGCAATAGCGGCAGAGTATCTATATAAAAAACTATTGGTATTAGGTAAAAAAACGGTTATTGCAACAGGGACTGACTCTATTGGCGTATTCGAAAATAATTTAGAAGATATTGGAGCATTTATTGTGATCTCAAAATCTGGCGAAACACAGCAAGTCATTGATAAATTACTTGTAGCAAAAGATCAGGGCATTTTTACGATCACGTTTACAAAAGAAACAGCAAATCGGGCAGCGGAATTATCGGATTTAAATTTTAAAATTACAGATAATTATAAACTTGACGATCGGAACATGTTGCCGAATAGTTTTTTCCCTAGACTGTTGATGTTAGTAGAATTTATTTTTAAAACTTATCTTGATGGATTACAAAAGAAAATAGCAAATAAATGAAACGTGTTTCTAAATTGCGGAACACGTTTTTTATATGCTCAAAGAGCTATACAATAAATCGCTTTCAAGATAAACTGAGTTCATAAAAGGAAGTGAAATAAAAAATTGGAGGTAAGAATGATGAAGGAGAAATTAATGAATGGCATGCAGCGTTTTTCAAAAGCCATGTTTATACCCGTGTTAATTTTACCGATTGCAGGGATATTAATTGCGATCGGCAATCTGTTCACAAATGCAAAGCTAATTGAAACCGTTCCCTTTTTGGACAATCCTATCACAATGGGATTTGGAATGATTTTATCAGGCTCCTTAGTGTCAATTTTAACTAATTTAGGCCTAATATTTTGTATGGGATTAGCAGTAGGATTAGCAAACAAGAAAAAATCCGAAGCAGGGTTTACAGCTGTATTAGGCTACTTAGTATTTATTAATGCAATGAATAAGTTCATGGAACTTAACGGGTCATTATTTGAAGGAGAGTCCCTACAGGGAACAGGACAGACTATGGTAATGGGTGTCCAAGTTCTAGATATGGGTGTTTTTCTTGGTATTATATTAGGTATAGTAACAGCGCTTGTACACAATAAATTTTGTGAAAAAGAATTTAATAATGCTTTTCAAATTTATGGCGGAACACGCTTCGTCTTCATTCTTCTGATTCCAGTTGTTGTTTTATTGGCTATTTTATTCACGTACATCTGGCCGTTTTTCCAAGGTGGCATCAATAGTTTAGGAACATTGATAAACCAAAGTGGGAATTTCGGGATTTTCTTATATGGCTCATTAGAGCGTTTATTGATCCCGACTGGATTGCACCACTTAGTTTATACGCCTTTCTTATACACTTCACTAGGAGGTATCCAAGAAGTTGGGGGCCAAATATTTGAAGGTGCAAGAAACATTTATTTTGCAGAGATTGCAGATCCTAGTGTCAGCATTCTGTCTCGCAGCGTTATCTGGGATGCGCGTGGGATTTCTAAAATGTTTGGACTGATTGGTGCATGTTTAGCAATGTACCATACCGCAAGCCCAGAAAATAAAAATAAGGCAAAAGCTATTCTAATCCCGGCAGTTGTTACCTCATTTATAGCAGGGGTAACAGAACCAATCGAATTTTCATTTATGTTTGTAGCTCCGTTACTGTTTATCGTCCATGCAGTTCTAAGTGGATTAAGCATGGTTGTATTAAATCTATTGAGTGTTCGAGCTATTGGACCAAATGGATTTATCGATTTCTTGTTATACAATGTGCCATTAGGTATCGAAAAAACAGGATGGCCAATGTATGTCTTGGTCGGTATTATGTTCTTCGCAATCTATTATATGACATTTCGTTTCTTGATTACGAAATTCAAATTTAAAACGATTGGTCGTGAGGATACTGGTGAGGAAACAAAACTTTATTCTAAAGGTGAATACAACGAAAGTAAGACTAAAAAAACTTCCTCAAGTGCTGTAGAGGAACAAGGAGATACAGGTTTAGCTAGCGCAATCGTAGGGGCATTAGGTGGACCAGATAATATCAACACTGTGACCAATTGTTACACACGATTAAGATTAACATTAAACCACCCTGATAAAGTGGATGAAATATTTTTGAAAAATAATACAGGAGCAAGTGGTGTGATTATTAAAGACCATAATGTCCACGTTGTTTACGGCTTACAAGTTAGTAAGGTCAGAAAAGCTGTCGATCATTATTTAGGTAGAGAATCAGAGGAATAAAACAATTAGGCGAAATGAAAGGAAGTATATAAAATGAAAAAATTTTCAATCGTAATCGCAGGTGGCGGAAGTACCTTTACGCCAGGGATCGTTATGATGATGCTGGATAATATTGATCGCTTTCCAATTCGGAAGTTGAAATTATATGACAATGATGGAGATCGACAAGCTATTTTGGGCGGCGCTCTTGAAATACTATTAAAGGAGCAAGCTCCTGATATTGAATTTTCTTATACAACAGATCCAGAAACAGCTTTTACAGATGTCGATTTTTGTATGGCGCATATTCGTGTTGGTAAATATGCGATGCGTGAGCAAGATGAAAAAATCCCATTAAATTATGGAGTAGTTGGCCAAGAAACATGTGGACCAGGCGGAATCGCTTATGGAATGAGAAGTATCGGCGGCATGATGGAAATTATTGATCACATGGAAAAATATTCTCCAAAATGCTGGATGCTAAACTATTCTAACCCCGCTTCCATTGTTGCAGAAGCGTGCCGAGTGATGCGTCCAAAAGCTAAGGTTTTGAATATCTGTGATATGCCAGTGGGAACGTTAAGAAGAATGTCTCAAATCATTAATAAAAATCCTGGAGATCTAGAAGTCCGTTATTTTGGCTTAAATCATTTTGGCTGGTGGACGAGCGTAAAAGATAAAGAAGGACATGAATATCTACCGGAAATTCGCGAATATGTCGCTGAGAATGGCTACTTAACAAAAGTTGAAGTTGATACACAACACATGGATCAAAGCTGGCAAGAAACTCATAAGAAAGCTAAAGACTTGATAGCAGTCAACCCAAGATATTTACCAAATACGTATTTAAAATATTATCTTTTTCCAGATTATGAAGTAAAACATTCAAACTGTACTTATTCACGTGCAAATGAAGTAATGGATGGCAGAGAAAAAACGGTCTTTACAGCAGCTAAAAAAATAGTCGAAAAAGGAACTGCCGAAAACAGCGGATTCACCATAGATAGTCATGCGTCATTTATTGTAGATTTAGCACGTGCTATTGCCTTTAATACGCATGAAAGAATGCTGATGATCGTAGAAAATAATGGAGCAATCGCTAATTTTGATGATGACGCAATGGTTGAAGTTCCTTGTATCGTGGGCAGTGATGGACCAGAGCCGCTAGCTCAAGGTAAAATCCCAGCATTTGAAAAAGCCTTGATGCACCAACAAGTAACGGTAGAAAAATTGGTTGTGGAAGCCTATATTACTGGAAGCTACCAAACATTGTGGCAAGCATTAACACTTTCCAAAACAATTCCAAGTGCAGAAGTTGCTAAAAATATATTGGATGAGTTGATTTTAGCTAATAAAGGTTTCTGGCCAGAATTGAGCTAAAAAGAGTATAATGAACTAAGCGAGAAAAGTGGAATACGCTCACCTTTTCTTGCTTTTTTAGTGGAAATAAATAATATGAATTTTCTGGTTTTGATGATAATTGGCGGAAATCAAGAACAGCTGAAACTGTATATTCCGGCTCCAGTAATTTTAAAATTTTTGACGATTTGTTATTTTTCCACAAAATTAAAATTATTTTTAAAAAAAGGTAGTATGATCGGCAATGAATTCGGTTCAAAGCAAGGAGGGTCAAAAAATGATAAAGCAGCAAAGATATACGATTGGAGTCGATATTGGCACAACAAGCACGAAAGCCGTATTGTACAAAGAGGATCTGCAAGTAATCGATAGTACTTATATAGGATATGACATTATTCAAACAGAGATAGGCATGGCAGAACAGGATCCAAAAGTGATTTTCCAAGCTGTACTTACGGTTATTCGATCGTTGATGCAAGAAAACAAGAGCATCAGACAGCAAGTGGACTTTATTTCGTTCTCAAGTGCTATGCACAGTGTCATTGTTGTGGGTGAAGAAGATGAATTGTTGACCAATTGTATTATATGGGCGGACAATCGTCCAGCAAAGCTGGTTGCACAATTAAAAAAAACTTCGGATTGGAAAGCAATATATCAGAAAACGGGGACGCCAGTTCATTCTATGACACCACTGAGTAAAATCATGTGGCTGAAAGAATATTTCCCTGGTAGCTTAGAAAAAGCCAAAAAAATTATCGGTATCAAAGAATACATTTTATACCAATTGACTGGAGAATACAAAATCGATTATTCGATTGCTTCAGCAACAGGACTGTTTAATATCCATGAGTTGACCTGGGATAAAGATATCCTAAAACTTGTTGGAATTGAAGAGTCTATGTTAGCTGAACCAGTTGATGTGACTTATAAATGGGATGCTATCCGAGCATCCTATGCTGAAGAAATGACGATCGATCCAAAAACGAATTTAGTGATCGGTGCTAGCGATGGCTGCTTATCCAATCTTGGCGTAGGGGCATTAGAACCTGGTGAAACAGCGATCACGATCGGTACTAGCGGAGCAATCCGAATGGTAACCAACCAAATTGTATTGGACGAAGAAGGCAGAACATTTTGCTACTATTTGTCCAAAGGTCGATGGGTCATCGGCGGCGCTGTAAATAACGGCGGCAATGTGATGGCCTGGTTGATAGCTGTCTTTTTCCCAGAAGGAAAGCGACAAGTGGGCAACGCTGTCGAAACAGAGTTGGAGCAGCTCAATCGACTTGCCGAAATTGTCGCTCCAGGTGGGGATGGACTGTTCTTCTTACCTTATTTAAATGGTGAGCGTGCACCATTATGGGAATCAGAAGCTACTGGCAGTTACATTGGCTTAGCTTCTCGTCACGCTACTGGACATATGGTAAGAGCAGCAATGGAAGGCGTCTTATTTAATCTTTATGAAGTCTGGCAACTTATCCAAGAAGTTGGAGGACCATCTAAAACGATTAAAGTAACGGGTGGCTTTTTGAACTCGCCTTTGTGGAAACAGATGCTTGTAGATATATTCGACAGAGCGATGCAACAGCCGACCAGTTTTGAAAGTTCTTGTTTAGGTGCAGTAATGTTGGGAAACTTAGCCGAAGAAATCTCGGGAAGTTCCTCACCACAAAAGAGTGCTGGTTTGCTAAAGGACAGAGAAGAAACGGGAATCTGGCTGCAGCCTAATGAAAGGACCGCAGAAAAATACCGGAAGATTATTCCAATTTATCAAAAAACAGCTAAAGAAATGAGTAAAGTTCGTAAAATTATGATCGAAGTTGATTAAGTTAAATCAGCAAAGAGCCTAATAAGAAGACCAGTCAATAGTTTACAGAGTAGGGCATCCTACTCTGTTTTTTGTTTAGAAATAATCGACTCTTCAAAGATTAGTAATAAAGAGATAAGAAAGAATGGAAAGGGTCTAATCGGTAAAAGAAACTATGCTATACTAAATTTGAATTTGCAGGGCATACTGTAATTGGAAAAATGAATAATGGCTAGTGTAGGGAAAGGATGAAGACCCGGAATGGATTACAAAACATTAATGGATACGGCTATACTAGCAGGGAAAATCATGTTAGAAAGTAACGCTGAAACCTATCGTGTAGAAGACACGATGAATCGTATTTTAAAAACATCAAAATTTGAAACAACCGAAGCATTAGCAATGACAACGGGACTAGTTGCTACTTTAGATGACCCTAGTATCGATGACCCAATCACGATCGTCAAACGGATCAGCATACGAGATATAAATTTAAACAATATTACCAAAGTAAATACTATTTCGCGCCAATTGACCAGTGAGAAAATAACGATTCCAGAGGCGTATGCGGCCTTGCAGAGTATTGGGGAAGTACAGTATAAACGGCTCTACAAAGATATTGCTACAGCAGCTTTAACGGCTTCTTTTGCATTATTATTAGGTGGCGGTTTTTTTGAAATACTTGCTGCTGGAATCAACGGCGGTTTATTGGCCCTAGTACTAAAAGGTGAAAAAAAATTAGATATGGGATCATTTGTACGAAATGTTTTATCATCTGCTGTTATATCAGTAGGTGCGGTATTGATGCAGTCCTTTATTTTCCCAACAGTCAATATGAATATAGTAATAATAGGTACGATCATGCCATTAGTACCAGGAACAGCTATTACGAATGCGATCCGAGATACGTTACAAGGGGATTACATGTCTGGCGGGGCTAAAGCTCTAGAGGCATTTGTAGTAGCCTTGTCCATTGCTTTGGGAGTTGCGATCGGACTTGTTATTGGAGGTGCATTGTATTGATCAGTCAAATCATAGGAGCTTTTCTAGCAGTTTTGGCAGCTACTATAATTTTGGAAGCCCCAAAAAAACATATTTTTTCAGCAGCCATTGTAGGAGCTGTGGGCTGGGGAGCTTATTTACTTTGTATTGGATTACTAGGATCTGTTTTAGCTACATATATTTCAGGGTTAGTGATCTCTACCCTATCACATGTTTTCTCGCGGATATTTAAAGTTCCAGTAACGATTTTCTTTTTACCTGGTTTTTATCCATTAGTTCCAGGCTCAGGTATGTATTTGACAGTCTATGAATTTATTCAAGGCAATAATGCATTAGCACAGGGGCATCTGCAAAATACGATGCAAGTAGCAGGGATGATTGCATTGGCTATTTTTACTATGGATACGATTTTTAAAGTAATAACAAGAGTCCAGTATATGAAAAAAGCAGACTAGATCCTATAGAAGAAGCCAAAATCACGGTTTGTGATCTTGGCTTCTTCAGTTTGTCGGACAAAGTCTGATTTTTAAAATTGATTTTTTAATTAAATGAGCGGATCAATAGCCTGATGCTCATTGATATACGTTGCAACAAGATTCGTATACTCGCTCATCAAGGCTTTAATGATCGGATTGTTGGTAGAGTGTAAAGTTAGATCTCCAATTGATTGGATAGGCAGAATGTTATTTCCGGTTCCTGTAATAAAAGCTCCATCAATTTCAACTAATTTTGAGACAGAAATGTTTTCTTCTATGACTTCAAGACCTAACATTGCACATAATGCCAATGTTTTTTTTCGAACAATACCAAGTAGTACATTTTTGGCAGGAGACGTATATAACTTATTGTTTTTGACAATAAACAAATTTGAACGGCTGCCCTCTGTCACATGGTCGGTTTGATCAACGAGCAACACTTCATAGGCCTGCTGTTTTTCTCGCTCAGCTAAAACGGCTTTCTGATAATCATTGCGCAAAGTCTTGATGGTTGGATCGGTTCTTTCCATTTTAAATAAGGTCGTATGCATACCGTTTAGATAATAAGCTTGTGGTGGGTAAACGGTTTTTGTGAAAAAAATCAATAATCCTTTTGAAGCGTTCAAAATAAGTTTGATATTTTTATGGGTAACCTGGTTTATTGAAATCAGTTGGTAAATACGCTGCGTTATCGCAGCATCTGAATCTTTCAAAAACAAATCTGTAGCAGCAGCGGAAGCTTTGAACCGTTCTAAATGATCTTCTAAAAAAAGAGCGATCCCTTGTTGAACGCGGATAACTTCATAAATCGTTTTCCCTTCCAATTGGTTAAAAACAGTGGTATCCTCTACAGGTGTTTTTTGGTCGTTTATAAAATAAAAGCTTTCTTCTACTTGTTCCATAATGATCTCCCTTTTGTATGAAAGAATGAGTTGATTTGTTTCTTCTATTGTAATGAACTCATTGTAGAATTAGCAAGAATTATATGAATGTATGACAATCTGATCAATTAAAATAAATTAAAAGATGTAATATAGAGGAGAAATAATAATGTTAGAAGATATAAATGATATGTTGGAGCACCATGAAGTAAAACCAATCAGTAAGCAACGTCATTTTGCAGTGCTGATCCCTTTGATAAAAGTTGATGACGAAATCCATCTTTTATATGAAATACGCAGTAAAAAAATCTCTCAACCGGGCGAAACGTCTTTTCCTGGTGGAAGAGTAGAAGCGGGTGAAACGTATAAAGAGGCAGCTATTCGTGAAACAATGGAAGAATTGACTATTTCAAGAGAAACCATCCAAATTTTAGGCGAAATGGATTACATTGTGAATGAGCAAGTGGTTATTCGAGCTTTTGTGGGAGAACTTAAAAATATCAAGCTAGAAGATATCCAATTTAATGAAGAAGTAGAGAAACTATATACCGTTCCGCTAACTTATTTTTTAGCTCACAAACCTATTTATTATAGTGCCAACGTAAAATTAGAACATGAAAAAGATTTCCCTTTTGACCTGATACCAGGAGGTGAGAAATACAACTGGAAGCAAGGAAAGCATGCTGTACCATTCTATACTTTGAATGAACACACATTATGGGGATTTACAGCCAGCTTCACAGATCACTTTATAGAGTTACTAAAGCAGCACAAAAATCGGACGAAAAAGAAGACGGAAAATTAGAGAAAAAAGAGTGGGAAATAATAATTAAAAAATATACAATGCATTTTATTTGCTGTATAATATATCGTGTGAGATATATTATTGGGGTGGATTGCATACATAAAACAAGCAATTTAGTTCATTATTTTAAAAGAAATAGCTATTTTAAGAGGAGGATTCAACATGTTTTTAGCATGGAAAGAAATTAAACATTCAAAAACCAGATTCGCTTTGATTATTGGGGTCATGGTATTAGTATCTTATTTGGTTTATTTTTTGACCGGATTAGCGTATGGATTAGCACAAGATAATCGGACAAGTGTGGATAAATGGGAAGCTGATGCCATTGTTCTAACCGATGAATCAAATACCAACATCAATATGTCAATGATGACCTTTGAACAGGCAGGTAAAGTCAGAGCAGATGAAACAGCTTTGCTAGGGTTAGCGCCTAGTGTAATTAGAAAAGCAGGCGAAACAGGCGAAGCAGCGAAAATCAATGTTACTTTTTTTGGAGTCGATGCAGATGAATTTATTATGCCTGAAGTTATCGATGGGCGAGCATTTGAAAATAATGATGAAGTTGTGGCTGACATCAGCTTGAAAGAAGAAACTGGTATTGAATTAGAAGATACTATTCAACTTGCTGGAAGCGATAAAGAAGTGGAAGTAGTGGGGTTTACTGAAAATGCTAAGTTCAGTGTGGCACCTGTTTTATATACTACGATTGCTGCCTACCAAGAAGTACGCTTTGAAGCAACTGATGATTCAGCCAATGGTCGAATCAGTGCAGTAGTGGTTCGCGATGCAGCAGAATCTTTTGACGAAGTGGTAGCAGATTCCGAAAAATTAGCCGCTTATTCTATTGGAGACTATATTTTAAAAATACCTGGGTATAACGCTCAAGTATTGACATTCGGCTTAATGATCGGTTTCTTGATTGTGATCGCAGCAGTCGTTATTGGAATCTTTATTTATGTATTGACTTTACAAAAAACGAGTATGTTTGGCGTTATGAAAGCCCAAGGAATTTCTTCAGGCTATATAGCGAAGTCAGTTGTAGCACAAACATTCTTATTGTCTACTATCGGGGTCGGAATAGGTTTGATTTTAACGCTTATCACATCCCTTGTTCTTCCGACAGCGGTCCCTTACACTACAAATGGGTTGTTTATTGCAGGAATAACAGCGCTACTGATAATAATAGCTGTTTTAGGAGCATTGTTCTCAGTAAGAACGGTTGTTAAAATCGATCCACTGAAAGCAATCGGATAAAAAGGAGGAACACGAGATATGAAATTAATCGAATTGGAAAACGTAAGTCGTTCGTTTGGTGAAGGACATAAACGAGTAGATGCATTGAAAGACACCTCTTTTTCTATAGAAGAAGGAGAATTCATTGCCATTATTGGCCCAAGCGGTTCAGGGAAAAGTACACTTTTGACGATTATCGGAGGTTTACAGATGCCTTCAAAAGGCACTGTTAAGATAAATGAAAAACCATTCAGCAACGTTATTGAAAAAAAACGAGCTGCTTTGCGCTTCAAAGAGATTGGATTTATTTTACAAGCATCCAATCTGGTTCCTTTTTTAACGGTAAAAGACCAACTAAATTTGGTGAATAAAGTCGAAAAGTCAAAAGTAGATAAAGAAAAACAAGAAAAATTACTAGAGGAACTAGGCATTCTTGATTTGAAAGACAAATATCCTAGCGATTTATCAGGTGGAGAGCGTCAACGTGTAGCTATCGCTAGAGCTTTATATCATGATCCATCTGTCATTTTAGCAGATGAGCCAACAGCTAGTTTAGATTCTGAAAAGGCATTTGAAGTAGTTGGAATATTAGCACGCGAAACGAAAAGTAAGAAAAAAGCCACAATAATGGTTACTCACGATGAACGATTGATCAGTCAGTGTGATAAAGTGTATGTTATGCAGGATGGTATTTTAACATTAAGAGAATCCGACTAATCTTAGTTCAAGATGAAAAAAATCAATTTAATGGAAGGGGAGCTTTATTTGGATGAAACGACATTTGTCCGATCATTAGAAGACCAGTTGTGTTTTGAAGTATACAAAGCTTCGAACGGATTTTCAAGAATGTACGGCAGAGCGTTGAAGTCATTTGGGATAACTTTTCCTCAATACCTTGTTTTACTAGCATTATGGGATGAAGATCATATCTTCATAAAAAATATTAGTGATCGATTAGGGATGAGTATCGGAACATTGAATCCCATACTCAATCGATTGACAGCTCAAGGTTGGATCCAAAAAGTAGCCTCAGATAGTGATAAGCGAGCAGTGGTCGTCACATTAACTGAAAAAAGTCAGCAATCTAAAAAAGCTATTTCAAAAGCAATCTTAAATGAAATCATTCAGTGCGATCTAACGGACATAGGTAATGAGGCATTCAAAAGGGGTTTGAAATCGTTGAATAATGAGTTTAAAAGCTTAGAAGAAAGAAATGATGTTAAAAACTAATGATTGTTCTAGCTTTTTGGTCTGACATTGGGAAATAGCGGTAACTAATATTTGGATCGAACTAAGGCTTGTTGCACTTGCTTAAATAATAGTCCGCTTAACGAAATGGTTTAAATCTACCAGATCACTAGTTTTAAAAAGACAATAACAGAAATTAAAAAGACCGGTCATTCTATTCGCGTAGAATGACCGGTCTTTTTGTTGAATAGAGATGAGAGTTTAGCTGTTGACAAAAAACGGTTACGAGTGTAAACTTAAATCATTGAAACGATTACGAATGTAGTCGAAAGAAAGAGGGAATCACGATGATCAGCAAAATCAAACCCAATATTTCAGATGCTGAATGGGAGATCATGCGGGTAGTTTGGGCGAACCAAACCGTGACCAGCAAACAAATCACAGAAATAGTAAAAGAAAAAATGAATTGGAAACAAGCAACAATAAAAACATTGATCGGCCGATTAGTTGAAAAAGAAATGTTGAAAACAGAAGCTGTTGGCAATAAGTACTTATATAGTCCACTCATTTCTGAAGAAGAGAGCTTGAAGAGTAAAACCAGCGATTTCTTTGATCACCTATGTAATCGGAAAGTTGGGACAACTATTGCCGATCTTGTTAGGGAAGCAACATTGAGCCATACGGACATTCAAATGTTAGAGGAACTTCTACAACAAAAAAAAGCCGAAGCGGTCGATGTTGTTCCATGTAATTGTATACCGGGGCAATGCGAGTGCCAGAATCATAAACATAACGGTTAATAAAAAGGGGTGAATGGAATTGATCGAAAAAGCATTTAAGATTGAAGGTATGAGTTGTGCATCTTGTGCTCAAACCATTGAAAAAGCAATGAGAAAGATGACAGGAGTAAAAGAAGTAAGTGTCAATTTAGCTACTGAGAAAATGCATGTTAAATATGATGAAGCCAGTCTTACAGATAAAGACATCAAAGAAGCCGTAAGCCAATCTGGCTATAAAGTCGCACCAGATACCAAAAAGAAAACCTTTGTGATCGAAGGGATGACCTGTGCATCTTGTGCTCAAACAGTTGAAAAAGCTGCTGGGAAATTACCCGGCATCATGAGTGCTAATGTTAATTTAGCGACAGAAAAAATGGCTGTTCAATATAATCCAGAACAATTGGTCTTATCTGATCTTACCAATGCTGTTAAAGAAGCCGGTTATGAAGCTCATGAAGAAATTGAAACAGGGGATGCAATCGACTTAGATCGTGAAAAAAAAGCTCAGCATATAAAGGATATGTGGCAGCGGTTTTGGATATCAGCAGTGTTTACCATTCCGTTACTGTATATTTCAATGGGACATATGTTAGGAATGCCTTTGCCCGGAGTAATCGATCCTATGATGAATGCCGGATCGTTTGCTTTAATTCAATTGATTTTGACATTGCCTGTTTTAGTTTTAGGCAGAGAGTTCTTCATAGTAGGCTTTAAGGTTCTATTCAAAGGCCACCCCAATATGGATTCACTTGTTGCGTTAGGAACGAGTGCAGCCTTCTTATATAGTTTAGCTGTAACGATAGGCATATGGATAGGAAATACGGAGATAGCGATGGATCTTTATTATGAATCTGCGGCCGTTATTTTGACATTGATCACGCTTGGGAAATACTTTGAAGCTCTTTCAAAAGGAAAGACATCTGAGGCGATAAAAAAATTAATCGGGTTGGCTCCTAAAAAAGCTAGAGTGATAAGGAACGAACAAGAAGTTGAACTGGCCATTGATGAAGTCCAAGTAAATGACATCATCATCGTTAAACCAGGTGAAAAAATGCCGGTCGATGGGGTCGTTGTTGAAGGGATCACTTCAGTAGACGAAGCGATGCTGACTGGAGAAAGTATCCCGGTTGAAAAAACAATTGGCGATGCGATCATTGGAGCCAGTATCAATAAAAACGGAACGATTCAGTACAAAGCTACAAAAGTCGGCAAAGATACAGCATTAGCTCAAATTATTAAGCTGGTTGAAGACGCACAAGGTTCAAAAGCGCCAATTGCCAAACTAGCCGATATTATTTCTGGATATTTCGTACCAATTGTGATCGTGCTAGCTGTTTTATCTGGATCAGCTTGGTATCTAGCAGGAGAATCAGGCGTGTTTGCTTTAACGATCGCCATTTCTGTATTAGTGATTGCTTGTCCATGTGCACTAGGTCTAGCGACACCGACCGCTATTATGGTCGGAACAGGTAAAGGGGCAGAATACGGCGTTTTAATTAAAAGTGGTGGAGCATTAGAAAAAACACATAAGATCCAGACGATCATCTTTGATAAAACGGGTACGATCACGGAAGGAAAACCTGAAGTGACAGATATCCTAACCGTGAATGGAATGACGGAAGATGAATTGCTCGTTCTTGCAGCATCTGCTGAAAAAGGATCCGAACATCCATTGGGAGAAGCCATCGTTCATGGAGCAGAAAAGAAAGCATTAGTACTTCTTAAAACGCACTCGTTTAATGCGATCCCAGGACACGGCATTGAGGTGACGATTGAGAATCAAACGCTCTTATTAGGCAATAAAAAATTAATGATCGACCGCGGGATTGCACTTGATGCAGTAGAAAAAACGTCTGACGCGTTGGCTGGAGAAGGTAAAACGCCAATGTATATCTCTAAAAATGGTCAACTAGCTGGCATGATCGCCGTGGCAGACACGGTGAAAGCAAGCAGCCTGAAAGCCATCGAAAAATTGCATGAGATGGGTCTAGAAGTAGCAATGATCACGGGTGATAATAAACGGACAGCTGAAGCTATTGCAAAACAGGTCGGGATCGATCGTGTTTTGAGTGAGGTATTGCCAGAAGAAAAAGCAAATGAAGTGAAAAAATTACAAGCTGAAGGAAAAACCGTTGCGATGGTTGGGGATGGAATCAATGATGCTCCAGCCTTAGCTCAAGCAGATATCGGGATCGCTATTGGATCGGGTACAGATGTTGCAATGGAATCGGCAGATATTGTGCTGATGAGAAGTGATTTGATGGATGTACCAACTGCTGTTGAATTGAGTAAAGCGACTATCAAAAATATCAAAGAAAATTTATTTTGGGCATTTGGGTACAACGTTTTAGGGATTCCAATTGCTATGGGACTGCTCCATATTTTTGGCGGTCCATTATTGAATCCGATGTTAGCTGGTGCCGCAATGAGTTTTAGTTCAGTTTCGGTACTGATCAATGCATTGCGCTTAAAAAGATTTAAACCTTCTTCTAAATAGAAGAGTTAAAAAAATTATAAGAAATGGAGCGATGAAGAATGAAAAAAGAATTGACGATCGAAGGTATGAAATGTGAAGGTTGTGCTAGCACAGTAGTTGAAAAATTCCAAGCTATTGAAGGTGTTGAACGTGTAGTCGTTGATTTAGAAAAGAAACAAGCTACCGTTGAAAGCCAAAATGAGATTGATGAAAAGGCGTTTATCCAAGCATTAAGCGATACAAACTACAAATTAGTTAAATAAACACCAAGAAAGGCTGGAATATGTCCAGCCTTTTTTTTATGGCTTAAATAAATCGACTTGCTAGATAAAACAAAGAAGAGTAACATATCAAGTATGTTTTAGGGGGAATGAAAATGGGAATCGATAATAAATTATTAACAGAATTTAAGAACCGATTTGATGCAGACAGCACAAATCAAGTAATTAAAGGTGCAATTGCAAAAGTAGGCATAAATGACGCTTCTTTAGATAATAACGTTTTAAGAAGGCACTCTTTTGAGTTTTCAAATGAAACAAAACGCGGAACAATGACGAATCAAAAGTCTAGTGGTCGTTGTTGGATGTTTGCGGCTTTGAATACGGCTCGAGTAGATACAATGGAGAAATTAAATATGGAAAGCTTTGAATTTTCACAAAATTATACATTGTTTTGGGATAAATTCGAGAAATCAAATTATTTCTTAGATAGCATTTTGGAAACACTCGATGAAGCTCAAGATTCGAGAATCATTTCTCATCTATTGATGGATCCAGTTCAAGATGGCGGACAATGGGATATGTTTTCAGGGTTATTAGAAAAATATGGTGCTGTTCCTAAATCAGCTATGCCAGAAACCTTTCATTCTTCTAACACAAGTAAATTAAATGAAGTACTGACATCTAAATTAAGAGAATTTGCTTGCCAACTGCGCGAAGGACATCATGCAGGATCATCATTAGATGAATCAACAGCTAAAAAAGAGAGTATGTTGTATTTTATTTACAGCGTACTGGTAAAAGCATTGGGAGAAGTTCCTGAAACGTTCGATTATTCTTATCGAACTAAAGACGGCGAATACTGTCGCATCAAAGACACTACACCACAAGCTTTTTTCAAAGAATATGTGGGTTGGGATCTGACAAACCTAGTGAGTTTATTGAATGCACCAACAGAAGATAAACCATTTGGTAGAGCATACACGGTTAAATATTTAGGAACGGTCAAAGAAGCTAAACCGATCCAATACATCAATGTACCCATTCAAGCTTTAAAAGAAGCAGCGGTTGCTTCTATTAAAGATAATCAACCAGTTTGGTTTGGTTGTGATGTAGGCAAAATGTTAATCAAAGATGCTGGTATCATGGATGAACATAGCTATCATTATGAATTGACACTAGGTGAGGGCAGTGGTTTGACAAAAGCTCAGCGTCTAGATTATGGAGACAGTCTTTTGACTCATGCAATGGTTTTTGTTGGAGTAGATCTAGATGAACAAGGCCAACCTTTAACTTGGAAAGTTGAAAATAGCTGGGGAGATAAAGTTGGTAAAAAAGGGATCTATTCTATGAGTGATAAATGGTTTGAAGAGTTCAATTACCAAATCGCAGTGGATAAAAAATATATTTCTGAGAAATGGTTAAAAGCTTTAGAGGAACCTACGATCGAATTAGAACCTTGGGACCCTATGGGTGCTTTAGCATTAGTTAAATAAATAAATGGATAACAAGGGTTGAAGAATTATTAACTTCATACCCTTGTTTATTTTTCTTTTTAGAGGATCAGAACAGGTTATAATCGATACAAGAAGATAATTTAAATAAAAATTAAAATTCGATTAAAAAACAGTTAGAAATAAAAAAATGTGTTATTATAGCTTATGAAGAATTTATTGGAAAATAAATTTTGCTTTTTTTTATATGAGGAGTGGAAAAGATGAAAAGAATTAAATTGGGATTAGTAGCTAAGTTACTGATAGCTATTGTTTTAGGTATTATTTTTGGTCAATTGGCGTTTTTACCAGATTTTATTATTCAGATACCCGTTACGATTTCTGCTATATTTAGCAGTTTGTTAAAGTTTATTATCCCACTAATGATTCTTGGATTTGTCGTAATTGGGATCGCAGATTTGACACAAGGAGCAGGGAAACTACTTGGGATCACGACATTGATGGCATATTCGTCAACATTGATTGCGGGGATTACCGCTTACTTTGTTGCTATAAATGTATTTCCTTTGTTTATTGATGCTAGTTTAAGTGAGGGTGTTTCAGGTGATCAATCAAGCCTTGAACCGCTATTTTCCATTCCTTTAGAACCTCTACTAGATGTCACTTCTGCCATCGTATTTTCTTTTATGTTTGGTATTTCTATTTCTTGGTTAAAGGGACAAGGTAAGGGGGAAACGATGTACAACTTTTTTAGCGAATTCAATTTGATTATCGTTAAGTTGCTTAGTTCGCTGATTATTCCTGGATTACCGATTTTTATATTTGGTAATTTTGTAAACTTGAGCTATGCAGGAAGTGTATTTTCAATTCTTTCAATTTTTTGGAAAGTATTTATTATTATTATCAGCTTGCAACTGATACTTGTAACAATCTTTTTTGTTATTGCAGGAGTCTATACAAAGAAAAATCCGTTGATTTTGATGAAAAACCAGATTCCAGGTTATATAACAGCTGTTGGAACACAATCTTCGGCGGCTACTATTCCAGTGAATTTAGAGATTGCTAAAAAAAATGGCGTATCGATTCAAATACGTGAATTTATTATCCCATTGGCTGCGACGATCCATCTACTTGGAAGTATCGTAACGGTGACTTCATGTGTGACAGCGGTACTTCTAATGTACAATATGCCCGCACAGTTCGGTATGATGGCAGGTTTTATCGCTATGTTAGGTGTAGCAATGGTAGCAGCACCTGGAGCACCGGGTGGAGCAATCATGAGCGCGTTACCTTTCATGACGATGGTTGGCATAGATCCTACGGGTACGCTAGGGAACCTTTTGATCACACTTTATTTGACACAAGATAGTTTTGGAACAGCAGCGAATGTTTCAGGAGATAATGCCATTGCGGTCATCATGGATAAAATTTATCATAAACATATTTTAAAAGAACCGATTGAATAGAACCAAAAAAGTAGACGTTTGAGCTTATAATGAGCAAAAACGTCTTTTTTTTGAAAAATTAATAGGTAATGTTCGTCATTAGATTGAATCATACAAGAAAAATGGTAATATACAGTTAAACAGAAATAATTTAAAACAAGTTGGAGGGATACCATTGGAATTTAAAACAGACGTACAGATCGCACAAGAAGCTAAAATGGAACCGATAGTAGGGATAGCTGAAAAGTTAGGGATCGATAGTGATGCTATTGAACAATATGGGAAATACAAAGCGAAAATTGATGAAACAGAAATTGCTGACTTGGCTACTAGAAAAGAAGGGAAATTGATCCTAGTGACGGCTATTACGCCTACACCAGCTGGAGAAGGTAAAACAACTACAGTAGTGGGATTAGGAGATGGTCTTCAAAAAATAGGCAAGAAAGCAGCGATTGCCTTAAGAGAACCTTCATTGGGACCAGTATTTGGCATGAAGGGCGGTGCAGCTGGAGGCGGTTATGCTCAAGTTGTACCGATGGAAGATTTGAATCTGCATTTCACAGGTGATTTCCATGCGATCGGAGCAGCTAACAATTTATTAGCTGCTATGTTGGATAATCATATCCATCACGGAAATTCGCTAGCAATCGATACACGCAGCATTACGTGGAAACGGGTAGTGGATATGAATGATCGGCAATTACGATTTATTGTTGATGGCTTAAATGGCAAAACAAATGGTGTCCCGCGCGAAGATGGATTTACTATTACTGTGGCTTCTGAAATTATGGCTATCTTATGCCTATCCATGAATATGGAAGAAATGAAGGCAAAGTTAAAAGCCATTATTGTAGGATATACCTTGACTGGACAACCGGTTACAGCTGGAGACTTAAAAGCACACGGAGCTATGGCTGTATTATTAAAAGATGCATTGAAGCCAAATATCGTTCAGACATTGGAGCATACGCCGGCTTTTGTGCATGGTGGGCCATTTGCTAATATCGCGCATGGGTGCAACAGCATCAAAGCAACAAGGTTGGCATTGAAATACGCTGACTATGTAGTGACAGAAGCAGGTTTTGGAGCTGACTTAGGAGCAGAGAAATTCATGGATATCAAATGCCGTTTATCAGGGATTGCACCAGCAGCAGTTGTTGTTGTAGCAACGGTTAGAGCTTTGAAAATGCACGGCGGGATGGCCAAAAAAGAATTGGTGACAGAAAATCTCTCAGCACTTGAAGCAGGGATGCCGAATTTAATGAAGCACATCGAAAATATGCAAACGGTATTTGGAATGCCGACCGTTGTAGCCATCAATAAGTTCCCGACAGATACCACAAAAGAATTAGCTTTAGTAGAAGAAAAGTGTCAAGCACTTGGTGTCAATGTTGTTTTATCAGATGTCTGGGAAAACGGCGGTAATGGTGGTCAAGATTTAGCTAGAGCAGTTGTGGAGTTGGCGGATCAAGAAAGTACCTTGACATATGCTTATGAATTAGAGGATGCGTTAGTCGATAAGATGACTAAAGTCGTTCAAAAAGTATATGGCGGTGAAGGAATCACGTTAGCTCCTGGAGTGAAAAAAGAAATCAACCGTTTAGAGGCTCTTGGATTCGGAAATCTGCCTATCTGTATGGCAAAAACGCAATATTCTTTTTCAGATGATAAGAATAAATTAGGGCGTCCAAAAGATTTCACCGTTACGATAAAAAAAGTGACTGTTTCTGCCGGAGCAGGTTTTATCGTTGTTTTAACAGGGGACATCATGACGATGCCAGGATTGCCTAAAGTGCCAGCGGCTGAATCGATCGATATTATGGCTGATGGCAGAGTCACTGGATTATTTTAATTCCTCTATAAGATAAAGAAGTCTTCAACCAAAATACTGGTCAGCTGTTAGGAAAAGAAACTTAGTTTTAATTAACGTTTACCAAAAAACAGGTTAGTTTTATACATTACCAAATCAATAAAATATAGGAATAGAAAGAGGCAATCAATGACAGAAAAAGAAGACAAGCAAGTCTCACGTCAGAAGATGATTTCTTTCTTGAAAAAAATCTCTTTAGAAGAAAAAGTAGTTATTGAAAAAAAGTTAGAGAAAAATTTATTTGATTCAAAAGAATGGAAAGCAGCTGAACGTGTCGGGGTGACGCTCTCTCAGGGATTTGAATGGAATACGCTAGGTATCATTGAACGAGCATGGCAAGAAGGCAAAAAGGTTTGTGCTCCAAAGTGTATCCCACAATATAAAGCGATGGTTTTTTATGACTTTACGAAATTGGAGCAATTAGAAAAGGGATTCCATCAGCTCATTGAGCCTAACCCTCAAGAGACAAAAGAAGTGAATAAAACAGATATCGATTTAGTTTTAGTCCCTGGTCTGATTTTTGATAGGACAGGATATCGGATCGGTTTTGGTGGAGGGTATTATGATCGCTTTTTAAAAGACTTCCCCAATCAGACGATTGCACTTATCTATTCAAAACAAGTACTATCAGGACTTCCAATCGAATCTTTTGACATACCTGTTCAAAAAATTATTACTGAAATAAATTCTTAATAAAAATAAACGGCTGTATAATTTTAGGTGTAGATAAATTAATTAAATGACACACTAAAAATTTGTGGCGGAATAGGGGTTGCTTGTAGCCTAAAATGAAGCACTGTGGGCAAATAACGCCCAAGTGTATCCTGTTTGTAAGCTGCTAAAGCAGCAACAACCATGACAACTTTCTTTTAGGCTTCAGGCGCTTCCATGGCTCCACAAGCAAAGCCGTATATTCCAGAAGAAATTTTAGCTTGAAGCATCCACACTATTTTACCTAGAACTAAATAAACCAAGCAGACTAAGGGAAAAAGTCTGCTTGGTTTATTCGTTGCGGTGTCATTTTACTTTGATAAATCGACTCCTAAATAGTCATTAAACAATTCATATATTTTTGGTTGTTGTTTTTTTAATGAAACAGGCCGGTTATTCTTATCTAAGAAACAATGTTTGCTTTCGCCAGTCGTTCGCAATTCACTGGTCAGTTTATCAAATATTTGGTAAGAGATATTCAAGCGAATACCATTAAATGCTTCAATTTTAGGAATAATATAAACGCGGTCATTGAAATAGACCATTGATTTATAGGTACAGGTAATAGCTAGAACTGGGACGATAATACCAAGTTTTTCCATTTGATCATAGCCAAAACCCATTTGATCCAACAAATTAGTTCTTGCTTCTTCAAACCAGCGTATATAATTTGAGTGATGAATGATCCCCATTTGGTCGGTTTCATAATATTGTGCTTGGTGTTCGTATAACGCGAAATTTCTTTCCATGTTTATGCCTCATTCCTATCTATTGTTTAATCATAGGATAGCATAAGTAAGAATATTATTTAAATAACCTTTTTTTAACGCGCAACTGAATAGAATAAAAATAGATCGATTTCATTTTCTTTACTTAGTGTTTTCATTGAATTATTCGTAGTATACTTATTGGGAAGACGAAATTAAAAAAAGCATAAGCAGGTATATTTAAATAAATGTTACAAAGGAGAATAGCGATGCGCTTATTACACACAGCAGACTGGCATATTGGGAAAATTGTCAATGAAATGTCGATGTTGGAAGACCAAGAATATTTTCTTGATCAACTCATTGAAAAATTGAAAACGGTAGAAGTAGATGCACTGATCATGGCAGGTGATTTATATGACCGTGCTATGCCTTCTAAAGGAGCAGTTGCCTTAGCTAACAAGGTATTGACTAGGATCGTTCAAGAAGTCAAAGTACCTGTTTTGGTTATAGCTGGAAATCATGATAGCAATGAACGTGTAGAGTATGGAGCAGATCTGTTGGCAACCAGTCAGTTGTATATTGAAGGAACGGTAAAAGAAGTGACACGAAAAGCAACTATCAAAGGCGTCAACTTTTATTTATTGCCTTTTGCGGACTATGCCTATATTAGAGAACTGCTGCAGGATGAGACGATCAAAAGCTTAGAAGATGCTGCTAGAGTACAAATCGAAATGATAAAAAAAGAAATGGACCCAGCGGAAATCAATGTTTTGATTGCCCATGGATATGTTATTAATTTGAGTAATGATACATCTGAAACAACTGAATCAGAAAGACCACTCAGCATTGGAACAGCCGAATATGTAAGTGTGGAGTTATTTGAAGATTTTGATTATGTCGCTTTAGGGCATTTGCATAAAGCTCAAAAGGTAAAACACGACCGGATACGCTATAGCGGCTCAATATTAAAGTATTCTAAATCAGAAGCTGTGCATAAAAAACAAGTATCATTAGTGACGTTAGAAAAGAATCATGTTGCTATCGAACCGATATATATCGAGCCAAAACGAGATATGCGGGTCATAAAAGGCTTGTTTGATACAATAATGGGACAGCAATCAGATGATTATGTCTTTTTTGAACTACTAGATGAAAATTTTGTTATGGATGCAATGAATCAATTGCGACGACGCTATCCAAACGCAATGGGCTTGGAATACGCAGCTAAGAAAGAACGAGCAGAAAGTATATCAGCCATCCATCAAGCACAGTTAGAAAAATTATCCGTTCAAGATATTTTTGCGGATTTCTATGCTTACTACAAAGAAAAAGAGTTAACGGTCGAGCGTAAAGACATTATTGACACTATGTTGCATCAAATGGAAAGAGGCGAATAAGATGAGACCATTAAAATTAGTTATGAATGCTTTTGGTCCTTATAAAGAAAAAGTCGTAATCGATTTCACTCAATTTCATCACCAAACACTTTTTTTAGTTAGTGGACCAACAGGAGCAGGAAAAACCACCATTTTTGATGCTATTGCCTACGCACTATATGATGATGCAAGTGGAACAAGTCGAGGGAAAGATTCCTTTAAATCACAATTTGTTTCAGATGATGTATTGTGTTTCGTAGAGTTAGAATTTGAATTAGCTGGAAAAAAATATTTTATAAAAAGAATTCCGGAACAAAAAGGCCCAGGAAAAAATGGAAAGTTGAAAAAGTGGTCATCAGAAGTTGAATTTCATCATAATGGAACAGTGACCACTAAAATCAAAGAAGCCAATAAAGAGATACAGGAATTACTTTCGTTGTCATATGAACAATTCAAACAAATCGTCATGCTGCCCCAAGGTGAATTTAAAAAAATGTTGGAATCCAACAGTGCGGATAAAGAAAAAATTTTTCGGAATATTTTTCAAACGGATACGATCAAAGAACTTCAATCTTTATTAAAAGATAAAGCTAGCAGCTTAAAACAAGGAATAGATCAGAATGAAAGTACCTTACAACAATTTGTTGGCATGATCGCTAAGGATACCAATGAAACATTAGAAGAAGCAATCCGTTTATTTGATATTCCGGTAATCATAACAGAATTGAGCCATTTAGTAGAAAGTCATCAAAAAAAGATCCATTTACTTGAAAAAGAGTTGATTGCACTAGATGAAACGTACCATGATAATCAACGGAAAATCGATTTGATAGCAGCTTTAGCTGTCCTTGAAAAAGAAAAAGAATCATTAGAAGCCAACAAAGAGCTGATCGAAGCGAAACGTTTGGGCGTATCTTTAGCAAAAAAAGCTGAAGAGTGTTTTGAAATAAAACAACAAGTAGAGAACATTTCCAATGAAAAAAGAGCCATTCAACAAGAGCTGATCAAAGAACAAAAGCAGTTAGCTGAAACGTCAGAGCGCTTACTAGAAACAGAGGAAAACTATCATGTACTACAATCAGCACACAGAGAATTGCCGAAGAAGCGAGAAGTTTTAGCGGATTTAAAAGAGCAAGAAAAACAACTTTGCGAACGAGCAGCTAAAGAAGAAGCTCGAACTGAGTTAGTGAAAGAGAATCAGAATAATCAACAAGTGATCCATGAGTTGAACAAGCAAGTGATCGCTGATGGAGCGCAGTTAAAAGAACAAGAGTATGAACTGAAAGAAATCCAGCAAGCTAAAACAAGCATTATGGAGAAACAACGCGAGGCAGGCAGTCTGCAACAAGAACAACATCAAACTAAAAAACAGCAAGAAGCGCTGATCGAGTTCAGCGGATATTTAGCCAAAAAAGACGCTAAGCAGGAAGAATTTCAAGAAATAGAAAATAAGTACACTCAAATAGAAAGTCACTACCAAGAGCAACGATTGACGTATAACCGAAATATAGCTGGAATGCTAGCTAGTGACTTGAAAGAAGAGCAAGAATGCCCTGTTTGTGGATCGCTGGATCACCCTGCTCCTGCAAAATTAGGTCGGAACTCGGTATCAAAAGAGGCTTTAGAAGAATCAGAAGCGCAAAAAAATGAAATAGGTAAACTGTTTGACCGAATCTCGATTGAATTGAAAGGATTAAGCGAAGCCATTCAATCAAGTGAAAAACAGTTGGCCATGCAACAAAGTGAGGTACCTGCTGAACAGGCTAAAATCCAACGACGATTGTCTGAGGAAGCTGAAAAGCAAGAAAAATTAACTGAAATAGTAAAAGCGTTGCAAAAAACCGTGGATAACGAGGAAACAGCAGAAAAAGAGAAACAAAAAACGGCACTTCAAGTAAGAGAAACAGAATCGAAAATCCAACTGCTAAAAGCTGCTGTTGAGCATAATGCAAAGCGCATTGCTGAATTAAAAGGTGAAATTGACACACTGATAACTAAACTAACGGCGACTAGTCTATCTGCGATACAAGTTCAAATTGATGAAAAAACAAATGAAATTAGTCATATCGAAGAAGGTTATAGCAAGGCACAAGAAAATAAAGTTGATTTAGAAAAATTGCAAACACAGTATCAGACAAGTACAAAAGCTTTTGAAAAACAATTGAGCACATTGATCGAGCGTGAGGTCGACATGCAAACAACGTTTACTGAACAGCTAGCAGCAAAGCAATTAGATGCTGCATTTGAAAAATATCTGTTGGGAAAAGAAATTAAACAGCAGTTGATCGAAGAAATAGAAGCTTTTGACAAAAAAAATTGGTTGAATCAAACTAATTTTTCGGAGAAAAGAACAGCTCTTGAAAAAGAAGGAACTGATCAACCAGTTGAAGGTTACGTAACGAAGAATCAAGAAATAGAACTGGAAAGTAAGACATTAAAAGAACAGCAACGTGAGCTGATTGGAACAGAAAAAACAAACCAATCTATTCTTTCTCAGATCCAACTGAACGATCATGCGAAAAAAGAAGAACAAGAAGAATATTTGCTATACAAAGAATTGTCAGAAATGGCTAATGGTTCAAAAGAAACAGACTATATCTCATTTGAACGCTTTGTCTTGGGGATCTATTTTGAAGAGATCATTGAGGCAGCCAATACAAGATTTACTCAAATGACCATTAATCGGTATGCTCTTATTCGAAATAAAGATAAAACAAAGGGTGCGGGCCCTAAAGGATTGGATTTAGATGTATTCGATAATTACACGGGTATGAAAAGAAGTGTCAAGACCTTATCTGGCGGGGAAAGTTTTAAAGCCTCTTTAGCACTGGCTTTAGGGTTAAGTGACGTGGTTCAAAATCGTAGCGGTGGAGTTAGCGTAGACACGTTATTTATTGATGAAGGTTTTGGGACATTGGATGCTGAGTCGATAGATAGTGCGATTGAAACCTTATTTGAATTAAATCAACGAGGTCGTTTAGTGGGTGTTATTTCGCATGTTGAAGAGTTGAAAACAAGAATACCAGTCCATATTGAAGTAACAAAATCTTCAAATGGAAGTTATGCTACGATCAAAGTCTAGCAAATTAAAAAGCAGGCAGAGAAGAAAAACTTCTCTGCCTGCTTTTTTGGCCAGGGCTTTCTCCTAGCAACTTTTTTTGTGCTTATGATAATAATAACTGTGGCTTGGTCTGTTCTTCGGAAATACTGAACAAATAATCTTGCAATGAACCAGAATAGATGGGTGCAAAGATAGGGAGTTGGCTTAGATCCTCAGGAGTAATAAAATGAGGTTCTTTTTCAAATTCATAAATGCCGCTTTCACTAAGAACAGATGCCACAAATTGCGAACAAAAGAAAGCATCTCTCCGATCAAAATCAACATTTAGGGCTAAGGTGACTAAACCAAGTAGATTATAACGATAAAGGCTTTGAGTCTCATTGTAGAAAGAGAGAAGTTCAACTAGATTTTCATAGTGTTGTTCCGATATCTCACAAGAATAGATAGTACATTGAGCTCTTAAAAAATAATGGCGAGATAGATCTTCTTCTACATAACCACCTGAAAAAGGATTATGCGCATACTTCCGGCCAAAACTATAAGGTTTTAGTAAAGTAGGCTCTAATGCAATAGAAGCATGGTTATAAGTTGCTTTGGTATATAATTTAATGGTTTTAGAAAGAATAGTATTTGTATCTGTTAACATAAGGTAAATTTTCATTATAAGACCTTCATCTCTTTACGTTTTATTTAATAAAAATCAGATAGACTCAATTTCTATTGAATTTAGGATAATTTGTAATTTTTTCATCTTTTAGAACCCATTTTTAGTATACATGAATCTCAAAAAAATTCTAGTAGGTTAAAGACTAAATTCATTTTAAATAATAGAATGAAAGCAAGCGGATGCTATATTTTAACACTTATAAATGAAGCGATTTTTCAAAGAAATTAAAATGAACATTGTTATATCAAGGCGTTTCGTTTGTAAAAAAAAGAATAAAGGGGTAGTATTTTGGATAGATAGAACTCAAATGTTAATTAAATACTCACTTTCATTTAATAAATAAATAGAAAGGATGGTTGGAAATGGGAGAAAGAAAACTAATTCCAATTGTAAGTGCTGCTGATAACAACTACGCACCATATTTGAGTGTCACTCTAAAAACGATTTTAGATCATCTTTCTGACGATTATGAAGTAGCTTTTCATATCATTGATGATCACATATCTGCAGACAATAAAAAAAAATTAGCAGACGTTATTTCCAATCATACGGCTACGATCGACTACTTAGAAGTTGATTCAGAATTGTATGCGAATGTAATGGAAAGCGATCATATAACACAAACAGCTTACTATAGGATCTCGTTACCAGATTTGCTTAAAGACAAAAATTATGAAAAAGTGTTGTATATAGACAGTGATGTTTTAGTATTAGATGATGTTTCAAAATTATATGAAACGGATATAGGAGAAAAAGCAGCAGGTGCTGTTGTTGATCCGGGACAAGCCTTAGTTCACCCTAGATTAGGAATTGAAACAGCTGACTATTATTTTAATTCAGGATTGCTCTTGATCGATTTAAACAATTGGCGCAAAGCAAAAATTACTGAAAAAACCTTACTATTTCTTGAAGAGCAAATGGATAAAATTATCTATCATGATCAAGATGCCTTAAATGGAACGCTTTATGGGAACTGGTATGCACTTCATCCAAAATGGAATGTTCAAACTTCCCTAATATTTGAAAGGCATCAACCGCCAAATGGTGAATATGCTAAGTTATATAAAGAAGCGGTTCGCCAGCCATCCATCGTACACTTTACGGGACACGATAAACCATGGAATTCAGCTGAATACCATCCCTATAATGAAAAATATTTAGCAGAATTAAGTAAAACACCTTTTAGCGATAGAAAAACCAAAAAAGATATGGTCAACTAGTTTTTTAATTTAACTTTTAAAGGATTAGAAGAGATATTCTTCTAAAAAATGTTAGTCCGATATCGTTCATAAATATGAATGAGTCAGGATCAGAAAAGCGGCAATTTTAAGGAGGAATCATTAATGGTTGAACAAAGAAGTATTTCAATTGTTTCGTCGAGCAATGAAGCATTTGTACCACATTTGGCAACGCTCTTTCTATCCCTTTTAACAACAAAACAAACAAATACAACGTTTCACTTTTATGTAATTGATGATGATATTTCATTACGGTCAAAATTCCTGTTAAATCGGACAGTTGGGGAATTCAATGCTAGAATCAGTTATGTTACGATTGACCCTACCGATTTTTCAGGCGCAGTAGAAAGTGACCGTATTCCACAAACCGCTTATTACCGTATCTCAATTCCGAATTTATTAAAAGAAAATAAACGTGCGATTTATATGGATTGCGATATGATCACGTTAGAAGATATTGAAGCCTTGTGGGAAGCTGACTTAGGTGAACAACTGTTAGGTGCAGTAGAAGATGCGGGGTTCCATGATCGGCTAGAAAAGATGGGAATTGAAAGTGAAACTGATCTTTACTTTAATTCAGGTCTTATGGTGATGGATCTAGAGAAATGGCGCGAAGAAAAAATAACCGAAAAAGTTTTAGGCTTCATTGAAAACAATCCTGGAAAATTAACATTTCATGATCAAGATGCATTGAATGCTATTCTACATGGCCGATGGTTAGAACTTGATCCGCGTTGGAATGCTCAAACGTACATGATGTTGCAAGAAAAGGAACATCCAACGATTCAAGGACAAGCAAGATGGGATGAAGCGATAAAAAAACCAGCTGTCATTCATTTCTGTGGGCATGCGAAACCATGGAATGCAGATTCTAACCATCCATTTAAAGAAAATTATTTTGATATTCGCGGAAAAACCTTTTTCCCAATCAAAAAAGAAACCAAATCACTCTAAGGAGCAGCAAGACAAATTCAACCATAATAGAGAGATGAGCTGGAACTTTTTGTTCCACTTCATCTTTTTTTGGTAGTTAAGTACAATACTTCAAATTCTTAAGATTATTTTTAAAGAGCTGACCGTAAAAAATGGTGAATAGCTTTTTACATAAATACAATCAGCGAGCAGAATAAGTGTATTCACTTTCTTAATCAAATATAATGTATAGGAGATCATAGGTTGATTTTTAAGAGCACGACTATTCAAAAGAGTCATATGAATAACTTTTGTACCGCTGATATTCTTGATTTAGTCTAAAGGATAAAGTGAAAAGTAAGATAAGGAGGTACATCCATATGGAAAGCATTAAATGGGTTTTGCAATACGTTAAATCAAACAAGGTTAAAACGTTGGTGGGAATCATTATGGTAGTAATAGTTGCTGTATTGAATATCGTTTCACCATTGATCGGCGGAGAAATCGTTGATAGGGTGATCATTGATGAGCAGAATAATATGCTTATCCCCTTATTAGCCCTCATGATAGGCTCAACAGTATTACGTACAGTATTAAGATATGTGTATCAAATCATGTTTGAACGGATAGGACAGGATGCTATCTACCAAATAAGGGAAAGAATGTACAAGAAGCTCCAAGAATTAGATTTTGCATTTTTTAATAATACACGAGTAGGAGATATCATGGCTCGGATGTCAGGAGATACGGATGCCATTCGCCATGCAATTTCATGGTTATCGTATAATGTCTTAGATAATCTTTTACTTTTAGTGTCGGCTATTTTAGTTATGGGATTCATAGAATGGCGGCTAATGTTAGCTTTATTGATCGTTACACCGTTTATTGGTTTGTTGACGGTTTTATTGTCGGGAAAAGCAAATGCTGTTTATTATGAGATCCGAGAAAGTTTTTCTAGATTAAATTCGATGGTAGAAGAGAACGTAAGTGGAAATAAAGTTATCAAAGCCTTTGCTAGAGAAGACTATGAAAAAGAAAAATTTGATAAGTTCAATGATGATTACAAACAACGCAATATGGATTCTGCAGATGTCACAAAAACTTATTTGCCGCCACTAGAAACGCTAGCGGGGTTCTTATCGGTCATTACGATAGGCTACGGAGGGTTTTTAGTAATCAACGGTTCAATGACCATAGGGAATTTAGTTACTTTTAATGGCTTTATCTGGATGTTAAACTTGCCTATGCGAAATGTTGGTTGGTATGTAAATGATCTGCAACGATTTATTGCTTCTTCTTATAAAATTAGAGAACTTTTAGCCGCTAAGCCAATGATCCCAATCGAAGAAAAAGAATCGGCTAAAACGATTCAAGGGATCGTTGAATTCCAAGATGTTTCGTTTTCATTTGCAGATGATCCTGAAACGCCTATCTTAAGTCATATTTCTTTAAAGGCTAAACCGGGGATGACGATTGGTATTTTAGGCGAGACGGGTTCTGGAAAATCAACATTGGTCAACCTTATTTCACGTTTTTTTGATCCTACAGAGGGAAATGTATTGATTGATGGCATTAATGCAAAACAATGGAATGTAAAAGAATTGAGAAGTCACATTGCTATTGTTATGCAAGATGTTTTTCTATTTTCAGATTCAATCAAAAAGAATATTTCATTTGGAACTCCTGGAGCAGACCTTGAACAAGTTCAAAAAAGTGCACGGGTAGCAGATGCAGATCCATTTATCCAACTTATGCCTGATCAGTACAACACGTATTTAGGAGAGCGGGGCAGCGGATTATCTGGTGGACAACGACAAAGGTTATCTTTAGCAAGAGGATTAATGAAGGATCCTTCTATTCTCATTTTAGATGATACGACTTCTGCCGTGGATATGGAAACAGAAGTGAAAATCCAACAAGGATTAGGCGAATTAATGGAAGGAAAAACAACTTTTATTATTGCCAATAGAATATCTTCTGTAAAAAAAGCTGATGAAATTATCATCCTGTCTAAAGGTGAAATAATCGAAAGAGGCAATCATGCTTCATTACTGGATAAGAAAGGCTACTACTATAAAATTTATCAGAAACAATTAGGACAATCTGATGAAGAGGAGGTGGGGACAAATGGAACAGACTAATCCCTCAACTGAAGAAAAAAACAGTCGAAAAAATACCCATCTCATAAGAAGAGTAGCGAAGTATTTAGCACCTTATAAAAGTGGGTTTTTAAAACTCATTTTTGCGATTTTAGTTTCCAATTTTGTTCTGGTCCTTGGACCTTATTTTACGAGCGTGATCATAGATGAGAGCATTCCAAATAAAGATACAACGCAACTAACATGGATCATTATTCTATTTTCACTAGCGCAGTTATTTGGAGGCTGGTCTTCAAGATACCGTATCAAAAATATCACCTTATTAGGCCAAAATGTGCTGAGAGATATGCGTACGGATATCTTCGTCCATTTGCAAAAACTGCCCTTTTCATTTTTTGATAGTCGTCCGCATGGAAAAATCGTTATACGTGTCGTGAATTACATCAATTCATTAAGCGATCTGCTGTCAAATGGTTTGATCAACGTATTATCTGACATAATGAGTTTAGTTGTTACGTTAGCTATTATGTTCACCATGGATGTTCGATTAACACTTTATAGCTTTATTTTATTGCCAATCTTATTTATTGCAACGGTTGTGATCCAAAATAAACAACGTAAAGCATACGAAGAGGTCAGTAGCAAACAAGCTGGTCTAAATGCGTATATCCATGAAAGTGTAGCCGGAATAAAGGTTACTCAATCTTATACAAGAGAGAATGTTAATAAAGATATCTTTGCGGAGGTTAGTGAAGACCAACGCACCTCTTGGATGCATGCAGTGAAAATCCAATTTCTATTAGCCCCATTTATCCAAAATATTGCAGCAATCACTATTTCAATTATTTACTTTGTTGGTCTGAGTAATTTTGGTTTTGGCATTGATGTTTCTACCGGTATTTTAATAGCTTTTATCGGTTATGTTAATAACTTTTGGAACCCAATGATCAATATTGGTAATTTTTATAACAGTCTAGTAACAGGTATGGTTTACTTGGAACGCATTTTTGAAGTAATGGATATTGAACCGGAGATCCAAGATGCACCTGATGCTTTTGAATTGCCTCCTATTCAAGGATACGTTGTTTTTAATGATGTAACTTTTGGGTATAAAAAAGACCAACCTATTTTTGAAAATCTTTCTTTCCGCGTTCGTTCCGGCGAAACAATCGCATTAGTAGGTCCTACTGGTTCAGGTAAATCAACGATCATCAATTTAATGACTCGTTTTTACGATGTAGATGACGGCGAAATTCTGGTAGATGGGATCGATATTCGAAAAGTAACCTTAAATTCATTAAGAAATGAAATTGGGATCATGCTTCAAGATACGTTTATTTTTTCAGGAACCATTATTGAAAATATTCGTTTAGGCAAGTTGGATGCCACAGAAGAAGAAATCATACGTGCTGCAAAAATCGTCCGAGCACATGACTTTATCATAGCTTTAAAAGATGGCTATCGTACAGTTGTTAAAGAACGCGGAAGCACCTTATCCGCTGGGCAGCGGCAGTTGATTTCATTTGCACGTACTTTATTGGCTGATCCGAAAGTATTGATACTAGATGAAGCAACGTCTAGTATCGATACGCAAACAGAAATGCTATTACAAGAAGGTTTAGACCGTTTACTGGAAGGTAGGACGGCATTTATTATTGCCCATAGACTGTCTACTATCAAAAATAGTTCGCGTATTTTTTATATTGCAGATAAGAAAATTAGAGAATCAGGCAGCCATGATGAATTGATGGCGCAAAAAGGTTTGTATTATCAATTATATTCAACACAAGCCGAATTATTGAAGAAAATGTAAACAAAAAGATCTGAGATAAAGCCGTAGCGACTCCTTAAATTCAGCTTAAAAAGCTAGTTTTAGGGGTCAATTCGAGCGTCTCAGATCTTTTTATATGATTAAAATGGGAATAATGATTTTTGTTTTTCAGGCATTTTTAATAAAAGCGTGCTATTCTTAAAGTGGAATATTTACAAAGAGATGAGGATCTTAAATGAGTGGTAAAATATATGAAAAAGAGCATCAAATAAAATATTACGAGTGTGATACAAAACAAAAAATGACGATTTCTATGTTAATAAATATCATGCTACACGTATCTGGTGAGCAAAGTTATTCATTAGGAGTAGGAGATGAAGTCGTAGCGGAGAAAGGCTTAGCTTGGATCATCCTTCAATACGAAGTTGAAGTTGAACGGATGCCGGCTTTTTATGAGTCAATTAAAATCACAACACAAGCAAATTCTTATAATAAGTTGTTTTGCTATCGGGCTTTTAAAGTATATGATAGCCAAGGCAATCTATGTGTGAGCGTTAACAGTACATTTGCCTTAATGAATGTACAAGAACGTAAGATGGCACGAGTACCAGCTGAACTTATAGCACCATATGAATCAGAATTTTCTAAAAAATTGATTCGTATGCCAAAACCGGTAAAAGTTGATGAAGAAAAAATGACATCTAAAGAATATCAAGTGAGATACCTTGATATCGATAGCAATTGCCATGTGAATAATTCTAAATACATTGAATGGGCAATGGATACGTTAGATCTTGAATTTCTGACAACTCATGAAATAGAAACGATGACGATCAAGTTTGAAAAAGAAGTTCATTATGGCCAGTTGATCCAAAGCGAAATAAGCTCAACTAAAAACCAAGAAAACGGGATCGTTACGGCTCATCGGATCCTAACGGAGGGCGTTACAAATTGTGAGGCAAGTATTGTTTGGAAAGTAACAGCCTAAATGAAATTTTTAAAGGAATAATAGAAATCGCTGTACTTAGTAGCGACTCCCAAAAGTTAGAGTGAAAATCTAACTTTTGGGGGTCGCTTTTTGATGAGAAATAGTTATAGTTATAAATTTAAATTGAAAGCAGTAAAAGATTATTTGGAAGGACCTTTTGAGTGTATATCAGTCGCCGGAAAGAACGAAATGCCAAGTGTTTCTCCTCTTAAGCGGTGGGTCAATGCGTACAAAACCTTGGGGCCAAATGGATTGCGTAAATAACTGCCTATAAGAAATTCAGTGGAGAAACATATCCTGAATACTATAAAAGGAACATCAGGGTAGAATACAAACTATAAAATAATCAAAAAAAATAATACGACTACTCAAAAAAGGCATCAGGGAGATTTTCCCTGATGCTTTCCTTATACTGAATGGGCTCCTTCACAAATTGCTTTAATGTTCTCTAAAGTGTGCATAGCCGAATTTTCTTCCATTTTATCCGTGACCAGTTTATCGATGATCTTACCGAATAAATTTTCTGGGGTACCACTACTGTCGATTTCGAAGGTCAATTCAGTACCATCGTCTTTTGGTACATATATACTTGTTTGTTCGCTAGGGAAATTTCCTGTCATATCGCCGCTCCATTTTGCACCTTCGGGCGTCATCTCGCATGCGGTTACTTCAATCTTTACCGGGAAGTGTATACCCAACATCGAATATTTGGTTTTTACGATAGTCCCTACTTCGCCGTCACCTTTGATTCTCTCCGCTTCAGATAAGCCGTTGTAGAATTGTGACCAATTTTCAGGATTTATCGTGTACTTGTAGACTTCTTCCAACGGAGCATTGATGAAAATACTTTTTTTGAAGACTGTCATCTCTTGTCACCTCCTTCCGAACCCAAGTACATCAGGATTTTGTAGTTACTTAAGGCCTTTTCTTTCAACATGGTCCAGACAAGGGAGTGCCTAGCTGGCTTAGAAAGTTTCCGGAAAAGTTAACGCTCTCATATTTTTATCATACTCTTCTTACTTGATTTTGTAAAAGCTAACCTCTTCATCTTTTGAAAAAACAAAAGTAGTTTTTTCAGAAGATGAAGTTGCTTTTTGTTGACCTAAAAATAGTCTTCCAGGGAACGGTTCAAAGTACTTTGGCTCAAGACAACTTGTAGTTTGATTCGTGCTTTTGGACCGGATAATCCATTTGTGAAAATAACACCATCTTCTTTCAGGCGTTTGCCACCACCAACGTAATCATACACATCTTGTGCAATACCGTTAAATGAGCGTGATACAAGAACCACAGGAATATCATTGGCTAGCATCCTTTTAAGAGCAGGCAGAGTAGCAGGCGGTAAATTTCCCGCACCTAGCGCTTCAATAACAAGTCCATCAGTAGTTGGTTGATTGATAGCATCAAATAACGTTCCATCCATACCAGCATAAATTTTAAGTAAATAGACCGTTTTAGCTACATTGTTAATAGCGTAGATTTCCTCTTCAATTAATTTCTGGAAGAATAAGACTTCATTTTTTGAGATCAATCCAATTGGACCAAATGTAGGTGTACGGAAAGTAGCAACATTACTTGTATGTGTTTTAGTGACATAACGAGCAGTATGAATTTCATCATTCATCACGACCAGAACACCTTTTTCTTTAGCATCATCAGATAAAGCTACCCAAATAGCACTTTGAAAGTTGTATAATCCATCTGAACCAATTTCATTGATTGAGCGCATGGCTCCTGTCACAACGATCGGGATCGTTGTCTTAAGTGTTAAATCTAAAAAATAAGCTGTTTCTTCCAATGTATCTGTCCCATGAGTGATCACAACGCCATCTGCTTCATTAGCAACAATTGCTTTTTCGATTCGATTTTTTAAAAGGAGCATTTCTTTAGGTGTTATATGTGGAGAGGGCAGGTGTAAAAAATCCTCTACGATCATATTGGCCACATCATCAAACAAGTGACCGCGTTTGTTCAAAGGGTTCTCTGAACTAGGAGAAACTTTTCCAGTTGTTTGATCCTCGCTCATTGAGATGGTTCCACCGGTATGCAATACAAGAATAGTCTTCACAATAATTCCTCCAATACAAGAATAAAAATAAATAAGAGCCTTATGAGTGTTTTAAAACTGTTTCGTTAAGCGCAACAAGGCTTAGTTCGATGAACTCAAAACCATTTTCCATTTGAGTAAGCGCAACAAGCTCTAGTTCGATGAACTCAAAACTATTTTCCATTTGAGTAAGCGCAACAAGGCTTAGTTCGATGAACTCAAAACTATTTTCCATTTGAGTAAGCGCAACAAGGCTTAGTTCGATGAACTCAAAACCATTTTTCATTTGAGTAAGCGCAACGAGGCTTCGTTCGATGAACTCAAAACCATTTTTCATTTGAGTAAGCGCAACAAGCTCTAGTTCGACTAGCTCAGAATCATTTTTCATTTGAGTAAGTGCAACGAGCCTTAGTTCAATCAAATCGGAATAGACATTGGTTTTCAAATATATAGCTTGGTTGTTTTCGTTTCGTTTAGTAGTATACCACGTTTGCAGTCTTTTCCAACAGCTGACAATTAGAGCTGAAAATGGTCGGATTTTTGACAGTTTGCTGTTATTTGGGTATTTTTATTAAAATATCCTTCCAAATGACGGTATTTTTGTGAATATGCTGTTATACTGAAAGAAAATGGACAATTGAAAGAGGTTATTATGAATAAAAAGAAAACATTTGAAGAATTTGCAATCAGTGATGAAATAGTTACGGCGCTAACAAGTTTGCGTTATTTTCATCCCACTAAAGTTCAAGAAGAAGTCATTCCATTAGCATTAGAAGGAAAAGATGTTATTGTAGAATCGCAGACAGGAAGCGGGAAAACAGTTAGTTATGGAGTGCCGCTATGTGAAAGAGTCGATTGGGAAGAAAACAAACCGCAAGTGCTTGTTTTAGTACCAACAAGAGAATTAGCAATTCAAGTAAAAGAAGACTTAATGAATGTTGGTCGTCTAAAGAGAGTGAAAGCCACTGCAGTATATGGCAAAGCCTCATTCGATACTCAAAAATCTGAGTTAAAGCAAAAAAGCCATATCGTTGTAGGAACACCAGGTCGAGTATTAGACCATTTGCAAAAGGGAACTTTTAAAATCGAGGAAATACAATGTTTAGTGCTAGATGAAGCTGATGAGATGCTGAATATGGGATTTGCGGATCAAGTAGAAGCCATTATCAACTTCTTACCTACAGAACGCCAAACGTTGCTTTTTTCAGCAACAATGCCTAAAGAAATTGAACGCATAGCAAGTTTTTACATGAAGTCGGACAAACAGTCTATTGTAATTGAGACAAATGAATTATCAAAACCAAAAATCATTCAATCAAGTGTCAAGGTAAAAGAAGACCAAAAGGAACAACAATTGCTGGATTTATTAACAGTAGAAAATGCGGATTCATGTATGATTTTTTGTAATACGCAAGAAGCTGTGAATAACTTATACACATTTTTGAGTAAAGCTGGTTTGCCAATTGATAAAATCCATGGTGGAATGGTCCAGGAAGATCGATTCTCTGTAATGGAAGATTTCAGACAAGGAAGATTCCGTTATTTGGTAGCTACAGATGTTGCTGCAAGGGGAATCGACATTGAAAATGTTACACATGTAGTCAACTTTGATGTGCCGGTAGAAAAAGAGAGTTTTGTGCATCGTACTGGCCGTACAGGAAGAGCCGGAAAAACGGGGATGGCATTGACATTGGTTACACCTAGAGAAGAAAGATGGTGGACGGAAGTCAAAGAATACGCTGGTCAAACAGTTATTGAAATTTCGTTGCCAACTACACGTGTCGTTCAAAGTCATAAATCGGCTTTCGAGAAGAAATTACAAGAACGCCCACCTTTGAAGCAAGTTCGTTCAAAAGAACTGAACCGCGACATTACTAAAGTTTATTTTAATGGTGGAAAAAAGAAAAAAATGCGTGCAGTCGATTTTGTTGGAACGATTGCTAAAATTCCAGGTGTTGATGCGGAGGACATTGGGATCATCACGATCCAAGAAAATGTTACTTACATTGATATTTTAAATGGAAAAGGTCCATTAGTGATTGAAGAAATGCAAAGTCGTACGATCAAAGGTAAGACATTGAAAGTACGTAAAGCTAGAAAATAAAAAAAAGCACTTACGAAAATAATTATTTTCGTAAGTGCTTTTTTGATTGTCCCATTAATGAGAGTCTACAATTTTTGGTATTGTTGTCCCAAAAGAAATTTCTTCTGGAACACTAATACCATCTGTTAATGGACTATTAATTATATAAAGAAGCAACTTGTTCTTTAACAGACTTATTATCTAAGAAATCATCATAAGTTGTTTCAGCACGATCGACTACTCCATTTGGAGAAATTTCGATAATACGGTTCGCAATTGTTTGGATAAATTGGTGGTCATGTGATCCAAATAAAATTGAGCCTTTAAAAGCAATCAAACCGTCATTTAAAGCTGTGATAGATTCTAGATCCAAGTGATTTGTTGGATCATCCATTACTAAAACGTTCGATTTACTCAACATCATTTTAGACAACATACAACGAACTTTTTCTCCACCGGAAAGGACAGAGACTTCTTTTAAAACATCTTCTCCAGAGAATAACATACGACCCAAGAAACTACGTAAGAATGTATTATCATTTTCTTCAGCAGCAGCGAATTGGCGTAACCAATCAACAACGGTCAACTTTTCATTAGTAAATTCGTCAGTAGTATCCTTTGGTAAATATGATTGAGAAGTCGTTACTCCCCATTTGAATGTACCTGAATCAGGTTCCATTTCGCCCATCAATATTTTGAATAGAACAGTAATGGCAATATCATTTTTACTAGTGAAAGCAACTTTATCGTCTTTATTCAATGTAAAAGTAATATTATCTAATATTTTTTTACCATCAATTGATTTAGAAAGATTTTCAACACGCAGTAAGTCGTTCCCGATATCACGATCAGGTGTAAATCCAACAAATGGATAGCGACGAGAAGAAGGTTGAATGTCATCTAATGTAATTTTTTCTAACATTTTTTTACGG
Source organism: Carnobacterium alterfunditum DSM 5972 (assembly GCF_000744115.1). Lineage (NCBI taxonomy): Bacteria > Bacillati > Bacillota > Bacilli > Lactobacillales > Carnobacteriaceae > Carnobacterium > Carnobacterium alterfunditum. The sequence goes on along the minus strand of NZ_JQLG01000004.1, from coordinate 534,758 downwards.
GAAGTTGCTTGTTTTGATTTAGATGCATTCGCACTAAATCGAGCAATAAAGGCTTGTAATTCTTTGATTTGTTCTTCTTTTTTAGCATTTACGTTACCTAGTAATTTAGAAGCTAATTGGCTTGATTCTAACCAGAAATCGTAATTCCCAACATATAACTTGATTTTACTAAAGTCAACGTCAGCCATATGCGTACATACTTTGTTTAAGAAATGACGGTCATGTGAAACAACGATAACGGTATTTGGGAAATCAATTAAGAATTCTTCTAACCATTCGATCGATTGAGTATCTAAACCATTGGTTGGCTCATCCAATAAAAGAACATCTGGTTTGCCAAATAGAGCTTGTGCTAACAATACTTTTACTTTAAAGCCTTCTGTTAATTCGCTCATTTTTTTATCTTGCATATCATCTGTAATACCTAGACCTTGAAGCATAACCGCTGCTTGAGGTTCAGCTTCCCAACCATCTAATTCAGCAAATTCGCCTTCTAATTCAGCTGCTAAGATACCATCAGCATCAGTGAAATCTTCTTTCATATAGACAGCATCTTTTTCTTTCATGATTTCGTATAAACGTTTGTGACCCATGATAACTGTTTCTAAAACAGTAGAATCTTCAAAACCATAGTGATTTTGACTTAGAGTAGTCAAACGTTCATCGGGACCCATAGAAACATTACCGGTTGAAGGTTGGATCTCGCCAGCCAAAATTTTCAAGAAAGTTGACTTACCTGCACCATTTGCACCAATAAGACCATAACAATTGCCTGGAATGAATTTTATATTTACGTCATCGAACAATTTTCTATCTGAAAATTGTAAACTTACATTAGTTACTGTAATCATTTAATTTATTTACCCCTATTCTTTGTATATATCTTGACTATTTTAGCACAAATAATCAATAAATGCGATGTTTGGGATTCTTTTCTTGTCAAATCGGCAGTATTCTATTGTAAATGCTCAAAAAATAGTATCCATTTACAGATATCATACGTGAAGACAAAATAATGAGAAGTAAAATCGTATCGTTAGACTATAGTTAATTTTAAGATTATAATAAATCCGAGTTAGTCAATAAAATAATTAAAAATAGGAGGAATTAGATAGTGGAAAAACAAGTGGAAGTACAAGAACAATTAAATGACCTAGTTGCAACTTTTGGTGTCTTTAACATAAAATTGTATCAACATCATTTCTACGTAAAAGGACCTCATTTCTTTAACCTACATGAAAAATTTGAAGAACTTTATGATGGGGTGACCGAACAATTTGATGAGTTAGCAGAACGTCTCATTGCAATTGGCGGCAAACCTTACGCAACTTTAGGAGAATTTTTAGAACATTCTTTAGTTAAGGAAACACCATATAATGGAAAAGAAACGGCTGAAGAAATGGTTGCCTCTACTATTTCCGATTATAAAATTATTGGCGAAAAATTACAAAAAGGAATCGATCTTACTGGAAAAGCAGGAGATGATCCAACACAAGACTTATTGATCGGGTACAAATTTGGCATAGATAAGACGATTTGGATGCTGCAAGCTTATCTAGGTAAAAATCCTCTTGATGCTTAAAAAATAAAAAAATCAAAAACAAAGAGCTCTTAGGTGTTAATCTAAGGGCTCTTTTTAACGGTTGATTTCTGTAAAAAGGTATAAGATCAAGGAATCACTTTTTAAGATGTGTAGTTGATTACGGTAATGTCTGGTTCGATCGTAAATTCTGAACTTCTTGATATCTTTGGTTGGGATCTCTAATAAACAATCGTTTTGTAAAATAACTTTGAAGAAGAGCGAATCAGGGACAACAATCAAAAAATCGGTTAAATCTTGTTGCTGTTCAAGAATAGCTGGCGGCTTAACGACCAAACGAATCGTTTTTGAGCGATACAAAGAATCTTTTTTTACTTTTTGGTGGTCCATTTCGAAAGAAAAGAGCAAACCATCCTTCATAGAAGGTGGATTTAAAGACAAAGGCAGTAAGTATTCTTTTACATGGTTAGTTAAAGGTTCACTTAGTTGAGTGACAGGAAGAACACGGGCTAGGTGCAATTGGCCTTTTTGTACAGTGAATTGATTCAAGTAAGTTGGGCTATTCTTGTGTTTGTCATATTGGATAAGATCATGATGATCCCATACTGATTGAGAAGCAAAGTGTTGATTTAACTGATACACACGCGCTGTTATTTGGCGGTCAAGCTGGTCATAGTAGTAATGGGAGGAAAGTAAATATTCAAAAAGGCCCGCTTCTCCTGCAGACAGAGCCATCCTCCCTTTAGTAGAAAGTGAAATAGAATAAATCGGTTGTTCCCATATTCGAACTTTTTGAGCGTCTTTTTTTGTTAAAGGATAACGATAAAAGCCGCTATAGTCAGAAAAATATAAGATATGATTGAATATCGCACAATCATAAATCGGCTCAATAAAAGAAATGGTGCGTTCTAAAAAAGGTGTCAACTCTTCAAGGGTGACATATAATTGTTCAGTAGGCTGAGGCTCAAGGTAAATAGGTCGATCAATGTCAGCGAGTTGCTTCATCCATTTATTCCAGTCATAGACGTTCAATTCTTTTTGAGAAGTCCATAAATAAAATTTTCCACTGTAGAGCTGAAAATCATGGAATTGGCCATCAATGATCAATTTTGTCGTTAGTAAATGCTCTTTATCCATTCAAACACCCCGTTCTAAAGCTGAATCTTTCATCTATTGTACCATTTAATCGATTAAAATTAATGAAAAATGAAAATAGAAAAAATATTTGCTATCCTTTTTTTGAATGAGATAATAAAAAGAAAAAATGAAAAGGAGATAAAAAAAATGACTGAAAAGAGTATATGGCTAATACAAGAAACGACAAAAGAACAACTTCAAACCTTAAAAGATCTAGCTCCGGAATACAAGTTGATCAATGGATGGGAAATAGACGAAAAAAATGTTCCTTTAAAGTCTGTTGAAATCATATATGGATGGACAGGGCAACGATCAGAAGAACTGTTATTGGATGGTAAACATAATTTGAAATGGGTACAAGGGAAAGCCGCTGGTGTCGATTTTCTTGATTTAGAAAAGCTTAAAGAGAACAAGGTGTTGCTGACTAACGGAAGTGGAATACATAGTATTTCGATTGCAGAATCAGTTTTTGGTATGTTGCTGGCCTATGCTCGAGGCATTCAAAAAGCTGTGAAAGATCAACAAACAAAAAAATGGGAACAAGTAGATAAGCTAATGGAATTGCATGGGAAAACTATTATGATCGTTGGGACTGGTAAAATAGGTGTTGAAGTTGGGCGCTTAGCTAAAGCATTTAATATGAAGACAATTGGCGTAAATCGTAGTGGAAGAGAAGTTGCTTACATGGACCTGTTGATTAAGCAGCCAAGGTTAATTGAACAAGTGAAACAAGCTGATATCGTAGTAAATATTTTGCCGTTTACGGATCAAACCCATCATTTCTTCAATCAAGAGATTTTCTCACAAATGAAGAATGGAACTCTTTTTATCAATGTTGGAAGAGGCCCGACGGTTAAAACGGATGATTTAATAGAGGCTCTTGATGGTGGGAAATTAGCATTTGCCGGATTAGATGTTTTTGAAACCGAACCTTTGTCAGAAACAAGCGCATTATGGACCAGAGCAGATGTTTTGATCACGCCTCATATTGCTGGGATCGCAGAACACTTCAAAAAAAGATTGTTTGCCATTTTTGAAGAAAATCTAAAGGCTTACTTAGATGGAGAAACATTGCCAATCAATTTAATAGACTACGATAACCAATACTAAAAAGTTTGAGTTCATGTAGACACCTCATTTTGATTAAAGAGGTGTTTTTTGTTTGTAAAATATTTATGATCAGAAGAGTTTTTCTAGCTGTTATATTTTAAATGAAAACATGATTGTGTTTCTTGAAAAATGAAAAAACGCTGATTTAACGCTGTTTTTATGTGTTTGATTTTTTGGAAATTGAAAATCAATCTTTTTTTAAAAGGGAAATTGACTATAAAAAGAAGCACTGTTATTCTTGTTGATGAAGTTAAAAAAAGTAAAAAAGGATGCGAATATGTTGGGGAAAATTACAAGTTTTGGATTGCTTACTTTTATATCATTAAATTTAGCAGCGTGTGGATCGAATGAAGTGGCTATTGATTCGTCTGTAAATACTCCGGATACAAGTTGGAGTGAAATTAAAGAAACAGGAACCTTAAAAGTAGCCACATCTGGAACACTTTATCCAGGTTCTTTCCATGAAGCGGAAACGGATGATTTGACTGGATACGAAGTAGAAGTTATTCGAGAAGCCGCAAATCGATTAGCATTAGCTATAGAATTTACAGAAATGGGAGTAGACGGCATGTTAACTTCAGTTAACAGCGGTGCAATTGATGTTGCTGCAATGGGAATAGATCGTAATGGTGAAAATGCAGATAAATACAATTATACGACACCTTATAAATATTCTTTTGGAGCAATGGTCGTACGCGAATCAGATAATTCTGATATTAAAAATTTAGAAGATTTAGAAGGGAAAAAAGCAGCCGGTGCAGCTACGACGAGCTACATGAAAGTCGCAAGATATTACGGAGCTGAAGAAGTGATCTATGATAATGCAACTAATGACCAGTATCTTCAAGATGTAGCCAATGGTCGTACAGACGTAATACTGAATGATTTCTATTCACAAAAAATGGCTGTGGCTGCTTTACCGGAAATCCCAGTAAAAGTACACGACATTTTTTATAACCCTAGTGAAACAAACTTTGCCATCAAAAAAGGAAATGATGTATTGACCGATAAAATTAATACAGCATTAGAAGAAATGAAAGCTGATGGAACTTTAACAGAATTATCTAAACAGTTCTATGATGGTGATGATGTATCAGAACAAATTGAGTATGATTTTCCAGAAATTGAACTAGTAGAAGGCTAATAGAAAGTAGGTGACAGGATGTGTCTGAAATTCAATGGCAATATATTTTTGATCCTGCATTAGCTATTGACAACTTTAGTTATATTCTAAAGGGGTTAGGATACACTTTAGGAATTTCATTATCCAGTATGGTTTTTGGAACAATAGTAGGATTCTTATTAGCGATCATGCGCATGTCGAATAGTAAAAGCTTAAGTATTATCGCCCGTACATATATTTCATTTATGCGAGGGACACCCATTTTAGTCTTTTTGTTTATTCTGTATTTTGGTTTTCCTTTTATCGGAATCCAATTTGAAGCTGTAAATGCAGCCATAATAGGTTTTAGTCTAAATTCTGCAGCGTATAGTGCAGAAATCATCCGCGCAGCTTTGCATTCTGTTGATCATGGGCAATGGGAAGCTGCTTATGCACTTGGTTTAAAATGGCCATTTATTATGCGAAAAGTAATCATACCTCAAGCAATGAGGCTCGCAATACCGCCAATGAGTAACGTTATGTTGGATCTTATTAAAGGGACCTCTTTGGCAGCCATGATCACGGTGCCAGAAATTTTCCAGCAGGCTAAGATTGTTGGAGGGCGAGAATTTGATTATATGACAATGTATATTCTAGTGGCTTTAATCTATTGGGCTATATGTAGCGTATTCACAATTTTTCAGCGTTATCTAGAAAAGAAAGCATCTATCTATATAAACTGAAATAGATAAAATAATGGTCGTTTGGCAAAGCTTATTGGTGTAATAAAATAAAAAATAAGTGAAGTTAAGTTGCTTGCAGCCATATCAAGGATCTAAAAAAATATCAAAAAATATAAATCCAAAAGATCTTTGTTTGTCGTAATCTGGCAGATGAGGATCTTTTTATAGTAGAAAGAACAAATAAAAACGAATTTTGCTTGAAGGGGGAGGCCAAAAAAGCTATTATTTAAGTTACGTGTTGCATAAATACGTTAGAAAGGACGGTTTTATGAAAAAAGAATTATCATTATCTTCCTACTTATACATAGGATCTATGTTGTTTGGTTTATTTTTTGGAGCAGGAAATTTGATTTTTCCAGTTCATATGGGTCAAGCAGCTGGAGCAAATGTAAGTTGGGCTACATTAGGTTTTTTAGTAACCGGTATCGGATTGCCATTTTTAGGCGTAATAGCAATCGGGCTTTCTAAAAGCAATGGATTATTTGATTTAGCTAGTCGTATTCATCCTTATTACGGCTATTTTATGACAGTTGCTTTATATTTAACGATTGGACCATTTTTTGCACTACCAAGATTAAGTACCGTTTCTTATGAAATTGGATTGACACCTTATATCAACCCAGAGTACCAAATAATAGGGTTAGCCATTTTTTCTGTTTTATTTTACGGAGTAACATTATTTCTTTCTTTAAAACCAACAAAGATTTTAGTCTATGTTGGGAAAGTACTAAATCCTATTTTCTTAGTTTTTTTAGGTATTTTAATTGTAACAGCATTTATTCGTCCAATGGGCACGGTCGCTGAGGCACCTATTACTGGTAATTATGTCGATGAGCCTTTTGTTAGTGGTTTCCTTGAGGGATACAACACAATGGATGCCTTAGCTTCTCTGGCTTTCGGGATCGTTGTTGTTCAAACCATTAAAAGTTTGGGTGTGACGAAACCAAGTGAAATTGCAAAAGATACTGTTAAGTCTGGATTGATCAGCATTATTTTAATGGGTATCATTTATGCCAGCTTATCTTATTTAGGAACAATGAGTGTTGGACAATTTCCAATTTCAGAAAATGGTGGGATCGCCTTAACACAAATTTCGCAATACTATTTTGGTTCACTTGGGAACGTATTACTAGCTATTATTGTGACAATCGCATGTTTAAAAACGGCTATTGGTTTAATTACGGCTTGTGCAGAGACATTTAAAGAAATGTTCCCTAACTCTATCAGCTATAAAATGTACGTAGTTGTTTTCAGTGTATTGACAACATTAGTCGCTAATGTAGGTTTAACAAATATTATTACCTACTCATTACCAGTATTGATGTTCTTATATCCATTAGCTATAACGCTGATCCTATTAGCGCTATTGTCTCCGTTTTTCAGAAACCGTCAAGTAGTTTATGTCATTACAACACTTTTCACTATAATTGTAAGTATCGCAGACTTGTTAAATGCTTTGCCTGAAACTGTTCGTAATTTAAATGGTATCCAAAGTTTCTTAGCTTTTTGCAGTGAGTACCTTCCTTTGTTTACTATTGGAATGGGATGGATCTTGCCAGCTTCAATCGGATTTATCGTTGGGATCCTGATCAGTCTAGTTACTAAACCGAATCCTCGTGTCATATAAGACATGTTAATGAACTTGATTCAAAATTAAAAAGAGCAATGGAAACGATTTTCGTTTCCATTGCTCTTTTTATCTGCGAAATATTACAAATAATCGTTAATAATTGTAATAAGGTCCTCTGAAGTATTATAAATGGCACCATTCATTTTTATAATACCAACGGTGTAAAGATTGATATAAGAGAATTGAGATTCTGCGACCTCTTTTAAAGCGGCTAATTTTTGCTTGTTTTCAGCACCTTGCTGACGTGAATCGGTATATAAACCAATAATAGGAATACCAGCTTGATAGGCAACCCCAATTTCGGTAGCAACACCAACATCAATAGTGGATCCGTCTAAAACGGCAACCATCAATCGGCTTGCTAATAAAGCATCCGTGTCATATTTAGCGATAGCCATAGAATCAGCGTAAGCATTTTTATCATTGATCTCTCCTTGTTCTTGAGGAACATAAACTTCAATTTCAGGATAGGTTTCGCGAATACTTAGTACAATTTTTTCATTATAAAGTCGCTCCATTTCTGAAAAGAGTGGGCTTGCAAAAATAGACTTTTTCCGGCATTTTTTCTCCTCCTAATACGATTATTACAATTTTAGCATACTATAAAAAGATTTTGTAATAAAAAGTAACCGTAAAGAAATATAACAAGGTGTCTTTTTCGTTATAATCATTGGAGAGCAAGAATAGAAGATAAAAAAGTAGATAAAGAAGGGTGTTGTCAATTTGTGAGTATAAAAAAACTAGTTTCTAGCCTTATGTTGGCTTTAGTATTGGTTAACGTCATTCCTGCAACAGGTTTTGCAGCGACATTAAATGAGATTGAATCGCAACAAACTATAAAAGAAAAAGAAATGGCAGAAATCGATAGCGAAATCAATAAAGCATTAACAAAGGTAAATGAAAAAAATAGTGAGCTAGAAGGATTAACTACTCAAATTGATATTTTAAAAGAAACAGTCCAAGCAACCGGTGAAACGGTCAATGAACAAGAAGAAGTTGTCGAAGAACGTTTGGATCAAGCAAAAGAACGTATCTTATCAATGCAGACAACCGAAATCAACCAGAACGTAGTAGTGTCATTATTCGAATCTGAAAGTGTTACAGATTTATTTAATCGTGCTTATGTTCTCGTTACCTTACAATCAGCTGGAAATGATCAATTGGAATTAGCTGAAGATGAGCAAGAAGAGTTAGCAGCATTAAAAATTGAACTTGAAGATAATTTAACTTTATTAGAAAGTCAAACAAATGAAGCTAAAGAACAAAAAGTTGAATTGGATACGCAAGTTGCAAGTCTTCAAGAAACAATGGACAACAACCAAGAAATTTTAAATGAATTAGACAAACAACGTACTACTGAAGAAACAAGAATTGCTGAGGAAGAAGCTAAAGAAGCTGCAGAAGCTAAAGCAAAAGAAGAAAAATTAGAGGCAGAAGCAGCTGAAAAAGAAGAAAAAGTAACTGCTGCAGCAATCGAAACAAAAATTGAGAAAGAAACTGCAACAGTAACGAAGACAGCAAAAGCTTCTTCAAATAATCAAGCAGAAAGTAAAAAACAAGAAGCAACAGTGGAAACTAAAACAACTGAAACAACTAAAGCTGCTGAAAGTACTAAAACAGCTTCAAAAGGAAAATCAATCGTTGTATCTGCAACCGGTTATTCAACAAAACAAGCTAATTTGAGTACTCATACAGCTACTGGGATCAATTTAGAAAGCAATCCAATGGTTATTGCGGTAGATCCACGTGTGATTCCTTTAGGTTCTATAGTTGAAATACCGGGATATGGCACGTTCATAGCTGGTGATACTGGTGGGGCAATTAAAGGCAACAAAATCGATATCCATTTTTCTACTGTTCAACAAGCTAATAATTTTGGTAGAAAAACGATTACAGTCAATATTTTAAATTAAGAGTTCTTTTAGAAAAGGTGAGTCAAATGGCAGATCAAGTAGAGATAGAATTTTATTTAGATAGTGATGAAGTAACTTTTTTAGAATCATGGGAAGACAAGTACGGTGAACTCAATGAAGAACAATTAGAAAAGTTGTACCAAGAAATTGCACAAGATATTGAATCAAAATATCAGTCGGGTGAACATCAACTTGGAAAATCGTTCTCATATAAAGAGGTTAAAGTAGGTTACTCAGATTACAGTACATTTAATAATTGGTTTTTATTTAGTGCTGCTAAAAGATAATAAAAAGGGTGGAAGCAACGACAGAGGAATATTTCTGTCGTTGTTTTACTGTTTAGTGGTAAACTAGTTAAATAAAAATAATACCCAATAATAAAAAAATGAATTACTATAAGGAGAATCATGAACATGGTTAGTACAAATATTAATAATAAACTGACGTTACTTCCTGATTTTCCAGGATGCTACTTAATGAAAAACAAAGAAAATGAAATTATTTATATCGGGAAAGCTAAAAATTTAAAAAAAAGAGTCCGTTCTTATTTTAGAGGAACACATGAAGGAAAAACCCAACTGCTGGTTGATGAGATCGCAGATTTTGAAACTATTATCACCTCAACAGATAAAGAATGTTTATTGCTCGAAATTACATTGATCAAAAAACACTTACCGAAATACAATATTAAATTAAAACAAGGAACAAGTTACCCGTATTTGAAAATTACAAATGAAAAAGATCCACAACTGATTATTACATCTGAAGTGAAAAAGGATGGGGGTCATTATTTTGGCCCTTATCCAAATGTATATGCAGCGAGTGAAACACAACAATTCATTCAAAAAGTATACCCATTGAGGAAATGCAACGGATATCAAAAGAGAGCGTGTTTGTACTATCAACTCGGACAGTGCATTGGTCCTTGTGATCATGAGATACCTAAAGCAGAATACGATGCTCAAATCGATAAAATAAGGCGTTTCTTGAATGGCGATGTAAAGGAAATCAAAAAAGCATTGAAAAGTAAAATGATACAAGCAGCTGATGAAATGGCTTTTGAACGAGCAGCAGAATACCGTAATCAAATTCAATATATCGAAACGACCGTAGAAAGACAAAACATCATCACCAATGATTTTACGACAAGAGATGTTTTCAGTTATTATATGGACAAAGGTTGGATCTCGATTCAAGTATTCTTTATTCGACAGGCTACGTTGATCAAACGAGAAGCCACTATCTTTCCTTGTTATGATACACCGCAGGAAGAATTAGCGTCATATATCGTTCAATTTTATCAAGAAGAGAACCATTTGTTACCGAGGGAAGTGTTGGTTCCAAGTGGCTTAGACACTAAAACATTATCCGAAGTATTAGAAATACCAGTCAAAGTTCCGTTACAAGGCCGTAAAAAAGATATGCTGGATCTCGCAACAAAAAATAGTGAAATTTCGTTGAATGAAAAATTCCAACTCATTGAAATGGATGATCGTAAAACGATTGGCGCAATCAAAGAGCTGTCAGAAGCATTGCATTTGCCTCTGGTCAGTCGCATCGAAGCATTTGATCACTCTAATATTCAAGGAACGAATCCAGTTTCAGCGATGGTATCTTTTCTGGATGGACGACCAGATAAGAGTAATTACCGAAAATATAAAATAAAAAATGTTTCTGGAAGTAATGAATTGGCTACAACTGAAGAAGTTATTCGAAGACGTTATGAGCGGCTTTTAAAAGAAGGCAAGCCTTTACCAGATTTGATTTTAATGGATGGTGGAAAAATCCAGGTTAATGGGGCCATCAATATCCTTGAAAATGAACTTGGATTATCGATTCCTGTAGCCGGTATGGTAAAAGACGATAAACATAGAACTTCTTCTCTGATTTTTGGAGAAGACCTTCAAAAAGTGACCCTTAAAACAACTAGTCAAGCTTTTTACCTTGTTCAACGGATCCAAGATGAAGTCCACCGTTTTGCGATTACATTCCACCGCCAGTTACGCGGGAAAAATAGCTTATCTTCTAAGTTAGATCGTATTGAAGGCGTTGGACCAAAGACAAGGACAAAAATACTAAAGCATTTTAAATCAATGAAAAAAGTAAAAGAAGCAAGTGTTGAAGAAATAAAAGGGCTTGGCATCCCCCTAAAAACAGCTGAAAAAATTAAAGAAGCTCTTGAATAGAGAATTGAAAAAGCCGAGACAAAGGAAAAATCCTTTGTCTCGGCTTTTAATGTTGAAACAAGTTAAATAAGCTTAGTATTATGATCATCTAAAATAGTTACTTTATTATTGATCCATCTACCACCGTTTTTTAAAATCAAACTATTTTTTGTGGTCCAATATAGCTAACAGTTTTAAGAAATGGGCTGATCATCGTCATTTAGAATTAGGACATTGTTATTTATAAGACCGCTATCGCTGCTTAGAACCAGAGCATTTTTAGATTGAATATAATCTAGCTTCATCTTTTCATCTAAGAAAGACAGGCTCCAGCCTTGAATGGGTAAGTCACCTAATGATGTTGGCAATGTTGAATCAAGTTCAGGATCATTTTTTTGTGTGATTTTTAATAAAAAGATACCATTATTTCCACATGTACAGCCAATTCTAGATTCATAATAGAGCACTAGTTGACCCTGATGGTGAGAGCATGCATGTTTGATTTTTTGTTGAGCACGTTCAGTTATGTCCAAAAACATGTAAACGACCTCCTTCTGATTCTTTAAATTTATGATAACTTGAACAAATAGACTTGTCCAGTATAACCATATAAAAGGTAGTAATAAACCAGTTGCAATTTTATAAGTAAAGAGGTATATTATTCATCGTGGACATTTGAAGTCCACATTAGAAGTGCGGATGTATAGTTTACGAACAAGAAAGAAGGAAAATAATGAAGTTAACAAAAGGGTTAGAACAAGCAATCTGTATCTTAGCCATGCTTTCTACTCAAGATAAGCGGATTCCGCTCACTTCGCATGCACTAAATGATCGCTTAAAGGGAACGTCTCATTCTTATATTCGAAAGATCATTCGAAAATTAGTAGTCGGCGGATTAGCAACATCGATTCCAGGAAGTAACGGCGGTTTTACATTAGCAAAAAGACTTGAAAAAATTAATTTATTAGAAATTGTTGAAGCACTTGAAGGAAAAATCATTACTTATCCGAATTCTGGGATGATCAACCAAGTTTTCTCAGATATCAGTAAAAAAGCTATCAACGGTGAAAAAATATTAATGAAAACCTTTGAAGAAGCGGATAAGCATTATACAGAGTTCCTCAAACAGCAAACTGTAGACCAGCTTATCTGGTCTACGATAGGAAATAGTGAATTACCGGTTATGGATTGGAACAAGAGATAAGGATCAATTGAAAGGAATGTATGTAGTAATGGAAATGTTAAAAAAAGAATGGAAGGAATTAGTCTCTAATAAAATGATGCTGATTTCTTGTATCGTTATGTTATTTATACCTATTATGTATGCTGGATTCTTCTTGAAATCAAACTGGGATCCTTATGGGAGTACAGACGAATTATCTGTGGCGGTAGTTAATTTAGATCATGCTGTCGACTACCAAGGTTCACAACTTGATATAGGATCTGATGTTGTTGAAAAGCTCAAGGGAAATGAGACATTAAATTGGCATTTTGTGTCTCAAGAAGAAGCAGAAAAGGGTTTGGAAAACCGTGAGTATTATATGGTAATGACACTACCGTCTGATTTTTCAACAAATGCTGCCACCTTGATGGAGACGGATCCAAAAAAGATGATGATCGACTATGAAACAAACGGGTCTTTAAATTACATTGGAGAGGTCATCAGCAATTCTGCGGCAAAAGAAGTCAAATCAGAGGTATCTGCTAATGTAACAAAAGCTTACACTGAAGCAATTTTTGAACAAATAAGCACTATCGGAGCAGGTTTTTCAGAGGCGGCAGATGGGGCTGGGAAAATCAACGAAGGAACTGGAGAGTTAGCTGATGGAAGCCAAAAATTAACAAAGAATCTAGAAAAGTTAGCTTCAAGCACGTTGACATTTGAAGAAGGGACACAGACGCTTGAAGTTGGAGTAAGAAAGTACACAGATGGAGTGGCACAGGTAAACAATGGAGCAGAACAACTAAACGATGGAATCAATCAACTATCTTCAAATGTAGAGCCATTAGAAAATGGCGGATTGCTTTTAGAAAATGGTTCAACAGAACTAACAAACGGACTAAAGACTTATACTGCAGGCGTTTCACAGCTTGCTGATGGAACAAAAGTATTGAATGAAAATTCTTTAGCCCTACAAAATGGTACTGTTGAAGTTAGCAATGGAGTTGATCAAGTTAAGTTAGGCAGTGATCAATTGTTGACCGGTTTGAATCAACTTTCCTCAGAATTAGATCAAAGTTTATCAACTGAAAATGCTGAACAGTTGGAATTTTTAATGGGAAACTTGTCTTCGATGAACGAAGGAATTCAAAAATTAGATGTTCTTCTCAATGAACAAACAGGTGGTGCTGACTTTAGTGGTATCCAAACGAATTTACAGCAATCTGGAGCAAGTTTAACCGAAGTTGCTCAAGACACCGGAAGAACGGGGGAGAGTTTAACTGAAGTAACAGCTGCAGTTGATACACTTGAGAAAACGGTCCAATCAGGTAATGAAGCGACCATTTCAGCATTATCTGGTACAACGGCATTCAACAGTCTATCTTCTGAACAGCAAAATGAATTGTTGAACGCGGTAGAAACAACAACAACTAACCTAAAAGATAGTGAATTAAATGAATTGACTACAATAAAAGAGCAAATCGATAATACAAGTCAAAATATAAACCAAACGGTATCTGATGCTACTGAAGCCGGCACTTCATTAACTAATTTGCAGACAGAATTGGTAACCATTAGCGGATTTACTGACCAATTAACTGAACTTAAAGTGCAAGTAGATACGTTAGCTCAAAGTTCTAACAAACTATTGCCAGCAACGAATCAAGCAATGAGTGAGTTGATTGCAGGTTTAACAGGCATTCAATCAGTTTTAGAACGACAAGGAACTAACGAAAATAAAGGGATCATTCAAGGGATGACTGAATTGAATCAAGGTTTAGCCAGTATCCAAAGTGGTTTGTCAGGAGAAAATGGTCTAGTAGATGGAGTAACAAACTACACAAATGGAGTGAATTCATTACAATCTGGAACAGATGAATTGAACGCAAATTCAACAGCATTGAATACAGGTTCTGAACAACTAAGCAATGGTATAGGACAATTAACTGCTCAAATGCCAAATCTTGTTGCAGGGATCGATCAATTGAATAGTGGTTCAAATCAATTAGTTCAAGGAACGTCTCTTTTGAACGAGAATTCAGCTGGTCTGAATAGTGGTGTAACAAAATTAGCAGAGGGGTCCTTACAACTTAATGAAGGTTCACAAGCATTGAGTGGTGGATCGCAAACATTAGAAAATGGAATTAAAACATTAAAAGATGGAACCAGTCAACTAACAACTAGTTTATTAGAGGGTTCTGTAAATGTTAATGAAGTAGATGCAACGGATAAAACAACGGATATGTTTGCAAGTCCGATCGATTTAAAACAAGAAAAATATAGTGAAGTCGCAAACTATGGTGTAGCATTAGCTCCGTACATTATGTCGATGGCATTATATATCGGAGCACTGGTCTTCACGACGATCTACCCTGTCCGCAAGAAAGCACTTCAAGGACAATCAAGCTTAGCGTGGTGGCACAGTAAAACTTCGGTTGCCATGCTTGTTGCAATTTTGATGGCTGTTATTGAATGTGGGATTTTGTTAATGATCGGTTTAGAAGTACTATTTGTCGGAAAGTTCTTTTTACTAGCGATACTTACTTCACTAGCATTCATGTCTATTGTATTAATGCTAGTAGTTGCATTCGATAATGTTGGCCGCTTTTTAGCAATGGTATTACTCGTTTTGCAATTAGGCGGTTCAGGTGGAACGTTCCCTATTCCATTGACGAATGATTTCTTTCAAGTTATCCACTTACTGTTGCCAATGACCTACTCAGTTTATGGCTTTAGACAAGCCATCAGCAGTGGTTTAGGAAATGATATTTATTGGGAAGCAAGTGTTATTATGATTAGTATAATACTAGTTTTCAACGGCTTACTTATACTGACGATGTTCAATCTAGAAAGAAAGAGTGTAAGGAATAACGAACAGGAAACAGAAAAAATAAAAGAACTAGCTGAAGCATAGGATAGATAAAAGGTTTGAAATAAAAAAGATTCCCCACTACACGATTTTATGTAGTGGAGAATCTTTTTTTTAGACTAAAACTTTTTCTAAAAAGTTTTTAGTCCGTTCGTGTTGTGGATGGTTAAAGATTTGTTCAGGTTTGCCTTCTTCAACGATGTAGCCGCCATCCATAAAAATAACCCGGTCTGCTACTTCTTTAGCGAAGCCCATCTCATGAGTCACGACTAGCATAGTCATGCCTTGATCAGCTAATTTTTGCATCACTTCAAGTACGTCTCCAACCATTTCAGGATCAAGGGCACTAGTTGGTTCGTCAAACAGCATAATGTCTGGTTTCATTGCTAAGGCACGTGCAATGGCAACACGCTGTTTTTGACCACCAGACAATGATTTAGGGTAGTCATTGGCTTTCTCAGAAAGGCCGACTGTTTCTAATAATTCCAAAGCATGTTTTTTTATGGCTTCTTTGGAATCTTTTTTGAGTTCTTTGGGTGCCAATGTAATATTTTCTAAAACGGTTAAATGAGGGAACAAGTTGAATTGTTGGAAAACCATCCCAACATCTTCCCGCACTTTATTGATGTCTTGTTTTGGATCGGTAAGATCGAAGTCATCGATGATCACTTTTCCGCCTGTAATTTCTTCTAAAGCGTTCAGACAGCGAAGGAAAGTACTTTTTCCAGAACCTGAAGGACCAATGATACAAACTACTTCTCCTTCTTGAACTTCAACATTTAGGTCTTTTAAAACTTCTAATTTCCCAAAATTTTTCTTTAAATGTTCCACTTTTAGTTTAGTCATTTGATAATCTCCTTTCAAGATAATTTGAAAATTTCGTGAGAATTGTGATGATGATGATGTACATCAATCCAATGATCAACCACATATTTCCAGAAGAGTAGGTCCGGGCAATGATAATTTTTCCGGTCTGAGTCAATTCAACGATACCGATAACTGATAGAATTGAGGTATCTTTAAGTGTTATAACGAATTGATTGATGAAGGATGGGATCATTATTTTAACAGCTTGCGGCAGAACAACTTTACGCATAGACGTATTGTAAGTAAGGCCTAAACTTCTTGAAGCTTCTAACTGGCCGGTATCTACTGCTTGGATACCACCACGAACCAATTCAGCGATATAAGCTGTTGTATTTAAACTTAGCGTTATCACACCAGCAATATAAGCTGGTATTTGAATGTTTAAGAATTGTGGGATAGAGAAGTATATGAAAAAGGCTAGAACGATCAAAGGAATACCACGTAAAACATCTACGTAAATCATAGCTATCCAATTTAATGCTTTGTTTGGTGAAGCGCTGAATAAACCAAATATAACACCTAAAATTGTGGCAATGACAAAAGCTGTGATAGTCAATAAAAGCGTTCTGCCAACCCCTTTTAGTAGTTCTCCGCTATTTTGTTGGATCAGGCCGAAAAAACCAAGATTAGATGTTTCCTCTTGAGCGGTCTCTCCAAGGTAACTATCAAGGATTTCATCGTATGTGCCATTTGCACGGATATTGATCAATCCGTTATTAAACATTTCTAATAATTCAGTGTTTTGGCCTTTATTTACTGCAAATCCATAGTTATCACCTGGTTCAGGATCTGTAGGTATTTTTAATTTTAATCCTGATTGAATAGCGTAAGCCATTACAGGATAATCTTCAAAAGCAGCATCTGAGTTTCCTGTTTGGACATCTTCATACATATTCGCAGAATCCTCGAATGTATTTACTCTAAAGCCATATTCCTCTTGAATAGACTTAGCAAAATCAGCACCAGTCGTTCCAACTTTGATAGCCACTGTTTTACCCTCTAGATCTTCATAAGAAGCAATCTCATTGTTATCTGCCGAGACAGCCATAACTACGCCACTCTCGAAGTAAGGATCAGAAAAATCAAATGATTCTTGACGTTCTGGAGTAATACTCATTCCGGCAATCATGCCATCCACTTGGTTAGTCTCTAGAGCTTGTAGTGCAGCACTAAAACCCAAAGGTCGCAATTCATAATTAAAGCCTTGATCTATGGCAATAGCATCCAGTAGATCAACATCTATTCCTTTATATTCACCATCAGCATCTTTGTATTCAAAGGGAGCAAAAGTAATATCCGTTCCAATGATATAAGTTTTGGTTTTTTCCTGTGCGGAAGCTGTAATAGGCAGTAAGATAGTGAAAATCACTGTAAGTAAAAAAGCTGTCATAAGTGTAAAAAGTGATCGTTTTCGTAAATTCATAAAAACCCTCCTCGTATAAGATATAATTCTAATTTAAGTTTAAACCAATTGCAACAATAATGTAATCTGTTAATGTAATATAATCTGACATGGCCTTGTTTTATTTGTTTTTATTCAACAGGTTGATTAGCCATCTTTTGTTCGTTATGATAATAATGTGAAATGAAATCTACTTAAGCGGGCGATAAAATGATACGAAGAGCAGAAATTTCAGATATAGATCAGCTAGTAGAGTGGATCTGGATCATACTAGAAGATATGGAACTAGCATTATTGCAAGAAGCAGACATGGATACGTTAAAAAAAATGATGAAACAAGCAATGGAAGATGAAAATTATCGCTATAGTTATCATCGTGCCCTTATCAGCATGCGTGAAGGGGAGAGAGCAGGAGTTTGTTTTGGCTATAAAGGTGAGTTGGAACCTACGATCGATGAGGCTTTAAATGAGAAACTAGCATTACTGGGGATAACGGAACCGCTAATTGAGGATCCTGAAACGGTCTCAGGGGAGTGGTACTTAGATTCATTGGTGACAGACATAAAATTTAGAGGTCAAGGCGTAGCAACCGAATTGTTAAAAGCGTTACCGGCTATTGCTAAATCGGAGAATGAAGAAGTTATCGGTCTTAATTGTGATCAGCTGAATAAAAAAGCACAACAACTATATCTTAGCATTGGCTTTGAAAAAGTATGGGAGTGTAAGTTAGGCGAACATTTATATGACCACATGCAATGGAAGATAAATTGAAAAAGCATTGATCGATTGGATTAAAATCAGATCAATGCTTTACGTATCGAATAAATAGGTTGAATTGCACGGATTACTCTTTTTCTTGCAGTGTCTGGTAAGCGTGTCAAAGTGAGATTATCTACAATCAAAGCAAGGCAGAGACATATCGGAGCATTTTGAGCTTCTGGTATAAGCAGTGTATAGTAATCTCCAAATGAAGTATAAGCTTTGGTCATCTGCATTATCAGTTGACCTTTACAGCGTACAGTGTAGTCATGATTGTAAAAATCGCCAGTTACCATCCAATCTAGCGGTGTAACTTTAAAATAAACATTTCTTAAGTTACGGTGCTTAGTGATCGAACCAGCTTTTTTACCTTGGATATAGATATCAAATTTAGGAAATAAGGATAACACAGTCTGTTTGACTTCTACAAGCAATGTCCCATCTATGCTATATAAAGACAGTTTATCACCAACTCTGCCCCATTCACCTGAAATAAGGTAGATATCTTTGCCTCGTTCATTTTTCACGAGTATCTTCTCGTGGCTTGAAACATATTCTTGTTTCATATAAAGAAGTACCATAATAAACGCCCCTCTAAAGGTAATTTAAGCGGATACATATTTTCTTTAATTATACCAAAAATTGGTACAAAACGAAATATAAAGTTATGTAAAGAAGAGCCCACCTTAAAATTAAGATGGGCTTTTCCTTAAATAGCTGATTTAATAGCTTGACCTAATTCGTGCAGAGCTTTTACTACGTCATCAAGTTTTGTTTCCATACGCTGAAGCAGAAATAATGCGATAAAGATGGGGAAACCAACATTACCAATAATCTCAGTTACGGTAGAAAGCCACTGTGTACTTGCATCCATGTTATACTCTCCCTTCATTTAGTAGATAGATCAACTAGATCGTTAACCTACTAATAACAACGAAAAAGAGCGGAGAACTGTTACCCAGAGATTAGTTGAGGGACTAATTTTTTTGTTTAGTACTTTTTATAACTTCAGGAGCCTTAGCTGAAGCTAAATTATCATCTAATGCAAGTTTGATTGCGTGTGCTACGCCATGGTTATTGTTGCTAGTCGTGCGATATTTAGCATATGTTTTGACTTCTTCCTCAGCATTTTCCATGGCAAAACTATATCCTGCTACTTTTAGCATAGATACATCATTGAAATTATCCCCTAGTGTCATGATGTTTTCAAGCGGGATATTTAATTTTTTTGCAGCTTCTTCAAGAGCGATTCCTTTTTGTGCGTTAATGTTATTGATTTCAATGTTGTTGACAAAGGAAGCTGTAATAGCAAGATTCCCTGATTTTTCAAGCTCCTCTGAAAGTGGTCCCAGTACTTTTCGGCCATCATCACTGAACGTAATGATTTTTAAAATCTCAATAGATTCATCGTGTACAAGTTGTTCATAATCCTCAACATAATTGATATTCATGATTTCTAAACGGGCTGCTGCTAAAACAACGGCCATTTTATAAGTAGTGTCTGGATTTGTTTCATACAATAAAGAAGCAACGGACTCGATACGTTTAGCTTTATTATCTGAGTAAATTCCATCTGACGTTGTCATCTCACAATAAAGGCCTCTCTTCTTTATCTCGGATACGATTTCGTGCACCGTTTTTTTACCAATTCCAATATTTTGAATGACATGGCCCTCTTCGTTATAAACTTGAGCTCCATTAAGAGTGATAAATGAACAGTTAATGTCAACTTCTTCAAGCAACGGTTTTGCTTCTGTAAACCCGCGCCCTGTAGCTACCATGAAGTGAATTCCTTGTTTCATCGCTTCTTTAATGGCTTTGGCATTTATTTCAGAAACCTTCATCTTTTCATTTAATAATGTTCCATCCATATCGGATACAATAAGCTCTATCATCTTTGGTTCCTCCCAAAATTTGTTTGTATTACTAATTTTACCATTAATAGTAATAAAATAAACGCATATCGCCTTTTTTGTCATGATTTGTCAAAAAGAAGGGATCATTTAAGAACAAAAGGAAAAATCAAATGACTATCATTACTTGTAGGAAATTTGGAATTCTTGTAGGATAGGGGTAAAGTCTGCTAAAGACAAGGAGGAAGTTATAGTGAACTTAACTGTAGAAAATGATTGGCTGCCAATCTTGCAAGAACAAACGCTTACGTCCTCTTATAAGTCATTGGAAAAATTCCTTGCGCATGAGTACCAAGAAACGGTTATCTATCCAGAAGTACAACATATTTGGCAAGCTTTTGAATGGACCCCATATAATGAAGTGAAAGTAGTGATCTTAGGACAAGATCCTTATCATGGACCCCATCAAGCCCATGGATTGAGTTTTTCGGTTTTACCCGATGTGAAAATTCCTCCGTCACTAGCTAATATATATAAAGAATTAGAAAGTGATCTAGGGATCCCTCCTGCAAATCATGGTTATCTAGAAGCTTGGGCTAAACAAGGTGTATTGTTGTTAAATACTGTTTTGACCGTTCAAAAAGGACAAGCTCATTCACACAAAGGGAAGGGTTGGGAAGAACTGACCAATGCTATTATTAAAAAATTGAGTGATCGAGACCAACCGATGGTATTTATTTTATGGGGGACCCCTTCGATAAAGAAAAGAGCATTGATCGATGAAACAAAACATGTTGTGCTGACATCTGTTCACCCGAGTCCTTTATCAGCTTACCGTGGATTTTTCGGGTCAAAACCATTTTCTAAGGCAAATGAGGCGTTGATCAAATTTGGGGAACAGCCGATAAATTGGCAGCTTCCCAGATACATTCAATAAGTAATACTAATAGTCTAAGACCCCAAAAGACTGTCATTTCTAAGCAAATAATAGTATGATAGGAAAGTATATAAAAACAAAATTTGTGGAGGTAGTTAGCTTGGAACTAATCGAAAGTTTATCAGAAAAAATACAAGGGAAAAAAATACGAATCGTATTCCCAGAAGGATCAGAACATCGTATTATTGGTGCCGTAGTTCGTTTGGCCGCTGAAGATTTGATTCAGCCAGTATTGATCGGAAATCCGGAAGTCGTTAAAGAAGCTGCAAAAGTTCGTGGTTTTGATGTAGAAAAAATTGAAATTATTGATCCCGCTAATTATGATAAATTAGATGAGATGGTTGCTTCTTTTGTAGAACGTCGCAAAGGGAAAGTAACAGAAGAAAAAGCAATTGAATTACTAAAAGATGAAAACTACTTCGGTACAATGTTAACTTATATGGGATTAGTTGATGGTTTAGTAAGTGGATCGATCCACTCAACAGGTGAAACAGTTCGTCCTGCATTGCAAATCATTAAAACAAAACCAGGTATTAGCCGTACAAGTGGGGCATTCATCATGATGCGTGGTCGTGGACAAGAAAGATACTTATTCTCAGATTGCGCGATCAATGTAAATCCAAATGCTCAAGAATTAGCTGAAATCGCTGTAGAAAGTGCTAAAACAGCAGAAATGTTTGGCATTGAACCAAAGGTTGCTATGTTAAGCTTTTCAACTAGAGGATCAGCGGTCGCTGAAGAAGCTACTAAAGTGGCAGAAGCAACTGAAATCGCCCGAAAATTAGCTCCTCAATACGAAATTGATGGCGAAATGCAATTTGATGCTGCTTACGTGTCATCTGTTGCTGAACAAAAAGCACCAGATTCAAAAGTTGCTGGACAAGCAACGGTCTTTGTTTTCCCTGAATTACAATCAGGAAATATTGGCTACAAAATTGCGCAACGTTTTGGTAATTTTGAAGCTATTGGACCGATTTTGCAAGGATTAAACAAACCAATTTCTGATTTATCACGTGGATGTAATGAAGAAGACGTTTATAAATTGACTATCATTACAGCTAATCAAACATTAATGGACTAAAATTATCCGAAAAATTGGCTGGGATATAACTGGCTTAGAATAAAAAAAAGAATCTTTTTATCAGGAAACTGATGAAAAGATTCTTTTTTTGTTCTATTGCTTAAAAAAGGTGTTGGTGTGTTAAAAGAAATTTCTTCTGGAATAACGTGTTTGCTTGTGGAGAGCCATGGAAGCGCCTGAAGTCTAAAAGAAAGTTGTCATGGTTGTTGTTGCTTTAGCAGCTTATAAACATGATACACTTGGGCGTTATTTGCCCACAGTGCTTCATTTTAGGCTACAAGCAACCCTATTCCGCCTGAAATTTCAGGTAAGTGATCAAACTGATTTATTGATAGTTAAAATTATAAATTCTATGAATCTGGAGCATAGATAGAGGAGTACGTTTATGTACGTAGATTTTTAATGGAAATAGTCAAATGCAGGTTCATTTCCCACCGATGATGCACTTTTTAGAGGTATCTTCAGAACCGATAGTTGGATAGGTTATGAGGCTTGGATTTATATCCTATTCTTCTTTTTTTTTTGGATAAAGATAGAATAGTTGCTCAATTGAATACGTTCTTACTATAATAGATGAATAGGAGGGGATTTAATGAAAATCGGAATTATCGGAGCAACGGGTAAATCAGGTTCAAAAATTTCAGCAGAGGCATTGATCAGAGGTCATGAAGTTATCCCTTTGATTCGAAATGCTTCCAAATTACCAGACAATAGAGATAGCTATTATATTGAAAAAGATTTATATGAACTAACATATGAGGATATAAAAAATTTAGATGTAGTAGTCGATGCATTTAATGCTCCAGTCGGAAGAGAAGAATTACATCAAACAAGTTTGTCCTATATTGTGTCGTTAATACAAGGTCATGAAACACCACGTTTAATTGTTGTTGGCGGAGCAGGAAGCTTGTACGTAGATGATGCGATGACAACGCGTTTGATGGATACGCCTGACTTTCCTGAAGAAGCTAAACCGGCAGCTTTCAATATGGGAAAAGCGTTTGATCAATTAAAATTAACTGAAGATGTCAATTGGACTTATCTAAGTCCATCAGCTTTCTTTGATCCTAAAGGTCCAAGAACTGGAAAGTATCAACTGGGTAAAGATCGATTGTTAACTAACAGCAAGGGAGAAAGCGAAATAAGTTATGCTGATTTTGCTCTTGCGTTAGTTGATGAAATTGAAAACCAACAATTTATTGATCAACGAATAACGGTATGTAGTGAATAGGTTATTTAGAGTAATAAAATCATGAGGTTGATACAAATGCTTCATATTCATTCAAAATAATTATTCTAGGATACAATCTAGAAAAACAGGCTCGATTCCCTCTAGCGGATTCGAGCCTAATCGTTTTTGTCGTACTTCATTGATTTTTGTTTGGCTATTTTCAAATACTTGAATTACAATAAAACATAAATGAGTAGAGGAGAATAACATGAATCCCATTAAAGCAAAAAATGAAGAACAAACAAAAACAGTAGCTGCCAAGCTAGCAGAACTACTTGAACCTGGAGATCTTATTCTTTTGGAAGGGAATCTTGGAGCTGGGAAAACGACTTTTACAAAAGGTTTAGCAGAAGGACTTGGAATTAGTAAAGTTGTTAAAAGTCCAACCTATACGATCATTAGAGAATACCTAGAAGGAAGATTACCGTTGTATCATATGGATGTGTACCGACTAGAAGAGACTGGCGCAATAGATCTAGGTCTAGAAGAATATTTCGAAGGGGATGGAGTATCGATCGTCGAGTGGGCAACCTTTATTCCGGAAGACTTACCCCAAGAGTATTTACAAATCAAGCTTATCCCTGTTGGAGAAGACCTAATGGAACGCGAGTTGACTTTTTATCCGGTTGGAAAAAGGTATGAAGAATTGATGCTAAAATTTGAAGCCAAGCTTGGTGAAAATAAATGATAGGTACAATGAAAATACGAGAAGCTATTCCGAGTGATGCTGAAAAACTATTGAACCATTTACAAAAAATTGCTCTTGAAACAGGGTATATGACAATGGGATCTGAGGGACCAGGCCAAACAATCGAGGCCAAACAAAAAGAAATCAAACTAATTCTAGAATCCGATGTGACTGTTCTGCTAGTAGCCTTAGATAAGGAAGAAATTATTGGAATCGCTGAAGTTCATGGAAATAAAAGTCCAAAACTAAAACACATTGGGGATATCAGCATTTCGATTGCAAAGGACTATTGGGGAATAGGATTAGGCACAATGATGATGGAACAATTGATTGAATGGGCAAATAGTCCGTCAAGTCATTTGAAAAGAGTCGAGTTGACTGTTCAAGCTCGCAATGAACGAGCTCGCCACCTATACGAAAAAATGGGTTTTAAACTAGAAGCCATCATGCCTAGAGGAGTCAAAGACGAAGATGACTATTTAGATGTTTGCTTGATGAGCATGATGATTGGCGAAATTTAAAACATATTAAGATTAGTATTATAGAAGAAGCCACGACGGTGGAATCTATAATGCTATTTTCTTTATAGTAGGAGGCTAGGACTTAGGGAAAAACCTCTTTGATTATCCAACTATTGATTCTAAAGGTACCTCTAAAAGGTGCTTCATCGGTAGAAAATGGACCTGCAATTGACTATAGTACCTTTCACTCTTTTTATCAAAATGTTCAAGTAAGATTAGTCTGATCACTTACTTGGAATTTCAGGCGGAATAGGGTTGCTTGTAGCCATGTAAAGTATTCAATGCGAATTAAAGAGCGTTATCGCTTCAGCGACTATGCTCTGTTTGAGGCTTGAAAGACTGGAAGACCAAAGGCTTCAAGGCGGTACCATGGCTCTCCACAAGCAAACCCGTTATTCCAGAAGAAATTTCTTTTAAACACCAATATCTTTTTTAGACAATCGATATATATATAATAAAAAAAGAGTCCGTGCACCAGTTTCCTGATGAGCAGCCTACTTTTCTCATTCTTTAATTACACATATTTAACTAATTTCTTTAGGGGGTCAGTTCCAAAATGCTCTTCTAGATAAAGCAGAATAGCTGCACAGGCATTGCTGTCTTCTAGTGCATTATGGTGATTTTCTAAACCAATACCTAAGTGATCACAGACCGTATTTAATTTATGGTTAGGAATTTCAGTGATTAATTTTCGGCTGCTTTGAACGGTACAAAGTGTTTGAAAATGGGGCTGTTGTAACTGGTAATAATCAAGACAACCTTGTAAAACGCCACGATCAAATGGAAGATTGTGAGCGACAATCAATTTTTTTTCAGTGAAGAAAGGCATTATTTTTTCCCAAACCTCTGGAAAAGAGGGAGAATTTTGAACATCTTTTTCGGTAATGCCATGGACTTGTACATTGCGCCAAAAAAATTCAGTTTCTGGTTTAATAAGAGAATAATAATGATCAACAATCTGGCTTTTTCGAACGACGGTCAGTGCAACTGAACAGGCGCTATGACGTTGATGGTTAGCCGTTTCAAAATCTAATGCGACAAAATTCATGTTTTCCCTCCTCGAACAAGTATTCGCTTAATAGTATAAACGATTTAAGTAGAAGTTACTAGTAAAATTTTTCAATAAAAAAAGCTATCGTCAGCTGACAATTCAGCAAACGATAGCTTTTATTTTTTAGTAAGTCAGCTTATTTTAAACTTCTTTTTTATGAGGGATAAATTTAGCTAATTCCATTAGGATAACAGCAACTACAGCTAAACCTGCAGCAATTCCCCATTGTTCCCAACCAAAATCATCTGGAATATTAAAGATTGAACGAACACCTGGAAGAACTGTAACAATATATAAAACAGAACAAAATAGCACGGCGTAAATAGCATAGATATTAGAGAAGAAACCTGCTCCAATAGCAGTTTGAGTATTTGAACGTGCTGGGAATGTTTGCAATGTACGAGCTAAGATAAGTGTTGTAAAGGCCATAGCAATACTCATTTCATTTGAATAACTTAATCCAACGAATTGAGAAATGATAACAGCAAAACCAATCAGCACACCACGGAAAAGAACAGATCTTAATGTGTCACCTGCAAAGATGCCTTCATTTGGATCTCTAGGGTCACGTTCCATAACGTTTGGTTCACCTTTTTCCATTCCTAGTGCAATTGCAGGGACAGAATCGTTTACCAAGTTGATAAATAGCAATTGTAAAGCCGTAAAAGGATTTACCCAATTCATAAGCAAAGCAGCTATGATTGCGATAATAGCACCAAGGTTACCGGCAAATAGGTAAGCAATTGCTTTCTTGATGTTATCGAACACGTTACGTCCAACTTCAACGGCACTGATGATCGAAACAAAGTTATCGTCAGTCAAAACCATTGCAGCTGCATCTTTAGCAACGTCGGTCCCACTTCCCATTGCAATTCCGATATCTGCTTGTTTCAAGGCTGGAGCATCGTTAACGCCGTCACCTGTCATAGCAGAAACCTTGTCTTTATTTTGCCAAGCACGGACGATTCTGATTTTATTTTCAGGAGAAACACGAGCATAAACAGAAATTTTTTCTAATTTAGCATTTAATTCTTCTTCACTTAGGGCATCTAATTCTTGACCAGTCAAAGCGATATCGTCTGGTTCTGAGATCCCAATATCACGAGCAATTGCACGTGCAGTTGTTTTGTGATCCCCTGTGATCATGACCGTTTTGATTCCCGCTTTTTTAGCTTGTTCCACAGCGCCGTAAACAGCTTCACGAGGTGGATCGATCATTGCCACTAAACCAACTAAAATCAGATCATTCTCATCTTCAAATTCAATAGTGTGTCCTTCTGCAACTGGCTTATATGCGAAAGCCAATACACGTAAAGCACGATCTGAAAAGATCTCATTTTGATCAGATAAAGCTTTTAATCTTTCATCTGTTAAAGGAACAACTTCTCCATCGACCAATATTTTTGAACTGAGACCAAACACGACATCCGGACCACCTTTTGTTAACATCAGGTTTTCGCCATCTATCTCATGAACGGTAGACATCAACTTACGATCTGAGTCAAAAGGCAACTCAGCAGATCTAGGGTAAGTGGAACGTAATTCGTGGTAAGGTTTGTTGACTTTGTTACTGAAAGCAATCATAGCAATTTCAGTAGGGTCACCAATTTCTTGTCCTTCTGCATTGATATTTGAGTCGTTTGCCAAAACAGCGATCTGCATTAAACGAGCTTCATCTTTTGACCATGTATCAGGCGTGGAATTGAATTCGCCTGTTTGTCCATTTGGTAAAAAGTAATCAACGATCGTCATCTTGTTTTGTGTTAAGGTACCAGTTTTATCAGTACAAATAACGCTTGTCGAACCTAAAGTTTCAACAGCTGGCAGTTTACGAATAATGGCATGTTTTTTAGCCATTTTATTTGTTCCGGTAGAAAGAACGATTGTGACGATAGATTGTAAGGCTTCAGGAATAGCTGCAACTGCAACCGCAACTGCGAACATGAAGGCATTCAACAATTCTGTATTCACATCTGTTGCACCACCAAAGAAAATACGAGATGCTTGGATAGCGAAAATAAGAATTGAAAGGATAAGAATACCGAAACCTAATTTTTTACTGAAATCATCTAGTTTTCTTTGCAACGGTGTCTGTTTAGTAACTGCATTATCGATCAAGTCGGCTACTTTACCAATTTCAGTGTTGTTACCTGTACCTGTGATAATAACTAATCCGCGACCATAAGTTACTAAGGTTCCACTATGAACCATATTTGAACGATCACCGACGGGTACTTCTTTTTCAACAATAGCAATATCTTTGTCTGCCGGAACAGATTCACCAGTTAGCATTCCTTCATTGATTTGAAGTGATCCAGCTTCTAACAATCGTCCATCAGCTGGGACATAGTCGCCAGCATCTAAAATCACGATATCTCCTACAACCAGTTCCTTTGCGGGGATCGTGATTTTGATCCCGTTTCGAATCACTTTTGATTCGGGAGCCGAAAGACTGGATAAGGCATCAAGAGAGCTTTCAGCTTTCTTTGTTTGGATAACACTGATGACAGAGTTGATCATTAAAACGGCAAAAATAATCAGTGATTCTACTACTGAACCTAAGGCCATTTGGATGACTGCTACGATCAGTAATACGATAACCATTGCATCTTTAAAAGTTGTTAAAAATAATTTAAGAACGGAGTCTTTTTCTTTTTGTTTTAATTCATTCAAGCCATCACGTTCTTGGCGCTTTTTGACCTCGGCTTCCTGTAATCCTTCAGGTGAAGTCTGTAATTCTTTTAATATTGTTTTTTGGTCTTTTTGATAATTTTCCAAGTGATACACCCTCTCATAAAAAGATTAGCCGTTTTACTCACAAATAATCATTTGCTGATAAAATCGGTTGTTAAAAAGAAATAAAAAATAATACATTTGTCAAAAATAGTAGCATATACATGCGCATCAAACAAGTTTTATTAATTGGAAATGATTATCGTAAACCGTTACTAGAATCATTAGCTAAGCTTGTTTTTATTCACTTAATATCCTCCTTTAATTGATAGTTAGTAAAGTTGATAAAAAAAGAGACTTATGCAAAATTGTCCCTTATAGAGAACAATGTGCATAAGTCTCACTATTTAAGACAACACCAGAAGATCATTGCAAATCTACTTGTTGGTGACGTTGCCACAGCTGTTGCTGCCAGTTACTCCCTTATGAAAAATTATTGATTTCATCTTCAATATTATATAATGTTGAAGATGATTTTGCAACAAAAATTATTTTTTGTTGCAATGGTAGTTAAAACTAGCAAAGTAGAACTGACTTTAAACTAAATCTTTTAAAGTCAGTTCTACTGGACAGTGATCTGATCCAACGATATCTTTAAGAATGTTGGCTTCTTGTAATTGATCTTGTAGGCGTTTAGAAACACAAAAATAATCGATTCGCCAACCGGCATTCGTTTTACGGGCGTTAAAGCGGTAGTTCCACCAAGTATAAGCACCTTCTAAATCGGGGTGAAAGTAACGGAAGGTGTCAATAAAGCCATTATCTAATAAAGTAGAAAATTTCATGCGTTCTTCTTCACTGAACCCGGCATTTTGTTGATTTGTTTTCCAATTTTTTAAATCGATATTTTTATGAGCTACATTTAAATCGCCACAGAGAATCACTGGCTTTTCAGAGTCTAACATTTTTAGATATGCCAAAAAGTCATCTTCCCACTGCATCCTATAAGCCAAACGTTTCAATTCACTTTGAGAGTTAGGGGTATAACAATTGACAACATAGTAATTAGGGTAGGTTAAAGTGATGACTCGTCCTTCTTGATCATGTTCAGGCTTTCCAATACCGGTTACTACAGATAAAGCTTCATGCTTGGTAAAAATTGCTGTTCCTGCATACCCCTTTTTTTCTGCATAATTCCAGTAAGTATAGTATCCGGGTAATTCAAACTCTATCTGGCCTTCTTGGAGCTTAGTTTCTTGCAAGCAAAAGAAGTCAGCATCTAATTCTTCAAAAATTTCCATAAACCCTTTTTTAATGATTGCTCGTAAGCCATTGACGTTCCATGAGATAAATTTCATTAGTTGTTTCCTCCTAAATTATCAGCCTATCCTTATTGTACAAAACTAAAATAAATAGTAAACTCTCATGCATATAAAAAGGCAAAGTGATGTGAAATATGATAGGATATGAGGTGAAAATGAAAATGAAGAAGAAAGAGGGTACGAATAATGAAAATAGGGATCATTGGGTTAGGAAATATTTCTCAAAAAGCTTATCTTCCAGTAATGATGGCAATAGATAAGGAAATAGACTGGCATTTATTCACGCGAGATCAAGAAAAATTAACTAAAATTGGCAAAAAATACCGCATCAAAAATTTATATTCTTCTATAGAAGGGTTACTCAGCAGTGGTATTGAAGCTGTTTTTATACATACCGCTACTCACACTCATGAAGCTCTTATCAGACAATGCATTGAAAAAGGCATCCATGTCTATGTAGATAAACCAATCAGCGAAAATATTGACGAAGTGAAAGCATTAATGGATCTAGCGAATGAAAAAAATGTTTTACTTATCACAGGTTTTAATCGACGTTTCGCTCCAATGATTCAAAAGGTGAAAGAAGTTCCAAACAAAAATATGATTTTGATCCAAAAAACTAAACCTAATAGTTTAGGGAACGTAAAGTATGCTATTTATGATCTATTTATCCATGTCGTTGATACGGCAATATTTTTATTAGACGAACCTGTTATCAAAACTCATTTTAATATAAAAGAAGAAAACGGCGATTTGAAAACGTGCGTATTACACTTAACAACAGAACATACCGAGTGCATTGCGACGATGAATTACGTTTCAGGGGCCAATGCTGAATCGGTTGAAGTGCAGTCTCTAACAGGGACCCATCGTGTAATGAATTTAACCGATTATGAAGTTGAAACGGCTGGACAAAAACAAGTCTTTACATTCGGAGACTGGGAGCAAACGCTTGAAAAGAGAGGTTTTGCTCCATTGATTCGTTCAGCAATAGACGGATTCCAAAGCAAAGAAAATCCTGTCAGTATGGGATCCTCTTTAGAGAGCCACCGTATTTGCCAGCTGATTGTAGACGAATACGAACAAAAAAACAGCAACGACAAATAAAATCAATGGGCATTTTTTCATAAACGGAATAGGGCTTTACTTTTATGTATTAAAGATTATAATACATTCGTATATGAAAATGAAAGAAAGAGGAGAAAAAATGTTTTCAAAAAAGCTCAGGAGTATTCCTCCGGCTGCAAAAATTGCTATTAGCTTTATATTTGTGATCGTTATAGGATCAGTTTTATTATCACTTCCTATAAGTAATCTTGAAACTTCAGAAACAACTTACTTCGACAATTTATTTACAGCCGTCTCCTTGGTTTGTGTAACAGGCTTATCCACATTACCTATTGCAACATCGTTTACTCTTTTTGGTCAAATTATTTGTATCATTCTCATGCAGATAGGCGGACTAGGATTAATGACCATACTTGCTACACTAATTATGAGAATGGGTAAAAAGATGCGTTATTCAAATACGATAGCGGTCAAAGAAGCCCTTAACCGTGATGAATTAGGTGATTTCAAGACATATTTAACATCTATCCTTAGATACACTTTTGTGATTGAAGGAGTAGGGATGTTCTTGTTAGCTTTTAGATTTGTACCAGATTTTGGGTTAGCTAGTGGGCTGTTTGTCTCTTTATTTTTAGCCGTCTCAGCTTTTTGTAATGCGGGCTTTGATAATATTGGTACGCAAAGTTTGCAAGAGTACGTTCATGATCCATTAGTGAATTTAGTGGTGACTACTTTGATTATTCTGGGTGGTATCGGTTTTTCAGTTTGGTTTGACGTTACGTATAATGTCCAATCTATTTTAAAGAACAAGGCTAGAGGCGGGTTGAAACGATTGTATCGCAAGTTGAAAACTCATACTCGATTAGCTATCAATATGACAGTGGCTTTGATTGTTATCGGAACAGTGGTCTTTTTACTAGTTGAATGGAATAATCCTAATTCGATTGGGAGTTTCACAGTTGGGCAAAAACTATTAGCTTCCTTTTTCCAAACTGTAACAATGAGAACAGCGGGATTTGCTACACTTGATTATGAACTAGTAGAACCTTTTTCATTATTATTTTTCATAGGTGCAATGTTTATCGGCGGATCTCCCGGTGGAGCAGCAGGTGGGATCAAGACTACGACTTTTGCACTAATAGCGTTGTTGATCGTAAGTGAAATTAAAGGGCAAAAACATGTCAACTACGCTCATCATACGATCCCATTTGAAACTGTCCGTCGCGCGATCGTGGTTGTTGTAACCTTTACTTGTTTTTTATTAGCTGGTGTCAGTGTATTAATGCTAGTAGAAGATCAACCGTTCTTGTTTTTACTGTTTGAAGCAGTGTCTGCTTTGGGGACAGTGGGTGCTAGTGTGAATTTAACGCCAGAACTATCACATATTAGTCACGTCGTGTTAATGATTTTGATGTTTGTCGGCAGAATCGGACCTATTACCATATTATTGAGTTTGAGTCGCAAAAGTAGAAAGACAAAAGATCAATTGTATGCAAAGACAACAATTTTAATTGGATAGGAGAACATTGAAATGCCAGTAAAAACGATCGGTGTATTAGGCCTTGGAGTCTTTGGATCATCAATTGCTAAAGAATTAAGTGAATTCAATTGTGATATTATTGCAGTTGACATAGATTTGGATAATATTGAACGCATTGAACCTTATGTGACCCAAGCCGTACAAGGAAATATCACAGATTTGAATTTTCTAAAAAGAATCGGTTTAGAAAATTGTGATGTAGTAGTGGTTGCAACAGGTACGAGTTTAGAAGCCAGCGTTTTAGCTATCATGAATTGTAAAAAATTAGGTATCCATTCAATCATTGCAAAAGCGAAAAACAAATCTTTTATGGAAGTCCTTTATGAAATCGGTGCAACCAAGGTAATACGTCCTGAAAAAGAAGCTGGAGCTCGGGTTGCTAAGAATTTTTTAAGAAGGCACATCACCGATATTGTCGATTTGGATGAAGATTATGCAGTCATCGAATTTAAACCGCCCGTTCGTTGGATCGGAAAAACATTTGAGGTTTTAGATTTACGTCAAAGATATGAAATCAACATTATTGGGATCAGAAAAACAGGTCAAAAACGGATGGATGTCTCTTTCAGCCCAGATTACCATATAGAAGAAGGTATTATTCTCGTTGGGATAGCAGAGTCGAAAGTATTTGAACGTTACGATTACTTGAATAAATTAAAATAAGCGATTTATTTATTGAATGATCGGTAAATGAGTTGTTTTGATCAGCAAACAGGTTTTGGGCAAATGTCCCAGACCTGTTTTTTGGAACGTGGGTTATGTTAAGAAATCACTAAATCTTTTTATCGAAAGCTGTTCCAAACTACAAAAAAGAAGTAAGGCATGGTAAACTAAGTATGATAAGGGGAATACCTTGTCGTATAAAACAGTATATTAAATCTATAAAAAAGTGGAGCAATCAGCTCAACTCATACGAAAGGGTATTAAATACTATGTTAATTGAAGAAATTAAGAAGCAGTTCCCAAATTTGATCATAAAAGAAAATGAACCTTTGTCTCTTTATACGTATACTAAAACAGGCGGTCCGGCGGATATCTTGGTTTTTCCAAAAACAGCAGAAGAAATTAAAGATGTTGTAATGTGGATAAAAGAAGAAGCATTACCATTGACTGTTTTAGGAAATGCAAGCAATCTAATCGTTAAAGACGGTGGCATACATGGAGTCGTCATGATATTAACGGAGATGAAACAGATAATTATTGAAAATAAAAGAATCAGTGTTCAAAGTGGAGCACGTTTGATCGATACTTCATATGCAGCTTATGAAGCTGAACTGACGGGGTTAGAATTTGCATGCGGGATCCCTGGGAGCATTGGCGGAGCAGTTTATATGAATGCTGGCGCTTATGATGGTGAAGTGAGTGAAGTCATTGAATCAGTCACAGTATTGACACGTGAAGGTGAATTAAAGACATTTGACAACCAAGAGTTAGAATTTGGTTACCGTCATAGTCGCATTCAAGAGATCCAAGATATCGTCTTAGAGGTTGTTTTTCAATTGAAAAAAGGACATTCTGCCGATATAAAAGAACGAATGGATGAATTCACCTTTTTAAGAGAGTCTAAACAACCTTTAGAATATCCTTCATGTGGCAGTGTCTTTAAGCGCCCAACAGGATATTTTACTGGAAAACTGATTCAAGAAGCTGGTTTACAAGGGAAAATATGGGGTGGAGCTCAAATTTCGATGAAACATGCAGGATTTATTGTAAACATCAATCATGCAACAGCAACAGATTACATCGAATTGATCCACCATATCCAAGAAGTCATTTTCGAAAAGAATAGTGTTGAATTGATAACCGAAGTAAGAATAATCGGAGAAGAATGACCAGTAAAAAAAAGTTTGATAAAGCAAATAAAAAATTGTGTTCGGCAGAAGCTGAGCACAATTTTTTATTTGCTTTTTAGTTAAAAGGATTTATACTATAAAAGGTTGTGGTAAACATGCAGTTTACTGTGAGTGAACATTAGTGAGTCTTAGTTTACTATCAGTAAACTAAGACTCAAAGGAGAGCTTTCATGGAAATTGGGAATCAAATAAAAAACTTAAGGATCCAAAAAAATTTAACACAAGAGGAATTAGCAGAACGCACCAATTTGAGCAAAGGATACATTTCTCAAGTTGAGAGAGATTTAAGCGTCCCATCAATGGAAGTTTTTTTTGATATCTTAGAAGTTTTGGGGTGCAGCCCAAGAGACTTCTTTGATGAAAAACAAGAAGAGCAACGAGTAGTGTATACAAAAGATGAGATGACTGTCTATGAAGATGACGAGAAAGGCTATGAGATCAAATGGCTTGTTCCGGGATCAAATGAAAATGAAATGGAACCTGTTTTTCTGAAATTGACTGAAAAAGGTCAATTTAAAGAATTTAGTCCTTCATTAGCTGAAACATTTGGCTTTGTATTAGAGGGCGAAATTTGTATCGAGATAGGTTTGAAACGGTATTTTGCTAAAAAAGGAGAATCTATTTATTTTCATGCTACACAAAAGCATCAGATCATTAATCACGGTAATGAGGAAAGTTTATTGTTACTAGTAGTCACCGATTCTTATCTTTGAGCACACGAAATTTCTAGAGTAATAAAAGTTCCTCTTAAATATTCACAAACAAATTCTTCTACTTAAGAAAAAAATCAGGATAGTCCATCAACATGATTTGTTGATCAACCAATAAAATTTACTATAAGGGAGTAAGAGAAATGACAGAGAATGCAATTATTACATTTGAAAAGGTAATAAAACAATACGAGGATGACGATCCGGTTTTGAAAAATATCAATTTTGAAATTGAACGTGGTAAATTTTATACTTTGCTTGGACCATCTGGTTGTGGAAAAACAACGATTCTAAATTTAATTGCCGGTTTTACTGAAACTTCAGAAGGAACGATTACTTTAGAAGGTAAAAAAGTTAATGATGTACCTGCAAATAAGCGCAAAGTAAATACAGTTTTCCAAGATTATGCGTTATTTCCGCATATGAATGTCTTTGAGAACGTAGCTTTTGGGTTAAGAATCAAAAAATTAGACAAAAAAGTTATCAAAAATAAAGTAGAAGATGTGTTGAAAATGGTTCAATTATCGGGCTACGAAGACCGTGCGATCAGCGAAATGTCTGGCGGACAACGTCAAAGAGTAGCTATTGCGCGTGCATTAGTGAATGAACCAGAAGTATTGCTATTAGATGAGCCGTTATCGGCTCTCGATTTGAAATTGAGAACAGAAATGCAGTATGAGTTGCGTGAATTACAACAACGTTTGGGAATCACGTTTGTTTTTGTTACACATGATCAAGAAGAAGCTTTGGCCATGAGTGATGAGATTTTTGTGATGAAAAACGGCGAGATCATTCAAAGCGGTACACCAGTAGATATTTATGATGAACCGATCAATCGTTATGTGGCAGACTTTATTGGGGAGAGCAATATCATTAAAGGCACAATGGTCCAAGACTATGAAGTTGCCTTTGTTGGGCATACATTTGAGTGTGTAGATGCGGGAATGAAGCCAAATGAAAAAGTAGAAGTCGTTTTACGTCCAGAAGATTTAGTCTTAACCACAGTCGAAAAAGGAAAGCTGTCAGTCAAAGTAGACACGCAATTATTCCGCGGTGTGCATTATGAGATCATCGGCTATGACCAAGACAACAATGAATGGATGGTGCACTCGACTAAAAAAGCGGTCGTTGGAAATGAAGTAGGCTTGTACTTTGAACCAGAAGACATCCACGTTATGCGATTTAATGAATCAGAACAAGAATTTGACGCTCGTCTTGAAAGTTACGAAGAAGAATAGGAGGAGAAAAATGACAAAAAAAGCTAATGTATTCTATTTTATACCCTACACCTTTTGGTTGCTCTTATTTGTTGCTGCTCCTTTGATCTTGATCGTATATCAATCTTTTTTCAACGTTGATGGGCAGTTTACTTTAGGGAATTATCAAACATATTTTCAATCAGGTACCTATCTTAGAATGACCTTGAATTCATTTTGGTATGCTTTCTTGATCACCATATTTACATTATTCATTAGTTACCCAACGGCGTATTTGTTAAGCAAAACAAAACATAAACAATTATGGCTCTTATTGATTATTTTACCAACATGGATCAATTTATTATTGAAAGCTTATGCCTTTATTGGGATTTTTAGTGCAAATGGAACAGTGAACGACTTTCTTTCTTTTGTAGGAATAGGAAGACAGCAAATTTTATTTACCGATCTTAGTTTCTTGGTTGTTGCGACATATATTCAAATCCCATTTATGATTTTACCTATTTTTAATGCACTTGAAGAAATGAATCCTTCATTTATCAGAGCTAGTCGTGATTTAGGCGCAAATAGTTTTGAAACATTTAAAAGAGTAGTATTTCCTCTGACCCTTAATGGCGTTAAAAGCGGTGTTCAAGCGGTCTTTATTCCATCGTTATCACTCTTTATGTTGACCCGTTTAATTGGCGGAAACCGTGTCATTACGTTAGGTACAGCTATTGAACAACATTTCTTAGTTACACAAAATTGGGGAATGGGTTCAACGATCGGCGTGGTATTGATCATTGCAATGATCCTCATCATGCTCTTTACGGGAGAAAAGAAAAAGAAAGGGGCAGTTCGTAAATGAAAAATAAACGATTTAAATGGTCTAATCTGTATCTTATTGCTGTGTTCGTCGTTTTATATTCACCAATCGCCTTTTTGATCTTTTACTCATTCAATGATGGTGGAACAATGAACAGCTTTACCGGCTTTACATTAGACAATTATATAGCAGTATTTGAAGATACACGTTTGATTGGGATCGTTTTGGACACGCTTCTTATTGCATTGTTGTCCTCTTTGCTAGCTACTATTATTGGTACATTTGGAGCGATTGGGATCTACTTCTTGAAGAAGAGGAAAACCAGGAATGCCGTATTGAGCTTTAACAATATTTTATTGGTTTCACCTGATGTTATTATTGGAGCTAGTTTTTTGATTTTATTTACCTTTATTGGATTTCGTTTAGGCTTCATATCTGTTTTATTGTCACACGTTGCTTTTAGTATCCCAATCGTTGTCTTGATGATTTTACCTAAATTACAAGAAATGAACGACACAATGCTCAAAGCCGCGCGAGATCTTGGTGCGAATACTTGGCAAGTAATGGGGAAAATTGTTTTGCCAAGTATCGCTCCAGGTATTTTAGCAGGTTATTTTATGGCTTTCACTTATTCACTGGATGATTTTGCGGTAACCTTTTTTGTAACAGGTAATGGTTTTACAACCTTAGCAGTCGAAATCTATTCAAGAGCGCGACA
The DNA here is from genome assembly GCF_000744115.1 of Carnobacterium alterfunditum DSM 5972. NCBI lineage: Bacteria > Bacillati > Bacillota > Bacilli > Lactobacillales > Carnobacteriaceae > Carnobacterium > Carnobacterium alterfunditum. Next base: position 497,091 of record NZ_JQLG01000004.1, on the reverse strand, counting down.
AGGAGTCAGCTTAGAAATCAATGCTCTAAGTGCTTTGCTGTTTATTTTCGCTTTGATTCTTGTTATTGGTTATTACTTTATCCAACAACACAATATGACAAAAAAACAAAAAAATAAAAAACAACAACATGCTGAGGCGGTGGGCATGCGATGAAAAAATTAGGTGTTATGATAATCGTTATTTTAGCTATTTGTGGCGGATTATATGTTGGTGCCAATCAATTGGAAAAGGCCCAAGGAATTACAGGAGAAAATAGTTTGAATTTGTATAACTGGGGAGATTACATTGATCCAGAATTGATCACTAAATTTGAAGAGGAAACGGGTTATAGAGTAACCTATGAAACCTTCGACTCTAATGAAGCTATGTATACAAAAATTGAACAAGGGGGAACGAATTATGATTTGGCCGTCCCTAGTGAATACATGATTGAACGAATGATCGATGAGAACTTGCTGATTGAATTGGATCACTCAAAGATAAGAGGTCTCGATAATATTGATGCTCAATTTTTAGATCAGCTGTTTGATCCAAATAACCACTATTCTATTCCTTACTTTTGGGGGACCTTGGGGATCATTTACAATGACAAATTCATCGATGAGAAGGCTATCCAACATTGGGATGATTTGTGGAGTGAAGAATTAACAAATGAGCTTATGCTGATCGATGGAGCGCGTGAAGTTATCGGATTGGCATTAAATAGTGAAGGACATTCTTTGAATTCAAAAGATGATGATCAATTAGCAGCAGCCGCTGTAAAATTAGAAAGTTTGACCCCTAATGTAAAAGCCATTGTTGCGGATGAAATCAAAATGTATATGATCCAAGAAGAGGCCGCAGCAGCTGTAACTTTCTCAGGAGAAGCTTCTGAGATGTTATGGGAAAATGAAAATCTGCATTATGTCATTCCAAGTGAGGGATCAAACTTGTGGTTCGATAATTTTGTTATTCCAAAAACAGCTAAAAACTTTGATGCAGCTTATGCCTTTATTAATTTTATGCTGGAACCAGAAAATGCAGCCCAAAATGCAGAGTACGTTGGTTATTCTACACCTAACAAAGAAGCGATGAAACTTTTACCGAGTGAGATAATAGAAGACGAACAATTCTATCCAAATGAAGCAACGATGGAAAATCTAGAAGTATATGAAGATTTAGGATCTGAATACATCAGCATCTACAACGACTACTTCCTAGAATTCAAAATGCACAGAAAATAAAAGGATGCTGAACTTCCCGTTTAGGCACGCAGCGATTTTCAAGAATTGAGAATAAGAGAAAGGGTTTGTTATCAGAAAATTGATGACAGATTCTTTTTTATTCTATATATCGATTGTTTGAAAAATAGTGTTGGTGCTCCAAAAGAAATTACTTCTGGAATAACGGGTTTGCTTGTGGAGAGCCATGGTACCGCCTTGAAGCCTTTGGTCTTCCAGTCTTTCAAGCCTCAAACAGAGCGTAGTCGCTGAAGCGATAACGCTTTGTAATTCGCATTGAATACTTTACATGGCTACAAGCAACTCCTATTCCGCCAGAAATTTCAAGTAAGTGACCAGACTAATCTATGAATACCAAAAATTATAGCCTCATATCGATTGTTTGAAAAATGGTATTGGTGCTCCAAAAGAAATTACTTCTGGAATAACGGATTTGCTTGTGGAGAGCCATGGTACCGCCTTGAAGCCTTTGGTCTTCCAGTCTTTCAAGCCTCAAACAGAGCGTAGTCGCTGAAGCGATAACGTTCTGTAATTCGCATTGAATACTTTACATGGCTACAAGCAACCCCTATTCCGGCAGAAATTTCAAGTAAGTGATCAAACGAATCTATGAACACCAAAAATTATATACCCTATATATTTGAATCATAAAAGGTTTGATTTATTTTTGTTCTATGACCTTACATTGACCTTACATTTTTAAGGATGAGGCTACTTTTAGAACTAATATTTCGATAGGTAATGAGGTTTGGATCTATATCTCAGTCTCTTTTTACTGATTTTGTTCATGTTAGCGCTCTATATATTTGGTATTATGCTATACTGATAAAGAATAAAAGCGTGAAGCAGAAGGAGTAAAGATAATGAATTTAAAACAACAAGTTGGAGAAAAAGCTGCAGAATATGTAAAAGAAGGTATGGTAGTGGGTCTGGGAACTGGATCAACTGCTTATTATATGGTTGAAGCCTTAGGGAAACGTGTCAAAGAGGGACTAACTATTACCGGAGTGACGACTTCAACTCAAACAAAGGAGCAGGCGGAAAAGTTAGGCATTCCGCTAAAAACCATTGATGAAGTTGAAACAGTTGATCTAACGATCGATGGTGCAGATGAAATTGATGCTAATTATCAAGGCGTAAAAGGTGGAGGTGGGGCTCTTTTATTCGAAAAAATCGTTGCAGATTATTCAAAGAAAGTGATATGGATCGTCGATGAGAGTAAAATGGTCAAAACGTTGGGTGCATTTCCTTTACCCGTAGAAGTAATGCCTTATGGCAGCCAACAATTAGTGCGCATTTTTGAAGGGAAAGGTTTCTATCCAACAATGAGAAAAAATGAGGATGGAGAAAACTATCTAACAGATGGTGGACATTATATTATTGATTTGCATATGACCAAAATAGAAGATCCGCAATCATTAGCAGAATGGTTAGATGGCTTGACAGGGGTAATGGAACACGGATTATTCTTAAACCGGGTAAATACTATTATTGTAGGACATGAGTCAGGGTTAGAAATCATAGAAGCTCGGTAATCAGCAGCTAAAATGGCTGTTATCCATTAGAAATACTCTACAAATAAGAAACTATTGAGAAAAGAATTCTAGTAATTGTGATAAAAAATCAATTCAAATAGAGGGGTACAAGATAATGAGAATGGTTGACTTAATTACAAAAAAACAACATGGAAAAGCATTAACGACTGAAGAAATAAATACGATGATCGAAGAATACACAGCAGGTAAGATCCCAGATTATCAAATGAGTGCAATGTTGATGGCAATTTACTTTAAAGATATGGATGACCGTGAAAAAAGTGATTTAACCATGAGTATCGTCCATTCTGGAGAAGAAATCGATTTATCAGCAATCAAAGGAATCAAGGTAGACAAACATTCAACGGGTGGGGTAGGCGATACGACAACGCTTGTTCTAGCGCCTTTAGTTGCTAGTTTGGGTGTCCCAATAGCTAAGATGAGCGGACGTGGTCTGGGTCATACAGGCGGAACAATTGATAAGCTAGAATCGATTCCAGGTTTCCATGTAGAATTGACACAAGAAAAATTTATTGAATTAGTAAATAAAAATAAAGTAGCAGTTGTCGGTCAATCGGGCAATTTAACACCGGCAGATAAAAAATTGTACGCTTTAAGAGATGTGACAAGTACTGTTGAATCAATTCCGCTAATTGCAAGTTCGATCATGAGTAAAAAAATTGCGGCAGGTGCAGATGCGATTGTTTTAGATGTGAAAACTGGGGCAGGAGCTTTCATGAAGACAACAGAAGATGCTAGATTATTAGCTCATGCTATGGTACAGATTGGCAATAGTGTCGGACGCAATACAATGGCCGTTATTTCTGATATGAGCCAACCTTTAGGTTTTGCAATTGGAAATGCTTTAGAAGTTAAAGAAGCAATCGATACTCTAAACGGTAAAGGTCCAGCTGATTTATTAGATCTATGTTTAACATTGGGTAGTCAAATGGTTCATTTAGCTGGTATAGGAAAAGATTTAGATGAAGCAAGATCATTATTAGAAGAGTCAATTGAAAATGGGAAAGCTTTAGAGAAATTCAAAACCTTTGTTGCTTCTCAAGGTGGAGATATAAGTGTTATAGATAATCCGGAATTATTGCCAAAGGCAGAGTATCAAGTAGATATTTTAGCAAATAGAGCTGGATATATTTCTGAAATCATCGCGGATGAATTAGGGATCGCTGCTATGATTCTAGGAGCAGGACGTGCTACAAAAGAAAGTGAAATTGATTTAGCAGTGGGGATCGTCTTACATAAAAAAGTTGGCGATGCTGTTAAAAAAGGTGAAGCATTATTAACGATCCATACAAATAAAGAAGAAATACCAGAAGTTGAACAAAAAATCTGGGAAGGTATCACAATAGCAGATTCAGCTGCACCGATTCCTCTTATTCATGAAGTGATCACTGATTGATCAAAAAAATGCATAAAAAGAATGTTGAGATTTTCTCAACACTCTTTTTATGTTATGTTTTATCCGGATCTGAAAATAAGTAGTGAAGCGTGAAAAGGATGATCCCAAAAATATTGATAATCAAAATAACTCCTAGTAGAGCGTGTAAGATGGCCCAAAATCCGCCACTATAAACAGCTGTTTTAAGTGCTGGAACAAAAAAATACACCAAAAAATAAAAGACACTGATAAAAAAAGAGCTGAAAATAATTCTTTTTAACATACACTTCAACTCCTTTCATTAGTCGTTCAATAAGTTTACATTATCAAAAGTTAGAGTGAGATACAATCAAAATTAAAATGAAAAAAATTAGTGTTTTGATGTAATAGCTGTTATGTGTCTGTTTAGGAGGGAGAAGAATGAAAAAACAAGATTGGTTGGATGGGTTAAAAGTAATCTATCCGGTCATCATTAGTTATGTACCTCTCGGTTTAGCCGGTGGCATGGTTTTGTATGATGCCGGGTTCAATGCTCCAACTATTTTTCTAATGAGTCTGCTTGTATTTGGAGGAGCTGCTCAATTTATGGCTGCTTCGATGGTAAGTATGGGTGCTTCTATTTCAGCAATTATAACAATGACGTTCTTTTTAAATCTACGTCATTTATTGATGAGTTCCAGTATGTCGGGGTTTATTAAAAAGCCGTCTTTACCTTTCACCCTAATTTTTAGTCACACCCTTGCGGATGAATCGTTTGCTATAAATTACAATCAATTTAAAAATCAAGAATGGACTCCTAATAAGGCGTTGGCAACCAATATTTCAGCTTATTTGACTTGGTCACTAAGCACGGTCGTTGGAGGAATGCTTGGAAGTGCTTGGGAAATTGATACTACCATTATAAATTATGTTTTGATCGCTATGTTTATCAGTTTATTGGTCAGTCAATTTGTATCTAAGCTGTATATTTTTGTAGGATTAACGGCCGGTGTATTAGCGGTATTATTCATGATTCTGTTGCAGCATACGATTGCCTTGGTTATTGCCGCAATTCTAGCTTCTTTTATCGGATATTTTGCTGATGGATACTTGATGAACAGAAAAATGAACACAAGAGATGAGGGTATCAAAGATGACTAGTCAACAATTGCAGTTGATTTTGGGTATGGCGTTTGTCACCTATCTACCTCGAGTGTTGCCATTACTTGTTCTAAGTAACCGATCGATTCCAGATAAAGTTTCAAAATGGATGTCATTTATCCCAGTATCTATATTTTCAGCTTTGATTTTTTCGGATATTTTCTTTTGGAAAAACCAATTCAATATAAATCCGATCATTAATATAAAGCTTTTGCCGTCTATTCTTGTGTTCTTTGTAGCCTATAAAACAAAAAACCTGTTACTGTCTATGGTATTTGGAATTACAGCTATCACATTAATGGTCTATCTTGTTTGAACTTAAAAAAAGTTGCTATTTAAATGAAGTCTAAAAAGCGACAATTACTTTTCGGAAATAGTATACTAAGAGAGGTCTATAATTTATAGTGGTGGAACACCAACACTATTTGTTAAACAACTGCTAAAAAGGATAAAGGTTGTTACTTGAGAGGACGAACTAAAATGATTTATAAATGTGATGAAAACCAACGGGAAGAATTGCTGAATTTTTTATATCAAGAACCGAGTGTGAATTTATTTGCGATTGGCGACATTGAAACTTACGGGTTCGAGCATTTTGATTTAGATGTTTGGGTTTATGTAGATAGCAAGGATAAAATCAACGGTGTATTGGTTCGCTATAAGGATAATGTCATGCCTATTCATGGCAAGGTGTTTGAAGGGTTCGATACATTTTTACCTTTGATCCAGAGTCTAACGCCTTTATACATATCCGGAAGTGAGGAAGTCATTACTCAATATGAAGAAGAATTTGAGCAATATGAAAAAGAAGAGACCTACTTATCTGAGTGCAATGAACTAAAGTTAGACGCTCCGTTAATTCAACAGGTTGCGCCTTTAGAAAAAGAGGATATTGCGGCATACCTTGATTGTTTAAAAGAAATCGGCATGAAGAAGCAACAAACAATGGAAGAAATCACAGATGACTTGGAACGTGATTTGAATACGATCCAAGTCATCAAAGATGAAACCGGTAAAATTATTTCAACAGGAAGAATTGCAGTTGAAACAAAACTTTCAGCGATGATAATGGCTGTTGGTACGGTTGAAAGTTACCGTGAGAAGGGCTATGCAACAGCTATAGTAGCCACTTTGGTGAATTATTGTACCGCGAAGAATAAAACGGCTTGTTTATTCTATTCCGATCCAGATATTGGACGATTGTATCAACACTTAGGTTTTGAGGACACACACAAATGGATCATACTAAAAAGTAAAGAGTAGCTTAAAAATCAACAAAATAAATAAAAAAGAAGGTTAGAAATTCATTTGCGAATTTCTGACCTTCTTTTTGGCATGCTGTAAATAAGCGGGATCAGCGATTCTGTGAAGAACGATTAGCAAAAAGCGATGCATCAATATTGCGAACGTCACACCAATCCTTTACTTCTCCTAACAAAATCACATCTGTTTGATTTAAGTCATTGATCGATTTTTTCCCAAGTAGCGTCATGATCGATGCAATTTGTTTTTTCCAAGCGTTTACTTCTAAAATCGTAGCTTCTACACCATCTCTTAGAGCCATATGCAAGAAAAGTCCTGAGATTCCTACTGCTCGTGCCCCTAGAGCTAAAGACTTAACAATATCTAAAGGATCGCGTATACCACCTGAAGCGAGTATTTCGATTTTATCAATGAAAGGCTGTGCTTCTATTAAAGAAATAACGGTTGATTGTCCCCAATCTTCTAGATAGTCAAATTTGTCACTAACACGGCGGTAGTTTTCGATTTGGGCAAAGTTTGTTCCACCTTGACCACTGATATCAATGGTCTGTACCCCGATTGAAGATAATTGCTGAATCGTTTCACGGCTCATACCAAAACCCACTTCTTTAACAATAACCGGCACAGATACTTGTTGAACGATTTTTTCTAGATCCGTTAACCAGTTGGAAAAGTCACGGTCGCCTTCTGGCATAATGATTTCTTGAGGCGAGTTGATATGGATCTGTAATGCATCTGCTTGGATCAGATCAACAGCTTTTTTAGCATTCTCCAAAGTTTGACCGGCACCAAGATTGGCGAAAAGTTTACCGTTAGGATTGGTTTCTCTAATGATCGTAAAACTGTCTTTAACAGAAGGATCTTTAAGAGCAGCACTAATCGAACCGGTGGCCATAGCAATACCCGTTTCACGAGCAATCAAAGCTAGTTTTTCATTCACTTTTTTTGTCCAAGAGCTTCCACCAGTAATGGCATTAATGTAGAAAGGGGAGTCCATATCTAATGTAGCAAATGAAGTGGAAATAGCTGCATCAGCTACGCTCATTTCTGGAAAAGAATGATGAACAAAACGGAAAGAATCAAAATCAGACTTTCTAGTCTCTTTAGCAAACTTTTCGGCTAATGAAACATGTTCGTTTTTTCGATTATTCGTTGGTTTCATAATAGGATCCTCCAAAAATTTTTTATCCTTAAAAAAGAATTATTAAAAATCTGTTTTTTTGTATACATGTAATGGAAGATTAATAATGCCTTCTTTTTCCCAATCTGTAATAAGTGATAATAAACCTTCTTTTCGATTGAAAATGACAATTCCGCAATCGCCTCCGCCAGCACCAGAGGATTTAGCAGCTCCATTGAAAGCTTCTGCCATTTCACATAGCTTTGTCAAAGCAGGAGTCTCGATCGTAACAGATGTATCTTGACTCATCTGAAGTAAAAGCTGACGATTTTTTCGGATCTGACGTTGGATCTCGGCTACATTTTCCTCTTGAAAAGCATGGATCAGAGCATTAACACATTGTTTGCTTTGTTCCAAAAAGGTTTCATAGGCCATAGTATCTTGGCTACGTTTATTGGTAACTGCATCCACTAAATGTGAAGTAGATGCAGGAGAACCTGTCCATCCGATAACCAGACGTAAATCTTTTGGTGGCGTTAATGGCGTAAAAGATAAATGAGGCCACTCTAATTCAAGTAATTCTTTTACAGTGTTGTGTTCTTTTTGTTCCAATACCCATTCAGGGTCGAACGTCGTAAAGGCCAACCAACCACCATAAACACTAGCTGCTACATCGCCACAAGATCCATTGCTTTTAACAGATAAATGAGCCAAAGCAGCTAACTTAAAAATAACATTTTTACTAACAGTGATGTCATAGAAGCGACACAAAGCTGTTACAGTAGCTACTGTGACGGCTGCACTTGAACCTAAGCCATATTTTTTTCCTTGTGAGCTGTCCAATTCACTGTCAACCGTTAAATGATAGAAAGATAATTCTTTTCCTTGTTCTTTTGCGTATTCTTCGGTCAAACGAATAGCAGCTAGAATATAATGAAAAGGATTTTCTCGTTTATCAAGTACTAAACGATCATTTTCACGTTGCCATAAAATGGGAAGGTTCCCATACTGAAAAGAGGTGATACTGCCAACATGCTCAGATATTTCAAGTGATACGGTAATAAATTGATCAACAGCTACCAAGATAGCTGGGTAACCTGGTTCAACAACGGCATATTCGCCCGCAATGTATAATTTGCCCGGTGCAGAAGCTTCAATCATACTGTAATTCCTCCTAAGTAATGAACACTGTTTTTTTTCAATCTGTTAGAGTGAAACTTCTTTTAAGTCACTTCCAGGACCAGAGATAATCAGTTGTTCTTCATTAAAATAATTTAGAAAAGCTGTTTTTATTTTTTGGCTATCAGATAAACGGCAAAGAACTTTAACATTTGGACCAGCATCCATTGTGAAGTAGCAAGGAATTCCTTGCTTGCGTAATTGCCTTACGAGTTGCATAGCTACAACACTATCCGGTTCCCAATAAGAAATTGGCGGGTTGGCTCCTAACATAGTTCCATGCATTTTCATGCCATTGCTTTCTGTGATCTCGCCAACTTGTTCAAAGTCTTGATCACGGATAGCTTTCTTGATATTCACAAGATCAACTGCGGTGCTTTCGACCCATCCTGAATAGAAAGGGGATGTTGTGACAGTTTGTTTCATTCCTTCGCGACTAGAAAGTTCTTTTTGTTTTTTGTTTACAACGACTACGACCATACCGATATCCCAATCGGCATCGTCTACTTTTACAGCATAAGAATCTGCTGATGAAGTTCCTTTTTGCCATTCTACAAAGCCGCCATAAACACTGCGGGTAGCTGACCCAGAACCTTGTCTTGCAAAGATAGAAAGTTCTTGAGGAGAAAGGTTTAACCCAGTCGCTAAATTAGCGGCTCCAGCTAAAGCAGCCATCCCAGAAGCAGAAGAAGCTAGACCAGCAGCGGTAGGCACATAATTGGTACTTCTGATGGTCGCGGGTGTTTTTAAACCCGCTGTTTCTCTAAACAAATTTAAGAAGCGGCTAACTTTTAGTGTAGCAGCTTCATCTTGAATTTTATCATTTAAGTAAAAGGTATCTTTTTCACAAGATGCATCAAAAGATACGGCAGTTTCTGTATAAAAAGCATCTAAAGTGAGCGATAGACTACTGCTCGTGGGTAAGATAAGAGCATCATCTCGCTTTCCCCAATATTTAATCAAAGCTATATTTGTATAGGCACGTACTTTTCTTGCGTTGCTCAACTTAGTCATCTCCTAATGGGTGTGTCCATGTATTTACAGCACCAGCATCCAATAAAGCAGCTGAAATACGTGCAGCTGTATCTTTGTCACTGGCTAAAGCAATCATACAGCCTCCGCGTCCACCGCCAGTTAACTTTGCTCCTAGAGCTCCATTAGTGCGTGCTGTGCGCACTAAACGATTCAACGTGTCATTGCTTACACCTAAAAAGTCAAGCGTTTCTTGAGCCGTATCCATAGCCAGTCCTAATTTTACAGGAATATTAGCTTCAATTGCAAGTTTCGCTTGTTTGGCCAAATCACCTAGTTGGTGAATAGCGTCCATCGTTAGTTTTTTATTTTCTTGCTTTAATCGAGCAATACTAGCAACAGCATCTCTAGTTTGGCCTTTTAGACCGGTATCCGCCACAATCAAATAAGCTGACACTGACAAACGAAAGGGAGCAAAAGGTTCACCCTTTATGTAGTAAAGAGGGTGTCTGCCACTTGTCATGGCCGCATCTAAGCCGCTTGGGTTTCCATGAGCAATCGTTTCAGATATGTTTGCCAACGACAGGAGCCTATCATCTGTTAGTTCGGTTGAAAAGTAAGAGAACAATGCACGAACCATTGCAATAGCTACGGCAGCACTCGAACCCATACCTCTTTCAACAGGAATCGTACTTTCGATGGTCAGCCTGAAATCTTTTAGTTCCTGTTTTAATTCACTGATCGTTGATTCTACAACAGCAATCAGATTTTTTAAATGTCTGGGTGCTGAAGATAAGTTTCCTTGATAATAAACACAGTCTAGTTGGACCGGACCTTCAGTTTCTGTAATAGTTACTTGGGTGTGTGTTGCAGGAAAAGGAATAGCTATAGCAGGTTCTCCATAAACTACAGAGTGTTCCCCCATTAAAATAATTTTTCCGTTAGCAGTCCCTGTTGCAGGTTGAGCAATATTCAACATGTTGTAACTCCTTTATTCCGTAGTAAATGTATTTGATTTAAATTGCTGTAAGTTAAAGTTGAGGAATTTTTTCTAAAACAAACTGTGAAATTTCCCTAGCGTATCGATCATTTATAGACATTTCTAACAAAATAATGCTATACCAAATTATATTTTACACTATAGATAAGATATATGGCTAGTTAAGTTTCTTTTAAGACAAGCGTTTTTCTAACAACTGGAGAAGAAAAACTATAAAAAGAGAAGTAAATTTGGTACAATAGTTCGGAAGTCTAGGAACTCGGAGGTCTTATAAGTATATGAAAGATTCTGCTACATTTCATATCATTGAACGTGAAGAATGGAAGAAATTAAACAGTGATAGTATAGCTCCATTGTCTTCAAAAGAATTAGAAGAGTTAAAAGGGTTAAACGACCAGATTTCTATTACTGATGTTGAAGAAATCTACATACCAATCGTTCATGTGTTGGATGTATACTTAAAAAATTATGAGCAGTTACAAATTAAAAAAAATAAATTTTTAAAGAATGAAACAACTCCAAAAACTTATATTATCGGCATTGCTGGAAGTGTGGCTGTTGGAAAGAGCACGACTGCACGGTTATTACAAACCATGCTCTCAAGAGTATACAAAGAAAAATCGGTTGAAATGATCACGACAGACGGTTTTTTGTATCCTAATGAAACATTGCTGAAAAAAGGGATCATGAACCGCAAAGGATTTCCAGAGAGTTATGATATGAATCGATTGATCTCTTTTTTAGGTGATGTTAAAAGTGGGAAATCATCTGTTGTTTCACCAGTATATTCTCATGAGTATTACGATATTATTGAAGGTGAAGAATATAGGTTAGAACAACCAGATATATTGATCGTGGAAGGTATCAATGTGTTACAACTTCCTGCAAATCAACAAATCTATATCAGTGATTTCTTTGATTTTTCTGTTTTCGTAGATGCTGAAGCAAAATTAATAGAAAAATGGTATTTAGAACGATTTGGCCTATTATTAGAAACAGCGTTTAAGAAACCGGGAAATTATTATTATTCTTATGCACAAGGCGAGCGAGAAGCTGCATTTGAAATGGCTCGCGGTGTATGGGAAAATGTGAATTTGAAAAATTTGAAAGAATATATTTCTCCTACTAAAAACAGAGCGGAATTGATCATCCATAAGACAGAGAATCATTACATCGATCAGCTTTTATTAAAGAAATATTAGAGTAGAAAAGGGATACATCAACTGTATGGTTGACCAATAGTCAATTAGTCGGTAAAATGAAAAAATAGATTCAAAATAATAATATGGGGTGGACTACGTGGTAATGGTTACAGATTTAGCAAATGTTGAAAAAATGGTAGTACTAGATTTTGGAAGTCAATACAACCAACTAATTACAAGACGTATCCGTGAATTCGGAGTGTACTCTGAATTACTTTCTCATAAAGTAACAGCTGAAGAATTAAAAAAAATGAATGTCAAAGGGATCATTTTTTCTGGTGGTCCAATGAGTGTTTATGATGAAGGCTCTTTTTCTGTTGATCCTGAGATCTTCAAAATGGGTATTCCTATTTTAGGGATTTGTTACGGAATGCAACTAATGACAACTGCATTAGGCGGAAAAGTCGAAGGCAGTGAAAATAGGGAATATGGTAAAGCTAGCATTGCGATCAATGATCAAAAAGCGCCTTTATTCAATTCACTAGCTGAAAATGAAACAGTTTGGATGAGCCATGGAGATTTAGTTACTCAAGTTCCAGCAGGTTTTGTTGTTTCAGCAACTAGTCCACATTGTCCAATTGCTTCAATGTATGACCCGAAAAAGAATTTTCATGCTGTTCAATTTCACCCTGAAGTACGTCATTCAGAACATGGAAATGAAATGCTGAAAAACTTCACCTTCGATGTCTGTGGATGTGAAGGTAACTGGAGTATTGCTGATTTTATCGAATCAGAAACAGCAAAAATCCGTGAAACAGTCGGCGATAAAAAAGTATTGCTTGGATTATCAGGCGGAGTAGACTCAAGTGTTGTAGGTGTGCTTTTACAAAAAGCTATCGGCGATCAATTGACGTGTATCTTTGTTGACCATGGTCTATTGCGTAAAGGCGAAAGCGAACAAGTAATGGAAAGCTTAGTTGGAAAATTTGGCTTGAACATTATTCGTGTCGATGCGAAAGAACGCTTCATGGCTAAACTAAAGGGCGTCAGTGATCCAGAGCAAAAACGTAAGATTATTGGAAATGAATTTGTCTATCTCTTTGATGATGAAGCAACGAAGCTTCAAGGTGTTGAATTCTTAGCACAAGGAACGCTTTACACTGATGTGATCGAAAGTGGAACAGATACTGCTCAAATGATCAAATCACACCACAATGTCGGTGGACTTCCTGCTGACATGCAATTCAAATTGATCGAACCGTTAAATACATTATTTAAAGACGAAGTTCGTGAATTAGGAATCCAATTAGGAATGCCTGAAAGCCTTGTATGGCGTCAACCTTTCCCAGGTCCTGGTCTAGGAATTCGCGTTATTGGTGAAATAACAGAAGAAAAACTAGAAATCGTCCGCGACAGCGACTTTATTCTAAGAGAAGAAATTGCGGCTGCCGGTCTTGACCGTGACATCTGGCAATATTTCACCGTTCTTCCTGGTTTCCGCAGCGTCGGAGTAATGGGAGATGGCCGTACGTATGACTACACTATCGGAATTCGTGCCGTTACGTCTATTGATGGTATGACAAGTGACTTTGCCCGCATCCCTTGGGATATCTTGCAAAAGATCTCTGTCCGTATCGTAAATGAAGTGAAACACGTTAACCGTATCGTGTATGACATTACCAGCAAGCCACCTTCAACTATTGAGTGGGAATAATAAACGAAAAGCTGTCAAACATTGATAACACAATGTTTTGACAGCTTTTTTATTTTTATTTAGTATTCAATCATATTAGCTGAGATAGCTGGAATTGTAATATTTCCTCCCATAGTTGATTCATAAGTGATAACACCTGCAGAAAAACCATAAATATTAATATAGTCGTCTTCAAGTACACGAGAATCTAATATGTCTTTTTCGTATTCAACTAGCATAATATTATCGTAATCATCATTTATAGCAACACGTAATTGGTTAATAGTATCTTCACCTTCCATGACCTGAACAACTTTACCAGAAAATTTAACTTTTTCCAGTAAATAGTCATCTGGTGTACGAGCAATCTGTTCATAAGTAACGTCAGATTTATAAGTAGATGGATCATTCAATTCAGCTTCAGCTTTAGCGGCGGCCTCTTCTTCAGCTGCAATGGATTCAGACTCAGCTTTAGCTTCTTCTTCGGCTAAGATTGATTCTGATTCAGCTTTGGCTTTTTCTTCGGCTAAAATTGCTTCAGCTTTAGCTTTTTTATCTTCTTCTTTTTTCTTCGATTCAGCAACAGAAGCCGAATCTTCTTCGTTAGAATCTTTTACAGATTGACTAGATTCTGCAGAAGTTTTTTCAGTAGGTTCATCATTATTGTCATCAATAGAAACTCCAACTATAAACATAACAAAACCAGCAGCTATTGTGACTAAAGGCTTTTTAAAACTTTGCTTTGTAAAAATAGATGCAATAAACCAAATAACCCCAACACCAGCAGCTAAAAAACCAAATATCCCAATAAACAAAATATCTCCTCCTAATTATGTAATTATTATTGAAAGGCCACTTAACAATAATAATTAACATGTTATAATGTATGTATACTAATATATAGGCTCTAGCACTGTTATAAGCAGTAGTTAGGGCTTTTTTATTTAATATTACAGTTATCAATCATTATCAATAAACAATAGCGATTAATTTAATTATAACCTTAAAAAAAGATAACGCTATCATTATTTAATAACTAACGATCTTTTATTATTAAGAACAGCAAGAGGAGGTCAATTAAGAGTTTATTTCTATAATTAAACGTACTTATGAAGATGTTTAAACAAATCAGATAGATAGATCATTTAGTATCTTATTCAGTACATATTCTTGGCTTAGTGTTCCATCGAGTATTTTCTCATTTTCAAGATTGAGGTAGTCTTTCTCTAGCCACCAATCCTTCATTCTATCGGGTCCAAAATCTTTTGACTTATCCCTAGTAGAGTGACGTAAGACGGTTTCTTCAAATGAAAGATCGTAGTAATAAGCATGAATATGATATTCAAAACTATCGGCTAATTCTAAAAAGAGGTCTTTATATATTTTTGAATTAAAAATACCTTCAATAATGATATAGTCATATTTGTCTTTACCAAATGCAGCAATCATTTTCACTAAATCAACAGTTGGATTACCCACGAAATCTTTTGTATTTAAAATGTCTAATCTGATGGTATCTTGTGCGATGAGCATAACTTGTCCACGTTTAAAATGATTTCGCAGTAATTGCGCAATCGTTGTTTTTCCACTTCCTGAATTACCTCTTATAATGATTAGTTTAGATTTCATTGGTTTCTCCCATCTGCCGTTATCGTTATCAAGATTATAGCACTACTATAAAATGAAATACATTATGACGAACAAAAATAGTAGGATGATAAAATTATTGTTATAATCAATAGATAAACGAGTAAAAGGGGGAAGAAGATGATCATCGGAGCTACTAAAAAAGCACAACCTTTATTTTCAGCCTTACCAAGTATAGAGGATAAAGAATATGGGAAACAGTTTGCACAAATTAATCCGTTATTTTCATGGCATGCGAATTATATCAATGTGAACCGAAAGAAAGTGATCATTCTGCTCAATGATCAGACGTTAACGCCGATTATCCTGCAAGATATTAATGCACAAAAGAAAAAGCAATTGTCAGAGTTAATACCTGAAGCTATTCGGATTGCTTTTGAGATTGCAGGAATCTCATCTGAAAAAATTGACGAGTATTTAAAGCTTGCTGGAGATATCCAAGTGACTACTACCTCTAATCGTTCAGTGTTAGGAAGCGTCAATTTAGTGGCAGAAGAATTAAGTGATTTTAGATTAAATATCAATCAGACGATAAATAGAGAAGTGATGACCTATTTCAGTAATTATATTCATAGTAAATTGACTAAACAAGGGTACTTTAGTAGTGCAGAAGTGTTGCGAGAGGCGTTAAATAAATCACTTGAAGTGTTAGAAAGTGTTGAAACGGAGCCGTATTTGATTGAAAAGACCTGGGATTACAGCAAGTTTTCTCAAGTAGATACTTCAAATTTTTCGTCGTATCAATGGGAGACACATATAGAAGCATCAATTAAAAATAATGAAAAATTGTTAACAGCTTTTAAAGAGTATACGATTGCTGTAAAAGGTCTAAGTGAAAAAACTATAAAACGCCATATGGAAAACCTGGATTATTATCTAAATATTTATTTAATAGAGTATGAACAAGCAACCCCTTTAAACTCTACTGAGGCGGCAGGGAATTTTCTTAGTAGTTTTTTTGTAGAGAAAAGTTTAGCGAGTTCAAGTGCATCACTTAAGCAATGTGGCTCATCTTTGAAAAAACTTTACCAATTTTTATACGAAGCGGGTGAAATTTCTAAAAATTACCTCGCTGAAGTCAACGAGTCCATCAAATTGGGCGTTCAAGAAGGCGTCGAGTACTTAGGCTATACTGAAGATGGTGGATCTTGGTTTTAAAAGCTAAAAAGTACAGCAAAAAGTTAAAAGAGAATTTATCGCATATAAGCTAGTCAAAGTTATATAGCATAAGGTATCCATCGTATTGAGGCGATGTTTCGCTGCAAATTAAACTATATGCTATTCATTGCGTCCGCTAACAATATTTGCTACACTGTACCTAATAAATCGAAAGGTTGTGCCTAAATGGACACTATCTAAACAAATCGGAATTGAAGAAGAAATTTTTTTCTGCCATCAAGGTAGGTTTCTTTGCAACGGTTTTTTAGATAAATCATTTAAACAACTTTCGAATCGGGTATGGCCCTATTAATAGAAATAGGCCATCATCATTCTACCTGTTTAATTGAAACTAATGGACCGTCTGCAGAAACTTGCCGGCGGTCATTTTTTATGTAGTAGACAGGAGGAATTAGTATGTTACAAGTGAAAAATTTAACCTTGCATCATTTAGGGGATTTGAAAGAGATCATTAAGGATTTGAGTTTTACAATCAATCCTGGAGAAAAAGTAGCCATCATCGGTGAAGAGGGAAATGGTAAGTCAACGTTATTGAAATGGATCTTAGGAGATAAAAGTATTGAATCTTACATTCAAGCGGAAGGAGAATTGATCAACCAGTTCAGCCGCACCGTTTATTTGCCACAATCTTTGCCGCAAAAATATATGGAATGCACGGTTGATCAGTATTTCTTCGGTCAAGAAGATGTTATGGATATTGATTACCAAAAACTTTATCAATTAGTGGGTCAATTGGGATTTGATGCGGACCGATTAACAAGCTCACAACAGGTAGGCAGTCTATCCGGTGGTGAAAAAATAAAAGTCCAACTCCTAAAAGCACTTTCGACAGATCCTGATTTGCTATTACTTGATGAGCCTTCCAACGACTTGGATCTTGATACGGTCAAATGGCTAGAGCACTTTATCAAAACTACACCACTAACAATCATTTTTATCTCGCATGACGAAGCTTTGCTTACAGCTACGGCAACTAAGGTCATTCAGATAGAGCTGTTACAGCATAAGACGCTCCCAGTTGCCACAGTATCTAATTTACCGTATAAAGCATACATCGAACAAAAAGAAGCTCGATATGAACACCAGTCTCAAGTTGGCAACAAACAGCGTGAAGAGCACCAAAAACAAATGGAAAAATACCGGCAAGTTGAGAGCAGTGTACACCATGCACAAGGGGCTATTTCAAGACAAGATCCATCTGGAGCACGCTTACTCAAAAAGAAAATGCATGCAGTAAAATCGATGGGGAAACGGTTTGAGCGCGAAAAAGAAAATTTCGAAGATATTCCACTAAAAGCAGATGCTATCTTAGTGAAATTTTCAAACACTAAACCACTGCCTGCAAATAAACCGATTCTCCATTTGGAAGATGAGAGTGTGAAACTGGGGGATGAGATTTTAGCCCACTCACTAAAATTGTTGGTCAGAACTCCTCAAAAAATAGGAATCATCGGACAAAATGGAATAGGCAAAAGTACACTATTAAAACAATTGTGGACAGAATTAAGCCAACGCACAGATATTGCAGCTGGGTACATGCCGCAAAACTATGCTGATTATTTGCATATGGATGAAACGCCGGTTGAATTCCTTAGTGAGACAGGAGATAGTGAGGAACGAACGCAAGTGATGACTTATTTAGGAAGCATGAGGTTTACGACTGATGAAATGCATCACCCGATCCAATCACTCTCAGGAGGGCAACAAGCCAAATTATTGTTGTTAAAAATAGATTTAGCAGGACAGAACGTATTGCTATTAGATGAGCCTACACGAAATTTTTCACCGCTATCTCAGCCAGAACTTAGAACATTATTTAAAAATTTTGCAGGTTCAATTATTACTATTTCGCATGATCGGATGTTTTTAAAAGAAGTCTGTGACCAGGTATTTGAATTGAAAAAGGATGGGTTTATTAGAATAGAGATGGAGTAGCCTTTTATAAGCAAACTGGCTGCTGTGAAATTTGTGGTTTAAGTGGTTGTAATTGTTTACCGTTGCTAGCTTTATTTAGGCGTTTTTACATTGTTAGGTAGTGATTGTATTTCAAATGTTCGCACATGGATCCTTTCTTCTTTTTATTACAACAGCTAAACGTGTATACTGTGAGTGAGAGCGTTTTAATGAGTATAAAAAAAGAGGGGGATTTTTATGAAAAAAAATATCTCTATACTTTTAGTGTGTTCAAGTTCATTACTTTTTGGATGTCAAAACGACGGGAATAACTCTTCAGAAGAAAGCAACACTGCTATTGCAGATGACGGCACTGTCGTTACGATCGTTCCAGAAGATCAAAGGATCTATATCGATGAAGATGTTTTTATTTATGGAACAGGCTTGTACAAAATAGCTGGAAATAAAGCCGATAAAATGAATCAAAAAGACGAAATAAAAGTTGACGGAAAAAATTGTTATTTATTATATGTTTTCCCAAATGCAGATGATGATTCTAAAGAAGACTTATATTATGAAGAATACTGATAAACAGCACCGTTAAGGGAGTGAGTTAAATGTCAATAGAAACAGGTATGAGTATTGATGTAAATGTTTATGAGGTAGTAGATTTTTACGCTGATGTGTTCGAGGTAGAAAAAAATGAACAGATAGCCTATGATGAAAATATGATTAACGCTGATGTGGTTCTTTTTAATAATGAAATAAACCGATACGATAAGCTTAGAGAAAACGGTCAGCTAGAAATGGAAAAAAGAATCAAAGATATCTACCAAACTGAAATACATGAAATCCCATAAATCAATGGGTATAAAACCTTGTTAGTTTAAAAAAATTTCAGTAGCTAAAAGAGAATAAAAAATCATTTTAATAATGACCGCAAAAAGGTTAGAGTAAAATCTAATCTTTTTGCGGTCTTTTCTATTTAATAAATTTGAATGAGTTTGTAGACTTATAAAAAACACTATTACCATAGTAAAATCAGTACATAACAATTCTCAGCCAAGAGTAAATCTTATTTGAAAGAAGAGAATTAATTTGATAGTACATTTCTATTTGAAGCAATGCTTATGATATTCAAAGTAATGGTTACAACAAGAAGTACCGCTGTGACCCAGTTTAAAGTACCTATCGTATCCATAATTGCAGATAGATCATTTATTTCAACTAAATAATTGTTATAAGAAATTTGAAACCATAAAGCTATTGCACAAGCTCCCATACTGAATAAAATCATGAGAGAATTGCTATTCCCAATTTTTTTATGCCGCATAATATTAAAAATAGGGATGATCCAAGCAATCGATCCAAGAACTAAGCTACCCCAATTAAGCCAGCCGTAATCAAATGAATTCAGCATAATAATCTCCTTTTCATATCTTTATTATGTAGCTGCTTATAAAAATATTTTTGATCCCTATTATAACCTAAGATTAAAGAATTAGGTATTGCTCAGCTGATCAAAGGGGGGACAAATAATAACATTTATTCTCGCCATTAAATATTCATTTTCATATTTTCCTTTTCTTATTGCTGCAAGCCGTTTAAGTCCTTCTTTTTCAAAACCAAATTTTTCATACAAATGGATAGCGCTCTTGTTGTCTTCAAATACAGTAAGTTCAAGTCTAACAAGCATTAACCAGTTGTCTGCTACGTCTATAAGTGCAGCTATTAAAGCAGTACCAACACCTTGATTTTGATAATCTTTATGGATCATTATGCCTATGCTTCCACTATGTCGCGTACGATGACTACCATTTACAGATAACCCAGCAGTTCCTACAATTATTTCTTCATTGTTAGGAAGTTTTGAAATAGCGACAAACTGGTGTTGGTTAGCGTCCATATTAACAACAAAATCTTCATTTTGTTGTATTCTCTCTGAAGGTATCCCTAAAATATTTTCAAATACTCCTGGCATACGTCTTAAATCATTTAAACCTTTGCCATCTCCACTATTAATTGGTCTAATATAAAATTCCACATTTATTCCCCCTCAAAAGATATTAATAGACTAATTATATATAAAACTACCGATATTTAATAATTTTATTATACACTTGAATGGTTCATATTTCTTTAAATACAATAATGTCATAAAAATTAAAGTAGCATAGTTAGGTATAAACTTGTGTATCTTTATTAAGAATCGTTTGACTTTACAAAAAAAAAAAAACTGATATTGTTAAGATACCCATTAAAGAATGGGTTGTAACATGCATAGTAGAACAGTCAGTTTATATTTTAATACAAATTTCAGGAGGTAAGAAAATGGACATTGTTTATGAGAAGAGAACAGATAAAAACTTAGAAGAAGCTATTCAATCATTAGAAGAAAATTTAAAAGAAAATAGTTTTGGAATATTATGGCAATTAAATTTTAAGGATAAGCTTGCTGAAAAAGGACTAGAGTTAAAGGATGATTTTGTTGTCTTAGAGGTATGTAATCCAAAACAGGCGAAAGAAGTATTAGAAAAAAACATTCATATAGGATATGTATTGCCGTGTAAAATGGTAGTGAGAACAGAAGGTAATAAGACTTATATGGGAATGACAAGCCCCGAAAAACTTATTAGTTTATTTGACGAATCAGAATTAGATGAAGTTGCTAAAAGTGTTGAAATGGCTTTGAAAAAAGCTATCACAGCATCCATCTAATCATCTTTAGTTGGATGTTGCAACTAAAGGGAGTAGGGAAATCAATAAAAAGTTACTTTAAATTTCTGACGGAATAGGATTTGCTTGTAGCCTAAACTGAAGCACTGAGGGCAAATAACGCCCAAGTGTATCATGTTTGCAAGCTGCTAAAGCAGCAACCAACCATGACAACTTCCTTTTAGGCTTCAGGCGCTTCCATGGCTCTCCACAAGCAAACCCGTTATTCCAGAAGAAATCTTTTTAGAACACCAACACCTTTTTTAAACAATATGTATATAACAAAAAGAAGAGTCCGTTCATCTAAAATGGACCCTATAGAATGGACACCAAAAAAAGGTGCTCTCTATAGGGTCTATTTTTGTATACTGATATAAAGAAGAATAGGTTAATACTTGCACTTCGTGCAGAAAGGAGCGGATAAATGTCAAAATTAACATTTACACCAGAACAAATTCAAATTTTAAAAGCAAACCCATACGTTAAAAATGTATCGGAGAAAAGTATTACTTATTCCGATGAGTTTAAACGCTACTTTGTTTCAGAATCATTGGGTTCAAAAACGGCTAAGCAACTATTTATTGAAGCTGGATTTGATCCGGAAATGATTGGTAAAAGTAGGATAAGATCATTCGCTGGTAAATGGCGAAAAAGATACCGTGATAATGGTGTTTTGGCATTGAAAGATACACGACAAGATTGTTCAGGCAGACCTCGAAAAACACCATTAACACTTGAACAACAAATTGAAAAGTTACAGGCCAAAATCCTATTATTAGGACAAGAAAATGACTTGTTAAAAAAATCAGAATGGAGCGAAAGGAGGCCAGAAAACAGCGAAAAGATTAGCAGAATCTTTTCAAGGATCCATGAAATGAAAACCAAGGGTTCCTATACAGGAACCCTCATAGATGCCTGTAAAGCGTTGGGTGTTTCTCGTTCAGGTTACTACAATTATGTTAAAAGTTTAGACAGTAGAAATGCACGTGATGAGGAAGATCAAGTCTGGAGAACTCAAATTGAAGAAGCTTATAACTACCGTGGTTACGAGAAAGGTTCTCGAAGTATCGTAATGTACTTCCTAAACGTTCTGGGCATTACCGTCAATCGTAAAAAAGTACAGCGCCTGATGAGGAAATTTAATATCTTCTGTCCTATTCGTAAAGCAAACCCCTATAAAAGAATGGCAAAAGCCACCAAAGAACACAGCACTGTTGAGAACAAGTTGAAACGTCAGTTTGATCAAGGAATAGCCCATAAAGTTTTATTAACAGATATCACTTATTTACCTGGAACCGGCGGGTTTATAGGTTATTTATCAACTGTAAAAGATGGAACAACGAAAGAAATTCTAGCTCACTATGTGTCTGACAGTTTAAAACTTGATCTTTCATTAACAACGGTTGATTTATTAATGAGTGCCCATAGCACAACGCTACATAAAGATGCCTTTATCCATTCAGATCAGGGAGTCCATTACACCAGCCCTAAATTCCATAAGAAATTGGCTGATAATCAGTTAGGGCAATCCATGTCCAGAAGAGGGAACTGTTGGGATAACGCTCCACAAGAGTCGTTCTTTGGACATTTGAAAGATGAAATAGAGTATAAAGATTGTGGGAATTTGGAAGAACTTCGAGCAATTGTGACTGATTATATGGACTATTACAACAATGAACGTGGACAATGGAATCTGAAAAAACTGCCCCCTGTTCATTACAGGGAGCAGCTTTTATTGAGTGTTTCATGAGGTCTCTTTTTTAAAATGTCCTTGACACAGGGTCCATTTCATTCAGTTTCCTGATAAACAGACCCTTTTTCTTTTATCTTTAGACGTTCGATGGTTCTTAAATTTTTTCAGCTACTTTGAAAGGATCCATTCCAATGAGTTTGGTCTTCAATACTTGATCAATACTTTCATGATCTACTTTAGGATGGATTTCTTTTAATAATTCTAGGGTCTTTTTTGCTCCCTGATCCATCGAATGCGCTCCTGAAATCAGTAGAATATCATCTACATTCAATTGTTTAACACCAAATCTCAGAGTATCTTCAAGTCCCTTAAAAAAAGCAACTTCAATGTTATTCTGTTTCATCACTTTCAAGAAAGCTGCTAATTCTTCATCTGTAACTTCATCATTTTTGGCGGCATGTGATGGCGCCGTCGTCAGAATGATCTTAGCAACGTTCATTTTATGGAACCATTCTGTTAAAGACTCTGCAATTTCGGTGCTGTGTGCAGGACCGTTACTTCCTCTGATTGCATGTACAAGGTGCAGCTTATTATAATCTAAATGACTGATGGTCTCCATGCATGAATCAATGTTGTTTTGATTCAACAACAAGTCATCTATTACTTTAAATTCTTTATCATAGAGCATCTGGAATCGTCTCTCTACACCTCTAAATTTTTTGATTCCTTGCTGGATATCCTCGATTGGTATATCATTGACCAATCCTGTAACAAGCGCTGTAAGGGCATTATAGATAGAATGATAGCCTGGAACCGACATTTCTAAATCGAAACTTGTTATATCGATTTTTTTTCCACTTAGGGTGTTAAAAGGTTTTAGAATAGACACTGTAAATGATGGTATGCCCGAAGAAAATTGAATATTTGAGACGGTTATCGTACCAGACTTATTTTCGATTCCGAAAGTAACAACTTGAGCCTCTGTTTCTTTTTCTAAAGGGATAAGCAGCGGTTCATCAAGATTCAAAATAGCGGTACTTTTTTTAGAGGCATTTCTTATCAATGATGCTTTAGCATCAAAGTAAGCATCAAATGATTCATGCAGTCTGATATGTTCTGGACTGATATTCATGAAGGCTACAACGTCAAAGTCAGTATTATGAACGCGTTTAAGTTCCAGTGCTGAGGAAGAAACTTCCAAGGAGACATGTGTGATTTCATGATCTCTCATTTTTGCAAAATGCTGTTGCAAATCATAAGATTCGGGGGTAGTTAATCTACTCATTTCAATCTTTTTATCGATTTTAACTAGGATAGTTCCTATTAAACCAGATTTCAATTGATAGGCCTTGAAGATCTCATCTATCATGTATGTAATCGTCGTCTTCCCATTAGTAGCAGTTACGCCGAATATGCTCATCGAATTAGAAGGATGAGCAAAAAAATTACTCGATAAAATAGCCAAGGCTTCACGACTATCTGAGACTTTAAGTTGAAGAACATCCATGCCTTCAATAAATTGTTCGACGACGATAACCGTTGCACCTTGCTTTGCAGCATGTCTTGCATAGTTATGTCCATCTGTTTGGTGACCTTTAATACAGACAAATAATGTATCTGCAGCGACTTCTTTTGTGTGATAGGCAATTTTTTTAATATCGATGTTATCTAATTCTTTTTTAAGTTGATTGGGGCGGATAGAGTCGATCTCTACCGATGTTAATAAGTCAGTTAGGTTCATAATAATCGTTATTCCTCCAGTGATTGTGTGCATAATCTGATAAGTCATATTTTTGGGAAAGATTACACCTATTGATACTCATTTTACCATTTTATCTGCTAAATGTCATATCATCTGCTCACTGAAAATAAATTCCTATCCACTCATGCTATGAAACACAGTTGATTTGATTGTCAAGCACTATTGTTCTCTATACCAAATTAAGGCCTTTTTTTCCAGTTCTTTAACAAATTTATCTTTACCATTTGCATATGAGTCAATGTCATCGGGGAATTTTATAGCCAGCTCTTCTTTTAAATTTCCATATTTTTCTCTTGCTTCATGATGTGTTCGAAGGTAAGCCCTTACCGCTAAATGACGATCGATCTCATTTCTGTTGTCGCCTTGGAATACATGTATATGGTGTGTTCTAATATCGCCATCTTTCCTGAAAAAGCGTCGTCCTTCTATGCCGTTTTCCCCAAGTGCTTCATAGCCAATTTTGGTCATATTGATAATGAGTGAGTCAACATTTTCAATATGCTTCACAATTGGCATGATATCAATAATTGGTTTAGCTTTTAAGTTATGCACAGGAGTACTGCCAACATGGTGAATAGTCGTTAATTCTTTACCAAAAATATCTTTGATTTTTTCAGATTCATCTTTGAATAGTTGTGGCCATTTTTCTTTATAGTCTGCTACTTCAATTTTCATAAGTATTTTTCTCCATTCTTAAAAAAAGTAGTAGAAAAATATTTGCAAGTATAATATCTAATATAATACCTGAAATCATATGAAAATTATGCATCACTTTTATAAGAGGAGGGGCGTTTAAAACATAGTAACAGGTAATTCAACTATCTTTCGGAAAAAAGGGGAATTATTAAAGAACTCTCGATCCGCAATCCAAAAAGATTGTGAGTCGAGAGTTCTTTTTTTATATTAGACGATGGTTCGTTCTTCTGCAGTTGCAAGTGTGATACTGACACCATAATGGTCAGAAATAATTTGATTGTTTTTGCCATTAAAAAAGACTTGTGAGGCATCAACTTCAGAAGGGTGATTTGTAAAAATGAAATCGATTCTTAACTTTTCGTTATTTTCAGCCCAACCGTCAATGTTTTTTTCGACGGTGTACCCTTTATCCCGTTTCTCTGCCAGATGGAAAGTATCAAACCAGTCTCTGGTCACTAATTCATAACCTTCATTGATTGTTTGTGCTGGATTATTAAAATCACCCATCAAGTAAATTGGTCCGAGCAACGATTTGAAAAAAGCTGAGCACACTGCCCATTGCTCTTTAAAAGAATCATCTTCATCATTCCACCAACCTAAATGAAGGTTGAAGTACCAGCTGTCTTCAATTTTAATGCCTAATACAGGACGCGTTTTATAATTATCAAACGCTCTGCTTTTGGAAGCATAAAAGGTTTTGATTTCTTGGATCGGATGAAGGCTCAAAAAGGCTAAACCTTCATCATAGATATCGTAGCCGATGTGAGCTGGCTGCCAAGTCCAAACATATCTTAAGCCTGCTTGTTCTAATTTTTGCTGTACAAGAAAAGCAAAATTGTTTTGCTTGATTTGGACAGTAGGGTCAGCCGCTTGATAAGCGAACTGATTTGACAGATCAAGAACAGATCCATCGATAGATTGATTTATTTCTTGGAAAGCAATTACGTCAAATTGATTAGTTAGAATGGTTTCGACAAGCGTATCTAACTTATCATACGGTTGTTCTTCTAACCAACTGTGGGTGTTTAAAGTTAATAATTTCAACTATTAGTCTCCTAAAGCATCCAGGATATCTGACTTCAAGACGTCAGCTTTCGGACCATAGACAGCTTGGATGCCGTTATTTTTTTTGATCAATCCTAAAGCGCCTAGTTTTTTCCAGGCAGGTTCGTCACCGACGATTGCAGGATCTTTTACAGTAACCCGTAAACGAGTCATACAAGCATCAACATCAGAAATGTTTGTTGGACCTCCTAAAAGAGCGATGATATTTTGAACTTGTGCACTTGCTGCGGGAACAGATTCTCCAGTTGTAACAGCAACCGAATCAGTGTCTTCAATAGAAGCTTCATCAATATAGTTGCCTAAACGACCTGGTGTTGCAAAGCTGAAACGACCAATCAAGTAATAAGAAACAAAATAGGCAAGTCCAAAGAAAACAATGCTGCTTAGGACAAAGTTAATGACATCCCACATCAGACCAGCATTGACGGACATTGGGATCCGAGTTAGAAATTCCAAGTTTCCAAACGAATGAACACGTAATGGAATAAGATCAGCTAAAGCGAATGAAAATCCTTGAAGCACGGCATAAACAACATACAATAAAGGTGCCGCAAACATAAACATAAATTCAAGCGGTTCGGTAACACCTGTTAAGAAGACTGCGATAGCTGCTGAGAAAAAGATAGATTTATATTTTTTGCGTTTATCAATATCTGTTCGACGATACATAGCTAAAGCTACACCCAATAGTGTTCCACTAGCTCCGATCATTTGCCCAACCTTGAAACGAGCAGGAGTGATAGACGTTAATAAATCATTATAAGCCGCCGTATCGCCACTATTTTTTAAGTTTACTAAATCACTTACCCAAGCTAACCACAATGGGTCTTGGCCAAAAACTTGAGTGCCAATGTTTGCACCTGTCAAGATCGTATAAGTTCCGCCAAGAGCAGTGTAGTTTACTGGGATGGTCAACATATGATGCAATCCAAAAGGCAACAAGAGACGTTCTAATGTTCCATAAATGAATGGTGCTAGAATAGGAGCTGTGTCGCCAGATGTAGCGATCCATTGTCCAAAGTTGTTGATCCCCGTTTGAACGATTGGCCAAAAAATTGCTAAACCGATAGAAACGATCACAGACCACAAGATGACTACGAAAGGAACAAAGCGTTTTCCATTAAAGAAGGAAAGAGCTTCTGGTAATTTACGGTAGTTATAGTATTTGTTGAAAACGATCGCTCCAACAAAACCTGAAATGATCCCGATGAAAACACCCATATTTAAGGCAGGAGCACCAAGGACAGATGTAAAGTACCCGTTGACTAAAATTTCTGAACCAAATAAGGTTTTAGTTGTAGCGCCTTCAGTAATCAACATGTCTGCTGATACACCAAAAATAGCACCGGTAGTAACGTTCATTAAAATAAAGGCTAACAATGCGGCAAAAGCTCCACCAGCTCGTTCTTTAGCCCAGGATCCCCCGATAGCAGCGGCAAAAAGAATGTGTAGATTCCCAATGACACCCCAACCCAAGCTTTCCATCACATTTCCTATGACGGCTAGTAATTGAACATCGCCTCCAAACATGACGATCATTTTTCCGATACTAATCATTAAACCTGCAGCAGGCATAACAGCGATAACGACCATTAAAGCCTTTCCAAGTTTTTGCCAAAAATCAAATGAAAACATTTTCTTCATTTTTGTTCATCTCCTCAAATAGTATAATCAATGCAAACGATTGCTTTGATTATAACCACTAAAAATATAACTTGCAAGCGATTTCTAGAGAAGTGAACGAAATTAGAATGTTGTTACCGGTAACAGGATATCTCACTGCAAAGGCATTTTAGAAAGTTTCATCTATAGTACGTTATAGTAAATAGAAATAGGATTTTCCTTTAAATGAAATTGACAACGCAATCGTTTGCGTTTATGATTGCGGTAGAACATTAAAAAGTCTGCTGTACAGTTTAAAATATATGGATCAAGCAGGTCGAGGAGGAAGAAAAATGGGGAATAAACGATTATTTGAATTAGACGAATGGAAAATCACAACACAAACATTAGATAAAAAACAAAGACGATTGCAAGAAAGCTTGACCAGTATTGGAAATGGATATATGGGTATGCGAGGGAATTTTGAAGAACGCTATTCAGGCGATCACCATCAAGGCAGTTATTTAGCAGGTGTATGGTATCCGGATAAAACGCGTGTTGGCTGGTGGAAAAACGGTTACCCTGATTACTTCGGTAAAGTAATCAATTCGATGAACTTTATCCAATTGGATTTATTTATAGATGGAGAGCCAGTAGATTTGTATACCGATACCATTCGTGAATTTGAAATGGAGTTAGACATGCAGACGGGGATCTTATCGCGCCGGTATATCGTTGAGAAGAATGAGAAGCAAGTGCAGGTTGAGGTTGAACGTTTTGTTAGTATAGCTCAAAAAGAATTATGTGCGATTCGGATGAATGTGACTAGTCTGAATGAAGCCGTTGACATACGTTTTGTTCCAGGTCTAGACAGTAATGTTACGAATGAAGATTCAAATTATGAAGAAAAATTCTGGCTTCCAGTAATGGCAGTCAAAGACACATTGATGGTTGAAACAAAACCAAATGATTTTGGAATTGAACAATTTACAGTAGCTGCTACGATGTTAAACCGCACTGTCGGCGTTGAAAAAATCTGTGATACTGTATCAGATATGCGGGTCAATGAAGAGTTTGCTGGGAAACTAGCTGTAGGAGAACAAGCATCTATTGAAAAGTTGGTTATTTTAACAACTTCGCGAGACAGTTCAAAAGAAGAAGTAGGAACACGCAGCCAAGCATTGAGTGTTGACTTAATCCCTTTCTCTTTTGCAGAATTAAGAAAACAACATGCTGAATTATGGAAAGAACGTTGGGCGAAAGCCGATGTGGTCATCGGAGGCGATAGTGCTGCGCAACAAGGGATCCGCTACAATTTATTTCAACTATTCTCAACTTATTATGGTGAAGATGAGCGTTTAAATATTGGACCAAAAGGCTTTACGGGTGAAAAATACGGTGGAGCAACATACTGGGATACAGAAGCGTACGCCGTTCCA
Source organism: Carnobacterium alterfunditum DSM 5972 (assembly GCF_000744115.1). Taxonomy (NCBI): domain Bacteria; kingdom Bacillati; phylum Bacillota; class Bacilli; order Lactobacillales; family Carnobacteriaceae; genus Carnobacterium; species Carnobacterium alterfunditum. The sequence continues at coordinate 467,739 of NZ_JQLG01000004.1, read as the reverse complement.
TTGTACTTAGCTTTGGCTGATCAAAAAGTGGCTAAAAATTTACTGACTTATCGACACAATCAATTACCTCAAGCTGAACACAATGCGCGCCAACAAGGATTAAAAGGAGCACTTTATCCAATGGTGACATTCACTGGTGTTGAATGCCACAATGAATGGGAGATCACATTTGAAGAAATCCACCGTAATGGGGCAATGGCTTATGCTATTTACAATTACACGAATTATACCGGTGATGAAAGTTACTTAGTGGATAAAGGATTAGATGTTTTAGTGGGAATCAGCCGTTTCTGGGCAGATCGTATCCACTATAACCAAGGAAAAGACCAATATATGATGCACGGTGTCACAGGTCCGAATGAATATGAAAATAATGTTAACAACAACTGGTATACAAATACGATGGCAATTTGGACATTGAACTATACGTTGGCGGCTTTAGAAAAAGCTCCAAACAAAAAAGACGCGTTGACTGTAACGGAAGCGGAATTAAATGAATGGAAAGCAATCATTGCAAAAATGTATTATCCGTATGACGCTGAAAAAGGCGTATTCATCCAACACGATACCTTTATGGATAAAGATTTGCGTCCAGTTACTGAATTAGCTCCAAGTGATCTGCCATTGAGTCAGAATTGGTCGTGGGATAAAATCTTGCGTTCGCCTTTCATCAAACAAGCCGATGTCTTGCAAGGTATTTATTTCTTTAAAGAAGAATTTACGAAAGAAGAGAAACAGCGTAATTTTGATTTTTATGAACCAATGACAGTTCATGAATCAAGTCTTTCACCAAGTATCCATGCAATTTTAGCAGCAGATCTACACCGAATGGATAAGGCTGTTGAACTATATGGCCGTTCAGCTCGATTGGATCTAGACAATTACAATAACGATACGCAAGATGGGCTGCATATTACATCGATGACGGGCAGCTGGTTAACGATCGTGGAAGGCTTTGCTGGTATGCGGACGGCAAATGAAACATTGGCTTTTGCACCATTATTACCAACAAACTGGACTCATTATGAATTCCATATCAATTATCGAGGACGCTTATTGAAAATCAATGTATCTCAAACGGCTACAACGATTGAATTAGTGACCGGTGAACCGCTAGAAATGAAAGTCTACGAAGAAGTTATTTCATTAAAAGATCAATATACTTGTGCAACAACTACTGCAACAGCAGTAGCAGTAGTGAAATAGGAAGGTGGAAACGAAATGAAAGCTGTATTATTTGATTTAGATGGGATCCTGACAGACACAGCCAATTATCATTACCAAGCATGGAAGGCGTTAGGTGCCGAATTAGGAATTGAAATAGATGAAGCATTCAATGAACAATTAAAAGGCGTCAGCCGAACCGATTCTTTAGCTTTGATTTTGGCTAAAGACGGCTTAGAAGAAAATTTTTCAAATGCAGAAAAAGAGGCCTTAGCAACTAAGAAAAATGATGTCTACAAAAAAATGATTGAGCAAATGTCTGCTGCTGATATCTTGCCTGGAATCAAAACCTTATTGTCTGACCTAAAAGCTAAAGGTATTTTATTGGGGTTGGCTTCAGCAAGTCAAAACGGACCCAATATTTTAGAGAAATTAGGCTTGAAAGACTTCTTCGATACGATCGTAGACCCAGCTAAATTAGCTGCAGGAAAGCCTCACCCAGAAATTTTTGAAACAGGAGCTAAGCAATTGAATGTATCCGTTCAAGAGTGCATCGGGATCGAAGATGCAGCGGCAGGAGTTCAATCGATCAATAGTGCTGGTATGGCAGCAGTAGCTGTTGGAGACAAGACAACATTGAGAGCAGCTGCTAAAGTTGTTGCTTCGACCAATGAGTTGACTGCAGATTTATTGACCGCTGTTTGGGCAGAGTCTGTTGAAGTTTACTAAAAAGCGATTCGGTTGGATAGCCGATCAAGAGATAACAGAATACCAACTGACCACTACACAAGGTGCTGTTTTTAAGTGCTTAAATTACGGAGCGATCGTGTCCGGTATTGAAGTACCTGATAAAAACGGAAACTGTGAAAATGTGGTGTTGGGCTTTGATACTCTTGAAGAGTACATTGAGGATTCGCCCTACTTTGGTGCGTTAGTTGGACGAGTAGCCGGACGAATCAAAAACGGAACATGGGAAACCTATAAATTGACTCAAAATGAAGGGCCGCACCATATTCATGGTGGTCGGGCCAATTTCAGTCAAATTATATGGGACACTGAAGTAAATGAAGCTGCCGATTTTATCGATATTATCTTTACCCATAAAAGTCCAGCTGGAGACAACGGGTATCCAGGAAACTTAACGGTAAAAGTGGTTTATCGATGGACTGAAAAGGCCGTTTGGACTATGGATATTCGAGCAGAGACGGATGCAACAACATTGTTCAATCCGACGAACCATACGTATTTCAACTTGAGCGGGTCAGCCAAACGGACTATTTTAAACCATAAATTGCAAATTGCCAGCGCTGTTTATGCTGAAGTTGGAGCTGATAAATGCCCGACGGGAAGGTTGATCCCAGTTGATGGAACACCTTACGATTTCCGAAATTCTATTTTCATAAGCGAAGCATTAGCAAAACAACCTACTGGCTATGACACACCTTTTAAATTAACCACTGGAAACGTGTTGTTAAATGAACCAGAAAGTGGTCGACAAGTGGCGATTCGTACGACTAGAGAAGCAGTCGTCGTTTTTTCGACAACCGGAATGGATGAAGAATACATAGTGATGGGCAAAAAAATGTGCAGTCACTTAGGAATTGCTCTCGAAACGCAAGAGTTGCCGGACGCTGTTCATCATCCTCATTTCCAATCAATCGTTTTAAAACCAGGAGAGCAATACTTTTCACAAACAACCTATCATTTTTCTGCTTGACAGTCTTGCTAATCGTTAATTTCTAACTTATGATAAGAGAAAGAAACAAAAACAATACAGGTTGAGGGAGTGGGCAGATGGCGATCACGATTAAAGATGTTGCAAAAAAAGCAGGTGTGGCGACCTCAACCGTTTCTCGAACGATTCAAGATCATTCAAGTATTAGCGAAAAAACGAAGAAAAAAGTTCGTTTGATAATGAAAGAACTTGGGTATCAACCTAATTTGGCAGCACGAGGATTAGTGAATCAAAACACCCAGACGATTGGAATTGTTTTGCCTGTATCGGACGGGTTAGTCTTCCAAAATCCTTTCTTTTTAGAAATGATTCGCGGTATCAGTAAGACCTGTAATGAAAAAAAATACATGGTGGCTATTGCTTCAGGGACAACAGAAGAAGAATTATTAGAGAGTATTCGAATGATGGCAAAAGGTGGTCGAGCAGACGGTTTTATCGTCTTATATTCTAAAAAAGAAGATCAAGTGATCGACTATTTGTATCAGGAGAAATTGAATTATGCCATTATTGGAAAACCTTATCAGCATGAAAATGAAATCTTATATGTCGATAACGATAACCAATTAGCCGGAAAAGATGCAACAAATTATGTGATTGGGTTAAATCATCAAAAGATTGCCTATATTTGTAACGACATGGATGAAATGGTTACAGCTGAACGTTTATCGGGCTACCAACAGGCTCTGACGGCAGCGAATATAGCCATTGATCCAACTTATGTTATCGCAGAAGCCTTTAAAGGAACAGAGTATAAACAGCGATTGGCAGCATTATTTCTTGCTGAGGAACATCCCACAGCAGTAGTAGCGAGTGATGATATAGTAGCTATGAGTCTAAGTAATTTTTTGAAAGATATTGGATTATCGGTGCCAAATGATGTTTCGATTATTAGTTTCAATAATTCTATTTTTGCTGAAATGATCCAACCAGCGTTAACTTCGATCGACGTCCATATTGATTATTTGAGCAGTCAAGTAGTGGAGAAATTGGTTGAATTTATCGAAGGCAGACAAACAATAGCAATGAAAGTTATCTTGCCGCACAAGATCATTGAACGAGATTCGTGCAAAAGTAGAACAGAATAAAACCAAAAAAGGACATTCTTATCTAAAGAATGTCCTTTTTGGTCGATAATTTTTTAATGTTAATAGCTTTGATCCAATTACTTATCCAAATTTCTGGCGGAATAGAGCTGCTTGTAACCATGTTAAGGATTCAATGAGAATTACACAACGTTGGCGCTTCAGCGATTACGGTGTGTTTGAAGCTTGAAAGCTGGAAGACTTCTCTTTAGGCTTCAAGCGGTGCCATGGTTTCACGAGCAAACTCGTCCATTCCAGAAGAAATTTTTTTTGAATCACCCATACTGTTTGAACTAGAGCTTAAAAAAAGTAACACTACTTGTCACATAACTTAAAATACCTACCAAGCTAATTTTGGTAGGTATTTTAATGTAGCATAACTTTTAGCTAAACCAAATCGAACGTTCTCTAGTAGCACTTTCAAGTGAATCAGAAGCGTGAACAGTATTTTCAGCCATACTAAGACCATACAGAGCACGAATCGTATTGTCTTGGGAATCTTCAGGATCTGTTGTTCCATTCAATGCCCGAACGCGACTGATGGCATTTTCACCTTTTAAAACAAGAGCAACCAATGGACTTCTTGTAAGATAAGAAACTAAGCGGTTGAAAAACGGTTTCCCACTATGTTCTGCATAATGTTGTTCTGCCATTTCTGTAGAAGCGTTGATTAATTTCATATCAAGAACTTTCAAACCATTTCTTTCATATTCTACTAAAATGCTCCCAATTAGGTTTCTTTCTACCGCGTCTGGCTTGATCAATACAAGCGTTTTTTCTGTCATTTCCAATCATCTCCTTTAGAAGTTTACTTAATAAGAGTTTAACACTATCTGTTTCTTAAGGGTAGAAAGAAAAAGATATTTTAAGGACTTTATAGATGTTATAAAGGGATAAAAGTAATCATTTTATAAGAAGGAGTAATTATCTTTTGAGGATCCGATTATGTAATGGAAATCAGACTACTCCTTAGCACCCTCATTTACTCAACAATCGTGGAACACCCTGATATCTGTTATGTGGAATCAGCTTTCTGTTCCGGTTTTGTAATCTATGTAATGAAATCGCATACTTTTGGCTATTTAAGAGAATTTTCTCATTTAGAAGTAACAAAAATAGACGTCGTTTTTTCGGTAGGATATACTAGTTGAGAGACGGACTCGTAGGATAGTGAGTTCGATGTACGAAATGGAAGGTAAGATAAAATGAAGACGATTACGATATTGATTCCCGCATATAATGAAGAAGCAGTAATTGACAAAATGTATGAAAAATTAGACAGCGTTTGTGGAGGTTTACCTCAGTATCAATTTGAATTTCTATTTGTTAATGATGGAAGTACCGATAGAACACTTGAGCAGATAAAAGCTTTTAAACAAAATGATCCACGTGTGCAATATGTAGATCTATCCCGTAATTTTGGAAAAGAACCAGCTATGTTAGCAGGATTTGATTACGCTAATGGCGATGCTCTAATCACTATCGATGCTGATCTTCAGCAACCACCAGAGATGTTTGCTGAAATGATCCAATGGTGGGAAAAAGGCTATGACGATGTTTATGCCGTTCGAAAAGAACGCGAAGGGGAAACATGGTTAAAAAAATGGACATCTACTATGTATTACCGAGTACTGCAAAAGGTTGCGAAAGTAAAAGTTTATCCTCAAGCAGGCGACTTTAGATTGTTAGATAAAAAATGTATTCAAGCGTTGACTAAGCTTAGAGAGCATGAGCGTTACACGAAAGGAATGTATGGTTGGATAGGATTTAAAAAGAAAGAAATTTCTTATATAGCAGAAGCTAGAGCTGGTGGAGAAACAAAATGGAACATCTCAGATTTGATGAATTTAGCATTGAATGGGATCACCTCCTACAGCACGATCCCTTTAAGGATCTGGTCAATTATCGGAACCAGTATCTCAATACTTTCCTTTATCTATTTAGCTGTTGAAATTATTCGCACAGCTTTATTTGGGGCAAATGTGGACGGATATCCTTCTTTAATTGCTGGTATTTTATTTTTAGGCGGTATCCAACTCATTTCACTTGGAATTATTGGTGAGTATTTGGGTCGTGTTTTTATCGAAACGAAGGAACGACCAGTTTACTTTATTCAAGAATATTCAGAAGGAGAAACTGAAGAGGATGAAGCAGTCCCCGACAAACTAAAAGAAGCAAAGAAAGCGATGGATGTAAGAGATGACAAAGATAAAAAAGCTCATTAGTAAATACGACGAAGTAATTGGTTATTTGGTTTTCGGAGGTCTGACAACCGTTGTAAATATTGTTGTTTTCTATTTATTTGATTCTATTCTTGGAGTGCATTATTTGTTTGCAAATGCCATCACCATTATTGTTTCAATTTTATTTGCTTTTTTTACCAATAAAAAATATGTGTTCAAATCAGCCACGCCGACTTTTCAATTGTGGCTGAAAGAATTTAGTTTGTTTGTCTCTTTTCGTTTATTGTCAGCTGTTTTTGATATGGGAAGTATGTGGCTGCTAGTTGATGGATTGGATCTGGATGCGAACTGGGCAAAAATCATCACACAATTTATTGTTGTGGTATTGAATTATGCGTTCAGTAAATTCTTTATTTTTAAACAAGGAGAGTGAATCAGTTGTTAAAAGACCTTGGCGAGAACCTATTTGAAGAAAAGAAAATCACTAAACGGACTTTTGCTCTCTTTACTGGGTTGTTCTTGATCATGATCGTCGGGATCTACAGTTACTTTGTAGTGATGCAAAAATCGTTTATTTGGCAAGGAGACGGTTTTTCACAGCACTATTTAATTTTCAAAGATTATCTCGCTTTAATAAAAGACTACTTCGCAGACCCCTCAGTTGGGTTACCATTTTGGGACTGGACAAATGGAATGGGTGCAGACGTACTAAGTGCTTACGGGTATTATGTGATCGGTGATCCGTTTGTTTATCTTGGTTTGCTATTTCCTACAAGTATGACTGAACTTGCTTTTCATGTTTTGATACTGCTGCGTCTTTATTTTATAGGTATGGCCTTTTTGTTTTATTGTCGCGAGATGCAGGTTGGCAGTTCAGGTGCTTTAGTTGGTTCAATGATGTATACCTTTACTTTCTATGTCATTTTAAATGTCACTCGGCATCCTTTTTTTCTTATGCCAATGCTGTTTTTCCCGTTGTTGTGTATTGGGATCGAAAAGATTCTCCACAATAAATCAAATACAGTATTCATAGTCGCCATTTTTCTCAGTGCGTGCAGCAATTTTTATTTTTTTTATATGTTGAGTGTATTGATTTTTATCTATGCTGTTATACGGTATTTTCAGCTTTATGGCAAAAAGACCATCAGACATTTTCTGACGTATGTCTGGACATCCATTTATTCTTATCTGATAGGATTAGTGCTCTCAAGTGTATTATTCGTCCCAATCGTAGGGGGATTCTTACAATCTTCAAGAGAGCCAGGAGAATTTGCAAGCGGATTGCTGATTTATCCTACTAAATACTATTGGTCATTAATTTTAAATGTATTCGTTTCTGAACGGTATTTATGGACAGTATTTGGCTTTTCTTCCTTTGCTTTATTATTGCTGCCGATGCTGTGGATGAAGCGTAAAGAATTCGGCTTTATTTCTGGAAGCCTAGCTTTATTTGCCGTAATATTGCTATTGCCGGCATTTGGCTCCATAATGAATGGCTTCGCTGGTCCATATAACCGATGGACCTTTGCTATTCCTTTATTTATTTCATTGGGAGCTGCGATGCTTTTCAATAGTCGCTTCAAATTAAAGAAAAAAGAATATTCAGCAATGGGAGCGGTGCTCCTAGTATACAGCGGAGCAATTGTTCTGATCATGCAAGTTGTCGGTTTTAAAACAGCTTATGTTGCTCCCTTGATTTTTGCAGGAATGATGTGGCTGTTGCTATTTTCAGCAAATAGACAACAAACTAGGAAGCCGTTAACAAGGCGTTCTAAGTGGCTCTATTCGGCCTTTTTATTAGTGGTTATTATGGTTGATTTAGGTTTTAGTGCTATGGATTACTATTATCCATGGGGACAAAACAAGATAGAATTATCGCTAGACTACGGAACGGTAGATGAAAATTACTTATCAACCTTTGATGGGCTAGAGCAAGAACTGCCACAAAATCAAGATATCTCTCGCATTGGAGTCACGAGTAAGGATAATCATGTGAAAAACCAGATGATCATCCTAGAAGAAATGGGATTGAATTCATATTTATCGGTTTCAAATGGATTTATTTCAAATTTTGCCCAACAATTAGAAACAGGGCAATTTCAACTTATTCAGCCCTTAAGGAATGGTTTTGACGATCGCCAAATCGCCAATAATTTTTTAGGCGTTCGTTACATTCTTACAGAAAAAGAAAATGAAGCCTATCTTCCATACGGGTATGAAGTAGCAGAAGACCTTTCTGATAAGAGTTCCTCTTTTATTGTAGCTGAAACAAAAAATTACTTTCCTTTTGCCTATGCCAATACGACTTATTTAACCTATGAATCGTTTAGACAACTGAACCCCATTGAGAAAGAGCAGTTCTTATCGTATGGAGTTATTGTAGAGTCAGAAGAAGGAGATACGACCGACTTAACATTATTTGATCAGCCATTAGAGGTCAAAAGTGAAGACTATCAATTGGTCTCAAATGATCCAATTAAAGCTAGTGTTGAAGAAGAGAAAATAATAATAAAAGAGAGTAACGGGAAAGTTGAACTAATAGTAGATGACCCAACCGCTCTACAAAATACTGAAGTCTATGTTTATTTAGAAGGATTAGATTTTACGCCAAGTACAAGTGATCCTTTGACAAGAACACCGACTAGTTTTACTGCTAAGGTAGCATTAGGCGAACGAAAAAAAGCGATTCGCCAATCAGACGTTTTAAGTTTTAGTTCTTATATCAAACGTTCAGAAATGTTGTTTAATATGGGGTATCAAGATGAAAATAGCAAAGAAAAAACGATTTCGCTTCAATTTTCTGAAGCAGGAGAATACGCATTGGAAGACATTACGGTATTTGTCGTTCCGAAAGATGCAGGTTATTCAGCTAGAGTTGCAGAAAAAAGAGCCAATCAATTAAATATAGAACAATTTACGAATAAAATGGTTAGCGGCTCAGTGACAATGACCGAATCTTCTATCTTATCCACAACGATTCCCTATACTGAGGGTTGGAAAGCAGAAGTGAATGGTAAAAAGGTTGAAACGATTCTTGTTAATGAAGGGTTTATTGGACTTCCGTTAGAATCTGGAACTTCAGCAGTCACGTTTACGTACCAACCACCATTTTTGATCGTAGGGGCTTGGCTTTCTTTAGTAGGAACAATAGCATTAGCAGTAAACCACGTATTTTGGAACAAGCACTAAAAAAGCTGAAAAAAGAACAAAAGTGAGTATTTTTCACTTTTGTTCTTTTTAGTTTTCTCTTAAAGTATGAACTCGATGGATGTATTCAAATTCTGAGAGGTCTTCTACTACAGAAGCAATAGATTTCGTATCTGGCAAGCTGATCGTATACAAGTTGATGTAACTGTTTTTTTCGGCACTCTTTGTATTTACACTGTAATCTAAGCCTAATATATTGATATTCATGTTGGCAAAGTAATTGGTCAAAAACTTTTTGGTCTCTTCGCGATTGATATAATAAATCTCAATTCTTTTTGAAGTTTGGACCCGAAATATTTTTTTGATGACACGTAGAATAAGTAAAATAATCAAACTGCTCATAAGTGCTAAAAAATAACTTCCCATTCCGACGGCTATGCCTAAACCGGCAATTGTCCAAATAGAAGCAGCCGTAGTCAATCCTACAACACTCTTTCTGGTTACAATGATCGTACCTGCTCCTAAAAAACCAATTCCACTAATAATTTGAGCCGGCATCCGTGTCATATCTGTATTTAAAACTTGATTTAAACTTGGCTCATTTAGGGCCATTTCAATCGTATTATAGGTTACCTGTAATTGGACTAAAGTGATGATACAGGCACCGACACACACCAATATATGCGTCCGCAAGCCAGCATCGTGACCTCTTATTTCTCGTTCATATCCGATAATACTCCCGAAGACAACAGCCATTACTAAGCGGAGCATAATTTCACCGTATTCCAATTCAAACATATAACTACCTGCTTTCTGGAAGAACAATGCAAAATGAGATTGTTCTATTTAGTATGAAGGAAACAAAAGGATCCACAACTCATTCATTTCTGAATGAATCGAGTCTGTAGCTAAAAATCAAATAGGTAAATCAGAGTGTTGCGACTCCGTAAATAATCAGACGAGCTAGTCCAGCAGCAAGCATGACATAGATAGGATTGATCTTTGTTTTTCGCAGCAAAACCAAACCAACAATAAACAAAACCAAAGAAACTAAATCTAATTTAGCCCATTCAATTGGAAGAGTATCTTTATTAAATAAAGCAGTCAATAAAATTGACAATCCAGCAGAAGCAATTAAAGCAACAACGGCAGGGCGTAAGCCTTTAATAACTCCTTGTACTAAAGAAAGCCCTTTGTATTTATAATAAAAAACGGCTAGCACTAAAACGATAATAACAGAAGGTGTGATACACCCCAAGGTAGCAAAAATCGATCCAGGTATTCCAGCTACTTTTGTGCCGACAAAAGTAGAAGCGTTCAAAGCAATTGGACCAGGTGTCATCTGTGAGATCGTTAAAACGTCAATGTATTCGGTGTTCGTCAACCAGTCGTTCTTCTCGATCACTTGCTCTTGGATCAAAGGCAACGCGGCATAACCACCACCAAAACTTAGAGCACCTACTTGAAAAAAACTCCAAAATAATTGCAAATAAATCATTTATTTTAGTCCTCCTTTGGTTTTTTGTGATTCTTTATAGGTCGTATAAGCCCCTATTGCTCCACAAATAAACAAAATGACGACAATGTTGATCGAAGTAAAAGCGGCTGCTAAGAAAGAAAGCACCATAACGACAATTGGTAAAATCTTCTTGTCTTTTGTTATGCCACTCACCATAGTGATGACAACATTTGCAATAACAGCAGCGACACCAGCCTGCATACCAAATAATACAGCATTCACAATTGGATTATCGCGAAAAGCCAAATAAAAATAGGAAACAATGGTGATAATGATCAATGGAGGTAAAGAAGTGCCGAGTACAGATAAAAGAGCTCCGCGAATGCCAGCCATCCGATACCCTATGATAATAGAAGCGTTAACAGCAATAGGGCCTGGAGCTGATTGAGCAATGGCAACTAAATCAAGCATTTCCTCTTCGTCGATCCATTTCAATTCATTTACAAAACGTTTTTGCATTAGTGGAACGATCACGTACCCTCCACCAAAAGTAAAGGTACTCAAGGTAAAAGTGGATAAAAATAAGGTCCAATAAAAGGTTGCATCTTTTTTCAATAAATCCCTCCTAAAAAATCATACAACCCCATTATACCTTATCCAATCTGAAATGAAGAATAATTTGCAAATCGAAAAAAACCGAAAAATTTTTTTTGTCTTTTTACTCTTAGATAAAAAAATGAACTTTAATTTGCAAAAAAATTGAGAATAATGAATAATAAGAAACAACCTCTAGATTGAATCACCTAAATAGCTTTACTCTAAAACAATAAAAAACTATAAAAATTAAAATCAACGATTAAGGCGGTATATTAATGCAAAAAAATGAACTCAAATTCCCCGGGCTAAATGTCAGCATTAAAGAGGCGCAAAACGTGCAGTTAGAAATCCTATTAGAGTTTGATCGATTATGCAAAAAAAATAAAATCCAGTACCAGCTATTCTCAGGAACATTAATTGGAGCAATCAGACATAACGGCTTTATTCCTTGGGACGACGATATTGATGTTTGCATGTTAAGAGAAGAGTACGATCGATTTTTAGAAGCCAGTAAAAAAGATTTAAATGAAAGCTATTTCTTACAAAATTACCATACAGATAAAAATTTCCAATCACAGTATTCAAAAATCAAAAAGAATAATACACGCTATATTGAAGATCTCGTTCAAGATGTGGATATGCACCAAGGGATTTTTATAGATGTATTTCCCTATGATCATGTAAGGCCTCAGACATTAAAAGGCAGAGCTCAAAGAATTGCGATAGATCAATTAAAAATAATGAATTATTGTAGAGTTATGAGGGTGAATGATAGTGAAGAGAAGAAAGGTTTAAGATTAACTAAAAAAGCTACATATTATTTATTAAAAGCTATTCCTAAAAATAAAATGGATCGTCTTATTACAAAACTTGTCCGTGCATTTAACCATAAAGATGAAAAATATGTAGGGGAATTAAGTATTTCAACGGGCAAACGGATGTATGATTCATTTGTCATAAAAAAAGAGTTTTTTTATGATTCAATTGATTGGGATTTCGAGGGACACAAATTTCCTATACCGCGAGCATACGATGAAATTTTAACAAAAAATTATGGCAATTATATGGAAATGCCGTCTTTAAAGGAACAAGAGCCCCATCACGGGATTATTGAAATCAATTTCAATACAAAAGAATAAAAATGTTGTGCGAGATTTATTGCACAACAAGAATTGCACAACAAGAAGGGAAGCAAACTATGGGAAATCAAGATGGAGCATTAAAGGAGAAAGTTTTAAAATCAGAAGTTGTGTCAGTTATTACTAAAGTAATGGCTATTGAACCTGAAGAAATAAAGAATATTACGTACCTAAAAAAAGGGATGACAAATGATTCGTTTAAATTTGAAGTCAAAGATAAGAGCTATATTATTCGAGTTCCAGGTGCAGGTACGGATAAACTAATCAATCGATCAAATGAATACAATGTGTATGGAGTGTTAAAAGGAAAAAAGATAAGCGACAACATTATTTATATCTCGAATGATAGCGGTATCAAAATAACGGAGTTCTGGGAAACAGCAAGAGTGAGCGATCCTTTTGATAAACAGGATGTAGAACGTTGTATGGATAAATTAAGAGAATTTCACAACAGCGACTTAAAAGTTTCTCATTTTTTTGATCCTTTTAAAGAAATCAAATTTTACGAAAGTTTATGGAAGGGCGAACCATCGATGTTTGAAGACTACGTCAAAGTGAAAGAACGAGTTATGTCTTTGGAGAAACTAATCGATCAATTGTCTAAAGAACTTGTCTTAGCTCATATAGATTCTGTTTCAGATAATTTTTTATTTGTAGAGGATGAGGTATTCGTCATTGATTGGGAATACGCTGCTATGCAAGATCCACACTTCGATGTAGCTATGTTTGCTATTTATTCACTATACAGCAGAGAACAAACTGATTTTTTAATTGATCGTTATTTTTCTGGCAACTGTACAACTGAAACAAGAATGAAAATTTATAGTTATATGGCAGTAGGCGGATTGCTTTGGAGTAACTGGTGTGAGTATAAGAGTGCATTAGGAGTAGATTTTGGGGAATATGCTTTAAAACAATATGAATTTGCTAAAGATTATTACGCCATTGTTGTAAATGAATTTTTACCAAAGGCAAATGCTAAATTAAAATAATGTGAGTTAGAAAAATGAAGGGATAAATGAAATGAAAGTAAAAGAAGAAACACCACTTAAAGTCGAGAATGCGGTCATTATGGCTGCAGGACTTTCTTCTCGATTCGCACCAATTTCTTACGAATATCCAAAGTCTTTAATAAAAGTTAAAGGCCAAGTTTTGATAGAACGACAGATTCTTCAATTAAAAGAAGCTGGAATCGATGATATCACGATTGTTGTTGGGTATAAAAAAGAACTATTTTATTATCTAATTGATGAATTTCAGGTGAAGTTAGTTGAAAACCCTGATTATGCTAGCCGTAACAATCATTCAACGATCTACGCTGTAAGAGAAAAACTTGGAAATACCTATATCTGTTCAGCAGATAACTACTTTACTCAAAATGTTTTTGAGACCTATGTCAATAAAGCCTATTATTCATCTGTTTATGAAGAAGGAAAAACGAATGAATGGTGTATCGAAACCGATGAAACTGGTCTAATAACGGATTTGAAAATAGGCGGAAAAGATAAGTGGATCATGTTAGGACATGTATTTTTTTCTCGTGATTTTTCAAAGAAATTTGTAAAGATTTTAGAAGATGTCTATGAAAATCCTGAAACAAAGAATCTTTTATGGGAAAGCATTTATTTAGATCATATTAACGAGTTAGATCTATATATTCGCGAATATTCTGAGGAAATCATATTTGAATTTGACACATTAGATGAGTTGAGAACATTTGATCCTCATTACATTTATTCTACAGGCTCAATAATTTTAAAGTCTATTTGCGAGCAGTTGAATTGTAAAGAAAGTGATATCACACGTCTCTCTCCAATAAGAGAGGATGGCGAAACGATCGGTTTTGATTGTTTTATAAAAGATACTGCTTATTCCTATTTCTATGAAACAAAAGAATTATTAATATACAGATCTTGATAAAATTGTTTAGGAGAATGACCTATGACATATGGTTTATTAGCAGGTTTTTTTTGGGGGTTAGACACAGTTATATTGGGGATTGCCTTAGTTATGTCACCATTTTTATCAACTGAACAAGCGATTTTGTTAGCTCCGTTCATCAGCACATTTATCCACGATTTTTGCTCGTCACTATGGATGTTGTGCTATATGGGTATCAAAAAGGAATCAAAAAAAATACTAGCTGCTCTAAAAACTAGAAGTGGAAAAGTAATTGTTCTGGCAGCTTTAATGGGTGGTCCAATCGGGATGACGGGTTATGTTCTATCGATAAGTTATATCGGAGCAGCATACACAGCAATCATTTCGGCTTTGTTTCCAGGAGTTGGTGCACTCTTATCTTATATCTTTCTAAAAGAAAAAATGAGAGGTTATCAGATAGCTGGATTAACCGCTAGTATTTTGGGTGTTATTGCTTTAGGCTATTCACCAGGTGGCAACGAATCAACGAATATGCTTTTAGGATTCTTGTTCGCACTTATGTGTGTTATTGGATGGTCGTCGGAAGCTGTTATCATCGCTTATGGATTAAAGACGCAAGAAATTAGTGATAGATTAGCTCTTCAGATAAGACAGCTGACATCGGCAATCTTTTATGGAGCAATTATTATACCAGTTATCGGAGGTTGGTCATTCACCTTATCTATACTATCAACAAAAACAGCGGCCATTATTTTGTTGGCTGCATTATTTGGAACTACCTCGTATCTATTCTATTATAAAGCCATTAATAAAATTGGTGCTTCTAAAGCAATGGCTTTGAATATAACGTATTCTGCCTGGTCAATTGTTTTTGGAGCAATCATCTTGAATGAAGAAGTATCTCTAAGAAGTATTATTTTTGCATTGATCATTGTAGGTGGATCAGTTACTGCAGCAACTGATTTGGAAGAAATAGTTAAGTTTAAGAAAAAAGCTATTATCTAAACAGATAGTAGTAGTTGCAAATGGGTGCAGATTCTTTGTATAATCGAAGGAAAATCGCTAAAGTTATATGCGTTATAAATGAATTAGATTATTCAATTAATCAATCAATCAAAAAAAGAAAGGAATGAAGGAATGGATAAATTTATGGATAGAGCAGTTAAACTTGCGGTAGAAAATGTTCGCGATGGCGGGACACCTTTTGGAGCAGTACTTGTTAAAAACGGAGAAATAATTTCTGAAGGAGTCAATGAATTGCACCACATATATGATAGTAGTGGACACGCAGAAATGTTGGCGATACGTAAAGCACAAGAAGAGCTTAAGACCCTTGACCTATCGGATTACACCATGTATGCCAGTGGCGAACCATGTCCGATGTGCTTATCTGTTATGTACTTATCTGGAATAAAACAAGGCTACTATTGTGAATCAGTTGAAGCAGCAGCAGAAATTGGATTAGGTGCTTCTAAAGTTATTTATGAAGATTTTAAAAAAAACAAAGCAGAACGCAAACTTTCCATGAAGCAAATGCCGTTAGAACCAGGACAAGAAAATCCAATGGAGATATGGGCAGAAAAAAATACCAAATAAGAAATGCAACAGATTTCAAAAACTTAAGGGATTGCAATATTCATTTATTGTCGTTTCCTAAGTTTTTTTGTTAGATTCATTAGGGTAGTTGAGCAGACACTAGCTGGATAAATAAAGACGGTTCTTTAACTCTTACTATGTTATAATATTGTCTACCAGTTTGTTTCAAAACAGCATTTTTGAAATATGAAATCGAAAATTATAAGGATTTAAATGAATTAAGATGAATACGATTTCTTTTAGAAAGGTGGTAAACCATGAATAAGTTTATTGAATTGAGGAATAATTATTTTGAGAAAGAACAGGATCCTTCATTCCCTTTATTTTTTTTAAAAAAATATCAAGAAGAGAATCTTGTTGGGACGTTAAATTCAGAAACAATTTTAAATCAGTTTAAAGAGATCATGCAACTCGCTACAAAAAAAGAGATAAAAGAAAGCGAAATTGTTAAAGGTCTTGCTTATTTAGGCCAAAATGACTACCTAGATCGGTATATAGTAAATTTAATTATGGACAACCATCTCCTTCTTACTAAAGAAGGTTTCGATAAAGTAGTGATCGAGCTTTTGTCTAAAGAAAAAACAGACGAATCAGTCGTTTACGCCTTAGTAGATAGTTGCATTGAATGCGATAGAGATGTATTGACTAAAGAAACGCTGGAAAACGTATTAAAATACCATATAAAGCAGTTGGATGTTTTCTCGATAGTGATAGACTATCTTTATCATTTTAAAGTAGAGGGATTCGAACAAGCGATATACGAGTGGCTGAAAGAAGATTATCCAATTAATATTAAGATACAGCTGATAGATTTATTGGTGGAACTTTATTCATTAGAAAATCTAAACTATGAAAATATTGAAAATTTGCTTCCTTTTCAAGCGAATAAAAAATTATTTACTGACTATATGGCAATTCTCAATAAGGAACAGCCTATTCAGCATAATGGGTTGACGATTTTACAATCAATGTTTTATGGCGATTTTGAAAACAGTGGAAAAGGCAACAATGGTGGAATGGCAGTATTTTTGAAGACGTTAGGAAATGAGTTGTCTAAGTCAAAAGAAGTTTCGTTAGTTGTGACATTAACGATCACAAATGAATGGTCACATAATCAATCACTTATGAATTTTTACTCTGATAACCATTTATTTCTGAGAGCTCCTATTTATATAGATGCAACAAATAAAGATCCTTTTTTAAAAAAGGAACAATTTATTAAAAGAGCTATCGATAGGTTCCTAATAAAATTAGAGATTGAACCAGATATTTTTCATGTTCGCTATTTAGATAATGCGTCTAGAGCAGTAGCACTTTTAAGTAAGCAATTAGGTAAGAGGCTAGTTTTTACCTTAACACCGGATCCACATCGTAATATGACCAATAATGATGGGACGTTAAAAGCTTTTGATGCGAATGAATATTTTCAAAAACTGAATAAAATAAAGATAGGCGACGAATTAATTTCTGAAAGTGATCAAATAGTTGGAATAGGTGATCATACGGTAGGAAAAGAACTAGAATCCTATTTTCCACAATTACTCAAAGAAGATAAAAAAGATGCATTGTGGATGATCAGTGAAGGAATAAAAGCAGGTGGAAATCCAGAAAATACTGATGAGAAATTAAATAGCTACAAAGAATTAAAGGGAATTAATTTAAAAAAAGAATTCTTTGACAGACCAATCATTTTAAATGTAGGTAGATTAGAGCAACTAAAATCTCAAGATGAGTTGTTAAAAGCATGGGGGAATTCGAGTATTTCGGATGTGTATAATTTATTGTTGATTGGTGGAGATTTAGAAAATCCTAGTACTGACGAAATGAAAATGATTCATTCTTTTGAAGAATACCTCACTGAACACCCGCATCTAAAAGATAAATTCCATCATATGGGTGCTTTGTCAAATGAAAAAATAAGAATGATTGAAAAGAAAATTATGGAGCATCAAGAAAACTATCCGCAAATTTATCTTTGTTCAAGCAAAAAAGAAGAATTTGGAATAGCTATTTTAGAAGCCTTATCACAGAAGTTCTTAGTATTGGGACCTGAAAGAGGAGGCGTAAAAAGTTATTTGGAAAATGATATCAATGGGTTTTTAATTGATACATCCAATTGGCAGACCATTTCTGAAGAAACAGAAATAATTATCCAGCGATTTACAAATAATCCGATAGCTTTTGAGAGGATACAAGATGCTGGAGAAAAAACAGTTAAAGACCGTTTTTCTATGGAAGAAATAGCTAAAGAGTTTTTATTGTTTTATTTATCTTTAGAAAGGGGAAAAGTGAATGAATACTAACCATATATTTTTTATAAGTCCTCCGTTTTATTCTCATTTTACTCCACTATTAGTTCTTGCGAAGAGTTTTAAAAAACTTGGAAAAGATGTGACGTTTGGATGCAGCAGTGAGTTTAGAGTTCAAGTCGAACAAGCAAATTTATCTTTCTACGAGATAGATATCAGTAAAAATAAAAATGTTGGCAAAGCTGAGATCACGAACCATCCTGATTCAGAAAAAGACAGATTAGATGATTTTTTTGAATCAACAAGAAAAGGAGCTATCGAAACGCTCATTACACAGTCTAAGCACAGAGAAAAAGATATGCTTTATAAACCAGAAGAACTCATTTTGAAAATCAAAAAAATAGCTGACTCTTTAGAAATAGATTTATATGTGGTGGATATTTTATCCTATGGTGTCACTTTAGGATTGTATTCTTTAGACCTTCCTTTTGTAACGTTTTGCCCACCTCATCCACGAACGATCCCAATGAGGAATGAGCATTATGGTGTTCCTAAAAATTGGCCTTCTGCAATACCTGTGGATCAAAAACAGTTAGAAGAATTAAAACAAGTTTCGAAAAAAACGCAAAATGAATTTACAACAATTTTTAATACGATGATAGAAGAAAGTTCGAGCAATCGCAAACAAATAGAAAATGCTTTTAGTTTAGTTTCAGATAGAGCGATCCTTTATAATTATTTTGATTTTGATTCTATTGAAGATGCTGAGCAATTGCCCAATAAAATCTTTATGGGTAATTGTTTTGAAGAAGAGTCATTAGATGAAGAGTGGTTAAACAAAATAAAAGGTAAAAAGAATATAATATTAATAACTCTAGGAACATTCTTATCTAATCGAGTAGATGTACTTGAAAAGCTTATAATAGGCTCAAACAAAGCAAATCAAGATTCCCTTTTGATTGTTTCAGCAGGAAGCAACGCTGAAAAATTAAACGAATATCGCTCTGATTTTGTTATTATCGAAGAATTCATTCCACAAAAAGCTCTAATGCCTTATATGGATAACGTTATTTTTCACGGAGGTTGCAATACCTTTACAGAGGCATTGTATTATGGCAAACCAATGATTATTTTACCTTTTTCAAGCGATCAATTTAATATTGCCTATGATTGTGAAAAAAGACAGTTAGCTGAAATACTTGATCCGAACACGTTCACAGAAGAAAAATTGTTGGCAGCTCTTTTAAAAATAAACAAGCAAGATAATAAAGAGATAGCGTATTGGAGCAAAATATCTAAAGATAGAGGGCCTGATTTTGCGGTCAACAATTATTAGAGAACTGTTAAAAAATAAAAAGTTGAATCTATCTGACTGAACTAAACGTTAAGTGTGTGTTATAAGTATAAATTAGGAGCTGATCAAATGAACTTTCTTTCTTCGATAAAGAGAAATGAACCCGTTAATAGAAGCAAGTATGATGTAGATGGTATTCCCCCTTTAAGAGAAGCTGTTCCGTTAGGGTTGCAACATATCTTCGCCATGTTTTTAGGCAATATAGCTGTTCCGATAATCGTAGCAAAAGTAGTTGGGATCTCAGGTAGAGACTTGACCGTGCTAGTCCAAAGTGCAATGGTTATGGCTGGAGTAGCGACATTAATACAATGTTACCCAATCTGGAAAGTAGGAGCTAAGCTTCCTGTTGTAATGGGAAGCAGTTTTGGCTTTTTGCCAACGAATATTTCAATCGCTAGTGGATACGGTATCTCTGGGTTATTAGGAGCTACATTCGTTGGCGGGCTCTTTTGTGCCGGATTAGGATTTATTTTACAACCCTTGAGACGTTTTTTTCCAAAAGTGGTTACGGGAACAGTCGTGTTGACGATTGGTTTATCCTTACTTCCAACAGGTATTCAGGCTATGGCCGGTGGGAATGGGTCTGAAACATTTGGCTCAATGAAAAATTGGTTGGTTTCTTTGTTTGTCATGTTTTTAGTTTTACTTCTAAATCAATTCGGTAAAGGTATGGCTAAAACATCATCGATTTTAATTGCTATTGTTATAGGATATATCGTGGCGGTTGCACTTAACATGGTAGAATTTGGCCCAATAAGAGAAGCAACTTGGTTTTCATTGCCTCAACCTTTTTATTTTCCGTTGACGTTTCAATGGGGTGCCATCGCACCTATGTTGATTATGTTTGTTGTTACAGCAGTAGAAACAGTTGGAGATGTTACCGCAATAACGATGGGTGGATCAGATAGAGAGCCAACAGATAAAGAACTATCTGGATCTATCATAGCAAATGGAGTGACTTCTGCTTTAGCAGCTATGTTTAATTCTTTACCGAACACCTCTTTTAGTCAAAATGTAGGGATGATTTCTTTTACTAAGATGATGAGTCGTTATATTGTAGCGGTTGGATCAGTCTTTTTAATAGCTGCTGGGTTAGTGCCTAAATTTGGAGCGATGATTTCTACTTTACCTCAAGCAGTTATTGGTGGAGCTTCTATTATCATCTTTTCTCAAATTACTCTAACAGGAATTGGTATATTAACGGCAGAGCCTTTAACTGATCGTTCAAAAGTGATTATTGGTCTTTCTTTAGTATTTGGATTAGGATTGACCCAAGTTCCTGAAGCAATGGCAGGTTTACCAAATTTCTTAGCAGATTTATTTGGGGGATCGGCAATTGTGATAGCTTGTTTAGTGGCATTGGTCTTGAATATTATTATGCCTGCAGAACCTATGACAAAGGCTGAAGTTTAAATAGTTAAACAACTAACTTGTAAAATGAATTTTAAAGAAGAAATGAAGTATCGTGAGGAATAATTGGTTCTACATCAAATGGTGTAGATACTTGAAAAAAATCTTCTGGAATGAATGGGTTTGCTTTTGGAGAGCCAAGGGAAAGTCAGAAGCCTAAAACCAAAAGTGTATCATGGTTGTTGCTGCTTTAGCAGCTTACAAAAATGATACACTTGGGCGTTATTTGCCCACAGTGCTTCATTTTAGGCTACAAGCAACCCTATTCCTCCATAATTTTTAGTGTTGATACAATTAGAGTAATTCTATCAATACTAAAAATGATAGATCTGAGTAACTATAATAATATATTAATTTTGCGAAAGCTTCTCCTTTCTTTATAGGTAACAAATAGCTATACTTAAGTAAGTACATTGAAAGAAAGTAGGAGATAAAATGATCGAGAAGTATGATTATATTGCTATCGGTGGCGGAAGTGGCGGAATAGCTTCTATCAATCGTGCAGGAATGCATGGGGCTAAAGGCGCACTAATAGAAAGCAATGTTATCGGTGGAACATGTGTCAATGTAGGATGTGTACCTAAAAAAATTATGTGGCACGGAGCACAAATGATGGATGAGATGAATTTATATGCTTCCGATTATGGGATCGATATACCTTCGAAAAATTTGAATTTTTCCAAGTTAGTTGAAAATAGAGAAGCTTTTATTGAACGATTACACGGTAGTTATGAGAATGGGTTAGCTAGTAATGATGTTGATTTAATAAACGGCTATGCGAAGTTTATTGATAATAAAACCGTTGAAGTAAATGGAAAACAATATACGGCAGACCACATTCTTATTGCGACAGGTGGACAATCAGAATTTCCAACTATTCCAGGAGCTGAATATGGTATAGATTCGGATGGCTTTTTTGAACTAACAGAATTGCCAAAACGAACAGCAATCGTAGGAGCAGGTTACATCGCAGTAGAATTAGCAGGTGTATTGCATGGATTAGGATCTGATACACATTTATTTGTTCGCCAGCACGCACCATTAAGAAATTTTGATTCGATTATAGTTGAGGGATTACTGGAAACAATGGAACGAGAAGGGGCTACTCTTCATACGTATGCGACTCCTGAAAAAGTAGAAAAGAATGATGATGGCAGCCTGACTCTTTATTTAGAAGATGGAACAACTCATGAAACTGACACGCTTATCTGGGCAATCGGTCGCAAGCCAAATACAGAAAATTTAAATTTAGAATCGACGGATGTTAGCGTTAATGATGGTGGATATATTATTGTGGATGAATTTCAAAATTCAACGGCAAAAGGGATATATGCAATCGGAGATGTAACCGGCCGTGTTGAACTAACACCAGTTGCTATTGCAGCAGGAAGACGTCTTTCTGAGCGATTGTTTAATCATAAACCATTAGAGCATTTAAATTATGATAATATACCAACAGTTGTTTTTACCCACCCACCAATCGGGACAGTAGGTATGACAGAAGAACAAGCAATTGATAAGTTCGGTGAAATACAAATAAAAACATATGAGACAAGATTTACCGCTATGCACAGTTCAATTACAAAAAACAGACAAAAGACTTATATGAAACTAGTTTGCTGTGGACCGGAAGAAAGAGTTGTCGGCCTCCATGGAATGGGAACAGGAATGGATGAAATGCTTCAAGGTTTCGCTGTAGCCATTAAGATGGGTGCGACTAAAGCAGATTTTGATAACACGGTGGCTATCCATCCTACTGGAGCTGAAGAATTCGTTACAATGACTTAGTTAGGTTAGGCATGACTACTTTTGAAACTTACTTTTCCATCACGGAAGAGTGAGTTTTTTTTGTGCCTCACTTGTTCGTCAAACCAGCTTTGACGAACAAGTGAGGATTTTTTTTTGATCCACTTCTACGTGAAGAGCCGTTTCACTTAGAAGCAAGTCCTTTTTTTGGTTCTACTTGTTCATCAAAAGTCGTTTCATGGAAGAGTGGGACCTCTAATAATCGGAAAAGTTGGGGAAACAGCCAAGACAAAGAGAACACACTCTCATTTTGATGATTTGCTTCATCAAATGAGAGTGCGTTCTCTAAAAAATGCTGGAAAAAGTAGATCTTAAGGGAATAAAATTAGTCAGTACCAAGAACCATTAGGAGTATAATGGAAAACTTTGCCGTTTTTGAAAGTGATCGAAACGAAATTTTGTTTAGAATTATCATTGATCTCAATAATATTATCTACCGCATACTCGGGTGGGTTCTGTAATGTATCCATGTGACGAGCGTAAACTAAACTAAGAACCTGCAATTGTTCCTCATCTAAATCAGAATAGCCTTTGACTTGAGTTAATTTTGATAACATAACGATCCCTCCTAATCACCTATTTCTTATTCTATAATTATACTATCAATCAAAATTAAAATAAAAAAATGTGTCTCAGATATCTTTTATTTTAAAAATTCTGATTTATCAAATTAAGCTAGACAAAATATCTTCACTCATGTAACTCAAAAATACTTCCAATGGCGTTTGATACTTCAATGATTTTCTTGGAATATTATTTCTCTTGTCTGCAACAGAGGAAACAAACGATTGGTCGACTTGATTAAAATCCATTTCTTTTGGCAAGCCATCTTTTCGGAGGAGACCGTTAGAATTTTCGTTTAAAGCGCGTTGTGAAGGTGTTCCAGGATCCGCAAAATAAATGGCGCTATCGTGGCGGTTGCATAATGATTTCCAGTTAGAAAATTCTTTTCCACAATCAAACGTGATAGAGCGGAATAAGTTTCTTGGAATGACTTGAAACCAATGATTCATAGCTGTTTCAATGTCTCTGGCCTTACGTCCATCAGATTTCAAGGTAATAATGACTTTCGACAGACGTTCCACTAACGTTATAATGGCACTTTTATGCTGGACACCTACAATGGTGTCGCCTTCTATATGGCCAAATTCTTTAGTGAATTGAGGGTAATCTTTCACTCTTTCTGCGATATTCCGCTTGAAAGCTTGTTTTCTTCGACGTTCTTTATGACCATTTGGCTTTCTTTTCCCCTTCATTGGGAGTGTGGTTTCATCAAAGATTTTTTCTTTGAATTGGCGGTAAAGGGTACGAACAGAACACTTAATGGGCTCTTCCGCCCGACCAATAATGACATCAGGAGTCCAACCTTGAGCGACTTTATCTTTAATGTAGGCCTGTTGTTTCTTTGGGAGAACGATTCTGTGACGCCCGCAACGCTTTTTATTTTCCTTGTATTGTTGGTAATACTCAAGGGCCGTATGACCTTCTTTTAAGAAGTTGATGACGGTATAAATGGGTGTACGAGTTCGGTTTAAATAAATGGCTATTTTGGCAACTGAGATATTTTTGTGGTAATAAGATTCTATCATCACTAGCTCATCCGTGATCACTCCTATGTCTTCTTTTGTCGGAAATACATTTTGAGTGTACCACGAATGGCTTTTTTTGTTGTCTAGCTTAATTTTACAATCGACGAAATAAAAAAAGTTTACAACCGAGAATTACTCTTGTTGTAAACTTTAAAATTTTAATCAATATCACTATTGATAAGATAGCTTCACGCAAGTTATGCGTAAGCCCATTCTCCATTGCTGCTATAATGAGCGATCTCGCCGTTGTCAAAACAAATGTCCATTGTTTGAAGAACATTGTTCCATATGATTTCTTTAATATTTTCTTTGGCATATTTAATGGGATCATCCAATGTATCCATATGTTGTGCGTAAACATGTGTTAACCAACTGATTTGATTTGTATCTAAATCACTGTATCCTTTTACCTGTGTGAAATCCATTGTTGATCCCTCCTTTGCAATCTGAATCTATTGTAGCGTATACAAGTGAAAATAAAAAAAGAAACGTCTTTAGTGGGAGTGAAAGATAATTTGTTTTTATAGTTAAAATGAAGATCGCCTAAAAAGAGAGCGGTTAATAATTAAAAACAAATAAGAGTAAATACTGATCAACTATTCAATATTGCTAGATATATCTGCTTTTTTGAAAGGAAACACGAACTATAAAGTGATTAATTTAATATAATATTCTTATTTTTGTTGATTTTCAAAAAAATATCTTTTATAATTAACTTGCAATGTTTAGAACCGAATATAATTAAGCGATATGGGCTTTAAGTTTCTACCGGACACCGTAAATGTTCAGACTATTGGTTCTAAATAAACTCGTTTTGGTTTATTTAGAGATTCATTAGACACATTGGAATAACTGCGATTTTTTATTTTCAATTTTTGTATTTATATTTTTAACTAGCGGTTAGGTAGAAAAACTAAAACTCATTAACTTAAATAATTAGGTTCACTTTGTAATATAAAAAAAGTGGGGAAATAGTAAAATGGAGAAATTTTTTAAGCTGAAAGAAAATGGAACGACAGTAAACACTGAAATTATGGCAGGGCTGACAACTTTCTTCGCAATGTCTTATATTATTTTTGTTAATCCGGCAATTTTATCTCTAACTGGTATGCCTACACAGGCTGTTTTCTTATCTACCATAATAGCTGCTGTTATTGGTACGTTGGTGATGGGGTTATTTGCAAATGTACCCTATGCACAAGCTCCCGGCATGGGCCTAAATGCCTTCTTTACGTATACAGTTGTTTTTGCTTTAGGTTTTTCATGGCAAGAAGCACTAGCAATGGTCTTTATCTGTGGAATAGTTAATATTCTGATTACAGTAACAAAGGTACGTAAATTGATCATTCATTCCATTCCAGAAAGTCTACAACATGCTATTAGTGCCGGAATCGGTGTCTTTGTTGCTTATATTGGAATTAAAAATGCAGGTTTTCTTCAGTTTACTTCTGAACCTGGGAACATCGAGACTATTAATAATACGCCTTTTGATGCAGCAGGTTCTTACTCTGAGGGTATCTCAAGTATTGTAACGGGTGGAGGAATTGTTCCTGCCTTAGTTAACTTTACAAATCCCGGATCTTTATTAGCGTTGATAGGTTTGATCATTACGATGATCTTACTAGTGAAAAATGTTAAAGGAGCTATTTTGATTGGGATCATCCTTACAACAATTATTGGAATCCCAATGGGCGTTGTTGATGTATCAGTCGTATCTAACCCCGCTAATTCATTAGGAAATGCTTTTTCTGAATTAGGAACAACGTTTGGTGCTGCTTTCGGTAATGAGGGAATGATTTCATTATTCACTGATGCAGCTCGCTTACCGTTAGTCATCATGACGATTTTTGCTTTTAGTTTGTCTGATATATTTGATACGATTGGAACTTTTATTGGGACTGGTCGCAAAACAGGAATATTTACTGCAGAAGATGAACTAGCACTAGACAACAGTACAGGATTCAAAACAAAAATGGACAAAGCATTATTTGCAGATGCGATTGCAACTTCTGCAGGAGCTCTTTTTGGAACATCTAATACAACGACTTATGTTGAAAGTGCAGCTGGTATTGCAGCTGGTGGAAGAACAGGTTTAACAAGTGTAGTGGTAGCTGTATTATTCTTATTGACAAGCTTATTTTCACCACTTGTAGCACTAGTACCAACTCAAGCAACCTCTGCCTCATTGATACTAGTTGGTGTAATGATGATGTCATCATTCTTAGAAATCAATTGGGATAATTTAGAAGAAGCTATTCCAGCATTTTTTGCTTCAATTTTTATGGGATTATCTTATAGTATCTCATATGGTATTGCTGCTGGATTCATTTTCTATGTTATTGTTAAAGTGGCTAAAGGGAAAGCAAAAGACATCCACCCGGTTTTATGGGTCTCAACTGGATTGTTTGTTTTGAATTTCTTGATCATGGCCTTCATTTAAACGAAGTATGATGAAGTGATTCGGCTTTGCCTCTAGAACTTGGTATAAAATAAACAGTCAGATATAAAAAAATCATCTTGATCAAAGCAGTAGAAAACTGTATTGGTCAAGGTGATTTTTTGCTGATGTATAAAATACTTCTCAAGTTGGATGGCAAAGTCTTAGATTTCTTGTACAATAAACGAATTAAATAGAAAAAGGGGAATGGCAATGAATGATTTAAATGAAATACTGGTTAAATCGATAAAGGGGATCAAAGGATATTTTAAAGCAGAATTAAAATTAGCTGCATTGACATTTGTTTTGCTATGTATCGGCTTTTTCATTATAGGGGTTGATTATTGGGGAATAAAAGCATTAGGAATTGCTGTGGTAGACATCATTCCTATAGTAGGAAGTGGGATCATCATGATTCCGTGGGCACTTATCCACTTCTTGATTGGGAATACAACGATTGCTTGGCAATTAGGTTTAGTTTATATCATCATTACTGTGATTCGCCAAATCGCTGAACCGTTTGTTACAGGAAGAGAAATCGGTGTAAGTCCGCTTTATACATTTATCTCAACTGCTGTATGCATGCTGATTTTTGGACCTATAGGAGCACTAGTAGGAGCAGCGGCAGCCATTGTTATAAAGGCTATTTATGAGGTGAAAATGATCCGAGAAAGTGATTCGAGTAATCCGAAAAACTAAAAAAGAAAATGACTTTTTTTCTTTAATTGTATAATGTCAGGTGTGGATAAATAAATTCATCCACACCTGTTTTTTATACCAAAAATAGTTCAGTCTACTCGCTTATTTAGAATTTCTGTAGGAATGGGGGGTATTTGTAGCCGTGAAAAGGGTTCGATGTCAATGACAGAGCTTTAGCAATCACGCTTTGTTTGAGGGAAGGGTGACTAAATTGGTTAAACAATCGTTTTCTTTAAAGGAGAATGAAATCTTTTCCTTTACCGAGAAATATTAATCTTGCTTAAAATACCCGTACATTTTAAAGCCGTCATCTTTAGGTTGATAGCCAATGTCTACTCTAGCTTGATCGATATCTAAACGCGGAAAAGTGTTATTTGAAACACCATTGACTAGTAAGAAAGGTTGTTTCAAGGTTGCTCTTAAACAACAGTCAACGAGATGGCACATATCTCTGCTCGACAAGTAATCTGACATTGCTCCAGGGTCATCTTTTGCAGGAATATCATCATCTCTAAAGGCACCAATTCGAATACCAATCGATTCTAATCCAGTTGTAAAAGCGTAATGACTGGCTAACCCTTCTAAGTAAACTTTAGATACACCGTAGAGATCTGCGGGCCGGACCGGATCAGTTGTAGCAACTTGCACATTTTGTGGATAAGCATCGACAGCGTGGATCGAACTAGCAAAAATAATGCGTTTGATGGAATTATTTTTTGAAGCTTCCAGATAAAGGTTATGCGGAATTTTATAATTCAAATCTAAAAGACTGTCATAAAATTTTGCATCGGGACTAGGATCGCCAGCTAAATGGATGACGTATTCAATCCCATTCAATAGATCTTTCCAATTTTCTAAAACAGATAAATCCAATTTTTTTGTTACGGTACCTTTTACAAGTTCTTTATCAGGATCAGAAAAAGCAATATCAACTAAGGTTAATTGATGTTCTTTTTTTAAATGAGTCGTTAACACTCTGCCGATCCTTCCTACAGCTCCAGTAATCAAAATTTTAGCCATGCTAGAACCTCCCTAATGAAATTAAAGTAGCTAAGTTAAAAAAGGATACCACGTTAGCAGTACCCTTTGGGGGAAACAGAATTAATAATTATTTGTCGTTCTTGTCATCAAAGTCGTGTTTTGCTTCGCCGACCTTTTTTTCAACTTCGCCTTTAGCTTTTTGAGCTTTACCTTCAGCTTGTTTGCTGCGATCGTTTGTAGCATCGCCATAAGAATCTTTAGCTTTACCAAAAACCTTATCTTTCATACCTTTAATTTTATCTTTCATGCCATCATTTTTTTCCATGTTCAATTCCTCCTGTAATGCTAAAATTTTTATGGAAATAAGTGTATCTATTACAAATAGTTCATCAGAACGATTTAGTATTTGGAAATTAAATAGAAATTATCTTACAGGTGAAGCATAACTTTTTAAAAACGGAAAATCAACTAATACGCTTTCAAAATACTAGTTGAAAATTAGAGATTTAAGTTTTTGCGAAATATGTGCTAAAATAAAATTATTATAAAGGACTAGTCGTATAAAAAAAGGAGCCGTTTCATGAAGGTATTGGCAATAGATACATCTAATCAAGCAATGAGTATT
Organism: Carnobacterium alterfunditum DSM 5972; assembly: GCF_000744115.1. NCBI lineage: Bacteria > Bacillati > Bacillota > Bacilli > Lactobacillales > Carnobacteriaceae > Carnobacterium > Carnobacterium alterfunditum. The sequence goes on along the minus strand of NZ_JQLG01000004.1, from coordinate 438,606 downwards.
GCAGTATTAGATCAAGAAAAAGTTATAGGGGAAATCACAACAAATATCAAACGCAATCATAGCGAGCGCTTAATGCCTGCGATTGATGAATTAATGAAAGATGTTAAATGGCAACCCAGTGAGCTAGATCGGATAGTAGTGGCTAAAGGACCTGGATCATATACAGGGTTACGAATTGGTGTAACGATCGCCAAAACGTTAGCTTGGACGCTTGGGATCGAACTAGTAGGAATCTCTAGTTTGAAAATGTTAGCTGGGAATTGCGAAGCTTCACCACATTATTTGGTGCCTTTATTTGATGCCCGCCGTAAAAATATTTATACTGGTTTGTATCAATGGCAAAATGGAGAATTGATTCAAATAGAAGCAGACAAACATATTTCAGCAGAACAATGGGCTGAATATTTAAGCAATAAAGAAGGAACATTCGAATTGATTGGAGAAGATCGTTTCTTATATAAAGACACATTTGAACGTTATCTAATGAACCGGGTGTATGAAGCTCCATTAAAGGATCACCTTCCAAAAGCTAGTGTATTAGGTTTGTTAGGCCTAAAGGAAGAGCCTGTCGATGCTCACACGTTTACTCCTGATTATTTGAAATTAGCAGAAGCGGAGGAGAATTGGCGTAAAGAACACCCAGATCAACTGGAGGAAGCTTATGTTGAAAAAATTTAAGCAGTGGTTTAGAAATGAAGAAATTGATTTACTTAGTCAACCTGAGTTTAGCAAAAACTTAGCTAAACGATCAAGATTAGAAAGAGAAACCATTCAATTAAGTGATGGTTCCTTTTTGAAGGCATCGATCGGCACAGTATCAGATATTGCAGATATTCTAAAGATCGAATCACTTTGCTACAATGGTAAAACGCCTTGGAACAAAAAAGCGTTAGAAGATGAAATAAAAAATAACACTCGAGCTATTTATTTGATCGTTCGAGAGTCTAATAAGGCTATCGGGTTTATTGGTGCCTGGTTAGTCGAAGAAGAAACACATATCACAAATATAGCTGTCATTCCAAACTGCCAAGAGCGAGGTGTCGCTACTTTCTTGATCACAGAATTGCAAAAAATTTCTCAACATGAAGGCATGCAAAAAATTAGTTTAGAGGTTCGTATCTCAAATGAGAAGGCCCAACGCCTATATGACAGGCTAGGGTTTCAAAAAGAAAAGATAAAAAAAGACTACTATACCGGTGATTTAGAAGATGCACTGGAAATGAGTAAATTCTTATGACAGATCAACTAACGAACGAGCAGTATAAAAATGAAAAAGCTATTTTTTTGTTCAATCAAAGTACACGATTAACCGAACATGAATTGTTTCAATTGGCTGAGAATAGTTACCCAAAGGGAAGTCCTTGGCCTGTTGAAACGTATAAGAGTGAATTAACAGAAACCTACAGTGAATACGGGATCGTTCTACAACAAGGAAAAAAAGTTGGGTTTATAGGGTATACACAGCTTTTTGATGAAGTAGAAATAACAACATTTGGCATTCTGAAGGCATTTAATAACCAAGGGATCGGTCAATTGTTTTTACAGTCATTTATAGCATTTTTAAAAGACAAAGAAGTTAAAATGATCTTTTTAGAAGTGCGAGAGCAGAATAAGCCTGCAATTACCGTCTATGAAAAAGCAGGTTTTAAAACGATTGCCGTTCGTAAAAATTATTACCATGATCCAATAGAAAATGCCTTGATCATGCAATTAAGTATGTAAAAAGAGTCTATTAAAGAAAGAGTGAAAGTATGTCTATAAAAAGAAATTTAATTTTAGCTGTTGAATCTAGTTGTGATGAAACCAGCGTTGCCGTGGTTGAAGATGGGACGACCGTTCATTCAAATATTGTTGCATCACAAATAAAGAGCCATATGCGTTTTGGCGGTGTAGTACCTGAGATAGCCAGTCGTCATCATGTTGAACAAATCACCCAATGCATTGAGGAGGCTATGACTGAAGCGAGCGTTAGTTATAAAGAACTTTCAGCAGTAGCCGTTACACAAGGACCAGGCTTAGTGGGAGCTCTTTTAATTGGTGTTAATGCAGCTAAAGCTGTTGCTTATGCTCACCAATTGCCATTGATCGCTGTTGATCACATGGCAGGACACATTTATGCTAATCGTTTGATCAAACCGCTTGTTTTCCCACTGATAGCGCTTGTTGTTAGTGGAGGGCATACTGAATTAGTTTATATGAAAGAAGATGGAGATTACACGATCATTGGAGAAACAAGAGACGATGCAGCAGGAGAAGCCTACGATAAAATCGGACGAGTATTAGGTTTAGCTTATCCTGGCGGGAAGAAAATTGATGAGATGGCTCAACTTGGAGAAGATACATATCATTTTCCAAGAGCTATGATGAAAGAAGATAATTATGATTTTAGTTTTAGCGGACTAAAAAGTTCTTTTATCAATACGGTTCATAACGCCAACCAAAAGGGAGAACCGTTAAATGACATCAACTTAGCAACTAGTTTTCAAGCAAGTGTCATTGAAGTTTTAGTTTCAAAAACGCTTAGAGCGGCTAAAGAATTCAAAGTGAAACAGTTGCTTTTAGCTGGGGGAGTAGCTGCAAATAAAGGTTTGCGTGATACTCTAACGAAAGTAATGGCTGAAGAATTGCCAGATGTGGAATTAGTTATTCCACCTTTAGCGTTTTGCGGGGATAATGCAGCTATGATTGGAGCAGCTGCATCCATCCAGTATCAAAAAAATCAATTCACAGATTATGCATTGAATGCTAAGCCTGGTCTAACATTTAATTAAAAACAAAAAGGAAATTGGGATAATGATCCAATTTCCTTTTTGTTTTTAAAATTATTGTAATTCTTCTAATTTCAAGCTTTTTTCTTCCCACTCATTCACTAAATTATCGAGTTTTTCTTGAGCAATCGTCATCTCTTCGTTCAGTTCTTGCACACGCAGATGGTCTCCAAATATCTCTGGATCGATTAATTGGGTTTCATAGTTCGTAATGGCAGTCTCAAGAACCTCCATTTCCGATTCGATCGATTCAATACGACGTGTTAACTGACGAAGCATTTTTTGTTCAGCTTTGTTGGTTTCTCGGTTTGCTTTAATCGTTGGAGGCAATTCAACTTTAGACTTTTTAACGGTCTCAGCTTCAGCCAATAAACGAAGCTCTTCTTGTTCAGCTTTCTTTTCAAGATAATAGTCATAATCACCTAAATAAAGAGTACTGCCATTTTCAGAGAGCTCAACGACAGTTGTCGCGATTCGATTAATGAAGTAACGGTCATGAGAAACAAATAACAGCGTCCCATCAAAATCGATCAAGGCATTTTCTAAAACTTCTTTACTATCAATATCCAAATGATTCGTAGGCTCATCTAAAACGAGAAAATTATCCTTATTCATTGCTAGTTTAGCTAAAGCTAGGCGCGCTTTTTCTCCACCACTCAACGAAGAAACAGCTTTTTCTACGTCTTCGCCTGAAAATAAGAAACTGCCTAAAATAGAACGAATATCTTTTTCAGGAGTAGTTGAATGATCGTCCCAAAGTTCTGCTAAAACCGATTTTGTTGAATTTAAATCAGATTGTTCTTGATCATAATAACCCAGTAAGACATTTGTACCAATGTGCTTCTCACCTTGGATCAATGGAAGTTGTCCAATAAGTGACTTCAATAATGTAGATTTTCCGATCCCATTTGGTCCGACTAATGCAATAGAGTCATATTTTCGAACATCTAAATTAACAGGGCTAGATAAAATAGTATCGTCATAACCGATTGCGCCGTTAGATAAGGTCAAAACAGCATTACCGCTCTCTTTTTCTGCTTTAAAAGAAAAATGGGCTGATTTTTCGTCTCCTTGAGGTTTCCCGATACGGTCTATTTTTTCTAACTGTTTGCGTCTGCTTTGGGCACGTTTAGTTGTTGAAGCACGCACTAAATTACGGCTGACGAAATCTTCTAACTTGGCTATTTCGCCTTGCTGCTTTTCGAATTCTTTCCATTCTTGTTCCAGTTGTGCAGCCTTTAAATCCAAATATTTTGAATAGTTTCCTTTATAATGGGAGATTTTTTTACGGCTGATCTCATAAACTTCATTTACGACCTTGTCTAGAAAATAACGGTCATGGGAAACGATCAGTAATGCGCCATCATAAGATTGTAGGTAGCTCTCGAGCCAACTCAATGTTTCGATATCCAAATGGTTAGTAGGCTCATCTAAAATCAATAAGTCTTTTTTTTCTAATAGTAATTTTGCTAAAGCCAATCGCGTTTTTTGACCACCGGAAAGTTGACTGATATGTTTAGTATAATCGGCTTCATAAAAACGAAAACCATGTAAAACAGAACGGATCTCAGCTTGATACCCAAAGCCGTTTTCCTCACGAAAACGATTTTGGATATGGTCATAGCGGTTTAAGGTTGCATGGTATAACTCTTCATTAGAAAGCAGCTCCGGGTCTCCAAGCTGTTTTTCAATAGTATGCAAGTCTCTTTCAAGTTGAATGACCGATTCAAAAACGGTTAACATTTCATCCCAAATGGTTCTTTCAGAAGTCAAACCAGTATTTTGAGCTAAATAGCCAATGCTAACTTGTTTTCCTTTAACAATTTTTCCTGCGTCAGGTTGTTCTATATCCGCAATCATTTTTAAAAGAGTTGATTTACCTGTGCCGTTTCGTCCAACTAAAGCGATACGAGAGCTTTCTTGGATTTCTAAATAAATATTTTCGAACAACACATCTGCTCCAAAATGGCGAGCAACATGTTGTGCTTGTAATAGAATCATAGTCTTGGTCCTCATTTCATCATTCTCAGTATTAGTTTAGCATAGATTTAGGTCCAGGGAAATTACAATCCATTAAAAGCTAACTATTAAGAAGCTGATTCACAAGGGTACTTGTGAATTTTTACAATATAACTAATAGTAAGTATATTAAAATGCATAGAATTTAAAAAAAGTGCTAGTATTATACCGAAAAAATGATATAATAAAAAAGTCAATTAGAAAAAGATTGTGAAGAAAAAAATATAACGAATTGTTTGTGAAAAAACAAGTGACCGATTGAAGAAGTTAAAACTAATGGCTGATGGAGGAAGAAAAGAATGGTAGAAAAGAAAATACCCAATGCAACAGCTAGACGATTGCCTATTTATTATCGCTATTTGCGATTCTTATACGATTCCGGAAAGGTACGTGTTTCTTCAACTGAATTAAGTGAAGCTATCAAAGTTGATAGTGCAACGATTCGAAGAGATTTCTCTTATTTTGGGGCTTTAGGAAAAAGAGGATACGGATATGACGTTGAAGATTTGATGAATTTTTTTAGTAAAACACTTAAACAAGACCAGTTAACGAATGTTGCTCTTATTGGAGTAGGGAACTTAGGTCGTGCTTTATTAAACTACAACTTCCATCAAAGCAATAACATGCGTATCAGTGCAGCTTTTGATATAAATGAAGAAATCGTTGGAACCATTTTAAGTGGTGTACCTATTTATCACATGGACGATATGATCGAACAATTAAAAATTCAACAAATTGAAGTTGTTATTATTACTATTCCATCAACTGTAGCGCAAGCAACAGCTGACCGATTAGTTGAAGCAAATGTTAGAGGCATTTTAAACTTTACCCCATTTAGAATTTCTGTACCAGATACTGTAAGAGTACAAAATGTTGATCTAACAAATGAACTTCAAACGTTGATTTACTTCTTGGATCATTACGAGTCAACAAAAGAATAGTTGAATGAAAAAGGAAACAAACTTTTTAAGGTTTGTTTCCTTTTTTTAGTTTATAGTAAACTTCAAGTATTTTTGAAGCCCTAATAAAGTAACTTGTAGAAAATAGGACATAGAGTACAGAGAAAAATGTCCAACCGGAGTTACCTACAGAATCAATAGCAAACCAGATGAAAACTCCCGACATCAAGTAGGTAATGATGATTTGTGTTATAAAATTACGATTTTTTATCAATTAAAAATTCCTTTCTAATATTTAGTGATCCATCAAAAGAAGGTCACTAACATAACTAGTGTGTTCATAGCAATATGGGTAATAATTGGGGTAGCAATATTTTTTGTCTTACTATATAGGAAACAAAAAACGAAAGACATAGCAGAATAGAGTAAAATATGTCCATCAAAGTGCATAAAAGCAAAGATAAGCGAACTGATCACCGCAGCACCTATTCCACCTGTAATATCGTATAGGAAACCAAAGATTACTTTTCTAAAAACAAATTCTTCCATGATCGGTCCCATAATGGAAACAATAATCATATAGATAGGATAGCTTTCTACAATCAAAAGAATATTTTGCGTATTAATAGAATCGATTGGAAGTCCCAATACCAAAATCTCAATGATATTTGCAAAATATTGCGTTAAAAGTACCAAAGGTATCCCAACAACGATCCCCCAGTAAAAAACGCTTTTTAGGGGTAAGGATGGACTTGAGGTCAACGAATTTTTTATATTGGATTTCCGATTCAGTAAAAGCATAGCAACTGCTCCTAAAGAAAAACTGACTATCGTTCCATAAATCGAAGCTTCTGTTTGGAAATTTTTTGGAGCTGCCGAAATGATGAGCACTGGTAGAAATTGTGCTATCAGATAAAACAATAGCATTGAAATCGATGTGTGACTGACTATTTTTTTCATTGTGACCAAAACCTTCTTTTTTCGAAATAAATGATTCTCATTTTTACATAGTTTAGTAAATAATTTTATCAGTACACGATAGAAAGCTCACTAATAAAATAATAGGAACCAACTCAAATTTAACTAAACTGAAAATAACTTCGCTTTACAGTATACCATAAAAGGAATACAACATATAGAAGACAAAAAATCCTTTTCGATAAAAATGATGCGATCAAAAAGGAATTGGAAGTGAGATGAAAATTCTTGCATTCTTTTCTATATTTGTTATTATAAAGAAGTAGTTTAGCACTTGAATTGTCTGAGTGCTAAAATGGAAGAAATAATTTAGACGGAGGGATTTACGTGTTAAAACCATTAGGAGATCGTGTCATTATTGAAGTTGCTAAGGAAGAGGAAAAAACAATCAGCGGTATTGTTTTACCGGGTTCAGCGCAAGAAAAACCTCAAACAGGATCAGTCATAGCTGTTGGGGAAGGTCGTATTCTAGAAAACGGCTCAACAGTAGCAGTGGCAGTAAAAGTAGGCGATACTGTGCTATTTGAAAAATATGCTGGAACAGAAGTGAAATATGACGGGAAAGAATATTTAGTGGTAAAAGAACACGATATCGTAGCAGTCATAGATTAAATAAAATAAGCAAAAACTTGAACAAACTAAATTAATGAGGTGAAGGAAAAAATGGCAAAAGATATTAAATTTTCTGAAGACGCTCGTGCATCAATGTTACGTGGCGTAGACATTTTAGCTGATATTGTTAAAGTAACATTAGGACCTAAAGGAAGAAACGTTGTTTTAGAAAAATCTTATGGCTCACCGCTGATCACAAATGATGGCGTTACGATCGCAAAAGAAATTGAATTAGAAGATCATTTTGAAAATATGGGAGCACAACTTGTTTCAGAAGTGGCTTCTAAAACAAATGATATCGCTGGAGATGGAACAACAACAGCGACTGTATTGACTCAAGCAATCGTTCGCGAAGGCTTAAAAAACGTAACGGCTGGAGCAAACCCTGTTGGGATTCGTCGTGGGATCGAATTGGCTACAAAAGTTGCGGTAGAAGAACTATTTGCTATTTCTAAACAAGTAGATTCAAAAGAATCGATTGCTCAAATTGCTGCTATTTCTTCAGGAAATACCGAAACAGGAGAATTGATCGCAGAAGCAATGGAACGCGTTGGAACAGACGGCGTTATTACGATCGAAGAATCTAAAGGGATCGAAACAGAACTAAGCGTAGTTGAAGGAATGCAATTTGATCGTGGTTACCTATCACAATACATGGTAACAGATAACGACAAAATGGAAGCTAACTTAGAAAACCCATATATTTTGATCACTGATAAAAAAATCTCTAATATTCAAGAAATTCTTCCATTATTAGAACAAATCTTACAACAAGGACGTCCATTATTAGTTATCGCTGATGATGTTGATGGAGAAGCACTTCCTACATTAGTTTTAAATAAATTGCGTGGAACATTTAATGTCGTAGCTGTTAAAGCTCCAGGTTTTGGCGATCGTCGTAAAGCGATGCTTGAAGACATTGCTATTGTAACTGGCGGAACAGTTATCACTGAAGACCTAGGTCTAGAATTGAAAGATACAACTATTGAACAATTAGGACATGCAAGTAAAGTAGTTGTGACAAAAGATGCTACTACGATTGTTGAAGGTGCCGGCTCGACTGAAACCATTTCACATCGTGTATCTTTACTTAAAGCTCAAGCAGCTGAAACAACTTCAGAATTTGATAAAGAAAAATTACAAGAACGTTTAGCTAAACTTTCTGGTGGAGTAGCTGTTATCAAAGTTGGAGCTGCTACTGAAACAGAACTGAAAGAACTTAAATTACGTATTGAAGATGCTCTAAATGCAGCTCGCGCAGCTATTGAAGAAGGAATCGTTTCAGGTGGTGGAACTGCCTTGATCAATGTTCAACGTAAAGTTTCAGAAATTGAAGCAACTGGCGATGAAGCGACTGGTGTGAAAATTGTTTTACGTGCTCTTGAAGAGCCTGTTCGTCAAATCGTCACAAATGCTGGTCTTGAAGGTTCAGTAATTGTTGAGAAATTAAAAGGCGTTGATTTGGGCGTAGGGTATAACGCAGCTACTAATGAATGGGTAAATATGATCGATGCTGGTATTATTGACCCAACTAAAGTAACTCGTTCTGCTTTACAAAATGCAGCAAGTGTTGCAGCTCTATTGTTAACAACTGAAGCTGTTGTTGCAAACCAACCAAAACCTGACGCTCCAATGGGCGGAATGGGAATGGATCCTGGCATGGGCGGCATGATGTAACCCTGTCATCTTAAAACGAATAAAATAATAAGGTTGGGATATAACCAGCCGAGAATAAGAAAGAGTGTCTGTTTATCAGGAAATTGATAAACAGATACTTTTTTTGTTATATATCGATTGTTTAAAAAATGGTGTTGGTGTTTCAAAAGAAATTTCCTCTGGAATAACGGGTTTGCTTGTGGAGAGCCATGGAAGCGCCTGAAGCCTAAAAAAAAATCTTCCAGGCTTCCAAGCCTCAAACAAAGCTTAATCGCTAAAGCGTTAAGGCTTTTTAATTCGCATTGGATTCTTTACATGGCTATAAGCAACTCCTATTCCGCCAAAAATTTCAAGTGAGTGATCAAACTGAACTGTTGACACCAAAAATTATATCTATTAATTGTTTTAAAAAATAGTATTGGCGTTCCAAAAGAAATTTCCTCTGGAATAACGGGTTTGCTTGTGGAGAGCCATGGAAACACCTGAAGCCTAAAAAGCAAGTCTTCCAGGCTTCCAAGCCTCAAACAAAGCTTAATCGCTAAAGCGTTAAGGCTTTTTAATTCGCATTGGATTCTTTACATGGCTACAAGCAAACCCTATTCCGCCAAAAATTTCAAGTAAGTGATCAAACTAAACTGTTGATACCAAAAATTATAGACCCTAAATATTTGAATCATAAAATATTTAGGGTCTATTTTTGTTTTATAGGTTTACATTTTCATGCTGACGAGGCTACTTTTAGAAGTACCTTTAGAATGAATAGCTGGATAGGCAAATAGGCTTGGACGTATGTCCAAGCCTCATGGAATAAATTATTCCATTATGAGCGTTTATCCAAATTCTAACTCGGTCATCATTTCATCTAAGTTTTCTAAAGCTTCATTCTTTTCAATAAAGTCGATCCAAGATTGATAAGGGTCAGCAGAATTAGTTTTGATCGATATTTTAAACTTATTGTAAATACTTGTAGCCATGTCCGTCCACATTTTGTTAACAGCGCGCTCTAATTTTGCTTCATTCCATCTCTTTGCAGGAGCTCTTCTGGCGTTTCTTTTTATCTGGTCTTCCATAGCTTTTTCAAAAAAAATACTTTTACTTCCCAAATTTGCGTTTAAAAATTCTTCGAATTCTTTAAAATTCAATTTTATCACCTTTCTATAACTCGTTTTTTAAACCTTAATACCTAGTTCTGTCGATGAATTTAAAATTCTTCATGCCTTTATAGCATTCTTAAAAAAGCATAGTAGGTATCTTTAATCATACCATAAAGCATAAAGCAATAGAAAGCTTTCGGAAGGTAAAAGTACCTATTGAAAACAATTAAATAGTAGAATGGTTATCCTTTGATGGATCCCAGTTCAAACAAGAAGGAGATTTCGTTTTTAGTCATAGAATAGAGGGCTGCATGTACCCTACAAATATAAGGCGGAACAAATTGAAATAATAGAAGCTTTTGAACAATCAAGTAAGAAAAACCTTCGATATGCGAATATCATTTATAGTATGTGGTTAGGGTATGAAGGTGACGAACTAGCAACATTAACCGGAGAAGCGGAAGAATACAACGGAAAAATGAGAACCTACGTATCACGCGCGAAAAAGTCATTTAAAATTTTTTATATAACGAGATGAGCATTTAGTTACGTACATTTTTATTTTATTATTGCTAAAACAAGGTTCAAGAACGAGGGTTGTTTAATCCGTATTTTTGAATTATCATCAATATAGGGAACAAATCGGATAATTGAAAAGGGGAAATGAAAATGAAAAAGATTATGTTGGTATTGGTTGCGATAATGGGAATAGGCGTCGTTGTTTTCTTCGCATTTCCGATGGTAGAAAAGGCAAAAGAAAACTTAGTAAACGAATCCGCACGACATCAAGCCGGGGGAAACGAAGAATCCGAAGCGGTTGAAAGCGTCGAAAGTGTAATTGTAGAAGAATCATCACTATTAAGTAACCGGTCACGTGGGAACTATCTACCATTCGAAGAAGGCGAAGAAGAATTCATGCAAGATATTCACGACATGACACACCAAAAAGTATATGCCGAAGACAAATGGGGTTCCGTAGAACTAAACGAACAAAACATAAACGCTTTATTATCAATTTTAGACGAAACGGATTTCGCAGATGAAGATTACTACCGTGAAGTTTTTAATTTATGGAAAGAAGGCGACTTTTCTGATAGCGTTGAAGTGCACAATAAGATATGGAACGACCAGGGCGGATACATTGGTAAAGCTGAAAGATTATTGACGCCGGAAGAAGAACAAGAACTTGTCGAAACTAATTTCAGATAATGGTGTAAGGGGAAATGAAAGTTGAAAAATTTTATTTTAGGATTGGTTGGAGTAATTGTGTTAGGAGGGATTATAGCTGTAGCACTTATATCTATCGAAAAGTCGAAAGAAAACGAAATAACAGAATCTATTCAAGTAGAATCAAGTGAGCCACTACCTTACGAATATTCAAAAAAAGGATTTGAGCAAAGAGTCCACGAAATGACACATCAAAAAGTATATGCGGAACCAAAGTGGGGCGCATTCGAAATGAAAGAAGAAAACATCGATATGTTGCTATCGGTACTAGGTGAAACTGAAATGGAAAATGAAGAATCCTATCGTGAGATATTGAATGCGTGGAAAAAAGGAGACTTTTCGAATTCAGTAGAAGTACACAATAGTATATGGTCTTCAAATGAAGGGGACACCGGGGAAGCGGAACGATTAACCACACCAGAAGAAGAAAAGATATTTGTCGAAGAGAACTTCCGAATGGACTAATTCTCAAAAGTAAAAGATAAAATTTAAGCTCGATTAATTTCCGGCTTATTTTTTTGTCTTTTTTTATCCTTTTTGTTGCGAAATGAAAATATATACGACATTCAATACATCGAATAATACTAAAAGGAGGTCTATGTAATGCCAAAATTCAAGGTAGAAGATCAAGAAATCGAAGCACATATGCAATTTACAACTAGTGCAAGAAAACAGCTTATTTCGGGAATTGGTCGAGTGTTAGTGCAAAATGTACAGGGTGTGGTTAAATGAAGCTAGGGGGAAGCTTTAACATATCAACAAAAGGACACATGAAAAGTAAGTGTAAGGAATGTATTAAGTTAGAGTGAAAAAGAAAGGCAGGCGAAAATAATTGAATACATCATACATTTTTACAACTAAACGTGAATTAATCGAAACTGCACGACACAAAGCGAAAGTTTCGACAATTAATGAAGAACTTATTTGCCAACTAAACGAAAAAGACGCTCATATTGCAGAACTTGAAGAAACTCTAATTGAAATGTCGGATAGAAGCGCAGTCATGGAGAGTAGTCAGTAAGCAAACTTATCCGCATGAACGTTTGAAATGTTATTAGAATCGACTTGTACGACATCAAAAGTAAGAAAATGACGGAACCTTTCGACATTCGTGCTATCAAGCGATTAATCGAATTAAATAATACAGACGAAAGAAGGAATATATAATAAGTAAACATATAAGGCATATTCAAGCGTTTATTTAGGCGAAATTGGGGCAAAACAAAAACGAATCTGGTGTTGGAAAATCGTATAGTGAAATATGTGAAAAAAATTTATCAGAAGATTGGTTTGGTCAGGTAATGCGTGGGTGGTCATTTGCTAACATCACAACACACGGAGACAGAAGTTATCCAGTTATAGGTTTAACCAACGAAGACGGGAAAATATCGTAGATTTTAATTGATTTCGAACCAGAATTCGAAGATGATGAGGAATTGTAAAAAGAATTGAATATCAGATACGAAAAGGGTGGATGATATTAGAATTCATGAATATAAAATAGGCGAATTAAATGTAAAGGTAACAAGCAATACACCTTCGCCGGAAGCGATTAAAGAATTTAATAGCGAAATTAATAAACTATATTTCGAAAAATACCGCTATAAACGTTGAAGCTACGCAATTCTTTTGTAGACCTGTCAATGATAAATGAAAATGTCCCGTTTTTAGATAATAATGAGTTAGGCTTATCAACTCAATTTCTCAAGTTAACGACCGCGCTTCGCTTGCTAAAGTTGTTTAGGATAGTTCCTTCAAAAAACATGAAGCAACCATCCTAAACAACTGCTATAAGAAACCTATACAAAATTGATTCGCTGCTTTATTAGACTAAAGTACCCTTTTTTAAGGCTTCTTTTTGTTTTTTATTTCTAAGATAACGATCATAAGAAGGTTTCCTCCAAGGATGAGACAGGGAGGGTATGATTAGCTGAGTTTTTTTCGCTCTCACAGGCGCATCTAATTCTTTCGATACTTCTTCATGTAATAAAATCTCTTGTAAGGAAAACACCGAATTATCAACGCTAGCGTATAATTCATTTCCCTTTGTATGGATAATCAAGACGCTTGTTTTTGGAGTAAGTAAAACCTGCTGGTTTTGATCATGCAAACGATAAAGCTTATTTTGATACTTCACACCATGACCTTTTTGGATAATTCGTTGTGAAAATCGAGCGAGTATATGATTCAAAATGACTGTTTTTGGTAGCTTTTCAAAAGCACTTTTGCTATCCTTTAGCTGTAAAGCAAATTTGGCATTATATGTAGGAATGTAATGCGTCAAAAATAGATTTGCTTCATCGATTGATTGGATAGAACATAAGGCCATTTCATGAAGGAGACGATCTTGGAGTGTATTCCAAAGTCGTTCGATTTTCCCTTTTGCTTGAGGGATACTAGTTGTACGTAAGTTTATCCCTAAAGTGTGGCAGGCATATCCAAATTGTGTAAAAGTATCCTTTTCTTCAGAGGGGTGCTTTTCTTGTTTATAGATAAAAACCGTACGGTTATCTGTTAAAATTTCGTAAGGAATACCATAGTTGGTTAAAAATTGCTCCATTACTTCATAATAGGCGTCCAGCGTTTCCTCCTTATCAAAATAGGCTCCTACTACAAGCCCTGTTGCGTCATCGATTGCGGCGTGTAAATGAGCGTATGTCCCGTTTTTAAACCAATCATGAGAGGAAGCGTCCATTTGAAGCTGTTCGCCACAGTATTTCTTGCGAGAACGACTTGGGTGAGCCTTCAGTGTATCTACATAATCCAATTCATTTAATACCTGACACTCTTTTTTAGTTAGTACCTGCTTATGTTGTTCCTTTTCTTGCAATTCTTTACGCTTTTTTCTTTTTGTTTGTCGAAAAGCACGTGGGGATAAAAGATTTTTTTCATGCAATAAGTTCCGTACGGTTGTGTATGAGACTTGGATCTTTTCTACTTCAATTAGTTTCTCAGTAAAATGTGTAAGGTTGAACGCTTCATATTTTTTGTTATAAAGAGCAATAATTTTTTTCTTAGTTTCAGTTGATAAACCAGTAGAAGGTTTCCGATTTTGATTCCCATGTATAAAGCCGCTTTTTCCTTTTGTCTGATAGACTTGGATTAATCGATTAATTTGTCTGCGAGATAGAGCTAACTCGACTTCTGCACGAGTTTTGGAAACTTGTCCATTGCTTATTTTTTTTATGATCTTATATTTCTGTTCTTCAAACATTGTTAGGTGAACTCCCATTTAATCACTCCAATCCTTTTAGATTAGAGTAACGTAGTTACGGGACATTTTCATTTGTTAACTATTAAGACATTATCATTTGTTAATGACATGAAGCTACGCAATTCTTTTGTAGACCTTGCAAAAAAGACCGCGTGTTTGTATAATAGCTAGTGTGGGGTTTATCGAAATCGAACGTAAATATATCGTTTGAAGTTCGAAAATACCGTGCTTATAGGGTTTATTTGAGCGGCCGTGGCGGAATGGTAGACGCGTCAGCTTGAGGGGCTGGTGGGAGGATCTCCCGTGGAAGTTCGAGTCTTCTCGGCCGCATAAAATATTTTTTACTGTATAATAAAAGGAGATTTGCTTAGGGGATTTTAGTCATAAGCTGGCTTCTTTTTTTTTTGCAATTAAAAATAATAAAATCAATTGATTGAAAAAATAAATTCAGTGAGCTTGTGAATCAAGTTAATATAGTGAAAAATAGTTTTGATCTTAGTCGTTAGGCTAGTGACAAGTAAAGAATTTAATGCTAATTTAAAGGAAACAAGAAAATATAGCTAGGTGTTTTATTAGCAACCTAAACTAGAGGAGAAAAAAGATGGAACAGGTTAAAAGAAAAGAAAAGCTAAACTCTGAAGAAATTTGTATTGAATTAGCCACAACTGAAAATCTTGATCAAATTGTTGCTATTTGTATCGAAGGATATACTCGTGCAGCAGCTGTAAAGGATAAGCAAAAAGTACAAAAGAAGGTTGAAGAATATTATTATCCTGAAAGAATTCTAAAGGAAATTGAAAATGTATCCTCTAAATGGAGTGGGTGGATCGTTGCTCGACTAGATGAAAAAGTAATTGGCGTAATTGGTGGAGGCATTGTTGATTCTAAGGTAGCAAAAATTTCTGATTTGTATATTGATCCAGATTATTTAAGAGAAAGAATCGGAAAGCGTCTAGTCGATCACTTAACACAAATGCAGCAGTTATTAGGCAACCATACCCAGTTGGCCAGTTTATTTAAATCGAATAAAGAGAGTCTTCTATTCTATGAAGCTCTTGGTTTTAAGCAAATACACGATAACAGTGATAATGAGAGCTCGGATTTTACAAGTATTGAAATGGTCCGTGATATTTAAAACAATGGGGGGAATGTCTGATGAATATAAAAAAAATTCATCATGTTGCAATTATTGCATCTGACTATCAAAAATCAAAAGAATTTTATACTGAGGTCTTAGGTTTAGAAATCATACGCGAAAACTATCGGTCAGAACGAGATTCTTATAAGCTAGATTTAAAATTGGGAGAAAGTGAAATTGAATTATTTTCTTTCCCAAATCCAACAAAACGACCTACGCAACCTGAAGCAGCCGGGTTAAGACACTTGTGTTTTTATGTCGATGATTTTGATGAAGCTATCCGACTGTTGAATCAAAAAGGCATTGAAACAGAGCCGGTGCGAATAGACGAATATACAGGCGGGAAATTCACTTTTTTTAAGGATCCCGATGGGTTGCCGCTAGAGATACATGAATGAATAATTTTTGAAGTCTAAATAGAATTGTATTAAGATAAAGAAGTACGAACTGATGAAACGAGAGGATGATTAAATAATGGTAAAAAAAATGTTGCATACTTGTGTTCGAGTGAAGGATTTAGAAAAATCGGTAGAATTTTATACAAATGTACTAGGCTTTAAAGAAGCACGTCGGTTAGATTTTCCAGAATCTAAATTCACACTAGTTTATCTTGCATTAGATAACGATGACTATGAATTAGAATTAACATATAATTATGATCAAAAAGAATCGTATACACTTGGCAATGGTTACGGCCATGTTGCAATCGGTGTGGATGATTTAGGAGCAACTCAAAAAGAGTATAAAGCAAGTGGTTATGAAGTTACAGATTTAAAAGGCCTTCCAAATAACGCAGCTGCTTTCTTTTTTATAACGGATCCTGATGGTTATAAAATCGAAGTTATCCAAAACTAAGACAAGCTTTCTGTAACGATTGTAAGGATTCAAAAAAGAATCATATAACTCTTTTTATTGAAAAATCTACGTAACTAAACGTACTACTCTATTTATGATTCGGATATGTAGGCTCTATAATTTTCGGTGTCAGTAGTTTAGTTTGATCACTTACTTGAAATTTCTGAAGGAGTAGGAGTTGCTTGTAGCCTAAAATGAAGCACTGTGGGCAAATAACACCCAAGTGTATCATGTTTGTAAGCTGCTAAAGCAGCAACAACCATGACAACTTCTTTTTAGGCTTCAGGCGTTTCCATGGCTCTCCACAAGCAAATCCTTTATTCCAGAAGGAATTTCTTTTAAACACCAATACCGTTTATTGAATAATCGGTATGAGGCTATAATTTTAGTATCAACAGTTTAGTTTAATCACTTACCTAGAATTTCTAGCGGAATAGGGTTTCCATGGCTCTCCACAAGCAAACCTGTTATTCCAGAAGAGATTTCCTTTTAAAATACCAACACGCTTTATTGAACAATCGATATATAACAAAAAAAGTGTCTGTTTATCAGTTTCCTGATAAACAGACACTTTTTCTTATTCTCGGCTGGTCATTTACCAGTCTCATTCTTACTTAGGTTCTTTTAAACCATAGCGTTCAATCAGATTAGCTAGATTTTGTTTGTGCCATGGAGAATCAGCAACTTCTTTAGGTACTTTGTATTTTTTAATGCGATCATCGTCAGCAGTAGCGTCATTGTATTGGATTATCAGAGTATAATGGTTAGGTTGCTTTTTGAAATAGATTGATTTAACTTCGAGTAAAGGAACTTGGGCATAGTCACCTTCAATAAGGGCCATAGAATCTTGAACAAGCGGCAAAATAACGAATTCTTTTTTACCAAAATTCAGGTAAATTTTTTCAGTCTCATTCTTACCTAATAAAGCAGCGTACCATTTTCGATTCCGGGTTTTTCTTTCAACCAAAATAGTGCTACCTGTTTTTGCTTCTAGACCATGACGATCCAAATAATTTACGATAACGTCTTCTTTCATAAAAAGGCCTCCTTAAGTTAAAGTCTTGCCTAGTAATGAGGAAAAACTCTTCTATTGAATCAACCCCATTATAGAACAGCTAAAGAGTTAGTACCAATGATAAGCATGAAAATGATAAAGAAGTTCTTAGCTAATTTAGAAAAAAAGAATAAATAATAGGAAAACTTCTTGTACTTGATGAATATACATGGTAAAGTACATATATGCGATGAGTTGACCTCCAATCAGGTGACTTCGGTCATTTCGCTGCGGCGACAAGTGATTGGAACTTTAGACAGGGCACAACCGTACTTAGGTACAACTGCAAGATGCAGGTGCTTGGACCCCTCTGTTTTGTGGAATTCATGGGACCTATTCATGCAAATGAATATTGTCGGAAAAAGCACTGATTTTATCAGTGCTTTTTTTTTGCAAAAAAATTGGAAAATAAAGTCTGTAATTTTGGCTCTACGTCAAATGGTGTGGATGAGCTAAATTTAGTTGGAAATAACGTCTTGTTTAAGCAGCGTGAGAGAATCTTCTCGCGCTGCTTTTTTTTGCTTTAAAACTAATCAAAATACGACATCTAAAGTTCTGAAAATTCCGATAACCATAAGCAACCCGTTTGATGACTTTTATTTTATTGATTGACCCTTCTAAAGCACCGTTAGAATAGGGATACATAAAAGTATGTTTTATCCTAGGCAAGTGTTTACGCAGGGTTTTAAGGGCAGTCTGCATAAAAGGAGATAACTCTTTAGGAGAAGCCTTAAGTACAAGGTCTTTAAACCCTTTATAGTCATTTTTTTTAGAATAATAAAGAAGATTTTGATACAAATCATACGTCGCTTTAAGAGTCTCGTCGAGCGTAAGTAGGTAGTCGATGATTTCTGTATTCGGTAAAGGTTTTTTAAAGAGTCGTTGATAGCGGTAATCCTTAAAATTTAAGTCGTCTGAATCCTTTAACAGGAGTTGCCAGTACCTTTTAAATTTTCTGTAATTCTTTAAATCTTCTGAATTAGAGGTATGGAATTGTTTCATTGTTTGAACTCTGGTTTGATTCAACGAGCGTGATATCAACTGAACGATATGGAAACGGTCAATGATCACTTTAGCATTAGGAAAGAGATCTTTAACTAATGTAAAGTAGGCCGCGTTCATGTCTACGACAATCGTTTTTACGTTCATCCTCGTCTTATAGGGATAGCGAAGAAAGTGACGGCGTAAAGCTAGTAGCAGCCGAGTTGGCAAGATATCGATTGGTTCATGTGTGTCTGCATTCGAATAAATAAAGCTCATTTTTCCTTCGACGTTTTTAACGGATTGAAATTCATCGAAAGAGAGGTGTTGCGGCAAGGATTTGAAGGTATTTTTAACAGACTGATTGAGTTGTTTCAAGACTCTGTCTACAGTGGTAGGAGAAACAAAATGCCGTTTAGACAGGTCTTTTATAGAAATAGTGTCGGCTAATTCAACCGCGATAGACTGTTTGACCCGTTTAGCGATGAAGCAACCTTCTTCAATTTCAGGAGAACGTGCAACAAAGGTAACACCGCATGCTCTACAAAGAAACCGCTGCTTCTTTAATCGAATAGACGTTGCATAATGAGTCGAACTGACCCATTTAACCCTAGAGGTTAAATACCCATTCTTTACAATAGAGTAGGCGTGGTTCTTCATCCCACAACACTCACAGTGAGTGGGTTTGTACGTTAAAGTGGCATAGAAAACTTTTGATCTGAACCCTTTGATTCGTTTCTCCTCGCAAAATTTTTCATCAAAAAAGATATTTTTATCTTTTAAATCAAGTGCAGTTCGGATACAATTATTATGAGACATATGAATTTTCCTTTCTAGTGGGTTGTCGTGACTTTATTCTAACTGGAAAATTCATTTGTTTCTATTTTTTTATAAAAAAATAGGTGCGAATGAATTTCTTCATCCACACCAAAAATTATACAGCCTAATTTTTAGTGTTGAACGATTAAGTGAATCATTTATTTGTAATTTTTGGAGAAGTAGGAGTAGGTATTTTTCAAGTGTTACCATTGATCTGTACAAAAAAAGATTCATTCTAAAAGCAATTTCTTTTGAGACACTAACGCCATTTGGTGAATAAAATAAAAATAATGAAAATTAACTTCCTCAAAAAGTAGGCTTGTGGGATAATACAGTGGTAAGGAGGAAGACTAATTGAAGAAGCAGCGTTTATATATCATTTCTTTAGATGCTTTTGGGGCAAAAGATTTAGCATACGCCCGTACACTGCCAACCTTTAAATACTTATTGGATCGCAGTGCTTTAGTAGAGAAAGTAGAATCGATATATCCGTCATTGACCTATATGGCCCATACAACTATTGTAACAGGAGTTTATCCTAGAAAACACGGCATTACGAATAATACATATATACAACCTGAAAGAAAATCACCTGATTGGCACTGGTATGCAAAAGATATTAAAGTTCCCACCCTATTTGATATTGCTCATGAAGCCGGGTACTCGATTGCTTCTTTTCTATGGCCCGTTACGGGTCGAAGCAGAGTTATAAACTATAATTTTGCGGAAGTTTTTGCTAACCGACCTTGGCAATCACAGAGCCTTATTACATTATGGTCCTCATCGCCAAAATTCATTTTTGATCTAGAACGTAAATTCGGTAAAATACGTAAAGGTATCAAACAGCCAGCATTGGATCATTTCTTAACTGCTGGGGTCGTCAATACGATCCATTCTAAGAAGCCTGATTTAATGGCAATACATTTAGTTGATCTAGACAGCACGAGACATCGATTCGGTGTGGATACTAAAGAAACAAGGGCAGCTATTAAACGAATGGATGAGCACTTAAATCAAATTATCACAGCGATGAAAGAAAAAGGGATTTTTGAAGAGACTGTGCTAGCGCTATTTGGAGATCATTATCAGCTAGATGCCCATACCGTTGTGAGGTTGAACCAACTGTTCAAAACGCAAGGTTGGTTAAGCGAAAACAAGGACGGAACAATTCAAGAATGGGATGTATTGGCTAAAGGAGCAGATGGCTCGTGTTATATCTATACAAAACCTGAAGTGAATTTGGCTGATGTAAAAAACATTTTAGAACGGTATCCTGAACAAATTGAGACTATTTATACTCAAGAAGAAGCAGCTGGTTTAGGAGCTGACGATACCTGTAGTTTTTTAGTCGAAGCAAAGAGAGGGTACTATTTTGTCAGTGGAAGTGATGGACCATTTTTAGAAGAGATTGGGGTAGATGGGAAGTCAGTATTTCATAAAGGAGTACATGGATATAGTCCTAAAAAAGAGAATTATGAAACGACTTTATTTATTTCAGGTCCTGGGATCAACGCCAATGCCCGCATACCGTCAGCTCGATTGATCGATGAAGGCCCTACCTTTTTACATGCGATAGGACTTGAATTCCCGACAGAAGTTGATGGAGAAGTGTTAGAAATTTTATTTGAGCAAGAGGGGTGCCAATAGTGGAAATCCAAAAAGAGCGATTTAAGTATACACTGTCTGAAAAGAGTTGGATCTTGCAAGATTGGGCTAACTCAGCCTACTCGATCATGGTAACGACAGCTGTTTTTCCCTTGTTTTTCAAGGCTGTTTCCGAAGGGTCAGGCGTTAGTGCAGTAAACTCGACAGCTTATTTAGGCTATGCAAACGCAATTGGGACTTTGGTTGTATCATTATTAGCGCCCATTTTAGGAGCAGTTGCTGATTACAAAGGTTATCGCAATCCGATGTTCACTTTAGCAACCGGCCTGGGAATTATTGCAACACTTAGTTTTGCATTTATTCCAAATGAAAATTGGTTATTATTATTGATTCTCTATGCTGTTTCTTCGATTGGTTATGGCGCAGCAAATATCTTTTACGATGCTTCATTAGTCGATTCTACAACCTTAAACCGGATGGATCGTATATCCAGTGCCGGATATGGTTGGGGCTATATTGGCAGTTCGATTCCATTTGTCATTTTTATTTTTTTTCAATTAACCGGTATTCTTCCCATTTCGCAAAGCGCTCTTATCAAAGGCGGATTTGTAGCAACGGCGCTGTGGTGGTTGGTCTTTACGATTCCATATTGGAAAAATGTCGAACAAAAAACCTATATTGAAAAACAACCGCATATCATTAAAAATAGTTTCTTAAGGTTATGGAAAACCATTAACAATGTTCGTCAGTACCGCAATGTCTTTTTGTTTTTGATCGCGTATTTCTTTTACATTGATGGCGTGGGTACTATCTTCCAAATGGCGACCGCTATTGGTTCAGATATTGGACTTGCAGCTAATGATTTGATCGTGGTGATGATGGTGAGTCAATTTGTCGCTTTCCCTTCTTCTATCATATATGGAATATTGGCTGGTCGATTCGGCAACAAAAAGATGATCTATGTTGGAATCATTACGTATACCTTCATTTGTATTTATGCTTTGACGCTAGATTCATTATTGACCTTCATTACATTGGCAGTGCTTGTTGGAACAGCTCAAGGCGGGATCCAAGCGCTTAGCCGTTCGTTATTTGGACAGTTGATTCCTAAGCAACATGCAAATGAATTTTTTGGCTTTTACAATATTTTCGGTAAATTTGCAGCCGTTGTTGGTCCTTTGTTAGTTGGTATCATCTCTCAAACGACGGGGAATTCCTTGAACGGAGTGTTTGCTTTAATTATTCTCTTTATTATAGGAGGATCTGTCCTTTATTTTGTTGAAGAACCAGCTCGTGAAAAGAAGATAGGCTAAATGAAAGGAGGCAGAGACGGCTAGAATAGCCGTTTATGTCTTTTTTTTTACGGTTGCACTTCTACGATTATTGCAGTATGATGAGAAAAAACAGAAGATAAGTGCGTAGAAGCAGAAAGTAGGAACGAATTTGAATAGCATTGATATGCATTGTGACGTCCTTTATAAGATGCAAAAAAGCCAAGAGCCGTTAAATTTCAAAGATTCAAATCAGTTAGATGTAAATCTTGAACGGTTAAAGGAAGGACAAGTAAAAGTCCAAGCCTTTGCGATTTTTATCGAACCGGACCTTCCTTCCGATAAACAATTTGCAGCTGTTTTAGAACAAATCAACTATTATCAGAAAGAAGTTATTGGTAAAAATCCTGAAATGAAACAAATAAAAAAATGGCCAGAAATCCAAGAGTTAAAAGAAGGCGAAATAGGGTCATTTTTGACTCTAGAAGGGGTATCTTCTATTGGAAATGATTTAAGCAAGTTAGAACACCTATTAGATGCAGGAGTATTATCAGTGGGGCTGACATGGAATCCAGCCAATCTCGCAGCGGATGGGGTTGGAGAACCAAGGGGTGGTGGATTAACGACTTTTGGATTTGAAATCGTTAAACGATTAAATGAGCGTAAGGTCTTTACAGATGTTTCTCATTTAAGTGTTAAAGGGTTTTGGGACGTCATGAAATGTTCAAGCTATCCCATTGCTACTCATTCAAATGTGCTTTCTCTTTGCAGTCATATGCGAAATTTAAATGATGAGCAGATCAAAGCGATGATTGAACGTGATGCTATGATCCACATCATCTTTAATCCAACATTTACTGTTGAAGATGGCAAAGACAAAAAGGTGACCATAAATGATTTGGTTCCTCATATTGAACGGTTAGTTAAACTAAATGCTGTTCGTACGATTGGTTTTGGCTCGGATTTTGATGGGATCAGCACGCATATTGAAGGACTGTCACATACCGGAGAAACCCAAAATCTTATCCAAGCTTTGCTTGAAAAGTTCACTATAGAAGAAGTTGAAGGATTTGCTTTTCAAAATTTTATGGATCATTTACCACAATAAAAAAAAGTTCACCAGCGTTTATGAACACTGGTGAACTTTTTTGATGGACATACATCTGAATAAATTAGCAAGACAGATTATTCAATAATATAGGTATTTTTGTAGCTGTATCTGGCTCCAACTGAATTGATGTGGATACCTTTGATTTTTGGGTTTCGCAACATAGCTTCTCCTTTTTGATACAAGGGTATCAGAGCGGCATCGTCTACAGCAATTTGATGTGCTTCCAACATATCTTTCCATCTTAAAAGCGGCTCGTTCGCGTGAATTCCTTTTGCATCATCGATCAATTGATCCACTTTTTTATTAGAGTATCCGCCATTATTATAAGAAGACGTACTATACAGAACATCTAGCATGATTATTGGATCAGACACATATCCACTCCAACCAGATGAGATTAAATCAAAATCGCCTGCTGCAGCTTTAGCTAAACGTGCGTTGAATGGGATATTCAATAACTTGATTTCGATACCGTCTAAATTGTTTTGTAATTCTCCTTGCAAGTATTCCATTACACGCTTGCTTGTTTCATCGTCATCTCCAAGTAATTCCAGTTCAATCGTTTCTACGCCAAGTTCGGCTTTAGCTTCTTCGACTAATTTTTGCGCTTCAGGCAGATCATAAGTATAAAATTCGCCAGCTTCTTCAGCAAATTCTGTACCTGATTCAGGATTTTTAACAAAATGATCTGGGACCAATCCAGTAATCGGTAGAGAGCCGTTATTTAAGATGATAGAAGTCAATTCTTCGCGATCAACAGCTAGTGCAAGTGCCTTTCTGAGGCTTTCATTCTTTAAATAAGGGTTATCTGTTTGATTGACTTCTAAGTAGTTGGTTCTTGAAAAATACTCGACTGTATAGCTAGGATCTTTTTGAAATTGTTTTGCGTATTCGCCAGATAATAAGGCATTATCGACAGTGCCTTTTTCAAATAAATTTACACCAGTGGATACCTCTTTGATCACTTGGTTCGTGATTTTGGTTAAATGAACATTATCTGCATCCCAATAAGTTGGATTTTTTTCATAAGTCCAGCTTTCATCCAGTCCATTATCCCATTCGGACAATAAGAAAGGACCGTTTGTAAGAGTGGTTTCACTGTTCGTTCCGTACTGATCGCCAGTATCTTTTACAAAAGCCTCATTTTGTGGAAAGAATGAAACAAATGACATAAGAGAAGGGAAATAAGCAATCGGTGTTTCTAGTGTAACTTCTAATGTAGAGTCATCTAATGCTTTAACTCCGAGTTCTTCGAGCGGCAATTTTTCAGCCATAATGTCAGAAGCATGTTTTATATCTTCAAATAAGTACGCATAAGCTGCACCAGAGGTTGGGTCAACATTTCGACGCCATGAAAAAACAAAATCATGTGCAGTAACGGGTTCGCCATTCGACCATGTAGCATCATCTCTTAAGTGAAAGGTATACGTTAAGCCGTCTTCTGAGATATCTTCGCTTTCAGCTAAAGCAGGTATGGGCTCGTTATTTTCATCTAAACGATAGAGTCCCTCTATAAATTGATTGACACCAGCAAAAGTAATATTTTCAGCCACTAAAACGCTGTCGGTTGTTGCTAATTCGCTTTCTACAGTTAAGTGCATGACTTGTTCAGAAGCAAGAACCTCTTCTTGTGCATCTTTCTTGTCCGCAGTAGTTTCTTCTACAGAGCGGCAGGCACTTAATAATAAGGTTAGGCTAAAAAAGGCTAAACTTAACGATAGTTTTTTTGTATTCACACTGATTCCTCCAAAAATCATCTAAGATGACTTATTTTTCAACTTATCAAGTTTAATCTTAGAATAGAAAACATGCAAGTTCTCATTTTTAAGTAGGTGTTTTTTAATAAAGTTGTACTCTGATGCATTTTGTTTGAGGCTTAAAGATGATACTATAGTTCTACACAAGTAAACTCGTTTGTTCCAGCAAAATTTTTTTTGGGAACACCAATACCATATGTTGAACGATTTAATTTTAAGGATTTTTCATATATAAAGATGTTCTCATTTTAATTGAAGAAATGTTAGGAGATGAATAAAATGAATATATTAGATAAAGTTAAAGCAGAACTAATTGTTTCTTGCCAAGCCTTAGATAATGAGCCCTTGCATAGCTCTTATATCATGGGGAGAATGGCAGTCGCTGCTGAAGAAGGTGGAGCAAAAGGCATCCGGTCGAATTCAAAAGAAGATATTATTGAAATCAAGAAAAATACTGATTTACCGGTTATTGGAATTGTAAAAAGAGACTACGACGATTCAGAAATTTTTATTACGGCAACGATGAAAGAAATCGATGAATTAGCTGAATCTAAATGCGATATGATAGCACTAGATGCTACTGATCGGGCCAGACCTAATGGAGAAACGCTCGAGTCATTCGTGAAAGCTGTTCGTACAAAATACCCTTCGATTCTATTAATGGCTGACACAGCAACGATTGACGAAGCAATCGAAGCAGAAAGATTAGGATTTGATTGTGTATCTACTACTTTAATGGGATACACGAAAGAATCCAAAGGCGATAATATTGCAGACAATGATTTTGAACGCTTGAAAACGATTCTAACGTCCGTTGACATCCCAGTAATTGCGGAGGGTCATATTGATACACCTGAGAAAGCTAAAAGATGTAAGGAGCTTGGTGTTCATTCTATCGTAGTAGGGAGTGCAATCACTCGTCCTCAATTGATCACTGCTGAGTTTGTTGGGAAAATGAAAGAAGTAAAATGAAAAGGTGAATTAAAAAACTGGTAAGAGAGTAGGACCAGCACTCTCTTGCCAGCTTTTTTTGTTTTAATGTGATCTATAATTTTTTAAATTAAAGGTTGGAAGACTACATATTTCAGCTAGTAACCGATTTCTACAAGCCAACCTTTTTTAAACTAGAATAACCTACGTTGAAACCCTACTAATATTTTAACGTAAGTCTAAAGCAGCTAAAGT
The DNA here is from genome assembly GCF_000744115.1 of Carnobacterium alterfunditum DSM 5972. Lineage (NCBI taxonomy): Bacteria > Bacillati > Bacillota > Bacilli > Lactobacillales > Carnobacteriaceae > Carnobacterium > Carnobacterium alterfunditum. Next base: position 412,363 of record NZ_JQLG01000004.1, on the reverse strand, counting down.
TTTTTTTCGATTTTCTTTATAAGATTTATTTTCTAACAAGACATAGCACAATACGTCTAAGATAAAATGAATCGATAATTGACTGTTAATAAATTGATCATCTGGAATAGATGTTCTGTCAGAAGCAAATAGTACTTGATCTGCGATGTTTGTTAAAGGTGTGTGATTTTGATTGGTGATCACAAAAACGGTAGCTTGTTCTTTTTTTGCGATAGTACAGGCATCAATAATAGCTTGTGTTTTACCATAATTTGAAATAGCTATCATTAAATCATATTTTTTTAATAATACAGCATCCATCAACATCATATGCGGATCGGTTACTACGTCAACGATCAATCCCATTCTGATTAAGCGGTATTTCATTTCCATAGCGCTCAATCCCGAATTGCCAACGCCGCAAATCAAAATTTTACTGGAAAGATGAATAGCTTCCACAAAATCATTGATCTGTTTTGTTTTAATTAATTGGGATGCCGAATGAATCAACTGTGTGTAGTAGCTGGAAATTTTTACAGGTACTTGCAGTGGAGGAGGTGTACTGCCTAATTCTTGAATAACAAACGATTTGAATTCACTGAAGTTTCGATAAGTTAATTTTGCACAAAAACGTGAAATAGTAGCATTTGAGGTTTCCGTTAAGCGTGAAAGGTCTTTAATATTCCAAGACTCAACATCATTTTTATGTTCAAGTATAAATTCAGCCACTTGCTTTTCTTTTTTTGATAAGAGTGGATAATTTTGATTGATGCGATTAGAAAGATCGAGATTGTTTGTCATAAGTAATAAAACCTGCCTCTAAGTTTTTTTAAAATGATACCATTTATCACAATTGTTTACAAAAAAAATTGATAGATTCGTAAAATAATCGTAAGCTGATTATTCTTTCTTAAAGTTTCTAAATGGTATACTGAAGGTATACCTAGAAAACAATCTCAACTAAATTTAGAAGGAGATGATGTTATTTTGAAAAAGTATGATGCAATTATTATTGGATTTGGTCAGGGCGCTCGTACCATAGCAACTAAGCTGACAGCAAAGAAATGGAAAGTGGCTTTGATTGAAAAAAATGAGTTGATGTATGGCGGATCTTGCGTAAACATCGGTTGTATACCTACCAAAATTTTAGAACATGATGCTCGTGAAAAAAAGGGCTATGCAGCGGCATTAAAACGCAGAAATGACGTTACCCAAAGAAATCGAAATACAGAGTTTACTAGTATGCAAAAAAATGAATGGGTCGATTTATATACCGGAACAGGTTCATTTAAATCCAATCATGTGATAACGGTCGATTTAGGCGATAGGATGGAAGAACTTGAGGCAGAGTATATCTTTATTGATACCGGTTCAGAAAGCAGCTACCCGCCGATTGAAGGACTAAAAGAAACAAAAGGAATTTATAACAGCACAGAACTTCAAACATTGCCGGAAATGCCCAAAAAATTAGGTATTATCGGGGCAGGAAATATCGGGTTAGAATTTGCTTCGATTTATGCGATGTTTGGTTCAAAAGTCACTCTTTTTGAAACGGGTGAACAATTTATGCCAAAAGAAGAACGTGAGGTAGCAGAAGCTGTTCAACATGTTTTAGAAGATAAAGAGATTACGATCAAGCTGCATGCAAAAGCAACTAAAGTCTCAAATGAAAAAAATCAAGTCAGACTTGAAACAGAGGATGATGGAGAATTTCTATTTGATGCTGTTTTGGTAGCTACCGGACGCAAACCCAATACTGCATATTTAAAGCTAGAAAAGACGGATATTGTTGTGGATGAAAAAGGTGGGATCCAAGTAAATGACTTTTTAGAAACGGCCGTTGAGCATGTTTTTGCCTTAGGGGATGTTAGAGGAGGCTATCAATTCACTTATATCACGATCAATGATGCTAAATTGATTGCTGATCATGTACTGGGTAAAAGAGATCGCAAACTTTCTGAGCGTCAACATGTGCCTTACGCCATTTTTATTGAACCCTCATTTGCTCGAGTCGGATTGACCGAATCAGAAGCAAAAAAACAAGGGTATCAAGTGCTGACCAATATTGCTTATGTAGGTGGAACGACTCGCTCAGATATTATCAATGATACGAGAGGTTTGTATAAAGCAGTTGTCAACAAGGAAACACATGAGATTTTAGGGGTTACTCTTTTTGGAGATCAAGCTCATGAATTAGTCAATCAAGTCAAGATGGCGATGGATAATCAGATCCCGTACACTTACCTTAGAAATCAAGTCGTGAATCATCCGGTTATGTCAGAGATTTTTAACAGCTTATTTGATATGTAAGACTAAAAAAGACCATTATTTGCTAAGTTAAGCAAATAATGGTCTTTTACATATGTGAACAATTACAGAACGGTTTATGATTAGAAGTTGACCGGCAATTGATCGTGTAATTTTGAAAGTTCTAGTTTGCGGATGTCTCTTGGTAAAAAGCAACGTATGTCTTCTTCGTTAAAGCCGACTAATAACCTTTTATCATCTATAAGAATAGGACGACGCATAATTCCTGGATGTTGCTGGATCAATTTCAATACTTCTCCTAAAGACATATCGTCTATAGTAATATTTAAATCTCTGAAGGCTTGTGAACGTTGTGAGATGATTTCATTTGTTCCGTTTTCCGTTAGTTGCAAAATAGCTTTCAGTTCTTGGTCCGTTATCTTTTCAGTAAATACATTTTTTTCAGTAAAGGGGATGTTATGTTCTTCTAACCATGAATGGGCTTTGCGACAAGAAGTACAACTAGCAGATGAATACAATGTGATCATGTGAACCCCTCCTTCTTGTGTTCGTTAAATAGTAGTTCAGTATATCAATAAACGTAATCGTTTTCAATAGGAAGTTTAAAAGAAACGACTATAAAAAGCAATTATAATGCTTACTGGAAAAAAATGGATTATAGTCTATGAAAGAGTTTGTAAAAGTGGTAGATTAAACGTATTAAAGCAATTAATAGCGTTAACAGCAGTAAATTTATTTGTTCCATATCATGAATGATTGGGGGATATAAAATGGGGGAAGAATTGAAACAAACACCGTTGTTCAATTATTATAAAGAAAACAATGTAAAATTAATGGATTTTGGAGGCTGGGCTTTGCCTATTCAGTTTTCAAGTATTATAGATGAACATCAAAGTGTACGTACATATGCTGGATTATTTGATGTTTCTCATATGGGAGAGATCCTTGTAAAGGGAAATGATTCTGAAGCATTTCTGAATTATTTATTGACGAATGATGTTTCAAAAATGAAAAATGGTCAAGCGCAATATAATGCTATCGTTAATGAAAACGGCGGTACAATAGATGATCTGATTATTTTTAAACTAGATGAAAAAGGCTATTTAGTTACACCTAATGCTTCAAATAGCGATAGAGTATTTCAATGGATGGAAAAACATTTAACTGGTGATGTGGTATTAGAAAATAAATCTGAAGAGATTGGCTTGTTGGCTCTCCAGGGTCCACATGCTGAAAGAATTCTACAAAAATTAGCAAATAATGACTTAAGCAAAATTAAGCCGTTCCACTTCGTCCAGCATATAGAATTAAAAAACCTTTCACCTGTATTGATTTCTCGTACAGGCTACACTGGAGAAGACGGTTTTGAATTGTATTTGGAAGCAGGAGAAACTGAAAAATTATGGCATTTACTGCTTGAAGCAGGGGCAGAAGAGGGTTTGCAGCCTTGCGGACTGGGCGCTCGAGACACGTTGCGCTTGGAAGCGAGTCTTTCGTTGTACGGAAATGAACTTTCAGACGATATCTCACCACTCCAAGGAGGCATTGGTTTTGCTGTCAAGACTAAAAAAGAAGCTGATTTTATTGGAAAAGCTGCTTTAACAGCTCAACTAAAAAGTGGAGTAGATAAGAAGATAAAAGGGCTTAAACTAGTTGGAAAAGGAATTGCGCGACACGGATACAAGGTTTTTGCTGAGAATGGTTCAGAAATCGGAGTGGTCACTTCAGGAACAAAATCTCCGACACTAGGCGATAGCATTGCACTAGCTCTCTTGACTACAACTGGAAGCGACGTTGGCACAAATGTGAAAGTTGAGATACGCAATAAACTGGTAGACGCAGTAATTGTGCAAACCCCGTTCTATAAAAGAGAATCAAAAAATAAATTATAATAGATACTTAAAGATGAGGAGTGTTTTAATGATGACAGAGGACAGATTATATAGTAAAGACCATGAATGGATATTGCCATTAGGTGAAAACCTAGTGCGTATCGGAATCACGGAGTATGCTGTGAAACAACTTGGAGATGTTGTATATGTAGAAGTACCAGAAGTGGATGCAGAGGTTTCAGCAGGCGGTGAAATAGGGACTGTTGAATCCATTAAATCAGCTTCAGAAATTTTTTCACCGGTTACCGGAATTATTATAGCAGTTAACGAAGAATTGGAAGACGGCCCAGAGTTAGTCAACGCTTCTCCTTTTGAAGAAGGTTGGTTTGCTGAGATCCAATTAGAAAATCCTATCGAATTACAGGGATTATTAACTGAAGAACAGTATAAAACTTATATTGCTGAATTGGCAGCTGAAGAGGAGGCATAAGCGATTGGACAAATTTAGATACCTTCCGGATACTGAACAAGATCAAAAAGAGATGTTGGATGCTTTAAAAATCAGCTCAGTTGATGAATTGTTCTCAGATATTCCAGCTGAAATCAGATTAACAGAAGATTTGCCGATCTCACAAGCTATCGATGAATCAACTTTAACAAAAAAAATGAGGCGTTTAGCAGATAGAAATGCTACAGCGCATGACCAAACGCTGTTTTTAGGAGCCGGCACGTACGACCACTACATTCCAAGCGTAATCGATCATGTTATTTCGCGTTCTGAATTTTACACGGCCTACACTCCTTATCAAGCAGAAGCCAGTCAAGGTGAACTTCAAGCTTTATTTGAGTTCCAAACGATGGTCTGTGAATTGACCGGAATGGACGCAGCGAATTCTTCTTTATATGATGGCTTTACTTCGCTTGGTGAAGCAGCAAATTTAGCTGTTGGAGCAACAAAACGTTCCAAGATCCTTATCTCTAAAGCTGTTCACCCTCAAGGAAGACAAGTTCTCCAAACGGTTGCAAATGGTCATGGATACCAAGTTGAAGAACTTGATTTAACAACTGACAGCACGGATTTAACTTTACTAGAAGAACAAATAGATAATGAAACAGCTGCCGTTATCATCCAATACCCTAATTTTTTTGGTTCAGTTGAGGATTTAGCGGCAATCAGAGAACTTACTGCAGCAAAGAAAGCTTTACTGATCGTGATGGCCAATCCTTTAGCGTTAGCGTTATTAGAGTCGCCAGGGAAGCTAGGAGCGGATATTGTAGTAGGAGATATGCAGCCGATGGGGTTAGCGATGAACTTTGGCGGACCGCATTGTGGTTATTTTGCAGTCAAGAAGAAATATATCCGTAAGATCCCAGGACGCATCGTGGGACAAACAACAGATACAGAAGGTAAGCGCGGTTTTGTCTTGACTCTTCAAGCAAGAGAGCAACATATTCGTCGTGAAAAAGCAACTTCTTATATGAGTTCTAATCAAGCTTTAAATGCGCTAGCTTCATCTGTATTCATGTCTGCTTTAGGTAAAGAAGGCATAAAAAAGATGGCCCAACTCAATATTGAAAAAGCTGATTATATGGCGAAACAATTGGAAAGTAAAGGTTATTCATTGAAAAATGAAGCGCCGTTTTTCAATGAATTTGTCGTACAACTTAATAGACCGATAAAAGAAATCAACCAATATTTGCTTCAAAAAGGCTTTATTGGAGGCTACGATATGGAGCCTGATTATGGTATGGAGAATGCAGTATTGTTAGCTGTTACGGAACAACGAACAAAAGAAGATATAGATCGATTTATTGAAGCACTGGAGGGAATGCACAGATGACAGAGTACAATGATTTGATTTTTGAAATAAGTCAACCCGGACGTACAGCATTCAGCCTGCCTGAAAGTGATGTTCCTTCAGTTGAATTAACAACTAAGTTTCCTAAACAGTTGATACGTGAAGAACCGGCTGAATTACCAGAAGTATCAGAACCGCAGTTGATGCGTCATTATACGTCTTTATCAACTAAAAATTTTGGTGTGGACAACGGATTTTATCCACTGGGGTCATGTACGATGAAGTATAATCCAAAAATCAACGAAGATGTAGCACGTTATGCTGGATTTGCTGCGATTCATCCATTTCAACCAATCGAGACAGTTCAAGGAGCTTTTGAACTATTGTATGAATTGCAAGAAGATCTGCAGGTCATATCAGGAATGGATGCTATTACCCTGCAACCGGCTGCCGGTGCTCAGGGAGAATGGACTGGGTTGATGATGATGAAAGCTTATCACACTAAAAATGGCCATAGGACGAGTAGAACAAAAGTTTTAGTACCAGACTCTGCTCATGGGACCAATCCTGCTAGTGCGCATGCTGCTGGGTTTGATGTAGTTGAAATCCCTTCTAATTCAAATGGAACAGTTGATTTAGTCGAATTAAAAAAACAGGTGGGCGAGGATACGGCTGGCCTAATGTTGACTAATCCAAATACATTGGGTATTTTTGAAAAAGACATCGTCGAAATGGCCGAAATCGTTCATCAAGCAGGCGGTCTGGTTTATTATGACGGTGCAAATTTAAATGCTATTTTAGGTCAGACAACACCAGGAATGATGGGCTTTGATATTGTTCATTTAAATTTACACAAATCTTTCAGCACACCACATGGCGGTGGAGGACCAGGTTCCGGTCCAGTAGGCGTCAAGGAATTTTTGATTCCTTATTTGCCGGTACCTCGAATCGAGAAACAAAAAGATCAGTATGTTCTAAATACAGACTATCCTGATTCGATCGGCCGAGTAAAAGGCTATTATGGAAACTTCGGGGTCAATGTTCGTGCCTACACATATATACGGACGATGGGGCCAAAAGGCTTACGCCAAGTATCTGAAAGTGCGGTAGTGCATGCTAATTATTTACGTAAGAAATTAGAACCGTATTATGCGACTCCTTATACCCAATACAGTAAGCATGAATTTGTTTTATCCGGTTCAAGACAGAAGAAAATAGGCGTCCCAACAATGAATATTGCAAAACGGATCCTAGATTTTGGCTATTATGCTCCAACAGTTTATTTCCCGCTGATCGTCGATGAAGCAATGATGATCGAACCAACAGAAACGGAAACCAAAGAAACACTAGATGCATTTGCTGATGTACTGATTCAGATAGCTAAAGAAGTAGAAGAAACACCTGAAGTAGTTTTAAATGCCCCACATACGACTTCTGTAAGGCGTTTAGATGAAGTGAAGGCCGCTAGACAATTGATTGTTAAGTATACAAAATAACAAGAATAAGACCACCTTCAAAATAATTGGAGGTGGTCTTATTCTTGTCTAAAGTCCATTCTAATGAACAATATTCAATGATCAAACCTTATCTTTTTTCCTGCTTTTGATAAACCAAACGATGAACGCGATCATTACAATAGCAATTACAACGTAGGCAATAGTAGAATAAATATCCATGTAATGAACAATAACTTCCCATTGTGATCCAACTGCAGCTCCTAAGTAGATGAGTACGGTGTTCCAAATAAGCGAACCTATTGTGGTGAAAAATATGAAAAGACCAAAATTCATATTTGACATCCCTGCTGGCAGCGAGATCAGACTTCGGATCAACGGCACAAACCGACAAAAGAATACCGTCCAAATACCGTATTTATCAAACCAATTATCAGCTTTATGGATATCTTCACGTGTCAATCTTAAAATATGACCCCAACGATCAACGATTTTTTCTAAGCGTTCCACATCTAACAATAAACCGATTCCGTAAAGAATGATCGCCCCGATCATAGAACCAAGTGTTGAAGCTAAAATAACGCCCCAAATAGTTAATTCTGTACTGGTCGTCATAAAACCGCCAAACGTTAGAATGATTTCTGAAGGTATGGGGGGAAATAAGTTTTCTACCATAATAAGTAAAAATACACCTATATATCCAAATTGTTCCATAATTCCTTGAATCCAAGCTTCCATAATAATCTCCTTATATACTTTTTTTGTATAGTATCTATTGTTACTATACACGATAATGAACTATTTTTGATTCAAAAGGCTTACTTTATAAAAAATATAACAATTGCTTAAGGAGTGGTTTAAAATTATTCCATTAAACTTAAAAAAGCGACTATATAGATAAAGGCATTTTTAAGTTTTCTGAGTTTTTCATACTAAGTTACGATTGGGCACCATTACCGATTCAAAGTAGTCTGTCAGTTGAGCAAGTGCAACAAGCCTTAGTTCAATGAACTCAGAAGGGGTAAGTGATTTGAGTAAGAGCAACAAGGCTTAGTTTGATAAACTCAGACGGAGTAAGTGATTTGAGTAAGAGCAACAAGGCTTAGTTTGATGAACTCAGACGGAGTAAGTGATTTGAGTAAGTACAACAAACCATAGTTCAACAAACTCAGAATAGTTATTAATTTTTCAAATAGATCTTAATTAAACGCAAGAAAATAAGGGTCAATATACTAAAACTAGAAATAGAACGAACGTTTTCCTTTCAGCTTATATTTGTATTTAATAATTTTTGGTATACTACATATAGTAAGGCAGATAAAGTAAAAGAAAGGTTTGATGGGATGAGAAAATTTTTCTCATATAGTTTAATGTTGGTCATATTGATTAGTTTTGGCTACTGGCTTGGAAGTTCGACGATTCTAGAAGGAACAAAAATTAGTGATACTATTTCTCAATTTGTGGATAAATTGCCAAGTAACGAAAGGGTAATTGTAGAAGAAGTTCCAAATACTAGCGAACAAGAACAAGAACAAGAACAAGAACAAGCGACGAGCGAAAGTTCAACAATTATCAGTACGAATGATTTAACGGATACAGATGAAATTGATGTTGCAGTCGTGGAGAACCGGGTCTTAGAACTTTTGAATAATTTGAGAAAAGAAGTGGGTGTTTCACCAGTCAGTTCTAATGATCAATTGAAAAAAGCAGCTAATATTAGAGCAATTGAAACAGAAGAATCCTTTTCTCATACGCGTCCGGACGGTAGAGCTACCTTTACAGTTTTAGAAGAACCTGATGTAGATTACTCGTATCAGTTAGCAGGAGAGAACCTGGCAATGGGAACTTATTACTTGGCTGAAAAAGAGATGGCTGAATGGTTGTTTAAGGGACTAAAAGAGAGTCCAGGTCATTATGAAAATATGGTGAAGAAGGATTTTGAAGAGGTAGGTATTGGAGTCCATTATAATGGAGAAAATCTTTATGTTGTCCAGCTATTTGGAACACCACGATGATTCAAGTAACAGGTATGGTTTAGACTGATCAATATGAATAGGAAAAAAATGGATCGAGTCAATTGACTTGATTCGTTTTTATTTTTCAACCACAACATGTTGTGGTTGAAAAATAAAGAGAACTGATATATAGTGGTTTAAGGAATGGAAACATTGGTAAAGGAATTATTTTTGTGCAATTTTATACACAGAGAATCTGGTAAAAATCATAGGATTATAATTGATGGAGGAATGAATAGAATGAAAATTTTTAAAATTGGACTTATTTTAGTAACAGCTCTTAGTTTAGCAGCTTGTGGGGACATGGGCACGCAGGAAGCCGTTTCTTCAGAAAGCAGCAGCTTAGTTGAAAGTCAAACGAAAGAAATGCTTTCTGTCGCTATTTCATTGGAGCAGGATGAAGAAGAAATTGAAGGCAAAACAAAAGAATTGGAAGTAGAAGCGGGGACTACGGTATTAGATTTATTGAGTGAACAGTATAAAGTGGTTGAAGAAGATGGCTTTATTGTTTCTATTGAAGGGATAGAGCAAGACGAAGAAGCAGAGAAATATTGGATGTATGAGGTGAACAATGAAGAGCCAACTGTGGGCGCAGCTGAATATGAAGTGGAAGATGGAGATCAAGTGAAGTGGTTTTTAAATGCTTGGAAATAAGCTGAATGGAAAACTATCCATTCAAAGAATCACCTTACTTGCCTTTATGACAGCACTCTGTCAAGTCAGCCGGCAGTTGCTACAATTTTTACCAAATATCCAACCTGTAACGGTTATCTTAATTATTTTAACACTAACATTGGGAATAATGGATGGGTTGATCGTAGCTGTATTGTCGATTATCCTATCCAATATAACACTTGGAATGGGTGTATGGACGATTGCTCAAATCGTTTCATTTTGTGGAATCGTTTTGGTTACGGGATTGCTCATCAAACCTTTTTTCAAAAAGATTCCTTTTGGATTCATGCTCTTATATGCCGGATTTACAGGGTATTTGTATGGTTTTTTAATTTCGCTAGTACAAGCGCCATTTTTTGGCATTCAAAATTTTTTGGTGTATTACGCTTCTGGAATTCCTTTTGACACCTTGCATGCGGCAGGTAATATTGGGTTTTATCTGATACTAGCACCGATTTTATTTCCGCTATTAAGAAAATTTATTGGCAGGTACTATGATAAATAAAAGCAGCTGCAATTCATTGATCATTCGATGTTTTTACACCAATAACAGTTGTCAAATGACACATAGACAGAACCAAAAAAGACAGATCATTCATTTAAATGAATGATCTGCCTTTTTTTATACAAGTATTAATTTTATAAATAAGACGCTGGGTCGACCCGGCTTCCGTTTTTGTACATTTCAAAGTGTAAATGTACGCCAGTGGAAGAGCCAGTTGTTCCCATTGTACCGATTTGTTGTCCTTGAGAGACCTGTTGTCCTGGAGTAACAAGTAAACTTCCTGCAACCATGTGGGCATAAAGTGTTTGTAATCCGTTGCCGTGGTCGATCTTCACATAGTAACCCCAATCTGAATGGTATCCAGCAATGACTACTGAACCACTTTTAGAAGCAACGATTGCTCCGCCGCCACCAAAGTCAGTACCGCCGTGTAGTTTATAATCACCTGTAATAGGATGGACACGATAACCATATGCAGAAGTCATATAACCACCACTAGGACGAATAAAATTGGAATTAGATGAGGGTGCTACAGGTTCTGGTTTTGGTTTTTGTGTAACAGTTGGTTGTGTTGAAGGACTAGTTGTACTGCTAGACTTAGTAGAGCTAGTCGACTTACTTGATGAACTAGTCGACTTATTAGTGCTAGTTGATTTCTTAATATAAGAACTGGCAATTGTTGCTTTTTGTTCGGCAGCCTGTTCAGCTTCTTTTTTAGCAGTTTGTGCTTTTTTAGCAGCTTCTTCTTGTTCAGCGGCTTCTTCTTGTTCAGCGGCTTCTTCTTGTTCAGCAGTTTTTTCTTTTTTAGCAGTTCTTTCTTGTCTAGCGGTTTCTTCTTGTTCAGCTTTTTCTTGAGATGCTACAGCAACTAACCTAGCTTCTTCAGCAGCAGCGGCTTTAACAGCGGCAGCTTCCTGAACAGCTAATTGTCTTGCTTGTTCTTCTTCAATAATTCGTTGACGTTCTTTTTGCATAGTTTCTGATAATGTGCTTGTTTGAGTAGCAATCACTTGTTGCTCTTTAACAAAAGTATTTTTTTCTTCTTCAGTCATATCGTATTGGATAGCAACTTGGACAATTTTATCATCCATTTCAGCTTTTTGAGCGACTAAATTATTTTTTGATAATTCAATGTCATTTTTTGTGTCTTCAATAGCCACTTTTTCAGCTTGCGCTTTTACTTCATTAGTTTCTAAAGCTTTTTGATCAGTTGCTTGTTCGGTAACAATATCTTTATTAGCGGTAACCAATTGGTTGACGACACCTATACGGCCTACTAAATCTGTAAAACTTTCAGCAGTTATAAGAAGACCTATTAAATTAGAAGCATTGCCATCAGTCTGTACAGAGCGAGCTTGATTTTCAAGCTTACCTGTCCGTTGATCAATTAATTCTTTTAATAGTTCGATTTCTTTTTTTAATTGTTCAACTTTTGCTTTAGACTCTTCTAATTTCTGTTCTTGATCATGTAATTTTAATACCGTTTCGTCAATTTGAGTTTGCAAGGTGGTAATGTCAGATTCTAAAATACTTTTTTCTGATTCTAAATCATTTAAAGTGCTATCTTGTTTTTCAATTTTATTATTAAGTTCTGATGATTGTGAATCAAGTTCGTTTTTTTGTTGTTCCATTTCTTCCAAAGTATCCGCTTGAGCGATAGTTGGCAAAAATGGACTAGCAAATAACATCGTAGCCATAATTCCTGTTACTACTCTCTTTTTCAATTGTCTACCCCCATAGGATTCTCTTGCCTTTTTACGTACTCAAAAAGTATAGCATAGTTAAGAAGCAAATATGATGTTAGTTGTGTGACAAAAAGATAGAATAGTATTACATAACGATTGTTTAATGAAATAAAGCGAAAGATAGTTAATGTGAATTTATCACGTTTAGTGCTGGTAGATTTAGTGGAACACTGATTCTAGAAGAAATTTCTTTTTGAAATACCAACACTAGTTGTTAAATAGCTGCCAATGTAAACGTTCTATTCATTAAGCAATAGTGGTAGACTAAAACTATTGAATAAACAGTATTGCATATAAAGGAGGGAAAATAATGGTTTATTTAGGCATTGATATTGGGGGAACAGAAACAAATTATGGATTAATAGATGACGATGGTGAATTAGGGACAATTAAAACTAGGGAAACACCTATGGAATCATTGACCCTTTTTTTAGATATGATGGGAGATATTTACGATGAATATGCTGATCAAATTGAGGGTATGGCTGTTAGTATGCCTGGGATCATTCACTCCAAAACAGGTTATGCGGTCCATGGCGGATCATTAAAGTACATTAAAAAAATGAATATGGTTGAAATGTTAGAAACAAGGTGTCAAACGACTATCCATGTAGAAAATGATGGGAAAGCAGCTACGCTTGGTGAATTATGGAAAGGGAATTTAAAAAATATTCAACAGGGTATCATGCTTACTCTAGGAACCGGCATTGGGGGAGGAATAATTGTAAATGGAGAATTACTGAAGGGCCACCATTATTCAGCAGGAGAATTTTCTTTTATTAAAACGAATGCTGCTAGAAGCAAGGATGCTGACTATATGTTTGGCTTCCAAAATGGCATAAAAAAGTTGTTTCAAAAGATAGCTGATCAATGTGATGTTCCGTTAGCGTCTGTGGATGGGTATATGATGTATGAATTGATTGAAGCTGGCAATAAAAAAGCGGCAATTTGTTTAAACGAGTATTGCTATACACTAGCTATTCAATTGTTTAATCTGCAGATGATTTTAGATTCAGAAAGAATCATTATCAGTGGCGGGATCAGTGGGAATCCATTATTGATCCAACTGATCAATAAAAATGTAACAAAAGTATATGAAGAGGAATTAGGAGAAAATCTTTTTGTGATGCCGACCATCATGGAAAGTAAATTTGGAAATAATGGGAATATTATCGGAGCATTGTACAATTACAAACTAAATGAAGAGTAAAAACAAAAAAACCGACAATTCATGTTAGAAAACATAACACGAATTGTTAGGTTTTTTAAGTTATTTTTACTTTTTCAAGTGAATTGCTTGTTTGCCTCTTTTTTAAATGTTAGATTTTATAACATAATAAAAAGGAGGCAACAATATGTTTTCATCTGTGGACACGCTGTGGGTAATCGTAGGAACTGTTTTAGTCTTTTTTATGCAAGCTGGTTTTGCAATGGTTGAGACAGGCTTTACTAGAGCAAAAAATGCAGGTAATATCATTATGAAAAATTTAATGGACTTTGTACTCGGTTCTCTAATGTATTGGATCATTGGGTTTGGGATAATGTTTGGTCCCAGTATAGCAGGTCTAATTGGAACACCTGACTTGTTTGTACAAGGGAATTACGATACGACAATACCAGGATATGTATTTTTAATGTTTCAAACGGTTTTTGCAGCAACTGCTGCCACGATTGTCTCTGGAGCGATGGCGGAAAGAACAAAATTTAGTGCATACTTAGTTTATACTTTGATTATATCTACTATCGTTTATCCTATTTCTGGACATTGGATTTGGGGTGGAGGATGGTTAGCCCAATTGGGGTTTGTCGATTTTGCTGGTTCAACAGCTGTTCATATGGTCGGAGGAGTAACAGCTTTAATTGGAGCGAAGATTGTTGGAGCAAGAATTGGAAAATATGATAAAGAAGGAAAAGTAAAAGCGATCCCAGGTCATAGTTTAACGTTAGGAGCGTTAGGGGTTTTCATTCTTTGGTTTGCTTGGTTTGGATTTAATGGAGCTTCAACGGTTTCAGCGACCGGAGATGAATCGTTGACTCTCATAGGAAAGATTCTTTTAAACACGAATTTATCAGCAGCAGCTGCTACATTGGCGGCTATGATAATAACGTGGACGAAATACGGAAAACCGGACATTTCTATGACGCTAAATGGCTCATTAGCTGGTTTAGTAGGAATTACTGCAGGATGTGCAATTGTTTCACCTTTTGGAGCTGTAGCTATCGGGGCCCTTTCTGCTATTGCTTTAGTTTATGGAATCGAATTTGTTGAAAAGAAAGCTAAAATTGATGATCCAGTTGGAGCATTTGGAGTTCATGGGATATCTGGCGCTTTAGGGACCATTTTAGTGGGGATTTTTGCAACTGATGAAGGTTTATTTTATGGCGGTGGTTTTAATCTCTTGGGCATTCAAGTATTAGGGGTAGTTTCAGTAATTATTTGGGTATCTGTAACTATGATCATTACTTTTAAACTTGTTGATAGAACTATTGGATTACGGGTAACACCAGAAGAAGAAATTGTTGGTATGGATATTTCTGAGCATGGTTTAGAATCGAGTTACGGAGACTTCGTTACGGTTCCTTTTGGACAAAAACCTGTATTTCAAGGGGTGAAATTTGAAAATGAAGGACCTGGCTTAGCTTTTGCAGGTATGGATCCTATTCCTATTAGCAATCCAACTGTTGAATTTCAACAGCGGTCCGTTCATGCTAGTGCATCTGATGCACCTAAAGAAGAGGAAGATACTACATTAATGAAAGTAGATATCATAACGAATGAGACTAAATTTGAAGATTTGAAAAAAGCTTTAAATACTATTGGTATTACAGGCATGACAGTAACAAAAGTACAAGGATATGGCATGCAAAAGGGACAAACTGCTTATTACAGAGGGGTAGAAATAGAAGCCAATCTATTGCCAAAAATTCGATTAGAAATAGTTGTGAGCAAAATTCCAGTCTCTCTAATTATTGAAACTGCTAGACAAGCTTTGTACACCGGAACAGTTGGTGATGGAAAAATCTTCGTTTACAATGTTGAAAATGTTGTTCGAGTAAGTTCTGGAGTTCAAGGATTTAAGGCACTAGAGTACGATGAAGAAAAGATAAAGTAGGGAACTAGTCCTTAAAAAAGCGGCTTATAATTTTTAGGAGTGATAAATTAATTGAATTTATCACTCGAAATTTATAGAGGGAAAAAGTTGCTTGTAGCTTGAATGGAAGAAATGTGGGCAATTAATGGCCATTTGAACTATTCACATCATTTAACGGAAAATAAAAAACCATCAAGAAAGTTCCAGTTAAGGAACTTTCTTGATGGTTTATTTATTTTTTCTTAAGCTACGAGGTTCATCTAAAATTTGTTTGTAGATCATTCCTTTTACAAAGTCTCTTTGGAACTGATTTTTTTTAGTTTTAGACTGTTTAGCAACCTGTTTTGTAGAAGTTACTTTTTCAATCGGGACTAAAGTAGTCAGATCTTTTCCCCTAAGTTGTGTTTGAGTAGCTTCCTGTCTAGGGGCATTTTTATAAGAAGCGGAAGAATAGCGATCATTCTCAGGCTGTCTTTTTAGGTTTTGCTGCAAATTTTCGGCTCTTCTACGTGCTGCGTCTTGTTGCGCACGACTGGACAATTGATTTGAACGTGTCTGCTGATTTCTTTTTTGTGAAGGATCAACAGCCGAGTTCTTTCTGGAACTTTGTCTGGTTGCTTCATTAGCATAAAAAGCATCCTTTAAGGAAACAGACTCTCTATTTTTTAAATCTGATCTTTGAGAACCTTGTCTTTGATTACTTCTCGGAGGAGACGAGTTTACAACTAATGAAATGAAGAAACGATAAATAGTTGCGATAAAAGAAAAGAGTGTAGTCCCTACAAGAAATAAAATAATAAGGGTTAATAGTGGATCCATTATTCATCACTTTCTCTCTCTGTAGAACCAGAAATAGAGTTTCTCATTTTAGTATCGGCATTAATATTTTTCATGTTGTAATAATCCATTACACCTATATTACCAGATCTGAACGCTTCAGCTAAGGCTAAAGGTACTTCAGCTTCAGCTTCTACAACGCGAGCTCGCATTTTTTGAACTTCAGCTATCATTTCTTGTTCTTGAGCAATCGCCATTGAACGTCTTTCTTCAGCTTTAGCTTGTGCAATATTTTTATCGGCTTGAGCTTGTTCCATTTGTAAGCTGGCACCAATATTACGGCCGACATCGATATCAGCAATATCAATTGAAAGAATTTCAAAAGCAGTACCAGAGTCTAAGCCTTTTTTTAGAACCATTTTTGAGATAGAGTCTGGATTTTCTAAAACATCTGTATGTTTTGCTGCACTACCAACAGTAGTTACGATACCTTCGCCAACACGAGCGATGATTGTTTCTTCACCAGCACCACCAACTAAGCGTTCGATATTTGCACGAACAGTTACTTTAGCACGTGCTTTAACTTCGATACCGTTCATTGCCATAGCAGCAATGACAGGTGTTTCAATAACCTTTGGATTAACGCTGACTTGGACAGCTTCAAAAACATTTCTACCAGCTAAATCGATCGCAGCAGCTTGTTTGAAAACTAAATCAATGTTTGCACGTTGTGCAGCAATCAAAGCGTCAATTACTTGATTGATGTCACCACCGGCTAAATAATGGGCTTCTAACTCGTTGATATCAATATCTAAACCAGCTTTTGTGGCTTTGATCAACGGACGGATGATATCTTGTGGAGCTACTCGTCTTAGACGCATTCCTACAAGTGTTCCTATACTGACTTTAACTCCTGAAAAATACGCTGTGACCCATAATCCAACGGGGACAAAACGGAAAAATAAGCTGATAACGATGATAACGATAATAGCTATGAATAAAAATCCTATCCAATTTGTTGTGATATCTGTAACTGTTGTCATGTTTGATCCACTCTCCTAACCATAATTTTATATCCTTCTACCTTTGTAACTACAACTAAAACAGCAGTATCTATATGTTCACCAGTGCTGATGACATCTAGTTCTGCATCTTCAAAGCGTACTTTTCCAGACGGCCTAAGAGGCGTGGTCGTTGTTCCAATTTGTCCTAAATAAACGGAAGCGTCACTGTTACTTGAAAAACCACTTTTTTTGTCTAAATTCTTTTTCAGGACAAGTTTTTCAAAATGAGCTAGCGAATAGCCTCTTCGTACAAGCATGATGACTAAGAATGAAGAAGCCACCACTGCAATACTTAAATCACGTAAGGCTAATCCAAAATTATTATTGGTTAAATAGATACCGCCAATAATTAAAAGAAAACCAATGATGCCTGCTACGCCAAAGTCTGGTACAAAAACTTCAAAGATAAGCAAACAAATTCCTAAAATAAAAATAATAATTGGAATCCAATTTTCGAGACTATTCAAATAAAAATAACCTCCAAAACTTGCTAATGCCAAAAGTCCTCCTAGAGTAGATTGAGGCGTTAGTGCCGCTATCACTAAACCAATAAAGCCAACAGTTAATAATAGTATTTCCAATATATTCACCTCCTTAATGTAAGTTACTTTGTTTATCTAAACTAAGGATGAGTTGATCTTAGTTACTTCTATTTTACCATTTGTAATACTATTACGCACTTCTAAGCCCAAATTTGCCAGCTTTTTTAGTGATTTAGTAAAATATATTCTAAAGAAACAAAAAAACCAACTAAAATTAATTATTCTGATAGCACATAAGCCTTTTTTTAGGTAATTTCAAATCATCTAATTGTTATTGATAAAAAAATTATAAATTATAAGATTTGCTATAAAATATTGAATTGGTTTAGCTGAGTATTTGTTGATTACTCAGTGTATCAAAAAATAATAAAGAAGTTCAAATAATAAAAAATAAAAACAATTAAGTGTTTTTATTTTGAAAAAAGATAAAAATTATTTAATTTTCATCTTTTTTTTTATTTGAAAAAGATATTTTAACAGAAAAGTAAACGCTGTCTTTTTTTAGTGGTATACTACAGATATAATTAAATAACATTTAAATTTTAAAAAATGAAAATTTAGGTCGATTATTAAGCCATTACGTTGTAGAATGAAAATAAGATGATAGAATGATGGCTTTTTTTTAAGTACATAACTTTTTAGTTAGGAGTGAACCAAGTGATGAATCAATCAATAAATGAAAAAATAAAAGATGATCTTGAAGAAGAGCTGTATTTATTTAATACAGGAGAGCATTTCGATAGTTATCTAATTATGGGATGTAAACAGGAAAATTATGAAGGGAAAGTTGGTTTTCGTTTTACTGTGTGGGCTCCTAATGCAAAGAATGTTGGTTTAGTAGGAGATTTTTCAGATTGGCATATAGGAATTGAAATGGAAAGAATAGGCAAGACAGGTTGTTGGACAGTGTTCAGTGAGCAGGCTGTGGAAGGACAATGTTATAAATACCGGATAGAACGATCTGATGGAACGGTAAAATTAAAAATTGATCCTTATGCGCTAGAATTTGAAGTCAGACCTAATGATGCTTCGATCGTAAAAGATTTGCCGAAAAAAAAATGGAAAGATGGTTTATGGACGGCAAATAAAAAACGCTTTTCTATTTATGAACGCCCGCTCAATATCTATGAAGTACACCTCAGCTCATGGAAACACCACGAAGATGGTACCTGGTACACCATTCCTGAATTAAAAGACGAATTGATTCCTTATGTAAAAAAAATGGGTTACACGCACATTGAATTCATGCCTCTGATGGAACATCCCTTAGATGCATCTTGGGGATACCAATTGACTGGTTACTATGCATTATCTTCAAAATTTGGCACAATGGAAGAGTTTCAAGATTTTGTTGAAGCGGCTCACCTTGCAAATATCGGAGTATTGATGGAT
The DNA here is from genome assembly GCF_000744115.1 of Carnobacterium alterfunditum DSM 5972. Classification (NCBI taxonomy): domain Bacteria; kingdom Bacillati; phylum Bacillota; class Bacilli; order Lactobacillales; family Carnobacteriaceae; genus Carnobacterium; species Carnobacterium alterfunditum. The sequence goes on along the minus strand of NZ_JQLG01000004.1, from coordinate 393,224 downwards.
TGGGTTCCAGGTCACTTTAACCGCAATGATTACGGGATGGTCTATTTTGACGGAACACCGCAATACGAGTATGCAGATAAGAATAAAGCAGAAAATAATCGCTGGGGCACAATGAACTTTGATTTAGGTAAAAACCAGGTCCAGAGCTTTCTGATTTCCAATGCTCTTTATTGGATCGAACAATTCCATTTAGACGGTTTAAGGGTGGATGCCGTATCCAGTATGTTGTATCTAGATTACGATATTGGCGAATGGACACCTAATGAAGATGGCAGCAACCACAACAAAGTAGGCGTTGAGTTTATAAAAAAACTAAATAAAAAAGTATTTGAACGGCATCCAGACTTATTGATGATCGCTGAAGAAAGTACGGCATGGTCAAAAGTCACGAAACCGGTTCACATGGGAGGATTGGGTTTTAATTACAAATGGAATATGGGTTGGATGAATGACACATTGAAATTTTTTGAAATGGATCCATTATTCCGAAAAAATAATTTTAATTTAATTACCTTTTCTTTCATGTACACATTCAATGAAAACTTTATTTTACCGTTTTCTCATGATGAAGTTGTCCACGGAAAGAAATCATTGATGCATAAAATGCCAGGTGATCGGTACAATCAATTCGCCAGTTTACGCACACTAGAAGCTTATATGATGGTTCATCCGGGGAAGAAATTAAATTTTATGGGAAACGATTTTGGTCAATTCTTAGAGTGGCGTATTCATGAAGGATTAGAATGGCGAAGTTTGGATGATGAGATGAATGCCAAACACTTACATTTTATGGAGTCTTTAAATCAAATATACAAAACAGAACGAGCATTGTGGGAAGTAGATCACCAAGCAGAAGGGATCCAAATCTTGGATGTAGATGATGCTGAAACAGTTTTAACGTTCATTCGTAAAGGGAAAAAACCGCGTGACTTCGTGGTTGTCATTTGTAATTTTGTTCCAGTTGAACGTAAAGGGTATAAGATTGGAGTACCATTTGAAGGGTTATATGAAGAATGTTTAAATACTGAAATGAGTGAGTACGGCGGAGTATGGGTTAAGGATCAAGGTCCTTTGAAAACGGTAAAAGAAACTACCGACCAACAAGATTATACAATTGAATTGATTGTACCGGCAATGAGCGTTTTGATTTTAAGACCAAAAAGAATTTTTGGAGTGCCAAAAAATTAAACGATAAAAAGGAGGGTAGAGGAAGGATGGCAAGACGATTCTTCCGATAGTATAATGAAAAAAATAGAGACATTAGCTATGATTTTAGCAGGAGGACAAGGAACAAGGCTTGGAAAGTTGACCAGAGATATAGCTAAACCAGCTGTCCCTTTTGGTGGTAAGTATAGGATCATTGATTTTGCGTTAAGTAACTGTGCTAATTCTGGTATAAAAAATGTCGGCGTAGTGACTCAATATCAGCCACTTGAATTAAATACCCATGTTGGAAATGGGGAAAACTGGGGGCTGAATACGCATGATGGTGGTGCGACTATATTACAACCTTATTCAAGTGTCGATGGTGAAAAATGGTTTAATGGAACCGCACATGCGATCTATCAAAATATCGATTTTATTAACCGCTATGAACCTGAATACTTATTAGTACTATCTGGAGACCATATTTATAAAATGGACTATCAAAATATGATCGAATTTCATAAAGAAAAAAAGGCAGCTCTAACAGTAGGGGTCATTCCAGTTCCACTTGAAGAAGCTCCACGCTTTGGGATCATGAATACGGATCAGACAGATCGAATCATCGAATTTGAAGAAAAACCTGCAGAACCTAAAAGTAATTTAGCTTCAATGGGGATCTACATTTTTGATTGGCCAATGCTAAAAAGTTATCTTATTGATAATTATGCTAAAAATCGGACGATGGAAGATTTTGGGAAAGACGTTATTCCAGCATATTTGAGAAACAGCGAAAATGTATTTGCTTATGCATTCAAAGATTATTGGAAAGATGTAGGAACGATTGAAAGTCTTTGGGAAGCAAATATGGAATTTTTAGATCCAAATCATGCATTGAATATAAGAGATTCTTCATGGAGAATCTACACACGAAATTATTCTGCTCCACCTCAATTTTTAACTAAAACCTCAAATGTTTCGGATTCTATGATCGTAGATGGCTGTTATGTTGCAGGTGAAGTCAAGCATTCAATTGTATCACCCAACGTTAAAATAGGTAAAAATTCTACTATTAAAGATAGTTTGATCATGGCCAATGTGACGATAGGCGAGAACGTAACCATTAATTGTGCCATTATTGGAGAAAATGCAAAAATCCATGATGGAGCGCAACTTATCGGGGATCCAAAAAATATTACTGTTGTTGGCTATGCAGAAGAGGTAGGAGGGTTAAAAGATGAAGACTAATGAACAGTTATGCGCAGTAGTGAATCTAGATGAATCAGAGTCAAAATTAATGCCTTTAACAAAGAGAAGAGCATTAGCAGCATTGCCATTTGGCTCACGGTATAGGCTGATTGATTTTCCTCTTTCCAGTTTGTATAGTGCAGAGGTCAATTCGGTTGCATTATTTGTAAGAGGTAGCGCTAGAGCTTTATTGGATCATGTACGAAGTGGATACCCTTGGGGGATGGAGTCGACAGTTGGTGGCGGATTGTTCATTCACGCAGGAGCTGAGTTCAAAGAAGCTTTAGAAAAATTAGAACCAGACCAAATCAGCAGCTACTACCAAGATCAGATTGATTTTGTTCGACATTCTAAAAAAGAGTATGTTGTTGTTATGGGCAGTAAAATGCTTTGCAATGTAGATTTAAAGGCTGTTTTAAGAAGCCATATCGCAAACGAAGCTGATATTACTGTGGTCTATAAAAATGTTACAAGAGAATTTTGCTTACCGGATTCGATTGCTAATTGTTTAACTTTTGAAGTAGAAGGAGAAAGTAAATTAGCTGATTTACTTCCTGCATGCGAAATTCCAAAAAAAGAAACAAAATTGGCTGTTGGAATGGGAATTGCAATTATGAAAACGGATAAATTTATCGAATTAACAAACGAAGCAGCGAATAATAGAATAAAAGGAGATATCAATGTTTTAATTAAACATAGTTTGAAAAAAAACACGGTACATGGCTATGAATATACTGGCTATTTGAAAAATATTGAAACAATTTCAAGTTATTATGAAGCAAATATGGATCTACTTGATGAAGACAATTACAATGCGCTATTCTATCGTAGCCAACCGGTCATTACAAAAGTGAAAAATGGAGCACCAACTTATTATTCAAAAGAAGCGGTTATTACTAATTCTCAGTTCGCCAGTGATTGTGTAATAGATGGCATAGTTGAGGACTCGATCGTTTTCCGTAAAGTGACCATTGAAAAAACAGCGATCGTCAGACATTCCTTGATCATGCAAGGCAGTAAAATTGCTGAGGGGGCAGAATTAGATTACGTTATTTTAGATAAAGGCGTAAAAATTGGTCCAGGAGTTAAATTAAAAGGGACCAAGAAAAATCCATTGGTAGTTGAAAAAAATCGTGAAATCAATGTTGAAAAGGGAGTTGAAAAATGAAAGTATTATTTGCTGCGGCAGAATGTGCCCCTTTTTTTAAGACCGGCGGATTAGGTGATGTCGCAGGTGCTTTACCAAAAGAGTTAAAGAAGCAAGGTGTAGATGTACGTGTGGTATTGCCCTTGTACAGTACGATGCCTCAAAAATACAAAGATCAATTAGAAGATGTTGTTCAGTTTGAAGTGAAAGTTGGCTGGAGAAGCCAATATTGCGGCATTAAAAAATTGGAAAAAGATAACGTTGTCTATTACTTTGTTGACAATCTTTACTACTTTGACCGTCCAAGTATTTATGGTTTTGAAGATGATGGCGAACGGTTTGCTTTTTTCTCGCAAGCAATTTGTGAAATGTTAGAAAAAATAGCATTCATTCCAGATATATTGCATGTAAATGATTGGCATACTTCTATTATTCCAGTCCTACTAAAAGATAAATACCAATGGATAGACAGTTATCAATCGATCAAAACGATCTTAACGATCCATAATTTGCAATTTCAAGGTGTATATGATCAATTCGTATTATCTGATTTATATGGCATTGGATACAATGCCGTTCATGATCATGGTTTGAAATATTATGACCAAATCAATTGTTTAAAAGGTGGTATTTTTTATGCGGATCAAGTCACTACGGTTAGTCCAACATACGCACAAGAAATACAAACACCTCAATTTGGTGAAAATTTAGATGGTGTATTGCGGTATAACAACTATAAATTAAGTGGTATTTTAAATGGGATCGATTATGATGTCTTTGATCCTGAAACGGATGATTTGATTCCAGCACATTTCTCTGCTAAAAAATTAGCAGGAAAAGCACTCAATAAAATAGCTTTGCAAGAACGAGTTGGCTTGCCTGTAAATAAGGAGATTGCTTTGATGTCAATGGTTAGTCGATTGACTACTCAAAAAGGCTGTGATTTATTAAGAGAGCAGGTAGAAGAATTAATGCACCGTAATATTCAAATTCTCATATTAGGTACAGGAGAAAAAGAATATGAAGATAGTTTCAAGTATTTCACATGGAAATACCCGAAAAATTTCAAAGTTATCGTTGATTTTGATGTGGCCTTAGCTCAGCATATTTACGCTGGGAGTGATCTATTTATTATGCCTTCTGCCTTTGAACCTTGTGGGCTTTCTCAATTGAACTCTCTTCGCTATGGTACACTACCGATCGTCCATGAAACGGGCGGATTAAAAGATACGGTAGAACCTTTCAATCCGCTAACGGGCGAAGGAACAGGGTTCAGCTTTTATGATTTCCGTTCATCTGTAATGGTTGAAACCATTGATCGTGCATTAACTGTGTACTACGATGAACCAAAGGTATGGATGTCATTGGTAGAGCAAGCTATGGCAAAAGATTTTAGTTGGGAAAAATCAACTAAGGAATATATAAGAGTCTATACAGCAGTACTTAAAGCATAATGGAGAACTTCGACGGGCACATAATGATAGGCAACTATTCTTATTTTGGCTGTTGGAGTTTCTTTTGCCGCATAGCGTTGATTGCCTTTAATTTAAATCAAAGAAGAATACGGGGAGAAAAAAATGACATTAACAACTAATATATTTAAAAAAGAATTTAAGAAAGTATTTGAAAGCCAGCATGCTTCAAATATAAAAGATTCTTCTTCAGAGCAACAATATGCCGCTTTAGCAAATTTTATAAAATTTTATTCTTCTGATAATTGGAAACAAACGAATCAGCTTTATATAGACGAACAAGTTAAGCAAGTCTACTATTTTTCCATGGAATTTTTACCGGGACGTATGTTGAAAAGCAATTTGTTGAATTTAGGTATTTTAGATACCGTTCGAGACGGAATCACTGAAATGGGCTTGGATTTTGATGCAATCGTTCAATCAGAAGTAGATCCTGCTTTAGGCAATGGTGGTCTAGGACGTTTGGCCTCTTGCTTTATGGATTCAATTGCTTCCCTTGCCATACCTGGAAATGGAAATGGTATTCGCTACCGATATGGGCTGTTTCAACAAAGATTTGTAGACGGGTACCAAGTTGAGCTGCCTGATAACTGGCTGCGTAACGGGAATATTTGGGAAGTTAGAAAAGAAAACAAAGCCGTTATGATTCGTTTTGGCGGTGAAGTCTACTTGAAAGAAGATGGGGAGAATAAGTTGCGTCCTATTTATTCGAACACTCAAAATATTCTTGCTGTACCTTACGATACAGGAATGATCGGTTACGAAAATGATGTCGTTAATAATCTTCGCTTATGGTCGGCCGAGATTCCTCCTGAAGAAGAAATAAACTTCAAAACAAGTGCTGAACGAGTATTAGTGAATCAAATTACGGAAGTCCTTTATCCGGATGATTCCAACTATGAAGGACAGCTGCTTCGATTGCGCCAAGAGTATTTCTTTACGTCTGCAGGAATCCAAAGCATTATTCGTTTTTTCAAAAAGCAGCAGTTGCCATGGAGTGAGTTTCCTAATAAAATTGCCATTCATGTAAATGATACACACCCAGCTTTATGTATTCCTGAATTGATGCGTATATTGCTAGATGAAGAAGGATTGAGTTGGGAAAAAGCGTGGGATATTACAAAGAAATCTATTAGTTATACTAATCACACCATTATGCAAGAAGCGATGGAGAAATGGCCTGTTCATATGGTACAAGAGTTGATTCCGCGTATTTATCAAATTATTGAGGCTATCAATCAACGCCATATAGATAAAAAAATCCCTCTATATGGAGAAGAACTGACTTATAGGACAACGATTATTTCAGATGGCAATATCAAAATGGCCAACTTAGCAATCATCGGAAGCCACAGTGTAAATGGTGTTGCCCAGCTGCACACAGATATTTTGAAGGAAGAAATACTGCATGATTTTTATGAAATGTATCCCTCTAAATTCAACAATAAAACAAATGGTATCACGCAACGAAGGTGGCTACATTTGGCTAATGAAAAGCTGACACAGTTGATTGATACTAAAATCGGTAAAGAATGGAAGACAAGTCCAGCAGAACTAAGACAATTTAAAGCTTACTCAAAAGATGAAGAAACGCTTAACCTGTTGTCCGATATAAAGCTGGAAAATAAAAAACGATTTGCCGCATATGCGAAAGAAAAATATGCCATTGAACTTGATCCTACAGCTTTATTTGATGTACAAATCAAAAGATTGCATGCTTATAAACGCCAATTGTTAAATGCACTGCATATTTTGGATCGTTATTTGAAGATCAAAGATGATCCTAAAATCGAATTACAGCCAAGAGTCTTTATTTTTGGGGCTAAAGCAGCACCTAGTTATATTTATGCAAAACAAATCATAAAATTTATCAATGCATTAGCTGAATTGGTAAACAATGATCCAGATGTAGGAAATAAAATAAAAATCGTTTTTGTCGAAAATTATGGAGTCTCGTTGGCAGAGTTGATCATCCCAGCTGCAGATATTAGCGAACAAATATCATTAGCAGGTAAAGAAGCTTCTGGAACAAGCAATATGAAATTGATGCTGAATGGTGCCTTGACCATGGCAACCTTAGATGGTGCAAATATTGAAATCAAGGATCTAGTAGGGGAAGACAACATTTTCTTGTTTGGGATGACGAACGATGAAGTGAATCGAATGAATAGAGAAGGACATTATTCTTCTAAGACAGTCCTAAAAAACAACCCACGTTTAAATAGAATATTGGAGTGTCTGATAAATGGTACTATTCCGGATATCGAAGTAGAGGGCAGAGTGATCTATGACTCATTGGTTCAATACAACGATGAATACTATGTCTTGCAAGATTTCGAAAGTTTTGTTGCAGCACAAGAAAGAGCAGATATCTTATACCAAGATAAACCGTTGTGGAATCAAAAAGCATTGATCAATATCGCAAGCTCTGGACCATTTTCAGCGGACTTCACGATCATGCGCTATGCAGAGGAAATATGGAATGTTAAAGAGAGGCCTACAAAAGATAAAGTTTTTTTAAAAGGAAATCAGCCAGTATAAAGTCAAATGAGAAACTGGAACTACAATAGAACTGAGGAAACAAAATGACGGAAACGATTTATTACAATTCTTGGTTAACAGAATACAAAAAACCTTTTGGAGCAGTATCGGTCAATGAAGAAGTAACCTTTACCCTTACTTGCGAATGCCCGGTCGTTGAACCAGTTTGTCTTGTTGTACAAAAAGATTTTGGAGATACATTCGAAGTCAAAATGCGTCCAGACGGACTCTCTCAACACCAAGTAACGATTCAATTAACAGAAGGTCAAGGATTGTATTATTATTTCTTTAAACTAACGCTTCAAAAAGAACACCAAACAAGAATCGTTTATTATGGAAATAATAAACGATTCAAGGGTGGAGAAGGACAAATTTACGAAGATGAACACCAAGTGAAACCTTATCAATTAACCAGTTATCTTTACGAAGACCCTTCACCTAAATGGTATCGCGAAGGAGTAGCCTATCATATTTTTGTTGATCGTTTCTGCAATGGTAATGAAGATGGAACTGTATTGAATCCTAAAAGAAATTCGTTTCTTTATGCCCATCAAGAAGATTTGCCCATGTACATCAAAAATAAAGATGGAGAAGTCATTCGTTGGGAATTTTATGGTGGAAATTTAAAAGGAATCATCCAAAAGCTGCCTTATTTAAAGGCATTAGGTATAACGATTTTATACCTTAGTCCTATATTTGAAGCGCGCAGCAACCATAAATACGATACAGGTGATTTTATGAAAATCGATCCTATGTTTGGAGATGAAGAAACATTTAAAGAGCTTATTCAAAAAGCTGAAAAAAATGGTATGCATATTCTTTTGGATGGCGTATTTAACCATTCTGGTGCAGACAGCCGCTATTTTAATTTATTTGGAACTTATAATGAAAAGGGTGCTTACCAGTCTAATGAAAGTATTTATTCTAATTGGTATACTTTTAAAAAATTCCCGGAATTTTATGAGTCATGGTGGGGCGTTAGAGATTTACCAAAGTTGAATACAGAAAATCCAGAAGTCCGTTCTTTTATTTATGAAGGCAAAAATAGCGTTATACGAAAGTGGTCAAAGTTAGGTATAGGCGGATGGCGTCTAGATGTAGCGGATGAGTTGTCGGATGATGTATTAAAAGGCATCCGATCAGCATTGGACGAAACGGTCCCAAATTCTGTATTAATTGGAGAAGTATGGGAGGACGTTTCGAATAAAATTTCTTATAATAAGCGTCGCCATTATATTGAAGGTGGTATGTTGCATGGAGCGATGAATTACCCTTTTCGTGAGATTATTATAGGCTTGCTCCAAAACACGATCACTCCACAAGAAGCTGCTGAAAAATGGATGAATTTGAAAGAAAATTATCCTGCCGAAGCATTCAAAAGTAATTTTAATAATATAGGAACACATGATTCTAAACGGATTTTAACAATACTAGACCGCAATGTATCAAAATTAAAGCAAGCGATGGCTTTATTATTTGTTCTGCCGGGAGTTCCTTGTCTTTATTATGGAGATGAAGCGGGCCTGGAAGGAAATGAAGATCCGGATAATCGTAGAATGTATCCATGGGGAAGAGAAAATAATGAGATTCAAATGTTTGCAAAAAAAATGAGCGCTATCCGTAATAAAGAAGGCAGCCTAAGAGAAGGCGATTTTTATCCCTTTTCGCAAGGTGGATTAATGGGTATTATTAGGTTGGTAAGCAAGGAAGAATTTGTAATTGCCCTTTTAAATACGTCCAATGAAAAAATCCATCTAGAAACTTCAGCTATTCCAGAGCAGTATGATCTTAACATTCCATCCTTTTTAAATGAGAATCAAATAGAGCATATCCAAATAGAAGGAAATGGGATGGTTCTTTTAAAAAAAGAAATAGATCAAGAAACCATGATCCATATTATTTAGAAAACTAAAAGCTAACAGTTTATCAGTCAGATCTGACTGATGAACTGTTAGCTTTTTTTGATTCTATATTATTTCTTAAGAAGCAGTCAGTTAAATCGATCATACGAGATTTCTGTTAAAAAAAAAGTTGCTTTTAGACCTGCTAAGGGTAGCATGAAATCCATGACTTTTTATACTATAGATGATATAATAGAGTGTTGGGGCGTGTAAAGAAAGAAATCTTTCTTTTTTGCTATGCAAGCTTTATAAAGAATGCAAGCCCATGTCTCCAGATTACTTGTGTTTAAAAAACACATCGAAAAGGAGAAAAGAATTTGAATTTTTTTAAATTGAAAGAAAAGCAAACAAGCATTAAGCAAGAAATGATTGCAGGTGCTACATCATTTTTCGCATTGTCTTATATCATTGTCGTTAATCCTTTAATATTGGCAGATGCAGGTATTCCTGCTGAACTAAGTGTTTTTAGTACGATCATTATTTCAGCTATCGGCAGTATAATGATGGGATTGTGGGGGAAAGCACCTATAGTCCTAGTACCAGGTATGGGAATAAATGCGTTCTTTACGTATACGATCGTTGATTCGTTGGGTCTTTCCTGGCAGCAAGCATTAGCAGTGATCTTTGTCTCGGGAGTGATTTTTACAGGTATTGCTTATACTTCTATCAGTAAATTGTTAGCAGATGCTATTCCGGAGTCATTGAAACATGGAATCACAGCCGGAATCGGTCTTTTTCTAGTTGTGATCGGGTTAGAAAATGGTGGTATTCTTGTTGATGGAGGAGACAGTTCTTTTATCGCTTTAGGAGATTTATCTCAACCGTTGGTATTATTAGCTGTTATCGGGATTTTACTATCTGGTGTGCTGTATTTAAGAAATGTACCCGGCAGTTTTTTTATTGGAATTGTAGTTATTACTATTATCTCGTTGATAACTCGTGTTCATGAAGTTAGTGCTTCTTCATTTTCATTAAGCAATCTTTCTGAATTTCCAGCACTTATAGGGGATTTTGATTTTTCAACACTCTTTAGCGTACCTTTTTTATTAGCTGTATTCTCACTAACGATGATCTTGATTTTTGAAGCGATAGGTCTTTTTGAAGGTATGTTAGAAGATAAGACACGTTTTAAAAGTGCTTTTAAAGTTAGTGGAATTATGACTATGGTATCTGCTTTGTTTGGAACAAGTCCAACTGTAGCAGCAGCTGAAAGTGCATCTGGCATCAAAGCTGGAGGTAAGACAGGGCTAACGGCTGTAACGGCTGGAGTATTATTTTTACTTTCGTTGTTGTTCACGCCACTGTTATCTTATATTCCTAATGCAGCATTAGCACCAGTTATCGTTATTACTGGTGCAATTATGATGGAAAATCTAAAACACATTCCTTTTGATGATTTCAGTGAATGGTTCCCAGCTTTTCTAATTCTAGTGATGATTCCTTTAACTTCAAGTATTGTTGATGGATTAGCATTTGGTTTTGTAGCATATCCTATTTTTAAATTAGCAAAGGGAGAATTTTTCAAAGTAAAAAAAGCTATGCATGTAGTATCGTTTCTTTTCTTGCTTACAATGATCGCTATTACGATCATTTAACGAGTTCAATAAACGATAAAAGAGAGGGGGGGTTATTTCCCCTCTCTTTTTTTGTACGCTCACTATCATTTGGAGCACTACTTGGAAATTCTGACGGAATAGGGATTGCCTGTAGCCATGTAAAGCTTCCATGGCTCTCCACAAGCAAACCCGTTATTCCAAAATAAATTTCTTTGCCACACCAGTAGTATTTGTTAAGCAACTTTATTTATCTATCAAGCAAGTATTATAAAAAATGACAGGAACCCCCTATTGCAAAGGTTCCTGTCATTTTTTATGCAATCATATTTTTTTAGCGTCGATATCCGCAAATACCTGTTCAAATATTTCAATAGGCTGAGCGCCACTAAGGCCATATTGCTTATCAATAACGAAGAAGGGAACGCCTTGAATGCCAATTTCAGCAGCTTGTGCTTGGTCCAAACGTACAGCATCTAAATAAGCCTCAGAAGCCAACACGTCTCGAACACGAGTTTCATCTAAACCAACAGAGGTAGCCAAATGAACTAAAAAGTCATCGTCATTTAACCATTTACCTTCAATAAAGTAGGCTTTCTTAGCTAGTTCCATAAATTCATTACCTTTGCCTTGTTCTTTGGCAAATTGAAATAAACGATGAGGTTTTAAGGTGTTCCCATGTTGAATAGCGTCGTAATCGTAATCTAAATCAACGTTATTAGCCATTTGAGTAACTTGTAGGATCATAGATTGGGCTTGTTCTACGCTCATTCCTTTATACTCGGCAAAATAATCTTCCATTTTACCGTCAACCTTCTCAGGAGCTGAGGGATCTAGTTCATAACTATGAAACTCAACTTCTACATCTGAACGGTCCTTAAGGGCTGCTTCTAAATGACGTTTACCGATGTAACAAAACGGGCAAACAAAATCTGACCATACTTCTATTTTCATCCTGCAACACTCCTTAATTGATACTTACTAATGATAAGCATAAAGGTAAAGATGTTTAGATGTCAATAAAAGTTAGTTAAAGTTAGTTAATGAGGAAAAAACTTTTAAAAAAAACTTGCAAATAATAATAAAAATGTGTATATTTATTATCAAGTTCTAATTTGATTAGAGATAGATTAAAATAAGATAAGAAAACAGGGGGATTTAACATGGGAAAAACGAAGTGGTGGAAATCAGGTGCATTATTATTGACAGCAGGTTTATTAGCAGCTTGTGGAAATGAAGCAGATAGTGAAACAAGTAGTTCAAATTCAGGTGAAGGAAATTTAGCAGAAGAGCAAGTACTTAATTTAGTTGAAATTGCTGAATTACCTACAGGGGACACTGCAATAGCAACTGATACTGTAAGTTTCACCGTGTTTAATAATATAAATGAAGGTTTATATCGCCTTGACAAAGATAGTCAGCCAGTTCCTGCTTTGGCCCAAGAAGAAGCAACTGTTAGTGAAGATGGTTTGGAATACACATTTAAATTGCGTGAAGGTACTACTTGGTCAAATGGAGACCCTGTGACAGCCAAGGATTTTGTATATGCTTGGAAAAGAGTAGCTGATCCTGAAACAGCGGCTTCTTATTCTTATCTATTCGAAGGAATCAAAAATGCGACAGCAATTATTTCTGATGGTGCTGATCCTGAAACATTAGGCGTAGAAGCCGTAAGTGATTACGAATTAAAAGTTACAATGGAAAAACCAGTACCTTACTTTATCTCTTTAATGGCATTTCCTACATTCTTCCCTCAAAATGAGGCATTTGTAGAAGAACAAGGAGCTAAATATGGTACTTCAGCAGAAACAATGATTTTTAACGGACCATTCACATTTAGTAATTGGGACGGAACAAACTTAAATTGGACATATGAAAAGAATAAAGATTATTGGGATGCAGAAAATGTTGCTTTAGAAGAAATCAATGTTGAAGTTATTAAAGAAACGTCAACAGCGCTAAATCTATATGATTCTGGTCAAATCGATCGGGTCAATTTAACCGGTGAATTTGCTAAACAATATAAAGATAATGCAGATTACACTGTTGAAACAGAAGCGAGAACTTCTTATCTTCAATTGAATCAAGAAAGAGATGAAGAAGAAACACCGTTAGCTAATGAAAACTTACGTAAAGCGATTGCTTCTTCTTATGATCATGAATTATTGGTCAGCGAAATCTTAGCAAATGGTTCTCAAACAGTAGGTGGGCTTGTTCCTGCTGGATTAGCATCAAATCCAACAACTGGAGATGATTTCCGTGCAGAATCAGGCGATTACCTATCTTTTGATGCAGATGCAGCTAACGAATATTGGGAAGCAGCTAAATCTGAATTAGGAACAGATACTGTAACATTAGAATTACTTGGTGATGATGATGAGACAAATAAAAAAGTTGGAGCTTACATGAAGGATCAGATCGAAACTAATTTACCTGGTGTGGAGATCACATTGAAAAATGTTCCATTTAAAGCTCGTTTGGAATTACAAACAAATCAAGATTACGATCTAGCTTTAGGCGGATGGGGAGCAGACTTTGCTGATCCAGTAAACTTCATTGATCTAATGACGACTGAAAGCCCATATAACCGTTCTAGCTACAGCAATAAAGAATTTGATGAATTAATTGCTCTATCAAAAGGTGAAAATGCAACAGACGTTGAAGCACGTTGGACAAACTTGCTTGATGCTGAAAAAATCTTGCTAGATGAAGCTGGCGTAGCTCCTCTATACCAAAGAGCTGCAGCAACATTGCAAAAAGAAAATGTTAAAGATATCTACAACTACCAAGTTGGAGCTAAATACAGCTACAAAGATGCTTACATCGAAGCTGAATAAGAACTATACAGCTCTTGGTGAAACTATAGGCAGTACAAAATAAGAAAGAGCTCTGAACGAAGATTTACATCCTCGTTTTAGAGCTCTTTCCTTGTTTTAAATTTATTTAAAGTTTATTTGCTGCATTAACGATTCTATTCGTATGGAGGTCAAAAAGAATATTACAGACGAATAAAGATGCTAAAACAAAAACACTCACAGATGTATTATTTCCAAGATAAAAATGAACAAATAGAGAATAAATCAAAATTTTTGCAATCAGTTGAAGGCTAAAGATTTGTTTTAATTTTTTTATTAATGGAACAGTCGGCTTTTCTTTGATATTTTTTATGATCCTTCGATCATTTACAAGAAAGATACGGACAAATTGACTTTCAAAATCATAGGCACCAAAATGACGTAAAGCCAATAAATTACCCATCACATAAAAGACGATCAACCCGATTAGAAGGTATTGAAACAAGTGCAGTACTCCTTTCTAGACAGTGGAAAATAATTTGATTACTGAGTATACCATAACGTCTACAAGATTTTTTTTCAATAGCAAATACTAAGAGAATAGAAAAAGTAAAACCAATCCATGAGGTTGAAATCATGGATCGATTTTACTCTGATAAAACAAATAAATAGTTCTTTTCATCGGCCTCGTCATAAAATGACAATGTATTGTTTTCATGGCGTTTAGCAATCAATTTATACCCGTAGTGATCAGTGAAGACCAGCTGCTGATCTGAAATAGATGTGAGGCTTCCTTTAATAAGATGATTATTAATGTGAAGATCGCCATCTTGTGTTATTTTTAAAAGCCAGCGTGTTTTATGTTCTTGACTGCTCCAAGTTCCAACAAAAGAGGATATAGGTTGCTGAAGAGAACTTTTTTTAGCTAAACACTTTTTTCTATTTGAAACAGATTTCCCCAGTAACTGAGCAATAACGGAAAATCCTAAAAGATAGTGGATATATTTATACATTTTCATATTTGATTTCTCCCATAATAAGTAATAGAATAAGTGCGATATAATAGTTAAGAATTGCAAAAACGATAACAACTATATTATAAGCCTATTTTAATGAATTAAATAGGGACTAAAGTATTATTTTGATGTCAAAATGATGTTAAATAGATTACTAAAAAAAAAATTAGATAAAATAAACGAAATGTTGCTACATTTTTGCTTAAATAAACAGAAAGACTTGATTCTCAATAAAGAACAGTCCAAAATATAAGAATACGTCAATTTCTAAAATAGTATAGTTATAAAATGAAATCAAATAAAAATGATAAAGGGTGTTACTCTGATGAACGTGATTAAATTTGGTGGAAGCTCCTTAGCTTCAGGAAGTCAGTTGAAAAAAGTTATCCAACTTGTAAAAGAAGATGCGGCACGCAAAATAGTTGTAGTATCAGCTCCTGGTAAGCGTTCAGCGGAGGACGAAAAAGTGACAGATCTGTTGATTGGTTTTGGTATGAAAGCTCTTGTCGGCCATGACTTTAGTGCCGTACTAGAAAAAATCATTGACCGATACCAAAATATTGCAGAGGAATTAGGCTTAGGAACAGAAATCATCGATGAGATAAGAAGCAACTTAGATTCCTTAGTCAAAGGCAATAAAAATGAACCCAATTATTATTTAGATGCATTTAAAGCAAGTGGAGAAGATAATAATGCAAAATTAGTAGCTGCTTATTTTAACCAAGAAGGTGTACCAGCTCGGTATATGGATCCTAAAGAAGCTGGATTGATGGTAACCAACGAACCAGGAAATGCTCAAGTTTTACCTGAGAGTTATGAGCAGTTAGCTAAATTACGCGATAGCGAAGAAGTTATCATTTTTCCTGGTTTTTTTGGGTATACAAAAGATGGGAAAGTGTGTACTTTCTCAAGAGGTGGTTCAGATATCACTGGCGCTATTTTGGCAAATGGGATCCAAGCAGATCTATATGAAAATTTCACAGATGTAGATGCCATATTTGCGGCTAACCCTCATGTAGTTGAAAATCCTATTGGTATCAAAGAACTGACTTACCGTGAAATACGTGAGCTTTCATATGGCGGTTTTTCAGTCTTACATGATGAAGCTTTACAGCCGGCATTTAAATCAGGTATTCCAGTTCAAATCAAAAATACAAATAATCCATCTGCTCCGGGGACCCGCATCATGAAAGAACGCCAATTGACTGAACAAGGTGTGATCGGTATTGCCAGTTCAAGCGGCTTTAGCAGTATTTATATTGATAAGTATTTAATGAACCGTGAGATCGGTTTTGGGCGCAAAGTATTGGAGATACTGGAGGCAAGAGGAATCAGTTATGAACATATGCCATCAGGAATCGATAACTTAACGATTATTTTACAGACGAATCAAATGACGACCGAAGAAGAACACTCATTGTTGATTCAATTAAAAGAAGAGTTGTGTGCAGATAGCGTGACTGTTGAACATAATATTGCGTTGATCATGATCGTCGGGGAGGGCATGCGTGAGAAAATGTACACGATGTCTAAAGCAGCAACAGCTCTTTCTGAAAATCATATCAATATTGACATGATCAACCAAGGGGCTTCAGAAGTTAGCGTTATATTTGGGATTCAAGCAAAATATGAAGATTTGGCAGTGAAAGCCTTATATGAAGCATTTTTTGTAAAGTGAGAATACAGCGAAAAAATTTCTTTGTTCAACTCAATTCTAATATAATCATTTCGATATCAAAAAGTCTTGGATGATTCTTAACTGCATACTAGTTTCTAATCTTACTTTTCCATTCAATGGAAGAGTAAGATTTTTTTTTGAGCTGTTTTCACATGAGAGCAGCTGATAAACTAGTCAATTAAAAAACTCATCCCCACTTTTGATGAAATAAATCATCAAAAGTGGAAACGAGTTTTCTAGTAGGATAACTTGCTTGTCTCAGCTAATATTTTTAACCAAAAAGAACGAAATAACCGAGCACAAGGATACCTAAAATAATTCTGTACCAGCCAAAAGCTTTAAAGTCATTATGTTTAATGTAGCCCATCAAGAACTTGATCGCGATAACCGAAACAACGAATGCAACTAGCATACCAGTTAAAAGAATAGCGACTTCCATTCCCGTAAATTCGAAACCAAATTTAACCAGCTTAAGGAAACTTGCGCCAAACATGACAGGAATAGATAGGAAGAAAGAATATTCTGTAGCAATGAAACGAGAAGTACCAATCAAAATAGCACCTAGAATCGTTGCTCCTGAACGAGAAGTACCAGGGATCAAGGAAAGGACTTGGAACATCCCGATTAAAAAGGCTGTATTATAGGTCAAATCCTTAAATGAATTGATTGAACTTTCTTTTCCTTTATTACGATTTTCAATAATAATAAATAAAATTCCGTAAACGATCAACATAATAGCAACTGTCCAATAATTGTATAGATGTTCGTTCAACCAGTCATCAAAAAGTAAGCCTAAAACAGCTGCTGGAAGAACCCCAACAAGTACTTTGTACCAGATCGACATTGTATCTTTCTTCTCTTGAGTGGATTTTTTTGGTGAAAATGGGTTCAACTTGTTAAAATAAAGTAAGACAACAGCTAAAATAGCACCTAATTGGATGACTACAAAAAACATTTCTTTAAATTCAGCAGAAGCATTTAATTGGATAAATTCTTCTACCAAAATCATGTGTCCAGTACTACTAATGGGCAGCCATTCGGTGATTCCTTCGACGACCCCTAAAAATACGGCCTTTAATAATTCAATAAAAATCATGTTGTTCTCCTCTCAAATCAAAACGTAAAATTAAAAAGCACAAACCTAAGTATACCTAAATCCCACTAGTTATCCTATACTATTTAACGAAAATTAAGTGTTTCTTTAGATTATGTCATAAGTGATGGGCTGTTTTTAGTAGTAAAAATCAAAGTTGTCCTTGGAAAAACTGGACAAGTAAACTGCTGACAGCTACAAGGAACCATGTAGCCAACCCAAGCAGAACTGGTTTTTTTCCGGTCTTTAGTAAGGCTATTAAGTTAGCTGATAGCCCAATCGAGCCTAATGCCATGGCGATCATGAAACGCGAGAGCCATTTGGCTGCTGCTATAAAAGCCTCAGGAAGGATACCTGAACTACTGACTAAAGAAGCCACTAAAAACCATAAAATAAACCAAGGGAAAATTTGTTTCAAAGAAACTTTTTCAGCTAAGTGCTTTTTTTTATAAACTTGAATTCCAGCTATGATCAAAGAAATCGGAATGATCAAAGTTGCTCTGGTCAATTTTACGATCGTCGCATGATCTCCAGCTGCTTCACTATAGCTGTAACCAGCGGCAACAACAGAAGAAGTATCGTTGATCGCTGTCCCAGCCCATAATCCAAACCCAGCATCAGATAAGTTCATCAAGTGGCCTAAAAAAGGAAAGAGAAAGACAGCTACAATATTAAATAAAAAAATCGTTGAAATGGATAGAGCAATTTCATCATCATCTGCCTCAACGATCGGTGAAACGGCAGCAATCGCGGAACCTCCACAAATGGCTGTTCCGACACCAATCAAAAC
This sequence comes from Carnobacterium alterfunditum DSM 5972, assembly GCF_000744115.1. NCBI lineage: Bacteria > Bacillati > Bacillota > Bacilli > Lactobacillales > Carnobacteriaceae > Carnobacterium > Carnobacterium alterfunditum. Next base: position 374,847 of record NZ_JQLG01000004.1, on the reverse strand, counting down.
TTTAGTGTTTGTTGGTATTTTTAACCATTTCCCAATCAACAAAGCACTAATAAAAGCAACCGTGATCGTGACGATCGTAACGCTTAAGGATGATAACCCGGTTGATTTGATATCTTGGATAGATAAACTAAATCCAAGCAATACAATTGAAGCTTGTAGAATTTTCTTTGAAGAAAATTTAATACCTGGCTGAAAATCAGCAGGGATCCTTAGGGTGTTGTTTATGACGAGCCCTAAAATAATAGCAAATACAGCACTGCCAATAATTGGGAAAAAGTTTCCTAATAGTGTGGCAATCAGAGCAATGATAATGGAAAGAAAAAGACCTTTACTAATTTTTTTCATCTATTTTATCGTCCTTTCTATGTAACACTGGTCAACTATAGCATATTTTCTAGATGGTATCATTTGAGAAACAAAAAAAATGATGCTACAGTGGCATTAAGAAAGCGGTTTAATGAATAAACTGTTCAAAATCAGTAAAAAAAGACTATTTTTGATTCGAGAAAAAATAGAGATGTGATGAGGAGGATTATATGAATTCAAATCAACTTAAACAATTGCTGAGCAACATGACGATAGAAGAAAAAATTGGTCAAATGGTTCAATTAGCGGGTGAATTTTATAAAGAAGAGGACAGTGAAAATACTGGTCCGATGCATGAAATGAATCTATCAGCTGGAAAAATGGCTACTATTGGATCAGTGCTTGGGATCTCTGGCGCTCAAACGTTGATAGCGATCCAAAAAGAGCATTTGGCTAAAAGTCGCTTAGGCATACCGCTATTATTTATGGCGGATGTGATTCATGGGTACCGCACTATTTTTCCAATCTCGTTAGGTATGGCTTGTGCATGGGATCCTAATTTGATTGAAGAGAGTGCCGCAATTGCTGCAAAAGAAGCAGCCGTTTCAGGATTACATGTAACCTTTGCACCAATGGTCGATCTAGTGCGTGATGCTCGTTGGGGAAGAGTAATGGAATCTACAGGTGAAGATCCTTATTTGAATCAACTATATGCACGTGCTTTTGTTAAAGGGTACCAAGGAAAAAATTTGGCGACCGATAAGTTTAGTATAGCGGCTTGTATCAAACACTTTGCTGGATATGGTGCACCAGTAGCTGGGCGAGAATACAACACAGTCGAATTGTCTGAAAGAACCTTAAGAGACATGTATCTGCCAGCTTATCAAGCGGGGATCGATGAAGGCAGTAAATTAGTTATGACCGCTTTTAATTCACTTGACGGCGTTCCTGCTACAGCGAATAAGCGGTTGATGCGCGATATTCTTCGAAAAGAATTCGGTTTTGAAGGAGTCCTTATTTCTGATTGGGCAGCAGTCGGTGAAATGATCCCCCATGGCATCGCCGAGAATTTAAAAGAAGCCGGTAAATTAGCAATCGAAGCTGGTGTGGACATAGAGATGATGACAGGTGCCTATTTAAATTATTTGAACGAGTTGATCGATGAAGGGGAAATCGCCGAAACGCTGATCGATGAAGCCGTATGGCGAGTCTTAACTTTGAAAAATGATTTAGGTTTATTTGAAGATCCTTATCGTGGGGCAAATAGTGCAGAGGAAAAGGCGATAGTGTTTAGTCAGGAGCATCGAGAAAAAGCCAGGGGAATGGCTGAAGAATCAATGGTTTTATTGAAAAATAAAGAACAAATTTTGCCCTTAAGTATCCATCAAAAAGTAGCTCTGATCGTACCTGAAGGACAAGCAAAAGATGTGCTAGGTGCATGGTCTTGGAAAGGCCAACAAAATGAAAGTGTTTCATTATACGAAGGTCTCCTGCAGCATATACCAAAAGAATCGATCGTATTGAAAACAATCGCTGATGCGCAAAAAGAAATAAAAGCAGACTGGCTGGCAGATCTGGCTGATGTTGATATTATTGTGGCTGTCGTTGGCGAATCTTCTTATATGAGCGGTGAAGGAGCGAGCAGAAGCAACATTAAATTGCCGTCCGAACAGATTCAATTGATCAAAAAACTGCGTACATTAGATAAGCCTATAGTAGCGACTCTTTTCAATGGCAGGCCTTTAGATTTAACGGATATTATTCAAGATGTAGACAGTATCCTAGAAGCTTGGTTTCCAGGAACCGAAGCTGGTTCGGCAGTGGCTAATTTATTGTATGGAAAAAAAAATCCAAGTGGTAAATTGACCATGTCTTTTCCAAGAGCGGTTGGGCAAGTTCCTCTTTACTATAACCAGGACAATACTGGGCGCCCCTTAACAGCGCTAAACCAAGAAGATAAGTTTCTCTCAAGGTATCTGGATGTTGATAATAGTCCACTTTTTCCTTTTGGTTATGGCTTAAGTTATACGTATTTCAAGTATAGTCCAATGGAAGTTACCTTGACTAGATCTCCAAAAAGCCAAGAAGATGAAGTCAGGATAGAAGTGATGATTACGAATAGTGGGAAGTTAGCAGGTACTGAAGTAGTCCAACTGTATATCAGGGATAAGGTAGGGAAAGTAGTCCGCCCAATCAAGGAACTGAAAAGATTTAAAAAAGTTTCGCTAGAGCCTAGTGAATCAACTATTGTTGCCTTTAATTTAAATAAGCTAGACTTCGAGTATACACATCAGGATTTATCAGTATCAGTTGAATCAGGAGAATTTGATTTAATGATAGGGCCAAATAGTGAAGAGTTGGAAATAAATACAGTGTATTTAACTTTCAAAAAAAGTGAATAAAATACAAAAGCTGATCAAGCAGCTTGCTTTTTATATTCTCTTTAAGAGTTTATTTATGTTATCATTAAGGGCAAGCTGCTTGCGGTTGATTGAATGAGAAGCAGCCCATAAACTATAGAAGGTAGGAATTGAAATGGGAATGTTTGATTTTTTGAAAAAAGGGAACAAAATAGAAGCAGATACTGAGGTAAAATTATTTTCACCTGCAAATGGAACCGTTATTTCGATTGAAGAAGTAGCAGATCCAGTCTTTTCACAAAAAATGATGGGAGACGGATATGCAGTCATTCCAACAGATGGAAAGATTTATTCTCCAGTAACTGGTAAAGTTGTCAGTGTTTTCCCAACTAAACATGCAATTGGAATAGAACTTCCAAATGGAGTAGAAGTTTTATTGCACATGGGACTAGATACGGTTGAATTAAATGGTGGACCTTTCACTAATGCTGTAGCTGAAGGAGATCAATTAACACCTGAAACACTTGTTTCTACAGTTGACCTAGCTGCTCTTGAAGCTGCTGGAAAAAACAACGCTATGGTAGTCGTATTTACAAACATGGATAAAGTGGCTGATTTCTCTCTAAGCGGCAAAGGACAAGCTTCTGTTTCATCAGAGATTGGAACTCTTACAGCAAAATCATAAACGTACTTATAATAAATATTTAGAGAATTGAAGCTGTTTTTGACATGCACTTCGAAAGCTAGAGTAAAATCTAGCTTTTGGGGTGTATTTGTATAGCTTAAATAGTCTGGTGCAAACCTAACTAATAGATATATTGTTTTAAAACAATAAATAAAAGAGCCGTTCAAGAATTATTCTTGAGCAGCTCTTTTTAATTTAACTAGGACGAACGATCATGAATTCTTCATCTAATGTAGCGTATTGATTACCTGCAAGTCGTGCAACAGGGTTTAATTTATCCGTTAAAATATATTCTTTTTCTTGATCAAAAATCGTTTCATCAAAAAAGAAATCCGTTACACGAATGAAAAAGAAATCCGTTATGATCTTGTCGTTTTCATCTTTAATCGGTACATATTGATGGAGGACACCCTCAAAACGAATTTTAGCTTCTGCAATAGAAGGAACCTTCACGCTGAGGCTGTCTACCAATGTCAACTGTGTTTGATCAAGTTCGCTTTGATCAGGAGGTAAAGGAGCAGAAGTCTGATTCATTTCTTCAACCACAGCTTGATCGACGATATGGATGACTGCTTCTTTTTGGTCAAGGATGTTGCGAGCTGTATCTTTGATCATGCCATCATTTCTCAAAATAGCAACAGTCAGCAAAGGCAGTTCATTTGAAGCAGCACTGAAAAAGCTGAAAGGAGCCGCATTTACTACTGAACCATCTTTTGATAATGAGGTTACCCATGCGATTGGACGTGGGATCACGCTCCCGCTGATAAATTTGTATTGTTGTTTTTTATTTAATTGTTCTGCTTTATAGTGAAACATGATTGGCCACTTCCTAAAGTTTGATTTTAAACATAAGTCACAAAGTGATTTACAGCTCTATTTTAGTCCAAATACTCTTTTTCAACTAATTTAGTACTACGAACGGTATCGATTGGACGAACCAATTTTTCGATCTCGGCACGTTGATCTCTAAATTTCGGTGGTAAGGCTAATGTTTCCCCTAATATTTCGTAGTTCTCTTCATCATCAATAAAACCAGGACCATCCGTTGCAAATTCAAATAGGATACCTGGAGATACGCGAGCATAAAGAGATTCAAAATAAAAACGATCGACATAACCAGAATTCGGCAAACCAAATTGAGTGATTCGTTGGATCCATTCCTCTAGAACAGCGCGATTTTCTACACGGAAGGCAACATGATGAACATTTCCGTAGCCTTGTTGAGCATCAGGAAGTAGATCACTATGTTCGACTATCACTTGCGCGCCATTTCCACCTTCGCCAACTTCAAATTGATGAACCTGATTTTCTTTAGCGATTTCTTTAAACAAGAGAACTTTTTCTAATATTTCTTTCATAGAATCAAAGTTTTTTACACGTAAAAAGATAGGGCCTAGACCAGTAATAGCAAATTCATCTGGAACGGGACCTTTATGCCAAGGGGTACCAGAAGCTACTCCAGTATTGTGTTCATCCGAGATCAATTGATACTGTTGATCATCAAAATCATGGAAAGCCAAAACCTTAACGCCAAATTGTTCTGTAATTTCTTTATGAGATACATTGTATTTATCAAATCGTTTTACCCAGTATGTTAAAGCAGCATCGTTTGGTACGCGGAAAGATGTTTTAGAAATATCATTTGTACCTTTTGACCCTTTTGGGATACCAGGAAAATCAAAGAAAGTCATATCTGTTCCAGCACTGCCTTTATCATCTGCAAAGAAAAGGTGATAGGTTTGGATATCATCTTGATTCACCGTTTTCTTAACTAAGCGAAGACTCAAAACAGTTGTAAAGAAGTCATAAATTTTTTCTGCGCTACTTGTGATAGCCGTTACGTGATGGATCCCTTTTAATCCGTTCATTTTAAAAATCCTCCAATTGAGCTTCGATTGCTGCTCGTTTATTTTCTAGAAAGTCTGGTATTGCAAGTGTGTTTCCTAATTCTTCAATTGATTCATCTAGCGTAAAACCAGGTGTTGCTGTGGCTATCTCGATTTGTAACCCGTTTGGTTCTCTCACATATAAACTTTTAAAGTAGCCTCTTTCAATATATTGATCGATCGGCAGCTGTAATTGTAAAGCCTTTTGATACAACCGTTCAAGATCATCAGTTGATGCGACAGTATATGCAATATGATCAATGGATCCTCTGCCCATCCGAGATAAAGGTGTTTTTCGGCTAAAATCAATGGTTGTAAAGACACCTTGCTGAGTGTCTTGGACTTGATACGTTCGACTGGTCAACGGCAGGTCTAAAAATTCAGTCAAAAAGGAGACTGTTTCATCCGGTCGTTCAACTTTAAGTAAAATATCAAATATACCAATAATTTGGTTCGCAGCTGGGATGTCTGAATGTTTAGTCGCATTTGCAGCAAGGATCACATCATCAACTTCTATCAATGCCAGATCAAATTGATCCGAATCTTTAAAAGACAAACGATGTTGTTCCTTATCCAATGTCGTTTGAATCGAAAAGTAGGCTAAACGAGCTTTCCAATAAGGTAAAGTACCTTTGGGAATTTTTAGTGTGACAGTTGAAAAATAATTATTTTCATTATAGGCACTACCGACAGTCTTTAATTCAAAGAAAGTCAGCAGAGTTCCGGGATTTCCTTGATAGTCGCCATAGAAAAGATGACGAATAGCCGTGTTTTCTTGATTGACAGAATTTTTAACGAAACGCAAACCAAGAATAGTCGTATAAAAAAAATGATTATCTTTAGCAGACTTGGTGAAAGCCGAAATATGATGAACATTTTTGATCACTTGAGAAATCCTCCTTTCGACAAATGATTATTGCTGAATGAGAAGCTTTAAATAAACTATAACACAACGTTTAAAAGCTTACAATAAATAAGTTTAATTAGAGATAACTTAATTTGAAGTAAAATAAAAAAACTAATACAAACCTGATATCAAGTCTGTATTAGTTTTTAGTCTATCATTTTTAGTGTCGACAGGTTTAATCTAATTACTTATCCAAAATTTATTAGAAAGTAACGCAAACACACTCGGGAGCGTAAACATCTTTTTGAAGCAAAGACAAAAGCCCTGTTTCAGCATCTCTCTCAAATAAAGTCAGTTTATCTGAATCTTGATGACCAACTATTATAAATTGTTCAGTAGGGTCTAGTGCAAAGTCACGAGGAGTATTCCCTTCAGAAGCAATTAGTTGAATGCGTTCAAGTGAATTTCCTGATTCATTGATAGCATACACAGCGATCGAGTTGTGACCGCGATTAGACGAGTATAAGAACTTTCCGTCTTCAGTGATGCGCACGGCCGACCCGCTATTAAAAGCAGTATGACCTTCAGGAATGGAAGAAACAGCTTGGACCGTTTCAAATGAACCCTCAGCAGCATTGTAAGCTAACACGATAATTTCGCTAGATAATTCTCCAACAAGGTAGGCAAACTTACCATTTGGATGGAAAACTAAATGACGAGGACCGGTACCAGGACTAGCTTTATAAGTAACAGCTAGATCTAATTTTCCATCTTCGGAAACCTTGTAAGTATAAATGGTGTCTGTTCCTAGATCACAAGCAACCACGTAATGACGATCCGGTGTCAGATCAAGGTAATGTGCATGAGGTTTTGTTTGGTTTTCATGAACACTTGAACCTACATGCTGCTTAACATCTGTTAAAGTTAGGTTTCCTTTGCTGTCTGTTTTATAGACAGAGACAAACCCATCATGATAACTGGTTGTGTAAACAAGTGAGCGGTCTGCATCATAGGCAACGTAGCAAGGTGGTGCAGCATTCTCTACAATCAATTCGCTCGTTTTTTCAAAAAAGGTCGTTGTATTTTTATAAGTAGTTGCCGGTTTTTTCTTGAAAGCGGCAAGTCCGCCACCTGATTCTGTTTTACTTACAGCGTAAAGGATATCTTTTCCATTTGATAACGCAAGATACGTAGGATTACCAATTTTTGCTACCAGCTTGGCTTCTTCTAATCGTTTGGTTTTGGTGTCTAATACAATTTCATAGATACCTTCGCTGTTTCCTCTAGTATATGTTCCTAAATACATCGTTTCTTTCATTGTAAAGCCTCCTTAGTATGGTGTAACAGTTTCATTTTAAAGTATAGCATCGCTTAATGAAAGACACTTTTTAAAATCAATGAAGAAGGTTTGAAATAGCTTCATAGATTCGTTGATTGGATTGGGTATCATGATAGTAAAGCAGTGCATCTGCTTTTTGCTGATTCTTACGAGTGATTTTAAATTGATTTATGCCTATTTGTTGTAGCAAGTGAAGCAGATTTTCTTCAGAAGTTGTTACTTCACCTGGCAATTCATTTAAATAAGTAAAGTTGGAATTAAACAGTTCTTCTAAGGGAAGATTTCTAATTTCTGGCTGATAAAATAAAACCGGTTTTAAAAGAAAACTAAAATCAAAAGCAATTGGATCGGCATCCGTTATCAAAACTTTGCTGTCTTTAATCAATTGTAGAATGTCTTCTTGACTTTGAAGGACTAACGTACAATTTGCATCAGTAAAGGCTTCAATATAATGAATCATCGAAGAGGGTAGAGCAGTTACGACCTCAAGTTGGTATTGCTGAACAAAATCTGAAAATGCTGGGTTTTTCAGCAACGAAATAAAAGACAAAGCCATTTGATCAATAGTATCAGATTGATAATGTAAACCAGACTCATTTTCCATTGGGAAAATCAGTAATTGTTGCTTCATAGCTGAATCGGGTCCATCTTTTAAAAGTTCATCAAAACGCGGCAAACCTGTAATGGAAAGTTTAGCTTCTGGAAAGTTTAAGGTTTCGATCGCATAACGTTTTTCTGTTTTAGAGCTAACAAACATTAGATCCGCTTTGAAAAGCTTAGTGTTGTATTCTAACATCGTTTTCATATTTTGTGATCCCAGAACATTCTGTAGTAAAACAACCTTTTTAGCAGCTAATTCAGCTAGCCACAGAGGGTTTCGTGTTGGCATGATAGTATAAGGTTTTTCCGTTGTGATCAGCAGTTGAGCCATCAACAATGTCCAAATGTATTTTTTTGATTTGAAAATCAAAAGATGATCTTCGTCTAGGTCAGCTGCTTTAGCATAATCAGGTGACTTTCGATCAATGACATAGTAGATCTCTTTTTCTGGATGGCATTGTCTCACATAGCGGAAAAAAGCCCAACTATTATTTTTAGCTTCCATAGGTGTTTCGCCAATGACCCAGATTTCTCGTTTGCTGTAAAAAGGCCGCAAAATTGGAGCAACAAGAAAGAGCTCTTTCATATATTCAAATGTTTCCTTTTCAAAATTCGTTACCGAAAGAATGAAACTATTTGATTGACCGGTAAAATTAGGGGCTAATAGCAAGGTCGTTTTCCCGAAAGAGTAAGAAAAGTGATGGTAATCATTCTTTGCATTTGCATCATTGGGATTGGAGACGTGAATAATAGTAGGGTCAAAAAATCCATTTAGGTACAATTCAAAGTATAAATCGAAATCTTCATCATTAGAATTGCTGAAAAAAAGTTCACGTGCACATTCAGCTAAATCTAAATTAATTTGGTAGTCATAATAATTTAAATGCGTTCTATCTTCTGCATTAGTCAATTGATGATCTGAATGAATGATTTGACGATGGCCAAATTTTCTCCCAACCATAATGGTATCGATTCGATTGATTTGAATGGCTTTTGTAACAAGTGTACCTGCAAGAGTTAAGATGTGTTTTTTTAAATTAATTGAATCTATTTTTGAATCCTGAATATAGCGGACACTTCTCACGGGGATATTGACTGTAAAACAAAACCCTTGAGACTTTCTGCTAAAATAGGGATATAGGTGATGGTCACTGTCTTGAACTTCTGTCAAACCGTATGATTCATAATGATTAAAACGATCAAGCGACAAAGGTTCATCTTTTTCAATTTCTTGACCATCTATTAAATAACGAAGAGTAAAATGAAATTCGAAATGTTCCTTTGGATCTGCAGGAACATGCTTTTTAATAAACGAACGTATATCAACTGAGAACGAATACTCTCCATTAGCATCAATTGCTTTAAACGGATACTTTTCTCCAGTTTCTCTATGTAAAATGAAAAATTCTTTGAATTCAGTTGGAAAATCTTTCGTTAGAGTTACAGTTACAAGTAAATCATCCTCTTGTTTCTTTAAGATAAATGAAGGATGACGAAGTTTTTTGATTTGTTTTTCAGCTTGGTCTATTTTTAAAAGTTGCTCATTACTAGTAGAATCCATAAAATTCACCTCCATTATTGGATAGTTTATCTCAATTTATCATACCAGTCTATCCAACAGGTAGCAAACAGTATGAGTGTTTTTTTAAAGGAATAGTCAGCTTTTTTTGAGTTCAAATAGATAGCTGATGTAAGCTAGCATTTAATACCCTTTAAAAGCAAGTATATGGTAAAATAAATAAGAGTAAAGGAATTTGAAATAAGAAAGGAATGAGCATTATGTTGATCGGAACAGTAACGGCAGTCGGAGAAGATGCTATTAGAAAAAAAGATCCTATGATTATTTTATTTGGAGAAAAAGCTACAAAGGATATTCGTACTGTGGCCATTATTCAATCTTTCGAAAAAGAGGCAGGAAATATAAAATTAGAACCGGGTCATACGATTTCTTTTGATGAAAAAGTATACACGATCAAAACAGTTGGAAGTTTAGTGAATGAAAACTTAAATACAATTGGTCATGTCACACTGTCTTTTTCAGAAGTTATAAAAGATGATCAGATTGAGAGCAGCATCTATTTGTCGCCACATGAATTGCCAGAAGTAGTAGTCGGTACTAAAATAAGCTACGATGATTAATGGTAGATTTTATAGGATCAGAGGGGTGAAGGTATGGGTGAAGAAAAGCTAAAAGGAAAAACCAGAGAGAAAGTGACCTGGTTTTGGAAATGGATTTTGGACAATAAAGTTGTTTCTATTTTATTGATTTCCCTCTTGATTTTCCTGAATCTACTAGTATTTTCAAAAATTTCTTACTTGTTTTCACCAATAGGAGATTTTTTAAGCATTATTGGTTTACCAGTTATTTTTGCCGGGATCTTGTATTACTTGGTTAATCCATTAGTAGATTGGATGGAGCGAAAGAAAATTCCACGTTTACTAGGAATCGCTTGGATTTTTATTGTTATTGGAGCCTTGATTATTTGGGGCATCGCCATATTGATCCCAATCATCCAAGAGCAAACAAGCAGTATTATTGAAAATTGGCCTATTTATTTGGAAAATATTGTTTTTCAAATAGATAGTTTATTAAGGAATGATGTGATTTCTGAATTTCAATCACAATTGTCTGATTTCAACACTAATTTATTATCCAATGTTTCAGAACAAGCAGACGGTGTTTTAAATTCAACTTTTGCTAGTATTGGAAGTGTCGTTGGTGCAGTGACAAATATTGTGATTGCGATCGTTACCATGCCATTTATTCTTTTTTACTTATTAAAAGACGGTAAAAATCTCCCGTATCATTTGATGAAAATGGTACCTTCAAAAATGAGAGATGTAACTTATCAATTGTTGAGCGAAATCAATTCACAAATAAGCCAATATATACGTGGTCAATTAGTGGTAGCTTTTTTTGTTGGGCTAATGTTTTGGATAGGATTTGGAGTCATCGGATTACAATACGCCGTAACACTAGGCGTGCTAGCAGGTTTCTTGAATTTAATTCCTTACCTGGGTTCATTTTTTGCTACGATTCCAGCCGTTGTGTTTGCCTTGGTGGATTCTCCAAGTATGCTGATCAAAGTGCTGATCGTATTCGCTATCGAACAAACGATTGAAGGAAGATTCATTCAGCCACAAATTTTAGGAAACAATTTAGAAGTGCATCCTTTGACGATCATCACGGTCTTACTATCTGCTGGGAAAATCTTCGGGATTCCAGGCGTTATTCTGGGTATTCCCGGATATGCTATCATGAAAGTCATTGTTAGCCACTTTTTCAGATGGTATAAAACACATACCGGTTTATATGAAAGTGATGAAAATCCTGCTCCTTCGCCAGTCATAGCTGAAAATAAAAAATTGGAAGACTGATTTAATACTAAAAAAAAGCCAGTACCGGTTTTATGATACCCTACCCGAAAACTAGACACTCAAAAAAAAGAGTGTTTTTAGTTTTTGGGTTATTTTTTTATTTTATTTTCGTTATACTTTAATAGAATTGTTTCTAAGTGGAGGTTTCTTTGATGAGCAAAAAATTATATACAGAATATGAAATAGAGATATTGCAAAAGAATCCTAATGTAAAATCAGCATCTTCAAAAAGCATTACCTACTCACCTGTTTTTAAAATTAAAGCAGTAAAGGAAAGTAAGAGCGGAATGACCTCAACGGTCATATTTGAAAACGCTGGTCTGCCTGAAAATCTTCTAGGCAAAGGAAAAGCTCATAAATGTGTGGGTCGTTGGAAAAATAGTATGGCAATAAGAGGACAAGAAGGTTTCCATACTGAGACTCGCGGGAAAGGTACACGATCAGAAGGCGAAAAAATGGGATCTATCGAGGAGCAGTTGGAAGAAGCAAAAGCACGTATAGCTTATCTGGAAGGCAATTTGGAGTTAGTAAAAAAATTAGAATTTCAAGGAAGGAGCGTGAAAAACGAAAAAGGAAACGTTCTGAAAACCCGTGAGCGGTATGAATTAATCAATTCAATCATAAGAGAATATAGTCTTAAAGGCATGGTTAAGTCTTTGTGTGAAATTGCCGAAGTTAGTCGTAGTGGTTATTATTATTGGAAGAACAATGAGGCCACACGTTATAAGAGGTACGAACAGGACAGCAATGATTTCGAATTGCTTTATCAAGTATACATTGAGAAAAACAAATGTGGTGTAGAAGAAATAAAGATGGCATTAGAAGCTGAATATGATATCGTAATGAACCATAAAAAAATTCGAAGAATCCTTCGAATCTACGGTATCATGTCGCCCATTAGAAAAGCTAAACCTTACAAGAAAATGATGAAGGCAACACAAGAACACAAAACCAAGAAGAATCTTGTTAATCGTGATTTTGATAGAGGAACGCCTTATAAAGTATTGCTTACTGATATTACATATTTACCTTACGGTAATAGCCAAATGGCCTACCTCTCTGCCGTTAAGGATGGTGCAACAGGAGAGATCGTTGCCCACCACTTCGCTACTTCTTTAAAGATGAATTTGGTTTATCAAACTTTAGAAAAATTAGAATGTATCACAAGTGATATGCCTGATACAGAAAGATACTTGCATTCTGATCAAGGCTTCCACTACACTAATCCTACATATCAAAGTAATGTTGAAAAAATGGGATTTATACAATCCATGTCTAGAAGAGGTAACTGCTGGGATAATGCCCCAATGGAGTCCTTTTTTGGTCATATGAAGGACGTAGTCCTCTCAGAAAGACATGAAAACCTTCAGGGTTTGTGGAATTCTGTAGAAGAATATATTTCGTTTTACAATCATAGTCGTTATCAAAAAAAATTAAAGAAGATGACCCCCGTTGCTTATCGGGATCATCTTCTATGGACTGCATAATATCGTTTTTTTAAGTGTCTAGTTTAAAGGTAGTAATTCATTAAACCGGTGCTGGCTTTTTTTTAGTATTAAAATGGACTGATTAAAATGTTTTTCCTAAGGCAGTTGCTTTTTCGATTCCCACAGCCATAATATCTGCTGCTTTATCAGGTGTATGATCCATACCTTCAACAAATAATTCTTGGAAATCAGTGACACCGATATAGGTTAAAATAGTTTTCAAATATTGATTAGCAGGGTCTTTTCCACCATAAACTCCGCCATTTGCTTGAATGTGAAGAACTTTCTTATCTCCAGCAAGTCCAATTGATTCACCTTTTTCGTTGTATTTAAATGTTTTTCCAGCAACGGTGACTGTATCGACCCATGCTTTTAAACGAGTAGGAACATTTAAATTCCATAAAGGATTAGCAATAATAATTTTATCAGCATTCAAAAAGCCATTTGTGTATCCATTAAATAATGTGAGTTTTTGTTGTTTAGTTTCAGATAATTCATCAAAAGCAGTTCCACTACTAAGTTCTGACCAAGCTTGCAATAAATCACGATCAATATCGGGGATAGCTAAATCATATAAATTGATGTCTTCAATACTATCTGTAGGGTGATTTTCAATATATGATTTTACGAAAGCATCAGTTACTTGCATCGAACGAGAAGTCTTGCTATCTAGTGGATGAGCACGAACAACTAATAGTTTTGGCATAAATAAACTCCTTCTTTCACTTTTTTTTTTGAGAGCCTTTTCTTTATCATCTCTTTAGTAGTCTACTAAAGTTGATCTTAAACAGCAAGTAACAAAATGTTATTAAAAGAGAAGGTCTAGATGCAAAGAGCTGATATTTGAAAAAGAACAGGATATAATGAAAATAAACTTATTCAACTTATTAAAAGATAAAAGAAGCGTTATCAGAAAGAATATAAACGGATATGCTGACAATAAAAACCCTAAATCAAAATAACTAAAATTTGACGAAATAATTTACGAGTGAAATTCAGTTCTAATCAATAACTTGAGGAGGAGACGACATGTTTAAGTTAATAAAAAAATTGAACATTTGGGCTGTTTTTGGAGCGGTGCTATTTATGTTCATTCAAGTTATTGGAGACTTGTATCTTCCAACTTTGACCGCCGATATTATTGACAATGGTGTATCGACTGGGAACGTGGAGTATATTATTTCTGTAGGCGTTAAAATGTTGGGATTTTCATTGCTTAGTATCCTTGCTGCGCTCGTAAATGTTTATTTGGCCGCACAACAATCACAACGGTTAGGAAAAAAACTGCGTAGTGAACTTTACCGGAAAGTTTCCTATTTCTCAAATGATGAAATGGACAAAGTAGGAACATCTTCTTTACTTACAAGAACAACTAATGATGTAGAACAAATTCAATTGGTTACAATGATCATGTTGAGATTGATGATCATGGCTCCTATCATGCTAGTAGGGGCAGGAGCACTAGCCTACAGTCGTGAACCAAAATTAGCCCAGATTTTCATGTATGTCATCCCAGTATTGGTTGTTTTTATAGGACTTATTATGTATTTCTCAGTCCCATATTTCAAATCATTGCAAAAGAAAACAGACAACTTAAATCTAGTCTTTCGCGAAGGACTGACAGGTATCCGGGTCATTCGCGCATTTAATCGGAATGAGTCTGAAACGAGACGGTTTGATGAAGCTAACAAATCGTTTGCTGAAACATCTATTAAAGCTCAAACGATTTTGAGCTTATTGTTTCCAACAATGACTTTGATCGTCAGTGTAACGAATATTGCTATTATTTGGTTTGGTGGAGCCTATATCAGCACTGGGGATATGGAAGTTGGGAATTTAGTTACTTTTATGACCTATGCAATGCAAATCTTAATAAGCGTCATGATGTTGGCGATGGTCTTTATTTTTATTCCGCGAGGACAAGTCTCAGCAGCACGCATCAATGAAGTTTTAGCGATGGAAAGTAAAATACAAGATCCAAAAAAGCCAATTGCTATTGAAAAACAGACGATGGGAGTGCTAGCATTTGAAAATGTGAATTTCCGTTATTCAGGAGCAGAAAAATTAGCGTTAGAAGGAATCAATTTTAAAGGTTTAAAAGGTGAAGTGGTCGCAATCATTGGAGGAACAGGTTCTGGTAAATCAACTATCGCAAATCTGATCACACGTTTTTATGATATTGAATCAGGAAGTATCAAGATCAATGGTGTTGATATCCGGAAAATGGAGCAGACAGCATTGCGCAGTCTTATAGGATATGCGCCGCAAAAAGCATTGCTTTTCACAGGAACGATTCGTGAAAATTTACAATACGGAAAACCAGATGCAACAGATGCAGAAATGTGGCATGCGTTAAAAATTGCTCAAGCAGCGGACTTTGTATTGGAGTTGCCTAAAGGCTTAGATGCGGTAGTTGAACAAGGTGGAGGGAATTTCTCTGGTGGGCAAAAGCAACGATTAAATATCGCTAGAGCATTAGTCGCAAAAGCCGATATATTGATCTTTGACGATTCTTTTTCCGCACTTGATTTTAAAACGGATGCAGCTTTAAGGAAAGCTTTGCTTCCAGAAACGAGAAATTCAGTGGTCTTGATTATTGCTCAAAGAATTAGTTCGGTCATACAAGCCGACACGATACTTGTTTTAGAAGAAGGGAAATTGGTCGGCAAAGGAACACATGAGGAATTAAAGCTGACAAATAAAACATACCAAGAAATAATGAGATCTCAAATGAGTGAGGAGGAGATGTCATGAGCAAAAACAATCCTGATCCAACTAAACCAGTTCGCGCAATCAAACCGAAAAATTTTTGGAAGACATTGATCAGATTGCTTGGTTATATGTCTACTCGTTCTTTGGCGCTCATAATAATATTACTCTTAGCCGTTAGTGCGATCGTTTTACAAACTCGAACGCCAAAGATTTTAGGAGCAGCGACAACTGAAATTTTCAGAGGTGTAATGGAAGGTATGCGATTGCGTCAAGCAGGGCAAGAAGTTGAGCTGTTACCCATTGATTTTGAATTGATCACAAGTATTTTGACAACTGTTGCGATCTTTTATGTATTTTCAGCCATTTTCAGCTACTTTCAACAATTCACAATGACTCGTGTGGCGCAAAGAACGGTATATGATTTGCGAAATGACTTAAAAGATAAAATGAACCGCGTTCCAATGCACTACTATGACACGCATTCAAACGGAGATATCATGTCTCGCGCTGTAAATGACATGGATCAAATCGCCAATACATTGCAGCAAACCCTCACACAATTTATCAATAGTGTGGTCACCTTTTTTGCTGTCCTCTATATGATGCTCACTATCAATGGAACGTTGACCTTAGTCACGTTGATCACTGTTCCCGTAAGCGCTGTAGCGATTGGTTTAATTGCTCCAAGATCACAAAAATTATTTGCAGCTCAGCAAAAAAGGTTAGGGCTGTTAAATGATCAAGTTGAAGAGACTTATGCCGGACACATTGTCGTAAAAACCTACAATCAAGAAGAGCATGAAATCCTAAAGTTTGAAGAAAAAAATGATCAACTCTTCCAAGCTTCACGAAAAGCTCAGTTCTTATCGGGTATCATCATGCCATTGATGGTTTTTATTCGGAACTTAGGCTACCTAGGTGTTGCTACAGTAGGTGGGGTTTTTGTTGCAAATGGCGTAGTGACCTTAGGGAATGTTCAAGCTATGTTGCAATATACAAACCAATTCAATCAGCCTATTCGCGAAATGGCCAATCTGATCAATATGATCCAAGCAACGATCGCATCAGCTGAACGTGTTTTTGAGGTGCTAGATGAAGCTGAGATGACTAATGAAACTTCATCTATAAAGCCTGTGGAACATTCGCCTTACAAAGTCCAATTTGAGCATGTTCAATTTGGCTATGGGGGTAAAGATGAGCCACTATTGATGAAAGACTTTAATTTAAACGTTGAAGAAGGACAAATGGTCGCCATTGTTGGCCCAACAGGGGCAGGAAAGTCCACTTTGATCAATCTGCTGGAGCGCTTTTATGATGTGAGTGGCGGAAGCATCAAAATTGATGGAGTTGATACGCGAGATTTTACAAGAGAAGAAGTGCGGTCGCGTTTTGCGATGGTTTTGCAAGATACCTGGCTATTCAATGGGACGATTCTTGATAATATTCGTTATGGTAGTGCTGAATATGGTCAAGATGACGAACGTGTTTACAATTCAGCTAAAGCAGCGCACGTAGATGAATTCGTGCGTAAACTGCCAAAGGGGTATGAGACTATGCTTAATGAAGAAGCGAGCAACATTTCATCAGGTCAAAGACAATTGATCACGATTGCTCGGGCTTTTTTAGCTGATCCAGAAATTTTGATCCTAGATGAAGCCACGTCGAGTGTTGATACGCGGACTGAAGTACTGATTCAAAAAGCGATGAGAAAGCTGCTGAAAAACAGAACTAGTTTTGTCGTGGCTCACCGTCTTTCAACTATTCGCGAGGCGGATAATATTGTTGTGATGGATCAGGGAGATGTAATTGAAACAGGGACTCATGATGAGTTGATGGCTCAAAACGGCTTCTATGCCGATCTTTACAACAGTCAATTTGTCTAATAAGAGGTTAGTTGATCAATACCTCTTTTCTTGGGTGTCTAAAAATAAGCCACTTGTTTTGCTTTTATTTTTACTAAAATCTGCTAAACTAATAATAGAAGTTTTTATAAAAAAGGAGGCCCACAGATGACGGAAATCAAAAGAATCACAACTGGAAGAATTGCAGAAAATTGTTACGTTATCTACCAGAAAGGAAAAGCATTGATCGTTGATCCTGGAGATGAATTTGTAGTGATAAAAAGAGCATTAGATGAATTGAAAGTGGTACCTGTTGCTATTTTATTGACGCATACACATTATGATCATATTGGTGCATTAGAAGAAGCTAGAAAAATGTATTCTATTCCAGTTTATGTTAGTGGTTTAGAGCATGCTTGGCTTGGAAATCCTATTTTGAATCTTTCCATTAATTCAGGACATCCGTTTACAACGGAGCCTGCCGAATACGAATTTGAATTATTCAAGACATATGATATTGCAGGATTTCAATTTGAAGTTGTTCCAACTCCAGGGCATTCACCGGGCGGAGTCAGTTTTATATTTGATGATTTTGTTGTTTCTGGTGATGCACTATTCAAAGGAAGTATTGGAAGAGCTGATTTAACAGGCAGTGATCTAGGAGCATTACTAAAAGGGATCAAAGAGCAGCTCTTTACTTTGCCTGATAATATGCGGGTTTATCCAGGTCATGGAGATGACACGACTATTGGATATGAAAAAAGGACCAATCCTTTTTTTAGGTAAGCTTAATTTTCAAATGCTAACATTATCTATTAAACTACTGAATTAAAAAGGTTCTATGTCAAATGGTGTGGACACCTTAAAAAGAAATTTCTTCTGGAATAACGGTTTTGCTTGTGGAGAGCCATGGGAACACCTGAAACCTAAAAGAAAGTTGTCATGGTTGTTGCTGCTTTAGCAGCTTACAAACAGGATACACTTGGGCGTTATTTGCCCACAGTGCTTCATTTTAGGCTACAAGCAAACCCTATTCCGCCAAAAATTTCAGGTGAATGATCAACTGATCTATTAATACCAAAATTATATAGTAAAAAAAACTGAGACAATTTAATTTGTCTCAGTTTTTTTTAGCTATCTAAATCGATTTAGGGTCCCTGTGCCATAAAAAACCACCTTAGCGGGAAACGCTAAGGTGGAAAGGGTAAGGTTTCTTTTTACTTTGGAGGAGTAAAAAAGAAATATAAAGAAGTTGGTTTTTGTTTTGGTATATTCATAGTATAGTACTCAATTATGAAAAAAGTATGACGAAAAAACACAAATTAAGTGAAATCTGCTTATTTAAGATATGACAATATAAAAAATAGCACAAATCCCTTTATTTAGAAGTATTAAAAAAACTTGCAAATAAAATTCTTTCTATGTATACTTATTAAAAGTAAGTGAAAAAGAAGGATTTTTAGTTGAATGATAATAAAAAGTAAAAGGAAAAGAGGAATAAATAAATGACTTTATCAGCGAAAACAATCATTGGAAAAGTGGTATTAAATGTTGAAAGTATGGAGAAAATGAAAAAATTCTATACAACGATCATTGGACTAGAAATTAAAAATGAAACTGAACATTTGCTTCAATTAGGAGCATTAGGTGATAAACAAGTTATATTAGAATTACAGCCGGTTCCAACCATCGGAGAAAAACCAAGTGCAACTGGTATGTATCATATGGCCTTTTTGTTGCCAACACGTAAAGACTTAGGAGAAATTTTTTATCACATTTTAGCATCAAAGTATCCATTGACTGGTGCAAGCGACCATGGGTACAGTGAAGCATTGTATTTAGATGATCCAGAAGGAAATGGAATTGAAATTTATAGAGATAAGCCAAAATCAATGTGGGATATTAGAGAAGACGGACAAATCGTTGGAGTAACAGAGGCGATGGATGCAGACGGTGTTATTGGAGAAGCTAAACAGGCCTTTCAAGGAATGCCTAAAGGAACCTATATGGGGCACGTTCATTTGTTTGTAGCAGAATTAGAAGAAACAGAAAAATTTTACAACGATATTTTAGGTTTTGATTTGAAATTTAAATTTGGTCCTCAAGCTAAATTTTTCGCGGCAGGAGAGTACCATCACCAGATCGCGGCCAATGTCTGGGCTGGAAAAAACATTCCGGCAGCTCAAAAAGGCTTAAGAGGCTTAGCTTACTTTACAATCGTTGTTTCATCATCTGATGAATTAGCACAAATAAAAGAAAAACTCGATGCAAAAAATTATAGTTATCAATTAGATGAAGCAACACAAACCCTTTCTTTAGAAGATACAAATGGAATAGCCATAAAAATCACAACAACCGACTAATAAAGAGTCAAACCGGCAAGCAGTTTGCCGGTTTTTTTGTGTTTTACGATAAAAGAAACGGCTAAACTCAGTGTAGAAGAAAATGACCTATTCGATTATAATGAACTATGAAGAAGCGAATCTAGATTTATTAGGAAGAAGAGCAGTAGAAAGGATAATAAAATGTATCCAAAAACAAAAAAAATGATCCAGCAATTGATCGAAGACGAAGTAATACCAGGAGCAAATTTTGGTTTTATCACAACTAATGAACGACTAGAATACCATGCAGGATCAGCTGCAATTTTACCAAAAAGAGAAGCTATCAAAGAAAATCAGGTTTATGATGTTGCCTCATTAACAAAAGTGTTCTTAACAGCGACTATCTTCTTGCAATTATGGCAGGAAGGAAAATTAGCTCCAGATGATAAGGTCAGCCGTTATTTGACAGATTTCACAGATCAAAAAGTGACCCTAAGGCATTTATTGACTCATACGTCCGGTATAGAAGGCTATATTCCAAATCGAAATACTTTATCTGCAAGTGAGTTGCGAGAAGCCATTCTCCATTTGCCAGTTGGAAAGCTCTTTGAAAAAGAAGTTCGCTACACGGATATAGGGTTCATCTTGTTAGGTTTTATTATTGAAGTAATCGAAAAAGACAGTTTAGATAATGTCTTTGCTGGACGCATCAGCGGACCTTTGAATTTAACGGATTCGTCCTATCATCCTCGAGACAAACAAGCATGTGCTCCAACAGAAATGGACCCCAAAAGAGGAATGATAAGAGGTGATGTCCATGACCCTAAAGCTTATATACTTGGAAATCATTGCGGAAGTGCAGGCTTATTTTCAACGCTAACAGACTGTTTGACCTTTAGCCAAATGATTTTGAATAGAGGAGAACTCAATAGAAAACGTATTCTTAATGAAAAAACTGTGCTATTATTATTAAAAGACTGGACACCAAATGGTAAATTAAACCGATCGTTAGGCTGGGATATAAAGACCAAAGGTAGTAAAAACTATTTGTTTCATACTGGATTTACAGGAACTTTTATTATATTAGATATCTTGCAGAAAACGGCCTTTGTATTTTTATCTAATCGTGTCCATCCAACGAATGACAACAAATCGGATTACCTTAACCAGCGTGATCGTTTAGTAGACTGTTACTTAGCTGAAAAGGAAACAATGAAGAATCAAATAGATTTTAGGAGGAGTAAAAGCGATGAATGAACCTTTACTATTAAAACCTGTTTTACAAGAAAAAATCTGGGGTGGTAAAAAACTGCGTGAGGTTTTTGGCTATGATTTACCAAGTGATAAAACGGGAGAAGCATGGGCAATAAGTGCCCACCCTAATGGTCCGAGTTTAGTAGAAAATGGACCATATAAAGGCCTGACCCTAGCTGAGGTATGGGATCAGCATCGTGAAGTATTTGGGAACGCAGAAGGAGAAGTTTTTCCTTTGTTAACCAAGATTTTGGATGCTGCTGATGATTTATCTGTACAAGTTCATCCAGATGATCGATACGGTATGGAGCATGAAGGCGAATTAGGTAAAACAGAGTGCTGGTATGTCATTGATGCTGATAAAGGTGCGGAAATCATTTATGGTCACCACGCTCAGACAAAAGAAGAATTAGAACAAATGATTATCGACGGCAAATGGGATGAACTACTGCGTCGCATAGAAGTTGAAAAAGGCGACTTTTTCTACGTCCCAAGCGGAACGATCCATGCAATCGGTGGAGGGATCACGATTCTTGAAACCCAACAATCCAGTGATACGACTTACCGGGTGTACGATTATGACCGTAAAGATGACCAAGGAAATTTAAGAGAATTACACATTAAACAATCGGTGGATGTAACGACTGTCCCTCATGTAGATTCGACTCCTGAAACAAGGATAGAAAAACAAGAAGAGGCAACGATCACAACGCTAGTGAAGACTTCATTTTTTGACGTCTACAAATGGGAAGTGAAGGGTAAAGCTGATTTTAACGCAACAGCTCCTTACACTCTTGTCAGCGTGGTAGAAGGAAACGGTAAATTGATCGTTGAAGCAGGAGAGTATCCACTGAAAAAAGGAACCCACTTGATATTGCCAAATGATATCAAAAAATGGACAATCGAAGGCGAACTAAAAATCATCGCATCAAACAACTAGGATGTGGAGAGACCCTGAAAGACATGAAGTAAAAATAGGAAATCACAGAGAAGATGTTTCATCTTCGGCGGGATTTATCTTTTTTTACAAGATGTCTGGGTCTCGCAACTCAACTAAAAAACAGGATGTGGAGAGTCTTGTTTATCTCGACTAGAAAACAGGAAAATCTCTACGGGGCTGGAACATCCTCGTAGAGATTTTCTCATTATTGAGTAGTAAGAGGACAAAGAAGATGAGAATTAAAGATTGTTTGTCCAGTTTGCCTGGTAAGAGGACAAAGAAGATGGGAATTAAAGTTTGTTTGTCTAGTTTGTCTGGTAAGAGGACAAAGAAGATGGGAATTAAAGATTGTTCGTCCAGTTTGCCTAGTAAGTGGACGAACACGCTACGATTGAGCAGTAGTTTGTCTAGATAATCGTTCATGAACATAAGAAAAACAAAAAAGAGTTTGAAAAATGACAAAATCATTTTTCAAACTCTTTTCTGTTAACCGAATAATGCTTCTGCTTCTTTAGGGAAGCGTTTTTTGACAACTTCTTTTAGGATACGATCCGTCAATGTGGTGTTACGAACTAACAAGGGTCCATGGAAGTATGAGCAATACGTTTGTTTGTAATGAGCACCTTCTGTTTTATCTTCTCCGTTGTTGCCGTGACCCATTTCCACGATACCTAAAGGTTTTACCCCTTCGCCAAGGAAAGTACGGCCATTATGATTTTCAAATCCTTTATACGTTTCGCCGAACTCATTATTTTTGATGACGATATCGCCAATAAAACGATTGTTGTCTTGGTTCAATGTATAGTGGTTCAAAGCGCCAATACCATTGATACGATTTCCGGCAGCATCAACATAATAGTGTCCTAACAATTGAAAGCCACCACAAATACCGACTGTGACACCATCATTTTCAATGTATTTAATAATGGCCTCTTTTTTAGTTTGGATATCTTTAGAAACGATCCGTTGCTCATAATCCTGTCCGCCACCGAAGAAAACTAAATCATATTTATCCGCATCAAATGGGTCATTTAAACTTATAATTTCGATATTAAAGTGAATACCTCTTTTTTTAGCACGGTGTTTTAGCATTAATAAGTTGCCATTATCGCCATAAGTATTCAACAGATCACCGTAAAGATGACAAACATTTAATTCAATCATCTTACATACCTCCCTCAATATACCCTTGATTAGCTAACTCTTTACGCAATTGCAAGACTGCGGTATAAGTAGCCAGAACGTATATTTTTTTCGTTGGAGCATTTTTAAAGTTCTTGATTATTTCAGGGATACTTGGAATAACTTGAAGTTCTTCCTCAGGGATCCCAGCTACTTCTAAGCGAGCAGTGATGTCTTCGACACGTTCACCGCCAACAGTCACTTCTTTTACATTAAGGTCTTTAACGATCTCATAATTCGCATCCCAGATCCAGCTAACGTCTGTTCCATCAGCGTAATTTGCGTTTAAAATAGAAACAAGAGAGAACGGTTCTGGATCAAGTTGAATCATTTCTAATACTTGATTTAACCCAACCGGATTTTTCACCAAGTTGATAGTCACTTCTTTATCTTCGATCTGAATGACTTCTTGACGGCCAAAAATGCGTTTTGATGCGGCAAATCCGGCACGAATTTGATCCGTAGAAACATCTAAAATACGGCCGACACTGTATGCGGCTAAAGCGTTGTAAATATTGTATTGTCCGCCGATCTTAATTTCAAATTCTTCACCATCAATTTCAAAACGAGAAGATTGGTGGTCCATGTGAGACAAGTTGGTTAAACGATAAGTTAGATCTGGACGCTTGAAATCGCAATTCGGACAATAGTATTTTCCGAGATTACTATAAGTTAAAAATTTGTAATGTAAAATATTATTGCACTGTGGGCACAATACGCCATCGGTATTGTAATGAGCTTTCAATTCACCATCTGGAAGATGGTCAAAACCAAAGTAAACGCGTTTATTAACGGTCTCTTTAGAATTGAAAATAGGCGCATCACCATTGCTGACGATCAAAGCATTAGGTGCTAAAGCGGCACCATTCAGCATCATTTGATAAGTGGTGTAAATTTCACCGTAACGGTCCATTTGATCACGAAAAACATTTGTAAAGATGATAGCTTTCGGCTTAATGTATTTCGTAACATGGATCAAGCTGGCTTCATCGACTTCAAGAACAGCCGCTTTTTTTTCAGTGTTTTTAGTGTAAGAGTGATGTTCAAGAAAAGTTGAAATAATTCCTTGCAGCATATTTGCTCCAGTGGGATTTGTAATGATTTCAGGATATTTTTGTTTCAAAACTTGATAGGTCAAAGCGGTCGTCAAAGTTTTACCATTTGTTCCAGTAACAATGACTACATCATAATTTCTTGATAAAGTACCTAACACAGTAGGGTCCATTTTTTGTGTTAGCTGACCAGGGTAACTACTTCCACCTTTAAGAAAAGTATGAAGTCCCCATCTAGTTGTTCTTCCTACTGCAATGGCAAATGCACTACGTATACTCAATTGAGGTTCCTCCAATTACTAAAAATACTTTTTTTGCTACTTTAGATATTTTAGCACATATTTCTCGTGAAATTGTTAAAAATTACCTAACTTATCCATTTAAGGGTAAAATCAGGTTGGAATTTATCTTTTTTCTACTATTTAGCGTGAAAAAATCTTCTATTATAAAGTAGGGAGAGAGGCTTCACTTTTGGTTGATTTTAACGTATAATTGACAGTGGATTCCTACGAGAGAAAAGAGGAAAAACAATATGGCCCAACTTTTTTTTAAATACGGAGCAATGAACAGTGGAAAGACGATTGAAATTTTGAAGGTAGCATATAATTACGAAGAACAAAACAAACCGGTAGCAATCATGACAAGCGGTTTAGATGATCGAGATGAGATTGGTTTAGTATCAAGTCGAATCGGGTTAAGACGCGAAGGTATTGCTATATTTGAAGAAACGAATATTTTTGAAACGATAAGCGCATTAAAGGATGTTCCAGCATGTGTATTGATCGATGAATCGCAATTTTTGACCAAAGAACATGTGCTTCAACTAGCCCGTATTGTAGACGAATTAGAAATTCCAGTAATGGCATTCGGATTGAAAAATGACTTTAAAAATGAATTGTTCGAAGGGTCAGAATATCTATTGCTATACGCAGATAAGATTGAAGAAATGAAAACAATTTGTTGGTATTGTCATAAAAAAGCAATAATGAACATGCGTATGATCGATGGTGAGCCCGTCTATTCAGGCGAACAAATCCAAATAGGGGGCAATGAAAGTTATTTTCCGGTATGTCGTAAACATTACTTCAATCCGCTATTGAAGGACGATTTGTAGCGTTCTTGGTGTTGTGAAAGAACTACAGCTAATGACACAACGATGCAATAGGCTTAGAAGAAAAGGAGAATAATTATGTTTGATAGATTAGAAAGCGTTGAAGGACGTTATGAAGAATTAAATGAATTGCTGAGCGATCCAGAGGTTGTCACTGATACAAAACGATTGATGAAACTGACTAAAGAAGAAGCCGCTCTTCGTGAGACCGTTGCAACCTATCGTCGGTACAAAGAAGTCGGTCAAGCTATTTCTGATACTGAAGAAATGCTTGGTGAAAAGTTAGATAACGAAATGGCTGAAATGGCAAAAGAAGAATTAAGTGATTTAAAGAAAGAAAAAGCAGAAATCGAAGAAGCTATGAAAGTCTTGATGTTGCCTAAAGATGAAAATGATGACCGCAATATCATCATGGAGATCCGCGGAGCCGCTGGTGGAGATGAAGCTCAATTATTTGCTGGCGATCTGTTTAATATGTATCAAAAATATGCTGATGCACAGGGTTGGAAAACTGAAGTTCTAGATGCTAATATCACTGAAATTGGTGGATATAAAGAAATTACTTTAATGGTCACTGGAGAAAATGTTTATTCTAAATTGAAGTACGAAAATGGCGCTCACCGTGTTCAACGTGTGCCGTCAACTGAATCGCAAGGGCGTATCCATACGTCAACTGCGACGGTAGTGGTTATGCCTGAAGCTGAAGAAGTAGAATTGCATATGCCGGATCAAGATATTCGGACAGATATTTACCACGCAAGCGGAGCCGGCGGACAGCACGTTAATAAAACAGCTTCTGCCGTTCGGTTGACGCATTTACCTACAGGAATTGCTGTGGCGATGCAAGAAGAACGTTCGCAAATCAGGAACCGCGAGAAAGCAATGAAAGTATTGCGTGCCAGAGTGTACGATCATATACGACAAGCAGCTCAAAGTGAGTACGATGCAGAACGCAAATCAGCTATTGGAACGGGAGACCGTTCAGAACGTATCCGTACGTATAATTTCCCACAAAGCCGCGTAACGGATCATCGTATCGGATTAACGATCCAAAAATTAGATCAAATTTTATCTGGTAAATTAGATGAAATTGTTGATGCATTGATCCTGAACGATCAAACAGCCAAAATGGAGCAATTACAACATGCAGAGTAAAACAACATATAGAGAAGTCCTAAAATGGGCTTCTTCTTTTTTAGAAACGTGTAAAAGAGAACCCACTGCTGCTGAGCTTTTATTGAAAGAGCGTCTGAACTGGACTAAAACAGACATCATGATGCATTTAAATGAAGAGATGCCTTCAGATGTGAAACACCAGCTGTTGCAAGATGTGTCGAACCATGGCTCTGGGATGCCTGTGCAACAAATATTGGGATATGGTTGGTTTTACGAGCGCAAATTTAAAGTAACTAAAGACACTTTGATCCCGCGACCGGAAACAGAAGAAATTGTTGATAATTTTTTGAAAGGAACGTCTCCAGACCAAAAATTAACGGTTTTGGATATTGGAACTGGATCAGGGATCATCGGGATCACTATCAAAAAAGAACGACCACTTTTTGAAGTGACTGCGACTGATCTATCTTCTAGAGCCTTAGGTGTGGCCCAAGAGAATGCTGCCATATTACAGGCAGAAGTCCGTTTTCTAGCAGGCGACTTAACTCAACCTGTAAAAGGGGAAACATTTGACGTCATTATCTCAAATCCACCATATATTTCAGATGATGAGATCAGCTATATGGACGAGAGCGTTTTACACTATGAACCGCATCTAGCATTATTTGCTGATAATGGTGGATTAGCCATTTATCAAAGATTAGCTGAGGAAACACCGGCTATTTTAAATCCAGGTGGTGAAATTTTCTTGGAAATTGGATTTAAACAAGGAAAAAAAGTTCAAGAAATATTTCAACAAGCTTTCCCAAAGGCTGAAGTGACCATTGAAAAAGATATGAGCGGAAATGACCGGTTGATTCGCGTTAAAACCAGCTGAAAAGATTCAATACAATTAAATAAGTAAACTAATTTTCTTGAAATGAACGGAGGAATAATTGTGGAGACTATTATCTATCGACCTTCAGACGTACTCAAAGCGGCCCTTAAACTGCAACAAGGTGAACTGATTTCTTTCCCCACAGAAACCGTTTATGGATTAGGAGCGGATGCTACAAATGAAGCAGCAGTAAAAAAAGTGTATGCAGCAAAAGGAAGACCGAGTGATAATCCTTTGATCGTACACATTTCGGCAATCGAAGAAGTAGGGCAGTATGTCAAGCAAGTGCCTGAAATAGCGGATAAATTGATGGAAACATTTTGGCCGGGGCCGTTGACGTTGATTTTCAAAGTTAAGGAGCAAGCCTTTGCACCCACCGTTACGGCAGGCTTAGATAGCGTAGCGATGCGTATGCCAGATAACGCATTAACCTTACAACTGATCCGTGAGTCAGGAAAACCACTTGTTGGACCAAGTGCCAATACTTCTGGAAAACCTAGTCCGACAACAGCAGAACATGTTTTCCATGATTTGAAAGGGAAAATAGCCGGTGTGCTGGATGATGGTGAAACAGGGGTAGGGCTAGAATCAACGGTTTTAGATATTACTGATCCGGAGAGACCAACCATTTTGAGACCAGGTGCAACGACAAAAGAAGCCTTGGAACAGGTTATTGGAAACGTTTATGTCGATCAACATTTGATATCAAGTGATGAAGCACCCAAAGCTCCGGGTATGAAATACACCCATTACAGTCCTAACGAACCGGTCGTGATCGTCGCTGGTGATAAAAAAGTATGGGAAAAAGCCATTGAAACTTACAAAAGACAAGGCGAAAAAATTGGACTGTTAGCAAATCAAGATATTTTGCACCAATTTCAAGCAGATGTAACTGCTGTATATTCATTAGGCGAAAATAAAAATATCAATGAAGCTTCAAGATTGTTATACTCAGGACTAAGGTATTTTGAAGCAACACAAGCAACGGTCATTTTAGCCCAAGCTTATACTCAAAATGGCTTAGGAGAAGCGTACATGAATCGGCTTCAAAAGGCAGCAGGCAATCATTTTTTTGAATAACCGCAAAACCAAACAGTTAGGCGGATAAGTAAATATAACTTAAAACTATTGAAGGATGTGGTCGGTTTATGATGAATAACAAAAATTTTGACAATGAGGTATTTGATGCTATTGAAAAAGAACGTAATCGTCAAGAGCAGAATATTGAATTGATTGCCTCAGAAAACTTTGTATCTGAAGCAGTACTGGCTGCGCAAGGCAGTATTTTAACGAATAAATACGCAGAAGGCTATCCTGGACATAGATATTATGGCGGCTGTGAATTTGTGGATGTCATTGAAAATTTGGCTATCGAGCGGGCAAAAAAACTTTTCGGAGCAGAATATGTAAATGTTCAACCACACTCAGGTTCTGGTGCAAATATGGCAGCTTTCAATGCTCTATTGACACCTGGAGACACCGTATTAGGAATGGACTTGACACATGGCGGACATTTGACACACGGTTCTCCCGTAAACTTCAGTGGTAAAACCTACCATTTTATTTCCTATGGTGTGGATAAAGATACCGAAGAACTAGATTACGAAGTGATCCAGGATCTGGCCAAGCAACATAAACCAAAATTGATTATTGCTGGAGCGAGTGCCTATTCTAGAAAAATAGATTTCGCACGTTTTAGAGCAATAGCAGATGAAGTTGGGGCCTACTTGATGGTCGATATGGCTCACATAGCCGGATTAGTTGCAGCAGGATTGCATCAAAATCCAGTTCCTTTTGCAGATATCGTTACGACAACTACGCATAAAACTTTGCGAGGACCACGCGGCGGAATGATCTTAGCTAAAGAAAAATATCGTAAAGCTTTGAATAGTGCTATTTTCCCTGGAATTCAAGGTGGACCATTGGAACACGTTATTGCAGCTAAAGCCGTTGCATTTAAGGAAGCCTCTGCTCCAGAGTTTAAAACGTATGCTGCTCAAATCGTAAAAAATGCTAAAGCAATGGAAGCTGTTTTGCATGCATCTAAAGGTCATTTGATAAGTGGCGGAACAGACAATCATTTGTTGTTGTTTGATGTAACAAACTTTGGTCTAAATGGTAAACAAGCCGAGGTTCTTTTAGACAAAGTAGGAATCACGGTCAATAAAAACACGATCCCATTTGAAACGCTAAGTCCTTTTAAAACAAGCGGCATTCGAATTGGAACGCCTGCCATGACAACAAGAGGATTTGATGAAGTGGATTCTAAAAAAGTAGCAGAATTGATTATTGAAACATTGATAGCTAATGGAGATAGTGAAAAAATGGAAGCTATTCAAACACAAGTTCACCAATTAACTGCTGAACACCCTTTATATGATCCAAAAATGTAAATTCCCTTAAAAAATAGCGGAATAAGTAGAATTAAAAAAAAATACTAAAAAGGTAGCGCTAAATGCTGATATCCTTTACAATGGAAATGTTTAAAAAATAATGAAAAATGAGGGCTGAATACAATGTCGAGAGTTCAAGTTATGGAGCATCCATTAATCCAACACAAATTAACTATTCTTCGCGATAAGAATACCGGTACGAAGGATTTTAGAGAAGCAGTTAATGAAATTGCACGTTTAATGGCATTTGAAGTCTCTAGAGATATGCCTTTACAAGATGTAGAAATCGAAACTCCTTTAGTAAAAACTGTTCAAAAAAAATTAGCTGGTAAAAAAGTTGCAATCATTCCAATTCTAAGAGCTGGATTGGGTATGGTCGATGGAATGTTAGATTTAATTCCTGCAGCAAAAGTTGGACACGTAGGAATGTATCGTGACCATGAAACTTTAGAACCGGTAGAGTATTTTGTTAAATTACCATCAGATATCAATGAACGTCTATTATTAGTTGTTGATCCGATGCTTGCTACGGGTGGATCAGCTATTGCAGCTATTGACTCATTGAAAAAACGTGGTGCTTCAACTATAAAATTTGTTTGCTTAGTTGCAGCTCCAGAAGGCGTAGCAGCTTTAGAAAAGGCTCATCCTGATGTAGAGATTTTTACAGCAGCATTAGATGAACGTTTAGATGAAAATGGCTATATTTTACCTGGTCTGGGAGATGCCGGCGATCGATTATTCGGTACAATGTAATAACAGAAGGAAAATGTATCATTTTTGATTTATAAGCATGAAACAATAGGAGAGTTTGTTTATCAGGGAACTGATGAACAGACTCTTTTTTTGTTCTATATATAGCGATCGTTTGAAAAAAGGTGTTGGTGTTCTAGAAGAAATTTCTTCTGGAATAAACGGATTTGCTTGTGGATAGCCATGGAAACGCCCGAGGCCTAAAAAAGTCCTCAGGCTTTCAAGCCTCAAACAGAGCTTGATCGCTAAAGCGTTAAGCTCTGTAATTCGCATTGAATTCTTTACATGGCTACAAGCAACTCCTATTCCATCAAAAATTTCAAGTGAGTGGTTAGACTAATCTATTGATACCAAAAATTATATTAATATAGCGATCGTTTGAAAAAAGGTGTTGGTGTTCTAGAAGAAATTTCTTCTGGAATAAACGGATTTGCTTGTGGATAGCCATGGAAACGCCCGAGGCCTAAAAAAGTCCTCAGGCTTTCAAGCCTCAAACAGAGCTTGATCGCTAAAGCGTTAAGCTCTGTAATTCGCATTGAATTCTTTACATGGCTACAAGCAACTCCTATTCCATCAAAAATTTCAAGTGAGTGGTTAGACTAATCTATTGATACCAAAAATTATATTAATATAGCGATCGTTTGAAAAAAGGTGTTGGTGTTCTAGAAGAAATTTCTTCTGGAATAAACGGATTTGCTTGTGAAGAGCCATGGAAACGCCCGAGGCCTAAAACCAAAATTTGTCATGGTTATTGCTGCTTTAGCAGCTTACAAACATGATACACTTGGGCGTTATCTGCCCACAGTGCTTCATTTTAGGCTAAAAGTAACTACTATTCCGCCAGAAGTTTTTTGCAAGTGATCATACTGATCTATAACCTGTTGATAAGTATAGGTGCTTCCAGCTTTGTAAAGGATTCGATGAGGATCAGAGATTTAATGATTCGATATTTTTTACAAGTATATCTGGTTAGTTCAGCCTAACTATTATTAAATCACTGTAAATGATCCAGCAACATGAAAAAACACGAAGTTTTTTTAAGGTGTCTAATAGGATTAAATAAAAAATGACAAAAATGAAGCGGCTGTATTTTGTTTTTTTAAAATAGCGATAAAAATATAGTAATTTAAATAGTGAAAATCCGATGAAAAAGGGGATATAGTGAAGAAAGTAACGAATACAGAAATTATTTATTATTCAAGACATAAAAGAGCGCCTGAAAATTGTCATTTAATAAAATGAGAAAAAAGGTGAAAATGAAATCATATGGACAAATCAATGAAATGAAAGTAGCAATGACGCAATTTTGTTTAAGCTAAAAACCTGAAAAAAACGCTTAAGACTAACGATTTACTGAAAGTAAGGGATGTTTTTCATTTTCTTTTTGTATTTTAAATCGAATGGTGGTATGATAACAAATGCCAGTGAAAAAAGAGGAATTATTTTAGAAATTAGTCAGTATTTTTTACATTGCTAAATGAATCGAAGTGAATTTCATTCAATCCATTTATATAGGAAAGAAAGCTATTATATGCTAAAATGAGCATGTGAAATTAGTGGGAATGATACTTTTCGCAAGGCGTGTTTTCTAGTTTGCTGTTTGCAATTATAGATTTTAATTATGGAAAGAGGTGAACGTTGTGGATAACGAAAATCCGATTGTTACATTGTTTGGCTTAAGCTTCAATGTCACCAATACGATTGTAATAATATCAGCGTGCGTGATTGTATTCTTGATTACGTTTATTTGTACAAGAAATTTACAAATAAAGCCAACCGGTAAGCAGAATTTTATCGAATGGGTAGTCGATTTTACTGGAAATATTGCTTCAAGTGCGATGTCTAAGCAACAATCAGAAAAATTCAGATTGTTAGGTTTTACTGTTTTAACATTTGTATTTGTTTCAAACATGATGGGATTGCCTTTAATGCTGACGATCGATGATTACCAAATGTGGAAAAGTCCAACGGCTGATCCAGTTATTACGCTAACATTAGCAGCTATGGTGATTGTTATGACACATTATTTTGGGGTACAAGAACAAGGAGTCAAAAACTACTTTATGAACAGTTTTGTTAGACCGGTTCCTTTCTTATTTCCAATTAAAATCTTTGAAGAATTTACAAATACGTTAACTTTAGCTTTGCGTCTTTATGGAAATATTTATGCAGGAGAAATTTTACTTGGATTGATAGCTTCTCTAGCTCAAAGCCAAGGAGTTCTTACATGGATAGTTGGTATTCCTTTAGGTATGGCATGGCAAGGATTCTCTATCTTTATCGGAAGTATACAAGCTTTTGTTTTTACAACACTGACGATGGTCTATCTTTCTCATAAAGTTGAGCATGAAGATAGCACAGATCATATAAAAGAAGCAGCATAAGTTAAATAAACCAAACAATACCGTTAATAAATAATAAAAATATTAAAAGATAAGTACTAGGAGGAAATAGATTATGGGTTTAATAGGAGCAGCAATAGCAGTAGCAGGTGCAGCCATTGGGGCAGCACTCGGTTCAAGTAAAGTTGTATCAAAAACGATCGAATCAATCGCACGCCAACCAGAAATGAAGGGTCAATTACAAACATTAATGTATATTGGGGTTGGTTTAGTAGAAGCCATTCCAATCATGGCAGTTGTTATCGCCTTTATCTTAGTTTTCCAATAAAAATGATCTTTTAAAAGAATTAACAGGTAGAGAATAAATAGTCTCTCTGCCTGTTCTTTTACAGCAACATTGAAGTATAGGTGGAGGAGTGTTTGAAATGGGTAGTCCATTGGTTATAGGACAAATAACAGCTGGAGATTCGATCGTTACCTTGGTCTCATTTTTACTATTAATGCTAGCATTGAAGAAGGTCGCTTGGAAACCTCTAATGGCAATGATGGAAAAACGAGAACAGTTGGTTGCAAGAAACATCGATGACGCTGAAGCAAAAAAATTAGATGCAGAACGGTTACTTAAAGAACAACAACAACAATTAGAAGACACACGTAATAACTCAAGTGCAGTAATCGAGAAAGCCAGAGATTCAGCTGATAAAATGGAAAGAGAACAATTAGCAGCTGCCAAAGTAGAAATCGCCCGATTAAAAGAAGAGGCAAGAAAAGCAATTGAATTAGAAAGAAAACAAGCGTTATTAAGTGCGCAAAATGATATCAGTCGTTTGTCTCTTGATATTGCTGAAAAATTGATTGGGAAAGAATTATCTAATGAAGGGCATGCTGAATTGATAGAAGAGTATATCGAAAGGTTGGCGAATAATAATGAAGTTAAATAGAAATATGAATTCTCGCCAGCTTGCTGATGCCTTTTATCAAGATTCAAAAGAAAAAGGATTGGTTGACGTTTCATTTGACAATATAATGGATGTTCGTCAAGTACTAGAAGAAATCCCTAACTTGGGTACGATTTTAGTAGACCATCGATTAGATAAGTTTAAACGAGACCATCTTCTTGCAAACCTAATTAAAGAATTTCCAATAAATACTCAAAATTTCTTTCATATGCTTTATGATTATAATCGAATTAGCGATATCAGAGATATCGTAAATGAATTTGAAAAAATTTACGATTATAAGAACAGAACGGTCGTTGCTAAGGTCTCTACAGCCGTCGAACTTACAGATGTGCAGAAGACACGTCTAATAGATGTTTTGAAAATAAAATTAGATGCAAAAAAAGTATTGCTGCATACTATTGTGGATGAGCAAGTTCTAGGCGGGGTCGTTATAGAAGTCGAAAGTCAAGTTTATGATGGAAGTATTCGTTCTAACTTAGAAACATTAAAGAAACAATTAATTCGATAAAAGAAGTTATGAGGTGAGTTATTCATGGGCGTAAAAGCAGAAGAAATTAGTTCACTAATCAAAAAACAGATTGCAAATTATCAAAGTGAATTAGTAATAGATGAAGTAGGCACGGTTAGTTACGTAGGTGATGGAATTGTGCGTGCTTATGGATTAGAAAATGCAATGGCAGGAGAACTATTAGAATTTTCGAATGGTATCTTTGGTATGGCACAAAATTTAGAAGTAAATGACGTAGGGATCATTATTTTAGGGGAGTTTACCGGCATTCGTGAAGGCGATATTGTAAAACGTACTGGTCAAATCATGCAAGTACCAGTTGGTGAAGCAATGATTGGACGAGTAGTAAATCCTCTAGGACAGCCAATTGATGGTCTGGGAGAAATTTTGACCACTAAAACTCGGCCAATAGAAGCTGAAGCTCCAGGTGTTATGGACCGTCATTCGGTCAATGAACCGTTACAAACAGGAATCAAAGCCATTGATGCATTAGTACCAATCGGCCGTGGACAACGAGAGTTGATTATTGGTGACCGTAAAACAGGGAAAACTAGCTTAGCTATCGATACGATTTTAAATCAAAAAGGTCAAGATACGATTTGTATTTATGTAGCTATTGGGCAAAAAGAATCAACGGTACGTAATCAAGTAGAAATATTAAAAAAATATGGTGCAATGGATTATACGATAGTGATGACAGCAAGTGCTTCTCAACCTGCTCCATTGCTTTATATTGCTCCATATGCTGGTTCTGCTATTGGGGAAGAATTTATGTACGATGGCAAACACGTGTTGATCATTTTTGATGATTTAACCAAACAAGCCGCAGCTTACCGTGAACTGTCGCTCTTGTTGCGTCGTCCACCAGGTCGTGAAGCGTACCCTGGGGATGTTTTTTACTTGCATTCACGTCTATTAGAACGGGCTGCAAAACTTAGCGATAAACTGGGCGGCGGTTCAATGACAGCTATTCCGTTTGTTGAAACTCAAGCAGGAGATATCTCTGCTTATATTCCTACGAATGTTATTTCAATCACAGATGGACAAATTTTCTTGGAAAGCGATTTGTTTTATTCAGGTGTTCGACCAGCTATTGCAGCTGGATTATCTGTTTCCCGTGTAGGTGGAGCAGCTCAAATTAAAGCAATGAAAAAAGTTTCCGGAACATTGCGTTTAAATTTAGCTAGTTTCCGTGAATTAGAAGCCTTTACTCAATTTGGATCAGATTTAGATGAAGCTACTCAAGCAAAATTGAATCGTGGCCATCGAACAGTAGAAATTTTAAAACAAGGATTACACCAAACCATAAGTGTAGAGAAACAGGTTATTATTTTTTATGCTCTAACGCACGGTCTCCTAGATTCAATACCAGTCAGTGAATTGGGTCGATTTGAAGATGAATTATATGATTTCTTAGATAATCAACATGCTGAAATTCTAGCTGAAATCGTTGAAACTAAAGATTTGCCAAGAACAGAAAAATTGGATGCTGTTATCAATGAATTCATTACTAATTTTTTCACTAATTATATTGAGTCTTCAACTGATACAAACAGTACACAAACTAATTAAAGGCGGTGAATAAGAATGGCAGCCTCTTTAAATGAAATTACAAAGAAAATAAATTCAACAAAAAAGACTAGTCAGATCACGAATGCCATGCAAATGGTGTCAGGCGCGAAACTATCTAAAGCTGAAGATACAGCTGCTGGATTTCAAATTTATTCGCAAAAAGTAAGAGAAATCGTTACTCATTTAGCACACAATCAGCTTTCCCTGATTGAAAATGAAATGTTTGGAACGAATTCGCCTTCAAATATCGACTTTCATGATATGTTGATAGAACGTCCAATCAAAAAAACTGGGTATATCGTTATTAGTTCTGATAAAGGATTGGCTGGCGGATACAACAGTTCAGTAATCAAATCAACGGTAGATATGATCACCAAAGATCATCTTTCGCCAGATGAATATGTCTTTATGACTGTTGGTTCAACAGCGGCTGACTTTTTTAAAGCCAGAGGGATGAACGTTGCTTATGAGTTGAATGATATCAGTGATCAGCCTTCT
Organism: Carnobacterium alterfunditum DSM 5972; assembly: GCF_000744115.1. Lineage (NCBI taxonomy): Bacteria > Bacillati > Bacillota > Bacilli > Lactobacillales > Carnobacteriaceae > Carnobacterium > Carnobacterium alterfunditum. The sequence continues at coordinate 338,525 of NZ_JQLG01000004.1, read as the reverse complement.
TTCGAGGAAGTACGGACAATCGCCAGAACAGCTACTGAAATGTATAAAAATGAAGTTTTTGATGAATTGTATGTTTGCTACAATCATCATGTGAATACGATCATGTTCCAATATCGCGCAGAAAAAATGTTGCCGTTATCTGATTTAGATGTAACTGAAATAAAAACTTATGAACAAGATTACATCTATGAACCCTCTAAAGAGAAAATCTTAGATATTATATTGCCTCAATATGCCGAAAGTTTAATATACGGGGCTATCTTAGATGCTAAGGCTGCTGAACATGCAGCACGTATGACCGCTATGAAGGGCGCAACAGATAACGCTAAAAATATTATTGATGATTTAACGATGGTATATAATCGAGCTCGTCAAGCTGCTATAACAGAAGAAATCACAGAAATCATTTGTGGTGCTTCAGCGGCTAAGTAAGTGAATGGAGGAAAATGAATGAGTATTGGTCATATTGTTCAAATTATAGGACCTGTTGTGGATGTAGAATTTCCCATAAACGATACTATGCCTGAAATCAATAATGCTCTCATTGTTGAAAAAAATAAGAGTAAGAATGAAACAGTTGTCTTAGAGACAGCATTATTGTTAGGAAATGGCGTCATCAGAACGATTGCAATGCAGTCAACAGATGGATTACAACGTGGTATGAATGTTGTCGATACTGAAAAATCGATTTCTGTTCCAGTTGGTGAAGAAACATTAGGACGTATGTTTAATGTTTTAGGAGAAACGATTGATGAGAAAGAACCATTCCCAGCGGACGCAAAACGGCATCCGATTCACCGTATTGCTCCTGCATTTGATGAATTAAGCAGCAATACAGCGATTCTTGAAACCGGAATAAAAGTTATTGACCTATTAGCCCCTTATTTAAAAGGTGGTAAAATCGGATTATTTGGCGGAGCCGGTGTAGGGAAAACCGTTTTGATCCAAGAATTGATCCATAATATTGCTGAAGAACATGGTGGGATCTCTGTCTTTACTGGTGTAGGTGAACGGACTCGTGAGGGTAATGATTTGTACTTCGAAATGCAAGAATCAGGAGTAATCAAACGGACTGCGATGGTCTTTGGTCAAATGAATGAGCCGCCTGGTGCTAGAATGCGTGTGGCATTAACGGGATTAACGATTGCAGAATACTTCAGAGATGATGTAGGGAAAGATGTGTTGCTATTTATAGACAATATTTTCCGATTTACACAAGCAGGATCAGAAGTATCAGCATTGCTTGGCCGTATGCCATCAGCTGTTGGGTATCAACCAACTTTAGCAACTGAAATGGGACAATTACAAGAACGAATCACTTCAACCAGCAAAGGATCTATTACTTCTATCCAAGCGATTTACGTACCAGCGGATGACTATACTGACCCAGCGCCAGCAGCTGTTTTCGCCCATTTGGATGCAACAACCAACTTGGAACGTAAATTAACGGAACAAGGTATTTATCCTGCTGTTGATCCTTTAGCATCAACATCTAGTGCGTTGTCTCCTGAAATTGTTGGAGAAGAACATTATAAAGTTGCGATAGAAGTACAACAAATGTTACAACGTTACCGTGAATTGCAAGATATTATTGCTATCCTAGGAATGGATGAATTGTCATCGGATGAAAAAATCGCTGTATCTAGAGCTAGACGTATTCAATTCTTCTTATCGCAAAACTTTCATGTAGCTGAGGCCTTCACGGGTCTGCCAGGATCTTATGTACCTGTAGAAGAAACTGTACGTGGCTTTAAGGAAATCATTGATGGCCGTTACGACCATTTACCTGAAGATGCTTTCCGTAACGTAGGAAGAATTGATGAAGTCGTTGCTAAAGCTCAATCAATGGGATACTAGGAGGTGAAAATAGATGAGTGAAATGCAAGTGAATATTGTTACGCCTGCTGGAATCGTCTACAATCACCAAGCGAAAAGAGTGATTGCTAAAGCAGTAGATGGAGAAATAGGTATTTTGCCAGAACATATTCCCATCATCGTTCCTTTAACGATCCATTCCGTTCGAGTACAACGTGTTTCAATCGATACAGAAGATTGGATCGCTGTAAACGGAGGAGTTATGGAAGTTAGAGATAACGTTTGTTCTATCATTGCAGATAGTGCTGAAAGAGCAAGAGATATCGATATCGAACGAGCTATGATTGCTAAACAACGAGCAGAAGAAGAATTACGAAAATCAGAAGCAATTGAAAATAAAAATCATTCGAAACGTGCAGAAATCTCTTTGAGAAAAGCTGTGAATCGAATTTCAGTATCTAAACATAAAAGAGTTTGATCTATAAGTTGGAATAAAACAGCGAGTCTGTTTTATTCCAACTTTTTTTTATGCAAAATAAAAATTAGTACTATAATTAAAGTTATATTACAAATTGAAGACAAGATGAAGGTTATTCAACCTTTTTTATGTTAAAATTATAGTAAATTAGAAGGGAAGAGAAATAAAAAATATGAACTTTCTAGGTATGCAATCTTTAATTACAATCGTTTCTCATATGTTTTTTATTTTACTCTCTTTTTGGGCATTAAAAGGAATAAGAATAGAAAAATTTATTAAAAAAAATAATATCGGTCAAGCGCGTGTCTTGTATTTGTTTATATCCATCACTGTAGGCTATACGGTGAGTACTTTTTTTATCGACTTGATCCTAAATTCTCAAAATCTTATCTTTTTGTTTTATTAAGAATTGAATAAGTTTGTTACAAAACATTCATTAAATTTGTACGTTATCCTGGCTTCGTGCTATAATATTAAATGTTGTCTTGCGTCGTTTGCTTCACACCGTTGTGATAAAGACAATGAAAATTTTGGAGGGATACTACCATATGGAAAAAATTATCGTTCGAGGTGGAAAACACCTAACTGGAACAGTTAAAGTAGAAGGGGCAAAAAATGCCGTATTGCCTATTTTAGCAGCCACAATATTAGCAAGTAAGGGACAAACTAAATTAACTAATGTCCCAATATTGTCCGATGTGTTCTCTATCAATGAAGTTTTAAGCCACTTGAATTTAACTGTTGACTTTGATCAATCTAAAAAAGAAATCAACCTAGATGCTACTAAAGGACTCCACTTTGAAGCTCCTTTTGAATATGTAAGTAAAATGCGGGCATCTATTGTCGTATTGGGACCACTATTGGCTCGTTTGGGACATGCAAAAGTTGCTCTTCCAGGGGGTTGTGCAATTGGAACACGTCCGATAGATCTACATTTAAAAGGATTTGAAGCGATGGGTGCGGAAATCCATATCGAAAATGGATATATTGAAGCATTTGCCGACCAGCTAAAAGGAGCTCATATCTACTTAGATTTTCCAAGTGTTGGAGCGACACAAAACATCATGATGGCTGCCACACTAGCTAAAGGAACAACTACAATTGAAAACGTTGCTCGTGAACCTGAAATCGTTGACTTAGCAAACTTTTTAAATCGTATGGGAGCTAAAGTTATTGGTGCTGGTACAGAAAGTATCCGCATTGAGGGTGTAACCGAGTTAATAGGTGTAGAACATAGTATTATACCGGATCGTATTGAAGCCGGTACATTTATGGTCGCAGCAGCAGTGACTCAAGGTGATATTTTTATTGAAGATGCTGTTTTTGAACACAATAAACCTTTAATTTCGAAATTGAAAGAAATGGGTGTTGAATTCGAAGATAAAGGTAATGGAATGCGTGTCATTGGGCCTAAAAAATTAAAGGCAACGCATGTAAAAACAATGCCTCATCCTGGTTTTCCAACAGATATGCAATCTCAAATGACGATAGCTCAAGTTTTTGCTGAAGGTACAAGTACAATGAAAGAAACCGTATTTGAAAATCGTTATATGCACATGGAAGAATTGAGTCGCATGAATGCTAAGTTTAAAGTTGAAGGACAAACGCTAGTTGTTTATGGACCAACAGAATTACAAGGTGCTGAAGTTGCAGCAACAGATCTTAGAGCAGCAGCAGCTTTGATTATAGCTGGTTTAGTTTCAAAAGGGTACACAAGAGTGACCCATTTAGAAAACTTGGATCGCGGCTATTATGAATTCCATAAAAAATTACAAGCGTTAGGCGCAGATATTGAACGAATTGAAGAATCAGTACAAAGCACGTTGAAAGAAGCAGAACTTGAAGGTTTGTTTTCTTAAAAAGTGTTTCTAATGAAGGTATAGTAACCAAGTCTTATAGAGTTGACACTTAAAAAGTGACGCTTTATAAGGCTTTTTTTTTTGTATTCCAATGTTATTAGGTTGATACTTTTTTTGAAAACATTAAATTTAGTTAAATGTCTTAATTCTGCGTTTAAGATTGAAACGAGTTATGCTATAATAATAAATTAGATGGTTGCTTTACTTAAAAGAGAGCAATCAAAGGTAAACGAACAAGAGCTTGAGAGGAGAAACAAGTAATGGCTAGAGATATAGGGATAGATTTAGGTACAGCCAATGTATTGATTCATGTAAAAGGAAAAGGCATTGTTTTAAATGAGCCTTCAGTCGTTGCAATTGATACTACAACAAAACGTGTTTTAGCAGTTGGAGAAGAAGCATACTTAATGGTTGGACGTACACCCGGTAACATCCGTGCAATTCGTCCATTACAAGGAGGAGTTATTGCTGATTTCGATATAACAGAAGCAATGCTGACTCACTTTATTAATAAATTAAACGTAAAAGGCTTTTTATCAAAACCAAATATTTTGATTTGTTGCCCTACAAATATAACAACAATTGAACAAAAAGCGATCATTGAAGCTGCTGAAAAAAGTGGCGGTAAAAATATCTATCTTGAAGAAGAACCTAAAGTAGCGGCAATTGGAGCCGGAATGGATATTTTTCAACCAAGTGGAAACATGGTCATCGATATTGGTGGCGGTACAAGTGATATTGCCGTTCTTTCAATGGGAGGCATTGTAACGAGCCGCTCGTTAAAAGTTGCAGGTGATCAATTGGATAATGAAATTACTCAATATGTGAAAAAAACACATAAACTTTTAATCGGTGAACGCACAGCTGAAACAATCAAAAAAGAGATTGGAACAGTTTTCCCAGGCAAAAGAGATGATTCAATGGAAGTAAGAGGACGTGATATGGTAACTGGTTTACCAAGAACGATCACGATCACTTCTGATGAAGTTCAAAAAGCTACTGCTGAATCAATGATGATGATCGTTCAACAGGCTAAAGATGTTTTAGAACAAACTCCTCCTGAATTATCTGCAGATATTATTGATCGTGGTATAATTTTAACCGGTGGTGGTGCATTATTAGATGGTATTGATCAACTTTTCTCTGAACAATTGAAAGTACCTGTATTTGCTGCTGAACAACCATTAGACTCTGTTGCTTTAGGAACAGGCATTTTATTAGAAAATATGACTAAGAAAAAGCGTAAATTTTAAAAATCGGTTAATCAAAGTGAGGTAAACCCATGACTAAAGAAAAAATAGGACTTCAAATCACCACATTCATATTGAAAATTGTACTTGTATTCTTTTTGGTTGCTCTAGCTTTTATTATTGGAGCGATGATTGGTTATGGAGTATTAGGTGATGGGGATCCATTTACTGTTTTTGAAAAAGATACTTGGGTACACATTTTCAGTTACTTTACAAAACCTACTATTGTCAATTGATCTGATATTTTAGGCGGCTATAAAAAAATAAAAAGTCAAAGACTCAAAACAATTTTTTGTTTTGATTCTTTGGCTTTTTTTGTTCTGTGTCAAATGGTATCGATACAACACGCTGAAATTTATTTTGGGGTAAACAGGGTTGCTTGTATTTTGAAAGGAAGCGTTGTGGGCAATGATGTTTACACGCCACTAAAGTAGCAACAAATGTGATATACAAGCTTGCAGACGATTCCATGGCTCCAAAAGCAAACCCGACCATTTCAGAAGGAATTTTATTTTTAAGTATCCACACGATTTGTCAAAAAAAAAACGTGCTCTTTTGCAATATAAAAAAGAAAATGCCTTGAATTTGCATATAGTAAGTAAGAGTCAAATAAAAGGAGGAAGAAAAAATGAATCAAATCGGATTAGTTGGGCGTTTAGTGAGAGAAATAGAGTTAAAAGAGGTCGGAGAAGACAAAGTGGTACTAAATAATACGTTAGCAGTAGCAAAAAGAGGAAAAAAAGAGAATGGATCACAAGCAGACTTTATCCCTATAGTTGCGTGGGGCCAAGTAGCCAAGTTGATGCAGCTTTATTGTGAGAAAGGACATATGGTCGGTCTTACAGGAAGGATCCAATCAAGATCGTACGTCAATAAAGAGGAAGAAACGGTTTTTATTGTTGAAATGGTAGTAGATGAAGTTCATTTTTTACAAAATAAAAAAATTGAAGCAGCTGCAGTTTCAAAATGAACAGATAAAAGCAAATGAAATTAGAACGCACTCTAAAAGTTAGCGAAAAAGGCTAATTTTCAGGGTGTGTTTTTATGTCTAAACTGAGAAGTTTATAAGATGATTTTGGAAGTTTCTTTAGTTGCAGTCGTAAAAAGAGTATAATAAACTAGAGATTTTTTTTAAAGAAAGAGGTTATTCCATGAATATATTAATGATTGAAGACAATCAATCCGTATGTGAGATGATGGAAATGTTTTTCATGAAAGAAGAATGGAAAGCAACTTTCATCCAAGATGGTAAAGTAGGGCTAGATACTTTTAAAAATGATCCAGAAAAATGGGATCTAGTTACATTGGATTTAAATTTACCAAGTATGGATGGTATGCAAATTTGTCGCGAAATGCGTAAAGTTTCAAAAACAATTCCCATTATTATGTTGACGGCTAAAGATTCTGAAAGTGATCAAGTTATTGGATTAGAAATGGGAGCAGATGACTATGTCACAAAGCCTTTTAGTCCGCTGACATTAATTGCACGTATAAAGGCATTATACCGTCGCGCAGATCTCATTAATGATGGAGCTGATGAATTAGAAGGCAAAGCATATGAAGTTGAAACAAGGTATCTTAAAATGGATAAGAGGACACGAGAGGCAATTTTGTATGATAAACCAATTGAAGGCTTAACGCCAAAAGAATTTGAATTACTTTACACATTAGCAAAAAGTCCAAAACAAGTTTTTTCCAGAGAACAACTGCTAACGATCGTTTGGGATTATGAATATTTTGGTGATGAACGGACAGTCGATGCCCACATCAAAAAATTACGTCAAAAAATAGACAAAACAGGTCCGCAAGTGGTTCAAACGGTTTGGGGAGTAGGATACAAGTACGATGATTCCGGAGTTACTCCATGAGAATAAACTACTTCTACCAGCAAATGCTGGCCTTTTTTGCGGTAGTTATGACCGTCTTGATTATATTAGGCTTCTCTTTTTTACAATTTGCACGCAGTACAGCTTATCGGAATACTGAAACACAGTTATTTGGCTATGCTGAAGCATTAATAGATGAGGACCTACAGACGGATAAGATAGAAAGTGGACAAATTATTTTAAAAAATCAAGGGGTATCGATTTTTGTATTTGATCATACTGACAACATGACGTATCCTATTACAACTGAGGACTACGTAAGCGGTATTTCAGACACTGATTTAGATAAGTTGAAAAACGGCGAGCCATTATCATTGACCCAGAGAAATACTGATTTTTTTGGTAATCAAGTTGATACCGCTATCGTTTATCAGCCCTTTTTCACTCAAAGTACGGGTGATTTTTATGGGTTTATTGCAGTAAGTGCACCTATAAGTACAATTGAATCTAGTATAGAGGATATTCGGAATAATCTATTTAGCGCCTTTATCTTTTCACTTATTGGAGCCACGATTGCTAGTTATCTTTTTGCTAAATTTCAAGTGAATCGAATCAACCGCATTAGAAGCGCAACGCATAAAGTAGCGAAGGGTGACTTCACTATCCAATTAGAAAACAAAGAAATGGATGAATTTGATGATTTAGCTGCCGATTTCAACAGTATGGTCGATTCCTTGAAATCTGCTCAAGAAGAGATCGAACGTCAAGAGAATCGTAGGAGACAATTTATGGCTGATGCAGCTCATGAAATGCGTACACCTTTGACAACGATCAACGGATTGCTAGAAGGTATTGAGCATGATATGATTCCGGAAAATCAAAAACAGCGGAGTATCCAATTGATGCAAAATGAAACACGTCGTTTGATTCGGTTAGTAAATGAAAATCTAGATTATGAAAAAATTCGTTCCAATCAAATCGTTTTACAAAAGCAACTGTTTAATGCGTACGAAGCATTAGAAATGATTGTGGAACAATTGAAAGGAAAAGCGAATGATTCGGGTAATGAATTGGTACTAGAGTGTCCAACCGGTTTAATGCTATTTGCTGATTATGATCGTTTTTCTCAAATCATCGTAAACATTATTCAAAATGCGATCCAGTTTACAGACAATGGTGAAATCAGCATTATCGGTTATGCCAGTGAAAATGAAACTATCCTGAAGATCAAAGATTCTGGGATCGGCATGTCTGCCGAAGAAGTCGAGAGCATATGGGAACGATACTATAAGGCTGATAGTTCAAGAAAAAACACCAAATATGGAGAATCAGGTTTAGGTTTGGCAATCGTTCAACAATTGGTCAATCTACACGATGCAAGTGTCACAGTAGAAAGTGTACCTGGCGAAGGAACGACTTTCACTTTGATTTTTCCAATTGAAGAAACTAAAAAAAGCTAGAAGCTGCTGCTTCTAGCTTTTTTAACTAATTTTTTTTGAGAGATAAGATCCTGGATCCAATCTAAGTGGATTTTCAACAGATAAGAGCTGTTCATCAGAAGTGAAAAAAATAATCGAGCAGTCAGTATTTCTTACAAATCCACGAAACAAAAGCAACCAGTCTTGCTTAGCAGAAGCTGATTCATGATCGAGCCAATCGTCTACTAAAATAACTTTTTTGTTGCATAATGAAGCTAACCGCAATTGCAATTTAAGGAAGAGATTCAGCGGCAAGACATTAAAATGTTGGTCAGCTAAAGAATCAGAAATCTGCAGTTCTTCTAAGACTTCAGTTACTACCAGATCAAGTGCTCTTTTAGGATGGTCAGGAGTTAAAGATAAAATAACGAGCATATTCTCTCTGATCGTCAAATAGTCAATAAAAACAGCATCTTTACTGATCAAACCCGGAAAAGAATCTAACTGTCTATTTAATTGTTTCATCAAAGAAGCTAGATCCATTTGCACAGATAAAAAAGTATAAATCGTTTTGGGTCTGATTAAAAATAAATCATTACCGATGGCCTTTTTATAAGAATGGGTGAACATCATGTATCCTCCTTAGTACTAGCAGATGGATCAAAAAAGGTTGCTTCTTCTTAGTGATAAAATAATTGCATTTGGTATTCCGATGACAATAGCGCTATATAAGTTGATTATGCTTATAATCAAAAAGGCCTGTAGGGTATTATTTTGATAAAAATTGTTGTTCGCAAAAGCACCTTTTAAAAAGGGAGCAATAGTAAAACGTGTAAAACCCTCATTTCCAAAGTCAGGAGGAGCGGCTGCTTGAGAATCTGATAGAAGGGGTTCTAAATTAACCTCTAGTTCTGATTGCAAAGCAGCAGCTTCTATTTTAGTGATCTGATCCATTACGGGAGCTGTGAAGATACTATAGGAAACAAGAATGAGCAAGAGGATACTATTTATTAAAAGCAATTGTTCAAAGATCAATTGGGCCGTTAACTTATAAACGCGTTCTCCCATTAAAAGATAGGTCTGATATTCTTGTTTTCTAGTTTGACTCAACCATAGCTGAATCGTCAACAAAATAAGCGTACCTGCAATACCTATTATTAAAAGAATGGAATTGTATTTCGCATTATATTGTGTTGCAATAGCTTCTAAGATCTTAAAAGGTTGACTGTTTAATGAGGATTGTTGAGCATCTAAAGAGACTATAATTCTGTTTAGCTGGATAGAAGAATCAGAAAATTGCTTAGCTAATAAAGCAATTGCAAAAGTAAGGGAAAAATAGACCAGATAAAAACTAAGCGTAAAAATCAAGAAATAAGGATGATTTTGTAAATGACGATAAGCACGTTTAGCAATTGACAAAACGATCTCTCCTTTCGAAATGAGGATTGATTATCTCCTTATTGTAATGAGTAAATATGAAAAAACTGTGAAGCAAATAATAAGAGGATATGTTAGTTTGAAAATACTCAAAAAAAAGGAGGTCAAGACGTGTTCGTCTTGACCTCCTTTTGCTATTTGTTGCATTCTTATCTTTATTCTGTGATCTTAATATCTGGATTTTCCGTTTCAGCTGGTTGTGTTTCGTCAACCATTTCAGGAGTATCTAGTAACTCAGGAGCATTAGTTTTATATAAATCAACAGTAGATTGATTGTCGTTTTGATTGAAGATGCTTGTCGCAGCTGTTCCTAAACCTTCGTTTACAGTTTTCATCCGTTCTAATTGATCACGGTAATCATAATCAGCTGGATCAGTTGCAGCAAGTCCATCAGGAGTATAAAAACGCAATAGATCACTTGTTAGAATACTATCAGATAAACTCAATTGAGTACTGACATTTTCTCTTAATCGGTCAACTTCCGCAAGGACTTCTTCAGAAGGGTCCAAAAGCAATTCACCGGTTTCTGTATCATAAATACTTGAACCTTCAACGGTATATTTAGGACTTACAAAGTTTCCATCACGGAAAGCAACAGTTTCATCATGATCTTCAGAGAATAAATCTGTTCCAAGCAAAATGTTCTCTTTTGTTTCTACACCTAATAAGTGTAGAAGAGTAGGGAGACTGTCTATTTGTGCCCCGTATTGTGTATTTATTTTTCCGTTACCAGTTCCGGGCATGTGGATCATATAAGGAACCTTTTGCATCATAGCATTGTCATAACTTGACCAAGTTTCAGGGTCTTTACCTAGTAAAGGAGCGAGTGATTCATTTCTTGAATTGGAGATACCATAATGATCGCCGTAAAGAACGATAATTGAATTATCATACAAATCAGACTCTTTTAAATAACTAAAGAATTCTTCAATAGCTTGATCTAAATAATGAGCTGTCACAAAGTAATTATTGATTGTATTGTCTTCAGTAGTAGCAGTTGGGAAGTCCACATTTGCTTCATCCAACGGATAAGGGAAATGATTAGACACAGTAATAAATTTAGAATAGAATGGTTGCGGCAATTGTTCTAAATATTGAATCGATTCTTTAAAGAATATTTTATCTTTCATACCGTATTCTAACATGTTTTCTTCAGTGAAAGAATAAGACTCATCATCGAAGAAATAATCGATTCCCATTGATTTATACGTATTATCCCTATTCCAGAAAGAACCAACGTTACCATGGAACATGGCGCTCGTATAATCTTTTTCTGAACCTAAGATTTGTGAAGCAGATTGAAAAGTATTGCTTTCTCCAACTTGTGTAAATGCTCCACCTTGAGGTAAACCAAAGAGTGAATTTTCAAGCAGCATTTCAGAATCAGCTGTTTTTCCTTGACCGATTTGATGGAAGAAGTTGCTGAAACTTTGTGTATCTTCATCATGGTAAATACTGTTGATAAATGGCGCTACTTCAAGGGATTCACCCGTTTCAGTTTCTAATTCATAGTCGATCAAAAATTGTTGGAAACTTTCTAAATGCAAGAAGATGACATTGCGATCTTCAGCAATACCGAACATTTCAGCATCAGCTTCAGCAAAGTGTTCATCAACGTATGTTAACACACCTTCGATATCTGATTCATCAGCACTAGCTTTAACTTGATTCGCTTGAGCTGCTTTATAACCATCATAAGCTGTAAAAAAGTTTAAACCAAGATATTTAACAATGTAATTACGATCGAATGTACGAGCTAGCAGCTGCGGACGATTACTTTCAGCTAATGCTAAGTTGGCAGCAAAAAGGGTGAAACCAACAATTGTAGCTGCAAAAGCATAACGTTTTTTGAAAGGACGCTGATCCATTGTTACCTTTTTTGAAGCTAACAAAATAATTAAGAAAACAACATCGATAAGATAGAAGAAATCAGTTGCATGCAATAAAGCAAACGTACTTGCTCCTAATCCACCAGCAACATTTCCGACTCCTAAAATCGTACTGACGGATATGAAATCTGAAAACTCTCTATAATAGAGAACATTTGAAAAGAATAGAATTGACATCACAGCATAAACAAACAGTAAAGCAATATACGCTTTTTTAGAGCTCTTGAAGTAAAGAGCAATCGAGAATAGGATAACAGTTGTAGCAATCGGATTGATCAACAAGATAAACTGTTGTATGATTCCTTCTACGCCAAGGGAAAATTCCGCTTGGTATCCTATATACGTCTTGATCCAAAATAGGATAACGGCTAGAGAGAAAAAGCCCAACCTCGTTTGTAGGTATTTTTTTATATTGTTCATTGTTGAATCCTCCTTAAATAATGGCCACAGTTTGTATAGTTTAATTTGAAAAATTCCAAGTTAAATGAAAGTCTACATTAATTCTACATCACAGTACATTTTACAATTAATTTACATTATAGTCAATTTTACCTACTCAAAGCTGCCGTTGCTTCTAATACTAAAACCTATTGTATCAATGATAGTTCATCAAAAGTAAAGTTTAAGTAAAATTTAGATACTTCAAACAAACTATTTATTAAGAATAAGGTATAATAAATTGCAATGATAAATGAGGAGGATTATTTAATGGTATTTTTGCAGCCCCTCTTTGACTGGATCGAACCGAGATTTGGTGAAACAATCAACCATTTCCCATTAGTCGAATTGATTATTTACAGTATCGACCATGCTCTTTTTTATTTTATCTTCTGGTTCATCGGACGGGTCATCTTTCTTGCGGTTAAAAAAAAGAAAAAGAAACCAATAAAATGGCGTAGAGAATTAATTTTAAATGCATTTGTTTTTTATGTTATTCTTTTAATTCATCTAACCGTCTTTCGTGAAGAAAATTCAATTAATAACGTATCGATCGTTTTGCGTCCTCTAAGTGAAATCAATTGGATCCCATTTGTAGAAACAACTAAATTAACTAAAGGAACATCCTTATTTGATTATTACTATAATCTATATGGAAATATTCTTTGGTTTATTCCAATGGGATTTAGCGCAGCTTATTTAATGAAGAAAAAGCATTTTTTTTTACGCTCGCTATCGATTGGAATAGCTGTTTCATTTTTAATTGAAGCGATGCAATTTCTTTTTTATACCGGCATTTCGGATATCGATGACTTGATCTTCAATACAATTGGAACGATAATCGGGATTGGTTTATTTGAAATCAGTCAATGGTTGTACAAAAAATGGCAAAAGAAGAAAACTACTTGATTTTATGACTTTTCAAGTAGTTTTTTTAGTGCACTCACAACCTAATTAGGTTGTACTTATGTTATACTACATAAGATAAAGACGAAAAAAGGGGTTTATAAACTAGTGGAAAAATATAAATTAAAAAGACGAGCAACACAAATGGTTAGAGATGGTTACCCAGTTTTGCTGAAAGAAGATTTTGTGAAAGAACCTATCGAATCTGAAGGAACGATCGTTGAATTATTGGACGACAACAAAAAATTTCTTGCACGAGCTTATCTTGCTAAGCAAAATAAAGGTGACGGTTGGATCCTAACATTAAATGAAAATGAAAAAATTGATCAAACTTTTTTTGAACATTTATTTAGTCAAGCTTTAGCTGAACGAGCTGGTCTTAAATCAGAGGAGAAGACAAATGCTTACCGTTTCTTCAACGGTGAAGGAGACGGTCTTGGAGGATTGACGATCGATGTTTATGCCGATTATTATGTCTTTTCATGGTACAGTGCAGGGATCTACAAGCACCAAGAAACGATTTTGAAAGCTTTTCTTTCAACCGTCCCGGGTGTTAAAGGTATATATGAAAAAATGAGATATCAAACTAAAACAAAACCAGAAACAGATCACATTTATGGCGAAGAAGCACCTGAGCCTTTGTTGATCAAAGAAAATGGCATAACTTATGCTACTTATTTAAATGATGGATTAATGACTGGGATATTCTTGGATCAACGCAATGTTCGCAATAGCATTCTTGAAAATTATTCAATGGATAAAGCAGTCTTAAATACTTTCAGTTATACTGGAGCGTTCTCAGTTGCTGCAGCAATAGGTGGAGCCAGTCACACAACAAGTGTAGATTTAGCCAACCGTAGTCTAGAAAAAACAAAAGAACAATTTGAAGTGAATGGATTAGATCCAGAATTGCAAACGATTCGAGTAATGGATGTATTTGATTACTTCAGATATGCCATTCGAAAACAATTGAAATTTGATACGGTCGTTGTTGATCCGCCAAGTTTTGCCCGTTCGAAAAAAAGAACGTTCAGTGTTGCTAAAGATTATACAGCACTATTAGAAGATATCATCGACATTACGAATGAAGATGGCGTGATCATAGCTTCGACCAATGCTGCAAATATTTCAACTGAAAGATTTGAGCAATTCATTGAGACGGCGTTCGATCATAAAGGCCTATCTTACCAAATTTTAGAAAAATTTGCTCTTCCTGAAGATTTCAAAATCAATCCTCACTATCCGCAAAGTGATTATTTGAAAGTATACGTGATCCGCAAAGGAAACTGATCTGAACTAGACTACTTTGGAAAGAAAGTAGGATATTAATGAAAAAAAATAAAATGCAAAAAACAAACGCTATTAGACAATTAGAAAGCAATGCTATTTCGTATCAAACCTATGAATTTCCATGGAGTGATGATCATTTGGGTGCTGAAGCAGTTTTTGAACAGTTAAAGGTACCTAAAGAACGAATCTATAAAACTTTGGTGATCAACGGCGATAAGTCAGGTGTGATAGTAGCTTGTATACCAGGTGCTAGCGAGCTTGATCTAAAAGCGTTAGCTAAAGTCAGTGGAAATAAAAAGGTTGAATTATTGCCTCTAACGGATTTAGAAAAAACAACAGGTTACATCCGTGGAGGCTGTTCACCTATTGGAATGAAGAAGAAATTTCCAACCTTTATTTCTATTCAAGCTGAAACAATGGATAAAGTCATTGTTTCAGCAGGAAAAAGAGGGATGCAAATTGAACTAGATCCACTAGAGTTGAAAAAGTTGACTAAAGCTGAATTTGTATCCATTGAAGCTGAATAAAAATAGAATAATAAAAGAGAACTCTAAATCCAAGCTGAAAATCTTGGTTTAGAGTTCTCTTTATTTTGTTTCTATAATTTTTAGTGCCGATAGATTAAGTGGACCTGATTTGAAAAAGCAACACCGTCGATCAAATAAGATTGATGGTTACTCTTTGATCGATAAGAAATAATCGCGGATGTCTTTCCAATTATTCGCACGAATGTAGCGGTCCTCGGTTTCATTCAATGAATTCACAAAGAGAATACCGGTTCCAGAAAAGCGTTCTAATTGACGTATGGAATCATCAATCAAGTAGTCCGTGTGAATGATACTTTTATCGCCGCAAAAAATATAGTGCTGAGAATCGATGAAAGCAAAATGCTCTTGCAGCCATTCATATTTTGCAGTAAATGTTTTAGGAACATCCATAGCAGCAGTTGCAATGTACAAATCATACTCATCTGCTAATTCACGCAAAACAGTTTGGCTGTCCTTCATCACTGGGATATTCCTGAAAAAGGCATGAGTATTGATCAAAGGATAAAGTTCTTTGATCGTCGAGACTAAATCAAAATTTGGATTTGCCTTTAGATATTCGTCAACTGTTTCAAAGGAAAGATGGTATTCCTTTTTGAATAATTCAATAAAACTAATTTCCATATCCGCAATAACTTGATCCATATCGATTGCAATTTTCTTTTTCATAAAAAGACCCTTTCACTTTTCAAAATTGTTAACTTTTAAGAGCAGCCTCAGCAGCGTGCATACCTGCAATACGGCCAGTAATAAAAGCGCCTGTGATATTATATCCGCCCGTGTAGCCATTGTAATCTAAAATTTCACCGGTAAAGAAGAGTTTGCTAGTAAATTTACTTTCCATCGTTTTTGGGTTCACTTCTTTTGTATTGATTCCGCCACCCGTAACAAAGGCTTTTTCAATCGGCAAGGTGCCATTAGCTGTGAATTGAAAATCTTTGATAAATTCAATCAAGTGGGTCACTTTTTCTGGAGCAGCTTGCTTCAAGGGAGCATTTTCATCCAAACCAGATCTAGTCAGTGCAAATAATAAATACCGTTCAGGAACAAGACCTTTCAAAGCATTTTTGGTGCTTTTATCGCCATCATTTTTTATTAATTGTTGCAGTTGTTGAGTTAATTCGCCTTTAGATACATTTGGGAGAGCATCTAAACTCATCACGACTTCTTCGGTTTTATCGCGTTTCATAGTCTGGTGAACAAACATAGAACAGCGCAATACGGCTGGTCCAGAAATGCCAAAGTGGGTAAAAATCATATCCATTTGATGGGTTACGACCTTTTTACTTTTTTTATTCAAAACACTTAAAGCGATATCCCTTAAAGAAAGACCTTGTAACGTCTTATCTTGTATAAAAGTTTCATCAGAAGTAATAGGAGCTTCTGTGGGATAAAGTGGTTCGATCGTATGACCAGCTTTTTTTGCCCATTTGTACCCATCACCGGTCGAACCTGTTCGAGGCATAGCTCGGCCGCCTGTTGAAACGATCACACAACTTGCGTGGATGCTTCGTCCATCTTGCAACTGCACGCCAGTTGCCTTTCCTTCATCAAACAATAAATTCTCAACGGGAGCTTCTGCATAAATCGCAATTTCTAAACGATCCATGATCCCGATCAAGGCTTCTAAAATCGTTCGCGATTTATCGGTCACAGGGAACATTCTTCCGTGATCTTCTTCTTTTAGCACAACACCATTTGATTTGAAAAATTCCATAATATCGTAATTATCGTATTGATAAAACGCGCTGTATAAAAAGCGTCCGTTTCCAGGAATATGGGCGATGATCTCTTCTTTATCCCGATTATTGGTAACATTACATCTACCACCGCCAGTTACGAGTAATTTACGTCCAAGGGTCGTGTTTTTTTCAATTACGGCTACTTTTGCGCCATGTTCTGCCGCCGAGATAGCAGCCATCATACCGCTGGTTCCTCCGCCAACTACTAATACATCATACTTTGTCATTTCTTTTATTGACCTCATTTCTACTGATCACATGCGTCCGAATTTTCTTCTCTTACTTTATCATATTTTAGCAGTTTGTACCATAAACCTGTAAACCGATTTGTGGTACAATAACTTTTATCGTTAAGAATATGGTTAAACTGTTATCATATACAAGGCGCTAAAATAAACTGAAGAGGAAGATGAGATTTTTATGGAGATTTTAATAGCACTTATACCGGCCATAGCTTGGGGCAGTATTGGTTTAGTGAGTAATAAATTAGGGGGGAACTCTTACCAGCAAACAGTAGGGATGGCAGCTGGAGCAGCCTTTTTCGCAATCGGTGTTTACTTTGTTTACCAACCAATAATCGATATAAAAATTATTTTAGTTGGATTATTTTCAGGTGCACTATGGTCATTAGGCCAAATGCAGCAGTTCCAAAGTATGAGATTCATCGGCGTATCGAATACATTGCCGATCTCAACAGGATTACAATTGATTGTAAATACACTTGCAGGAGTCCTTTTGTTTAGAGAATGGACAAGTTCTAGAGATATTATTCTTGGGATCATTGCTATTATTATTTTAATTTTTGGGGTTACATTTACGACTGTAACAGATACGAAAGAAACGACTGTTGATTCTAAAGGGCAAAAGAAAGCTGGAGCAAAAGCCTTGATCTATTCTACAATAGGCTACGGGTTGTATACGATCACGATAAATGCATCTGGAGTAGATGCGATGGCCGTTATTTTACCGCAGGCTATCGGGATGTTGATCGGTTCATTGCTCTTTTCAGCTAAGCAAGAAATCAAAAGCAAATACACAGTGCGCAACTTGTTGACCGGTTTATTATGGGCAACAGGAAATATCTTTATGCTGATCTCAATGGCAAAAATCGGATTAGCAATCAGTTTCTCGCTATCACAAACAGGGATCATTATTTCTACATTAGGTAGTATCTGGTTCTTAGGCGAAACAAAAACCAAACGGGAATTTCGTTATATCTTGATGGGTTGTATTTTAGTCATTTTAGGTGGCGTTTTATTAGGCTATATTAAAGCATAACTTAATTAATAGATGGGAATGAGATAGGATGAGTTATTTTAGAAAGAAACCTTTAGAGGCAACTGAAAGGCCGTCAAATTTAAAAAGAGAGCTAAAAACGATGGATTTAATTTTACTCGGTTTAGGTGCAATCGTCGGAACTGGAATTTTTGTGATCACGGGAACAGCCGCTGCATTAACAGCTGGACCGGCATTGATCGTATCATTCGTTATAGCGGCTTTTTCGTGTGTCCTATCAGCTTTATGTTACGCAGAATTTGCTTCTCGAATTCCTGTAGCAGGCGGAGCTTATTCTTATGGCTACACTGTTTTTGGAGAATTGATTGGCTGGTTGGTCGGTTGGCTGATGATTTGTGAATATTTATTGGCAAATGCATCAGTAGCCTCCGGTTGGTCAGGCTATATGAACGGGTTTTTAGATGGGATCGGTCTGGGATTGCCCATCGCATTACGTTCTTCTTTTGATGTTGAGACTGGATCTTATGTAGATGTAATTGCGGTATTGATTACATTCTTAGTTACCTATATCGTGATCCAAGGTGCTAAAAAGGCCTTACGTCTAAACAATATCATGGTATTTGTTAAATTCGGCTTGATCATATTATTTATTGTTGTAGGCGCATTTTATGTTAAACCAGAAAATTGGACACCATTTGCTCCCTTTGGCTTTGAAGGAGTAGCGACAGGAGCAGCTGTCGTGTTCTTTGCTTTCTTAGGTTTTGACGCTGTTAGTACGGCTGCAGAAGAAACCAAAAATCCACGCAGAGATATTCCAAGAGGGATCATCGGTTCACTTGGTATCGCTACTGTGTTGTATATTGCTGTGACTTTAGTGCTGACGGGAATCGTCCCTTACGAACAGTTAGACATTAAAGATCCGGTTGCATTTGCCATACGCTTTATTGGACAAGATTTTATTGCAGGTATTATTTCTGTAGGAGCAATAGCAACCCTTTTAACGGTACTTATTTCAATGACTTATGGATTAGGTCGTTTGATCTATGCTATTGGACGAGATGGATTGCTTCCAAAGAAACTCAGTGAAGTAGACCCAAAAACAAAAAGTCCTAAAAATGCGACTCAGTTAGCGGGATCAGTTTCAGCTGTACTTGCGGGTATTGTTCCGCTTGGTAAGTTAGCAGAATTAACAAATATTGTAACATTGATGATATTTGTTATTCTTGCTATCGGAATCATTAAATTGCGTAAAGACCACGGTGAACCAAAAGAAGGAGAATTTAGAGTACCATTTGTACCAATTTTCCCAATTATTTCGGTTCTTGTCTGCGTGTACCTTATGATCCAATTATCGTTATCAGTTTGGATCGCCTTCATTATTTGGTTAGCTTTAGGCGTAGTTTTCTATCTCATTTATGGGTACCAACACAGTGAATTAAATGGCGAGTAACAGATCATGATCCCACTAGAAAATAAGAATATTTTAGTATTGAAATTATCTGGAGCAAGCGAAAAGGGCTGGGAAATTGCCCTTTCGTATTAAACAACATTAAATTAAAAAAGAAACATTTCATTCGTGAGATGTTTCTTTTTTTATAGGATCATTTTCGAAGCAGATTTCGAGAATGATCCTATTTAAGGTTTTGACAGAAAAAAAGGGGAATAATGACTAATTAAATTAAAATCTTATTTGAGAAGGGCTAACTGGGGCTGGTTCGATGAACTCAAAGCAGTTTTACCATTTGAGAAGGGCTATCTAGGCTTAGTTCGATGAACTCAAAGCAAGATTTCCATTTGAGAAGGGCTAACTGGGGCTAGTTCGATGAACTCAAAATAAAATGCCAATTGAGTTGGCTTCTACGTCAAATGGTGTGGCTGCTTCAAAATAAAATTTCTTCTGGAATGGACGGGTTTGCTTGTGGAGAGCCATGGTACCGCCTTGAAGTACTGTTCTAGAACGTGTTCCAAAAAGCAGACCCGACATCCACTTCACAAATAATGCTCGATGGTCGTTGACCATCCTGCGCTTATTTGCTCCAGTGATTCGGGTCTAAACGCTTTTAACCACACTCCCCCTTAAACAGATTGTAATCGCTGAAGCGGTAACGCTCTGTAATTCGCATTGAATCCTCTACATGGCTACAAGCAACCCTATTCCTCCAGAAATGTTGGGTAAGTAATTGGATAAAATCTATCGATACTAAAAATTATAGAATCTTGAGTTGGCTGAATCTAAGTATTGATGCCCAAATGACCCTATTGAAAAGGAAATAGGATCATTTTTAGCTTGTTTTACTCATTTCTTTGAAAACTATTATCTCAAATAATTTGAAATAGCATCGAGCTGATTTTTCACAGGCTATTCTGCAAATTTACTCAACTTATTTTTTTAGTGATTTTTAGGCGAATACTAAAAAAATAGTTGGATTAAGTTTGGACTAGAGGGAGTTTCAATAAAATTTATGGTACACTTATAAAAAATTAGTTTAAAGAAATGAAGGTGCAAGAATGTCTTTTGTAGAAATAAAAAATGAGTTTAAACGATACAAAATGGGTGATTCAGTTATCGCCGCAAATGATGGTATCTCATTTGAAATCGAAAAAGGGGAGTTTGCAGTAATCGTTGGACCAAGTGGTGCTGGGAAATCAACAGTACTCAATATTCTAGGTGGGATGGACTCAGCAGATGAAGGGCAGATACTTGTTGATGGAATAGACGTTGCCAACTTCAACACAAAACGGCTCACGCAATACCGACGCGATGATGTTGGGTTTGTTTTTCAATTTTATAATTTAGTTCCCAATTTGACTGCTATCGAAAATGTGGAACTGGCATCAGAAATCTCAACTAAATCGTTGGATGCTAAAAAAGTTTTAGAAGATGTAGGACTAGGCAATCGCTTAGACAATTTTCCAGCTCAATTATCTGGTGGGGAACAACAGCGAGTGGCAATTGCTAGAGCTTTAGCTAAACAGCCCAAACTACTGTTATGCGATGAACCAACTGGAGCATTAGATTATGAAACTGGAAAACAAGTATTAAAATTATTGCAAGACACCTGCAAAAATACAGGCACAACTGTTATTGTCATTACACACAACAAAGCAATCGCTCCAATGGCTGACCGGATGATTGAAATAAACAATGCAAAAGTACGTAGTGTGACGATCAATGATAACCCTATGTCCGTAGAAGATATCGAATGGTAAGGGGTGAGCGAGCGTGAAAAAGAAAGCACTATGGAAAGATATTTTCAAAGAGATGGGGAAATCAAAAACACGATTTCTATCCATTTTTGCCATTATTACATTAGGAGTGGCCTTTTTTGCCGGAATCAAAGCAACCGGGCCAGATATGATCGATACAGCTGATCATTATTATAAAGAGACAAACCTAATGGATACAAAAGTAGTATCCACGTACGGACTTAACGAGGACGACCAAACAATATTAGAAAGTATCGAAGGTGCAGCTGTAACCATGAGTTATAGTCAAGATGTCATTTTTGAGAAGAGCAGTTTAGTTGCTAAATTAATGGGTCACTCTTTAAATGAGGAAACAGCACAAAACAAATTTGCCATCGAATCTGGACGTTTGCCAGAAAAAACGGGTGAAATTGCTTTAGATAACAATGATAAGATGACCAGTGCTTACAAAATCGGAGATACGGTCACTCTTTCTTCAGAAGACGAAGAAACAATATTAGAGGATTCGTTTGCCACAACAACTTTCGAAGTAGTCGGTTTTGTGAACAGCTCGAAATACATTGAAAAATCTGCAAGAGGTGCTAGTACGGTCGGAAAAGGAACATTAGACGGATTTGCTGTTATTCTTGAAGAAGACTTCAATTTAGAAGTTTATACAGAGGCTTATCTATCTTTTGAACAGAATCAGTCACTTGTGTCCTATTCGTCAGAGTATGAGGACAATATCGAGGAACAGATGGATCAAATTGAAAAGGCAGTTGAACAAAGACCAGAAGAACGCTTAGCTGAAATTCGTGCCGAAGCTCAAAAAGAGATCGATGATGGACAAGCTGAAATTGACGATGCCAAGCAGCAATTAGCCGATGGTCAAAAACAGTTGGACGATGCTAAAGCAACTCTGGATCAAGGCCAAGCAGACTACGATGAAGGATCGGCTGCTTTAGAAACGCAAATAGCTAATGCTCAAGCTACGATCGATCAAAAACGTCAAGAATTAGAGGATGGGAAAGCCGAATTAGCCGCAAATGAAGCTGATTTACAAGTAGCCCAAAAGCAGCTTATTGATGCCCGTGCTAATTTTGAAACAGAAAAAGCAGCTGCAGAGCAACCCTTAGCTGATGGAGAAACATTTGTTGAAAATGCCAGAGCAGTGTTAGCCATGCCAATTGAAACTGTGCCAGTTGAAACACAAAAAAGCATTACTCAAGCTGCTACTGCTGTTGACCCTTCGCTGGGAGAATCCTTTACAGGTTACTTTGCTGGAGTTGTTCCAAAGAGCACAGTTTCAGCTGCAGTAGATGGAGTCGCTGCAAATTTTGACGAAACACGCGCTCAATTAAATGCAGCCGAAGCAGATCTGATAGCCAATGAAAAAAATATTACACAAGGATTGGCTGATCTTGAAGCTGCCAAAACAACTCTTGCTAACGGCGAAGCTCAATTAGCTGATGCTCAAGAACAGTTGAACCAAGAAAAAGCCAAAGGTGAAGCTGAACTAGCTACAGCCCTTGAAAAACTAACAACAGGAAAAACAGATTATGAAACAGCACTGGCTGAATTTAAAAAAGAATCGGCAGATGCTGAAAAAGAAATTAAAGATGGCGAAGCAGAACTTGCAGAAGCTAAAAAAGACATCGAAGCGCTAGAATTGCCCGAATATTATGTGCTCGACCGCTCAACAAATCCTGGATATGGTGAATTCAGTGATAATGCAGACAGAATATCGGCTATTGCGCAAGTATTCCCCGTCTTCTTTTTCTTGATCGCCGCATTGGTTTGTTTGACCACGATGACTCGGATGGTAGAAGAAGAACGATTGCAAATTGGAACCTTAAAAGCTTTAGGGTATTCAAATTGGGATATTTCTAAAAAGTTCCTAGTATATGCCTCAGTAGCAAGTGTTTTAGGAACGATCATAGGCTTAGTTGTCGGATATCAATTATTCCCTCAAGTTATCTTTGACGCATATGGTTCAATGTATAATCTGCCAGACGTTCGGATAACCTATTACATCAGTTATGCAGTTATTTCCTTTATAGTGGCAATTCTTGGTACCGTCGCAGCAGCTTATCTAGCTACACGTGTAGCTTTGAAAAGTTCGGCAGCTACATTGATGCGTCCAAAAGCACCTAAAATAGGAAAACGTATTTTATTAGAACGTATTCCATTTATCTGGAATAAGCTTGGTTTTATTCAAAAAGTAACAGCACGGAACCTTTTCCGGTACAAACAACGTATGTTGATGACGGTTTTAGGTGTCGCAGGCTGTACAGCATTGATTTTAACGGGGTTTGGTATATCGGATTCTATTTCAGATGTGGCAGATCTACAGTATGGCAAGGTTATGAAATATGATGCCATTGTGGCTCTCAATACAGATGCAAGCGAAACTGATAAATCGGATTATGATGAAGAAATAGCTAAACAAACGGCTATTGAAGAGTCATTAAAAGTTAGTCAAGAAAGTTACACAGTAGATGTTGAAGGGGTCAATACACAAACCGTTACCGTTTTTGTTCCTGAAACAACTGAAAACTTTGATCATTACGTTCTCTTAAACGACCGTTCTTCTGGTCAAACCTATTCGTTACCCGAAGAAGGTGCGATCATCAGTGAAAAATTAGCTGAACTGATCGATGTTGAAAAGGGCGATCAATTGATTTTGACCGACACAGATAATAAAGAAGTAGAAGTAGTCATAAATGAGATCGTTGAAAACTACACTGGTCACTATGTGTATATGAATAAAGACTATTATGAAACAAGATTCGGAAAAGCACCTGAATATACAACGGAATTATTAAACTATGGCAAAGGCAAAGTAGACGAAGAAGCCCTAGGATCCACTTTGATAGAACAACCAAGTGTTTTATCGATCAACTTTGTAAGTGATGTCAGTGGAGCATTTGAAGAAACAATGGGAAGTTTAGGAGTCGTTACATTGGTATTGATCGCCTCAGCGGGTTTACTGGCTTTTGTGGTGTTATACAATTTGACCAATATCAACGTTTCTGAACGTGAACGCGAATTGTCCACTATCAAAGTGTTAGGCTTTTTCGATAAAGAAGTGACTATGTATATTTATCGTGAAAATATTATTCTTACTGTAATGGGTATTGTCGTTGGTTCAGTATTAGGTATCATGCTGCACAGTTTCGTATTAGACACATCAGAAATCGATCAACTCATGTTTAGCCCAACGATTCAACCATTGAGCTATCTTTACTCAGCAATCATAACCCTCGTATTCTCCGGAATCGTTATGATCGCCATGCATCACAAACTCAAAAAAGTCGACATGATCGAAGCCCTAAAATCAGTAGATTAATATAGGATGCGAAGAGACCCCGAAAGACACACAGTAAAAACAGGAAATCACAGAGAAGATGTTTCATCTTCGGCGGGATTTATCTTTTTTACAAAGTGTCTGGGTCTCACAGCTCAACTACAGGATGCGGAGTTCGACGTCAAGGCTTGACAGAAAAACAAAGAATCTCGCAGAGGATGTTCCATCCTTGTAGAGATTCTGTTTTTTCCGAGAGCCTGTCGAACACAGCTCAACTAAACAGGATGCTGAACTTCCCGTCTAGACACACAGCGATTTCCAAGATTTGAAAGCAAGAGCATCCTGCGCATTGCGTCAAATATTGGAAATAGCCCAGTGTCTGGGAAGTACAGCTCAACTACAGGATGCGGAGTTCGACGTCAAGGCGGTATCATGGCTCTATACAAGCAAACCCGTTATTCCAAAAGAAATTTCTTTAGGAGACCAACGCAGTTTATTGAGAAACTAAAGAAATAAGCCTCCAGCTCTTTAAGTTAAGAGCTGAAGGCTTATTTTATTGATCAACCGATTTGCCATCAGGTTTGAAACTTATCAGATGGTTTTGGCCCACCAGGAATCAGGCGGTTAACTGAAATAGCAATAAAAGTTCCTATAAAAGTATCCACAATTCTGGCAAAAGCATAAAGCACTGTTTCATCAGTCGGTATACTAAAATAGATGATTAAAAAAGCAGCACTTGCTCCAATAATACCGTTGTTATAATTAGTTAGATCACAAAAAACAATGATCAGAATGACACTAAGAGGAACACCAATCATTTCGACTAAAAAGAATTGACCCGAAAATTGTTGCAATAGCACTAAAAAAGCAGCAAAAATAGCTCCAATAGAATTTCCAAAGATTCTTGTTTTCCCAAACTTTAAACTTTTCTGCCAATCTTCCCTTAAACCAAAGACAGCTGACAATGCAGCAATCATAGGAGGTTCTCTATCGAGAAAATGAAATAAAAGAAGACACAACCCAACAGCTAATCCTGTTTTGAGTGTGCGCATGCCGATACGATAATTACCAATAGTCATTTGTATCCATCACTTTCTATTAAGAAGCATTATAGCATTCTGTTTTTGGTGCACATAGTTTCAATGATAAGGGAAAATAAATGTAATGCAAATAAAAATTTTTAGTTTTGCTAAAAGTAAGGTAATATTGAACTAGGATTCATATCAAAGGAGTACGAAAATAGTTGACAATAATATGTAAAAATATAAACAGAAATAGACATACGTGATGTAATTTATATATAGAGGAGGTTTTATTGATGGTAAAACCCAAAAAAATGGCCGAACGAGTGTGTTTGAAATTTGATACAGAAATCATTGTATTAAAAACTGTTGATCTATTCCCACAAGAAGAATTAGTCGAGGATCTAATCTCGATCATTCATGTCTTCAGCAGTCGCGTTTACGGCTTGCGAAAATACAAACGTAAGATTGAAGGTGATGGTGATGTTAACCGCGTACAAAACGGAGATCCAACCGACACTGAACCAACAACAAAAGATTGACCAAACCATTGGTGTAGCTCGATGGGTCTCAAACGAATACATCGCTAAAAATCAAGAACAATATAAAAAAGATCAATCGTTTATTTCAGGTAGGACTTTCTCAAAATGGTTGAACAATGAGTTTATTCCAAACAATCCAGATTATGCTTGGATCAAAGAAGTATCGTCTAAATCAACCAAACAAGCCATCATGAATACGGAAAAAGCCTTTAAATCTTTTTTCAAAGGCTTATCAAGTTACCCAAAATTTAAGAAAAAAGCCCAACAAAAAACCAAACTGTATTTTGTTAAGAATGACGCTAAGCACGTCATTCAATCAGAACGTCATCGAATCAAAGTACCGACGTTAGGTTGGGTGAAACTCAAAGAAAAAGGGTATATTCCAACGCACGATGACCAACACATGATTAAAAGCGGTACAATCAGTAAACAAGCGGATCGCTATTATGTTTCGGTTTTAGTTGAACAATCCATCTCAACAGCGTCACTAAAACAAACACCGTCTGCTGGGATTGGGGTTGATCTAGGCTTAAAAGACTTTGCTGTCTTTTCAGACGGTATGATTTATAAGAACAACAATAAATCAGTACGGATCAAAAAACTTGAGCGGAAACTTAAGCGTGAACAACGTGTGCTATCGAGGAAATACGAAGCAGAAAAAACACGTATCACCCAAAAACAACTGAAAAAAGGAGAGTCTACTCGAAAAAACGTCTGTAAACAACTGCTGAAAGTACAAAAACTTCATCAAACCCTAGCGGATATAAGACAAGATTATCAAAACAAAATCGTGGCGTCACTGGTAAGAACCAAACCAGCTTATATCACGATCGAAGACTTGAATATACGGGGAATGATGAAGAATCGACACCTCTCAAAAGCCATCAGCAAGCAAGGTTTTTACACATTTAGAACCAAGTTGCAAACGAAAGCAACGCAACACCAGATTGAACTTCGTTTGGTTAGTCGTTGGTATCCAAGTTCTAAAACGTGCCATACCTGTAAGGCCATCAAGAAAGATTTGAAATTGAACGATCGAGTCTTTCTCTGTCCTTGTGGGTATTCTGCCGACCGTGACTTGAATGCCGCTTATAATTTGAGAGACGCATCGATCTATGAGGTAATTGCATAATATAACACATACGCAACTCATAGCATGTACCGAAGGCTTATTCGGGAATTTAAGACTGTTGAGTGTTACATAAACCATAGTAGCGAGAACGCGGCGAGCTGGGACACGGTGACGCAGTAATTTTGGTTACGCGAGTACCAGAAAAATCTCGATATGGACGTTTTTCCATATTTTGAGTAGCAGTGTAAGAATGACCGTTTCTTTACGAGCAATAAAAATAGCTTTAGCAACAACCATTGCAATCTTGATAGCCCAAGCATTTCAATTGGAATACAGTGTATCAGCAGGAGTTGTGGCTATCCTAAGTGTACTAGATACCAAAAAGTCATCCGTTATAATCGCTTTACAACGAGTAGGGTCAACGATTTTAGCTTTGGGTGTGGCAACGATCCTGTTTCAACTAGTTGGATTTAATACGATCGTATTTGGAATTTATCTTCTGATCTATATTCCTTTAGCGTATAAATTAAATTTAGAGGTGGGAATAGCACCATGTTCTGTGCTTGTTTCTCATTTATTATTAGAACAAAGTACTTCAATCACTTGGCTTGCAAATGAAATGTCATTGATGGTGATAGGTGTAGGAATGGCTATTTTATTTAATTTATATATGCCTTCAAAAGAGAATCAATTAATGCAACTAAGAGATGAGATTGAAGAAAAAATGAAACACGTTCTAATGAACTTTGCTGTTGTATTGGAAACAGGTTATCCAAATGATCAAGTAGAAATTTTTATAAAAGAGCTTTCTGTAAACTTGAAAACCGCAGAAAAGATGGCTTATTTAGAATTTAATAATCAATTACTAAGCCAAAATGATGATTATATGATTCAATATATTGATATGCGGCAACAGCAGGCAAAAATACTGGCAGAAATGTCGATCGATATAAGTGTATGTTCATTGCCAACAAAGCAAAATAATACATTAGCACGACTATTTCAGCAAACGGCAAATCAATTGCACGAAAGCAACCCCGCAATAGACTTGATGAAAGATCTTGAGTCCATGTTAACTGACTTCAGAAATAGCGATCTGCCTAAAACACGAAGTGAGTTTGAAAATCGTGCGGCATTATTTGTGCTTTTAAATGATTTTTCGCGGTTCATTCAAATAAAAAAAGATTTCTATGAACAGCAAGAAATGGGTGAAACAACAATATAGCGAGAAAAAAGTGGGGATTTTCCTCACTTTTTTTGTTTCCTCTAAACAATGAGATTTTTATTTTTAAAAATAAGGTAAATTACTATTGATTAAATATTCAGAATATTCTATACTAATCCTTAACAAATCATTTTATCAGGCTATTTTAATAATTGACTGATCCGTATTAGAGTGATCAACTAACGCAAGAGCGTAAAATGGGGGAAAAGAAAATGAAAAAAAGATTGGTAATGGGAATAGCAGCTCTATCGTTAGCAGCTACGGCATGTGGCACTGGAAACGGGAGTAATGAAGATGAAATCAAAATAGGATCGATGTTTGAAAAAACTGGAGAAGTCTCAGCATACGGAACGGCTGAAGCAAATGCAGTGAATTTAGCCTTTAAAGAAATCAATGAGGATGGCGGAATTCTGGACAAAAAAATTGATTTAATCGAATACGATACAAAATCAGACAATACTGAAGCGGCTAGTATCGCAACGAAATTAGCGACTCAAGATGAAGTACCCGTTATTGTAGGACCAGCAACAACAGGAGCGGTCAAAGCTTCTACGCCAGCTGTTACAAGAGCAGGCGTTACATTAGTTACTCCTTCTGGCACAGATGATAGTTTGACACTTGATGAAAGTGGCAAGGTTCAACCAAATATTTTCCGCACATCATTCCAAGATTCGTTTCAAGGAATCGCATTAGCCGAATTTGCTGCTAATGAATTAGGTGCTGAAAAAGCCGTGATAATTGGCGATAGTTCAAGTGATTACGCACTAGGCTTAACAGATGCATTTGAAGGAACGTTTGAGGGAGAGATCATAGCAGAGGAGAACTTCACTGCTGATGATACTGATTTCAGCGCTATCTTAACTCGTATAAAAGATCTTGATTTTGATTTTATTTTCTTGCCAGGCTACTACAACCAAGCAGGATTGATCATCAAACAAGCGCGTGAAATGGGGATCACCCAACCTATATTGGGTGCTGATGGTTTTGGAAACCAAGCATTACTTGAATTGGCTGGAGTAGATAATGTGGATGATGTTTATTACTCAGCTCATTACTCACCAAATAGTGAGGATGCCCAAGTGCAAGAATTTATTGCAGCTTATAAAGCCGAATATGATGTGGAACCAGATATGTTTGCAGCTCTTGCATATGATACAGCTTACCTTGTAGCTCAAGCAATCGAAGAAGCTGGTGAAGCAACACCAGAAGCGATAACAGCAGCACTTGAAGAAATCACTGAATTTGATGGCGTAACAGGGACATTCTCATTTGATGAAAATCATAATCCCGTAAAATCAACTTTAGTTATTGAATTGCAAGATGGTGTTGAGGCCGGTAATACAGAAGTTACTCCTTAATGAAAAATCAAACGAAAGGGTGCAAAGCGGGTTTTTGCTTAGCACCCTTTCATATTTTAAAAATGGAAAGAGGTGCCATACTATGGAAGCATTTTTACAACAACTGATCAACGGACTCTCTTTAGGAAGTATCTATGCCTTGATAGCATTAGGATATACCATGGTATATGGCATTATTAAATTGATTAACTTTGCTCATGGCGATATTTATATGGTGGGGGCATTTGTTGGTTACACAGCTATCAACTCTCTTAAGCTAAGCTTCTTGCCGGCAATGATCCTATCCATGGTTTTCTGTGCTGTTTTGGGAGTTGCTATTGAACGAATTGCTTACAAGCCACTGCGCAATGCTACTCGTGTTGCCGCTTTGATCACAGCTATCGGAATGTCTTATTTATTGCAAAATGGCATGATCTACTTGGTAGGTTCAGAAACGAGAGCCTTTCCACAAGTGATTGAGAATAACATTTATGAATTTGCTGGATTACAAGTCAGTCAAACTCAAATTTTGATTTTTGGCACAACGATTATTTTGATGTTAGCTTTACAACTTATTGTTCAAAAAACGAAAATGGGAAAAGCTATGCGAGCTGTTAGTACAGATGCAGACGCCGCTCGCTTGATGGGGATCAATGTCGATAACGTGATTTCATTTACCTTTGCACTTGGCTCCTCATTAGCAGGCGCAGCAGGAGTTTTAGTCGGATTGTATTACAACTCGATTGAACCTATGATGGGATACGCCCCGGGATTGAAAGCCTTCATTGCGGCTGTATTAGGCGGAATTGGGATCATCCCAGGAGCTATGTTTGGTGGGTTTACAATCGGAATCATTGAAACATTGGTCAGTGGATATGGCGGATCAATGATCAAAGATGCGGTCGTTTACTTGATTTTGATCATTATTCTTATCTTTAAACCATCAGGCTTGCTTGGTAAAAATGTAAAAGAGAAAGTGTAGGTGATAAGAATGAAACAATTCAATAAGAAAAATCTCGGTTGGCTCATTTTTATTGCAGCCGTTTATGCGATCATTCAAATAGGCACAATGACAGGCATAATCAATGCTTTCTATGAAATAACGTTGATGACCATTCTGATCAATGTGATCTTAGCAACTGGATTAAACTTGATCATTGGATTTTCAGGCCAATTTTCCTTAGGTCACGCAGGATTCATGGCTATTGGTGCCTATTGTACCGGCATTATCAGCATCAAATATCCTACTATGGCGGGTCTGCTTGGTGGAATGCTTTTAGGGATCGCCATCGCCAGTCTGGTGGCTTTGTTAGTAGGGATTCCTACTTTACGATTAAAAGGGGATTATTTAGCAATTGCTACTTTAGGGGTAGCTGAGATCATTCGGATCGTGATTTTGAACATGAACAGTATTACAAACGGAGCTGCTGGCTTAAGCGGGATCCCTTTTATTGCTAATTGGCAAATCACGTTTGCCTTTATCGTGATTTCTTTGATCATTACGATGAATTATATCAAAAGCAGTCCAGGACGAGCAACGATCTCCATTCGTGAAGATGAGATTGCAGCAGAGTCGATGGGGATCAATACGACAAAATATAAAATCATCGCGTTTGTTTTAGGAGCAGCTTCTGCAGCGACTGCAGGTGGATTGCACGCCTCTTATTTCAGTGTTATCCGTCCAGCCGATTTTACTTTTATGAAATCTGTTGATATTTTGATCATTGTGGTTTTTGGTGGATTAGGAAGCATGACTGGGAGTGTCGTTGCAGCGATCGTATTAGGTATTTTAAATATTTATTTGCAGCCTTTTGGACAGTTGAGAATGATCATCTATTCAATTGCGCTGGTCGCGATCATGGTGTTCAAACCTTCTGGCTTATTGGGAACAAAAGAATTTACTATTTCTGGCTTATTAGACCGCAAAAATAAAAAAGCTTCGATGAAAGAGGGGGGAGCAGAATGAGTTTATTAGAAGTTAAACAGCTGACAAAAAACTTTGGTGGACTTTCAGCTGTCTCCATGGTAAATATGCAATTGGAAGACAATGAATTAGTCGGATTGATCGGCCCAAACGGTGCAGGAAAAACGACGTTATTCAATCTGTTAACAGGTGTTTATGAGCCTTCTGAAGGGAGTATCGATCTAGAAGTAGAGGGTAAAAAAACCTCTTTGATCAAACAAAAAACATATAATATTACAGCTATGGGTTTAGGAAGAACTTTTCAAAATATTCGATTGTTTAAAGATTTAACCGTATTAGAAAATGTTTTGATTGGCATGCATGAAAAAAATAAAGTCGGTACCGTGGCCAGTATTTTTAGGACGCCAGCATATTACGCATCAGAAGAAAAAATGCGTCATGAAGCGCTCAAACTGTTAGCGCTGTTCAACTTAGAAAGCAAAGTAAAAGAGTTAGCAAAAAATTTACCCTACGGAGAACAAAGACGCCTAGAAATCGTTCGCGCATTGGCCACAAAACCTAAAATATTATTTTTAGATGAGCCAGCAGCAGGAATGAATCCGCAAGAAACAGCTAATTTGACTTCTTTGATCCGCCAGATCCAAAAAGAATTTAAAATCACAATTTTATTGATTGAACACGATATGTCCTTAGTCATGGATGTATGTGAACGCATTTACGTATTAGAATACGGCAGAATGATCGCTCACGGAACACCTATGGAAATCAAGAACAACGAAGCGGTCATCAAAGCATATTTAGGTGGTGAATAGAGATGTTAAAAGTAAAAGATCTATCCGTTTATTACGGCGTTATCCAAGCTACTAAAGAAATCAACTTTGAAGTTAATGAAGGGGAGATCGTTTCACTGATTGGTGCTAATGGGGCGGGGAAGTCAACCGTTTTAAAGGCCATTTCTGGTTTGCATCGTCCAAAATCTGGCGAAATCATTTTCAAAGGTCAACCGATACAAAAAGAATCGACACGAAAAATCGTTCAGTTGGGTATTTCTCAAGTTCCAGAAGGACGGCATGTCTTTAAAGGAATGACCGTTATGGAGAATTTAGAAATGGGAGCGTTTCTTAGAAAAGATAAAAATGATATCCAAAAAGATTTGAAGATGGTTTTTGACCGTTTTCCGGTTTTGGGAGAACGGAAAAAACAAGATACAGCAACCCTATCTGGTGGGGAACAACAAATGGTCGCTATGGGACGAGCGCTGATGTCCAGACCGAAACTACTGTTGTTAGATGAACCTTCAATGGGATTAGCACCGCTATTTATCAAAGAAATTTTTAACATCATTCAAATGATCAATAAACAAGGAACGACCGTATTATTGATTGAACAAAATGCAAAAGTAGCTCTAGAAGTGGCCCATCGGGGGTATGTTCTGGAAACCGGAAAAGTCGTTCAAACCGGTACAGGCAAAGAATTGCTGGCAAGTGACGAAGTTCAAAAAGCTTATTTGGGAGGTTAAGAGATGGATGTAAAAAGTTATATGACGACAAATGTTGTGACCGTTTCAGAGGATACAAAAATTTTAGAAGCACTAGATATCATGAAAGAAAATGATTTTCATCGTTTGCCAGTAGTAAAAGATGGGCGAATGGTCGGATTAGTTACACAAGAGATCATCCAAGAAAATTCTCCTTCCACCGCGACAAGTTTGAGTATCCATGAAATGAATTATTTGTTGACCAAAACTAAAGTTGGCGATATCATGCATAAAAAAGTCGTTACGATCCAGGCAGATGACCTGCTAGAAGAAGCTGCGTCTCGGATGCGCGACCAAAAAGTAGGGGTTTTGCCTGTAGTAGAAGACCAAAATAAAATTGTAGGAATCATCACCGATAAGGATATTTTTAGCGCCTTTATCGATATTATGGGATATAACAATAAAGGGAGCCGTATTGTGATTGATATTCCAGAAGACCAGCCAGGGATCCTTGAAGATATCACTAATATTTTAGCCGAAGCTCAGATTAGTATTAATCAAATCGCGGTCTACCGAAAAGATGATTTTACGGAAGTGATCATTCAAATGGATAGTCCAGATACAAAGACGATAAAAGAGATTTTAACGACAAGTGGTTATACTGTTAGTTCAGCAATCTATAAAGCAGGAAAAAGATAAAAAAATCTAGAGAAAAGCAGCCTGCAGCAAAGAAAATCAGCACTGATTTTCTTTGCTGCAGGCTGATTTATTGTTGTTAGAACAAGAATAAAACAATGATTCAGAGCCAAGATCAAAAAAAAATTAAAATCCGCTATCCTTAAAGACGGCGTTCGGTTATAGTAATTAATATAGTCGGATTTTTAATACATAGAAAGATAATTGGAACCGATTTATTGAAAATAAAAGTTCATTGTTGAGGTAGCTAGTACATTGACTAAAAGGAGTGGGGAAATGGGAAAAAAAGGGATGATCATTGGAATAGCACTTAGTTTATTAGTTATCGGAGGAGGCCTTTTTTTTATGGATCAAACTGAAGAAACAGTTTACCAATCTGAAAACGATCTTTCTTACGTAGCAAAAGTTGAAGGAAAAGAATTCTATATTTATAAAGATGGTGAATGGACCACTACATTTTTAGCTGGTGTGAATATGGGAGCTGCAAAGCCAGGAACTTTTCCAGGCGAACTAGCTATTACAAAAGATGAATATTTGCGTTGGTTTAAACAAATCAAAGAGATGAATGCAGATGTTATTCGGGTATATACTATTTTAAAACCGGATTTTTATGATGCTCTGTATGAATTTAACTTGCAAAATGACGATCCGCTATACTTAATGCACGGTGTATATTTGAATGAAGAGGGAATTGCTGAATTGAGCGATGCCTATGCTGAAGATGAAAAAATAAAAAAAGACTTCATAAAAGATGCTACAAATTTAGTAGATGTGTTACACGGTCAAGCAAACTTACCCGAAAAAGCCGGCTTCGCGGATGGGAAATACACAAAAGATATTTCTAAGTACGTTATAGGCTGGATATTAGGTGTCGAATGGGATCCTTATTTTGTCAATCAAACAAATGAAGCGAACCCAGAAATGACTGCATTTGAAGGGGACTACTTGTATACAGATGGAGCTTCGCCGTTTGAGGTATTCTTAGCGGAAGTAGGGGATGCTACTTTATCCTATGAAGTTCAAGAGTATCAAACTATGCGTCCACTGAGCTATACCAACTGGCTAACGACAGATATGCTAGATCATCCAAATGAACCGGATGGGACTGAGGATATGGCAGTCGTAAACACAGAACATATAAAAGGCACAGATCAATTAGAAACTGGATTATTTGCTTCTTATCACGTCTATCCTTATTATCCAGAATTTCTAAATCATCAGCCTGAGTATGCTGAAGTGAAAAATGAAGACGGCAGTATCAATACTTATAAAGCTTATTTAAGAGATCTGATCAAAGAACATACTGTGCCAGTTATGGTAGCTGAATTTGGAATACCGGCTTCTAGAGGGAAAGCTCATGAAAGTTTGTATTCAGGGTTTAACCAAGGAGGCATTGAGGAGACCGAACAAGGCGAAATGTTGATCGATATGATGCAGGATATACACGACGAAGGTTATTTAGGAGGACTCGTGTTTACGTGGCAAGATGAATGGTTTAAACGAACTTGGAACACACTAGATTTTGATTTGTCTGACCGTCGACCATACTGGTCTAATCCTCAAACCAATGAGCAACATTTCGGGTTGCTGGCTTTTGATCCTGGGAAAGAAAAAAGCGTAGTCTACGTTGATGGAAATGATTCTGAGTGGAGTGAAAAAGACCAGTTGTCAAAAAATGAAGAAAATACTCTTTCAGTAAAATCAGATGAAAAATACCTTTATGTGAAATTAGAAGCGAAAGATTTTGATTTTGAAAAAGATCAATTAGTTATTGCTATTGATGTAAAAGATGAGCAAGGAAATAGTCAAACAGCTGATGGTTCATTAATTTTTTCTCGACCAACTGATTTTCTAGTAAAAATAAACGGAGCGACGGGATCCTCCATTATGGTAGATGCTTATTACGACTCTTATTATTACCAATATGCAGAAAAATTAGAAGCAATCGAGAAGCAACCAGCTTACACGAAAAAAAATTCAGGGTTGTTTAACCCAATGAATCATGCTTTGTCAGCTGAATTAACGTTGCCTCAAACAAATGAAGTTATCCCTTTTTCAAAGTATGAAACAGGAGCTTTAGTATTAGGAAATGGGAATCCGGAACATGAAGAGTACAATTCATTGACTGATTTTGCAGTGAAAGATGGTATTGTTGAAATTGCTTTGCCATGGCAGTTATTGAATGTCATGGATCCTTCAACGAAACAAATTATAGGAGATCTGTATCAAAATAAAGGTATTGAAGCAGTTAGTGTAGAAAATATTTATCTAGGGGCAGCTTTAGTGAAAAAGGGATCCACTGAGCCCAATAAAATAATGTTAGAACCTTATTTATGGGAACCGTGGGAATTGCCCACATACCACGAACGATTGAAACCATCCTATTACTTATTAAAAGAAGCTTTTTTAGAATATGATAAATAAAGCATTAAAGAACAAGGAGATATTTTACGAAACTTCACAAAAGAGGCGAGTGAAGTATAAGGAGGGAAGAATGATGGAGCCATCTTTTTATGCAGAAATAATTCAGGCAAGTCTAAATCCCTTTGTTTGCTTTGAACTGGTTAAGGATAACAATAACAAGGTTATAGATGGGATCTATAAAGATTTAAATCCTGCTTACGAATGTTTGATAGGAATGAACAAAGATGCATTGCTCGGAAAGAAAGTAACAGAAATTTCCGAATCAATAAATTTAAAAACAATACAGTTTTTAAAAGCAAGTGAAAAAGCAAAAAAAAATGATAAAACAGACTACTATTTTGAATTAAAAAAACAGTTTTACCGAATCCAAATTTTTTCGTTTGAGAAGGAATATACGGCTATATCCTATACAGAATCAACAACTGAACTATTACAAAAAAATATTGCACAAGAAGATTTAAAACAAACCGAAAATCAATTGAGTTTGATATTAGATTCAACAGAAGAAGCAATTTGCGGGATCGATTTGAATGGGAGATGTACTTTTTTGAACCTCAATTGTATGAAATTATTGGGGATAAAAGAAGAGTCAGAAATGGTAGGACAACCAATTTTTAATCATTTAATTAAGGATTCGTTGTCAACAGAAGAAACGACCGTTAAGCAGGACATCCTCAATAAATTGATTGGAAAACAGCCGTGTCAATCAAATGAGATTTATTTCATACGAATGGATGGAACCCTCTATCCAGTGGAATATTTTGTTAAACCAAAAACGAGTAACGGAACCTTACTTGGAGGAATATTAACTTTTGCTGATATGACAAAAAGAAAAGCAGAACAAGCAGAAATCAATCATTTGATGTTCCATGATCCTTTAACAGGTTCGTTCAATCACATCAAATTTGAGAAATTAAAAGTTGCTTGTGACAATGAAAAGAACTTACCACTGTCAATCATTATGGGAGATGTTAATGGATTAAGAAGAATCAATCAGCACTATGGACATTACGAAGGAGATCAGCTCTTAAAAGCAATAACAACTATTTTAAGAGAAAGTATTCCCAAAAATGGATATATTGCTCGTTACGGAGAAGACGAATTCAGTATTTTATTGCCTAATACTGACAGCTCACAAGTCTCTTGGCACATTGAAAAAATTCAGGATGCGATCAGGGAGTACAATGACCAAATTAGTAAAGACCAAGCAGCAATCAATCTTGCATTAGGGTCTGAAACAAAGTGCACGATGGATTATGATATCCAAAAAATGATCAACAAGGCTCAAGATTATATGGATAAGCAAAAGATGCTCAACCGCGATAGTATGCGTAATATTCTTTTAACTTCTATCAAAACAACTTTATTAGTACGAAGTAAGTTTACTGAAGAACATGCAGAAAGACTGGTGACTTTGTCAAAAAGTGTTGGAAAAAAGATGAAATTGTCACCTTGTCAAATGGATGAGTTAGCTTTATTGGCAGAGCTGCATGATGTAGGTAAGATTGGGATCGATGATGCCATTTTAAATAAACCAGGCAAATTGACGGATGGAGAAATGGCCGAAATGAAAAAACATTCGTTTATTGGCTATCAAATCATTAAGTCTATCGAAGGTTTAGCTGATATTGCACTGCCTATCTTGCACCATCATGAGCGCTCAGATGGGAAGGGATACCCAGATGGATTAACGAGACACGATATCCCTTTATTATCTCGTATTATTTCAGTGGTGGATGCTTATGATGCGATGACACAAGATCGACCATATCGTAAAGCTATGACTCAAGAAGAAGCTATTGTTGAAATCAAAAAAAATTCAGGGACACAATTTGATCCTGAAGTTGTCAGGTTTTTTTTAGAAAGTATAGAAGAAATTTTAAAGGAATAAGTTCTTATGACAGTTGTACCAAACCTCAGAAGACAGGAGAGATACAATGAACTATTTATTACTTGATGTTGCTTTGTTAGGAGTTATCAGTTTATTTATTACGAATTTAGGCATTGTTATTTTTACAGTCATCATTAATCAGAAGTATCGATTAAGTGAAAAAAGTTATCAAAGGGCATGCAAACTGATCCAACCGATCATGGAAGAAAAAATCAATGATCCGAGTCAGCTTGTCGAAAGATTAAATTTTTTTAAAACTAAAAAAGAACGAAAAGTTGTCTTTGATACACTTATGAAATATGCCCAGAAGCCTGAGACAGTTGAAAATAGTCTGTGGGTAATAGGGCAGCTAGGTTTTTATGATGAATTGATTGCAGATGCTTCGAAAAAGCTAACTTTACAGCATATTCAATTTTTTAGTCAACTACGCTTCCATAAAGCATTTCCTCTATTAATCAAAGGAACAACAAGTAAAAATTTCGAAATCAAGTACAATTCTTTTTATGCTATTTCATCCTTGCCTTTATCAGAAAAGGAATTACCAATTTATATCGAAGCTTTGTTAGAGTCATCTATTATGAGTGATCGTATTATTGATATGTTGAATCATCTCCATATGGATGTTGAAAAAATCCTTCATTTTTTACGTGAAGCTACACTAGATAAAAATAAAATCATCTTATTATTAGTTTTAAGAAACCGTTTAAAAAAAGAGGACCCTTTATTGGTAAACCAGCTTTTACCTTACTTAGAAGAATCAAGAGAAGTTCGGATAGCTACTATTCGTGCACTGGCTACAAGTGAAAATGACTTTTACTTTTCTTTTTTTCAAGAACTATATAAAAAAGAAATCGATTGGCAAGTGCGGGCAGTACTAGCAAAAGATCTTCCGTTGTTAAACGCACCTAGTGAACAAGGATTACTAATGGACATGCTAAAGGATGAAAATTGGTGGGTACGCCATAATGCCATAAACAATTTAAAAAAACGTTATCCAGATAATGTCATGCTTGATCAGAAATATGAGAAGTTTGAAACTGCTGATCAATTTACACAATTAAAAATGAAAGGAAGTGGGACTGAATGATGCTGATAGAAAATTTCATTTACTACTTTAGTATGTTTATTTTAGTGTATGCTATCACGGTCACAGTCTTGTATCTTATCCTTATCCTAGTTTCTTGGAAACGACTAAGGGAATTTATTGAAATCATTCAAACAAATATTACAAGTGTCAGTCATTACACTAAACCAATTTCTATTATTGTACCGGCTTATAATGAAGAACAAACAATTGTGGAAAGTGTCCGTTCTTTTTTGCAGTTAGATTACCCAGAATTTGAAGTGATCGTCGTTAACGATGGATCAACAGATGAGACAATGGTTAAACTGATTCAATTTTTTGATTTATATCCTGTAGAACTAGATAGTGATATAAAAATCGAAACAAACCTTATCAAACAAGCATATAAATCTCATGAAAATTCAGATCTGATTTTATTAGATAAAGAAAATGGCGGTAAAGCAGATGCATTGAACGCCGGCATAAATGTCTCCGTTTATCCTTTTTTTTGTGCGATCGATGCTGATTGTATCATTGAAAAAGACGCTTTATTACGGATTGTTTCACCATTTCTTAAATATGAAGAAACGATTGCAGTAGGCGGGATGGTTCGAATCGCAAATGGCAGTACTATAAAAAATGGGGAAATTGTTCAAACCAAAGTTCCTAAGAAAATGATTGAACGGTTTCAAGTTATTGAATATTTTCGAGCTTTCTTAACGAGTCGTGTCGGCTGGCAACGATTCAATGCACTGATGATTATTTCAGGAGCATTTGGCCTATTTAAAAAATCCGCTGTATTAGAAGTTGGCGGATTTGAGCGTACGATTGGGGAAGATATGGAACTTGTTCTAAGATTACATGAAAAGTTCCGTCAAAATGGTGAACCTTACCGCATTGATTTTGCTTCAGATGCCGTTTGCTGGACACAAGCACCTGACAGCTATAAAGATTTGAAAGGGCAACGGGTAAGGTGGCATAGAGGATTATTTGATTCTTTAAACAGACATCAAAAAATGATGCTCAATCCTAAATATGGGTCTGTTGGTCTAGCTTCAATGCCCTACTTCTTTTTAGTAGAGTTATTAGGACCAGTGATTGAAATGATAGGATATATTGTAATGGGAGTAGCTATTTATTTAGACATCCTCTCTTCTTATGTTGGTATTATCTTTTTGTTAACCTGTTTGATGGGGATTTTATTTTCTTTTTCGGCTATTCTGTTCGAAGAAATTTCTTATAAACGTTACAGCAATTTGAAAGATATCTTATTGCTATTCATGGTTAGTATTTTAGAGCAGTTCTATTACCGTCCATTAACAGTATGGTGGAGAGTGAAAGCATTTTTTAATTATCGTAAAGGTAGTAAACAATGGGGAACAATTGAACGGAAAAATTTCGATCCAAAACCGAAAAACAATGAAATATAAAATGAAACCGACGGCCATGTTGATTCTGAAAAAATAATTAGAATTAGTTTTCATTTGATGTGAAATCAAGTGATTGATATCGTTTACTTTAAATAAATTATAAAAAGTTTCAAAAAATAATTAAGCAAATTAAAATCAAAATAGGTGTTGAGATGCTATCAAAGAGCTATTTATCAATAATTTTTCTTAAGAATAGGTCTTTTCTAAAGATTATCCATACAACTTTTCAGGGTTTGTTAAGAAAACATTAAAGTTTGTTTGGACAACGTTAGAAATGTTTGTTATTC
The DNA here is from genome assembly GCF_000744115.1 of Carnobacterium alterfunditum DSM 5972. NCBI lineage: Bacteria > Bacillati > Bacillota > Bacilli > Lactobacillales > Carnobacteriaceae > Carnobacterium > Carnobacterium alterfunditum. Next base: position 297,513 of record NZ_JQLG01000004.1, on the reverse strand, counting down.
TAAAGATACATAGTAATCTTGTTGAGCATACAACCCGACAATTTTTTGAATAGCAATTATTAATTTAAACCATTTAGTGTACTTCATAAGGTTGCTTTGGAGCGGTAATGCTAGCACATAATTTATGGTAAATGATTTAGGATGAATTTATCCTAAATCATTTTTTTATATAAATATTTATTAAAAAGCTTAGTTATTTCTTAATAAGAATTGGGTATACTGGTAATAAGAACGAGTAAAATAGGTGGAAAAAACGTGTAATGGAGGACTTGAAAATGAATCAATTAAAAAAAATGAGTTTAACGGCTTTAACTGCAATGAGTTTGTTAGGAGCGACGCTAGTTGTCTTGCCGCAATCTGCGGGTGCGACAACTGATGGAATCGATACAACCGTTGTCGATGAAAAATGGGGGAAACCTACTTTTATCTACGGTGGTGGATTATCTGAAAGTCAAATAACTGAAACAGAGGCATTATTGGAAATTAATGATCCTGAAAATGTAGCTATCGATAGTGTTTCAGGGCAAGATTTGGTGGATTATTTAGGTGAAGGTTCAGGAAATACAGCTAGTATGATCTCATCCGTATTGGTACAAAAACAAGATGTTGGCGATGGTGTCGATGTAGAAATCGTTACTCCAGAAAATATCAGTCAAATAACACAAGACCAATATGCAAATGCAGCTATTACTGCAGGGGTCAATGACGTAAAAATCGAAGTAGCAAGTGTCAGAAAGGTTACCGGAGAGAGTGCTTTAACTGGGATTTATAAAGCTTTCGATGTTAACGGAGAAGAATTAGACCAAGAACGTATGGCAGTAGCACAAGATGAATTAGAAACAACAAATGAAATCGCACAAGAAAACGTTGAAGATGAAGCATTTGATACAGCTAAATTTGACCAAGCGATCATTGATATAAAACAAAGCTTAGCTGATTTAAAAGAGCAGCAAGGTGAATTGGCTACAAAAGAAGATGTACAACGAATCATTAATGAAGCGTTAGAAAAAAATAATTTACAAGATGCCGTTACACAAGAACAAATCGATCGTTTGATGGCCTTATTTGAAAAATACCAACAAACGAGTGCAATCGATTCTGACCAAGTAAAAGAACAACTAAGTAACTTGTCTAATACCGTTCAAGACAAATTTGGTGATGCCTTACAGCAAGCTGAAGATAGTGGTTTATTAGATAAAATCGGCAACTTCTTTAGTCAAATTTGGGCTGCTATAAAAGGATTGTTTGAGTAATAAATAAAAAAATCAAAAAGGTTATCGAAAAAAACTCACTTCCTTATGGATAAAAAGGGGCTCTACGTCAAATGGTGTGGATGAGCTAAATTTAGTTGGAAATAACGTCTTGTTTAAGCAGCGTGAGAGAATCTTCTCGCGCTGCTTTTTTTTGCTTTAAAACTAATCAAAATACGACATCTAAAGTTCTGAAAATTCCGATAACCATAAGCAACCCGTTTGATGACTTTTATTTTATTGATTGACCCTTCTAAAGCACCGTTAGAATAGGGATACATAAAAGTATGTTTTATCCTAGGCAAGTGTTTACGCAGGGTTTTAAGGGCAGTCTGCATAAAAGGAGATAACTCTTTAGGAGAAGCCTTAAGTACAAGGTCTTTAAACCCTTTATAGTCATTTTTTTTAGAATAATAAAGAAGATTTTGATACAAATCATACGTCGCTTTAAGAGTCTCGTCGAGCGTAAGTAGGTAGTCGATGATTTCTGTATTCGGTAAAGGTTTTTTAAAGAGTCGTTGATAGCGGTAATCCTTAAAATTTAAGTCGTCTGAATCCTTTAACAGGAGTTGCCAGTACCTTTTAAATTTTCTGTAATTCTTTAAATCTTCTGAATTAGAGGTATGGAATTGTTTCATTGTTTGAACTCTGGTTTGATTCAACGAGCGTGATATCAACTGAACGATATGGAAACGGTCAATGATCACTTTAGCATTAGGAAAGAGATCTTTAACTAATGTAAAGTAGGCCGCGTTCATGTCTACGACAATCGTTTTTACGTTCATCCTCGTCTTATAGGGATAGCGAAGAAAGTGACGGCGTAAAGCTAGTAGCAGCCGAGTTGGCAAGATATCGATTGGTTCATGTGTGTCTGCATTCGAATAAATAAAGCTCATTTTTCCTTCGACGTTTTTAACGGATTGAAATTCATCGAAAGAGAGGTGTTGCGGCAAGGATTTGAAGGTATTTTTAACAGACTGATTGAGTTGTTTCAAGACTCTGTCTACAGTGGTAGGAGAAACAAAATGCCGTTTAGACAGGTCTTTTATAGAAATAGTGTCGGCTAATTCAACCGCGATAGACTGTTTGACCCGTTTAGCGATGAAGCAACCTTCTTCAATTTCAGGAGAACGTGCAACAAAGGTAACACCGCATGCTCTACAAAGAAACCGCTGCTTCTTTAATCGAATAGACGTTGCATAATGAGTCGAACTGACCCATTTAACCCTAGAGGTTAAATACCCATTCTTTACAATAGAGTAGGCGTGGTTCTTCATCCCACAACACTCACAGTGAGTGGGTTTGTACGTTAAAGTGGCATAGAAAACTTTTGATCTGAACCCTTTGATTCGTTTCTCCTCGCAAAATTTTTCATCAAAAAAGATATTTTTATCTTTTAAATCAAGTGCAGTTCGGATACAATTATTATGAGACATATGAATTTTCCTTTCTAGTGGGTTGTCGTGACTTTATTCTAACTGGAAAATTCATTTGTTTCTATTTTTTTATAAAAAAATAGGTGCGAATGAATTTCTTCATCCACACCAAAAATTATACAGCCTAAAAAGGGAAGTGAGTTTTTTTTGCTTCACTTCCTTATGAAACCCACTTTGACGTATAAGTGACGACCAGTTTGATGTGTCACTTATTCGTGAAGAGTCGTTTCACGTTAGAGTGATAACAAATAGCCAGTCAAGTTCTTCGTATAAAGCTGTTTCACGAAGAACTGAAACTAAAAAACGCTTGATATTCTTTTAAAGTACGCTTTAGCGTAACTATTTGGCTAGGAAAGAGAGCGGCTGGGGTATAACTAGTTGAGAATAAGAAAAAGGGTCTGTTTATCAGAAAACTGATGAACAGACTCATTTTTTTGTTGTTTAAAGTTATCTGAAAAATTAATAGGATAACTTTTATTAAATTAGTTATTTAAACAATTAAGGTGTTCAAGCAAATAGGTATATTTTTTTACATTTTATCGAATTAATCACTATAGTTAAATAACTGTAGTATAATTATGTCACATATAAATTCTTATTTGCAAAAAGAAAATAAAAGAACGGAAAGAAGAGAAGCAATATGTTATCGTTTTATGATGGTTTTTTTCTGAATCTATGTGTGATGATTACGTCACTATTTGTGTATAAAGAACTCGTGAAAAAGAGTTCTTTCGCAATGCAAACTGTAAGTACAGCTATTATAAAGGGCTTATTTGGAGGACTTCTGGCTGCTGTTTTAATGCGCTTTAGTATTAAAACTGGCACAAATTCTATGATTGATCTTCGAATTATCCCTTTTATGTTGGTTGTTCTTTATGAAAATTGGTTATCAAGCCTACTAACTGCTGCTCTAATTATTTTTGTTAGGTTTATGATGGGTGTGAGCATTTATTCATTTGTTAATGTTATTTTTGTGCTTGTTTCATGGGTGATTTTTTATTATTGTTTTAAAAGAATTGAAAATCGGTGGGTTTCCATTGTAGTTATGCTTACTTTTAGCAATATTGTTTATACAGTATTGAACGTTATCTTTACACTAGGTAAGAGTTTTAATTTATTTTTAATAGTAACCTACTGGATCATTTGTATTTTAGGAGGAGTCATCGCTGTTTATATGATGGACTACTTGAATGAAACTGAGATTATATTCAAAAGAAATAACAAGTATGCCTTTACGGATCCATTGACAGGCTTAAATAATGTTCGTAGTTTTGAATTGGCGTTTAATAAAGCAAAAAGTAGACTGGAAAAAGAAAATGAGAGTATTTCTATTATGATCGTAGATGTTGATCATTTTAAACAAGTGAACGATACTTATGGCCATTTAGAAGGTGATGTGGTACTAAAAAAATTAGCAGCAATTTTAAAAATGAGTCAAGGTCCTAACGATATTATATCTAGAAATGGTGGAGAAGAATTTTCAGTATTGCTCAAAGACTGTAGCCATGAAGAAGCATATGAAAAAGCAGATGCACTAAGAAAAATAGTGGAAAATTCTTTTTTTGTTATCAAGAATGGGACCACATCCATTCATGTTACAATTTCCATAGGTATTACAACCTATAATGATACGACAATAGAAATAAATCAGCTTTATGACCATGCTGATCAAGCCCTTTATGCAGCGAAAAAAAGCGGCAGAAATAAAGTTTGTTCTTATTCACAAGTTGTTGATCCAGTCTCTAATTAAAAAAGGGCTAGGATAAAATCTAGCTAAAAATATACCACGAATCAAACAAGTTATCTATTATAATTGGCACTATAAAAAATTAAAAGAAATAGAATCGAACAAGCTTTTATCACTTGAAGGATTCAGGATTTTTGCAAAACGAAAAATTGATATAGGTTTGGCTTTTAGGGCTAATAGCTTCAAAAAATATAGAAAAAAAGTGATTTAGCCTAAAGAATTTACTTAACTAGTTGAAATAACTAAAAAACGTTAATTGCATTTTGCAATTAACGTTTTTTTAGTTATTAGCAAGTTTTGTTTCAGCAGCTGTAGCTTTTTTATCAAGATTAAAATAAAGTATTATTCAGAATCGTAATGAAGATCCCATTTAGTTCTTAGCGTGTCCATAATTTCCATTACGTCATGGGTAAGAGCAAGTGAAGGATCTGGACGATTCGATAAAATCAAGTTTGTGATATCAGCTATTTCGTAATTCATAGCTTGTTTCGTATCACCAGCTTCAATTGTTTCAACTGATCCATCCGGGTGTGTTAAGGTAGCTTTTTCTGCACGCGGGAAATCATTGACCGTGAAAAAACCATTTTCAAAGGCCACGATTCCTAATTTGGGCATCTTAGCTCTAAAAGTAAGCGAAATAGTAGCTAGCTCATCGTGATCATTTTTCAGTATGATCCCTGATTGCTCATCCACACCGGTTTCGTAAAAATTCATGGTCGTATGGATCTCATGCGGTTGGCTGGTCAAGAAATAACGAGTAAAAGATAGAGCATAAATGCCGATATCTAGTAATGCCCCACCAGCAAGACTCTTGTTAAAGAAACGATTAGTTGAATCTTCTTCTTTTAAACTTGCTGGATTATATAATGAAGTTAGCCACTAAGGCTAAAATATAAAAACGCCATGTGAATTTCATGTTATATTGAAGTTACCACTAACTCTCAATAGACAGGATGAATTCACATGACGCACTCTAACGATAACACACCAGCACGTAAGGGGAAACACTTATCTTATTCAGAACGATCTCAAATTGCTATTTTGAAACAGGAAGATTATTCGAATCGTCCTATTGCTATTGTCCTGAATCGAGTACCTCAAACAATCAATAATGAGATAAAGCGTGGAACAATTACTCAACTTAAACGTCAAAAGCAAAAGAGTAAGATTTATGATTATTTTATTAGAATTTATGATGCTGGTACCGGTCAGGCTGTTTATGACAAGCATCGTTTAAACTGTGGCCGTCGACCAAAATGGGCGGATACAGATGCCTTTATAGAGTGGGCCGATGATAAAATGTTGACTGATAAATGGTCACCTGATGTAGTGGTTGGCTTTGCTTTAAAGCATGAGCTGTTTGATCCCACAATTATCCCTTGTACCACGACACTTTATTACTGGATAGATAGAGAGATTATGAGAACGAAAAACCTCGACCTTCTAGAAAAGCTGTCTCGGAAACCGAAGGTATTATCTCTGAAGAAGCGTCCAAATAAGCGTATACTTGGACAATCAATTGACAACCGTCCAAAAGAAATTGATAATCGTAAAACCTTTGGTCACTGGGAAATCGATACTGTGATTGGCAACAAAATAAAGACAGATGCCGTATTACTCACTTTGGTTGAACGCCAAACACGCCTTGAAGTTATTATGAAAATAAATGGTAAAGATCAAGAATCTGTAAATCAAGCGATTCGTACTCTTCAAGCACGATCCAGAGAGGACTTTCCAACTTTTTTCAAAACGATTACCTCAGATAATGGTTCTGAATTCGCGGGACTAGATGAGGCTTTGAAAGACACTTTAGATGTTTATTTCAGCCACCCTTATGCTTCTTTTGAACGAGGAACGAGTGAGAATCAACATAAATTTATTCGTCGATTCATTCCTAAAGGGAAGCCTATCAGCCAATTCACTGAGACACAATGCCTGCGAATTCAACAATGGATGAATGATTATCCCAGAAAAATATTAGATTATAGGACCCCACATGACTGCTTTGTGAACGCACTTCGCCTAGAACGACAAACAGCTTAAAAGCCTTTTTCGGCATAACTTGAAAGCTGGGAAGATGACCGTAGACAGTTCGTCGATAAACTTGTGATATCTCAGTGTAGCACCAAGCCTTACAAAATGAATTAAGCTCTTTAATTTTCACATGAAATAATTCTTTAACAAGTGGCTAACTTAAACTTGAAATTTACATTCTTTTAAACTTCCAAAAGAGACTTGGATCATTTTTAGTTTGCCGAGAGAACCTTCTTGGGCGATTTCTTTCAACTTATGATAAAGCGGCATATGGTAAATGACCATTGCTTCAGCTAAAACGAGCTTTTTTTCTTCAGCTAATTTCATTGCTTGAGATAATTGGTTATTATTCATCGTAATAGCTTTTTCCGACAACACGTGTTTGCCATATTCTAAACTTTTTAAAATCAACTCAGCGTGATGGCTATGCGGTGTAGCAATATAAACTACATCAATAGATGGGTCTGCTAGTAATGCATCGTACGAACCATAGGATTTTTCAATTCCGTATTTTTCAGCAAATGCAGCTGCTTTTTCATCGTTTCGTGAACCCGCAGCATAGAGGACTGCATTTTCGACATTAAACGTTTCTGCAAATTCATTTGCAATTTGACCTAAACCTAAAATTCCCCAATTTAACTTTTTCATAGAAAGCCTCCCAAAATTTAGTTATCCGTTATCAAATATATTCTACCATTGAAAAACACTAGATGGAAAGAGGAAGGCAACAAAAGCTTTATGTTTCAAAAAAACGGATAAAAGTAAGGGCATACAATTTGAAAGTTAACGTAATAGGTGTAAAATAAAGGTAGCACTTATTGAATAGTATTTATCAATTGGAAGGGGAATGATGGACATGCATGACGCATTAGTAGAAATTGTTTTAAGAGCTATAAAGGAGCAGTATATTAGCGAAAAAGCTTTTTACACCTCACAATTAGGTATCACACCACAAAGTTGGGATCGATGGAAAAAAGGCAACCAAGGACTGAAACCTGAAAATATGGAAAAGATTTCTCGGTTGTTTACCGAATACGAATGGATGCTAGTACAAAAAGTTTGCCGAAACGCTACCTTTTTTCCAGAAGTTAAAGCCAATCCCGTTAATGAATATCTAGCTATCAAATTTCATGTAGCACAAAAATGGGTGAACAGCGGTACAGCCGAGCTAGAATTTAAAAAAGAAACCGAAGAGCAAATAATGGAGCATCACCGCAAACAGAATACAACGATCCTTATCATTAAGAACGGGTATGATTTTTGGAGCTACAAGGACATCATTGAATTGCGTTTACCTGGAATTATCCAGCAACAAATAAAAACCGACAAACCCAATTTATTGGAATGGTTCAACAAAAATATTCAGGATGCGGAGTTCGACGTTAAGACTTGATAGAAAAAAAAGAAACTCGCAGAGGATAAAATGGACCCTATAGAATGGACACCAAAAAAAGGTGCTCTCTATAGGGTCTATTTTTGTATACTGATATAAAGAAGAATAGGTTAATACTTGCACTTCGTGCAGAAAGGAGCGGATAAATGTCAAAATTAACATTTACACCAGAACAAATTCAAATTTTAAAAGCAAACCCATACGTTAAAAATGTATCGGAGAAAAGTATTACTTATTCCGATGAGTTTAAACGCTACTTTGTTTCAGAATCATTGGGTTCAAAAACGGCTAAGCAACTATTTATTGAAGCTGGATTTGATCCGGAAATGATTGGTAAAAGTAGGATAAGATCATTCGCTGGTAAATGGCGAAAAAGATACCGTGATAATGGTGTTTTGGCATTGAAAGATACACGACAAGATTGTTCAGGCAGACCTCGAAAAACACCATTAACACTTGAACAACAAATTGAAAAGTTACAGGCCAAAATCCTATTATTAGGACAAGAAAATGACTTGTTAAAAAAATCAGAATGGAGCGAAAGGAGGCCAGAAAACAGCGAAAAGATTAGCAGAATCTTTTCAAGGATCCATGAAATGAAAACCAAGGGTTCCTATACAGGAACCCTCATAGATGCCTGTAAAGCGTTGGGTGTTTCTCGTTCAGGTTACTACAATTATGTTAAAAGTTTAGACAGTAGAAATGCACGTGATGAGGAAGATCAAGTCTGGAGAACTCAAATTGAAGAAGCTTATAACTACCGTGGTTACGAGAAAGGTTCTCGAAGTATCGTAATGTACTTCCTAAACGTTCTGGGCATTACCGTCAATCGTAAAAAAGTACAGCGCCTGATGAGGAAATTTAATATCTTCTGTCCTATTCGTAAAGCAAACCCCTATAAAAGAATGGCAAAAGCCACCAAAGAACACAGCACTGTTGAGAACAAGTTGAAACGTCAGTTTGATCAAGGAATAGCCCATAAAGTTTTATTAACAGATATCACTTATTTACCTGGAACCGGCGGGTTTATAGGTTATTTATCAACTGTAAAAGATGGAACAACGAAAGAAATTCTAGCTCACTATGTGTCTGACAGTTTAAAACTTGATCTTTCATTAACAACGGTTGATTTATTAATGAGTGCCCATAGCACAACGCTACATAAAGATGCCTTTATCCATTCAGATCAGGGAGTCCATTACACCAGCCCTAAATTCCATAAGAAATTGGCTGATAATCAGTTAGGGCAATCCATGTCCAGAAGAGGGAACTGTTGGGATAACGCTCCACAAGAGTCGTTCTTTGGACATTTGAAAGATGAAATAGAGTATAAAGATTGTGGGAATTTGGAAGAACTTCGAGCAATTGTGACTGATTATATGGACTATTACAACAATGAACGTGGACAATGGAATCTGAAAAAACTGCCCCCTGTTCATTACAGGGAGCAGCTTTTATTGAGTGTTTCATGAGGTCTCTTTTTTAAAATGTCCTTGACACAGGGTCCATTTCAGGATGTTCCATCCTTGAAGAGATTCTGTTTTTTCCGAGAGCCTGTCGAACGCAGCTCAACTAAAAAAGGATGCGAAACTTCCCGTTTAGACACGCAGCGATTTTCATAAATTGAAAGCAAGAGCATCCCGCGCATTGCGTCAATTTTTAAAATAGCCCAGTATCTGAGAAGTGCAGCTCAACTAAAAAAGGATGTGGAACTTCCCGTTTAGACACGCAACGATAGTAGATCAAAAAAAGAGTTGCCAGGATCTATCCCTGGTAACTCTTTTTTCGTTTAGATAGTAATTTTTAATTCGTTGGGTTTTAGCAGATTTGATTTAAGCAAGAAAGGCTTGAATACGATACTCAATAAACCTGGTAAGAAAATCACCACAAAAAGGTATGAAAAGGTAGCAGCCATCCCTTGAGAAGAGGCGATCCCGAAAACAGAAACTAAAGCACATAAACCCATGCCTGCAATTTCAGCGGAGGCTTCTAAATTAAAAACTAGAACCCCGACAGGAGCTAAGATCGTTCCCAAAAGCAATGGAAATAAAGCCACTTTAGGATGTTTAATAATATTGCCAGTTTGCAGTTTTGGAGTAATGATCAATTGACCTAAGAATGTTCCAGCATCATTATCCTTCAGACTGAGAAAGGCAAAAACCGTAAACTGAACGCTGCATCCAATTAGAGCAGCTGCTCCGGCAGCACCGTCTAATTGTAAAGCTAGAGCAACAGCGGCTGATGAAGCCGGTGATAAAATCAGCATACCGAAAACTAATCCTAAAACCATTGATGATAAAAGAGGAAAACCAGCTACAGAAGAAGTGATCAATGATGAGACCGAGTTTAGTATGTAGGCTATGGGTGAGGACAAAGCGTAGCCTACTGATCCGCTGATCAATACGCTGACAAAAGGTACTAAAATCATGTTGAACCGTGTTTTATTGAACAAAAAGGTGCCGACGACGATCGCTATGGCAATAGCCACTAGCGCTCCAACAGGTTCACCGCTTTTTAAAGACAGCACACCATTTGCAAAAATGTATGCGCGGCCGCCGATCACTCCTGCTGCCGAGGCACTTAACATAGTTAAAATATCTGTTTTCAAATAATAACTGATCCCAATCCCCAATCCAGGAATCAATAATGTTTTCGTAACAGCACCAATAGTGACAAGTGTTGTAAGACCTAATAGTTCTCCAATACTTTGAATCAACAGTCCAATACCTAAAGTTACTACAACTGCTGCAGCAATACCCTGGGATGCTTTGTAAAGTTGATCTGTGAACGTTTCTTTTTTCATGAGTAAACCTCCAAAAGATTTCCTGTTAACCTTATTCTATATTAATGTTATTATAAAGGAGTGAACTCAAAAGTACACTATCTTAAGCATAAAGATGCTTATAAGGGATCTATAATCTTTAGTGTTGGTGGACAACGTAAATCAATCACCCAAAATTTATGAAGGAATAGAGGTTGCTTTTAGCGACGCAATGGATCTTATTCTAGCAGAAATCTCATTTCAATATACCAACACTATTTATTGGATGATCCTTTTAGATGAAATAAAAAATTAGAATGGAGTCTTTAAAATAATGAAAAAAAAATTAGCCTTGCTACTGATAACAACTGGTATCTTAGGAGGGTGCGAACAATTTAATCAAGAATCCGGTTCTGAATCTAATCAAGCTTCTAATCAAGCTTCTGAAACCAGTTCTTCTATTGAAAAATTAACACCAGAAGAAGAACAAAAACGAGCAAAAGAAGCTGAACATCAGGCAATGCTGGATACTTTACCAGCTGTTTCATCAGATGATTGGAATTTAATACTCGTTAATAATTGGACAAAAATAGATGAATCGGTAGAAATACCCTTAAGTGAATTACCGAATGGTTATTTGGTTGATGAAAGGATCATTGAAGACTATGTCGCTATGGCTGATGCTGGAAAAGAAGCGGGTCATGAGATACTAGCCGTTTCAACTTATCGTTCAGTTGAGTTGCAAACCACAAATTACAACAATAAGATCCAACAATATTTAGATGAAGGCCTTTCTCAAGAAGAAGCCGTTAAATTAACGGAAGATTATATTGCTATTCCTGGAGGAAGTGAACACCATACCGGACTTGCCATTGATGTGATGGATACAGAATGGGTGAATACAGGCAAAGGGCTTGTTGCTGAATTTGATACTCAAGCATCACAACAATGGTTAGTTGAGCATGCAGCTGAGTACGGATTTGTCTTGCGGTTCCCTGAAGGTAAAAAAGATGAAACTGGCATCGAATATGAATCATGGCATTTTCGTTACGTTGGAAAAGAAAATGCAAGTTATATGAAGAAACATGAGTTAGCTTTAGAAGAGTACGTTGCTTTATTAGAAGAAGCTGGTAAGTAAACTCGTTTAAGGTAATTTGTTTTTTCATTGAAAGGAAGAAAGTTATGCCACTTAAAAAGCAAAAAAAAAGTACCTATAAAAAGGTGAAGCGTAAGGGAAATGAAAAAATAAAGCCTAGCTATTTCTTGGTAACACTCTTTATTTTTGTATTCATTTTTCTTGGGACCCTTTATTTTTTAGCACAAGAGACACCTGAAATAAAAGTATATCAAGACAAGCAAGAAGAAGAAGACCAGCATCATTTTATCGTCCAAATTGTTGGTTACGCCAAAGTGTTGCAAGAAGAATACGGTGTTTTACCGAGTATCAGCATCGCTCAAGCCATACTTGAATCAGATTGGGGTACTAGTGAACTCTCTGTAAAAAATAATAATTTTTATGGAATCAAAGGGGATAGTGCTGACCCAACTGTTACGATGACTACTAGAGAATTTGTTGACGGAGAATGGATCGAAGTTAATGCAGAATTCAGAAAATACACTACTTGGCAAGAATCGATGGAAGATCATTCAAAATTATTCACTAAAGGAACGACCTGGAATACAGATCAATATGCTAAAGTCTTAGCATCAAAGGACTACAAAGAAGCGGCTTACGCATTACAAAAAAGCGGCTATGCCACCGATCCTGATTATCCTAATAAACTGATTCGCTTAATCGAACAATACGACTTAAATCAATATGATCAAGACTAAGCATCTAAGTGTATTATGCCTTTGAGCTCTCTTTTTGGGATATCTTTTAGAATAGACAGTCAGAATGTCCAGTAAGAAGTTGGAATTTTTATTTCAACTTCTTATTAATGACAATAAGTAATCGCTTTATTTATTGCAGAATGATAGCAATTAGATCAGATATTCGTTAAAATAAACGGTATAAAGACAACTAAAAAGGAGTGGGGAAATGGTAGCTAAAAAAGATTCTCCAAGTATAACGACTGATTTGAGAAAGCATTATGTAGCAGTTCCAGAAATAATTGACACAGCAAGTGGCATCATCATAAACGGAAAGCGATTTCGTTCGCTTATTTTCACAACGGACATCGCCATTATTATGAACAATGATGCAGATGCGGTCATTGCCGTTTATCCTTTCTCACCGCATCCAGCTATCATCCAAGGGATCACAAATGTAGCAAATATGCCTGTCCTAGCTGGAGTAGGCGGAGGTATTACAAATGGACACCGTTCGGCTAATATTGCTTTATTTGCCGAAGCACACGGCTGTATGGGTGTCGTATTAAACGCACCTACACCAAAAGAGACTTATCGTGCAATAGATAAACTAATTGATATTCCTATTATATCAACGGTAGTATCAGAATTTACAGATATCCAAGAAAAATTAGATGCTGGTGTTGACATATTGAATGTCAGCGGAGCAGCTAAAACGGCTCATATCGTGCGTGAAATACGCAAGAAATTTCCAAAAGTACCGATTATTGCAACAGGCGGTCCAACAGAAGAGAGCATTAAAGCAACCATCGCTGCCGGTGCGAATGCCATTACGTACACACCACCTAGTAATGGAAAATTATTTAGTGATCTAATGAAAAGATACCGTCAAGAAGAAGAAACTTTTTATGATGAACAAAAGGCGTTAGAAGAAGAAAATAAAAACTAAAAGCAGGTGTAGTGAGATGCGAAACAGCAACACAAAAGGAAAAAAGTTTCCCTTATGGGCAATAATCAGTACCAGTATAGCGGCGATTGCATTGATTGTTGGAGGAGTTATCGGATATAATGCTTGGTCGGCAGCCAGAGATGAAAAAGCCGCTCAAAAAACGGCAGATACGTTTATCGCAGCAGTAGAAAAACAAGATTATACTGCTATGAGCCAAATCGTTTCTGAAGAATCATTGGCTGCTATCGATTACACAAGAGAATCGATGGCAGAGCGCTACGTAATAGTATATGGCGGTATAGGAGCTGCGGAGCTGAAAGTGTCTGATTTTTCGCTTACACAAAATGAGGAAACGGATGAATATAGGATCTCCTATTCGGTAAACATGGAAACAGCATTAGGTGAATTAGACAAAAAGTCATACGAAACAACGTTGTCTAAGGTAGATAGCGAATATCAAGTCGATTGGGATACACAACTTATTTTTCCAGATATGGAACCAACGGATAAAATCTCAATCATAAAAACGGCAGGTGAACGAGGCGAGATTTTAGATAAAGACGGCTCGCCATTAGCAACTATTGGGACCTCTATGCAAGCAGGTCTGCAGCCTTCAGCATTAGGTGAAGGGGACCAAAAGACAACCAATTTAGAAAAAATTGCTGATACGTATGACGTTGCAGTAGAAGAATTAGAAAATTTGTTAGAGCAAGGCTGGGTAACGCCAGAAAGCTTTGTACCGTTTAAAATATTGGCTCAAGATGCAGAATTACCACAAGCTACTGGAGTACTTTATCAAGAAACAACGGCTCGTACATATCCTTTAAATGAAGCAGCTGCCCATTTGATTGGATACGTTGGAGATGCTTCAGCAGATGACATTGAGAAAAATCCAACATTGAGTGCCGGAGACCTTATTGGCAAGTCTGGTTTGGAAGCAACTTATGACGAAAGGTTAAGAGGTCAAAAAGGCGGGCGCATCGAGATCCAAACAAGTGACAGCGAACTAAAAATGGTATTACAAGAATCTGAAGTTGAGAATGGTGAGGATATTACTTTGACCATTGATGCTGAGATACAGCAAGCTGCTTATGATGAATTAACGGGAGAGAGCGGTTCAGCCGTTTTCATGGATCCAACGGACGGAAGCTTGTTAGCATTAGTCAGTACGCCTTCTTATGATGCAAACTTAATGTCAAGCGGCATCAGTTCTGAAGATTACCAAGCATACGTTGACGATCCTATGAGCCCATTTTTAGCGCGATATGCTTCTGGATATGCACCAGGGTCAACGTTTAAAGTTATTACAGCGGGCATAGGTCTAGATGCGGGAACGATCATTCCAGCAGAAACGCAGGAAATTGACGGGTTATCTTGGCAAAAAGATGCCTCTTGGGGAGATTATAAAGTTACCCGGGTGAAAGATGTTCCTAGTGTGAATCTAGCAGATGCATTTGCGTATTCAGATAATATTTATTTTGCACGAGAAGCATTAGAAATGGGACAAGAAGTTTATGAAACAGGTTTAAGCAAATATATATTTGGTGAGGACTTGAAATTGCCAATTGCGATGAACCCAGCTCAAATATCAAACAGCGGCACATTAGATTCAGAAGGGCACTTGGCAGATACCGCATTTGGGCAAGGTGAATTGTTACTTAATCCCATTCAACAAGCGGTATCCTATACACCATTTGCAAATGGAGGCAAACTTGTTTACCCTAAATTGACTGCGGATCAAGAAACAGCAGAATCCAAACAAGCCGTCACACCAGAATCAGCAGCAATAATCAAAGAGGACTTAGTTCAGGCTGTAGAAAAAGAATACGGTTCTTCTCACAAATTAGCTGTTATTGACCAAAAAATAGCAGCTAAAACGGGTACAGCTGAAACAACAGAAGCCGAAACAGAAGGCGAAGACGCTGAAACAAACGGTTTCTTGTTAGCTTTTGATGCTGAAAACAGCGAATATTTGATGTTGGCTATGATCGAAGGGAAATCAAGTGGTTCAGTAATCGATACTATGTTGCCAATGCTTGAAAAAATGGATACATTCCAACAACAATAGCGAGAACACAGTAAAGATGAGTAGTTGAAAATAGGCTCAAAAAGTGGTATAGTATTGCTACTTTGTAAAAAATTAGAAAAATTTAAAGGAGACAATGATAAATGAACTCAGACCCCGATAGTCAGTCGATGATAGGACAGATATTAATTATCGTTATATTGACAGCTGTTAATGCATTTTTCGCATCAGCAGAAATGGCATTTGTATCACTAAATCAAGGGAAAATAAGAGAAAGAGCAGCTAAAGGCGATAAGAAGTCGTTAAATATCTTGAAGCTGCTAAGTAATTCAGATAACTTCTTAGCTACAATTCAAGTAGCTATCACCTTAGCAGGTTTCTTTGCAAGTGCATCAGCAGCAACCAGTTTTGCCATTCGCCTAGAACCCTATTTATCAAATATTCCTGGGGGAACGCAGATAGCAACATTTGTTGTGACGATCGTACTATCTTATATAACCCTTGTGTTTGGGGAATTATATCCAAAACAAGTCGCTTTGCAAAAAGCTGAAGAGGTTGCTCGCGCGACTTCTGGTGTCATTCTTATTGTACAAAAAATAGCTAAACCATTTGTGAAATTGCTCTCATTTTCGACCGATATTTTAAAGAGAATGACGCCAATAGATTTTACGGAAGAAAAAGAAAAAATGACACGTGATGAATTTCGTGTTTATCTAGAAAATAGTCAACTAGCTGGAGCAATCGATCCAGATGAATTTACTATGTTAAAAGGTATCTTATCAATGGATACTAAAATGGCTAGAGAAATCATGGTTCCGCGTACCGATACCTTCATGATCGATTATAAAGATGGAAGTGAAGTGAATATTCCTCAATTACTAGATATTCCCTATTCTCGTGTGCCAGTTTATATTGAGGATAAAGATAGTATTATTGGGATCATCCATGTTAAAAATTTGTTGAAAGCTTCTCGTACAACAAAACTGGATGATATCGATTTAAAAGATATCTTAAATCAACCATTGTTTGTTCCTGAAACGATCCATGTGGATGACTTGCTGTTTGAGTTAAGACGCACGCGCAATCAATTAGCCGTACTAAATGACGAATATGGCGGAGTAGTCGGAATTGTAACATTAGAAGATCTGCTTGAAGAAATAGTAGGGGATATTGATGATGAATATGATGAAACATCTAACATGATCGAAAAAGTATCTGAAAGTATTTATTTAGTAGATGGTTCAACTCAATTATCAAAATTCAATGAATTTTTTGGAACTAACATTGAGTCCAGTGATGTAGATTCAATCGCCGGTTATTTCATTACACAACATGGAAATATACCTCGACCAGATGAGAATGTTAGTATAGAGTATGAAAACTACTTACTTAAGTCCAACAAAGTAGAAGGTTCACGTCTAGTCAGTCTCTATGTCGAACGTTTAAATACGGAGGAAAACTAAGAAGATACTGAAACAATAAAAGATTAAACATTAGTACAAAAAAAAGTTCTATGTCAAATGGTGTGGATATTTCAAAAAGAAATTTCTTCTGGAATGGACGGGTTTGCTTGTGGAGCCATTGGACCGTCTGTAAGCCTGTAGTCTTACAGACTTTCAAGCTTCAAACAAAACCTAATCGCTGAAGCGCCAACGTTTTGTAATTCTCATTGAATCTTATACATGGCTACAAGCAACCCTATTCCTTCAGAAATTTGGGTAAGTAATGCAATTAGATTAAATCTAGCAACACTAAAAATTATAGAACCCAAAAAAAGTGCGCTGTCCAATGACAATGCACTTTTTTTGTATTGACACTAATGTTTAAATAATCGACTAGTTTCTATTCTTCGATAGAGGGAGTATCAATTGAAGAATCCTCCACTATGTTTTTTTCTGATTCGATGAGTTCTGGAGCAGCAGATTCCTCCGTTTTTTCTGGTTTGGCTGATTCCTCAACTTCGACTTCAACTGTTGGTATCTCGATTGGTTTTGGTTCCGATTCCACAACCGATATCGATTCTTTTAGTTCTTCTGGCTCAGCTGCTGGTGTTTTAGCAGGTTGCTTAGAAGGCGTTGATGTAGTCGGATTTTTTTGTGTGGATGAAGTTGAACTTTTAGGTTGGCTATAGTTATCATTAGAATAGGTAGGTGTGTAGCTGCTGGTTCTATTCGTTTGATTACTATCATAATCATTGATAGGGTCGTCATCATCGAGTATTTCTTCGGACTTGATTTCAGCTAAATCTTCCGTTTCCTCGTTTTCTGGTTCATCAAGCTCTGATTCTTCACTTTCTTTTTGGTCATCGCTTAAGAAAAATAATTCTGAATCTATTCGGGAAGCATCATCGCTATCTTCTGATTCAGCAGAACTAGCCTCTGATTCAACGCTGGCAGACTTATCTTTTATAACAGATGATTTTGTTTCAGTTGCATCAAAATCAGTTGACCATGGTTTTTCTTGTTGTGTACCAATAACAAGCACCACAATAAGAATGACAAATAATATACCCAGATACCAATAGTGCTTAATGAGTCCTAGTAAACTTCTGTTGCGCATGCTAAACTCCTCTCTATGAAGACTTTAGCTTAATAATATAACATTCTTTATAGAATTTCTAGTTTATTTTAGGAGATGGTTTCTAATGGTTTAATAAATAGGATCAATACAATAAACTAAAATTTCTGGACCCTGTTTTTTTAAAATAAGGTTAAAAAAGCGACTTATATATTACTTTTTAGTAGTATAGTTCGTGTTTTATGGTGTTTATCAGTGTGATAACGACAAGCATGTTAAAAATATTGACTTTTTAAGTGAAAAAACGTATATTGATGTGGTTGGATAACCATTTTCAAGTTTTTTTGCTGCTTATAAATCAATTAGGAATGAAAAAGTTATTTATCCGGTACTTAAATGAGTTATAGAAAGAAAGGTTGGACTTCATGAAAGAATTAGAAGATCGAATTTTAAAGGACGGCGTTGTTTTAGGAGGAGAGGTTTTAAAAGTAGATAACTTTTTGAATCACCAAATCGATCCTAAACTCATGCAGTCTATCGGAAATGAATTTGCTGATTATTTTTCCGATAAGGGCATTACGAGAATCGTGACGATCGAATCATCCGGCATAGCACCAGCTGTTTTCGCAGGATTGGCTTTAGGTGTTCCAGTAGTATTCGCGCGCAAGCAAAAAAGTTTGACCTTGACGGATGAACTTTATTCTACAGAGGTGTATTCCTTTACTAAAAATGCGACGAGTACGATTGTGATTTCCAAAAAATTTCTAGACAAAACAGATCGTATATTACTGATCGATGATTTTCTGGCTAACGGTCAAGCTGCAAAAGGCTTGATAAGATTATGCAAAGCAGCGAATGCTCAAGTAATGGGTGTTGGGATCGTTATTGAAAAATCTTTTCAAATTGGTCGTCAATTGCTTGAAGAAGAAAACTATGATGTTTATTCTTTAGCACGTATTCGAGCATTTGAAGAAGGACAAGTGAAATTCGTAGAGAAAGAAATGGAATAAATGACTCATGCTAAGCGGATCTAAAAGTAGAACAATTACTTTTTGATCCGCTTATTTGTTACAGTGGCAGATCTATTAGCTATTTTACTTGCTATTTAAATAAATTTTGATAATGTTAAGTAGAGTATAAAAATTTACTTATCAGTTAGGGGAGAGAAAAGTGGAAGTCGATTTACCTTTTTTACTATTAATTTTCGTCATCAATGTCGCTTATATTTCTTTGAATACGATCCGTTTTATGTTGACCATGAAGAGTTATCGCTTAGCTGCGTCGCTCGTTTCGATGGTTGAGGTAACGATCTATGTTGTCGGTTTAGGATTGGTTCTAGATAGTTTAGATAATTACATCAATCTTGCTGTTTATGCCTTAGGATATGGATTTGGAATCGCTCTGGGGATAAAAATCGAAGAATTTTTGGCACTTGGATACATCATGGTCACAGCTATTGTTCCAGATATAGAAACTAAAATGCCCGAAGATTTGCGTGATTTAGGATACGGAGTGACAACGAGTTTGGCATTCGGCCGAGAGGGAGATCGGATGGTCTTAGAAATCTTGACACCTAGAAAAACAGAACGCAAACTATACAAACAAATTAGTCAAATTGAACCTAAAAGTTTTATCATCTCTTATGAGCCTAAATACATTAATGGCGGTTTTTGGACAAGAAAATTAAAAAAACGCCGTAAAGAAATCGAAGCAGAAGAACAAAGATAACAACTGTTATTTTTTATAATCAATTTAGGACTAAAATTTGAATATTGTCAATGACAGATGACAAGATAACTGCTAAAATTAGAATGAACAGATGAGCAATAATACAAATCGTTTTAGAAGGTAGTGATAAGTTTGTCTAATCTAATTAGTCCAGGAAAATTGATTGGAATCATTGGCGGCGGAGAAATCGCACGAATGATGGCTTTATCTGCCAAAAAGATGGGCTATCATATAGGCGTAATGGATCCTGAAAAAGACTGTCCAGCAGCTCAAATTGCAGATTGGCAAATAATTGCTCAATATGACGATCAAGAAGCATTGATGGATTTTGCTATGAAATGTGATGTGGTAACGTACGAATACGACAACATTGATGCAGATGCAATCATAAGAATGAAAAAAACGGTTCCTGTTCCACAAGGGGCTGATTTACTTTCTATCATCCAAGATCGATTATTAGAAAAAGCGTATTTAGAAGCTAGTAACATCAATTTAGCTCCTTATGTCACTATTGTTACCGTTGAAGATATAAAATGGGCAATCAACGAAATTGGATTTCCTTGTGTTTTGAAAACAATTAGTGAACGGCACAACGGAAAAGATCGATGTGTTCTTCAAAGTGAAGAAGATATTTTTAAAGCGGCTTTTTTATTAAAAAGAGGAACGTGTGTATTGGAAGCTTGGATCCCATTTGAACGCGAACTGTCTGTAACGGTTGCACGAAATCAAGCAAATCAAATAGTCGTTTTTCCAGTTGCAGAAAATATTCATCGCAATGCGATCTCACTTGAAAGTATTGTTCCTGCACGTATCGACCACTATGTAGAAGAAGAAATTGAACGGATTGCCCGGACTGTGGCTGAGAATCTTGAAGTGATAGGAATCTTAGGAATTGGAATGTTCATTACTTCTAGTGGGACACTTTATGTGAATGAAATTATTCCAAGACCTCATCATACAGGGAATTATAGTATTGAAGCCTGTTCTTTGTCACAATATGATGCCCATATTCGTGCAATCTGTGGTTGGCCTCTGCCTGAAATCGAATTGCTTTCTCCAGCTGTCATGGCAACAATGTTGGCTGAACAAGATGAAGCAATAAAAGTTCAAATTCAGTTAAAGCCAAATTGGAACTTTCATTACTATGGCAAAGAGAAGGCAACAAAAGGCCAGAGAATTGGTCATATTACAGTATTAACTAAAGATATTGAAAAAACACTAGCTACAATCGCAGATACAGGAATCTGGAAATAAGGGGTTTATACAGCTATGATAGAACGTTATACAAGACCTGAAATGGCGGCCATTTGGTCTGATAAAAATCGTTACAACACTTGGTTAGAGGTTGAAATATTGGCTGTCGAAGCTTGGGTTGAATTAGGTGAAATACCTAAAGAAGATGTGGAAAAAATCCGTGCAAATGCGTCGTTTGAAGTCGAACGTATTTTAGAAATAGAAAAAGAAACAAGACATGATGTCGTAGCGTTCACTCGCGCAGTTTCTGAATCATTAGGGGAAGAACGCAAGTGGGTCCATTATGGATTAACAAGTACAGACGTTGTGGATACAGCTTATGGCTACCAATTAAAACAAGTGAATGATGTGTTGCGTCAAGATCTACAAACCTTTTTAGCGATAATTGGTGAAAAAGCTAAAGAACATAAGTACACTGTAATGATGGGTCGGACTCATGGAGTACATGCTGAACCGACAACTTTTGGGTTGAAATTAGCTCTTTGGTACTCTGAGATGAAACGCAACATCGAACGTTTTGAACATGCAGCAAAAGGCGTCGAAGCTGGGAAAATCAGTGGAGCAGTCGGAACATTTGCGAATGTACCAACTTTTGTTGAAAAATATGTTTGTGAACATTTAGGAACAAGAGCGCAAGAAATTTCAACGCAAGTCCTTCCTCGTGATCTACATGCTGAATATGTTGCCACAATGTCATTGATCGCAACGAGTATCGAAAAATTCGCTACAGAGATTCGTGGGCTGCAAAAATCTGAGACACGTGAAGTTGAAGAGTTTTTTGCAAAAGGGCAAAAAGGATCATCAGCTATGCCGCATAAACGCAATCCTATCGGTTCTGAAAACGTAACAGGCTTAGCTCGTGTTATCAGAGGCCACATGGTGACGGCTTACGAGAACGTTGGACTATGGCATGAACGAGATATTTCGCATTCATCCGCAGAACGAATCATTTTACCCGATTCAACTATTTTATTGGATTATATGCTAAATCGTTTTGGAACGATCGTTAAAAATCTGACAGTTTTCCCTGAAAACATGAAACGCAATATGGATGCAACATTTGGATTGATTTATAGCCAACGTGTATTGCTTAAACTCATCGATAAAGGAATGAGCCGTGAAGCTGCTTATGATCTGATTCAACCAAAAACAGCGGTTGCCTGGGATGAACAAGTATTGTTCCGTCCGTTGTTGGAAGAAGACGAAGAGGTCATGTCTATTTTGACATCAAAAGATTTAGACGATGCATTTGATTATCACTACCACTTGAGAAACGTAGACGAAATTTTTCAAAGAGTTGGCCTAGGGGACTAAGGTTTCGTACCAAAATTAATATACTCTAATTTCAAATAGCCGATTAAGTAAGAATAATAGCAAAAGCATAGGAATCTTTATTTTCCTATGCTTTTTTCAACACAATTTTTGGGGCAATCAGCGGTAAAAAGAACCAGTACCTTTTTTCTGATTCTAGTAACTGGAAAATTTTAAATGTGTCACACCATACATAAGAAGATCAGGAGGGAAAAGATGGGAATAGAAAAGATGAAAGTTGTAACAGCTATGCTGTTGTTTGGGTCAATTGGCCTGATGGTAAAAAATATTGCGTTGACTTCAAGTGAAATTGCACTTTATCGTGGCGTTTTAGGGAGTTTATTTCTATTGCTTTTTTTACTGCTAAAGAAAAAAAAGATCTCACGGACAGCCTTAAAAAGTAATGCAGGAGTGCTGCTATTTTCTGGAGCAGCAATCGGCTTGAATTGGATTTTATTGTTTGAGGCTTATCATTATACAACCATTGCAAATGCTACATTAAGCTATTATTTTGCTCCCGTAATCGTCATGATCGTTTCACCTTTTTTATTAAATGAAAAGCTGATGCCAAATAAAGCGATCAGTATCCTAGTTGCTATGCTGGGGATGTTTTTGATTGTTGGCACAGGAACACAAATAAGCGGAAATTATACCCATTTGGTAGGGATCTTATATGGCTTAGGCGCAGCTGTCTTGTATGCAAGTGTGATGATGTTAAATAAATTTGTAAAAAATTTAACCAGTCTAGAGAGTACGATGATCCAGCTGATGGTAGCCTCTGTAACGTTGGCTCCTTATGTCTTCTTTACTCAAGGATTCGATTTAGTGGCGATTGCTGTTACGTCGATTCCTTATCTGATCATTTTAGGGATCATTCATACCGGTTTAGCTTATGTATTGTATTTCTCAGCAATGCAAAAATTAAAAAGTCAAACAGTCGTCCTCTTGAGTTACATTGATCCAGTTGCTGCAGTAGTAATGTCTGCCCTTTTCTTAGGTGAAGGAATGAGCAGCATGCAAATGTTTGGCGGTTTATTGATTTTAAGTTCAACATTTATTGGAGGGCTAAAATGGCCAAGAAAAGAATCTTTAGCTATAAGAGAGAAAACAAAATGAGAAGACGAATCTGGTATAAAAGCAATAAAATAGGTTAGTAAGGTCAGGTAGATCCCATTGATACCGCAAAAAAAATTATTTAGGTGTTCTAAATGATCTATTGGTACTGAAAATCACAAACTCGATTCAACCCGAAGTCAAATCATTAGACTTGAAGTAAAGTAAAATAAAAACTATAATCAACATATGTATGTTAACTATAATAAACTTGTTTTGTTCTTTTGGTATAGACAGAAAATAATTAATTAGGCAGGTGAGTGTGATTGTCTAAACCAAAAAAATTAGAAGATAAAGTTTACCAATACAGTATAAATCAAATTTCAACTAAACAATGGTTGCCACAAACACATATTACAGAAATTGGTTTATCTGAGAAACTAGGTATCAGCCGAACACCGATTCGACAAGCTTTTTTGCGATTAGAAGAAGAAGGGTATATAGTAATTGAACCAAATAAGGGCATAAGAATTCAAGAAAAACAGATCTCACTACAAGGATTTCAGGAACAGTTAGAGTTTATGGAGTTAGTCATGATCGATCATTTGCATTTTTTACAGATCAGAGAAATTCAATTTAATACGGATCGTTTAGAAGATACGATCGATCAAATCAACCAGATGACAGATCCAAAAGAGATAGAAGCTTTTTTAACCATTGAATTCGACTACTTGAAAGGCCTTTTTCGTTACACAAAAAATAGCTACACGACATCTTTATTTTTGGATACATTTAGGAGTATAAGAGAACAAACAAATGAAGAAATCAAAGAGTATCTGAAACTTAGTCAAGCAACGAAAATAAAGCATTTTAACCAAATAGTCCTTTTTTTGAAAAGCAATGATTACGCCTTAGCCAGAAAAGAAGTGCGTATTTTAATCAATCAGCTTAGTCTGATCGCGATCCAAGGCATTTAAAATAACGGTGACCTGAATAGGATATCAAGAAAAAAGATTCTTTTTTTGAGGATCTTTTTTTCTTTTTGCCAAACTTCATTTAAAACTGTTCATTTACTGCTCGAAGAGGCTTTATTTGTGGTAATATTATCATTGAGAAATTATGCAAAATTTAAAGAAGTTTTGCTAGACTAGTGAAGTCCACATCCTATTTTTAGAGTAAAAATATAGGGTGCTATAAGAGAGAGGATGTAAAATTTGGTATTACGAGATGATTTATTAAATGGAATGAATCCAAAACAACAAGAGGCAGTTGTCTGCACACAAGGGCCGCTTTTAATCATGGCGGGTGCGGGAAGTGGTAAGACACGCGTTTTAACACACCGTATTGCCTATTTGATCGAAGAAAAAAATGTTAACCCATGGAATATTTTAGCCATCACATTTACGAATAAAGCGGCTAAAGAAATGAAAGAACGGGTCGTTCGTCTGTTAAAAGAAGGCGGAAATGATGTCTGGGTCTCTACTTTTCACTCAATGTGTGTCCGTATTTTACGTCGTGACATCGACCGTATCGGCTACACACGGGCATTTACCATCAGCGATCCTAGTGAACAACAAACCTTGATGAAACGAATTTTAAAAGAACGAAATATCGATCCTAAAAAATACAATCCTAGAGCTATCTTAGGTGAAATCAGCAACGCAAAAAACGAATTGGATACACCAGTTGATTACCGTAAAAGAGCAGGAAGTTTTTTTGAAAAAATCGTTGCCGATTGTTACGATGATTACCAAAAGGAATTGCGCCGCAACCAAGCAGTCGATTTTGATGATTTGATCATGTTGGCTATTCGCTTGTTCAAAGAAAATCCTGAAATATTAGATTATTACCAAAATAAATTCCATTACATTCACGTGGATGAATACCAAGATACGAATGAAGCACAATATACCTTAGTCAACATGCTGGCTGAACGGTTTAAAAACTTGTGTGTTGTTGGAGATGCTGACCAAAGCATCTACGGTTGGCGCGGGGCAAACATGGAAAATATCTTGAATTTTGAAAAAGATTATCCAGATACGACCACCGTTTTGCTAGAACAAAATTACCGTTCCACTAAACTGATTTTACAAGCAGCGAATGATGTAATTGGCAATAACACTAAACGAAAAGTTAAAAAGCTTTGGACGGATAATCAGGATGGCGAAAAAATCACGTATTATCGTGGGCAGTCTGAAGGCGATGAATCGCGTTATGTCATCTCTAAGATCCAAGAAGAAATGAAAGAAAAGAACTATAATTATGGTGATTTTGCAGTTCTTTACCGGACTAATGCTCAATCGCGGATCATTGAGGAAAGTCTGTTGAAATCAAATATTCCTTATAAAATGGTTGGCGGACATAAGTTCTATGACCGTAAAGAAATCAGAGATGTGCTAGCGTATCTGCGTTTAATTGCCAATCCTGATGACAATATGAGTTTTGAACGAGTAGTCAATGTACCTAAACGAGGAATTGGTCCTGGGACGATTGAAAAACTGAGAACGTCATCCAACCAATATGAATGGTCTCTTTTAGAAACAGCCTTAAATGTCTCTATTACACCGATTTCCGGTAAAGCTGCGAGTGAACTCGAAGCTTTTGGCTTCATGATGAAAGACTTACGCCAAATGCAAGAATATCTTCCCGTAACAGAGTTAGTCGAAGAAGTGTTGAAACGCAGCGGTTATCAAAAAGCTCTAGAATTAGAACGGACACTTGAATCTGAAACGCGCTTAGAAAATATTCAAGAATTTTTGACCGTGACACAACAATTTGAAAAAGAAAATACTGAAGATAAAACACTCTTGACGTTCTTAACTGATTTGGCATTGGTCTCGGATTTAGATAATCTAGAAGAAGAACCTCAAAGTGAAGTAACTTTAATGACGCTTCACGCAGCTAAAGGACTAGAATTCCCAATCGTTTTCCTGATTGGATTAGAAGAAGGGATCTTCCCGTTGTCCCGTGCGATGATGGAAGAAGATCAACTAGAAGAAGAACGCCGTCTAGCATATGTTGGGATCACGCGAGCTGAGAAAAAATTGTACATCACAAATGCTTACTCACGCGTTTTATATGGCCGTACTCAAAGCAATTCGGCTTCACGTTTTATAAATGAGATCGACGATGAGGTCATAGAATCAGGCAATCAACAAACAATGAATACGCCATTTAGCCGTTCAGCAACTAGCTCTATGCAGCGCAATCAAGCAACTCGAGCAACTAGTCAAGCTTATAAAGCACCAGTAGTAGACAAGATATCAAGCGGTGCGGATAAATTAGGTTGGGAAGTTGGCGACAAAGCCATTCATAAAAAATGGGGTGTTGGTACAGTGGTCAAGGTTACCGGTACAGCAAACGACCTCCAACTCGATGTAGCCTTTAAAGAACAAGGCATCAAACGCCTATTAGCAGCATTTGCCCCAATTAAAAAACAGGATGCGGAAAACGACGCTTAGGCTCGACACTTCTTGGACAAAGAACAGGCAATAAAGGGTAGTTTGTCCCAATCGCGGGGATATTGGACAAAGAACTGGCAATAAAGGGCTAGTTTGTCCCAATCGCGGGGATATGAGACAAAGAACAGGCAATAAAGGGGTAGTTTGTCCCGTTCGCAATTTTATTAAAATAGTAACTAGTAGTTTTCCTATAAAATCTAAAGTACGAAAGGAATTAAGGGCATGTCTACACAAGATTTTGAATCTGCGAAACAGCGGGTTTTCGACTTGCGAACATTATTAGATCAATACAGTTATGAATATTATGTGAAGGATGCACCATCTGTCGCCGACGCAGAATACGATAAGCTGTACCATGAATTAGCAGCTCTGGAAGAAAAATTTCCTAACTTAGTCAGTAGCGATTCTCCGACACAACGTATTGGTGGAACGATTTTGCCTGGATTTGAAAAAGTAATTCATGAAGCACCTATGCTCAGTTTAGGTAATGCATTTGACGAAAGTGACTTAATTGATTTTGACCGACGCATCAAAAAACTGACGGACAAGCCGTTCAGTTATATCTGTGAACTAAAAATAGATGGTCTGGCAGTGTCATTAAAGTATGAGGATGGAAAACTTGTTCGTGCAGCAACACGTGGAGATGGGACTGTTGGCGAAAATGTAACGCAAAATATTCGTACTGTTAAATCAGTTCCTTTGCGCTTGAAAAAGCCCTATTCTATTGAGGTACGTGGCGAATGTTACATGCCTAAAGCTTCATTCATCAAATTGAATCAAGAACGAGAAGAAAATGGAGAAGCTATCTTTGCCAATCCGCGTAATGCGGCAGCTGGCGGATTGCGTAATTTAGATCCAAAAGAAACAGCTAAACGAAATTTAAATACCTTTTTATATACGATCGGTGATTTTGGTGAAATGACTGCCGTCAGTCAGGAAGATGCACTCCGCCAATTGGATGAATTAGGTATTCGCACTAATCATGACCGCAGAGTGTTCCAAACGATCGAAGAAGTTTGGGCTTATACACAAGAATTTCAAGAAAAAAGAACTGATTTACCGTACGAGATCGATGGGATCGTGATTAAAGTAAATGAATTTGAGGTCCAAGAAGAAGTTGGGTTTACGGTTAAAGCTCCTAGATGGGCTATAGCCTATAAATTCCCGGCAGAAGAAGCTCATACAGTTATACGTGACATAGAATGGTCAGTTGGCCGAACGGGAGTTGTGACACCAACGGCTATCATGGATCCGGTCCAATTAGCAGGTACCACGGTCCAACGAGCAAGTCTCCATAATGAAGATTTGATCCATGAGCGTGATATCCGTCTGCTTGATACGGTTGTCGTTCATAAAGCAGGAGACATCATTCCAGAGGTCACTCGTGTCGTTTTAGATGAAAGACCACAAGAAAGTCAGCCTTATGAGATTCCTACGAATTGCCCAGCTTGTGACAGCGAGCTGATCCATTTAGAAGAAGAAGTGGCTTTACGCTGCATGAACCCAAAATGTCCGGCTCAAATCACTGAAGGTCTATCCCATTTTGTTTCTCGAAATGCGATGAATATTGATGGGTTAGGGATCAAAGTCTTGCAGCAAATGTTTGAGAAAGACATGGTCCATGATGTTGCGGATCTTTATACATTAACGTTTGACCAACTTGTCACGTTAGATAAAATCAAAGAAAAATCAGCTACTAATTTATTGACAGCGATTGATGCAAGTCGCACCAATTCACTTGAGAGATTATTATTTGGTCTGGGTATCCGTCATGTCGGAGCTAAAGCGGCCAAATTGATCGCAGAACGCTTTGAAACGATGGAAGCTGTGCAACAAGCTGAAAAAGAAACGATCATTTCGATTGAAGGTATCGGAGAAATCATTGCTGAAAGTGTGGTCGCCTATTTCAGTTTGCCAGAAGTAAGTGAGTTGATCCAGGAATTGAAAAACAGTCAAGTCAACATGACTTATTTAGGAAAGAAAAAGGAAGAAGTCGCGACTGGCAATTCTTATTTTAATGGTAAAACCATTGTATTGACTGGGAAACTGACACACTTTACCCGTGAAGAAGCAAAGGAACGTATTGAAAACCTTGGGGGGAATGTTACCGGGAGCGTTTCTAAGAAAACAGATTTCGTGGTTGCGGGTGAAGAAGCTGGCAGCAAATTAGTAAAAGCTGAAGCGTTAAATATTTCTGTTTGGGATGAAGACCAGTTGTTGGAAACATTAGAAGGAGAGGAATAAGTACAATGAACAAAAACATAATTCCCTTGATGATTGCTTGTGTATTTCTGCTAAGTGCTTGTCAAACAGGAAATCCGGATACAAAAAAAACCGAAACAGTTAACAAAGAAACTGAAACTACAAGCCAATTATCAAATGATTATTATAGTGCGATCATTACCGATGGTGCTTATCAAACAAGTTTGAATAGAGGGATAACCTTAGGATTGAACTCAAACGTTAATTTGAAGGCTTTCGAGACAGGTTTAATGGATCTATCGCAAGGACACTTTTCAACGGATTCTTATTTCTTTCAAGAAGGCCAATATGTTGATAATGCAACAACAAGTAAATGGTTAGGCCGTGTAAGTGAGGAAAATCCAACAGGTTTAAATCCAGAAGACAACGGAAAGCTTGAACCAGATGAGCGGAATCCGATTTATTTAGATTCATTATTGGAGCAAGATTATATGGTCCAAAAGGGTGATGGATTTGAACTAGGTGGGATATCGATCGGTTTAGCAATGAATAGTGTAGATTATTACACAAAAAAAGAATATGGATCAAAATATGAAACAAAAATCTCACAAGAAGAATTATTAGCAGAAGGTAAAAAAATGGCTGATAAG
Source organism: Carnobacterium alterfunditum DSM 5972 (assembly GCF_000744115.1). Taxonomy (NCBI): domain Bacteria; kingdom Bacillati; phylum Bacillota; class Bacilli; order Lactobacillales; family Carnobacteriaceae; genus Carnobacterium; species Carnobacterium alterfunditum. Next base: position 267,929 of record NZ_JQLG01000004.1, on the reverse strand, counting down.
ATCGTGCAACAGTTACGTGAAACTGAAGGTGTTGGAGACATCCCAATCGTAATTGGTATCTTCGAGCAGTCGACAGAAGATAACTTGGCTGGTGGTACCTATATTTCAGAAGCGGTCAGTGAAAAAGGTTCAACTAGTTTCCAAAATTGGAAATCAATCAATCAGAAGAAAGTTATTTTTCCAACGAGTGGAGAAGAAAGCAATGAACTATCCAGTTTTCAAAATTTCAAGGCTGAGATCGAGAAATTCTTTCCAAATTTAAGCGGCGTAACCGCAGAAGCACTCTACACAGATGATCAAATCGTGAATATGAAAATATCAGTCAGCACGCAATTTTATGGTGAAAGTGAAATAATTGCTTTTACGCAACACGTTGCTGAAAAAGCTGCATCATTTCTAGTGCCAAATGTTCCAATTGAGATCACGATAGACTCAATAAACGGAACTGAAGCCTTCCTAGCCCGCGAAGCAGGAGAAACAAAATTCTACACACACATATTTGATTAGGATGCTGAACTTCCCGTTTAGACACACAGCGATTATTAAGAATTGAAAGCAAGAGCATACCGCGCATTGCGTCAAATCTTAATAATAGCCCAGTGTCTGGGAAGTGAAGCTCAACTAAAAAAAGGATGCGGAGTGTCTCGTTTATCCTCGACAAGAAAACAGGAAAAATTCGTAGAGGGCCTTGTGCCCGCGAAGAAGTTTTATCTTTTTCTCGAGAGGATGAGACACGCAGCTCAACTAAAGGATGCGGAGTGTCTCGTTTATCCTCGACAAGATAAGCCAGAATGAATTTGAAATAAAAGTTTGTTTAACAAAGGTATTGGGGCAATTGTCCTAATGCCTTTTTTTTGTATAATGGAATAATTAGGATGTGTTTTAAAATTAATGACTCTTCTGATTTTTGGGCTAATTGAGAAAGATATGAGGTGATTAAAATCAGAATCGAACAACAAGAACGACCTAATGAGTCAAGAAGCAAAATAAAATAGTCCACTATTTTGAGTTACTCGAATGCAAATCAGGTTCTCAGTTACTCAAACTAGCCCTAGTTCCTGCTACTCAAATGCAAATCAGATTCTCAGTTACTCAAACTAGCCCTAGTTCCTGCTACTTGATCTTAACAAGATCGTTTTAAAACATGGCCTAGTTAAAATTGATTGAAAAGGTTAGACTGCTCGCTAAATAGTGTTGCTGTTCAAAATGAAATTTCTTCCGGAACAACGGGTTTGCTTGTGGAACCGTGGAACCACTTGAAGCCTAAAAGAAAGTTGTCATGGTTGTTGCTGCTTTAGCAGCTTACAAACATGATACACTTGGGCATTATTTGCCCACAGTGCTTCATTTCAAGCTACAAGCAACCCTATTCCTTTAGAAATCTTAAGATAGTGATGAAAAAATAAATACTGTTAGACAAATAAAAAAAATACTGTTATGATAAATATGTATATAAGCGCTTACACAAAATTGGATGTTTTGTGGAGGGATAAAAGTGAAATTAGATTGGATAAAAGTACGTTCGTTATTGACACCTGAAAGAGTAGGCTTGGTAGATCCGTTAAAAAAAATAGAGTGGACTTACAAAGAGATCAATGCCCGTGCTGAGAACTTAGCCCATTATCTTAAACAACAAGGTGTGGTGAAAGGGGATAGAGTCGCACTTTATGCGCCAAATGATCTTAGTTACTTTGATGTTTTGCTTGCAAGTATAAAGTTAGGAGCCATTTTTATTCCGTTGAATTGGCGACTGAAACCAATTGAAATCAAAAGAGTCATAGAAGATGCAGAACCCAAACTTATTTTGCATTCCAGTCAAATCAGCGAACGTCTATCCTTTGTAGATGCTTCATTGCTGTCACTGGATGTCGATAGTGAAGCGTACAATGAGATATGTGAAAGTCCGAATCATGTGGAATTTCAATCCGAATCCTTAGAGTTGGATACACCGGTCATGCTGATTTATACTACTGGAACGACTGGCGATCCAAAAGGGGCTATCATTACCCATAATGGTATGGTCAACAATTCTATGAATACGATCATGAGTTGGAATATTACACATGATGATGTCACGATTGCCAGTGCTCCGATGTTTCATATAGCAGGTCTTTCCGGTATCATTATCCCATTATTGCTGATTGGCGGAAAAGTCATCATCGATCGCTTTTTTGATGGAGCTCATACGAATGAGCTGATCAAACAATATAAACCTACGATGCTTTTCATGGTGCCGACTATGTATTATGGGTTGATCAGCACGGAAAAATTCAGCAAAAACAACTTAGAGAGTGTGCATACATTCGTCGCGGGAGGATCTCCGCCTCTCAAAGAGGTGGTAAATTATTTTGTGAAAGAAAACATTCCACTGATCAATTCATACGGGCTGACAGAAGCAGGTCCCAATAATTTTAAACTAACGGGTGATATCGCTTTGCAGCATCCATTCAGTATCGGCTATCCAAGCTTCTTTGTTGAGGCAAAAATAGTGGACGAGAATGATAAGGAAGTTGAACAGGGGCAAGTAGGCGAGTTGCTGATAGCTGGACAGCATACGTTTGATGGATATTGGAACAATCCAGAAGAAACAAAAAAAGCCTTCTTGGGTGCGTATGTCAGGACAGGCGACTTGGCTAAAAAGGATGAAAACGGACTTTTCTATATCGTTGACCGAAAAAAAGAAATGATCATCACTGGTGGAGAAAATGTTTTCCCATCTGAAGTAGAAAAAGTTTTGAATGACGATCCTTGTGTGAAAAACGCTGTAGTAGTTGGTTACGAACACCCAAGATATGGGCAATCTGTAGGGGCGGCCCTTATCTATGATGGCGACAGATCAAATATAACAGCGTTAGAGCAGCATGCATACAACAACTTAGCTGGGTATAAAACACCTAAGCAGTACCTGTTTTTGGACGCATTTCCAGTTAATTCGGTGGGTAAAATCGACAAGAGAGAGATCAGTCGACTTTTGAATGAACTATCGTTTGTAGAAATAAACCACTAAACAAAAAAATCTTAAGCGTCAAAGAAGAGGATCATCCAATCGTTAAAGGATGATCCAGAATCTTTGGATGCTTCTTTTTTTGCAAAATTTTGTTCATTTTTTAACAGATGTTTTGATCAAATTCTCTTGAGTTGATGGCTCAAAGACTTGATAGGAGTGCCTTTTCAATGATGCATTAAAAAAGGTAATGTTTAGTATTACAAATTGTAATTAGAAAAATGGTGGGATGACTTCTATAATAAGAATGTAAGCGCTTATACAATAAAAAATAAGGAGTGTCAGGGATGGAAAATAGAGAGCAAGTATTAAGCATGGAAGATAAAAAACAAGGATCAACATTGGAAAATAGAGAACAAGTATTGAAGGAAATGTATCCAGAAGATATCTTGAAATTTTCAGAAAATCTAACAGATGGAGAAATTGTTGTATTGCAACGTGTACGTAAAGCAGTAAACAAACATCTGAAACCAGTCATCAATGATTACTGGAAAAGAGGAGAATTTCCGTTTGAAGAATTCAAACATGTAGCAAAAACAGGATTAATAAGTGATCCTGCATTGTTTGAAAATCAACCGAACCAGTTTACGTGGCGAAATACTTACTTCTTATTCTTGGCATATGATTTGTACAAGTTCGATGCTTCGATCGCAACATTCTTTGGAGTACATGCAGGACTTGGTTACTTCTCCTTCTTATTAGGTGGCAGCCCAGAACAACAAATGAGATGGCTGCCAAAATTGCAAAATTTTGAATTGCAAACGTGTTTTGCCTTAACTGAACCAGAACATGGATCCGATACAGCTGCAGGATTATCAACTACTGCACGTCGTGAAGGAGACAAATGGATCATAAATGGTGAAAAACGTTGGATCGGTGGAGCTAGTTCAGCTGATTTGATTCCAGTATATGCGAGAGATTTGGAAGATAACAAAGTAAAATGTTTCATCGTAGAAAAAGGACAAAAAGGCTTAAGTGTAGATGATATCGATGACAAAATCGCTTTAAGAATCGTTCAAAATGGAAACATTCATTTGGACAATGTCGAAGTATCTGAAAGCAATCGTCTACAAAATATCAACGGATTTAAGGATGTCGCGAAAGTATTGTACGCAACACGTGCTGGAGTAGCTTATGCTGGGGCAGGAATGATGGCAGGCTCTTTAGAGGCAGCTCTTGAGTATACAACAAATCGAGTTCAATTTGGCAAACCGATTGCAAGTTTCCAACTGGTTCAAGAAAAATTAGCAAGAATGCAAGCAAATGCGGTCAATGCTTTAGCTTTAAGTGCTCGTTTAGCTGAATTACAAGAAAGAGGCGAATTCAGTGAGATCAATGCTTCTCTTGCTAAGATGAACAACTCTTTACGCTTAAGAGAAACAGCTGCACTTGGACGTGAAGTATGTGGTGGAAATGGGATCACGCTTGAAAGAAATGTTGCACGATTCTTTTGCGATGCAGAAGCTATTTATTCTTATGAAGGTACTCATGAAATGAACGCGTTGATCATCGGACGTAAATTGACTGGTATATCTGCTTTCGTTTGATCGAAACAACATAAAATAGATTGGAAGGTGTAAAGGATGACTTTTAAAGATCAATATCAATCTAAATTAAAAAGCTTGACTGAAGCTGCTTCGCAAATTCAAAGTAATGAAGTGATTTTGTCTAACCCAGTTGCTGCTATGCCGATCTCATTGATTACTGCTATAACTAAACGGTATGAAGAGTATGAAAATGTCAAATTATTTTCAGCATTTGTTATCCACCCGTTTGATTTCTTCACTAATCCAGAAGTTGCAGAGAGGATCAGATATCATTCTTTCTTCATGGGACCACTGGAACGTCAATTGGTTTCATACGGGACATTTTCAATCGATCCCGTCAACTTTTCTAATTTGAAACTGATGATTGAACAACGAGTAAAACCGACGACGTTTGTTTCGACTGTTTCTGAAATGGATGCAGATGGATACTTCAACTTCGGACCTATGGGTGTCACTATCGGAGAGGTCGGTAGCAGAGTAGCCGGAAAAGTCATTGTTCAAGTCAATAAAAATGTGCCAGAGGTTAATGGGACTCACAATAAAATTCATATCGATGATGTGGATATTATTGTTGAACAGGATGAGCAACTGCTTGAAGTTCCAGAGATACCCTCCAGCAATATCGATAAAAAAATTGCTGAGTGGATCGTTCCTCATGTAAGAGACGGATCTACTATCCAAATCGGTTTCGGAGGCTTGGCAAATGCTGTCAGTTATGGACTAGATAGTAAAAAAGACTTAGCTGTGCATACCGAAATGATCACAGAATCGATGGTGTACTTGACTGAAAAAGGTGTGATCTCTGGACCGATACGAGGCGGTTTCGCAATGGGAACACGTAAATTATACGACTTCAGTGGTCAGAATGGTCAGATCAGTATCGAACCGTTGCACCTTGTAAATGATCCATCGAGAATCGCTCAAATTGATAACTTTGTTTCCGTTAATGGCTGTTTGATGGCTGATTTGACTGGACAAGTGGTTTCAGAAGGAGCAGGTACACGATTTATCAGTTCTGTTGGAGGAGCCAATGACTTTGTACGCGGAGCAACTAAAGCTAAAGGCGGTCAAAGTTTCATCTGCTTATCTTCTACAAACAAAAATGAAAAAACAGGTGAAGTGACTTCTAATATTGTGTTCTCCTTCCCTAAAGCAACTCCAATAACGGTTCCACGGGCTGACGTTCAGTACCTTGTGACTGAGCATGGAATAGCTGATATGTTTAACAGAAGCATCGAAGACCGTGTAGAAGAAATGATTTCAATCGCAGATCCAGCTTTCAGAGAAGAATTGAGAGAACAAGCAATCAAGGCAGGCTACATCAAAAAATAATGCCAATGTCATTAACTTTAGTTTTTGGAGGTATAGAAATGAATATAAAAAAAGCAACAGTATTAGGTGCAGGAACAATGGGAGCTCAAATTGCTGCCTTGTTGGTCAATGCAGGTCTAAAAGTAAAACTATTAGATATCGTTTTAGATAAAGAGGATAAAAATAAACTGAGTAAAGGTGCATACGACAGAATTACACATCCCAAAAAGAGCATGCTGTATAATGCCGATTGGAATAAAAATTTGACGTACGGCAACTTTGAAGACGATTTAAAAGCAGGCGACGATTCCGATATCTTTATTGAGGCCGTCACCGAAAAATTAGCGATCAAACATGATTTGTGGCTAAAAGTGGCTGCTATTGCGAGGAAAGATGCAATTCTTGCTTCCAATACTTCTAGTATCCCAATCGGTGCTATTGCTAAACCACTTCCGGAAGAAGCAAAGGCAAGATTTGTAGGCGTGCATTTCTTTAATCCGCCACGCTACATGAAACTAGTGGAAATCATCCCTCATGAAGCAACTAATCCAGTTGTGACCGAGGATTTGAAAACATTTGTTTCGACCGTATTAGGCAAAGGTGCTGTTGACGCCAATGATGTCAGCGGGTTCGTTGCGAATCGAATCGGAACGTATTCAGCTTCTGATACTGCATACCGTGCAGAACAACTTGGTTTATCGATCACTGAAGTAGATGCTATTACCGGTAAAATCATTGGACGGCCGAAGACAGGGACATTCAGATTACTGGATATGGTTGGGATCGATATTGGCTACTTTGTGACAAAAACAATGATGTCCAATCCAGAAGAAACCGAGTATTTCAAAATGCCGAAACTGGTTGAAAAAATGGTTGCTTTGGGCAATCTGGGAGACAAAACAAAGCAGGGATTTTACAAAAAAGACGGCAGAAAACGCTTAGTATTTGATGTAAAAACTGAAACGTATGTTGAACCTAAACCCGTCGAATTGGCTATTTTAAAAGAATTTAGTCGTGATTTGACGAAAAACTTAACGACTATCTTTGAATCTGAAGATGAAGTGGGTATTTTCTTATGGGAAACGCTGCGCAATCTAATGTATTACTCAGCTATCAATGTACCTAAAGCAACAAATGAGTACATCAATATAGATCGAGCTATGGTTTGGGGTTACAACTGGTCTGTTGGACCATTCCAACTATGGGATATGATGGGCTTAGATAAAGTTAAAGCAAGAATGGAAAAAGAATTGGGTGAATTGCCTGAATGGATCAAGGAACGTAGCGAACCATTCTATCAAGAAGGCCAGAGCATTAGTCCAGCATCTAAACCAGAAGATTTCGCACACAAACAAGTCTGGAAAAAAGAAGACTCAGAATTATTTGCAACTCAAGACAACTTCTTGATGTTAGCGATGAGAACGCCAAATAATACGATCACTGTTGGATTTGAAGCAGATATCGTCAAAGCAGTCGATGTACTGGAAAAAGAAGATTATAAAGGATTATTGCTTTACTCAGATGGACCAAACTTCAGTGTTGGGGCCAATCTTTACTACATGAAGATGGCTATCGATCAGGAACTGGTCGACACAGAAACACGTAAAGGGTCAGAATTGTTCCACGAAGCCGTCAGACGGATGAAGTTTGCTTCTAAACCGATCGTGACAGCTGCAAAAGGCAGAGCGCTTGGTGGCGGTGCAGAATTAGTGATGGCCTCACCTTATGTAGTAGCTGCGGCTGAAACGTATATCGGTCTAGTAGAAGCGGGCGTTGGATTGATCCCTGGGGGCGGCGGTCTAGCTGAACTGGCTGATCGTGTGTACCGTCAAGATGTATCAAGAGCTGATAAGATACGTCAATTGGCCGATATTTTAACGCAAGTCTCAACAGGTCACGTGACGATGAGTGCTTATGAAGCACAACAAATTGGATTCTTGAAAGAAACAGACATGATCATTCAAAATGAAGAACTTGTATTTGAAGCAGCATTGCAAACTTTGCGATTGAAAGCTGCCTATAATTACATTCCAAATAACTTAGTTGAATACGAAGTGCTTGGAACAAACTTCAAAGCAATCGCAGCAGCTCAAGTCGATGCAATGGTCGATGGACACTTTGCTTCTAAATATGATGGTGTCGTTACCAGTGCTATTGCAGATGTGTTGGCAGGCGGAAATGTTCCTCTGGGCACCAAAGTCAATCAAAAATGGCTGCAAAAACTTTCAGAAGATAATTTCGTCAAATTGAGTAAGAATGAAAAAACATATGAACGCATTGTACACATGTTAGAGAAAAAGAAACCATTGAGAAATTAATATGATACTGCGGGGAAAGCCAAATCAGGATTTCTCCACAGTAAGCAGAAAGGATTTGGATATAATGCAAGAAGCTTACATCGTAGCATATGGAAGGTCAGCTGTAGCGAAAGGAAAGAAAGACGGAGCCTATTTTTATGATAGACCCGAAGACATCGCTGCTCAAGTGTTAAAAGGTGTTATTAACAGAGTTGAAGGCGATTTTGACCCTACTCTTATTGAAGATGTCATCGTAGGGTGTTCAACTCCAGAAGGTCTCCAAGGAAACAATATTGCACGTGCTATCGCTCTTAGAAGCGGACTTCCTGAAACAGTGGCTGGCCAAACGGTAAACCGCTTCTGTTCTTCAGGACTTCAAACGATTGCTACTGCCGCCAACGCTATTATAGCAGGCCAAGCAGAAGTACTGGCAGCAGGTGGTATCGAGTTCATGAGTTCTACTCAAATGGGTGGAAGCGAACCGTCAAATAGCCCATACCTACAAGAAAATGGGCCTAAAATCGCTGTTCCAATGGGAATGACGGCAGAAAATGTAGCTGAAAAATACAATGTCTCAAGAAAAGAGCAAGACCAATTTGGTGTTGAAAGTCACCAAAAAGCACATATTGCCCAAACAGAAGGCCGTTTTAAAGACGAAATCATTCCAGTAGAGATCCATCGTGTGAAAACGACAGGTGACAAAGTGGAAGTTACGACAGAAATGTTTGATCAAGATGAAGGGATCCGTCCGAACACAACGCTAGATGTTTTAGGAAAATTGCGTACCGTCTTTAAAGCAGACGGCAGCGTAACAGCTGGGACTTCTTCTCAAGTTAGTGATGGAGCTGGATTTGTCATCCTAATGTCTGGTGATAAGGTGAAAGAATTGGGAATCAAACCGATTGCTCGTTTCGTTTCCTTTAATGTTGCCGGTGTCGATCCTAAATTCATGGGTATCGGACCAGTATATGCCGTTCCTAAGGCATTAAAATTGGCTGGATTGAAACTAGATGACATGGACTTGATCGAATTCAATGAAGCATTTGCGGCGCAAGCTATCGCTTCTATGAATGAACTGGGCATGAACCGTGACATCGTGAATGTCAACGGAGGAGGTATTGCTTTAGGTCATCCACTAGGAGCAACTGGAGCCATCTTGACAGCTAAACTGCTGGGCGAAATGGCGAAGCGTCCTGAAACCAAATACGGTATGGTCACCATGTGTATCGGAATGGGTATGGGAGCAGCAGGCGTTTTTGAATATTTAAGATAAAACTGGTATAGAAAAGAATTTGAAAGCCTTACTCCCACATTAATTAGGAATTAATAATGTGGGAGTATTTGATTTGGTGTATAATTGAGTTGTACAAGTGACTAGTGTACTCACTTTTATCTTAATTTTTGTGAGGAGGAAAACATGAAGTTAGACATTGCTCAACTTAATTATTTTATTGCCATAGTCGATGCAAATTTAAATCTGACATTGGCCGCACAAAATATCCATGTGACCCAATCAGCACTAAGCCAGTTCATCATCAATTTTGAAAAAGAGGAGAACTTACAACTTTTTCATCGCAAGAATGGTCGTTTGACCGGTTTGACACCAAGTGGGGAAAAATTGTACGAGAAGGCGCTAGAAATAGTTGACAAACATCAAGATCTGCATGAAATGTTAAAGCAAGAAGCGCAAATCCAACAAGGAACGATCAGAGTTGGGATCTCGACGATTATTCTGCGGCTTTTTTTCACCAAGTTTATTCCGACTTTTATGATGAAAAACCCAGGGATCAAGATCGATATCGTCGAAGCAAATAACGAAGAACTAGTAAACATGCTGAACGAGAATCGCATTCATGCAGCTGTGTTGGACGATCCGACTAAATTGCATAAAGACAAGTTTGAAAAACACATATTAGCGTTGACTGAAGTAACAGCTTTCATGCACCCAAATCATCCATTGACCAAAGAAGAAAAATTGAATTGGAAAATGCTAGACAACCAATACGTAGCCACATTCAATAAAGGTTTTGCGACCAATACATTGGTGATGGATAAGCTGAAAAAAATGAAATCTCAAACAAAAGTATTGATCACGTCCGATTCTTGGGACTACATGGTCGAATCTACAACGCGTACCAATCTGATTGCGTTACTGCCCTCAGCCAATTTTAAAAAGTATTACAATTACTTAGATAACATAGGAGTGGTTGAAAAGCACTTCAATGATCCCATCATCTATACGACTGTCTTGTGTTTTCCGGTAAAAAAGAAATACAACAGCATCGAAAAGTTTGTCTACGATTCTTTTACCAAAGAATTCCCAGATTAGGACAGGAGTGAGGAACATAGATATCATTGAATCATTCACGCAAGCTCTTCAAGGAGACTTGGGGCAGGAAATACGGAAAAATACGATCGACCGTCCGTATACTTATGAGGATTTTAAAAAGTGGGAAAATTATTTTAAAGAAAAAGGGTTATACAAAGAAATTGCCGAAAAAAAGATAACCGAACAAAATATTCCAGCATTGTGCGAATTTATCTACACGCTTTCGCAATATTTTCCTTCTTTATCCTATTATTTTTTAAGTAAAATTTTGTTTGGGATCTTGGCTTTGAAATTCTCTGCCACCGAAGAACAAAAAGAAAAATATCTAGATAAATTAGTAGAGGAAGATCTATTCGCAACATTTGCAAGCAAAGAACTAGAAGCGGGTTTTGAATTAAGGAAAATGCAAACGGTTGCGCGTGAAACGAAAAACGGATGGGTAATCAGCGGAGGAAAAGAAGGTGTTGCCTGCACCAAAGAATCTGATCTTTTCCTTTTGTTGGCAAAAATCTCACTCCCATCGCAAGAAAAAAATCAATTTGGCCTTTTTTTATTAGAAAAAAATACGCCAGGTATCACAGTCCATTATAGTGAAAATAAAAAAAGTGCAAGTTCCCTACGCACGGCCACTCTGACGATCGACAACTTAGCTGTAGGGGAAGAACAATTTTTGGGTAGTTTGCAAAACAATCATGAGGTGTTCAAACAAGTCCTCGACTTGTGGAACCTCTTAGTAGCCGCACAATTATTGGGCATTACCCGGAGTGTTTTTGATCAAGGGCTCAATCATGCGTTAGAAATAAATCGCTTCGGGCAACGCTTCATGGATGCACCATATATCCAACAGCAATTTGCTCAATACAAAATCGAATTAGAGGTCACTGAGCAATACTTTTCAGCCATCAACCTTCAGACTCAGCCTTCGACGATCCAAGTGACTCAATTAAAGTATAAAGCGATGGAGGTGTCCCATGAGATCATTGATGGTGTTCTCGGTATTTTTGGGTCCGCCACACTTGCGCCTGATCATGTGTTAAGAAATTTCAAGAGTATTTCCGAGTCGGTAAAAAATATAGGTGAAACACCTGATTTTCATTTGAAAAAAATCAGTAAACAATGGAAAAAAATAAAAAACTAAAGGAGGAGTGCTTTTATGAATCAATTTTATGAAGAACGAAAAAATGAAAAGCAATCCTTTTTAACCGCACTTGGTGGGAAGTTGGAAAAGATAGAATCAGGTAAAGCCGTCCTCTCTTTGAAGAAAGAAGATTGGTTGACGCAACATCTAGGCTACTTCCATGGAGGAGTCATCACGTCATTGGCAGATTCGGCGGGGGGAGCAGCTGCTGTTACTATGGTACCTGAAAATTACCAAGTCGTGACTTCAGAATTAACGATGCATTTTCTTCGTCCAGCTGTTGCAGATGAGGTCATCGCCACAGCTGAAGTGATCAAACCAGGAAAACAATTGATCATCGTTGAATGTTCCGTAACAGACAAAGAAACTGGGAAACTGATTGCTAAAGCAATTGGTACCTGGATCCCCGTTAAAATAGAAGATGCCATGTTCAAAGGATGAATCCGCGAGTTATATATTTATTCGAAAATAAAGAAGGAGCTGGGACAGTTAAACTGTTCTAGCTCCTTCTTTTTGATTTACAATTTCTAGTGGTAGTGGAGCAGCTAAAACAGTTACCAAAAATTTTAGGTAAAACCTGATTTGACGAAAAAATAAGAATTATTTTGAGCTACTCCTTCGTCAACGGTGGTTTCACGAATGAGTGGCGTCTTTTTTGGCCTGAACTGCTACGAGCTGGGTAGTTTCATGAATGAGTAGCGTCGTTTTTGAACTTAACTGCTACGAGCTGGGTAGTTTCATGAATGAGTAGCGTCATTTTTGAACTTAACTGCTACGAGCTGGGTAGTTTGACGAATGAGTGGCGCCATTTTTGAGTGTTACTCCTTCATCAGACTTCGTCAAGCCCTTTTTTACAGCACTTCGTTCACAAAAAAGGCTGTTACTTGTCGCATTGTAATTGTTTTTACCAAATGACCTTCATTTTCGTCGGTGAAGAAAATATTCGGCAGTTCTTTGTGTTCTTCTGCAAAATCAGCAACGTCTTGATAAGGGACAACTTCGTCTTGTTTCCCATGCCAAATGAATAGTGACCGGCCGTCCAATGTTTCTGGATGCAGCGACAAATCATAATTTGGGATCCAATTCAACAGTTCATCCTGCACCTGAGGTAAGTAACGGTTTGATTTGCGGGCATATTGCACAAGGCGTTCTTGATAAGCTACTAATTTGGGTGAACCCATCAAGCAGGCTGCTGCTTTGATTTCCGGATGATGGGTCATCAAAGCGCAGGTCGTGATCCCGCCCATAGACGTTCCGCCGACTCCAATCACGTCACCAACGAGCCCGATTTTTTGAAAATGATCGATGATAAACGAAAATTCGAACAGATTTGTTTGAATGCTTTGCCAAAAGGTTAAAGCAGGAATTCTTGAAACAGGTTGCTTGCGCTCGCCATGATTCATGGCATCAGGTAATAATACCCGAAATCCTTTTTGTGCTAGATAACGAGCCTGAGTCAAATTCAGTTCTTTCGATGACTGCCAGCCATGGTAATAAATTATCAATGGCAGCAGAACATTGCGCTGCTCGCTCGATACCACCTCTAGTAACGGTATGGTTCCTAATGTTCTTTTTCGAATGATTATTTTCACTTTTTCCACCTCAATACTATCATATCAAAAAGGGGTCACTAAGTGAAAGAATTAACAGATTTAGCAGTGTTTTTTGATGAGCGAAAAATCTCAAGACAAGCAAAAGCAAATTTAAGATAGAATTAAGATACTGCATATAAGTGGTTTATGGTATCATAGTAAGGGAGTTTGAACTAAGATAATTTATCCAAGAAAGCGAGTGAACAAACTGATGGCTATTACTGAAGAGGACGTAAAACACGTCGCCAAATTAGCAAAACTAGAAATTAGTGATGAAGGCATTGCTCATTTCACAGAACAAATGGATGCGATCATCCACATGGTGGAACAATTAGAAGAATTAGATACTGAAAATGTACCGGTAATGATCCACGGCTTGCGTACATACAACGTTATGCGCGAGGACAAAGCAGTTCCAGGAACAGATCGTGCATTGCTGTTTACAAATGTAAAAACAGAAAAAGATGGCTTTATCAAAGTTCCTGCAATAATGGACAACGGGGAGGCAGGAGCATAGTATGAATATAACAAACTACACAATAGAAGAGTTGCATGATTTGCTTGTCAAAAAAGAAGTAACGGCTCAAGAAGTAGTAAAAGCCGTATTTGCTCGCATCAACGAGACAGAAGAAAAAATTGGCGCTTTTATTACATTGACTGAAGCAGAAGCTCTTGAACAAGCGCGTGAAATTGATGCAGCAGGTATTGACCCAACGAATATTCTGTCAGGTATACCGATTGGGATCAAAGATAACATCATAACAAATGGCACGCGTACAACAGCGGCTAGTAAAATATTAGAAGACTTTGTTCCTGTTTATGATGCAACAGTTACGAAAAAATTAAAAGAAGCAAACATGATCACTGTTGGGAAACTAAACATGGATGAATTTGCTATGGGCGGAAGTACTGAAACGTCTTATTATCATAAAACACACAACCCATGGAATCTGGATAAAGTTCCTGGTGGTTCTTCAGGTGGATCTGCAGCAGCAGTGGCAGCCGGTCAAATCCCAGTATCTTTAGGCACGGACACGGGCGGATCGATCCGTCAACCGGCAGCTTTTAACGGAATCGTTGGTATGAAACCGACTTATGGCCGCGTATCGCGTTTCGGTTTGATTGCTTTTGGATCAAGCTTAGACCAAATTGGACCATTGACACGCACCGTTAAAGATAATGCTTTAGTTTTAAATGCTATCAGCGGACATGATGCGAATGACTCTATGAGTTATGAAGGCGACGTTCCAGATTTCACTGCTGGTATTGAAGCAGGTGTTAAGGGAATGAAAATCGGTGTCCCAACAGAATATTTGAATGAGAAAGGCTTAGAACCAGGCGTGAAAGAAGCTGTTCTTAAAGCAATCGATACATTCAAATCATTAGGGGCTATCGTTGAGGAAGTCAGCTTGCCACACTCAAAATTTGGTGTGCCGGCTTACTATATCATTGCTTCATCTGAAGCTTCTTCAAACTTACAACGCTTTGACGGGGTCCGTTATGGTTACCGTTCAACAGAAGCAAAAACGCTTGATGAAGTTTTCATAAAATCACGTACAGAAGGCTTTGGTATGGAAGTGAAACGCCGGATCATGCTTGGGACATTCTCGTTGAGTTCAGGTTTTTATGATGCTCACTTTAAAAAAGCTGGCCAAACAAGAACATTGATCAGACTAGACTTCGACAAAGTATTCAAAGAATTTGATTTGATCTTAGGGCCAACAACACCAACGACTGCATTTGGCATCGGTGAACAAATCGATGATCCAATCGCAATGTACCTAAGCGATATCTTGACTGTACCGGTTAATTTAGCAGGTGTACCAGCTATCTCTATCCCATGTGGTTTTTCAAATGAGCTACCAGTCGGTCTGCAATTGATTGGAAACCATTTCGACGAACAAACGATTTATCAAGCAGCTTATGCTTTTGAACAAGCTACTGAATTTCATAAAGAAAAACCAAATGTGTAGGAGGAGAGAATCGATATGAACTTTGAAACAGTAATCGGACTAGAAGTCCACGTAGAATTAAAAACCGACTCAAAAATGTTCTCACCTGCTCCAGCTCATTTTGGTGCAGAACCGAACACAAATACAAATGTCATTGACTGGGGATACCCAGGTGTTCTACCCGTTATCAATAAAGGGGCAATCGAGTTTGGCATGAAAGCGGCTTTAGCCTTGAATTGTGAGATCGCAGAAGATACCAAATTCGATCGAAAAAACTATTTTTACCCAGACAATCCAAAGGCGTATCAAATCTCACAATTTGACCAACCAATTGGCTATAATGGCTGGATCGAGATCGAAGTAGAAGGCAAGAAAAAGAAGATCCGCATCGAACGTTTGCATTTAGAAGAAGATGCTGGGAAAAATATCCATGGAACAGATGGCTATTCATATGTCGATTTAAACCGTCAAGGAACACCACTAGTCGAGATCGTATCTGAAGCTGATATGCGCTCGCCAGAAGAAGCGTATGCGTATTTAGAAGCCATCAAGCAAATCATCCAGTACACAGGCGTAAGTGATGTAAAAATGGAAGAAGGCTCAATGCGTTGTGATGCCAATATCTCTATCCGTCCAATCGGGCAAGAACAATTTGGGACTAAAACGGAATTGAAAAACTTGAATTCCTTTAACTTTGTCCGCCGTGGTCTAGCTTTTGAAGAAAAACGTCAAGAAATGATCCTGTTGTCTGGCGGAGTCATTCAACAAGAAACAAGACGTTACGATGAAGCAACGGGCGATACTGTTTTGATGCGTGTCAAAGAAGGATCAAGCGATTACCGTTATTTTCCAGAACCTGATCTGCCAAATATCGTCATTGATGAAAAATGGGTCGAACGTGTAAAAGCAACGATCCCAGAAATGCCAAAAGATCGTCGCATTCGCTACATCAGTGAGCTGGATCTGCCAGAATACGATGCAATGGTCTTAACAGCGACAAAAGAAATGTCTGATTTCTTTGAAGGTACTTTAGCAAACGGAGCAGATGCAAAACAAGCTTCAAACTGGTTAATGGGTGAAGTTTCAGCGTACTTGAACAGTGAAAAATTAGAGCTGCATGAAACCAAATTAACAACTGGAAACTTAGCTGGTATGATCAATTTGATCGCCGATGGAACGATCAGTTCTAAAATAGCTAAAAAAGTATTCCGCGAATTGATCATAACTGGCGGAGACGCGCAAGAAGTCGTTGAAGCAAATGGGTGGATCCAACTAAGCGATCCAGCAAAATTATTGCCGATCATCAATGAGATATTAGATAAAAATGCACAATCGATCGAAGACTTTAAAAATGGAAAAGACCGTGCAGTTGGCTTCTTAGTCGGGCAAATTATGAAAGCGACAAAGGGACAAGCTAATCCAGGAGTTGTAAATAAACTATTAAATGATGAATTAAGCAAACGCTGATATCGGAGTGAAAGCAAAGGAGAAGTTTTATGCGAGCAAGAGTAATCTTTAATCCTACTTCGGGTCGTGAAATAGTAAAAAAACATCTAGTCGAGATCTTTCAAGTTTACGAAGAAGCAGGATACGAAACAAGTGCTTATGCGACAACACCTGAACCCAAATCTGCACAAAACGAAGCTGAAAGAGCAGCAAGAGCAGGCTTTGATTTGATTGTAGCAGCGGGCGGAGATGGCACGATCAATGAAGTCGTAAATGGGATGGCCGGTTTGAAAAAAAGACCAAAACTGGCTATCATCCCTGCTGGAACAACGAATGATTACGCTAGAGCTTTACACATTCCGCGAAATAACTTAGTAGAAGCAGCAAAAATCATCCATAAAAAACAATCGTTCTTTATGGATGTTGGAGAAGCCATTATGGGGAAAGACTTGTCTTATTTCATCAATATTGGCGGCGGTGGGATGATGACAGAATTAACCTACGATGTTCCATCACAACTGAAAACGATTTTTGGTTATTTAGCTTACTTTGTTAAAGGGGCCGAAATATTGCCGCGGATCAAACCGATCCCTATGCACATCGAATACGATGATGGGACCTTTGAAGGCGAAGCAACGATGTTTTTAGTGGCTCTTACCAATTCAATTGGTGGTTTCGAACAAATCGCTCCAGATGCGTTATTAGATGATGGCAAATTCACACTGATCATCGTGAAAACATCTAACTTGCCTGATGTGTTGCGTTTAGTGGCACAAGTCTTAAATGGCGGAAGGCACATTACCAATCCAAATATTTTATATAAGAAAACAAGTAAAATTATCGCGCGTCCAGGCAATGAATCAAAAATGATGATCAACTTGGATGGCGAATATGGCGGTAACGCACCGGTGGTATTCACAAACTTACATCAACACATTGAAATCATTGCCTCTACAGACGATCTTCAAAAAGCTGTTGACCATAAAGATGAAACCTCTGAAGTGTTAGAAGATGCCTTTATCAAGGAAGTTGAAGGCTTGACTAACAGCGATATCAACGGAGATGGCGAAATTCACTCTTCAACAAAAGAAGCTTATGAGAAATAATGAAAAAACTTTGAATTAAGACAAGTTTTCTTGTATAATTACGAGTCAGTACTCCATTTTCATATTTTTGAGAATTGGAAGAAATAATTTCAGTTAACCAAAAAGGTCATCACGAATAGTGTAGATTAGAATCATTAGATAACAACGTATTTTTAATCCCATCCCGTTTAGCCGGTCGAGTCAGGAACACTCCCAGTTAAGTGGATGATAGAAAGTATCAAATATCTGGCGTACTAACTGACAAAGGGAGTGTGACAAAAAGAGTATAGAACCGCATGAGTTGATGGGATCACGCAATCTGGTCATAGACTAGCGAGCTTGATTTGTGCAGCGAAATGGCCTCTTCTTTTTGGAACACGTTCTAGAATAAACACAATCGGATAAACAATAGACATGAAATAAGGTCATCGAAGGGAGCTTTTTTATGAAAGCAGATAAAGTAGTACCAGTACAAAAAAATGAAAAACACACCGTTAAAATTGAAGATTTAACACATGAGGGTTTTGGAGTAGCAAGAATCAAAGGCTATTCGCTCTTTATTGAAAATGCCTTACCAGGCGAACAAGTAGAAGTCAAGATCCACAAAACTGGGAAATCTTTTGGTTATGCAAAAGTTATGAACCGTTTGAACTCAAGTGAAGACCGTGTCGTGATCCAAGATGAAAATTACACACGCGTAGGCATCACGCCTTTGCAACACATGAGATACCCAGCACAATTAGACTTTAAAAAACAACAAGTTATCAATAGCTTGCAACGTATCGCAAAATTACCAGATGTACCCGTATACGATACGATTGGAATGGCTAATCCATCAGGATACCGTAACAAAGCTCAAATTCCGGTACGTAAAATCGATGACAAATTAACGACTGGCTTTTTCCGTAAAAACAGTCATGAAGTGATCCCAATGGAAAACTTCTACATTCAAGATCCTAAAATCGACGAAGCAATCATTGCGGTCCGCGATATTATGCGTGTTTACGGCGTTAAACCGTATAATGAAAATGAAAACATTGGGAACTTGCGTCACATCATCGTTCGCCGTGGGTATTACACTGGGGAAATCATGATTGTTTTAGTGACAAGAACAGCTAAATTATTCCCAACAAGTAAAATCATTCCAGATATTCTTGAAGCTATTCCAGAAGTTGTCAGCATTGTGCAAAATGTCAATCCTAAACACACGAACGTTATTTTAGGTGAAGACTCAATTGTTTTATATGGTGAAGACAAATTTAAAGACACATTGTTAGGCAACACATTTGAAATCTCTCATCGCTCATTCTATCAAGTTAATCCGCTTCAAACTGAAAAATTGTATCAAACTGTTTTAGACTTTGCTGAATTAACAGGCGAAGAAACCGTTATTGATGCATACAGTGGGATCGGAACGATCACGTTGACATTAGCTAAAAATGCTAAACACGTTTATGGTATCGAAGTAATCGAACCAGCAGTCGAAAACGCTAAAGCAAATGCTGAATTGAACAACATTGATAACGTAACATTTGAAGCAGGCGCTGCTGAAGAAGTTATGGTTGCCTGGGCTGAAGAAGGCCGTACAGCTGATTTATTAGTTGTTGACCCTCCTCGTAAAGGACTTGAAAAAGAATTTACAGATGCCGTTATTGCAATGAAACCTACTAAAATGATTTACGTAAGCTGTAACCCAGCTACGTTATCTCGTGACTTAGCATTGTTAACTGAAGGCGGATATACGGTTAAGAAAGTTCAACCAGTAGATCTTTTCCCTCAAACAACACACGTGGAAAGTGTTACTTTATTGACTAGAAATTAAATCTATGAACCCTTGAGAATGCCGTGATTGCGGTGTTTTCAGGGTTTTTTTTGGGCTCTACGTCAAATGGTGTGGATGAGCTAAATTTAGTTGGAAATAACGTCTTGTTTAAGCAGCGCGAGAAGATTCTCTCACGCTGCTTTTTTTTGCTTTAAAACTAATCAAAATACGACATCTAAAGTTCTGAAAATTCCGATAACCATAAGCAACCCGTTTGATGACTTTTATTTTATTGATTGACCCTTCTAAAGCACCGTTAGAATAGGGATACATAAAAGTATGTTTTATCCTAGGCAAGTGTTTACGCAGGGTTTTAAGGGCAGTCTGCATAAAAGGAGATAACTCTTTAGGAGAAGCCTTAAGTACAAGGTCTTTAAACCCTTTATAGTCATTTTTTTTAGAATAATAAAGAAGATTTTGATACAAATCATACGTCGCTTTAAGAGTCTCGTCGAGCGTAAGTAGGTAGTCGATGATTTCTGTATTCGGTAAAGGTTTTTTAAAGAGTCGTTGATAGCGGTAATCCTTAAAATTTAAGTCGTCTGAATCCTTTAACAGGAGTTGCCAGTACCTTTTAAATTTTCTGTAATTCTTTAAATCTTCTGAATTAGAGGTATGGAATTGTTTCATTGTTTGAACTCTGGTTTGATTCAACGAGCGTGATATCAACTGAACGATATGGAAACGGTCAATGATCACTTTAGCATTAGGAAAGAGATCTTTAACTAATGTAAAGTAGGCCGCGTTCATGTCTACGACAATCGTTTTTACGTTCATCCTCGTCTTATAGGGATAGCGAAGAAAGTGACGGCGTAAAGCTAGTAGCAGCCGAGTTGGCAAGATATCGATTGGTTCATGTGTGTCTGCATTCGAATAAATAAAGCTCATTTTTCCTTCGACGTTTTTAACGGATTGAAATTCATCGAAAGAGAGGTGTTGCGGCAAGGATTTGAAGGTATTTTTAACAGACTGATTGAGTTGTTTCAAGACTCTGTCTACAGTGGTAGGAGAAACAAAATGCCGTTTAGACAGGTCTTTTATAGAAATAGTGTCGGCTAATTCAACCGCGATAGACTGTTTGACCCGTTTAGCGATGAAGCAACCTTCTTCAATTTCAGGAGAACGTGCAACAAAGGTAACACCGCATGCTCTACAAAGAAACCGCTGCTTCTTTAATCGAATAGACGTTGCATAATGAGTCGAACTGACCCATTTAACCCTAGAGGTTAAATACCCATTCTTTACAATAGAGTAGGCGTGGTTCTTCATCCCACAACACTCACAGTGAGTGGGTTTGTACGTTAAAGTGGCATAGAAAACTTTTGATCTGAACCCTTTGATTCGTTTCTCCTCGCAAAATTTTTCATCAAAAAAGATATTTTTATCTTTTAAATCAAGTGCAGTTCGGATACAATTATTATGAGACATATGAATTTTCCTTTCTAGTGGGTTGTCGTGACTTTATTCTAACTGGAAAATTCATTTGTTTCTATTTTTTTATAAAAAAATAGGTGCGAATGAATTTCTTCATCCACACCAAAAATTATACAGCCTTTTTTTGATTTTAGAGAGCGAGAAAATTGCTGGATTTTAGGTATATTTTAAGGGGAAGCGAAATAAATGGTTAGTTGTTCTCACATGTCTGGAAGCAGCATCAATAATTTCCGGATCTTCATTGATATTATTCGTTTCTACGATTGTAGTTAAATTAGTATCGTAACTTGAAGCAAGAAGGTGAGTGTATGAATTACATCACAACTAAAGAAGCTGCTGAAAAGTGGGGCATAACTAAAAGAAGGATTCAATTTCTATGTCGTCAAGGTAAAATTGAAGGAGTTGTACGCTTAGCTGGGGTATGTGCGATTCCTAAAGATTCAAAAAAACTGAAGATAATCGACAGAAAAAATAAGTGCATGGAGGGTACTGTGTTAAATGAGAGTCAAAAGAAATATCTTATACAACTCTGATTTGTCAAATTAAGTTAGACAAAATATCTTCATCCATGTAACCCAAGAATACTACCAATTGTGTCTGATACTTCAATGGTTTTCTTGGAATATGATTTCTCTTGTCTGGAACGGATGAAACAAAGGATTGGTCGACTTGATTAAAGTCTATTTCTTTTGGCAATCCATCTTTTCGAAGCAAACCATTAGAATTTTCGTTCAAAGAGCGTGGTGAAGGTGTTCCAGGATCCGCGAAATAGATGGCAACATCATGTCGATTGTTTAATGATTTCCAGTTAGAAAATTCCTTTCCACAATCAAACGTGATGGAGGTGGAATAAGTTTCTTGGAATAACTTAAAACGATTGATCCATAGCTATTTCAATGTCACTGGCCTTTCGTCCATTGGGTTTCAAGGTAATAAAATTCTAGCATCACTAGCTCATCAGTGGTAAGGTGGGTGAAGGTCATTCATGATCACTCCTATGTATTCTTTTGTCGGAATTGCATGTTGAGTTTACCACGAATGGCTTTTTAATTTGTCTAGCCTAAATTTACAATCGGCGATTTTAATAGTAGCTTTAATTAAGTCAAAGTAAAAAGCAATATTTAAATGACAATTTAGAGGGAACAATTCATCTAACCACTAAAAAATACTATATGTGTAAATAATATAAATATATTACTTTTGAACTCGCAATACATATGGAGATGGTAGTCTTGATGTCAATGGTTAATATGTTAAAAATCTAGTAAATTCAACATGATGGAGATGAATAAAAATGGCTAAAGATAAAAAAATGAGTTTTAATGCCACTTGGTCGATGGCTGTGGGTGGTATGGTAGGTGGTGGGATATTTTCAGTATTGGGTGTCATTATAGGTATAGCTGGTCAATGGGCTTGGTTAAGCTTTGTATTAGCTGGATTTACAGCCCTTATATCAGCGCATAGCTATAGCCAATTATCGATTAAGTACAAGAAGAGCGGCGGGGCATTTACTTTTTTAAATGAAATTGATCATGAAGGTATAGCTGGCAGTTTATCATGGTTACTCATTTTGGGGTATATTTTAACCATGTCTGTTTATGCATTTACGTTTGGTCATTATGTTAGTTATATTTTTGATTTGGGCAGTTGGTTTCCAAGGATACTTGCATTCTCTATTATCGCTGTACTGGCATTGGTAAATTTAAGGGGTGTCGGTGATTTATCACGAGTTGAAATAATAACAGTATGGGGAAAATTATTTATTTTACTAGGGCTTTCAATATTTGGAATATTAGATTGGAATCCAGAACAACTTACTTCTGGAATCGAAATGAAAAGTGCGAGTAATGCAATTGTTGGAGCAGCAACCATATTTATGGCATATGAAGGATTTCAACTTCTGTCATACGATTATGAAGATATTAAAGAGCCTGAAAAGACATTACCCAGAGCAACTATTTCAGCCGTTATTGCCGTTATTGGGATATATATATTAGTTGCATTGGGTGCCACAATGTTGGTTGGTGCTGAAACATTGATTCAAGAAAAAGAAGTTGCCTTAGCAATTGCAGGAAAACAAGCTTTTGGAATTGCCGGATTGATTCTAGTTACCATTGCTGCTACATTTTCAACTGCTTCAGCCATTAATGCGACATTGTTTTCTACGGGAAGGTTAATGGAAACCGTTGCTAAAAAGAAAGATCTACCACAATTGTTTGTAAAAGAAAATCAAGCTAATATACCTTTTTATGCCATCCTCATTATTGCGGCACTGGCTGCAATATTAGCGACTCTTGGATCATTAGATGTACTCGTAAGTGCTGCTAGTCTTATTTTCTTAGTCACTTTCGGCATAGTCAATTATATTGGATTTTTACAAAAAATCAAATACAGAGTACTATCTTTTTTAGGTGCTATTGCTTGTTTAATTGCGATAGTTCTTTCGTCTTATGAACAGTTAAAAAGCAATCCAATACCACTGATTGTCATGGTATCATTAATACTTCTAGTTCTGATTGGCAGACCTTATCTTATGAAGAAAATAAATGGTTAAACATGATCCTGAATCATATCTACGGGGATATTTTAAGCGGTGCCGATTGAAAAGCAGTATTGAAGTAATGTCACTAGGGTTCTTCAGCAAGGGTACTAAATAAAAATTACCTCGTTCAATTTGTTGAATTGCATAAGACTAATGTGATAGCCTACGTGGAAAGTGTTACCTTATTAGTCCGCGACTAGTCATAGAGAAAATAGAAGCAACCCATTAATTGAATGGGTTGCTTTTTTTTTGGCTATGTGACTTTTGGTATAGATGATTAAAAAATTGCTTCTGGAATCGACGGGTTAGATTGTGGGGAGCCACTCCTTCGTGAAAGTGCCTTACACGACGAAGTAGAGTAGAAAAGCTGCATCACTGTTTCGTGAAGCAGCTTTAGACGAATGAGTGGCGACGAAAAAAGTTGTCACTCATTCGTCAAAAGTGGTTTCACGTAGAAGTAAAGCCTAAAAAAGATGCCACTCATTCGTGAAAGGAAAATTGGATGCTTTTCCTAAGACTTGTTAGTTGCAGATAGAAGGATAAGCTTGGTAAACTGAAGAAAATTATGCACCTTGCTTTAAAATTGAAAGGAGTTGCTTAGTATGAAATACTTGAGCGTTTATTTGTTAAGTGCCGTCGTCCTTTTAGGTGCTTGTGCTCCAGCAGAAGAAACTAGTAAAGTTACTTCATCTGAAACAAGCTCATCCGAAACCACCTCAACCGAAGAGTCCTCCGATTCCAGCAAACAAAGCAGCCAAACAACTGAAACAAAATCTTTCGAGCCCCTTGATCATGAACTAGTTGAAGCATACCCGAATCTTACTTTTGATCAACCGTTGCATTATACGACCGCCGATGATGGCACAAATCAGGTTTTTGTCGTTGAGCGAACTGGTAAAATCAAAGTTTTTGAAAATGAAGAGGAAGCAACTGAAGCCAAGGTAGTTGTTGATCTAAGCACAAAAATCGATTTTAACGGGCAAGAAAAAGGCTTACTGGGATTAGCTTTTGATCCGGAATTTGAAGAAAACGGCTACTTTTATGTCAACTACACAACGAAGGAAACGACAGTAATCTCACGGTTCACAACAGATCCGACGAATGTAGCTGAGGTAGATCTAACGAGTGAAGTGATTTTGCTGGAATTTCCTCAGCCGTATGCGAATCATAATGGGGGCCATCTTGCATTTGGTCCAGATGGTTATTTGTACATCGCGACCGGTGATGGAGGATCAGGCGGTGATCCGCAAAGGAATGCACAAGACCTGACTAAAATCTATGGTAAATTGTTAAGGATCGATATTAACGCGGCTGATGGAGATAAAAATTACGGCATTCCTGATGACAATCCTTATAGCGACAACACAACGGGATATGTCGAAGAAATCTTTGCCTATGGTCTCAGGAATCCATGGAAATTTAATTTTGATGAAAAACGTGATTTGCTTATTGCAGCTGATGTGGGACAGAATGCGATGGAAGAAATCAATTTGATCGAAAAAGGCGGCAACTACGGGTGGAATATCATGGAAGGGACGCTAGAGCATCGAGCCTCAGATGAAGCCGATATGACTGAACTCGAGGCACCTATTTGGGAATATGACCATTCTTTAGGCCAGTCCATAACGGGTGGCTATACCTATTATGGTGAAGAAAATCCAAGTTTAGACGGCGTCTATCTTTATGGCGACTTTATTACTGGGAAGATTTGGGGCTTGTGGCTCGACGAAGACCAGCAAGTAGAAAATGTCGAATTAGCGGATACCGAATTGATGATCTCGTCTTTTGGTGTGGATGAACAAGGCGAACTGATCATAGTAGACTTTAATGGCAAATTGTATAAACTGACCGAACAAGAATAAGTAAATGATAAAACTTTTTGACCTGAATAATTCATACTTTTTCAAAAAATAAAATTGGTTTGAGTAGATCCTTTCTAAAAAGGTGTATCATTTGATGTTTCTGTATAAAAAAGTTAGACTATAAATGTGAGTTTACAAATGTAAACGGATGTGAATAAGAGAAGAAAGGAAGTTAGGTAGATTATGAATAAGAAGAGAATCATTAGCGGGGTAATAACCTTATCCTCTTTAGTTTTGCTAGCGGCTTGCTCACCTCAAGAAAGTGAATCACCTCAAGAAAGTGAAAATCAGTTGTCATCTGAAAATAGCTCCGATTCTCAAATGATTAGTGAATCAGAAGATATGTATAATGATATGGACGACATGATGCATGATGATGAAGGGGAGATACCAGAAGGCTTGCAAGAGGCAGAAAACCCAACTTATTCAGTTGGAGATAAGGTGACTATCCAAACCAATCACATGGAAGGTATGGAAGGTGCTACCGGAACAGTCGTAGGTGCATTTGATACAGTTGCTTATGAAGTGACTTACAAACCAACGGACGGAGATTCCATAGTAGAAAACCATAAATGGGTCTTGAAAGAAGAAATACCAGAGGCGCGCAATCAAGAAGAACCTTTGAGTGAAGGAACAGAAGTGACTCTAGAGGCAAGCCACATGGAAGGTATGGAAGGTGTGACTGCCACCATAGATTCTGCTGAAGAGACAACCGTTTATATGCTGGATTTTCAACCAACAGATGGTGGGGAAATGGTCAAAAATCATAAATGGGTTACAGAAGATGAATTATCACCAGAATAGAGGATAGTTAAAGATTATCTGCACAATTATTTAAGACTGTTCTAGTCCCAAAAGCTCTGACTGATATTTTATTAGCTAGAGCTTTTTACTTGTGAGATAAAACAAATATAGTACCTTAACGGATCCAGAGACGTGTTTTTATTTGGTAAATGTAAGATTCCTTTCTTCCTACTCATAGTGATGTGTTTTAACGCCCAAATTAGTTGTGATATAATTAGATAAAATAACGATTATTCTAAAAAAGGAAAGTGATATAAAGATGGCGATATCTATTAAAGTGGATGATGCAGTACAGGAATGGATGAAGAAGAAAAGTCGGACGATAATAACTGTTTCACTTAAAGCAACTCGCACCTGTTGCGTGGGTATAGAAGATGTAGATATTTCATATAAAAACCCTCAAAATAACAACTATATGTTGATTCAACACAATGGCCTTTTTATTTATCTTGATAAAGCATTGCCTTTGATGAAGAACGAGCTGCATTTATCTATGATGGGTAAATCTATTTTTTCTTCTATACATATAGAGGGCTTAAAGGTTCGGTGATATTCGGTATTATTGAAGTTATAACTTGGTATGTTAATTGGATCTATTAAAAAAATCATTTATAGGTTGTTCAAAACAGGAGGGAAATCATGAGAAAACCACAGGCATTAAAAACTGGAGATAAAGTAGCTATAGTGAGTCTTTCAAGTGGAATATTAGGTGAAGAATCATGTCTGCATCAACTTAATTTGGGCAAAAAGAGATTAAGAGAATTGGGGTTAGAACCCGTATTTATGACAAATACACTTAAAGGGACTGAATATCTGGAAAATCATCCTGAGGCAAGAGCACAGGATCTAAAAGAGGCTTTTCAAGATACAACGATTAAAGGAATAATAACAGCAATTGGGGGTGACGATACTTATCTGTTACTGCCTTATTTACTAGAAGATGAAGAATTCATACATAATGTAAAAGAAAATCCTAAGTTGTTTACAGGGTTTTCTGATACGACGATCAATCATTTGATGTTCTACAAATTAGGCATGGTTTCCTTTTATGGACCCAGTTTCATTACAGATATCTCCGAACTGGCTGAAGAATTATTGCCTTATACAAAGGAGACACTACAAGGCTATTTTGAAGGTTACGAGCAACAAGAAATTCGTTCGAGTCCTTTATGGTATGAAGAACGCAGTGATTTTTCCGAAGGGGCTTTAGGGGAAAATCGAAAGTATCATGATGAAAAATATGGTTATGAAGTTTTGCAAGGAACTGGAGTAGTTTCAGGTCCGTTACTTGGTGGTTGTTTAGAAAGTTTCTACGACATATTAACTGGAGGGCAGTATTCAGATCAAACAGAGATTTGTGAAAAATACCAACTCTTTCCTTCATTAAGCGAATGGGAAGGTAAAATCTTATTTTTAGAAACCTGTGAAGAGAAACCAACGCCCGATGTACTAAAAGAAGAACTGATTGCGCTAAAAAAAATGGGGATTTTTTCAGTAATCAACGGATTAATAATTGGAAAACCACAAGATGAGGTTTACTATGAAGAGTATAAAGAGATTTATTTAAAAGTGATAGAAGATAGTACAGTGCCAATTTTGTATAATGTTAATTTTGGCCATGCTTATCCAAGATGTGCTTTACCATATGGAATAAAGGCAACAGTGAATCTTGATGGAAAAACAATTGTGCTAGAGGAATCTTGTTTTGAAAAGTCATGAAGACAGGGATAGACAAATAATTATTAAATGAAGGAGCAAGCGAATGCGGTTAGATAAGTTATTGTTTGAGACAGGATTCGGCTCGCGTCGTACGGTCAAACGGTTGATAAAGAGCAAGCAAATAAAAGTGAATGGCCAGACGATAGCAGTGGATAATCTTAATGTGGATCCAGATTTGCAGGAAGTTACCGTCTCAGGTACGCGGATCCACTACCAGCCGCATGTCTATTTTATGCTGCATAAACCAGCCGGCGTGGTCAGTGCTGTATCCGACGCGTCGAATCAGACGGTGATCGATTTGATTGATCCATCGCAACGGGTGCCGGGGTTATTTCCGGTAGGCCGTCTGGACAAAGATACAGAAGGACTGCTCTTGCTGACAAACAACGGACAGCTAGGCTATCAATTGTTGATCCCTAAAAAAGAAGTGACGAAGTGTTATGAAGCTGTAGTCAATGAAAGAGTCACGAGCGAAGACCGAGCAGCATTTGCAGCGGGTATCGTCTTTGACGGAGGCATCAAATGCAAACCAGCTAAGTTGACGATTCTTAGCCATAGCGCTACTGAAAGCAGAGTATTACTGGAAATCAGTGAAGGTAAATTTCATCAAGTGAAAAAGATGTTCTTATCAGTTGGGAAAAAAGTCGTTTATCTTAAACGTCTTTCAATGGGACCATTGCAGCTAGACGAAACGTTGCCAATTGGCTCCTACCGTGCATTGCATATAGATGAGCTAACGGCATTGAAACCTTATTTCAAATGATTTTTTTGCTGGAATCGAATAAACGAGCTTGAATTTAGCCTTAGCCGCTGTTTGAGCGTGCTAGGCAGCTTTATTAGTCAAATGGGCTCGTAAACTAGCTCTCATTTGATCAGAACAAACAGTTTATTAGTCAAACGGGCCTGAATAGTGGCGGTAGATTGACTAATGCAGCCAGTTTATTAGTCAAATGAGCTCACATAGCGGTAACCGTTTGACTAATGCAGCCAATTCTATTAGCCGAACGAGCTCGAACAACTGCTGCCGTTTGACTAGTATCACTTGATATCGGAATGAAAATGCGTTTGGAGGAGATTGAATATGATTATTTTAGGTATGAAAGTATCGTTTCTCATTTATAATGCTTATTCTTTGAAAGATAAGCGCAGTGTGGTGAAAAGCATTATTAAAAAAACACAAAATAAGTTCAACGTCAGTATTGCTGAGGTTGAAGCACATGATACACTGAACCAGGGTGTACTGGGAATAGCTGTAGTAAGCAATGATCGCAAATTAAGTCAGCAAATTTTAGATCAAGTGATCCAAGAAATCGAAGATAATGGAGAAGTCGAGATCCACTCTATTGAACGACTAGAACTGTAACTAAAAAGAAGGCCCAGAGGAGTTTAGCTTCCTATGGTCCTTCTTATTTAGTTTCATGCTTCTTCCATTGGAAAGGGCGTTCCTGCTCGGATAGTTAAGTAGTCATCGCGAAAAGGGTGATTTGATTCACTATGCCACGGTTTAACATGACCGCTGAAGTGGATCAAAGCGGGTTCATTGCAAGCCTCAGTGTACTCTAAGTTCCCAATTTTTGTCGGATGTTTTTTTTCTTTGGTAATGATGTAAGCTTGTGCATTCCAACGCGGATGGATCATCAACCAACGATCATGCAAGATAGCATTTAGGGCATCTTGATCGTGAAATTTCAACTCATCTGAATTTTCAGTAGCGAATTTTAACACTTGTTCGGATATTCTTTCAGCGCGCCATTTTTCAATATCGATGACCATCATACCAGAATTAAAGTAAATATCGGAATCAGCTTCAATTTCCATAGCATCCAGACGTTGATGGAAACCAGCGTCTTCAACGGCTGCCAACAATTTATCGCCCAAGTCGAGGTTCCAAATCGTTTCAATATCCTCTTTAGCAATAATGTCACAGTCTAAGTAGATCGCCCGCTTGATATCCGTATGCTTAAGGTAATTAGGGATCGCAATTCTGAAGTAGGCCGTTTTAGGGATCCGATCACTTTCTACCATGCCTTCAAATTTGAGTGTATCAATTTGCAAATAACTGATTGAAGCATTGTATTCATTTACCATTCGATTCAAAGCATCCTTAGAGAGCAAGGAAATGTCGTCATCGATCACATAAAAGTTTATTTTCGTTTCGTCTTTTTTTGTTTTTAAAATCGATAAAATTAATGTAGCTAAATGTGGGACAAAGCCATCATTTGCAGCTAAAACGATTGTAATATCTGAATCATTCATATGATTTATCTCCTTTTAAGCACCGAACGTGAATATTCTGTCGTGCTTATTGATGTGTAATAGGCGAGTTAAGCATAATCTTTTACTATCAAATAATCAAACAAAACGCCTACCTTATCATAAAAGAACCCCGTGAAATGCTAAAAAATAGGCAAGCCAACTATTTAGTTAAAAAGCAGGATTGCGAGTATAATGATTTTGAATAAGAAAAATTGCCTGAAAAGGAGGTGTAGGAAATGACGGTCAAAGTAAGTTCAATTTATGTAAATTTGCCAGTAAAGGATTTGAGCCGGTCAATCGTATTCTTTAAAGCACTTGGTTTCGAATTTAATGAAGAGTTCACGGATAATAAGGGCGCAAGTTTGGTCATTAATGAGTCGATTTTTGTCATGTTGTTAACGGAAGAATTCTTTGCTAGTTTTACCCACCAGCAGATAGCAGATACTTCAAAGGAAAATGAAGTAATTCTTGCTTTACAAGTTGAGTCAAAAGAGGAAGTAGACGAACTCGTAAATAAAGCCATCGAACATGGTGCCCAAGACAAGACGACGGCATTGAGTGAAGAAGAGGAAGCGATGATGTATTACCGCCGAATCAGTGATCTAGACGGACATCTGTGGGAGATCATGTACATGGATATGAGTGCAATGGCAAATTAATGGCTGATCCAAAGACATAAAAAGAGCTGCTTATTTTTATGTCTTTTTTACTGATTTTACGAATGAGATAAAATACGGTAGAATGAAATAAAATGATAGTGAAAAGATAGGAGGTTAGATAAATGATAGAAATACATAATGTGCCACTGATCAAAGGGACACCGTACAGTGATTTAGAAAAAGGACTTTTAGCTTACAAGAAAAATCAGTTGTTTCAAATTGCTGAAAACCAGCATACACCGATTCGAAAGAGTGCTAAAAAAGCTGAAATTGTTGACCAGTTAAAACCAGTCATCATCGAAAAGGCAACGCATTTTTTTGCGCAATTAGATCCAAAGGCAGCACAAGTTCTTTCTGATTTAGCCAGTGGTGTATTGTTAGAAACATCTGCTGAAACACTTGCCGTTGTTCAGTCAAGTATTGAATCAGGCTACCTGTTCGCTTTTCAAGTGAATGACGAAGTGACACTTGTCATTCCAAATGAACTTCTCTCTGCTATTAATAAAAATAAAAAACTAGAAAATCCTGCTCTTTTCTTAAGACAGTTGGAAAATGCTCGAAAAATTTATGGTACATATGATTTAAAACAATTGGTTTCGGTATGGAATAAGTATTTTCCTCAATCGTTGACCATGGAAGAAGCGACTGCATTGATTGGAATGAGACGCTAATCGTTAATGGAACGGATTTGGCAGAGGAGGATCTAGGGATGGTTAAAAATAAAACACAAGAAACAACCGAAAATGTCGCAAAGTTTGTAGAAGAAATCGAAGACGAGAATAAACGGCAAGATACACATCAATTGATCCAATTATTCAGTCAAACGACGGGCCATGAACCTAAGATGTGGGGCACGGATATTATTGGTTTCGGGAGTTACCACTACAAATACGCAAGCGGGCATGAGGGAGATGCAGCTCTAATTGGATTTTCTCCAAGAAAAGCGCAATTCAGCATTTATCTTTCTCAACCGGACAATGAAAAAAGAGCAGAAAAGTTAAGCCGACTTGGCAAGCATAAAATGGGGAAAGGCTGTTTATATATCAAAAAAGTTTCTGATATCGATCCAGCTGTATTAAAAGAATTAACGCAAGACAGCATGAATTTTGTGAAAGAAACTTATACTGAGTCAAAAAAGGGCTGATCGCAAAGTTGAGAAGGTTTGATTTGGTAAATACACGTAGGTAAGGTGAGAATAAATTGACAAAATTAATTATTGATACAACTTGTGATCGGAACTTAGAAATGGAGCAGCAGTATGATTTCGAGGTGATCCCGCTCAGCATAACTTTGGATAATAAAACGTATTTGGATGGCGAAGAAATTACAGTAGACGCTGTTTACGAAGCGATGCGTTCAGGCGTCGTGCCAACGACTTCTCAAATTTCTTATGGATCTTTGACAAAAGCCTTGGATAAATCCATCCAAGAAAATGAAGATATGATCTACATGTCTTTTTCATCAGAGATGTCTGGAACTTATCAATTTGCTCACCAAGTTATTGAAGAGTACAAAGAAAAATATCCTGAGCGAAAGATCGCCCTGGTCGATTCAAGAGGTGGATCTGGCGGCGCAGCACTTATTGCTTTGCAAGCATTGAAGATGATTGAAGCAGGAAAGTCATTTGAGGAGATCGTTCACCAAATGGAGTGGAACATTGAGCATGTTTATTATAAATTTACCTTAAGAGATTTGAAATGGCTTGTTAAAGGCGGGCGTGTGAATAAAACGACGGGATACGTAGGGACAGCTTTGAATATCAAACCTTACTTAACGGTCGAAGATGGTTTTATCCAATTGAGCAAACTCGTTCGCGGACAGAAGAAACTTTATAAAAAATTGATCGACGATGTAAAAAAAGGTGCAGAGAACTTTAAGGACCAAACTATCGGCATTAGCCATGGCGATGATGAAGAAACAGCCAGAAAAATTGAAGCCATGATAAAAGAAGAGTTGCCAGAATGCCAAACGCAACTGTTTAGATTAGGTTCAGTACTAGGAACACACATCGGAATTGGCGGTGTTGGAGTCTTTTACTTTGACGAACGCCCAGAATGGTATCAAAACTAGATAGAAAAAATGCCGCTCTTCGGTGTAAGGGCGTTTCACGACGGAGTAACGCCAAATAGTCGCTCAACACATTCGTGCACCTTGTCTTAAGCGAAGAGTGAGACCAGTTTTTGGTGCTGCTCTTCGGTAGAATGGCGTTTCATGAATGAGTGGCGACTAGATAGTCATGCTATTCAACTACAAAAAAAGAAGAGGTTGAGACAAAAGTCTCGATCTCTTCCTTTTTGATGTTATAAATTAGTGATTAAAGCGGGTGTTGCGAAGTTTTGAACTGACTCTTCAAAAAGACGAATGTCACGACAAAGGCTAATGCTTCAGCAATTGGGACAGCTGCATAGATGCCAGTGAGTTCAAAAATAGGCGACAGTATCAGAATTAATGGAATCAAAAAGATGATTTGGCGAGCTAAGTTTAAAAAACTGGCCAAGCGTACTTTTCCAACGGCTTGAAAGTAGCTGGCCCAAACGATTTGGATGCCGACTAGCGGGAAAGCTGCGGTCCATATGCGAATGGCTTCTACCCCTAAAGAAACAACAGCTGGTTCTTGGTTAAATAAGGTTATAACAAATTCAGGGAAGAACTGAAAGATCAAGAAACCAGTTGTACTAATGATCCCGCCAATGACGGTGGCTATTTTCAAAGCTTGTTTTACACGATCGGGTCGATCTGCTCCAGTATTGTAACTGATGATCGGCTGGAGACCCTGGATCAATCCAGCAACCATCATGATAATAAGGGTGGTCGCACTCGTTATGATACCCGCAACTGATATGGCGATGTCTCCGCCATAAATAACTAAACTTGCATTGATCACGATATTTAGAACACTATTTGCAATTTGTAGTAAAAATGCTGGTATTCCAGTCGTTAAAATATCTTTTACGTATGCTGCTCGTAGTTTCATATTTTGAATAGCTAACTGGACATTTGCTCTAGGCCCTAAGAAATAGGCAAGTTGCCAGACCATAGACAGAAATTGACCGCCAATCGTAGCGTAAGCAGCACCTTTCATTCCCAAGCCCATTTGAATAATAAAGATGTAATCAAAAATGATATTGAATCCGGCACCGATCATCATACTGATCATGGAATTACGCGGATTTCCGTCTGCTCTTGAAAAATTATTCAATGACATGGCGACACTTTGAAAAACAGCTCCATATAAAATGACACTCAGATAATCAGTAGCGAATGGAAGAACATCACTGCTGGCACCAAGAGCTTGCAGGATCGGTTCGATAAAAATATTTCCTAATATCATAAAAAGCAGTCCAGCAATAATAGCTAACATTACACCGTTTCCTAAAAAGAACTTAGCTTTTTCTGTTTCCTTCTTACCTAAACTAATGGAAAAACGTGTAGATCCTCCAATACCTACCATTAAGGCAAATGCCAGCAAGACCAATGTTACAGGGAATGTAATGGACACGGCTGCTAAGCCTAGAGAACCTAATACCGGATCATTCCCAATAAATATCCGGTCGACAACGTTGTAGATCGCATTGACCAGCATCCCGATAATTGCCGGTATCGAGAATTCGACTAATAGTTTTGGAATAGAGTCGGTCTCGAGTCGATTTTTCTTGATAATGATGCACCTTCTTTTTCAATAATATGTTTAAAGCCTCGTTAAAATATAACAATGATAGTATTTTAAGTCAATGATAAGAGCCCTATAAGTACTGTTAAAACAAGATTTCCAGAAAAAATTTTTTATAAAAATCAGTTATTTAATAATGCGTATTATTTTGTTAAAAAAATTACATCAGCTATACTAGTTAATGTAAAGATACTCATTATAAAGAAAAGGAGATGTTGATTATGACCGATACTGTAACAAATTCAGTTAGTTCAGGGTTAAATTCATTCGTTGATTTTCTGCCGACACTATTAGGAGCTATCCTACTATTAATACTAGCATGGGTCGTTGCTACAGTAGTTAAAAAAGCTGTTCAAAAAGGGCTTAAAGTAGCCGGATTTGGCAAACTTTTAACAAAGTGGAGTGTAACGAATTCGCAAGAACAAGCTGAAACGACCATCGATTCTCTATCACAAGTCCTATATTTCTTAGTTTGGTTATTATTCTTACCAGGTATCTTGGGTATGTTGGGATTAGATGCGGTTGCTAGACCAATTTCTAATATGTTTGATACAGCTCTGAACTTCTTCCCTAATATGTTCGCAGCTGTCGTTATCATGGCTATTGGAATAATTGTGGCTCGTTTTGTTAAAAATCTTGTTTACAACTTGGCATTGACGTTAGATGTTGACAAATGGGTCTCTAAACTTACAACTTCTAAATCAGCAGTAGAAGCAGCACCTTCTGCTGGTCAAAAGAGTACGATGGCTAAAGTATTAGGAAACATTGTATATATTATTATCTTGATCCCAATCGTTACGATTGCTTTAGAAACATTAAATATCCAAACGATCTCTCGTCCGATCGTTGGCGTACTAAATCAAGTGTTAGCTGCTATTCCAAATGTTATCGTAGCAGTCATTTTATTAGCAGTTGGTGTCGCTATTGCTAAATTTGTGGGTGAACTTTTAACTGATTTACTATCAAGTACAGGCATCAATAATTTAACTAAATTGATTAAAAATTCAGGAAATATGAATTTTGATATCGCTAAAATTATTGGGCAAATCGTAGCTGTTGTTATCGGTGTTTTCTTCACAGTTGAAGCATTGAACGTCTTAAACTTAGAAGTTTTGAATACGATCGGTTCAGCAATGATCGCATACTTGCCGCTTGTTATTAGTGCATTGATCATTTTAGGAGTCGGTGTTGTAGGCGGATCAGTCTTAGGAGGATTTGTTACAAAATCAACTGGGAATAAATTTGCCGGTGAAAGTTTGAAATATATTCTGATCGTTCTATCTGTCTTCATGGCTTTAGATCAATTGAAATTCGCTACAAGTATTGTTAATTTGGCCTTTATCTTGATCTTAGGTGCATTGTCTGTTGCCTTCGCAATTGCGTTTGGTATTGGCGGACGTGACTTCGCTAAGAGTCAGTTAGCTGAATTAGACAAGAAGATGGACAAAGAAAGCAAATCACCAAACGACCAAGGTCCAACGTTATAACAGACATACTTTTCATAAAGTTGAACTTCTAATAAAGTAGTTCGGCTTTATTTTTTTTTTTAACAGAAAAAAGTCTATATATCAAAGGGTGTTAGTGTTCCAAAATAAATTTCCTCTGGAATAACGGTTTTGCTTGTGGAGAGCCATGGAAACGTCTGAAGCCTAAAAGGAAGTCTTCAGGCTTTCAAGCCTCAAATAGAGCTTAATCGCTAAAGCGTTAAAGCTCTATAATTCGCATTGAATTCTTTACATGGCTACAAGCAACCCTATTCCGCCTGAAATTGCGAGTGAGTGCTCCAACTGATCTATCAATCCTAAAAATGGCGACTTATAATGTGTTAAAAGAAATTTCTTCTGGAATAACGGTTTGCTTGTGGAGAGCCATGGAAACGCCTGAAGCCTAAAAGGAAGTCTTCCAGGCTTTCAAGCCTCAAATAGAGCTTAATCGCTAAAGCGTTAAAGCTCTATAATTCGCATTGAATTCTTTACATGGCTACAAGCAACCCTATTCCGCCTGAAATTTCGAGCGAGTGACTAAACTAATCTATTACCACCAAAATTAGTGTTGGTTCGAGTAACTGAGAACCTGATTTGCAATTGAGTAGCCTGAACGAGCGTTAGTTCGAGTAACTGAGAAGCTGATTTGTATTTGAGTAGCCTGAACGAGCGCTAGTTCGAGTAACTGAGAAGCTGATTTGTATTTGAGTAGCCTAAATGAGCGCTAGTTCGAGTAACTGAGAAGCCGATTTGCAATTGAGTAGCCTAAATGAGCGCTAGTTCGAGTAACTGAGAAGCCGATTTGCAATTGAGTAGCCTGAACGAGCGTTAGTTCGAGTAACTTAAAATAGTGGACCATTTTATTTGAATTCTTGATAGGGCTACAAGCAATTCCTATTCCAATAGAAATTTTGAATAAGAAATTTAATTAATTTATCACACTAATAAAGATAGACGTGTACCAAGACAGATTTTATCTTTAGTCAATTTTATGGTAGACTTAATATGAGTAGTAAAGTGGGTACTTGCATGGATAGTTGATGAAAGCAAAAAAATTTCCTGTCAAATTGATTGATCAGTGAATGCTCAAACAGTAAAGTCGTTTGTTCTAAAGCAATTATCTTTTTGTTTTCTTCAGCAATTCTCAATCAAGTAAATACTTAGGTTACTGAAAATATAAGGGATGTGTCGTATATTTGAATATACTTACGGAAAAATTAAAAGAAGTTTCGCTCTCTGTTTTACCGATCGTTGTGATCGTTTTGATCTTACATTTTACCATAGCGCCACTTGAAACCAATCTGTTATTGCGTTTCTTACTAGGTGCATTATTTATTGTTATTGGATTAGCTATCTTTTTATTTGGGACCGATATAGGAATTAGCCCGATTGGGACCAATTTAGGAAAAGGAATGGCCAAGAGTAACAAAGTTTGGATCGTCGCTGTTGCCGGCATCGTGCTAGGGTTTTTTATCTCAATAGCGGAACCGGATCTGCATATCTTAGCCAACCAGATCGCAGATGTAACTGGAGGAGCTATCAGCAATATGAGCATATTGCTTTATGTTTCTATTGGGATCGCGGTGATGATGACGATTGGTCTGTTGCGGATCGTGTTTAATATTCCTTTGTACAAATTGTTGACAGGGATTTATAGTGTCATCTTTATATTAGCATTATTTACATCAAATGAATTTTTAGCTATTGCATTTGATGCTTCTGGAGCGACTACAGGTGCGTTGACCGTACCTTTTATGTTGGCTTTAGCATTAGGTGTATCAACCTTGAAAAAAGACGGCAAGGCATCTGAAAAAGATAGCTTTGGATTAGTAGCCATTTCTTCTTCAGGAGCCATTATCGCAGTTATGATGATGAATATTTTTGGCGGCCAGGATGAGCTTGTAGGAAGTTTATCAGTAGATACGGCTGGATCAGATTCCATCATAGCACCATTTATTCATTATTTTCCTATTATTATGACCGAAATTCTGGTCGCTTTAGTTCCAATCGTATCTATTTTCTTACTTTATCAAGTCTTCTTTTTGAAATTATCGAAAAAGAAATTAGTTAAAATCATGAAAGGTATCTTTTATGTTTTCTTTGGTTTAGTTATCTTTTTAGTTGGAGTAAATGCTGGTTTCATGGATGTTGGAAGTGTGGTAGGATATACTGTAGCAGCATTGGACAACACTTTTTATGTCTTGATCGTTGCTTTCGTACTAGGGATCGTAACTATTTTAGCCGAACCGGCTGTTTATGTTTTAACAAATCAAATCGAGGATGTCACAAATGGTTACGTTACAAGAAAAGTTGTTCTGACAGCACTATCGATCGGTGTTGGATTAGCAGTCCTTTTATCAATGATTCGAATTTTGGTTCCAAGCTTGCAATTATGGCATTTCCTTTTACCTGGTTACATCTTGGCTATCGGATTAATGTATGTCACGCCTAAGATGTTTGTCGGGATGTCATTTGATGCTGGTGGTGTAGCTTCCGGCCCCATGACTGCAACTTTCATTTTAGCGTTTGTCCAAGGTGCAGCTGAATCGATCGAAGGCGCAAATGTTTTACTAGATGGATTTGGCATGATCGCAATGGTGGCTATGATGCCCATCATTACATTAGAAATACTTGGTATACTATTCAAAATTAAATCTCGTAAGGGAGGATTCCACGCGAATGAGTAATACGGTTATTCAAGGTGTCGACTATGACGTGCTATTCTTAGTCGTTAATAGTGGAACCGGAAGTAAAGCATTGCAAATTGCTAAAAAGAGTGGTGTTTCAGGTGGAACCGTTTTTCGCGGTTTAGGAACAGCTTCTAATTCAGCGTTGAAATTTTTTGGTCTAGAGGATGTCAGAAAAGAAGTTCTGATCATGGCCGCACGCAAAGAAGTAGCTGAAACAGCCTTAAATGATTTAACTGAAAAATTACAATTGAAAAAAAGAAATCGTGGGATCGCGTTTACGATCCCCATTGCAAATTTATTGGGAAACCGTAACTGCGTCTATGATAAAGATGCTCACGGCAGAAAGGTTGAGGATAGTATGCACCAAGCTATATTTACGATCGTTGATCGTGGCCAAGCAGAAGAAGTGATTGACGCTGCCGTTGCAGCTGGATCGCAAGGAGGAACAGTTATCAATGCCCGTGGTTCTGGTAGCCACGAAACAAGCCGACTTTTCTCAATGAATATCGAACCAGAAAAAGAAGTTGTGATGATCCTTACCGAACAACAAACGACAGATGCAGTAGTAGCATCGATAAGCAATGCCCTGAAAATCGAACAACCTGGAAACGGTGTACTCTTCACAATGGACGTAACCAACACGAGAGGCTTATTTTAAAAGATCCCAATTTTTATTAGACTTATTTAAAGATGAAATCCCCAAAAAGACTAAGGTCCTATGGGGATTTTTTTATTTGCCCAGTACTTTGATCGTGCAGTAAGCGAATAAAAACCAATTCAAGAACCGTTTGTCCCTTTCAGGAAGCTAAAAGCCTAAATAAAGCGGTGTAAATTGAAATCGAGTACTGATTAGGTTAAGATGATAAGTATCTAGTGAATGATTTAGTAGAAAACGGTTTATTTCGTAATGGAATTTGCTTGTCAAAAAAATAGATACTACGAGTTCACTTTGTATCTATCAAAGAATAAAAGGAGAAGCTGATTACGATGAAAATAACAGATATACTAACAATGGGTCATTTGGAATACAGTGAAACCTTGGATCAATCACTTAATGTAAAAGGGATCACCGATAATTCAAATGAAGTCGGTCCTGGCTATATCTTTATAGCAATCAAAGGACATATGGCAGATGGGCACATCTATATCCAGCAAGCCATTGTTAATGGCGCGATCCTTATTATTGGGGAAAATGATCGCATAGATTTAACAGTTCCATATTTGAAAGTAAAAAATGCTCGAAAGACACTAGGTCAAGTGGCAAAGGAATTTTATAAAGATCCATCAAAAGATAAAATTATGATCGGCGTCACGGGGACTAATGGCAAAACAACGATTAGTTTTTTAGTTAAACAGCTCTTAGAAAAACAAGGTTACAGTGTTTCTTCGATTGGGACCATTTACAATGAAATCAATGGGAAAAGGATCCAATCTGTCAATACGACCCCAAATGCAAAAATGATCAATCAATTGCTAAGGGAATCGAACGATCAAGTTGTAGTTATGGAAGTATCTTCTCAAGGTTTAGAACAAGACCGTTTGGAGGGGATCCAGTTTGATTATGCTTTATTTAATAATTTACAACATGATCATTTAGATTACCACGATACAATGGAAGAATACTTTGAATGCAAAGCCTTATTGTTCGAAAAACTTAAGCCGGATGGTACAGCTATAATCAATTATGATGACAGCTGGGGCAAAAAGCTGACCGAACGTTTGACTGCGGAAGGAAAGATGGTCGTGACCGTTGGCGAAGAACCAACTAATCAGGTTCAAATTCTAGCTAAAGAGCTGGATAATGTTTCAGTAAGGTATAAAAATAATGAATATGATTTGTGGTCACCCTTGCCCGGAGTGCATAATTTGGAAAACTTAACGATGGCTAGTTGTGTCGCTCACGAACTAGGAGTACCGTATGAACAGGTAACGCCTTATATGGCTCAGTTTTCAGGCATCGTAGGACGATTTGAAATTTTCCACTTAGCCAACAAAGTAACGGTCGTCGTTGATTACGCTCATACGCCGGATGCTTTAGCTACTTCAATCAATACAGCTATCAGCAAGGGCGCAAAACGCATCATAACCGTATTCGGATTTGCCGGAAACCGTGATGAATCAAAGCGAAAAGCGATGCTGGAAAATGTTTGTCAGTTAAGCACACATGCTATTTTAACGGTAACCGAACTTTTTGGTTCGACGATCGACAACTTATACGCTGATTACGTATCTATCCAAAAAGAGTGTCATGTAGAGGATAAAACGAGTATTATTATGGATCGAACACTAGCTATTCAAAAAGTGATCAGAGGAGCTCAAGCAGGTGACTGGGTATTGTTACTAGGTAAAGGGCATGAGCAGTACAAAGAAAACTATGCTTTAAAGACCAAAACAGATCAAGAAACAGTAAACTATTTGCAAGAATAAGGAAATCAGCTCTCAACTTCAAAACGGTGATCGGTAATGAGAACGAGTTGATTAATAAGTTACAACAGGGAAGAGGGAACTGACGATGAGCCTTAACGAAAAAGAAAAGAAGATTCTAGAAATCATTCGTGAAAATCCTTTTATAGCACAACAAGAATTGGCGGATGATATTGGATTATCCCGTTCAGCTACAGCGAATCTTATTTCAGGACTTGTCAAAAAAGATTATTTGTTGGGAAAAGCTTATGTGTTAACTGAAGAAGAACCAATCATCTGTATTGGCGGAGCGAACGTTGATCGCCGCTATTTGATAAAAGATACATTGATCCAAGGAACGTCAAACAATGTGCATTCTCGTAAAAATGCTGGTGGCGTAGCACGTAATGTAGCTGAAAACTTAGGACGACTAGAAGAAAAAGTGAAGTTTTTTTCGGTAGTCGGCAATGATGTTGAATCGACGATCATTGAAAAACATTCGGAACATTTTATGAATATCAAAGCTGTCGATAAAATAGAAGGCTGTGCTACTGGTACATTCATGGAAGTGATCGATTCTACTGGCAAAATGGTTTTAGGTTTAGCAGAAATGGATATTTTTGATAAAATGACGGTTGAGTGGATCAATAAGCACCTTTCTGTATTAAAGCGAGCAAAATACATCATCATCGACTTAAATTGTCCTAAAGAAACGATTGAATTTTTAAATGGTTTTGCTATCAAACACAATATACCGGTTACTTTACTGACCGTTTCGGTTCAAAAACTAACAAATATCCCTTGTTTCTTAGGTGGAATAAAAGTGTTGATCACAAAACACAATGAAACAGAAGCTCATTTTGATATGACTATCGATACGGACGAAGATTTAAAAGAGGCTGTCAAAAAATGGTTAGATAAAGGACCAGAAAATGTCTTTATTTCTAAAGGCAGTACTAAAATAGCATTTGGAAATCAAAAAGGTGAGATTTCTATTTTCAATTATTCAAGTGAACAAAATGATCAGTACAATTGGGGCATGAATGAAGCTTTTTGTGCTGGCTTAGTTCATAGCTACTTGCAGGATAAGTCGATCTATGAAAGCATCGGTGTAGGGTTAACAAATGCTTTCCTTACTTCTCAATCGCTTTATGTTGTTCGACCTAATTTATCTAAGAACCAATTGCAAAGTGAGTATAATGGATATTTATCAAAAGAAAAATTTATAAATAAGTAGTGATTTTTGTTTAATGGAAATCGAAATAAGATAGATTTCATTTGAGTGATATGCTATCTTTAAAGCAAATAGAAAGATAGTGAGGAAATTAAAAATGAAAATAGTGAAAGATATTGGAACAGCTCTAGCAGTAGTACTTGTTTCTGTTTTTGTGATCATCGCCGGGATCAGTTTCTTTTCCGCACCTGATAGTAGCGGATTACTCGGATACAAAGGGTACACAGTTGTGAGCGGCAGTATGGAACCCGAGATAGCGGTCGGTGATTTTATCATTGTTGAAACGGAACCTTATGCTGATGTTGAAAAAGAAGATGTGATCACGTTTCAATACAATCAAGAACTCGTCACACATAGAGTGAACGATAAAACGGCTGAAGGCTTAGTGACCAAAGGGGATGCAAATAACATCCAAGATCAAGGTTTTGTTACAGAAGAAACCTACATTGGGACTCAAAAAATTCTGATCCCTTATTTTGGGTACGTCGTTACTTTCTTACAAAAACCGATTGCCTTTGCTATAGTTGTTGCTTTCATGGGTATCTATCTTATTCATCTGTATATTAATCCCAGCACAAAAGAGGAAGAAAAGAGCAATATTTAAATGAACAACTGTTTAGTAAAAGCATTTCCACTCGATTTTCAAAAACTTTTAAAAAGAATTTTTAT
The DNA here is from genome assembly GCF_000744115.1 of Carnobacterium alterfunditum DSM 5972. Taxonomy (NCBI): domain Bacteria; kingdom Bacillati; phylum Bacillota; class Bacilli; order Lactobacillales; family Carnobacteriaceae; genus Carnobacterium; species Carnobacterium alterfunditum. Next base: position 224,980 of record NZ_JQLG01000004.1, on the reverse strand, counting down.
ACAGTATATAGCGGATTCATTGAATAGAAAGTGGATAAAACCATCCACCTTCTATTTTTTTTTGGTTTTTTTAGGCATTTTAATGGCGTTATAGCGAAAAAATCAGCCATTAAAATAAATGAAGATCATAAAAAAAAAAACGTTATTTATATTTATTACAAATAACACCTTTTTTTTAATAAATAGACAATTTTAATTGGCTATATCCATGAAAACGGTTTTTTTATACATTTAATATTCAATTTATGTTTTTTTGGTTTAAACAAATGTTGTTTTATTGTTTGAAATCAGATGATCTCTCATACAGTTTTATAACAAACATTTTAAAAATCCCATTATAATGCCGTTAGTTTGATTATCAAATAAAAAAATAAAATAAGTAATCCTAAACAAAAGTTATATCTTGTGAGATGAATATTTATGATTTTGTATAAAAACTAACCTGTTTGACTTATCTTTATCCCGGGATTATAGTTACTAAAACCGAAACAAAAAACTAAATAAAATGCGTAAATAAAATGCGATGGAGGAGAATATAAAATGAAAAAAACATCAGCTAACAACAGAAGAAAAAAATTACCATTACTACTAGGAGCATTACTGATCATCAGTGTGGCAGCATACGGAACTCGGGCATATTTCTCAGATAGTGCAACACAACAAGCGGATATTAAATTAGAATTAGGAAATTTAGACATTGAATCAGTTGATAGCTTATGGAAATATACTCCAGAAAATGGTAAAGTTAATTCCGCTTTATTAACTGGCACAACTTCAGTGACAAATAATATGACTGTTACAACTGAAAATGCTAAAAATATTACAAATGTTCAACCAGGAGATAAATTTGAGAGAATATTTGAATTTAAAAATGTCGGCAGTTTAGAACAGAATGTGACAGTGAAAAATACTGTATCAAGCAATACTGATAGTATTTTTAATGTTAATTTTGAACCAATTGAAGCTGCTAGTGGACTATCAACTAATGGCATAATTAAAAAAGATGAATCTGTAAAGTATAAAATGACTATCAGTGTTAATACAGAAGATTCTTTTGACGCAACAAATAATCAAAAAAATAGTAAGACGCTTAATAAAGACAGTCTAATTTTTAACGCACTTCAGGATGCTACTGCTACAACAGATATTATTAAAAATGCAGTTACGGTAACAGCAAATCAAGTAAATAAATAAGCAAAATTAGTCTAAAAAATAACGAATCATATAATAAAAACTAATAAATTAAGGAATGGCTGACATAAGGAGGAAATAAGTAGATGGAAAAAATAAAGTTAATGATAAAAGTGTTTATATATATCAATGCACTATTCTTCATGACTTTCTACTTAATTCCTTCCAGTAAAGTTTTTGCAAGTTTTACTGATAGTGCTAGCTTAAATGCAGGAGTAAAGTTGACTTTAGGCAACTTGGACTTGTCTCCTGAACAAAATGAAACTACCACTGGATTAACCTACTTAGGTGGGGATCCAGTTTTACTTTCTTCTCATGTTTTAAAAAATAAAGGAACATTGGATGGCAAACTGGCTTATAAGATTCAAGTCACGGAAAAGGGAACAGATACTTTGGTTAATGATAGTGAAATCCAAATAATAATGAATTTTGACTTTGCATCAGATAACAAATCGATTCCTGCTTCAAAAATAAATTCAGCTAACTATACATTTGTAACAGACAACAAGAATAATGAATGGATTTTTGATGGAAATCAGGAAAAAGATGCTCCAGTAACAATCGAATATAAAACTAATACCGTACCTAAAAAAAATCGTGATATTGATATTACAGTTACATTTCTTTTGGTACAAACTAATTCATCTGAACCTAAAGAAACGATGTTTTATGATAAAGTTTCTTTCAAACATGAATTAAAACTGAAAGCCGAAGAAGTACCAGATCCTAACTATTGGCCAGCAGCCGATGATAAGAATTGGAAATGGAATAATGAAGTAAGATACAATGATGCACAATTTGAAAATATCATGTATTTTAGTGAACTAGAGTCAGGCGATGGAGTTCGAAATTTAAATGATAATGTGCTTTATATTGAACTGCCAGAAGGAAAGTTGAAAGCAGACGATAATTTCCGTATTGATCAACCAGAAGGTTATAATATAAAGGCAGAGGTAATGGAGAATAGACGATTTATTAAACTAACTTTCTCTTTTGATATATCAAATAAAAAAGCTGAGAATTTATTAACTCAACCTAACTATTACAAGGTAGACTTTCATTATGATGGTAGTAGACCGAATACGTATGTGAAGTTTGCTAGTGATTTATTGCCTTTAGTTCAAAAAAGAATTTTATTAAATACGGATGAAAAAACTTCAAATGAGTTTAAAATATTGCCAATTTATACTACTTTAAATCAAAAGAAACTAACATTTAAACATACAAGCTTAGGTGATAATTGGAATGGTAATAATCTGGGGGATTCTTTAGCTGACGCGAATCTGTTATATAAGAATCTGTACGCTGAGATTGTTACAGAACCAACGCTGTTTGACTTGAGTCTGCATAAAGCTGATCAAAATGATAAACAAAATTATTTGTTAATCAATACAAGTAAAGCTGCAAAATCGTCAGACAAGGATAAAAAAGGAAAGCTTAAAATAATTATTGTAGGAAACACTGGAAATAGGTTAGTGATTTACCGAGATGTAATAATGACCCAATAAAATAATAAAATCGAGTAATTATTATCAAGACAGAAATCAAAGTAAACAAAAATTCCTTTTCCTCAATAATACTGCCATAACCAATATAAAGAATCAAAAAAAGCTCGCTAAATATAGCGGGCTTTTTTTTGTGGCTTTATTATAGGTACTAGTTTGAAAAAAATTTCTTTGAAGTAACCCTTAACTAATAAAACTTTATGCCGATTATATAGGTATAAGATAGAATATAATGAAATAATAGTTTATACTTAACTTATAAAAATAAGGGCCTTACATCAAAAATAAATTTTTATACAATGTTTTTTTCAAAACGTTATATTATCAATAAGGATAATAAATATGCTGTATAATAATTAATTTTAATTGAATAATAGGGAGCGGTGTTTTTTTATGATAAATCCAACAGTTCAAACTCACATAAAAAGAAGGAACACAAATCACCTTCGTTTAAGTTTAATTGTACTTTTAGGATTGACCGCATTTTTATCTGGTTATCTTTTCCAACCTTTATCCGTTAAAGCAATAGATGGATTGACTAGTGCCTATCAAACTAACTTTTCATCAGAACAGATGGACAATAAAAAACCTATTGTAGCTATTGCTGATCCTAGCAGAACAGAAAAAGAGTTAATGGAACAAGCGAATGCTTTAAAACAAGTAAAAGATCAAGAAGTGACCATTCTAACTTACAGTGGTTACACTATACAAACTGAAGAGTCTAATACTGAAAATAAATTGGAACACAAAGTTGAAACCACAAGTGAAGGGGTAAGAATGACAAATTTTTACTATAATGTGAATGCGGTTTCAAAATCAACGCTATCAAGAAGATGGGACGTTAGTAAAAATAATTTTGACTTGGTAAGCGGTCTTCTTACGATCGAACTAACGATTGAAGAAGGGTTAACTGTTGATGAAATCTTGACTCAGTCAAAAGGGTTGACAGAATTGTTAATGATCCATAATGCAGAGAAGGAGATCCAAGCTATCGATCTTGAGATCAAAAGCGGTAAAGAAAATTATTTCTTTGAATCAGTAAAAGCAGATACATTAGAAAGCACAAAAATGATTTATACCAACTAAAATAGAAAATCCGATTCTTTAAAAAAAAGAACCGGATTTTTTGTTTGTTATTTTTGAATAAACCATCTTTTGTATCCGCTTTACTTAAAAAACTATGATACAATAAGAAAAGCTTATTGTAGTGAATAAATCAGATAAGACAAATATGTTTAGCATAGTCAAGGAGGAATACGCATGTCAGGATGGTCAATAGTTGGTGTTGTGGTAGCAATTGTATGTGTCATTATTCTTTATTTATATTTACAAAACACCCAACTAGAACGAACACAAATTGAAATAAAAATCCCGTTTACAGGGAAAAGTTTAAGCGGAGCAAAAATAGTTCAATTGAGTGATTTGCATTTGCCGCGTCAAGGCGTATCGGTAAAAAAATTGATTGAAAAAGTAGCACAAGAAAAACCGGATATGATCGCATTGACCGGTGATTTGATCGATGTGCGAGATGATTTTCCGCAAGAAGAATTAGAATTCTTGTGTCGCTCACTAGTTGAGATTGCTCCAACCTTTGCAGTGACTGGCAATCATGATTTGAATTCAGGACATCTACAAAAATGGGAAGCAACATTAACTTCTGTAGGTGTAAGGGTATTGATCGATGAAGCGGATTGGTTGCCGATTGGCGAAGCCGGGATAGTTGTGATGGGATTGTCGGAAAAAGAAGATTTTAGTTCAACACCAAAGCCTATTTTAAGAGGCGTGATGATAGAAGAATCTTTGCGGACAAAGCCGCGTATTTTATTGGCACACCGTCCAGAATTATTCGAAGAGTATTTAATGGATCTAACACGTGTACCTGCCCTTACGCTTAGCGGGCATGCTCATGGAGGACAAGTAAGATTACCGTTCTTAGGCGGCTTATTTTCGCCAGGACAAGGGAAGTTGCCAACATTTACTAATGGAGTCTATTATGACCCTGAAATGCCGGCTTACCGGATGATGGTCAGCCGTGGTATCGGGAATTCGACTTTCCCACTTCGTATCAATAATCGACCAGAAATAGTTGTTATCGTACTGCACTAAGAAACTAAAAATAAGCAATCAAAAAAGGAAAGTGGCTAAACACAAAACCAGAATTTTGTGTTTAGCCACTTTCCTTTTTATTTTGTAAGTGTTATCTTTTGAAGTTTGAGATACTCTTGTTTAAACTGAAGATAACAAAGTTTAGGAGGCGGATAACTATGGTAGAAAGCTTATTAGACAGAATGGCGTTGAACAATGGGTACACGATTCCGGGAATTGGATTAGGAACAAGCGGAATGACAGGAAAAGAGGCTGAAGATGTCGTTTTTTCAGCAATTATGAAAGGTTACCGACTAATCGATACAGCTTCACAGTATGATAATGAAGAAGATATTGGGCGCGGGGTCAATCGTGCTATTAGTTCAGGTATTTCTCGTGATGAAATCTTTTTAGTTACCAAAATTTGGAAAACGGATGCTGGATTTGATAAGGCTACCCAAGCTTTTGAAGCAAGTTTAAACCGATTGAACCAACCTTATGTAGATTTGTTGATGATTCATTGGCCTGATAAAGATGATGCAGTTAATCTAGAAACGTGGAGAGCGTTAGAAGCTATTTATGAATCTGGCAGGGCTAGATCGATCGGAGTATCTAATTTTAGCAGAGCCGACTTATCTGAATTGTTGAAAGAAGCCCAAGTACGTCCAGCAATCAATCAATTTGAAATTTATCCAGGAAATCCAAATGAAGATTTAAACGACTTTTGTGATTCTGAAAATATTGTCAGCATGGCTCATAGTCCATTGAAAAGAGGAAATATCAGCAAAGAACGCCATTTGACAACGATTGGCGAAAAATATGGCAAGACAGCATCACAAGTAGCCATACGCTGGGATATCCAACGAAATGTTATTCCAATTCCAAAATCCAGCAACAAAGACCGTATTCAAGAAAATATCGAAGTGTTTGATTTTATGTTATCAAATGAAGACATGGATACGATCAACAAATTAGATAAGCAAAATAGAGATCGAAATCCTAACAGTTTGATTCGTTCTGAAGTTATGCGAGCACGTAATCATAGAGAGCAAAAACATGGTGGAAAATAAAAAACTGATATCAGATACCGCTTTTTATAAATAAAATAAGGACCTTAGTGAATATAAGATACTTTATAGCTAACTGTTCAGTAAATTGCCAATGGATAAAGTGCTTTTAAAGCACCGATTATTCATTGGTTTTTTTTTGGAAAAATCAAAAAGGACAAATGTTTAGATTTGATTTACTGTTTAAATATTCATTTTGATCATAATTTGCCTATTGTAGTGCAGATATTGAAATGAAAATTTGATTAAAAAATGATATAGTTATTTTACAGAACAAAGAAGGAGTGAAGCCATGAAGAATAGGAACAAATGTTTGTCATTTATTCGTCATTTGCCTAACTGGACCTATCCCTCTCCAAGCTCTTACACTGACTTTTAAGGAAGAAAAAGTATACCTATACCTATACCATACCCCATACCCCATATATTGAAACTATTCCTACTGAAAACGATCACGTATACCCACGATTTGTCTGGCAAACTTATCTTTACGGATGGTTTTTTTAAGTTATTTAATCATAACATCCAGCTTTTCATTCTCCTCATCTACTCACAATATTCCATGCCAAGTTGTGGTAGATCTTAACCCCCGCAAAAAAACTGTGTTATACGTCTCCCTAAGAATCGTCTAGCGAGATAGACGATTCTTTATTTAGCGAAAAATAGTTCTGCTTCGCATACATAGGTCGAATAAGTAAAATAATAACGTGGGAGAGAGGATCACCATGAGGTTATTAATGGATTCAAGTTCATTAAGGCGTCTGGAACTAGGAGTAAAATATGGAGTAAAATTGATCTTACCAGCTTACTTTCAAATGGAAAGTGTTTATCAAGAAATTTTAGCTGATAACGTAAACTATCAAATACTAGAATGCTTGTACCAAGAAAAGTTAGAATCTATCGAAGATTACGCTGAAAATTTATTTACCAGTACATCTTCTATTGTCCGCAGTATTAAACAAATCAATTTATTTCTTGAAGAATATAATTTGACTTAAAAAAAACCTATGAGGATAACAGGGTCAGAGAAACAGATTTGGTATTTTTACAGTCTTTTTTTCTGGGAAAAATAGGGGACTAAAATGAGTGAAAACCAACACGTTGAATTCGTTGAATTAGATGAAGCAAGATGTATGATACAAGAACTTGAAAAAAACAGACTTAACTCTATTACATATCGTGGAAAATAAACTAGCTATTTGTTTGCTTATTTGCCTCGAACGTATCAGCAAAGGATACATACTGCAGAAATATACAGATCCTATTAAAGAGAGTCAGACGGTTCTAGCAATTATTGAAGATCTCTCAAAAGATATAACTCTGACAATTCAAAAGCCAGAAATCGAATTTAGGGGCTTTTACTTTACTGATCAATATCTGAATCCTGAGCCTCAACTCAAACAATTGCCGGAAGAATTACTGGCTATTTTTCAGAATATTGGCCAATTCATAACAAATATTTCCGGAAAATATTCTTTCGCGTTGCCGAATAAAGAAGTTGTGCAACAAAATATTTTCCATCCTATTGTCTACAACAGAGAATTTCAAGGAAGCATTTTTTTGATCAATCACACTAAGAATACGTTGGTGAATATAGATAACATGTATCATCCGTTTATAAAATTAGTTTTTGAAGAAATAGAAAGTAGCCCTAACAGTAGGTGGATAAAGGAATCAAAACAAGAATTTATCGAGCTCTAGTATCTTCTGATCGTTTATTGGGAAGGCTCATGAATTTTTTTAGCAGATATTTTAGAGAGCTATTTTCCTAATGAATTAGATTGCTTTAGCGAGACGGATAAACAATTCAAAGATTCAGAAATGAAAGTTGTGGTAACAGACACTCAAGTAGAGGCACCCCGAAAAAATCTACTAAATGAAGTTCCCGTGATCGGTATTGAGTATGTAACCAATGATTGTGTTTTCTAGAGGCAGTAATTGAGTAAATGCATACTCTGATTTCAATTAAGGAAAGAAATATGGTATGATAAAAGAAAAAAACGGTTGCACTAAAAGTGTGAACGGATGATTAGGTGGGGTTGAGAATGGTATTAAACTTAGGAATTATTGGAACAAATTGGATCACGAATCAATTTGTGGATGCAGCGATCGCTACACAAGAGTATCAACTAGTAGGGGTATATTCAAGATCGATCGAAAAAGCCAAGTCTTTTGGTGTTCCGTACCAAGCAACGGTATTTGAGACTAGTTTAGAAGCCTTTGCAACAAATTCAGATATTGATGTTGTTTATATCGCTTCACCAAATAGCATGCATTACGAACAAGCCATTACTTTGATGGAAGCTGGCAAACACGTAATAGTCGAAAAACCTATTTTTTCTAACCCGCGCGAATGGGTCGATGCAGCAAGGGTAGCTGAAGAAAATAAGGTGTTTTTATTTGAAGCTGCTCGTCATGTACACGAAGAAAACTTTAAAATCGTCAAAGAAGAAGTGAAGGCACTTGAAAATCTGCAAGGGGCAACCTTTACTTATATGAAATATTCTTCTCGTTATGATGCAGTTTTAAGAGGTGAAGAGCCGAACATCTTCTCACTAGACTTTTCTGGAGGCGCCCTAGCTGATTTAGGGGTCTATCCATTGTATGCAGCCCTTGCGTGGTTTGGTGTTCCAGAAACAAGCCATTATTTCTGTACTAAGATCGCAACAGGCGTAGATGGAAAAGGGACGATCATTTTACGCTACAAAGATTTTGATGTGACAATATTAGCCGGTAAAATCGTTAATTCTTTCTTGCCAGCTGAAATTTACGGCCTAAACAAAACTTTGTCGATGGACAGTATTGAATCGATCACAACGATCGACGTCATTGATTGCAAAACAAAATTGAAGGAAAGCATCGCGAAAAAAACGTCTGAAAATCCAATGATGGATGAAGCGAAAGATTTTGCAGATGTGATCAACTTCCCTGAAGACGTTAATAAGCAAAAAGAATACAAAGAATGGCTGACTTTAAGCCAACAGGTGAACCAATTGATGACCGATTTACGTAAAGATGCTGGCATCGTTTTTGTGGCAGATGAACAATAAAATAATACTAATGTGGAGAAGCCCGAATAGTTTATTCGAGCTTTTTTTCATTTTTTCATCAAAATTAGAACGATGGATAACAGAAAAGTTAGCCGAAAGCGAATAATTTTGATATGATAGAGGTTGACAGCAACACAAAAGAAACGAGGATTAAATGATGATAGAAAATAGTTTACCCGCATTTAAACAATATTGGGAAACATTAGCATATAAAGAACCTTCTGCTATTCAAGAAAAAGTGTATGAACCTTTAAAAACCGGGAAAGACGTGGTAGGGATCTCACCAACGGGAACTGGTAAGACAGTAGCCTATACTCTTCCGACCCTTGAACAAGTTGAACCTAAAGCAGGCTTACAAATTGTTATCTTGACACCTTCACAAGAATTATCGATCCAAGTCGGAGAAGTAGTCCAAGAGTGGGCAAGCCAACTTGGTTTAAACGCTCAAACCATCATCGGCGGGGCAAACTTAAAACGCCAACTGGATAAATTGAAAGAAAAACCGGAGATCATCGTTGGGACTCCAGGACGTATTTTTGAAATTTCTGAAACCAAGAAATTAAAATTACATGCTGTAAAAACGGTCATTTTGGATGAAGCCGATCAATTGTTGCAACAAGAGCAATTGGCAACCGTCAGAAAATTAGTCAATAAAATGCCTGGACAACGCCAAATGGGATTCTTTTCGGCTACTAGCAATGAATTGATGCAAGATTTAAACAAATGGTTCAATGTGGATCCAGAATGGATCGATGCCACAGAAGATGATCGTTCTAAAGGTGAAGTGCTGCACGCTTATATCGAAACACCGACGCGTAAACGTGTCGAGACGCTTAGACGTTTGACACATATGAAGGATTTCAGAGGATTGGTTTTTGTCAACAATGTTGCTAATTTGACATTAGCTTTTGAAAAGCTGACGTATGAAGGAATCTCAGTAGCTGTTTTACATGGCGAAAAATACAAGACCGAACGCAAACAAGCCTTGCAGCAGTTTCGCGATGGCAAAATCAAATTATTGTTAACAACGGATGTCGGGTCTAGAGGATTAGACATTCAAGGCTTACCGTATGTGATCCAATATGATGTCCCGCTGACGAAAGAAAGCTACATTCACCGCTCAGGCCGCACTGCTCGTATGGGTAAAACAGGGACTGTTTTAACTTTAGTGAATGAACGAGAATTAAGAGAATTCAAGAAATTGATCTCGTCGCTAGAAATCAAATTAAGCCGCGTTTACTTGCACGGAGGCGAAATTGTGAAAGAACTTCCGGTAGCTGAAGAACAGCCGGAGAGAGTTGAAGCCGTAAAAGCACCGGTCAAAGTGAAAAAGACTATCAAACCAGCTCCAGCGAAACCGGAAAGAGAGATCGTTGAACCGGTTTTCAAAAAGAAAAAGCACCGCAAAAAAGTGGACAAAAATAAGGGTGCACGTAGAAAAACAAAAAATAAAGAGACAACCCAAACGAAAAACGAAGAGGCTGGTACATAACCAGCTGAGAATAAGAAAAGGGGTCTGCTTAGGTAGCGACCCCCAAAAGTTAGAGTGAAATCTAAACTTTTGGGGGTTGTTTTTATGACAAAATATAGTGAAGAATTTAAGTTACAAGTTGTTCAAGAGTATCTAAACGGCCCTTTGGGCTTTCAATTACTAGCGAAGAAATATGCTCTTTCCTCTACAACTCCCCTTAATAATTGGGTAAAGGCATACCGAAAACTTGGTTTGGACGGTTTAAAAAGGAAACAGACGAAAGCAGCTTACTCTGTTCAATTTAAGGTAGATGTATTACACTTTATAAAACAGACAGGCACTTCTTATTCAGATACAGCCATTACCTTCGGCATGAATAATCCTTCCCTTATCGCAAATTGGAATCAAGCTTTCCAAGGCAAGGGAGTTGAAGGCCTAAAACCACACCCAAAGGGGCGTCCTTCAATGACTAAAAAACCAAAAAAACAGCAACAGAAACCAGGCACATCAGCAGATTGTTCTAGACAAGAATTAGAACGAGAAATTGAACTACTGAAATTGGAGAATGCCTATTTAAAAAAGTTGAAAGCTTTTCAGAAGAATCCCGACGTCTTTCTCGAAAAGCACAAGCAGCAGTGGCATACGAACTTAAAGAAGAAGGATTCAAACTAAAAGATATCCTTCTGGTGGTGGGTATTCCAGAGTCAACCTATCACTATTACGTAAAGCAATTAAAAAAAATAGATAGTAATCAGCGACTAAAAGAACAGATTGAACAACTTTTCTTTCAGTTCAAAGAGCGATTTGGATACAAACGCATTACAAATGAACTGAAGAAACTAGGTTATAGTGTCAATCACAAGAAAGTTTATCGTCTCATGAAAGAAATGGGTTTGAAGTGTGTTAAATTTATTAGAAAATCTCGGAAATATAACTCTTATAAAGGAAAAGTAGGCACTATTGCCAAGAATAAGTTAAATAGACGCTTCTCTACATCCATCACTTTACAGAAGCTCGTCACCGACGTGACAGAGTTTAAATGTACAGGCGGAGAAAAGCTCTACCTTAGTCCTATTCTAGATCTATTTAATAGTGAAGTGATAGCTTATGGAATAAATAAACGACCTATCCTGGACTTAGTGATGAAACCTTTGGAAGAAGCCATCGGCATGCTTAAAGAATACGCCACGGTTCGTACCACTCTTCATTCTGATCAAGGTTGGCAGTATCAGCATAATCATTGGGTCAAAACACTAAAGAAAAATAACGTTTTTCAGAGTATGTCTCGCAAGGCGACTTGTGCAGATAATGCGGCAATAGAAAATTTCTTCGGCATCCTAAAACAAGAAATGTATCATGGGGAGAAATTAGTCAGTTATGAGGAATTGAAATCAAGAATTGAAGAATATATCGAATGGTATAATCATGTTCGATCAAAAGCAAAATTGGCTGGCTTAAGTCCGGTAGAATACCGAATTCAAACCAGCCAATCAGCTGAATAATAAAAACTCTAACTTTTAGGGGTCAGCACCTTATCAGGAAACTGATGAACAGACTTTTTTTTGTTCTATATCGCTTGTTTAATAAGTGGTGTCGGTGTTCGAAAAGAAATTACTTCTGGAATAACGGGTTTATTTGTGGAGAGCCATGGAAACGCCTGAAGCCTAAAAGGAAAGTTGTCATGGTTGTTGCTGCTTTAGCAGCTTACAAACATGATACACTTGGGCGTTATTTGCCCACAGTGCTTCATTTTAGGCTACAAGCAAACCCTATTCCGACAGAAATTTCAGGTAAGTGATTAAACTAATTTCATCTGAATTTTTTGATAAAAAGAGTTAAAAGTATGGTAGTCAATTGTAGTATCATTTTCTTCCGATGAGGCTACTTTTAGGAGTATCCTTAGAATCACTAGTTGGATCAAAGAGGCTTGGACTTATGTCCTAGCCTCATCGTTTTTCACCTTCAAATGCCAATTTCAGAGCATGTTTCAAAGCAGTTAAGGCAACTATGCGCTTCATATAGCCTGGAAATAAGGTTTGATGACGAAGTTGAACAAGAATTTGGCGTCACTCCTTCGAGAAGCGTCGTTCTACGAAGGAGTGACACTCCAAAAAAGCTTCACTCCTACGTCAAAGCGTCTCTGACGTGGGAGTGAAGCAAACAAAGATCCTCACTTCTACGTCAAAACGGGTTTCACGTAGAAGTAGAACAAAAAGAGCCTTCATTTCCTTTCGTAAGTGAAAGAAAACGAGGGATCTTACAAGTCCAAAATGCAGCCACGACAACTATACGCTTCATATAGCCCGGAAATAAGGTTTGATGACGAAGTTGAACAAGAATTTGGCGTCACTCCTTCGTGAAGCGTCGTTTTACGAAGGAGTGACACTCCAAAAAAGCTTCAGTCCTACGTCAAAGCGTCTCTGACGTGGGAGTGAAGCAGACAAAGATCCTCACTTCTACGTCAAAATGGGTTTCACGTAAGAGTAAGAGTGAACAGGCAAAAAAAGAGCCCTCATTTTCTTTCGTAAGTGAAAGAAAATGAGGGCTCTTTTTTACTTGTCCAGATCAGAGATCATCACTTGGGATTTTCCAACCGGCGTCTAAAAATTCTTGTGACGTAACGGGGTAGAAAATAACGGATCCGTTTTTGGATCTTAAGACAAACAAGCTGCCTTTTTTTACAAGTTCCAGTGTCAATGAGTAGGTTTCATCAGTGTTTTCAAGGTCTGAATCGGGTGTATAAAGTTTTAACGTTAGTGTCGATCCTTCGATAGTGTGATCAAGGATATCACTGCTTCCTAGCGATGTTCCCCATTCTCCAGGAACAAAAGCATCATCGGTGATCGCAACGGTATATTTGCCGATATCGGATTGGAACGGTTCGGTTTCTTTTGAGTCAAAAGTAGCCCAGTACCCTTTAAAATCAGCAAATGTGATGATCCCGTCATCTTGTTTTAGATTGTTTGATTCGATTGGCGTAGCAACTACAGCGGTCGGATGAGAAGAAGTCGATTCTCGTTGAGCAGAAAAGGAGCTATCTGCATTCACGGCTAGTTCATTTTTACCACAGCCAGTAACAATAACAAAAAAAATTAGCAAAAAACTAAGGCCAAAGAGGGGGCGTATTGAAATAGGATGACAGCTTGCCTTTAATTTATGCATCAAAATACCTCATTTCATTTTGGTCAAATTCTCTAACGACAGTGTACCAAGTTTCATTGAAGAAACAAAGCGATATGCGCTAGTGGGAAAAATAACGAAGCGTTGGCAATAGGTGTATCTAGCGCATGTTTTGTGTATGGTAGCATACTCCTAAATAAAGAAAAAGGGTTGTTTTACAATTAACGCTAAGATAAGTGTAAAAGGTTGACACACGTTTTCATTTTGATGAAAATGAATATGAGAAGAAAGAAAAATGGAGTCTTTGTCTAAGTCTCGATCATAAAAAGTGAGGGTGAGCGAGTATGATAAAAAACGGATTATTTACGATAGCTATTGGATTTGTTGTCGTTATATTGGGTCTTACCGATTTTGAAGGACGCCAGATACTCATGTTAGGAATCGGTATCCTGTTGATCATTTTAGGTTTTGCTTTATACAATAAGGGAGAAAAGAAAGCCGATTGACCATTTAAAGAACTGTTGGCTGGAAATACCGTGGATCAGACGATGAAATGATAGCTGAATTTCATTGTTATTTGACATGAGTGATGGTTTATAAGCAGAAATGACGATCACAGCAGTTTAGAGCGCTCACTTTTACTAAAAGTGAACGCTCTAAATATTGAAAACTTATTGACAGCAAAGTGTATGAATCATATAATACAGAAGAAGTGTGCTAAGTAGTTTGTACGCCTTTTTTTTATTTAGTGTGTATTAAACAGTTAATACAGTCAGAGGAAAATATAGAGAAACAGGAGGCTGTTATGAACGTAAATTTTAATAAACGCGATCCGCTTTATGAGCAAGTCGTGCGTCATTTTAAAGAAGAGATTGCAGCAGGAGTACTAGTGCCTGGTCAAGAAGTTCCATCTAGACGAGAACTGGCTAATCAATTGAAGATCAATCCCAACACTGCTCAGCGAGCTTATAAAGAGATGGAGGGACAAGGCTTGATCCATACCGAGAGCAATTCACCCAGCAGGATCACAAGAAATCAAACTATTTTGGGTACTGTTCAAGATGAACTGTTAGAAGAAGCGATCTCCTCGTTTATTTCGGCCATACGTCCGATCCGAGTTCCGCTTGATAAAGTCATTGGATTGATCAAAGAGAAGTATGTTGGTGGAGTTGTAGGAGAAAAGGAGGAGTAAAATGATCCAAGTAAAAGAGTTGACGAAAAAATTTGGCCGAAAAAAGGTTTTAAAGGGTATTTCATTTACTGCTGATAAGGGTGAGATCACTTGTATTATCGGCATCAACGGTGGTGGAAAAACCACGATACTGAACGCTATCATGAACCTAACTCCCATGAATAGCGGGGAGATCTTGATTGATGGTGAAAAGATCAGTAAAAATAGTTATGACAAAATCACTCTCATTCCCGATACGATGACGATGCTGCCAGAATTCAGGATCGAACAGGCTATGCAATTCATGAACGATTTTTATCAAACATGGAATCAAAAGCGAGCCGATGAATTACTAGGCTTTTTCAAACTAGCAAAAGAGGATAAGATCTCTTCGCTTTCTAAGGGAAACACAGCCAAGGTGAATTTGCTGCTGGGGCTAGCTTTAGATGTCGATTATTTGTTGATGGATGAACCTTTTTCAGGTATCGATATATTTAGCCGAGAACAAATTGCGGCTGTTTTTACTAGTCACTTGATTGAAGATCGCGGCGTGATCATTACGACACATGAAATCAACGATATTGAACATTTGATCGATAAAGTCGTGCTGATTGATGAGGGACTAGTCTTGCGGGAATTCAATGCAGAGCAAGTTCGTGAAGAGGAAGGAAAATCGGTTGTTGATGTGATGAGAGAGGTGTTCCAACCATGAAAACGTACTTGAAACTAGTGAATTTTGAATTTAACCGCTGTGCAAAATTATATGCTGTATTGATCGGGATGACGGTCGTATCGCAGTTGATTGCCGTTTTTGCAGCATCCAGAGGGTACATAAATCAATTGAATGAAGCTCTCTATCAAAATAAGATCCCTAAAGCACAGTTTTTAAGTGAAACGGGTGAAATAAGCATGTTCGAAGTCGTCAATAATGTCTGGTTTTACTTGCCGATCGTCATCTGTATAACGGCGATATTATTTTATAGTTTCTTTATCTGGTATGTCGAGTGGATGGGGAAGAATACGTTTATCTACCGGTTATTGATGCTGCCAACCTCCCGTATGACTATTTTTTGGTCCAAATTAACGACGATTGCCTTGATGATTTTTGGACTTGTTTCGATACAACTTATTTTATTACTGATTGAAAGCCAATTATTAGAAGTGCTTGTTGCAAGCGAGTTTAGACTGGATCTGTCGGTTCGACAAATAATTGAAGTATCGCTGTATCTTTCGATCCTTTTACCGAAATCATTTGTATCATTTGTCAGCTATTATGGTGTTGGGTTCACGTTGCTTTTCTTAAGTTTCACGGCCATATTATTCGAAAGAAGTTTTCGTTTAAAAGGGCTGATAATGGGACTGATTTTTGGAGGGACCTTGTTTCTCTTGTTTGGATCACCAGTCATTGCCAGAGAGTTCTTCGGCTTTGATTGGCTTTATCCAGGTGAAATCCTTGTCATAGAGGTGGTTTTAGGAATACTCGTAATAGCAATCAGTAGTTGGGTAAGTCACTACTTGTTGCATAAAAGAGTAACGGTTTAAAAGGAGGCGAAGAAGATGAAACGTTATGGAAAATTGAGTGTTATAGCAGTATTAGTCGTTCTGACGATTGGAATTTATTATATTCAACCTATTTTTACGGCAGAGACAAAGCCGGAATTTACGATTTCAGAAAAAAAAGGTAATCAAGAACTGATCGAGGATATGACGATAGAAGGGTATTACCATGAAAATAATTTATTTGGGATAGGAACAGATCTGGAAATCACACCAGAGGGTACGACCTATTACTCGAATCAGCCTTATCAGAACCAACTGCAAGGCAGTGTGAGTGCCAATAAAAAAATGACTCAGCTACAAAAAAAGTACCGCAGCTTTATGCGAGGGAAAAATTATTTTTTAACTAATTTTTTTGAAGATGAATCGATTTTAGCTTATGCGGAGATAACGACGAATCGCTTCTCATCCGTTACTGAAGAGTCTGAATTCAAAATCGAAGTATTAAATAAAAAGACTGAGGAAGTTCTTTCATATTCAGTTGATTTTCCAAAAACAACTGAATACGTATCTATCTATGTCGAAGATGTTCAAGTAGCAAACAATAAACTGATCGTTGTGACAAACGGTTACGCATCAAATAAAGACGATATGCAAGATGAGCAGCATTTGTATTCGATCGATCTACCAAATGAAAAAATTGAAAAAGACGAAAAAATCCAGTTGGATCTAGTAGATGTAACAGGTAAGCAGGTCCAATATGTTGAATTGATCAATGAAGCAACGGATATCGCTTCAGCGAAATTTTTAGTTTACCGTGTAGTGCTAGAGGATACGCAGATCGAAATGGAAATCAATCAAGGAGAGCAAGAAATAGCTCCGCCCGTATATGGTCTGATAGGGGTGAATGTAGAAACAGGAGAACAATTTTTGATTGATATTTCAAAAGAAGTAGGCAGTCAAGGACTAGGAGATACGCTGCCGCTTGAAAACATGACTTTGTATACATATAAAATCAATGAGACTAGTCTATCGATTTATGCGTATCAGTTGGACCAAAAAGAACTGACTGAAGTTGAATCTGTTGCATTATCAAAGACCCAAAAAAAAGCTTTAAAAGAGGGTATGACTATGCAAATAAATGAGGGCCTTGCTTTCTTTGTAAGCAGTTCTAATGCATCAGACAAAGATATGCAGATCATGACTTTTGATAGTCGATCTGGAGAACTGGTTCTTGAAGGTGCAATAGATGAGAAAGCCAGTAAATCAGTTAAAAGAGATGAGCTTGGCCTTTACGGCATTTTATTTCAATACTAATAGCAGACAGTAAAAAAGAAGAGCGACCTCTTTCCCATTCGTAAAATGGAAAGGAAGGCCGTTCTTCTTTTTTGAATATTATTTTGGGGTCAAATATTTAATTGTTCTGACCAGATGATCCTAGAGAGATTTGAACTCCCGACCTAACGTTTAGGAAACGTTTGCTCTATCCACCTGAGCTATAGGACCTCTTCAACACAGGTTCTATTTTCTCATAGTTTAAAATAAATGTCTACCTGTAAAAATTAAAAATTAGATAGATCTCTAGAAAACACAATCATTGGTTACACATTCAAAAACCTGCGATTTAATGAGTCTCTTCAACCGTTTCCTTATCCGCTGAGAGCTCCGGAACGGGCAAACTAACAATGCTGCGGTCTAAAAGAAAAATATTGGTCAGTTGTTGGGCCATTTCAGCAGGCGAAGAAGTGTAATTTTTTTCATCCCATTCCACTAAATAGCCGTATATACCATTTGCAATATATGCACCTAGAAGGTTTTGCGATTCTAGTGAGTAGCGGGCAGTTGGGAAAAATTTTGCTATCAGGAATTCTTTTAGGACTGCAGAGAACTGCAAATGGAAGTTTAAAAAACCGGCATGATGAACGGCAAAATGAAAATAATTACGATGAGCATAGGTAAAAGTGAAAATAGCATCCGATAAAGGAAATGTTTTTAAGTTCGAGTAGCAGACTTCCTGATAGTTATTTTTCAGCATAACAGCAAACTTTTCTAAACAATCATCTTGTATTTCCTTTAGAATATCTTCTTTATAAGCATAGTGTTTATAAAAAGTTCCTCGATTCACTCCAGCTTGATTGACGATATCTGTGATCGTAATGGTTTTGAAATCTTTCTCTTCTATTAATTCAACGAGAGCATCAGATATGGCTTTTTTACTTCGTGTAATGCGTATATCGATTACCTCTTCTTGTCGCATAAAGATTCCTCCCCGTATCAGAATAAACTGAATAGATTGATAGCCATGTATGTTGAGCGAACTATTAAAAAGCAAGAAATATATATTTATAACTAGTAGTATACAGTAAAAGAAGATTGAAAAGATAAGATTTGCTAAAATAATAAGTGGACATTTAGTGACAAGTCGCTTATTTGTAAGTATTTGTTCATATTTTTCCTGATGAAAGGGCCCAAAAAAAGCAAAGGATCCAAAAAAGTACGTAATAATTAAAAAACATATGCTATAATTGAATTATAAGAACATATTGGTCAGTATTTCTAAGGAGTGGGAAGGAAAATATGGGAATAAGGAAATTAGTGAAAAGATGGATCAGGGTTCAAAATAAAGAAGTTGTTCCAACGGATGCCGCTGTTTTGGAAAAAAGTGGGGACGTTTTTCTTGATCATGAAGTAGATCCAAAAATAGACTATAATGCATTTTATGAGATGATCAATAAAGAAACTGAATTAACAGGTATAGTTCTATCGTCTCAATATGATGAAGAATTAGCTAGCGATAGTGTGACGCTAGAAGTAAAAGGATTACCCGTTTTTATTGTGCGGGAAGAGCTAGAATTTAAAGTGCAACAACTGCCTTTGCTGCGTTTTGTAGGTGAAACGATCCAATTTCAGTTGATTGAAGTAAATGAAACAAAAGGTAGATTGTTCGGTTCGACAAAAAAAATAAAAGAAAGAGAATTCGATAAACTACATAAGCAACTAGAAGAGGGGGAAATTTTTCAGGCTAAATTAACTAAAAATTTGCGTTATGGAGCTTATTTTGTTATCGGAAATATCTCTGTCCAAATGCTCAATAAAGATTTCGCTGAAGATCATACAACGATAAGCGATATTTTAACTATCGGCGATTCGATAGAAGTCAGGTTTAATCGGATCACTGATAATAAAAACTTACGCGTAGAACCACTTAAGAAATATAAAAATGAAGTATCCGTTTCATTAGCGAATTTAGAACCTGATAAAATCGTTTTGGGAAACGTTAGAAATATCAAAAAATGGGGCATCTTTGTTAGGATCGCACCAAATTTAGATGCACTCTGCTCTATTCCGCTCCATCTAGCAGTAAGAGAAGGCGACCAAGTCAATTTTAAAATCACACAAGTCCTAATAGAAGAGAAACGCGTTCGGGGTAAAATCGTTTGTTTGATAGACAATGATTAAAAAAATAAGCAAAAGAAGAATGACTCGGCAACAGCCGAGTCATTCTTCTTTTGCTTTAGCGGAAGTAAAAACTACAATTATAGATTAGAAAATCCAAGACCTGATCATTTTTTCAGACTAGAAGACTAAGCCCAATCGCCATTACGGAATACTGGGACTTTGCTGCCGTCTTTGCGGATACCATCGACGTCCATTTGGTCAGAACCGATCATGAAGTCGACGTGGACAGTTGAGCGGTTTAAACCAGCTGCTTTTAATTCTTCTTCGGTCATTTCTGTTCCACCAACTAAGTTAAAAGCGTAAGCAGAACCTAATGCTAAGTGATTTGAAGCATTTTCGTCAAATAATGTATTGTAAAAAACGATACCGGATTGAGAGATAGGAGAAGGATCTGGAACTAAGGCAACTTCACCTAAACGTGCAGCTCCTTCGTCTGTCGCGATCAGGTTCTTCAAAACATCTTCGCCTTGTTCAGCCGTAACATCTACAACTTTGCCATCTTTAAAGGTGAATGCCATATTTAAAATGGTATTCCCAGCATAGCTTAACGGTTTAGTGCTGCGAACTACACCATCGACACGATTTGCGTCAGGAGCGGTGAAGACTTCTTCAGTCGGCATATTAGCCATGAAACGTTCGCCACGGACATTGTCGCTGCCGGCCCCTTCCCAAAGGTGACCTTCTGGCAGACCAACGGTTAAATCAGTACCAGGAGCGGTATAATGCAATGCGATAAATTGTTCTTTATTTAGTTCTTCAGCTTTTTCATTTAGGGTAATATCTTTTTTAGCCCAAGACGCAACAGGGTCAGCATCATAAAGGTTGACGGCTTTAAAGATAGCATCCCATAACGCATCAATTTGTTCTTCTTCCGTTGTTAGAGCTGGGAATACTTTGGCAGCCCATTTAGCACCGGCAGCTGCAGCAACGGTCCAACTCACTTTATTAGCTTGAGTAGCTTTGCGTTGTTCACTCAGCGCTTTACCAGCGGCAGATTGGTACGCAGCGATCTTGTCGCTGTCTACGCCAGATAGTGCATCAGGATCAGAAGAACGAACGCTGATACGGCTAGCTCCTTTAGCGATTTGGTCTAATGATTCATCGATTTTGTATTGTGGAATATCCGTTAAGCGCTCTTGAGGTGTTCCGATAAATTGTTCACGGTTCACGATGTCATCTGCCCATTTCACAATGACTTCTGTTGCACCAAATGCATAAGCTTCTTTTGTGATCAAACGAGCCAATGGTGCTTGATCGACATCGATTTGTAAGACAACAGTGTGTCCTTTTGTAACATTTACACCCGATTTAACTAATAAATGAGCATATTTTTGTAAATTTTCTTCAAAATTTGGCAATACCATATTTTTTTCCTCCTAGAGATACGAAATGAGGCTAAAACAAAAAAACGAAAGTTATAAGTAGCTCTTTCAGTTCGTTTTGTCTCAAACTCTTACTAAACAATAATAGCATATGAAAGAGCGAGAAACAATTTCACTCGCTTTTTTTAAAAGAAATTCAAAAAAAAATTGACAACAAATAAAGTTCGTGTTTTGCAGTAGTCTTTAAAGTTGGGAAGATAGGTGTACCAATCTGATTTACCGAATGTATAGCTCACAAGTGTTTTTATAAAATAGAACAAAATAGTTCTCTTTTAATCACAATAGTGATAGAATGAATTAAGGGTTATTGGAGAGAGAATCCGGATAGAATAGGTACAGTGTTGTTCTTTAAAGGATGCGAATAAAAGCGAATACTGTTTTGCATTAAATTCAAATTCTAGGTGATACTGGTCAGCTACTCGTAAAAAACAAAGTCAAAAATTATTGGGTATGAAAAATAGGAAATTCAGGGATAAGCGGACAATTGCCCCCTAATTAATGGTAAATGATAACAAAGAGGTGAACCGAGATGGCTAGAAAAAAGACGATTTTAAAATCACAAATTCTGGAAACAGCCTACCAAGTTGTTAAAGCAGAAGGATTTGAAGGTTTTACAGCACGTAACATTGCTAAAAAAATGGATTGCTCAACCCAGCCCATTTATTTAGAATTTAAAAGCATGGATGACTTAAAGCACGAACTTGTCGTTAAAATAAAGACCTATATCGATGAGACCATTTATGAAAAAGAACGCACAGAAGAGGCATTACTCAATATGTGTTTGAACTACATTTATTTTGCAAAAGATGAACCAATCTTTTTTAAAGCACTTTTCTTTGAATCACAAATGGATACAGATCAAATGCATGCTATCTCATCTGATAAGATGATGGAACTATTCAAGCAAAATGAAGGAACCAAAGAGTTGACAAAAACTGAAAAAATAAAACTCTTTAAAAATCTTTGGATCACTGTCCACGGTACAGCAGTATTGGTAGCCCAAGGTTTCTTGAAGTTCCACGAAAAAGATGTTACTGATTATATTAAGCAAGCTTTACAACAATCAGTACCCGATTATACGGATTAACTAAGGAAAGAGGCTGGAACATAACCAGCAAAGAATAAGGAAAAGGGTCTGCTTATCAGGAAACTGATGAAAAGATTCTTTTTTTGTTCTTTGTATCGATTTTTTAATAAATAGTGTCGGTTTTTCAAAGAAAATTACTTTTGGAATAACGGGTTTGCTTGTGGAGAGCCGTGGAAGCGCCTGAAGCCTAAAAAAAAGTTGTCATGGTTGTTGCTGCTTTAGCAGCTTACAAACATGATACACTTGGGCGTTATTTGCCCACAGTGCTTCATTTTAGGCTACAAGCAACGCCTATTCCGCCAGAAATTTTAGGTGAGTGATTTAATTAATCTAGCAACACCAAAAATTATACAGCTAAAAAATCCCCCTCACCATTTAAGCGAGGAGGATTTTTTGACTATTATTGAGACAAGGCAGCCGTTTTGTCGACTAAAGCTTTTGCGAAAGCTTCTAAATTCAACCTATCTTCTTCATTGGCATCTAAATCGACTTTGACACTTTCAGCACCTTTAACAGCACCGATCGAAGCTAATTTATCAGCAAAATCATCTACAGATTGACAAAACTTATCATAGAAATGATCTCCTGAACCGAAGGCACCGTAAACTTTTCCCGTTAAATCAATTTCATTCAGTTCTTCATAGAAATCGACGAATTCATCTGGTAAATTAGCATCGTTCCCATAAGTATACGTTCCGATAATGCACATATCGACCTCTAGAAAGTCTTCTGGTTCAGCCTGCATGCTTTCAACCATTTCAACATCCACGCCTAAATTTTCTAAGGCCTCTTTTACAATTTCGGCACATTCTTCTGTATTACCAGTCAAACTTGCAAAGACAATCAAAGCTTTCGCCATTTTTATCGCATCCTTTTCTACGCTTGTGTGCTTCCTCAGCAAAGTATACCAAAGGAAACACCGGTTCTGCAATGAAAGAAATCTGTTTAGCCACTTAAAAATCGATTAAGAGCGGGCTAACGCTTCATAAAGAGACACAGTCTGTTTATAAAAATGCTCAAGAGAGAACTGTTTGGAAGCCAACTGATACAATCGTTCACCTTTAAGCTCTAAGGTGTTGTTCTCCCATGCAGTATATGCTTCATTGAGCGCACCCGATAACGACGCAATCGATTTAGCAGGCACACACCAGCCATAGCTTGCATCGGGTACTAAAAGAGAAATATCGCCGACATCTGTGGCAATGAAAGGAACTTTTTGATTGGCTGATTCCAGTAACACCATTGGAAATCCTTCATTGTACGATGCTAAAACAGTGATATCTGAATGGGCAATGGTTTCTTCTACTTGCGGTTTGTTCAAAAATCCTAAAAAATGAACGTTTTCTTGTATATTTAGCTGCTGGGCTTTTTTTTCAAGCGAAGCCTTCAAGTCTCCATCTCCGACCAAGTTTAAAGTGAAATCAGTAAAGTGAGCAGAGCGCAGACTTTCTAGTAAAAGGTCATGTCCTTTGATCGGATGCAAACGAGCGATGCAAGTTAAAGTGAAGCGGTCATTCTTAGCATGAGCCTTAGCTGTATTCGGTTCGAATTGGAGGCCATTGTAAATGATCGTCATTTTTTTGGGGCTGATGCCTAATTTAAGCAGCGGCTGCATCAAGCTATCGGTCACCACGATCAAGTGGTCCGCTTTTTTTAGACTAGCTAAATTGAGTTTGGTGAACAACGTGCCTTTTATGCCTCTGTCCATAAAATCAAGTGTAGGATCGCTATGAACGGTGATGAGCCATCGTACAGCGACTTTTTTACGGATCATCGAGAAGATGAAATTCGCACGTGCCCCATGCGTGTGGACGATATCAAACGCATGGTCATTGATGAATTGAGTCAATCGTTTCAAGATAGAGAGATCATACCGCGACTGTTGTTTAAGAGTATGTACCTGGATCCCTAAGCTTTTAGCTTCTTCCGCAATAATACCGTCTTCCATCACTAAAAGCTCAGCCGTTGTTGGATCAAATTGTGAAAGCAGTGAGAGAATATGATTTTTTCCGCCGCCATCTTCTAAACCTGCATTGATGTGCAACACTTTCATAACTAGTTGACCTCCTTTGTCGATTGTTTCTTCCGATAAAAAGCTGTCAAAAAAACTGAACAGAATCTGTTCAGCCTTTTTGACTTATTTTTTATAGATGTGTTTCTTTTCGCGGTTTACTTCTCTTAGGAATTGAGGCAGTGCCATCATCCGTTTAAATCTAAGCGGCTGTTTGATCAAACGATACAACCATTCACTATTCAATTGGATAAAGATTTTTGGTGCACGTTTTGATTTCCCAGAAAGCACATCAAAACTGCCGCCCACACCCATTAACAAACCTTTTGAAGCGGTAGATAAGTATTGATGGATCCATTGTTCTTGTCTCGGATAACCGATAGCGACAAAGACCATGTCAGGTTGCGTTGCTTGAACTGATTCAATGATCGAAGCGTCAGACAAATCAAAGTAGCCGTTTCTTGCTCCAACAAGATCGATTGAAGGGTAGAACTTTTGAACTTTAGCTACCGTACTTTGTAAAACATCTTCTTTAGCACCCAATAGATAAACGCGACTGCCCTTAACATTAGCTTCTTCAAGCAAAGCCAACATCAAGTCATATCCTGCGACCCGTTCAACGATCGGAGTTCCTAGCATTTTTGATCCTTTTATAATGCCGATCCCATCAGCGATAACGTAGTCTGCTTTATTTATAAGCGACATATAAGCTGGATTTTTTTTTGCGTACATAACGATTTCCGGATTAGCGGTAACCACAAACGATTTTTGGTTGTGATCAACTCGCTCTATTAATTCTTCAAGGAATGTTTCTTTTGTTTGATTGTCAAAAGCTACTCCTAATACTGATACTTTTTTATGCTCCATAATTGCCAACCATCCTTAAACCCTTTTACTAAACTAAACATTTTAGTTATCATACCATTGAACTATAGAAGAGATAAAGCTTATTTTGAATACATCAAGAATACTTTTGGTACTTTAGAATGAAACCGGACCAATTCTTTACTGGTCGGGTGTATCAAAGCTAAAGTAGTTGCATGCAAGCCTAAGCGTTTTAATGGATTAGAAGTTGCACCATATTTTTTATCGCCTGCAACGGGGTGACCAAGAGTTTCCATGTGGACTCTTATTTGATTTTTGCGGCCAGTTTCTAAACGGGCTTCTAATAAGGTGAAATCTTCATTGTTACGGATTTTTTTATAGTGAGTGATCGCCAATTTTCCGCCGTTATCGTAAGTAGCTGAATGGACCTTCATCGATTTGCTTTCAGTCAACCACGTTTTGATCGTGCCTTCTTCTTCAGCAACTACACCTTCGACTAGCACTGTATAGATCCGTTCTTTGACGATTTCACGCCAATTTTCTTGCATGTCTTGTTTGATCTGTTCGGTTTTTGCAAAAACCATTACACCAGAAGTATCACGGTCTAAACGATGGACCACGTAAATGCGGTTGTTGTGATCTTCTTGTTTGACATAATTGATCAATTGACGATGTGCAGTCAATTCTTGAGCAAACTTGGCAGCGATCGATAACAATCCGGCTTCCTTATCGATGACGATAATAGCATCATCTTCATAAATGATCGTCATCCCAACAAGAGCCGTTTCTTTGATTGCCGCTTTATTGGATTGGATCGCGATAACTTGGCCCGGCAGTAAAGGATGATTGTGTTTCTTGATCAATTTTCCATCGACGGTCACTTGACCTCTTGTTAAAATCGATTTTACCGAATTACGGCTTGTATGTGGCATGATGCTTATTAGGAAAGGCAATAATTCCATCGGTTCAGTCACTGTATAGAGTTGATTATTAGTATTCTTTTTAGGTGTATAAGTTATTTTTTTAGCCATTAAAACCACTCACTTTCATTAAATGTTCTTTTAGTAGAGTATAACGGAAAAAGGGACAAAAATAACCCTAAAGTAAGAAAATTTCAAATAGAAAGCCCTTTAAAGGATGAATCAATCAAAAAAGAACGATTTTGTTCAACCAATGACAGAAAAAAGGGGATACAGGTTAAAGATTCGCCAGAATGGTTCACAATTTCAAAAATAAAGCTTATAATAAACCGGAGAGAAAAAAATAAACTTGCACGATTCAATAGAAAAGAGGAACGGAAATTGATTACACTAAAATCACAACGCGAAATTGATGCAATGGAAGAATCAGGCGCATTATTGGCCAATGTTCATGTTGCTTTAAGAGATATCATTAAACCAGGTATTACGAGCTGGGAAATCAACGCATTTGCACAGAAATACATTGAAGACCATGGCGGTATTGCTGAACAAATCGGGTTCGAAGGATACGAATATGCTACTTGCGTCAGCGTCAACGATGAAATCTGTCATGGCTTCCCAAGCAAGAAAAAAGTTTTGAAAAATGGCGACTTGATTAAAGTCGATATGGTCGTTAACTTAAAAGGCGCTATGTCGGATTCTTGTTGGAGCTATATTGTTGGCGAAGGAACTCCTGAAACAGAAAAATTGATGGAAGTCACTAAAAAAGCTCTTTATCTAGGGATCGAACAAGCACAAGTTGGAAACCGCATTGGCGATATCGGTCATGCTATCCAAACGTACGTTGAAGGAGAAGGTTTTTCAGTAGTCCGCGAATTTATTGGACACGGTATTGGACCCACGATGCATGAAGCACCATCAGTCCCTCATTATGGAGAAGCCGGTAAAGGTCTTCGTTTAAAAGAAGGTATGGTGATCACGATCGAACCAATGGTCAACACCGGAACGTGGAAATCTAAAATGGATGGCAACGGCTGGACAGCCCGCACCAAAGATGGCGGCATCAGCTGTCAATTCGAACACACATTAGCAATCACTAAAAATGGTCCAAGAATCTTGACCGAGCAAAAAAGTTGATTTTCAAACTATAGCGACTAACGAGAATCACTAATTAGTTGGCAAACCAAAAAACTAAAGAGCCCTATCTGAACTTTATTCGAAGTTTAGTTAGGGCTCTTTAGTTGTCTAAGATGTAAAGTTGAGAATAAATAAAGGATTAGAATTGTTTAATTGCACTATCAATAAATACCGTTTTTAACTATACTTGACTAACTTAAAGAGATAGTGAATTAAATGCACCGAAATGGTATTGACTGGAGTGGTAATTGTTAAGCAAAAGAAAAGAAGAGAGTTGAAAAAGAAAGTGACGATAGCACTCGCTATTATTGCTGTTTTTATTGTAGCTCTAGTATGGATCACTACCGTTAATAAAGAACAAGATACAACGAAAACGAATACGGAAAGCCAGCAAGTAGAAATGGAATCCAAAAAAGTTTCTGAAAAAGATACAGAGGTCGAAGTTTCCGAAAAGGAAGAAAAAGTGGAGAAAGTAGATAAGACGACTGATGCAGGACAAGCCTTAATGGATGAGACTTTAGAACTGAATGCTACTTCTCCAGGCAATGTTGGACTGGTTCTACTCAATAAAGCAACCGATGAGAAGATTGAAGTAAACGCGGATACTGTTTTTACAAGTGCCAGCTTATATAAGTTATATGTAACATACGCAGTACTAACAGAAGTAGATGAAGGCAATTTATCACTGGACACAACGATCAATGAGCAGACTATGGCAACGATCGATGATTATTTGAGAGAGACCATAACCGTGTCTTCAAATCAAACAGCTATAGCACTTGCAAATAGGCTTGGTTGGGATGTGATAGAAAAGTTTGTTCAAGAAAATGGTTTCACTGAAACAACGTTTAATACGTCTAATGAAAATGGCGTCATTTCAAGAGGAACGCTACAGACGACGCCTGGGAATGTCGCTGACTTGCTGAACCGTTTAATGGATGGTACATTATTGTCCAAAACATCAACCGATTATTTTATGGGGTTATTGGCTGATCAGCAGTTAGTTTATGCTCTCAATACCGGATTAGCTGACGATGTCACGTTTGCACATAAAACAGGTGTCTTAGACAGTGTCTCCCATGATGCAGGTATCATTACAGACTCAGATGGGCAAGACTATATAGTCGTTGTTATGAGCGATGGGTGGACCTATGCATATGATGAAGCTACACCATTTTTTATTGAAATGGGTCAATCTATCATGGATTATCTATCTGCACAATAAAAAACTACATTAGGCAAGTTAACTAATAAAGTATATGATCTTAACAGGTTTTAAAAATTAAAAAAGTTGAATAAATTCGAAAACAACTGCGAAAGTTTAGTTGTTTCCGGATTTTTGGGTATACTGGATAAAGAAAAGGAGCGGTATTTATGAAAGAAAGAGTTATTTACGCTGATATTCTAAGGGTAGCAGCCACTTTTTTAGTGATCGCCATTCATATTATCTCACGTGATTTTGATTTGTATGCAATCGATTCCTACCAATGGCAAGTACTGAATGTGTTCGATAGTTTTGCGCGTATGAGTGTACCGTTATTTTTTATGATGAGCGGAATCTTTTTTTTAGATCCGAAAAAAGCTTTTTCAATTAGAAAATTCTATAAAAAAAATGTTTTTCGACTGGTAACAGCTTTTATTTTTTGGTCAGCTCTATATGCTGTGATTTTTACTTGGAATGAATACCGAACATTTAACTCAGAGGTATGGGGAGTGATGTTTGAAGCATTTAAAGAAGGGCATTTTCATTTGTGGTTTCTTTTTCGGATGATTGAAATTTATGTCATGATTCCTTTTTTGCGAAAGATCGCTGAGGATAAAAAAATGATCCTTTATCTGATTGCTTTTTGTTTTTATATCGGATTTATCCTGCCAACTTACCATGAATTTCCCGTCAGTTCAACGGTGACCTTTGCTGAAAGAGGCATCAACTTGGATATCACTTTTGGTTATGTCGGTTATTTCTTCGCGGGTTATTTTCTAGCACACTATGATTTAAGCAAATGGGTGAAGAGAGCCATTTATCTGTTAGGAGCAGCCGGTTTGATAAGTACCATTGTAATGACGGGTGTAGAGTCTCTAAAACAAGGGAAACATTACGATGTTCCTTACGAATACTTGACACCTAATGTGTTCTTGATGAGTATAGCTGCTTTTCTATTGGCAAAAGAAAAATTAAATCCAAAACATGTTTCGGCTAAATTCAAACGGATACTATTAGACCTCTCCGCTTATTCATTTGGGATCTATTTGGTACATGTGCTGATTATTTTCCTTTTATGGGAGGTAGGAGCAACAACTTTGTTTAGTACACCGATCCTCTCGGTACCAATTTTGACGCTACTAGTTTTTTGTATCAGTTACATCTGTATCAAAGGAATAGCTCAGTTGCCATTCATCAAACGATTTATTCTATAAAACACTTATTTTTATTAAATAAGTGTTTTATTTTTTTGATTTAAATCGGTATAATGGTAATTGGTTTTGAAAAAGGGGTTTGAATATGTCAAAAGATGATCAATTAGGTAAGGCAGAATTAAATAAAAAAGAAGAAGTTAAAAAATTTAGTATGATTTTGATCCAGAAATACCGGGAAGCTGAAGTTTGGAATTCCGGAGCGATCATCAGTTATTATTTTTTATTGTCCATTTTCCCGATTATCGTTGTGATCGGAAACGTATTGCCCTACTTACGTTTAGATGCGACAGAATTATTGCCGTACATTGAAAAAGCTGTGCCAAGTTATTTTTTTGCTCAAGTTGAAGAGTTGTTGAAGAATTGGTTTACACGCAGCAGTGGTGGGATCTTGTCTATTGCGGCGATTGGAGCCTTATGGTCAGCCAGTCGAGGAATGACTGCGATGCAAGTGAGCATGAATAAAGCTTACGGTGCAGAGCCTAGAAGAAATATCGTGATCATTAGATTATTTTCACTGATCTTAACGACACTGATGATTTTTAGCATCATGGCAATCGTAATTATTTTTGGGTTTGGACAATTGATATTAGAATACATTACCCCAATCATTGACATACCTGCAACGATTGGTGAGACATTTCAAAGTTTAAGGTGGCCGGTCACTATGATCGTACTGTTTATTATTTTTTGTGTGTTGTATTTCTTTGTCCCTCATGCAAAAATAGCTTTCAAGAGCGTTTTGCCTGGAGCAGCATTCTCAACTATTGGCTGGATGCTGGTTTCTCAAGGATTTGCGGTATACGTTGAATATTTTGCTGTTGGTGCACAAAGTTACGGAACGATCGGAACGTTTATGATCATGTTGATTTGGCTACAGGTCATTGGAGCATTGATGACTGCGGGTGCGGTGATCAATGCCGCTATTGAAGTCTATCAAACAGGTACGCTCAATGAAGCTGCTCCATCGCGCATCGGAAACTATATCCGAGCTAAAGTAAAAACTATTTTTAGACGATAAAGAAAAACCTAAGATAAGAACAAGTTGCACAAAAAGATTCACTTTCCCAATGGGAGAGTGAATCTTTTTCGGTTGTTTGTGCTTTAAAGAGAAATTTCTTCCGGAATAACGGGTTTGCTTGTGGAGAGCCATTGGATCGCCTGAAGCCTAAAAGAAAGTTGTCATGGTTGTTGCTGCTTTAGCAGCTTACAAACATGATACACTTGGGCGTTATTTGCCCACAGTGCTTCATTTTAGGCTACAAGCAATCCTATTCCTGCAGAAATTTCCAAGTAGGTGATGTACCTAATCTAGCAACACCAAAGATGATAAATCCTTTTGTTTTTGTGCTACTTCTACGTGAAACCAACATTGACGAATAAGTGACCACCTTTTTTTGTCTCACATTTCGGTGGAGAGTCCTTGTACGAATGTGTGGTGCTGTTTTTTGGGACTACTGTTCTATGAAGGGTCAGTTCACGAAAGAGTGGGGTGCACTATGCAATCAAAATCGCTAAAAAACAAACAAAAAAATTCATGTCCACTTCTGATGAACTAGATCATCAAAAGAGGGCATGAATTTTTTTAGATAAGGCCTTTATTTAATCTTATTTTATTCGTATCCGTTTGGATTGTTTTCTTGCCATTTCCAAGAATCACGGCACATATCTTCTAACGTATGTTCAGCGCGCCAACCTAATTCTTGAGCAGCTTTTGATGCATCCGAATAGCAAGTAGCAATGTCGCCAGGACGTCTATCGGTGATCGTGTAAGGAACTTTCTTGCCAGTAGCATTTTCAAAATTTGTCACAACATCTATTACGCTATAGCCTTTTCCGGTTCCAAGATTGTAAGCTTCGATGCCTTCTGAAGCAAGAATCTTTTCAACTGCTTTTAAATGACCCTTAGCTAAATCGACTACATGAATGTAGTCACGCACACCAGTACCGTCTGGAGTATCATAGTCACCGCCAAAGACACTCAATTGAGCACGTTTACCTACAGCTACTTGCGTGATATAAGGCATCAAGTTATTTGGGATACCGTTTGGATCTTCTCCAATTCGTCCGCTTTCATGCGCACCGATTGGGTTGAAGTAACGCAACAAGGCAATGCTCCAAGAAGGATCTGCAGCATAGACATCTTGCAAGATCTGTTCAATCATCATTTTTGTTGTGCCATAAGGATTTGTGGTGCTTAAAGGCAGGTCTTCAGTCAATGGAGAAACATTGTCCATTCCATAAACGGTAGCAGAAGAACTGAAAACTAATTTTTTAACATTGTAAGCTTCCATTAATTCAGCAAGAACAAAGGTACTAGTCAAATTGTTGTGGTAGTATTTTAACGGTTGGCTAACGGATTCACCAACAGCTTTGTAGCCGGCAAAATGAATGACTGCTTCTATGTCATGGATTTTAAAGACTGCTTCTAAATCTGGTTTATTTAAGACATCTACTTCATAAAAAGAGAACGTTTTTCCGGAAATTTCTTTGATTCGATTTAATACTTCAGGTTTGCTGTTTGAAAAATTATCTACGATGACAACATCATGTCCGGCGTTCAATAATTCTACAGTTGTGTGGCTGCCGATGTATCCGGCGCCGCCTGTTACTAAAATAGCCATTTTCATCCCTCTTTTTCTCGAATTTTTAATTTCAATCATTCTATCTGATAAGTTTAAGTCTACTCATTGAATGAAAATAAGTCAACGCAAAAACGTTTGAAATTGTTAAAGCTTCAAGGCTGAAAACGAGAAAAGTCTTTAGGAAACTGTAATGTTTCAGTCATTTGATTATGCTATAATAGTCAAGTCATTGCATTAATGAAAGTGAAAGGGGTATAACGATGAGTAAAGTATCAATTATTATGCCTATCTACAATGTTGCTGAGCAGCTGGAGAAAGCGATCCAGTGCGCCTTAAAACAAACCTATACAAACATCGAAATTATTTTAGTTGACGATGGTTCAACTGATGGATCGGGAGCACTATGTGACCAATATTGCTTAAAAGATTCGCGTATTATTGTCATCCATCAAAAAAATGTCGGCTCAGGTTTTGCCAGAAATGCAGGATTAGATCAGGCAACTGGGGAGTATATCTATTTCGCTGACCCAGATGATTACTTTGAAGCAAATCTGATTGAAGAAACGGTTGCCAAAGCAACAGAATCGACTGCCGATATAGTAGTGTTTGGGTACTTCGATGAAATCGTAGATAAAGAAGACAAAGTCACAACAACTGAAAAATTGCCTAAATTAATTGGGCGCTTAGAACAAGAAGCATTCAGAGACAATTTTAGAGACCATTATGCATTATCTCCTTATGCTTTATGGAACAAACTATTCAACCATGCTTTTTTAAAACAACACAACTGCCGTTTTACCAATCAAAAAGTAGGGCAGGACGCTTTATTTAATCAACGAGCAGGATTTGATGCAGCAACGATTTATTATCAGCCAAAAGCTTATTACCATTATGTTTTCCGGGAAGGGTCTGCGGTCAATCGCTACCGTAAAGAACGCTTTTTTTATGAATACACTATTGCTGATCAGTTTGAAGAGTGGATGGTCTATTGGAAGAAAGAAGAAAAGTACCACGATTTAGTGAACCAACACTATTGGGGTGCACTGTACTTAGAATTGAGCAATTTAGCTTGGGAAGATTGCCCGCTGACGGGTCCTGAAAAAGAGGAACACATTGAAGCTTTAATGGAAAATCCTAAAATCAAGCAAGCTATTTCTGAAATAGAGACCGAAAAAGAAAAAAACACATTTGTAAAAATTCTGATCCTACTCTTAAGATACGAAAAATACGCAGCGGCCATAAAAGTGATGCAGTTGAGAGTGACGGTCGGAAAGAAATTTCAAAAAAGTTTTAAAGCAATCAAAAAGAAATTCGGTTAGCCAATCTAGTAACAAAGGAGTTGATGGAGCATTATGGGGATGGCTGATGAATTCAAAAAAGGCATTTTTTACAGTGCACTAGGAAAATATTCCAATGTTGTGATCCAATTACTGGTCACTGCAGTGCTATCCAGAATATTAACTCCGGAAGAGTATGGCATAGTTGCAGTGGTAAATGTCTTTTTGATTTTTTTCCAAATGTTAGCTGATTTTGGGATTGGTCCGGCAATCATCCAAAATAAAACATTGTCGAAACAGGAAATCAATAGCATTTTTGGGTTTTCGCTCTACTTAGCCTTGTTTTTAGGAATCGTATTTGTGTTTCTAGGCTATCCAATCAGTGCTTTTTATAATAATGAGGTTTATAAACCAATCAGTATCGTGTTAGCTTTTTGTGTCTTCTTCTATGGGATTCTAGTTGTACCTCAATCGATGTTATTAAGAGATAAAAAATTCAGTACGGTGAATATGGTAACGGTACTGGCTAACGTTGCAGCAGGTGTGGTGTCGATCGTACTTGCCATAAATGGCTTCAGCTATTATTCGTTGATTATCAGCAATACAGTCAAAGCGGCCTTATTGTTTATTGTTTTCTATCTAAAAACAGATTTAACGCCTGATTTAAAAATAGACCAAGAGCCATTGAAAAAAATCTTTAGTTTCTCAAAAAATCAATTTCTATTCAATTTCATCAATTATTTTTCAAGGAATTTAGATAACATATTGATTGGAAGGTATCTTTCAACGAGTTCTTTGGCTTTTTATGACAAAGCTTATCAAGTGTCGTTATACCCCAATCAAATTTTAACGAATGTCATTTCACCGGTGATCCAACCGATCATGTCTAACTATGAAACGAATCTAGCAAAAATAAAATCGGTTTATTTAAAAATTACAACCATATTAGCCACGATCGGCTTGCCGTTATCGGTCTTTTTAGTCTTTCATTCCAGTGATATTATTTTATTTTTGTTTGGCGATCAATGGGGTGGAAGTGTCGTAACGTTCCAAATTTTAGCGTTATCGGTTTGGATCCAAATGATATTAAGCAGTACTGGAGCTATTTTCCAATCTGCTAATCGGACAGATTTATTATTGCTTTCTGGTGTGTTATCCGCAGTGGTTACTGTTACAGCTATCGTGATTGGTATATTAGCTGGTAGGATCGAATCCGTAGCTTGGATGGTTATCCTAGCATTCACGATAAACTTCATTCAAACAAATTACTTATTGATGTACAAGTTATTTAAATCAAACTTTAGTGAGATTGGAAAAGCTTTAGGTAAACCCGCTATTATGGCCTTGATCCAAGTTGTGTTTTTTTTGATCATACCACGTTTCCCGTTTTCAAGTTTTATAAACCTTATGATCAATGGTATCGTCTTTGTAATTCTATTTGCAATAGGACTGATCCTTACAGGGCAAATGAAATTGTTAACCGAAGTCATTAAGAAGAAATAGACAATACCCGTTTGGAGAGGAAGAAAAGCATGCAGCAAGACCCTTTAGTGTCAGTGATCGTACCTGTTTACAATGTTGACAGGTATATCGACGAGTGTTTAGATTCGATTGTAAAACAAACTTACCAAGAACTGCAGATCATCATAATTGATGACGGAAGTACCGATGAAAGTAATCAAAAAGTGAGACCATATCTGTCCGACAGTAGAGTTCAGCTAATTGAACAAGTAAATACAGGTCTTTCAGGAGCACGAAACACAGGGCTAAGAGCAGCATGTGGGAAGTATGTGCTATTTGTTGATTCAGATGATTATTTAGCTTTAACGGCAATCGGAAATCTGGTTGATTTAATGAAAAAAAATCATACAGATCTTATCCGCTTTAACGGCAGAGCCTTTTTAGACGGACTAAATGAACCAATCAAACAAAATAACTATGATTTCAGTCATCGGCTGCAAGAAGGCGTAAAGTATACCGATGACCGTTTCGAAGTAAATAGCCGGACATTTGCTTCACCGGTATATTTATATATGGTGAAAAGAGAAGTCATTGAACAAAATAATCTGTCTTTCTATGAAGGCATCTTGCATGAAGATGAACTGTTTACCACGCAAGTTTTTTTAAATAGTCGCTCAATGATTTATGCAAATGCTTTTTACTACAATAGAAGATACCGTGAAAATTCGATTATGACGGATCAAAGCCAAGAAAGATTAAAACAAACGTTTGAGTCTTATCTGATTATTTTTAAAGAATTAGAAAAAATGTACCTGAATAAAATTTATTCTAAAGAACAAAAAAAATTGATCAAAAGACAAATTCTATCGATTTATTCAGGGTTGAAAAATAGCAATGTCAACAAAATTGAAAAAGAAAATAAAATAAAAGATTTAAAGGGCATTACTATAACAGATAAAGCTTATCTTTCTATAAAAAAAATCATCGGTAAATTATCTGTTTAAAAATATGATTATCTGTTTTGGAGGTTTAGTTTATGAAAAAAATAAAAGTACTGACAATTTTTGGTACGAGGCCAGAAGCTATAAAAATGGCTCCTGTGGTAAAAGAACTCAATAAACAATCGAATCGATTTGAATCTATCGTAGCAGTTACAGCTCAACATCGTGAAATGTTAGATCAAGTATTACAGACGTTCAATATTGTTCCTGATTATGATTTAGATATCATGAAAAAAAATCAAACATTATCTGAAATCACATCAAATGTTTTGATGGGTTTAGATAAAATCATGAAAGAAGCTAAACCAGATATAGTGTTAGTTCATGGCGATACAACTACTACCTTTGCGGCAAGTATTTCTGCTTACTATAATCAAATTAAAGTAGGTCATGTTGAAGCAGGGCTGCGCACGTGGGATAAATATTCTCCTTTCCCTGAAGAAGTGAATCGTCAATTGACAGATGTCATCGCAGATATCTATTTTGCACCGACAAGTGAAAGTAAACTGAATTTACTAAAAGAAAATCACCCTGAAGAAAAAATATTCATTACTGGAAATACAGCAATCGATGCTCTTAAAGAGACAATTAAAACGGATTATCATCATACCGTTCTTGAAAATATCGATCCTGAAAGTAAACTTGTTTTAATAACCATGCATCGCCGTGAAAATCAAGGCGAACCAATGGAGCGAGTCTTTAAAGCGATACGACAAGTTGTCGATCAACATGAAGATGTTGAAATCATTTATCCCGTTCACTTAAACCCGATCGTTCAAAAGATGGCTGAAAAAGTTTTAGGGAATCACCCTAGAATCCATTTGATTGCTCCGCTTGAAGTGATAGATTTTCATAATTTAGCGGCTAAAAGTTATATGATCATGACCGATTCTGGTGGTGTCCAAGAAGAAGCCCCTTCTCTAGGAGTACCTGTTCTAGTGCTTAGAGATACGACTGAAAGACCAGAAGGAGTAACGGCAGGCACCCTTAAATTAGTCGGCACCCAAACTGAAACGATTATAAAAGAGATGACTAATTTATTAGTAAATAAAGAAGCACATAAAAAAATGGCTGAAGCTAATAATCCTTATGGCGATGGAATGGCGAGTAAAAGAATTTTAAACGCTATTGCTTATGTATTAGGGTATGAAAAAGAGGAACTAAAAGATTTTGTTAATGAGACTGTAATTGAAACAGAAAGAGAGTAGGGTTTGGAATTGGAAGAGATTTCTATATTAACCAAGTGGCTAGACTTTAATAAAAAAAATAGTCGGTTTTGGTCCAACATTATTTTGTTTCTGATGAGTATATCATTTGTCGTAACTGACTGGATGATCGTTATTTTTACTGTAAGTGATTATATTTTCGCTTTAGTAGGAATAAGCCTGTTTATTAGTGGAAATTATAAAATAAAAAGAAGGCAGTTATTATGGATACTTTTGATATTGGGTGTTATAGCAGCTAATATAGTAATGAATGTATATAATAATGAGGCCTTTGTTCTGAAGACTGGAACGGCAGCATTCATTAGGGTTTCTTATTATGTTGCTATTATCGTAGGAGTGTACAATTACGTGAAAGATCAACATTTAGAAACCCGTTTCTTGAAAACACTTAATATTATTGCAATAATAGTATGTTTTATCGGAATATATATTACTATTGCATTATATTCTGAGGGACAACTCCCATATGAATTTTTTTGGAAATTTACTAGAACCGATTTAGCAAGCTTTGTCTTCAAAGAAAATACGGCTCTTATTAGGACAAGGAGTATATTTTCTGAACCAGCCTATCTTGGTTATTTTTTAAATGTTATTTTAACAATGAACTACTTTAATGGAGTTCATGTGAAAATTAATAAAAGTTTTTCTGTAATTATTTCGTTAACATTACTTTTAACTTTCTCGTATAGTGCAATTGGAATCATGTTAATGATTCAATTTCTTAACTTAGTTTACAAAATTAGATTAAAAAAATTCAAATGGACCAACAAAACAACGGTATACGTTCTTTTGTTGGTAGGGATTATAATGTTCTCGTGGGATTTTATTGACGAAACACTGATAAAGAGGACAGCTTATATTATAAGTGGAGAAGACATTTCAGCATATAATAGGATTATAAGCAGCTGGAGCCACATAAATTCAGAACATATTTTCCTTGGAAATGGAATAGGGCATACACCTAACGTTTGGAATATATATGCTTATATCTTATCTGATTTAGGTTTAATAGCCTTCATTCTAAGTTGTTTATTTAGTTTGTATCTTCTTTTAATAAATTTTAGACTGGGAATGATTTTTATCGTACTTAATTTTCAAAAAGGAGGCTACTTAAATCCTGCTTTTTCAATTCTATTGTTATTGATTTTTATTTATATCGAAGATAAAAATCAACTAAGTCGTAGTTTGAATCCTAAAGCTATTAATTCAAATTGTGATACTCGAAATTTAATTTAATTATTTTTAAGAGTTGTTGCTCTTTTCATTTAGTGTTAAATGGTATAAGGAAATGATACTGAAAATAATGTATAATTTAGGAATAGGATTTGTAATATTGATATGTTATTATAGATTACGAGTGTCTGAAAAACAGGGATTGAACGGAGGAAAGTTATTATGTCTCAAGGAGAAAAATTCACAAAAACTAAGAAGATAGGGATAGTATTAATAGAAGTATTATTATACCACCTTTCTCTTCTCCTTTCTTTTTATATTCGATACGAGGGTAATATACCCATGTATAATTATAAAGCTTATGTAAACTCAAGTATTTACATTTTGATGTTATTTATATTATTAAATCTACTTTTTGGGGTTTATATACTATATAACAAGTCTATTACAGATTTCTTTTATCTTACTTTGATTATACAAATAATCATGACAGTATCTATAATGGCCCTAACTTTTTTTGGTAGATGGTTTACTTTTCCAAGATCAGTGATATTCATTAGTTTAATTGTTAGTTCAATTATTCTATTTGTTTGGCGTGTGGCCGTATATAAGATTTATGAACGATTTAGTGGAAGTAAAAAAGTGATGATTGTTGGAAATGAAATAGATATAAAAAATGCGATTTTTAATATTGGAAATGCAAAGAGTAAGCGACACATAGTGAAATACGCTATTGTATCAAACTACTACTATAATGTAGAAAAAAATCTAGAAAAAGTTGATATTGTATATATAGCAAGTGATATTTATGAAGAAGAAAAATTGAAAATTTATAATTTATTAGTATCTAAAAGGAAAAAATTATTTTTAACAACTAGTTTTGAAAATTTATTACTTGTTAAACCTAATATCATGAATATTGAAGATGAAAGCATTATTGAAGTTTCAAATTTTGAAATTTCTTCAGAAGATAATTTAATTAAACGACTAATCGACATTGTCTTTTCATTAGTTCTTATAGTTGTAGCTTCACCAATAATGCTAATAACAGCATTACTTGTTAAATTAACGTCTGAAGGGCCTGTTTTATATAAACAAGTTAGAATTACTAAAGATGGCAAAGATTTTAATGTTTTAAAATTTAGAAGTATGAGCGCGACTGCTGAAAAAGAATCTGGTCCAGTATTAGCATCGTCTAATGATGCAAGAGTTACAACAGTTGGCAAATATATCCGCTCATTACGAGTGGATGAGCTTCCTCAATTGTTTAATGTATTGATAGGGGATATGTCTGTAGTAGGTCCAAGACCTGAACGACCGTTTTTTGTGGATCAATTTAAAAAAGAAAATCCACATTATTA
The DNA here is from genome assembly GCF_000744115.1 of Carnobacterium alterfunditum DSM 5972. Classification (NCBI taxonomy): domain Bacteria; kingdom Bacillati; phylum Bacillota; class Bacilli; order Lactobacillales; family Carnobacteriaceae; genus Carnobacterium; species Carnobacterium alterfunditum. The sequence continues at coordinate 185,503 of NZ_JQLG01000004.1, read as the reverse complement.
TTTACGTCATAATGTTAGAGCAGGTATAACTGGATATGCACAAGTGTATGGTAAATATGCGTCAGATTTTAATAGTAAATTAAATTTTGATCTACTATATATAAAAAAATATTCTCTACTGCTTGATATAAAAATTATGTTGCAAACAATAAAAATTCTTTTTGATAAAGTTTCGTCAAAAGGTTTGGATGAGGAAGAGCAAGAAAAAAATAAAGATATTCCTAGTAATATAATTTATTTAGATTGATTAATCAAAGAGAAAAAAATTATACTAGATTTAATAAGCACACTCTTTAGCAAAAGTTTGTTTGACTATCATAGCGGAATACTTGTTATAAATTAAAAAATAAAAGTTCTTCTAGGTTGCATTAATTTTTATTGATGCAATCTGATATAGAAGGATTCTTTTTTTAATTTATTGTAATTAAGGTCATAACTACTAACTATCATCAACTGCTATTTAAATATTTGGTTGGTTCATTTCATAAAGGAAAAATTATTTTTAAAGTGTTTAATAACAATTCTAATTCAGCATGAGGTAAGTTTTTTATAATTAGTTTAATACCTTTCTGTGGCAGTCCTTCTAAACTATCGCAACTTAACGCAACATCAGGTGATCATAATCTTCGATTTATTATTCGGTTGATAGTAGTTAACAATAGTGTAAACGGAATCGGTAATTTGAAATATAAATTTACGTTGATTTCATTTATGCTTAATGATTTTTTTACTGGAGGGAGGTAATTTTTAAATGAAAAATAAGAAAGAGATTGGAATGATTTCCCTTAAATTTCTCATAACTATCTCTATAGGATTATTTAGTTCGTTTTCTGCATTTCTGATACTACAATACTTTCATCTTTCGATGAATTTTGAAGCGGTAACAAATTTTTTAATTACGTCGATTGTAAAATTAAGCTAGACAACAAAAAAAGCCATTCGTGGTACACTCAAAATGTATTTCCGACAAAAGAAGACATAGGAGTGATCACGAATGACCTACACACATCTTACCACGGATGAGCTAGTGATGATAGAATCTTATTACCACAAAAATATCTCAGTTGCCAAAATAGCCATTTATTTAAACCGAACTCGTACACCCATTTATACCGTCATCAACTTCTTAAAAGAAGGTCATACGGCCCTTGAGTATTACCAACAATACAAGGAAAATAAAAAGCGTTGCGGGCGTCACAGAATCGTTCTCCCAAAGAAACAACAGGCCTACATTAAAGATAAAGTCGCTCAAGGTTGGACTCCTGATGTCATTATTGGTCGGGCGGAAGAGCCCATTAAGTGTTCTGTTCGTACCCTTTACCGCCAATTCAAAGAAAAAATCTTTGATGAAACCACACTCCCAATGAAGGGGAAAAGAAAGCCAAATGGTCATAAAGAACGTCGAGGAAAACAAGCTTTCAAGCGGAATATCGCAGAAAGAGTGAAAGATTACCCTCAATTCACTAAAGAATTTGGCCATATAGAAGGCGACACCATTGTAGGTGTCCAGCATAAAAGTGCCATTATAACGTTAGTGGAACGTCTGTCGAAAGTCATTATTACCTTGAAACCTGATGGACGTAAGGCCAGCGACATTGAAACAGCTATGAATCATTGGTTTCAAGTCATTCCAAGAAACTTATTCCGCTCTATCACGTTTGATTGTGGAAAAGAATTTTCTAACTGGAAATCATTATGCAACCACCACGATATCGCCATTTATTTTGCGGATCCTGGAACACCTTCACAACGCGCTTTAAACGAAAATTCTAACGGTCTCCTCCGAAAAGATGGCTTGCCAAAAGAAATGGACTTTAATCAAGTCGACCAATCGTTTATTTCCTCCGTTGCAGATAAGAGAAATAATATTCCAAGAAAATCATTGAAGTATCAAACACCATTGGAAGTATTTTTGAGTTACATGAGTGAAGATATTTTGTCTAGCTTAATTTGACAAATCAGATTATTTACACAAAGTTAAGTATTCTTCAGATAGTAATTGTTTTTCTTTTATTTTTATTTATTTATTTTATTTTATATTCAAAGTTTCTTTCTTTTTTACTTCTTTCAGTGTCCGCACTTATTATAGGAATAGTGTCTTATTTTAAAATGGGATTTCGTGGAGAACCAATTTATCCTTCGGACGCGGCATTTTTAAAGGATATATCGTTCTTCATAGAGATAGTAGATTTTAAGGCTATAGTAATAATAATAATTGGAATTGTACTTCTTATTACTATTTCTTTATTGTATTTTAAATTTAGAACAAAGAAAAATCTTTCAAAATTTACAAAAGGATTTAGAGTGATTGGGCTGATTATAGTAAGTTTAATGCTGTTATATGTATATCAATTCAATTCTCCAAATAATAAGGTGAAAGCTGCTTTTAATGAATATGTTAATTGGATTTCGTATAGTCAAGAAAAAAATTATACAAGAAATGGCTTTGTTTCAGGGTTATTGTACAATTTAAAGTCCCCAGCATTAGAACGTCCTAAAGATTATAGTCAGGAAAGAATTGAAGAAATAGTTATAAAGTATTCAAAAGAAGCCAAAGCTATCAATAATAATAGAAATGGTATTATCGATGATATTAACATCATTTTTATTATGAATGAAACTTTTTCAGATGCACAACGTTTAGATGGTTTTACAATAAACGGAGGAGATCCCCTGGAAAATTATAGAGAATTCTCACAGGACCATATGCATGGTCAAGTTTTGTCTCAAGCGTACGGAGGAGGAACTGCTAATATAGAGTTTGAAGCTTTAACGGGTATTTCATTAGAGCCTCTTTCAGGGAATATTTCAATACCATACATCCATCTTAGTGATAAATTGAATTTATTAACGACAATCACTGATTATGCAAAAGCATCGAATCATTATTTAACAGCGATTCATCCTCATAATTCAACCATGTACAAACGAATTGATAATTATAAAACATTCGGTTTTGATCAAATGCGATTTAAAAATGATATGAAATATACAGATGTAATTGATCGAAGTCCATATATATCGGATGAAGCTTCTTATAAAGAAGTAATGGATGTTATGAATAATACAGATAAAAAAGATTTTATTCATTTAGTCACCATGCAGAATCATATGAGGTATAGTGGGAAATACGATAATGTTGAATTTAAAGTGAAAGGAGTTCCAGAAACTGCTGAAGCTGAAAATTATTTAAAGGGAATCCAATATAGTGATATCGCATTAAAAGAATATTTAGAAGAGTTAGATTCTTATGATGAAAAGGTAATGATTGTTTTTTGGGGAGACCATTTGCCATCTTTTTATGGGAATAAACTTGTAGAATTAAATGGTTATCAAAAAATGCATGAGACACCATTAATGTTTTATACGAACTTTATAGATGATAAAAAAGACATAGGAACGGTTAGTCCAATTTATTTTATAAACTATGTATTAGAAATTGCAGATGCAAAGGTTAGCCCTTTCATAGCAATGTTAGAGAGAATGAAGCAAGTTCTACCTGCTTTTGAGAAAAATTTCTACCTAGAAAGAGAAACTGGGGTGAAAAATTCGCGAGACGAATTAAAACATTCTACTCAATTGTTACTGGAAGAATACGATTTAATCCTATATGATATTACAACTGGAAAAAATTATAGTAAAGACTTAAGGTTCTATTAAGGGAAATTTTTAACATCGTCACGTTTAAATGAAAAATAAAAACGTTGGCTATAGGCTCTGTTTGACTTGAAGTGTGGTACAATTTAAGCTGTATGATAATGGAATATAGCAAACACTGAAACAACTTTTAGTCTGCTAATGACAGTGTAATCAATAGTTTCCATTTCTAACTAATACAGCTTGAATTCACGATATTTATTTATAGAAAAACAATTAAGATTTTGGAAAAAATGTATTGAAAATTATTATTTTTAAAAATAGGGATGTGAGAAATATTTATACAAATAATTTAGTCTCCATAATTGTTCCAGTCTATAATTCTGAAGAATTTATAGCTGAGAATCTTTTGTCAATTTTAAATCAAGATCATAAAAATTTAGAAGCCATAATGGTGGATGATGGGTCTACGGATAGTTCCATAAATATTATCAAAGAAATAGCTAAAAATGATAGTAGAGTTAAGTATATTAGACAAGAGAATCAAGGAGCACCAGCAGCTAGAAATAACGGTCTACTACATTCACAAGGTGATTTTTTATATTTTATTGATTCAGATGATAGATTAAGCAATCGGGCGGTTTCTCTAATGTTAACCTCTTTTTCAATGACAGATGCTGATATTGTGATTGGACAATACCAAAATATGGATGAAAATGGTAATTTAAACCATATACAAGATTTTGGGTATAGTAAATCAAGTATACTTACAACGAAAGAAGACCTTAAAGAGCTAGTTTTCTTGCCTCCTTTTCCCGGAAATAAAATGTATAAAATGTCTATAATAAAAGATAACCAAATTAAGTTTGCTAGTGTTAAAATAGCACAAGATCTGAACTTCTATTTAAAAGCATTACTAGGTGCTAATAAAGTTTCAATTATTGATGAAGTAGTTTATTATTATAGGTTTAGATTAGGTAGTATTAGTAATACGTATACTAAATCAATTTTAGAAATTAAAGAAAGTATAAACGATGTTGAATCTTTTTATAAAGATAATAATCAATTTGATCAATTTCTGTTTTTAAATATAAGATTTTTATATTATTCATACCAATTATCAAAAATACCACAAATAAAAAGTGAAAAAGAACGAAGTTTAGTTTTTAAAACTTTAAAAAAAGATTTGAAAAAAATACCTAAAAATTCTTTGTATTCCAATATTTATAGGAAAAAATATTGGAATACAACATTAAAAATAAATATGGAAATTATCTTTTTAAGTAAATTTTATCAAAACTATCAAAATAAAAAAAAATGAATGTTAAGGAGAATAAATAAATGGAAACCCCTCTTATTAGTGTTATTATTCCAGTTTATAATATAGCGGAATATTTACCCAGATGTATTGATTCGGTAATTAGTCAAACCTATAAGCAACTAGAAATCATTCTAATTGATGACGGATCAACAGATAGAAGCCCTGAAATTTGTAAATCTTATGTTCAAAAAGATAGGAGAATAAAGTTTATCTCAAAGAAAAACGGAGGACAGGGAAGTGCAAGAAACTTAGGATTAAGTTTATGCACCGGTGATTTTGTTACATTTGTTGATAGTGATGATTGGCTAGTAAATGACATATATTCACATTGTGTAAATATCATAAAAAAAAGCAAACCGGATATTGTTAGTTTTAATTGTATTGAAACAAATGGAGATGTAGAAATAGATAAAGACTTGAATTTCCAGTTAGAGTCGGTATATAAGGATGAATTATTAAGAGATTATCTTTATAGAGGTCAAACAGACCGTGCCCCATTTACAGTGTGGCGTAAGGTCTATAAAAAGGAAATAATAGAAAAAATACAGTTTGATGAAGGTAAAATTAATGAAGATATAGTTTTTAACTTTAAAGTATTATCAAAGGCTAATTCTTTAATCCATACTTCTAAAATTGGGTATTACTATTATCAAGGAAATAAAAGTACAACCAGAAACGGATTAAAAAAAAGAGATTTTGATTTATTAGATGCTAGTGAACAATTAATAGAACTAGCAAAAATCGAAAAAAATAAAGATATATATTATTTAGCTCGTGTCAAAGAAGCAAGATCTTATTTTTCATTGTTGGCTAAAATTGCAATGTACGGTTTTGAAGATGATACATTAGACCAAAAAGAAGTAATCAAATCACTCAAAAATAAATTGAGAAAGAAGTATATTTTTCTTCTTAAATCGCCAATTCCTTTGAGCAGAAAACTGATGGCTGGTTTGTTAATAATAGATGTTAGACTTTTATCTGAACCATTAAAAATGTATAAAAAAATAAAGAAATAAGTGGAGGCTTTGCAAATGGACCAACCTTTTACATTAAAGGAATACTGGGCGTTTATTAAATGCTATAAAAAAACAATAATTTCAACTATCTTAATTACTGCAGTATTGTTTATAGGCTTCATAACCGTTAGAGTTTTTTTTACCGACGAAACTCAAATAAATCAGACTGTGCAAGAACAAGAAATAGAAGAACCAACTATAGATGAAGAACAAGGGACAAAATATTTGAATTCAGATTATGAATCTTTAAATGAGAATCAGCAAGCTGAACTTATACAGTATCTAAATCAAGATGCTTATTTATTTAGATATTATATAGAAAATGAAGAAGCTGTGCCGTATACTTCTTTTAGAACTATAAAAGAGATTCTCACAACAGATGATATTGTTCAACAAATTGAAGATGAAACGTCAGTGGAATTTTTACCTGATTCAAAAAGAGCTATTCGTTTAGATTATGATGCTGATAATTATATTCATACATTTTTAGTGGGTATGGGGGATAAAAAAGGTAATCAAAAATTAGCACAAGAATATTACAATACATTTAAAGAAGAAAGTTTGCCCTTCTTTGAAAATAAAAGAGTTCATTTAATTGATGCAGCACCAATTAAGTTTGAAGATCAAGAAGCTGAAGAAACTATTGTTCCAGAAATAACAGTAGAGAAACAAAACCAAGGAATTAATGTAGTATTATTTATTTTGGCAACTGTAATGGCAGCTATAACAGGCGTTATTATTAGCTTTTTCCAGAATTATTTTAAAAAGGAAATTTCTTATTTATATAACTACCAATTAATAAATGAAGAAAGATTAGTAAAAATAAATCAGTTGAAAGCTGATAATAAAGATACAGAGATAAGCATAATTAATCATGTAGTAAGAGATTCTTCAAAAGGCACAATGATTGTTGCCAGTGAAGAAATTCCGGCTGAGTATATGAATAATTTGGAAAATGGTAATAACTCTGAGAAGAAAGTTACTATTAGCTCTAATATTTTAACTATTCCATCTAATATCGATATTCAAAAAATTTATATTATTACAGCTTTAAATAAAACCAATAAAAATTGGTACAAACAACAATTAAAATTAGCTAGAAATTATAGTGATAGATTAACAATTATTGAAATAGACTAAGCCTTATTTAGAAATGGTTACTCGGAGGAATAAATAATGAGCAATTCAAAGTTTTCTGTTTTACTATCAGTTTATCGCAAAGAAAAAAAAGATTATTTATTAAGTAGTATTAAAAGCATCCTTAATCAATCAAGTATTCCAAATGAAATAGTGATTGTAGAGGATGGCCCTTTAGATGAGGAATTAGATAATCTAATTAATACTTTTATAAAAAAATACCCAAAATTATTTAAAATTGTAAAGTTGGAAAAAAATGTCGGTTTAGGATTAGCATTAAATGAAGGGCTAAAAGCATGTTCATTCGAACTTGTAGCAAGAATGGATACCGACGATATAGCTAAAAAACTACGCTTTGAAAAACAACTCCAAGAATTTGAGAGTAACCCACAGTTAAGTATTGTTGGAACAAATACAGATGAATTCATTTCAGATCCTGCTAATGTTATAAGTAGAAGAGTTGTCCCAGAAAAAAATGAAGATATTTTAAAGTTTTCAAGAAGAAGAAGCCCTTTCAATCATCCAACAGTCATGTATAAAAAAATAGATGTGCTAGCATGTGGAGGGTACAAAGACTTTAGAAGAAATCAGGATTATGATTTGTTCGTTAGAATGTTAAATAAGGGGTATAAAGGATATAATATCCAAGAATCACTATTATTATTTAGAGCCGATACTGGAAATTTAAGCAGACGAAAAAGTTGGACTAAAACTAAAAGTGATATATACATGAGATATAATTTTTTAAGAAAAGGGTATTCTTCAGTATACGATTTTTCAATTACAACTGTAGGATTTTTGATCATTTTTTTAACTCCACTGAGTATGTTTGATCTCATTAATAAGTACTTTTTAAGAAAATAATTCAAATTAAAGAAAGTGGTGGAAATATGTCTTTAGAAAAAAGAGTCAATTATGTCCTTTCACAATTCCCTTTCATCAAAAAAAATGTAAAAAGAGCGTACCAACTTTTCTTTTATAGTGTTTCACCAAAACAAAAAAAAACAGGTGAAATAAAAAGAGTTTCACCTAACGATGAATACGAGTATTTTTTTGGTTATTATGATAAATCTCCATGGGATAGTACTGATCGATATATGTTATGTCTAAAAGTTGACGATACATCAAAAAGTACAGCTCCTAAGACAATTGCAGATATTATGATTATTGACACAGAAAATGATAATAAAATAAAAAAATTAGGTAGTACGAATTCATGGAATGTTCAACAAGGCGCTATGGTTCAGTGGTTAGGCCCAAATTTTGATGAAGAAATCATTTATAATGATTTTCAAAATGGAGATTATTGTTCTGTAATACTAAATATAAAAACTAATGAAAAGAGAATTATCAAAAAACCTGTTTATAACGTTTCAAGTGATGGCAGATGGGCTCTTACTTTAGACTTTTCCAGACTTCATCGTCTTAGAGAAGGATATGGGTATTCTAACAAGGAAGACTCAACGAAAAATGAAAAAATTCCGAATTCTGCTGCTATTTGGAAAATTGACTTATTAAAAAATGAAATCCATCCCTTACTAACCTACTCTGATTTTTATGATTTTCAAACTTCAAATTCTATGAAAAATGCAGAGCATAAAGTTAATCATATTATGATTAACCCTTCCGGTACAAGATTTATGGTATTGCATAGATGGATAAATGGTGGAGAAAAACACACTAGATTGGTAACCATGGATATGGATGGAAGCAATTTATACAATTTAAATGATGATGTAATGACTTCACACTGCTTTTGGAAGAATGATAAAGAAATAATAGCGTATGCAAATAAAAATAAATTAGGAACAGGATATTATCTGTTTAATGATCAAACTACAGAATTCATCCAAGTTTTAGAAGAGCTCACAAATGATGGACATCCTAGTTATTCTCCTAGTGGCAAGTACATTGTCACGGATACCTATCCAAATAAAAAAAGAATGGCTTCTATTTATCTTGCTCGTAATGATAAGGTTCAAACCATAGCACGTGTGTTTGCCCCGTTTAAATATGACAATGAACTTAGATGTGATTTGCATCCAAGATGGAACAGAGCTGGAAATGAAATTAGTTTTGATTCTGTTTTTGAAGGTAAAAGAAGATTGTACACTGTGAGTATTCCACCTGAAAAATAGAGTAAATAGAGTTGAAGGGGTTGAAAGGTCAATGAAAAAGATATTAGTTTACGGTGTATCAAATGAAATAGGAGGAATTGAAGCTTTTTTTATAAATATTCTATCTCATTTAAATGATACTTCATTATCGTTTGACTTTATAACTTCTTCAAGTGCAGCATGTCAATACGAAAAAAAAATTATTGAAAATGGCGGTAAAAACTTTAAAATCACCTCATGGGGTAAAAATCCGGTTGCGCATAACAAAGAGATAAAAGAGCTTCTAAAAAAGAGTGATTATGATTATATCTGGGTAAACGCTACTTCTGCAAGTAATATATCTATATATAAAAATGTGAAAAAAAGTACTAAAGCGAAATTGATTATTCATTCACACGGTTCGGCTTTCGAGTCAAAAAATACTGGATTAAAGTTTAAAATATTAAAAAAATTACATTTTTTTAATAAAAAATCTCTAATAAATTATGGAGACGTTTTATTTGCAAGTTCAAAAGAAGCATCTTCATGGTTGTTTGGAGATGATAGAAACGTAGAAATAATAAAAAACGGGATAGATATCAAACGGTTTTTATTTAATTCAGAAATAAGGAAAAAAATCCGAGAAGAATTAGACATTAGTAATAAAAAAGTTTTAATAAATATTGGAAGATTAGAAGATGTAAAGAACCAATTTTTTTTATTAGATATTGTCTCTCAATTATCAAAAGTTGATAATAATATCGTATTACTATTAATTGGAGAAGGAAGTTTAGAAAATATTCTGAAAGAAAAAATCGGTAATTTAAACCTTAATAAACATGTTATTTTATTAGGATTTAGATCAAATATCGAAGATTATTTAACAGCATCAGATTTGTTTATTCTTCCTTCTAAAAGTGAAGGACTTTCAATTGCAGCAATTGAAGCTCAATCTGCTGGTTTAACTTGTTTAGTCTCTGATAATGTACCTCTGGAAATAAATGTTACAGAAAAAGTGAATTATATGAGTTTGGATGAACCAATTGGAAGTTGGGTTAATAAAATCATGGATTTATTTAACAAAGAGAATAACCGCTTAGAAATGTCCTTTGCAGTTGAACAGAGCGGCTTTAGTATTCAAAATACCGTAGATGTTATTAAAAATATATTAGTAAAGGAAGGGAAAATAAATGAATAATAAACCCATAAATTTTTTTTTCTTTCTTCTAATATTTTACGTAACATTTCCATTTGTATTTAAAGAGCAACATTTATTACAGGACTTAATATTTTTAGGTATTAGTGTTTTGATTATAGTTTCTAATTATAAGCTCCTGCTAAAGAAGACAAATATTCTTTCTACAAAAAAAATATTTTTAATCATGTTGTTTAGTTTACTTTCTATCTTTTCGATTGCATATCCTATATATTTAGGTACAATGGATTTCACTTATTTTAGAGGTATATATTTTACTTCTTTGCAGCTTTTAATCACCCATTTAGCGATGATTACTATTTTTATTAAACTATACAAAGAAAAAGCAACGTTTGAACTGTTAACTAAATTTTATATTGGTAGTTGTTTAATGTATATTTTGACTACATTTATATTAATTAGTATTCCGCCTTTAAAAGAAATATGGCTAAGTGTTCTTTACATTTCTGAAACGGATATTGAACATTTATTGAAACCTCAGTATTCAACAAGAATAGGAATAGATGGTTTTGCAGGTTTCAGGCAAACCTTGAGATTTTCAATTGGAATTGTATTAAATAGCTTTTTAATTGTAAAAACATTAAAATCACAAAAAAAATTATCTTGGTTATTTTATGTATCTTTAATTTTTCTGCTTTTAGGAACTCTTTTGTATGGAAGAATTGGAAGTGTGGTTAGTATTGCTACACTCTTCATTTTACTAGTATTTTTTTTAGGGTATCAAAAAACAATGCATTTCGGTGTCTCTATACTCTCATTTTCTTTTATAGGGATACTACTTTTAATAGGCATATCATTTTTAAGTGAACCTATTCGGATATGGTTTGAATGGGCATTTGAATTGATAATTAACTTTGTTCAAACTGGGAAATTTTCTTCAACCTCAACTGATATTCTTTTTGAAAAAATGTATTTCGTTCCAAGTCTAAAAGAATTTTTTGTTGGTGAAGGATGGTTTACTGATCCAATAAGTGGTAGTTATTTCGGAGGAACAGATGTTGGTTTTTTAAGAAGCATATTATTTTTTGGAATTTTTCCTACTTTAATAAATTATTTTATTCCATTTTTTATTATTTCCGATATGAAAAATGCTCTCTCAAAACAAGATAAATTAAGTTCCCGCTTTTTAGGGTCTCTATTATTTCTTTTATTTATTGTCTTTGAGATAAAAGGTGGAATTTTCCATTATTTAATTCCCTACCTCATTCCTTTTTACATTATAGTTGATTTTCAAAAAAAGAGTAACAGTAATATAAAGGAAGTATCATTATAAACAAACTTATTTAGGAGGCAATTATGAAAATAGGTATTGTGATATTGAATTATTTGAACTGGGAGGATACTGTTGAGTGTATTCAATCTATTAAAACACAAACCTATGATGGTTTAGAAATAGTAGTTGTAGATAATTGTTCAAATAATATGTCCATAGAAAATATCAAGAAGCATTTACCAAATTATACAAAAATACATTTTTTACAGACAAAAGAAAATTTGGGATTTGCAAAAGGAAATAACGTAGGTATCTCATACTGTACAACCCAATTAAAGATAAACAATGTTTTTGTAGTTAATAATGATACGATATTTACTGATGAGTTATTTTTCGAAAAATTATCAAGGATTGATATTGGAAATAATATTGGGGCTGTTGGCACGGAGATAATAGGTAGCGATGGGGAAAATCAAAATCCTATTGAGTTTAGCGCCAATTTTAAAAGTATTATAAGAGAATACCTTTTTCCAGTAATTTTATTTTTAAGAAATATTGGATTGTTAAAACAAAATATAAAAGATGAAAAAAAAATTGAAAATAATGAAAATAAAAATAAAAATAATGAAAATTTTATCCTACATGGAGCGGCAATCTTTTTAACGGAAAATTATTTAAACCAAATTAATGGATTTTATCCAAAAACTTTTTTATACTATGAAGAAAATATCTTAGGAATTATTTTCAAAAAAATGAATTTAGAGATGTTGTACTATGATGAAACGAGTATTTACCATAAAGAGGACCAATCATCCATAAAAAGTTTTTCTAATCAATCTAAGATAAAGTATAAATTTGGACGAAAAAGTGTCAAAGAAGCGCTAAAATTATTTTTTGCAAAACCAGAACGAATAAAAAAAATAGTTAATGAACAAAAGTATTATTACGATATAAAATAAGTCTAAATAAGCTTTAAATGATGAAAGTAGGGACTATTTGTTATGGCAATGAGTGATTTTAAATCAGGAATTAGGTATAGTGCAATAGGAAAATATTCTAATGTTATTATCCAATTGTTAGTAAATGCGGTATTATCACGGATACTTTCCCCAGGAGATTATGGAATCGTAGCAATTGTACAAATATTTTTGGCGTTTTTTACACTACTAGCAGATATGGGCTTTGGGCCAGCAATAATACAAAATAAAACATTAAAGGATACTGAAATAAGTGTGATCTTTCAATTCTCAATCTATGCAGCAATATTATTAGGTATCGCTTTTACCTTTTTAGGGTACCCAGTTAGTCTATTTTATGATAATACTGTTTATGTTCCTATCTTTGTGATTTTAGGCATATCCGTATTCTTTTATGCACTACTGGTAGTACCTAAAGCAATACTTGAAAAAAAGAAAGATTTTAAATCTGTAAATGTTGTAGTTATTATATCTGGTATTGTTAAAGGGATTGTTTCAATAATATTAGCAGTGATGGGGTTTAAATATTACTCTATTATTATTGGTGGGATAGTTCAGGCTATCATAAATTTTGCATATTATTATTATAAAACTAGAATTTCTCCCTTTGAAAAATTTAAATGGGACCCAATAAAAAAAATCTGGCAATTTTCTAAAAACCAGTTTTCGTTTAATTTTATTAATTATTTTTCTAGGAATTTAGATAGTATACTAATAGGTAAATTTTTAGATCCTATTCAATTAGCATTTTATAACAAATCATACCAAATATCGTTATATCCAAATCAATTATTAGCTGGTATTATAACGCCCGTAATCCAACCTATTATGTCTGATTACCAAGAGGAAAAAGATGTTATAGAGAAGGTATATTTGAAGATTACTAGAATTTTAGCAAATATTGGTATCCCGGTTTCGGTTTTTTGTTTCTTTGCGGCTGAGGAAATCATTTTATTTATTTTTGGTAATCAATGGGGAGATAGTGTTTTAACTTTTCGTATTTTATCGGTATCAATATGGCTACAAATGATTGCAAGTACAACAGGAGCATTTTATCAATCATCAAATAGAACAGATTTGCTTTTATTTTCTGGAATACAATCTATGATACTTAATGCTCTATTTATTATTTATGGGATAATGAATGGTACAATTGAATCAGTTGCCTATATGATAGTAATATCATTTACAGTGAATTTTTTAGTTAATAATTATTTACTAATGTATAAAGTCTTTGGTTCTGGTTTTTCAAAGCTAGTAACGACTTTGAAAAAACCAGTTGTTTTAGGGATACTTCAATTGATAGCCTTTTTATTGTTACCTGATTTAAACTTTAGTATTTTTATTACTTTAGTTATACAAGTAATTGTTTTTGTAATTACCTTTTTGATTGGATTATTAGTAACAGGTCAACTTAAGGAAATGAAAAAACTGATTGTAAAATAAATATTAAATTAAAAAGCTGAATATGACTACTAAATACTACGTTCTTTATTACACAAATAAAAGTAACGGAATTTTTCAAAAAATTAATAGGTTAGGGATGGATTAAATGATGACAAAAAGCACTAAAGATATTATTTTGGTAACCGGTGTTGCAGGGTTTATAGGATCTTTTTTAGCCAAAAGATTATTAGAATCCGGAAAAAAAGTTATAGGCATTGATAATTTAAATGATTATTATGATGTGAATTTAAAAAAAGAGAGATTAGAAAACTTAAATACGTTTGAAAATTTTAAATTTGAGAAAGTAGACATAGCAGATAAAGAATCAGTAATGAAAATTTTTATAGAGTTTAATCCATCAATAGTAATTAATTTAGCTGCACAAGCGGGTGTACGGTATTCTTTAGAGAACCCAGATGCATATACTCAAAGCAATTTGATAGGCTTCTTTAACATCTTAGAGGCATGCAGAAATCATCCTGTCGATCATCTTATTTATGCTTCTTCTAGTTCAGTTTATGGAAATAATAAAAAAGTTCCTTTTGAAGAAACAGATAAAGTAGATAATCCTGTATCTCTATATGCTGCAACTAAAAAATCAAATGAGCTAATGGCTCATACTTATAGTCATTTATATAATATTCCTGCTACAGGATTGAGATTCTTTACCGTATATGGCCCAATGGGTAGACCTGATATGGCATATTTTGGCTTTGCAGATAAATATTTTGCTAATGATTTAATTACGATTTATAATAATGGCGATTTTGAAAATGATTTATACCGTGATTTCACTTATATAGATGATATTATTGAAGGAATAGTCCAATTATTATTAAAGCAACCAGAAAAAACAAATGAGCAAGTTCCTCATCGAATATTAAATATTGGAAATAGCCAACCAGTTAAGTTAATGGAATTTATTACAACTTTAGAAAAAGCTTTCAGTCAATCTTTAGGCCGTACAGTTAAGTTTAATAAAAAATATGAACCTATAAAACTTGGTGATGTTCCAGCAACATATGCCTCTACAGATAAATTGCAAGAGTTGACAGGTTTTAAACCAACCACTTCCATAAAAGAAGGACTTCAAAAATTTACTGATTGGTATGTAAATTATTATAAAAAAAATTAATTTTTATTAGTATCTTCAAATATTATATTATTAGTGATATAGGACTAATATTCTGTAATGTCATAAATTATAACAATTTTTTAGATAGAAATTCTATTGAATTTTTATTTTAGAAAATTGTTATTTTTTATTTATCGAATAAATATTTAAATTTAACAATGTGTAAAATAAATAAAAAACTATGGTATAATACAAATAGTTTTTGTATTTTTTTGTAGTTTTGTAAAAGAAAAAGGGAGGTTTATAATGGAAAATAAGAAAAAACGAGTGCGCTTTATGTTGAAGTCAATCACTGTACTGACTCTAATGGCGACTTTAGCTTCATCTATTGCACCGGCTGCAGTATCTGCTTCCGAAATAATTAACAAAGAAATAGTCGGGGAAACACAGACCAAGAATTATGAAAGTGATGAACAGGAAAGTCAAGGAGTCACATCAGAAAGTATACATAGCGAAATAGTGGAAGAAGAAACAGAAAAAAAGGAAATAGAGGAATCTTCTCTTACTGATACTGATTCTAGTAATAGTATGGAATCTGGACAAAAGATACTCGAAGAGAAACCAGCAGTAGACGAAGTAAATGATGCAATGAAATCTTCTGCTGAACCATTTAAAGCTGATGGAAGTGATAGTGTCACCAAAAGTGATTATGTTCATTACGATGCTGTAGTAATCACAGTAAATCAGCCTGTTTTTTCGGAACCAGGTTACACTGTAGGAGCAAAAAAAACAGGAGAAACGACTACTTATTTGAATCAATTAGTTGTTATTTCACAAGAAAAAGTGACTGCAAAAGGTATTTGGGCTCAAATTTCTATCAATAATAAAATGATAGGTTGGGTTGCTAAAAATACATTAAAAGTTAATCTTGACAAGATCATTGAGCAGAAAATGGTGCATTACGATGCAGTTATTACACAAAGTCGCCACGATGTATATACCTTACCTGGATATACTGAAGGAAACGTCCGTATAACAAAATCTGCTACTTATTTTAATCAGAAGGTTAAATTACTTCAAACAATTAAAACAAATCGCGCAACATGGGTACAGTTTTCTATTAATGGTGTAACGATTGGTTGGATGAATATTATTGGAATAGATATCAAATATGATTCATTTAAAGATGTTAAAAAAGTTTATTATGATGCAACAGTAGAGCAAGGGCGTCATGATGTATATACTTTACCTGGTTATACAAAAGGGAATGAAATAACAACAAAATCTTCTACATATCTAAATCAAACTGTTCAAATAACTGAGGAAAAAGTGTCTGACCGTGCGACATGGGTATTGATTACTCAAAATGGAAAGATGATAGGTTGGATGAATAAAAAAGGTGTAAAAGTAGTTGCGTATAATAATACTGTTATTGAAAGTCGTTTAGTCCACTATGAAGCAACTGTATCAAGAAATGACCAATTGATTTTTTCAGCTCCTGGCTATACAAAAGAATCAAAAGCAATTGCTAATACAAAAGATTATTATAAAAGAAGCACGAAAATTTTAGAAGAAAAAGTGACAAAACGAGCAACATGGGCTCTTATTTCAGTTGATAATAAAACAATTGGTTGGGTTGATAAAGCTCATTTAACTGTTCAATATGATAACATAAAGAGTACTAAAGCAGTTCATTATGATGCACTAGTGAATCAAGGACGTCATGATGTTTATACAACCCCAGGATATACAGAGGGAAATGAAATCATTACAAAATCATCATCTTATTTAAATGAAAAAGCTCGTATAGTAAACATCGTAGAGACGAGCAGAGCAACATGGGCTCAATTTTCTATTGACGGAAAAATAATTGGGTGGATGAATGTTATTGGGTTGTCTATTCAATATGATAAGATTATATCTAGTAATAAAGTTAATATTATAGCAAAAGTGGTAGAGGGTAGACATGATATATATACGATACCTGGATATACCAAGAACAATGAACTTTTAACAAAATCTGAAACTTATCTTAACAAAGATGTAACGATTTTAGAAGAAAAAGAAACTGATAGAGCAACATGGGCTTTAATTACTCAAAATGGAAGAACAATTGGCTGGATGAATAAAAAAGGACTAGCTATACTTAATGGAGATCTTGTTGATAAGGTTACAGAGAGTCGTATTATTCATAATGACGCCGTCATTAGCAAGAAAAACCAGCTCATTTATTCTGCTCCAGGGTTTACTGTTGGAGCAAAAGAAATTGGGAATACGTCAAGTTATTTAAATAAAAAAGTTCAAATTAATCAAGAAAAAGAAACTAATAGAGCAACATGGGCCCAGATTTCAATCAACGGCAAAAATATCGGTTGGGTAAATAAAAGTACTTTAACACTTAAATACGATACAATACAAATTACTAAAGGTGTACATTTTGATGCAGTTGTTTCGCAAGGACGCCATGATATTTACACTGTGCCTGGATATACTAAAGGTAATGAAATAATTGCTAAATCTTCAAATTATCTTAATAAAAAGGTTCTTGTTTTAAAGACAGTTAAAACAAACCGAGCAACATGGGCTCAAATTTCAGTAAATGGAAAAGTAGTTGGCTGGATGAATATTATTGGATTATCTATTCAATATGACAAAATCTTAGACACAAAAAAAGTTCATTATGAGGCAGTTGTAGTACAAGATAATCATGATGTGTACTCAAAACCTGGCTATACAGAAAATAGTCAGCGATTAACAAAATCTTTAGCGTATTTGAATAAAAAAGGAATAGTCACTCAAATAGTTAAAACAAATCGAGCAACATGGGCAGAAATTTCTGTTGATGGAAAACCCCCAATTTGGATGAATATTAACGGATTAAAAATGAAATACGATAAAATCACCTCAACTAAAACTACAAATTATAATGCTAAAGTAGTTGAAGGTAAACACGATATTTATACTATGCCAGGCTACACAGATGGCAATGTAATTGTTGGGAAATCAGGAAGTTATTTAAATAAAAATATTAAAGTTATCCAGGAAAAACAAACTTCTCGTGCCACATGGGCTTTAATTTCTATGAATGGTAAAACAATTGGATGGATGAATAAAAAGGGAGTAGATAGTATTTCTATCTACCTAGATCCCGGTCATGGTGGAGATGAGCCTGGAGCAATTTCTGGCTTCGTTAAAGAAAAAGTTCTTAATTTAAAAGTAGCATTAAAAGTTGAAAAATTATTAAAAGAAAAAGGTTATGAAGTTATTATGTCAAGAAGAACGGATGAATTTGTAAGTTTATCTGATCGAGCACAAGAAGCTAATAAAATGAAGGTAGATATTTTTGTTAGTGTGCATCATAATGCCTTTATGAAAACAGCATATGGGATTGAAACGTATTCGTATAATGGTCTTGGAAATCCCAAGAATATTATGTCAAATAATTCAAAACGTTTACTTACTAGTACCGTTTTGTCTAATGCAATACACAAAAAAATAATTAGCAATACAGGTGCTTATGATAGAAACAATCGGAAAGCAAATTATCATGTTATTAGGGAAACAACTATGCCTGCAGTACTTTTAGAATTAGGCTACATGGATAATACCAATGAAAGAGCTAAATTAGTAACAGATAACTATCAAAATAAATTAGCTAAAGGAGTAGTTGAAGGAATAGTTAATTATTTTAACTAGTTACTTAAATTTAAATGAAAAATATAAAAGATAGATTTTACTCTCTGTTTACAGAATGTAAAGTCTATTTTTTTAGACTTTATTAAATAATAAAAAAGTCGATTACTGAAAATGAATTTGCTTAACCTTTCCTAAATGAAGTATAATTTAAACTGATGGTAATTAGAAAAAATGAATTTTATATGTTACTAATTAATAAAATGCCGTTAATAAATTTTAAAGGAGCTTATTATGAAAGGTATAATATTAGCGGGTGGAAGCGGAACACGCTTGTATCCTTTAACTAAAGCTGTATCAAAACAATTAATGCCTATTTATGACAAACCGATGATCTATTATCCAATGTCTATTTTAATGTTGGCTGGAATAAAAGATATACTGATTATTTCGACTCCAACAGATACTCCCCGTTTTGAACAGCTATTCGGAGACGGACATGAGTTAGGCCTTAATTTAGAGTATAAAGTACAAGAAAGCCCGGATGGATTAGCCCAAGCCTTTATTATTGGAGAAGAGTTTATTGGAAAAGAGTCTGTGTGTTTGATTCTTGGCGATAATATTTATTATGGCGGGGGATTATCAAAAATGCTCCAACGAACAGCCGCAAAAGAATCAGGTGCGACAGTGTTCGGCTACCATGTCAATGATCCAGAACGATTTGGCGTTGTAGAATTCGATGAAGACATGCATGCCGTATCGATAGAAGAGAAACCTGCTATACCGAAAAGTAATTATGCGGTTACTGGGCTTTATTTCTACGATAATAAAGTCGTAGATATCGCTAAAACAATCAAACCTTCCCCACGTGGTGAACTTGAAATTACGGATATTAATAAAGCTTATTTAGAAGCTGGAGAATTAGAAGTGGAACTAATGGGTCGTGGCTTCGCTTGGTTGGATACAGGTACACATGAATCATTACTTGAAGCCGGTACTTTTATTGAAACTATTGAGAAACGCCAAAATTTAAAGGTAGCTTGTTTAGAAGAAATCTCTTATCGTATGGGGTATATCACTCGTGAACAATTGATTGAACTGGCTCAACCACTGAAAAAAAATGAATACGGCCAATACATGTTGCGTTTAGCTGAAACGAACTAGTAAGGAGAACTGATAAAATGAAAGTACTAAACACTAAATTACAAGATGTAAAAATTATTGAAATGGATGTCTTCGGAGACCATCGTGGGTTCTTCACTGAGAGCTACACGAAAGAAAAATTTTTGGAAAATGGCATCGCTATCGATTTCATTCAAGATAATCATTCTTTATCTGTTGAACCGGGCGTACTAAGAGGGATGCATTTCCAAATGCCAGAAAAAGCTCAAACAAAATTAGTGCGTGCAACGACAGGTGTCATTTATGACGTTATCGTTGATATACGTGTGGGTTCTCCTACATATGGCCAATCTGAGGGGTACATTTTAAGCGAGTTCAACCATCGCCAATTATTAGTACCTAAAGGATTCGCACATGCTTTTGTAACCCTTACGCCCAATTGCAACGTGCAATATAAAGTGGATGAGTATTATTCAAAAGAACATGATGGCGGTATCGCATTTGATGATCCAGCGTTAAACATTCAATGGCCAATGCCAATGGATAAATTGGTCTTATCTGAAAAAGATACCAAACACCCAACATTAGCTGAATTTGATAATCCATTTGTTTGGGAGGAAAAATAACTATGAACGTATTAGTAACTGGGGGAGCTGGCTTTATTGGCAGTAATTTTGTCCACTATATGCTTGAAGAACACCCAACGTATAAAATCATCAACTTAGATTTATTGACCTATGCAGGAAATATTCATAGTTTAGATGATGTGATGGATAATCCGAATCATGTGTTTGTGCAAGGAAATATCCTGAATAAGGAATTAGTGCGCCATTTAGTTAACGAACATGCCATTACTCATTTTGTGAACTTTGCGGCTGAATCACATGTTGACCGCAGTATTTTAAATCCTGAAATTTTTGTAGAAACCAATATTCAAGGAACCTTAGCGTTATTAAACGTGGCTAAAGAAATGAACATTGAAAAATACCTACAAGTCTCAACGGATGAAGTATACGGTTCTTTAGGAGCCGAAGGTTACTTTACAGAAGAAACACCTTTAGCACCGAACAGCCCTTACTCAGCTAGTAAAACTGGAGCGGATTTATTGGTTCGTGCCTACTATGAAACCTATGGCATGAACGTCAACATCACCCGTTGTTCAAACAACTACGGTCCGTACCATTTTCCAGAAAAATTAATTCCGTTGATGATCACAAATGGCATGGACAGCAAAGAACTTCCAATCTATGGGGACGGATTGAACATCCGAGACTGGTTGCATGTACAAGATCATTGTCAAGCTATCGATTTAGTATTGCATAAAGGACGTAAAGGCGAAGTCTATAACGTTGGTGGACACAATGAACGCACGAATAACCAAATCATCGATATTATTGTTGACCAACTTGATTTACCTCGTGAGTTGATCACCTACGTTGATGATCGTCTGGGTCATGACAAACGTTATGCGATTGATCCAACAAAGTTAGAAACTGAATTAGGGTGGAAGCCGAAATACACGTTTGATACTGGGATCCTAGAAACAATCGACTGGTATCAAAAAAATGAATCTTGGTGGCGTCCATTAAAAGAACGCGCTGGATTAAATAAATAGCATAAAAATAAAAGATTTGTTTGTAGTCAAAACAAATCTTTTATTTTTCATGAAATGGAGGAATAACCAATGACCGCTTTAATTACTGGAGGAACAGGGCAACTTGGTTCTGAATTGAGAAAATTATTAGATGAAAAAGAAGTAGCGTATGTTTCAGTTGGGTCAAAAGAAGTCGATATCACAGATGAAAAGGCCGTGAATCACTATATTAAAAAGTTGAAACCAACCATTATTTATCATTGTGCAGCTTATACGGCTGTTGATGCAGCAGAGGATGAAGGAAAAGAACTGAATCAAGCCGTGAATGTCCGTGGAACTGAAAATGTAGCAAAAGCTGCAGAAGAAGTGAGTGCAATAGTTGTCTATATTAGTACAGATTACGTTTTTGATGGAACAAATTTAGGGGAGTATAAAGAAACAGATCCAACCAATCCTCAAAGCGAGTATGGCCGTGCCAAACTAGCTGGAGAACAAATCGTTCAAAAATTAGTTTCGAAGCACTATATTGTTCGGACATCATGGGTGTTCGGTGAGTTCGGTAAAAACTTCGTGTTTACGATGCAGAAGTTAGCTGAAACACATCCAAGACTGACAGTCGTAGCTGACCAGATTGGTCGTCCAACGTGGACTCGTACGTTAGCTGAATTTGTTTATTACCTTACTGAAAAAGAAGCGGAATATGGCATCTACCATCTATCCAATGAAGGCAGTTGTTCATGGTATGAATTCGCGAAAGAAATTTTGAAAGATAAAAAAGTTGACGTTGTTCCAGTAACGTCTGCAGAATATCCACAAAAAGCGAATAGACCAAAACATTCTGTGATGGATTTAAGTAAAGCAAAAGAAACAGGATTTGAGATTCCGACTTGGCAAGAAGCTCTTACTTTATTTGAAATGTCACAAAATCGTTGATTTTGTGACATTTTTTTTGTGTTACACTAGTCATATTGTTAATTTTTTATAAAAGAGGAGACTATTAATGAAAAATAAAAAAAAGAGCTTTAGTAAGGCTCTTGTAATTTTAGTAACCAATATTTTATTATTTGCTACCTTAGAACCTGGTATTATTTTTGCGATAGAGAGTGAAAGTTCGTCGAGTATGATAGAATTGAGTGAAATTAAGAACAACACAAAGGAGTCAAGTGAAGTAGATTCAAGTACAACAGAAACTGAGGGGTCAGAAGCAATAATAGCAGCTGATCCAGTGGAGCCAAAGACCGATATAGCAGAATCAATTGAGTCTAAACCTATAACAGTTGAATCAAGTGAACCAAAGACAGATTTAAAAGAATCAAATGATTCGGAAACAATATTAGATGAATCTAGTGAAATAAAGATAGATACAGAAATGCCTAGTAAACAGGAAATATCTGCTACCTCAGAGTTAAACGAGTCAGAAAAAGAAATAGAAAATTCAAGTGTTTCTAAATCAAGTACTGTCGTTTCAGCAGATTCTTCAGATGAGGAAATTTTTTCTTTAGATGAAAATCGAGAAGATGCTACAGAATTAATGGAAAAAGAAAATAACAAAAATATAAGAATGTTTGCTAGAGTGATGACCGTACCAGCTACAACTACTTTTATTAATAAAATTGCCCCATATGCTGTTGAAGCAGCAAATAAGTATGGCCTCTTCCCCTCGGTCATGATTGCTCAAGCAAGTTTGGAAAGTGGATGGGGAACAAGCTCACTTGCCAGCAGTCCTAATAATAATTTGTTCGGAGTAAAAGGATCTTACGACGGGAAATATATTTCGATGCCAACAAAAGAATGGAGTGAAGAAAAAGAATGGTATACTATTTATCAAAATTTCAGAAAGTATCCTTCTTTTTTAGAATCTTTAACAGACTATGCTCAGAAATTGAAAAATGGGTTGACTTACCAACCAGATAATTATTCAGGTACTTGGAGAGCCAATGCTGATGGCTATAAAGAAGCAGCAGCGGGACTAATTAAACCAGTGGCTAAATATTCATACGCAACAGATCCTACATATGCAAAAAAATTAACAGACCTTATTGAGACGTATGATTTGGCTAAATATGACAATTATCCAAATGTAACATATGATTCACATTTTCAATCTTCAGGTTGGTTGAAAACTAAATCAAATGGACTTACTAGTGGTTCTACAAGCAATAAAAAACGATTAGAAGCAATTAAAATCAATGTAGCTGGTTTCGAGAATTTAGGCATTAAGTATTCTTCACATATTCAAGATAAAGGATGGACAAGTTGGGTGAATGATGGAGCTGTTAGTGGTACTAATGGAGAAAGTAGGCGTTTAGAAGCTGTTAAAATTCAACTTACCGGGGAGCAAGCTAAAGGATTCGATGTTTATTACAGAGCAAACATAGATGGAGATGGTTGGTTAGGATGGGCTAAAAATGGAAATATCTCCGGAACAGTTGATTATAGGAAAAAGATAAATGCTATCCAGATAAAAGTTTTACCTAAGGGTTTTAGTGCTCCAGGATCTTCAGATAATGCTTATAAATTAAAACCTGCTATTGTAAACTACGCTACACATGTACAAACTAATGGGTGGCAAAAAAAGGTCCTAAGTGGAAATACAAGTGGAACAACAGGTCAAGAAAAACGTTTAGAAGCAATTAAAATTTCAAAAAGTGATTCTAAATATTCTGGTAGTATCCAATATAAATCCCATATTCAAACTATTGGATGGCAAAAGTGGGTCAACGATGGAACATTAAGTGGGACTACTGGAAAAGCGAAACGTCTGGAAGCTATCCAAATTAAATTGACAGATGAATTATCTGAAAAATTTGATGTTTACTATCGTGTTCATTCTCAATCTTATGGTTGGTTAGGATGGGCTAAAAATGGAAATTCAGCTGGTAGCCAAGGGAAATCAAAAAGGTTAGAAGCTATCCAAATTAAACTAGTCCAAAAAGGCGATAAGGCACCAGGCAGTACAAGTAATTCTTTCATTAAGTAACGGATTTGAAAATTGATTAGAAGCGAAGTACTGAAAATACAACATAGATTAAATAGATAATCTCTGGAAGAAAAAACTTCTGGAGGTTATTTTTTTGATGGTCATTATGATTATTAAAGGAAATAGAGTCTCCATCATTAGTATAATATAATAAATGTATTAGTAAGTTGAAGATTAGTAATATAGGCCACTGTGAATTCCAACAGGAGATACGTTATGAAAATCCAAACGGAGACAACGGTCGTCAAGAAAGACAATGATGATTGATGGAATTTACTATGGCACCGTATTTGATGAATAAATGAACAGATTTTCTAGCTTATTGAGAGAACATTTGGAATTAAATTAGGAAGAAGCCCTATAACATTTTTAGATAGCATAAATGAATTGTAAACGCATAATGTTTTACAGCAGATTTTAATTAGGTTGTGTCTTAAAACTATTTGGTTAAGAGAAAAATAGCTGCTATATATACAAAGGCTAAGTAGGACGTTGCGAGTTTATCATAACGTGTCGCGATATGACGGAAATGCTTTAACTTATTAAAGAAACACTCCACCAAATGACGTTCTTTATATAGCCACCAATCAACAGTCCAAGGTTCTTTTGTATTTTTCTTTGGTGGAATGGTATAAGTCGCATCGTGATTCGTCACATAAGTCCGAATGTCTAAAGAACCGTATGCACGATCGCCAATAACATTACTGCCTTGTATTTCAACGTGTTGAAGAACTTCAATAGCGAGAACACTATCATGGAGATTTCCACCTGATAGCTGAAAATATAATGGATTTCCTAATCCGTCTACGATGACATGTATTTTTGTTGTGTGCCCACCACTGCTTTTACCGATATGTTGCGAGATGACAGAATTTAGCCCCCTTTTTTTGCACCGGCACTCTGCTGATGCGCCGTTACAACGGTTGAATCGATACTCAAGTTTTCGTAATCTGCTTCATAATTCAACGTAATAAAAAGGGATTCAAGTAAACCAGTATCACGCCATAAACAAAAGCGGCTATAGACCGTTTTCCATGATCCGTAACGTTCTTTTGGCAGATCTCGCCAAGCAGCACCGCTTCTAGCAATCCATAAAACAGCATTGAACATTATACGATTGCTTTTAGGTGGTCTACCTGTGTGATATTCAGGAAACAGATTTTTGATTTGATTCCACTGCACATCAGTCAGCTCATAACGTTCAATACTCATCATGATCACTCCTGTTTTCTTTTATTATACCGAAAATCAGGATGGCAGTCAGTTTTCAGACACGCCCTAATCTTTTTTTATTATATTAAAACAAATTGTATTTAATTTGTGGAGTGATATAATTAATTAAGATATAATAGCACGTGTTTTTTATAATTATCATATAAAGGGGGGATAGGGGAAATAATAGTGTGAAGGACTATTAATTTAACGTACATAAGGATTAAAAATCTATATTACAATGATTTATGATGTAAAAGCAACGAACTTTAGATAATCTACTTATTTCATTTTTTATTGAAGAAACTATTAATATTAAACGCCAAATATACACAAAAAACTTGTGATTTTTTTTAACGAAGGGAACTTTATAATAATGAAAAATAAAAAAAATGCATTGTTAGTTTTAATTACGTTCGTTTCTATGTTTGTGATAAGTATGACATTCACTAATTTTTTAGGGTCAACAGTAGAAGCAATTTCATTTAGTGTGAGCACCCAACAAACGAATGTTTCATTTTCTGGAGATAAAAAAATTGCTAATTTTAGAAATGGAGAAAGTGTTGTCATCACTCTTTCAAATCCATCATCTTTCAATGATTTTCAGTGGGTAGTGCTTGATCAATACGGCAATCAAAAAGGAAGTTCAGGAGAAGGTAAATTTGAGAGAGTTTACATCGTGAGCACATTAAATGATTATAATCCTACCACAGGTGATCGAGCCACAATTAATTTCTCCATAAAAGTAACAGACTCAACAGGAGGGTTGCTTACAAAACCGAATGAACAAAAAATACTTGAATATGATGGTAATTCATCAAGTTTTAATCTTACAGACAAGTTAACTTTAAAGATGGTTAATTTTAACGAAGATGCATTTGAATGGTACCTAGAATATCCAGATCCTTCTTTCCCGCAATATGAATATTGGAATAAGAAAACACCAACAGTAAGTGCAAACTTTGATACAGATTTCCTAGCAGAAGCTTATAAATTAGGATTCGATGATTATAATATTATAATAAAAGATGTAAGAAAATATCCACTGGTTGATATCTCCTTTAATAAAATTGAAGCAAATCTAAATAAAGGAGAATCAGAAACGCTTCAAATACTTTATAATCCTGTAAATACAACTGATGACAAGACTATAAACTGGAGTAGTGAGGATCCAGCTATAGCTAAAGTAGATTCACTTGGGAACGTAACAGCTGTAGAAAAAGGAACAACAAATATCATAGCTATGGTCCAAGACAAACTCATCAAAACAAAAATTACTGTGAATATACCACTTGCCACTATCGATCTTGAAGAACCTATTAAAACGATGAATTTAAATGAAAAAGCTGTATTTAAAGTTAATTATGATCCTTTAAATACCACGGAAGATAAAACAATAATATGGAGTAGTTCGAATTCTAGTGTTGTTAAAATAGATTCGACAGGGACTGTTACTGCTTTGAAAGGTGGAGTCACAAACATTTCAGCTACTGTTGGTACAAAAACAGTTAGTCATGAATTAAAAGTTTTATCACCGTTATTAAGTATACAGTTTGACAAGAAAAATGTTGTTTTGCAGAAAAATAGTAGTGAACAATTAAAGATAGTCTTCAATCCATTAGATACGACTGACTCAAAAATGATAACATGGACAAGTTCGAACCCAGCTGTAGCAACCGTGGATTCTACAGGTAAAATAGCCGGTTTTCAATCTGGAAATGCAATAATTATGGCTAAAACAGGAGATAAAAAAATTGAAGCCTTTATTACGGTTTCTAATACTTCAATTAGTTATTCTACTCATGTTCAATCTATCGGTTGGTTAGATCCAGTAGCAGATGGTACATCATCCGGAACAGTAGGAAAAGGTAAACGAATGGAAGCTATCAAGATTGATATAAAAGGGAATGCAGACTTAGGTATTCAATATTCTACCCACGTTCAATCATACGGCTGGATGAATTGGGTTTCTGATGGGACTTTAAGTGGAACTTCAGGAGAAGCCAAACGGTTAGAAGCCATTAAACTTAAGCTAACTGGTACAGATGCGGATAATTATGACATATACTACCGCGTCCATGCTGAGAAAAACGGCTGGTTAGGCTGGGCTAAGAATGGGGAAGAAGCGGGAACAGAAGGTTTTGGTCGTCGATTAGAAGCAATTGAAATTGTGATCGTTGAAAAAGGAGCTACTGCCCCTGAGTCAACAACCGATGCTTTTGTTAAAAAAGAAATAACCCCAACCGTTTCTTACACAACGCATGTTCAATCCATTGGGTGGCAAGTATGGGTTAAAGATGGAACAATGGCTGGAACATTTGGAAAAGCTAAACGCCTAGAAGGAATCAAAATCAAACTGGAAAACCTACCCTATGCTGGAGGAGTACAATATAAGACACATGTCCAAAGCTATGGTTGGCAAGGCTGGTCAACCAATGGTGCACTAAGTGGTACTTCAGGTAAAGCTAAGCGATTGGAAGCCATCCAAATCGAATTGACAGGTGAAATGGCTGAGAAATATGATGTTTATTATCGTGTACATGCGCAAAGTTACGGTTGGTTAGGTTGGGCTAAGAACGGCGAATCTTCCGGTACAGAAGGCAAGGCCAAACGATTAGAAGGCGTTGAAATTAAATTAGTTAAAAAAAGTGAACAAGCACCTGTCAGTACGGTAAAATCATTTATAAAATAAATCAATTAATTTAACTGCTAGAATTAACAGAATAGCTAGAAAAATAACAAGAACTACTAATAATAAAAAATGACACTATTTCTTTTTTAGAGAATTAGCGTCATTTTTTTATTTTTCTATTATAGAATCTGATTTGTCAAATTAAGCTATACAAACTATCTTCATCCATATAACTCATAAAAACTTCCAACGGTGTTTGGTAATTTAGTGACTTCCTTGGAATGTTATTTCGTTTGTGTGCAACAGATGATACGAAAGTCTGGTCAACTTCGTTGAAATCCATTTTTTTTGGCAATCCATCTTTTCGAAGAAGTCCATTAGAATTCTCATTTAAAGCTCGTTGTGAAGGCGTTCCAGGATCAGCGAAGTAAATAGCGACATCATGTTGGTTGCACAAAGATTTCCAGTTGGAAAACTCCTTTCCGCAATCAAACGTAATGGATTTGAATAAATTTTTTGGTATGGCTTGGAACCATTGATTCATGGCATTCTCAATGTCGCAGGCTTTACGCCCTTTGGGCTTTAAGGTAATGATAGCTTTTGATAAAATCTCTACTAGAGTAATAACCGCACTTTTGTGGTGAACACCTACAATGGTATCTCCTTCGATATGACCAAACTCTTCTTTAAATGTGGGATAGTCTATTATTCTTTCAGAGATATTTCGTTTATAAGCTTTTCTACCTCTACGTTCTTGATGTCCGTTAGGTTTTCTTTTCCCTTTCATCGGGAGTGTAACTTCATCGAATATTCTTTCTTTAAACTGCCTATAAAGTGTTCGTACGGAACAGTCTATTGTCATTTCTTTACGGCCAATAATGACATCCGGCGTCCAGCCCTCAGCTACTTTTCCCTTGATATAAAGCTGTTGTTCTTTTGGTAAATCAATTTTTTTGCGTCCACACTGTTTCTTGTTTTTTTTATACCGTAGGTAATGGTCGAAAGCTGTGTGTCCTGCTTTGAAGAACCTGATAACATTATTAATCGGTGTACGAGTACGATTCAAGTAAGTAGCTATTTTAGCAACTGGAACACCTTGGTGGTAATAAGCTTCTATCATCACTAGTTCATCCATGGTAATATGGGTATAGGTCATTCGTGATCACTCCTTGTTTTCTGTGGTTGGAAATACAATTAGAGTGTATCACGAATGGCTTTTTTATTTGTATAGCTTAATCTTACAATCGACGGAATATATTTTAGTTATCTATCATAAAGAGAAGATAAACTTGTTTTGTTGTTCAGTTGTTTGTTTCTACAGGTTTAACTTTCATATAAATCTTTAAAATATTGATACATTTGAGAGAACTATTTTATTGAACAATTGCTTTATTTTAAAAAACACGTTATATTTTATATAAAATAACATAGAGTTTAATTGGTATAGATTTAAGTAATTTAAAAAGAGGAGTGGGGATGAGTGAAAAAAATAGTTGGTATACTATTAATAAGTTCATTATTATTATCAAATACAGGAGGTCTGGTGGTATATGCAGATACTAGTACAGATTTAGAAGCAAATAATGAAAGTTCAGTAGCTGCTGAACAAGTTAAAGAACAGCTTTTAGAAGAACCTATATCACAAGAAGCTATTTCAGAAGAAGTGAAAGTAGAAAATTCTGAATCGATAGAGCAGAAAAGGTATATTTATAATAATGGTCCTACAATAAATTTAGACAGTATTTCAACTTCACAAAAAAATGCAATACCTGGCGATAAGGTTCTCATAGATATAGAAATTAATGATCCATCAAATGTGAGATATGTTTATATATCTTTTAGAGATTCTAATGGGGCTATTTTAAAAACAGAACTAAAATATAATGAAGAAACAAAAAAATTCGAAAGCTATATAGTTATTAAAGATTACATAATAAACGGTGAAATGTATTTATACGAAATTCTAGCTATGAATAAAAATAATAGTAATAGAACTCTTATATATAGTGATAAAATCGCTGATGAAAATTTTTGGAGAGAAGATTTTTCAAAACATTCTATTGAAGTAAGCGGAAGTCATGGACCAGAGTTGATTCCTGAGAGCGTTTCAGTAACAAAATCTTTAGACTATGAACACCGTCTTGAAGTCAGCTTTACAATTAAAAATTTTAAATATCGTCGATTGTAAGATTAAGCTATACAAATAAAAAAGCCATTCGTGATACACTCTAATTGTATTTCCAACCACAGAAAACAAGGAGTGATCACGAATGACCTATACCCATATTACCATGGATGAACTAGTGATGATAGAAGCTTATTACCACCAAGGTGTTCCAGTTGCTAAAATAGCTACTTACTTGAATCGTACTCGTACACCGATTAATAATGTTATCAGGTTCTTCAAAGCAGGACACACAGCTTTCGACCATTACCTACGGTATAAAAAAAACAAGAAACAGTGTGGACGCAAAAAAATTGATTTACCAAAAGAACAACAGCTTTATATCAAGGGAAAAGTAGCTGAGGGCTGGACGCCGGATGTCATTATTGGCCGTAAAGAAATGACAATAGACTGTTCCGTACGAACACTTTATAGGCAGTTTAAAGAAAGAATATTCGATGAAGTTACACTCCCGATGAAAGGGAAAAGAAAACCTAACGGACATCAAGAACGTAGAGGTAGACAAGCTTATAAACGAAATATCTCTGAAAGAATAATAGACTATCCCACATTTAAAGAAGAGTTTGGTCATATCGAAGGAGATACCATTGTAGGTGTTCACCACAAAAGTGCGGTTATTACTCTAGTAGAGATTTTATCAAAAGCTATCATTACCTTAAAGCCCAAAGGGCGTAAAGCCTGCGACATTGAGAATGCCATGAATCAATGGTTCCAAGCCATACCAAAAAATTTATTCAAATCCATTACGTTTGATTGCGGAAAGGAGTTTTCCAACTGGAAATCTTTGTGCAACCAACATGATGTCGCTATTTACTTCGCTGATCCTGGAACGCCTTCACAACGAGCTTTAAATGAGAATTCTAATGGACTTCTTCGAAAAGATGGATTGCCAAAAAAAATGGATTTCAACGAAGTTGACCAGACTTTCGTATCATCTGTTGCACACAAACGAAATAACATTCCAAGGAAGTCACTAAATTACCAAACACCGTTGGAAGTTTTTATGAGTTATATGGATGAAGATAGTTTGTATAGCTTAATTTGACAAATCAGATATATAGAAAGGTTCTTAAGAATTGGATTTGTTGGTCCTGATGAAGATAATTCAGTATATCAAAATGTTGAATATTTTAATATCCCTAGGGACTCGAATGGAAATTATAAAGGTACTTATACTCTTAATGATGGATTTGAAGAGGGGGAGTGGAAGTTAAAAGATATTAAATCACAATTAGTAGATGATAATGGCGATTGGATTGGTCATCTCTTGTTTGGAGTGTCTGATGAATCTAAATTTATGTTATCTAAAGTAATGAATTATAAATCTTATTTTGATCCGACTTCAGTAACAATAAATAAAAATCAATTTGAATCTGGTGATATTCTCGAAGTATCCATGAAACCAAATAGTTATGATGAAATAATTAATCAAATTGATATTATTTTAGCAAATGAAAATGGGAAAGTTAATGAGCAAACTATTATTACCTCATATAATGATGAAAAAGAAAGATATATAGGTCAAATGAAAATTCCTAGTGAATATACAGTAGGAGATTATTATATTGATTCTATTGTACAAAGAGCTTCTGATGATACAACTCGAATATACAATAAATCAATTTATAGTGAGAGCTTAATTGATCTTTCAAAAGGGGATTTTTCAGTTACAGAATCAAAATCACCGGCTATTTCATATACAACACACGTACAAAGTTATGGATGGCAGGCTCCTGTCACAAGTGGAAAAATGAGTGGAACCCAAGGTGAATCAAAGCGGTTAGAAGGTATAAATATATCACTGGGCTCTCTTTTTCCGGAATCAATACAGTATCGTACACATGTTCAATCTAATGGGTGGATGGATTGGGTAGGAGATGGCGAAATCAGTGGGACAGAAGGAGAAAGTAAGAGACTTGAGGCTATTCAAATTAAATTAACCGATAAAGAAGCAGAAAACTACGATATTTACTACCGCGTCCATGCTGAAAAAAATGGCTGGTTAGGCTGGGCTAAAAATGGCGAAGAAGCGGGTACAGAAGGTTTTAGTCGTCGATTAGAAGCAATTGAAATTGTGATCGTTAAAAAAGGAGCTGCTGCCCCTGGATCAAAATCAAATGCTTTTGTTAAAAAAGAAATAATCCCAACCATTTCTTATACGACGCATGTTCAATCCATTGGATGGCAATCATGGGTTAAAGATGGAACAGTGGCTGGAACATCCGGCAAAGCCAAACGCCTAGAGGGAATCAAAATCAAATTAGAAAATCTGCCATATGCTGGAGGAGTGCAATATAAAGCGCATGTCCAGAGCTATGGCTGGCAAGGATGGTCAACCAATAGTGCCTTAAGTGGTACTTCAGGAAAAGCCAAACGATTGGAAGCCATACAAATCCAATTGACTGGCGAAATGGCTGAGAAATACGATGTTTATTATCGTGTGCATGCACAAAGTTACGGTTGGTTAGGTTGGGCTAAGAACGGCGAATCTTCCGGTTCAGAAGGTAAGTCCAAACGCTTGGAAGCTATTGAAATAAGATTAATCAAAAAGGGGAATAAAGCCCCTGGTAGTACCTCAACAAAATTTATAAATAAATAATCATAGAATAGAGAAGGAGTTTAGTTTGAATAAAACTTTTTCTCTATTTTCTTTCTTGGTAAATCCGTTTTTTTAAGAATTAAGTTTTATTAACTTCAATATATGGTAAAATTAAACTTGTTATAGTTATGATAGAATAATCCGTAAAAACAATTAGATACAAAATGATTTTATAAAAATGATGAAAAGGGTGGAGAAATGTCACAATCAAGATCTGAAATGCGGAATCCAAGAAAACGACCAAAGAAGAATAAAAAAGGTTTGAAAATTTTTCTGATTATTGTATTGGCACTATTTATTGCTCTAGGTTTATTTATTTGGAAAATCTATAGCGATGTAGCTGGAACAACTGATAAAATTTATAAAGATGTTGAAACAGAAGAAGTTCGTGAAAGTTCAGTTGATATTAATAAGAAAGAACCGTTCTCAATTTTACTGCTAGGTGTAGATACAGGAGATCTAGGTAGAACGGAACAAGGGCGTTCAGATACAATGATGGTCCTGACCGTGAACCCAAATACAGATACTACAACGATTGTCAGTATACCCCGTGATACACGCACTGAGATCGTAGGTCATGGAACAACTGATAAAATAAACCATGCCTATGCATTCGGGGGGACATCGATGTCTGTAAATACCGTTCAAAGTATGCTGGATATTCCAATTGATCATTACGTTGAAGTAAACATGCAAGGATTGCAAGATGTTGTCAATGCAGTCGGTGGAGTTCAAGTAACTAGTCCGTTAACCTTTTCTTCTGAGGGCTATAACTTCACAGAAGGTGTCACAGCCTCATTAGATGGGAAAGCTGCTTTAGCCTATTCTAGAATGCGTTATGACGATCCAACGGGAGACAATGGTCGTCAAGAAAGACAAAGACAAGTAATCCAAGCAACCGTAGAAAAAGTAGCTTCACTATCCACTATTTCAAATTACCAAGATATTTTAGGATCATTAGAAAATAATATGCAAACGAGTCTTGAATTCGATGATATGGTAAAACTATTCAATAATTATCGTTCAGCTGCTGGAAATATCCAACAAGAACAACTTGCAGCAACAGGCACAACGATTGATGGAATTTATTATGGTGTCGTATCCGATGAAGAAATGAACCGAGTATCTGACTTATTAAAAGAACAACTGGAATTAAATTAAAAAGAAAAACACTATGTTTTTTTCATAGTGTTTTTCTATGGTAAGAGTTGAGTAACAGACTGATTGTTATTGGTTTAGTAATCTGCTATTATTAAAGTATTAGTTTGAAATTTTTCGTTTTAAAATATAAAAATTAGAAGGAGCCAATCCATTTTGAAAATTACAGTAGTCGGAACCGGTTATGTTGGGTTATCCAATGCCGTTCTTTTAGCACAACACAATGAAGTAACAGCGTTAGAAATTATCGAAGAAAAAGTAACTTTGATAAACAATAAAAAATCGCCAATCGTTGATAAAGAGATTGAAGAATACCTAGCAACAAAAGAATTGAATTTAACAGCTACAACAGATAAAACAAAGGCTTACAAAGATGCTCAGTATGTTATCATCGCTACACCAACAAACTATGATGAAAAGAAAAACTATTTCGATACGTCAACAGTCGAAGGTGTCATTGAAGACGTTCTTAAATACAATCCACAAGCGACTATGATCATAAAATCAACTGTACCAGTTGGGTATACAAAAGAAACAAAAGAAACATATGGAGTAGACAACATTATTTTCGCTCCAGAATTTTTACGTGAAGGCAAAGCCCTTTATGACAATCTTTACCCATCGCGTATTGTTGTTGGTGCACAAACGGAAGCAGCTAAAACGTATGCCAATCTGTTAGTCGAAGCAGCTATTAAAGAAGACATTGCCGTTTTATTTATGAATTCGACAGAAGCTGAAGCAGTCAAATTATTTTCCAATACTTACTTAGCATTACGGGTAGCTTATTTTAATGAATTGGATACGTATGCAGAAGTTAGAGGATTAGATACAAAATCAATCGTTGATGGTGTAGGGTTAGATCCAAGAATTGGGACACATTACAATAACCCTTCATTTGGCTATGGCGGTTATTGTTTGCCAAAAGATACTAAACAACTCTTGGCTAACTATGAAGAGGTACCAAATAATATTATTGGCGCAATCGTGGATGCGAACCGTACGCGCAAAGACCATGTGGCGAATATGGTTATGAAGCGTGATCCAAAAGTAGTTGGAATCTATCGTTTGACGATGAAAACCGATTCGGATAACTTTAGAGCGTCATCTATACAAGGCATTATGAAGCGCATCAAGGCAAAAGGAATTGAAGTAGTTGTTTATGAACCGGTGTTAAAAGATGACACCTTCTATAATTCAAAAGTGATCCGTGATTTTGACGAATTTAAAAAAGTTTCTGATGTGATCGTTTCAAACCGTTTAGCAAAAGAATTGATGGATGTACAAGAAAAAGTCTATACTAGAGATTTATTCCATACAGATTAATAATTAATTAATTGAACTTAATCTATTAGGAGGTAAAGGATATGTCAAAAGTAAGAAAAGCTGTGATTCCTGCAGCTGGATTAGGGACTCGTTTTTTACCAGCTACGAAAGCTACGGCAAAAGAAATGTTGCCAATCGTGGATAAACCAACGATTCAATTTATTATTGAAGAAGCCATTGAATCAGGGATCGAAGAAATCTTGATTGTTACAGGAAGAAGTAAACGCTCAATTGAAGACCATTTTGACTCTAACTTTGAATTAGAGCAGAATCTTATAATGAAAGAAAAGTATGAATTATTAAAATTAGTGGAAAGTACGACAAAAATTAAATTACATTTTGTACGCCAGTCATATCCTAAAGGTTTAGGAGATGCAGTCCTGCATGGGAAAAGCTTTGTAGGGAATGAACCATTTATTGTTTTGCTTGGGGATGACTTGATGGTCGATGAAGTTCCATTGACCAAACAATTGATGAATCACTACGATGAAACACATTCATCTGTTCTAGCTACTATGCGTGTGCCCCATAAAGATACATCTAAATATGGTATCGTCGATCTAGATGGAGAAGTCTCTAAGGACTTATACAAAGTCAATCACTTTGTTGAAAAGCCAAAATCGGAAGATGCGCCAAGTGACTTAGCAATCATTGGTCGTTACTTGCTGACACCAGAGATTTTTGACATTCTTGAAAAACAAGAACCCGGTGCTGGCAATGAAATCCAGTTAACGGATGCTATCGAGACCTTGAATAAAACGCAACAAGTCTTAGCCCATGAATTCAAAGGAAAACGGTATGACGTTGGAGACAAATTTGGTTATATGATGACCAATATCGAATATGGTCTTGGACATAAAGAAGTTAAAGATGACTTAAAAGAATACATTATCCAATTAAGTAAAGAACTAGTTGGCAGAAATTAAATAAAAAAATAAAGAGCTCAAATAAGAGCTCTTTATTTTTTTAACGAGTATTTATTTAAAGTAACCTGTCAATGAAAAAATCTCAAATAGTCATCCTAAAAGAATTGGAATTTGTCAGATAAAATAACTTTATTTTTGTTCATATATAAAAAATGGTATGGTATACTATTTATTGTATTTTAAAATAACAATTGATTTAAAAAAAGATTTAAGCAGGAGGAAGAAATGGAAGAAGAAATTAGCTTATCAGAATTATTCATTACATTAAAAAAACGCTTGTCATTGATCATCAGTTTAGGTATGATTGCTCTAATACTTGCGGCTGGATTCACCTTTTTCATCGCAACGCCCCAGTATAATGCTACAACACAAATTTTGGTAAATCGGACAACAGAATCTGCAGAAGGACTGCAACTTACAGATATCAACACAAATGTGCAAATGATCAATACATATAAAGATATCATTAAAGGGCCAGTTATTTTAAATGAAGTCCAAGAAAACTTGGAAACTAATTTAACAACAACTGAATTATCTGAAAAAATTGAAATTACAACGCAAGAAAATTCGCAAGTTTTTTCATTGACTGTAACAGATGATAGTCCTTACGATGCAGCAGAGATTGCAAACGCTGTTGCGGTTACTTTCCAAAGCGAAATTGGGAATATCATGAATGTTGAGAACGTGACGATTATTTCTGAAGCTGTTCCCGTAACAGATCAAATTTCACCAAATAATTCATTGAATTTAGTGATTGGGTTACTAGTTGGTCTAATGTTAGGTGTTGGGATCGCCTTCTTACTAGAATTCATGGATAAAACGGTCAGAGATGAACGATTTATTACAGAAACGTTAGGCTGGTCCGTATTAGGAAGTGTTTCTGAAATGTCAAATGATGAATTAAAAGCAGAAGTAAGAGTAAAAAAAGCTGAATTAAATACAAGAAGAACAAAAAGTAGAGTATAAAAGAGGTGAGAGAAATGTTTAATAAAAAGCAAAAGCAATTAGATAATAATGAACGTCCAAGTTTAGTTACCTTAACAAGACCAAGTTCAGTGATCGCTGAACAATTTAGAACGATCCGTACCAATATTCAATTTTCAATGGTAGATAAAAATCTTAAAACACTAGTCATCACTTCAGCTGGACCGGGTGCAGGGAAATCTACCATATCAGCTAATCTAGCCGTTACTTTTGCTATGCAAGGCAAAAAAGTTTTGATCGTCGATGCAGATATGCGTAAGCCAACAGTCCATAAGACATTCCGCTTGCCCAACCGTGATGGATTGACAACCTTATTGACTGAAAGAGACGTTGAAATCAAAGACATTGCTCATCGCGTAGATACAGAAGGATTGTTTATCATTACAAGTGGCGTCATTCCGCCAAATCCATCAGAGTTACTGGCATCTAAACGGATGGATCAACTAATAACCGAATTTGAAGATCTATTCGATTTGATTATTTTTGATATGCCTCCGGTCATCGCTGTTACAGATGCCCAAGTGATGGCAAGTAAAGCTGATGGCACGATTTTTGTTGTGAATAAAGATGGTGCGGATAAAGAAATGGACACAAAATCAAAAGAACTACTTGAAAAAGTAAAAGCGAATGTCATCGGTGTTGTATTCAACCGAGTGGAATTGAAAGGCGATAATTATTATTACTATTACGGAGCAGAATAAAATCGCAAATGCTATTTTTATTCTCTATGACGTATGTATTTCACGTTATTATTATGGGATAAATCAAAAAATGATGACTTTCATTAATTAATACCGTATAAAAAAATCTATACATATTAAAGTTCTGAAAGGATTGTAGGATGTATAAAGTAGCGAATAGCGGTTGGTTAAAGCATTTTGATTTTATGGTAGTTGATATCTTATTGCTAGAAGTTGCATTTATTATTGCATATAAGATTCGCTTCGGGGTATCCTCCCCCATCGAAACAATCAACTATTCAATATTAGCAGTTATTCTTCCGATTTTGCATATTTTTATTGTTTTCTTCACGGAAGAGTATTCAGGGATATTAAGAAGAGGATATTTGAAAGAATTTAAAGCAATCTTGCAACATAACCTTATCTTGGCTGCACTGGTAATATTCTATATGTTTGCAACACAACAATCAGAATACTACTCCCGTAGCGTCTTTTTTATTATTTTTGGGATCAATATTGTTTTCTCTTGGATTAGTAGAGCTTTTGTGAAAAAAGCATTGTTGTTTACTTATTCAAATGAAAAGAACCGGAAGTATATGTTGGTTGTGGCTTCAACGAAAGCAGAGGTAGAGAAAACAACACAACAGCTGCAAGCAGGGAAGTATAATAATTATGCCGTTAGAGGGCTCGTAATTGTAGATGTCGATATGGAAGGTGATACGATCAAAGGAGTCCCAGTTGTGGCGAATGAAGATACTCTTTATGAATATCTTCGGACGAACACGGTAGATGGTGTTTTTATTCAAATACATAATTCACATTATGATATAGAGGTGTTAACTGCTAAATTATTAAAAATGGGAGTTACAGTCCATATCTCTTTGGCTCATTTATCAAGCGAGATGCCGAATAAGGTTGTCGAGGAAATAAATGGTTTTACGGTCCTGACGACAAGCATCAAAATGGCAACAAACCGTCAGTTAGTTATAAAGAGAATGATTGATATTTCTGGCGGATTGTTTGGGTTATTCGCAACTATTATCGCATTTGTCGTATTTGCACCAATTATTTATATCCAGTCTCCTGGCCCGATATTCTTCTCGCAAGAAAGAGTGGGGAGAAATGGCCGACGTTTCCAAATCTACAAATTCCGATCTATGTACATGGACGCTGAGGAATGCAAGAAAGAATTGATGGTACATAATAAGATGGATGGCCTGATGTTTAAAATGGATAATGATCCACGAATCATGCCGATTGGTAAATTTATTCGCCGTGTTTCAATAGATGAATTACCGCAGAGTATCAATATACTTAGAGGTGATATGAGCCTTGTCGGAACAAGACCACCGACAGTGGATGAATACGATAAATACAAACTACACCATAAACGTAGGCTAGCAGCTAAACCCGGGTTAACGGGTATGTGGCAAGTAAGCGGTAGAAGTGATATTACTGATTTTGAAGAAATCGTCAAACTAGATACAGAGTATATTCAAAATTTTTCTTTGAGTTTGTATCTAAAGATCCTCTTTAAAACAGTGGGGGTTGTGCTAAGAAAAAAAGGTTCAATATAAACCTAAATCGTCCATAATTCTAAAATTTCCCCATCACCTACTTGATTAAAATTTTAACGTTTCTATAGAATAGTAAAGTGTTAAATTGATACTAGGGTTCATTATCTAGATAACTTGCTATTTTCATAACTAGAAAATGTTGGTGATAATAGTACTCTATCATTATCGCTTTATTTATGACATTTAGGGCTATTCTTATTCACTCCTCTGTTTTTTTTAGCGGGAAAGGCAAATTAAGTTTACCATGAATGGCCATTTCATGTTGCTTAGCTTAATATTACAAGCGACGACTTATAGATTCAGTATAGAATATAATTTTTAACATGATTTTATTTAAGAGATTTGAGGGAAAAATTTTGAAGAGTATTTAATTTATTACGCCAATTGTAAAATTAAGCTAGACAAATAAAAAGCCATTCGTGGTAAACTCAAAATGTAATTCTGACAAAAGAAGACATAGGAATAATCACGAATGACCTGCATATCTTACCACGGATGAGCTAGTAAAATAAAAGGCTTTGTGGGCGTCACAGAATCTTTCTCCCAAAGAAACAACAGGGCTACATCAAAGAGAAATTCACTCAAGGATGGACTCCTGATGTCATTAGTGGTCGGGCTGAAGAGTCTTTAGAGTGTTCTGCTTGCACCCTTTACCACCAATTTAAAGAAAAAATCTTTGATGAAACAACACTCCCAATGAAGGGAGAAAGAAAGTCAAATGGTCATAAAGAGCGTTGGGTAAGACAAGCTTTCAAGCGGAATATTGTAGAAAGAGAGAAAGATTACCCTCAATTCAATAAAGAATTTGGCCATTTGAAAGTATTTTTGAGTTACATAGATGAAAATAGTTTGTCTAGCTTAATTTGACAAATCAGGTATTTAAATAATCGATAGGAGAGTTTAAAGAATGGATACTTCAAAAATAGCACTTTTTATACCAACATATAATGCAGGACCGGATTTTAATAAGGTACTTAATTTAATAGATGAACAAGCAAAGTATATTAATAAAAAGTACATAATTGATTCATCTTCTTCAGATGATACAGTTAAGATTGCTAAAAATCATAATTTTGATGTGAAAGTTATTAAAAGTGAAGAATTTGGACATGGTAAAACACGCACAGAAGCTGGTAAAGATTTAGAAGATTTTGATTATGTTATTTATATGACTCAAGATATCTATTTGCAAAAAAATGCATTAAAATCATTAATTGATTTTATTAGAGAAAATTCTGAAATTGCTGTTGCCTATGGAAAACAAGAAGTTGATATTGAAAGAGGGAATATATTTGAATATCGATCAAGATATTTTAATTATTCCGAAAAAAATTTAGTGAAATCAAAAGAAGACATACCAAATTTAGGCATTAAAACTGTATTTACATCAGATGCGTTTTGTATTTATGATACTATGAAATTAAAAGAAATAAATTATTTCCCTGAAAATTTACAATTTTCAGAGGATATGTATGCTGCTGTAAAATTTATAAACGCGAACTATAAAGTAGGGTATTGTGCAAATTCAAAAGTTTTTCATACTCATAATTTTTCTTTAAAAGAAGAATTTAATAGATATAAAAGTATTGGGAATTTCCATAGAGAATACCCTGAAATACAGATGCAATTTGGGGAGAATACTACTGAGGGTTTTAAACTAGTAATAAATGAAATGAAATATCTAATTAGAAATAGAAAAATTAATAAAATACCTGAATCAATATTAAGAAATCTAGCCAAGTATATTGGATATCGAACTATAAAAAAATAAATTAATAAAGTGATTTTTTTTCTAAAAATATTGAAATGAGGTGCCTTTCAAGTGAAAACCATAGTAATTTCTGGTATAAATTCAGTAGAAGGTGGAATATATTCAGTTCTTACAGATTGTATGGATACCATAATTAAAGAGAACATTAATAAAAAATTTAATGTAATTGCATTAGTACATAAAGTAGAATTGCTAAAAAGGTATGAAAATGATATAAAATTAGTAGAATTCCCTAAATCTAAATCTAGTTGGTTAAACAGATTATGGTATGAATATGTTTATTTTTACTTTTATTCTAGAAAAATAAAAGTAGATATTTGGATATCATTACATGATATAACGCCAAACGTTAAAGCAAAAAAAAAATATGTATATTGTCATAATTCAACTCCATTTATGGATAAAGATATAAAAAATATTAAGTATGATTATAAAGTTTATTTGTTTTCACTATTTTATAAATATCTTTATAAAATAAATATAAGAAAAAATACAGGGGTAATTGTACAACAAGAGTGGTTGAGAGTAGAATTTGAAAAAATGTTTAATATAAATAATGTTATTGTCGCACGACCTGTTTTAACATCTAAAAAGGTATCTGAACCTAAAGAATTCAAGTTTAATGAAAAAAAAATGTTTATTTTTCCAAGTTATCCTAGATTTTTTAAAAATTTCGAAGTGATTTGTGAAGCATCTAAATTTTTGGATGAGAAAAAAATTATTAATTATGAGGTGTTATTAACCATTGATGGAACTGAAAATAGATATACACATGACCTAATGAGTAAATATGAAAATTTAGAACACGTAAAATTTGTTGGATTACTAAAAAAAGAAGAGCTAATCAATTTATATGAAAAAGTTGATTGTTTAATTTTTCCATCAAAATTAGAAACCTGGGGACTTCCAATTTCAGAATTTAAAGATAGTGGTAAACCTATTTTAGTATCTGATTTACCGTATGCTCACGAAACTATAGGGTCATATAGAAAAGTGAATTTTTTTAATCCTTCAAATTATAAAAAATTAGCAGAGTTAATGCAAGATGTTATAGAAAATAAAAATAATTATTCGGAATCTAGTAACATAAAACCACAACAACCCTATTTAGAAAATTGGGAAGAGCTGTTAAATTATATTCTCGAAAAACAAAGTTTTTAAATTTATTAAAACATACTCTTATTAATTAAATAAAGTAAAATGTAAAGTGAGTGGTACAATGACAATTTTTTCATTTATATTAATTGTAACCCTGTTAGTAATCTTTTTTTTAAATAAATCTTTAAAAAATATATACAAAAAATTATTGATATTAACTATTATATTAGAAATAAATATAGGTGCTGGATATTTCTTGAAATTTGGAAACACTGAATTTTCTTTTAGTGAAGTTGTAACAGGTATTCTATTAATTACTTCTTTGTTCTTTTTAATAAGAGTGCCTATAAATAAAAAAATATTTTTAACAATATCTTGTTTAATAGCGGTCATCATTATTGGGGTTCTTTTTATGATAGTCATCCCGTATAATGGACTTATTATAGATTTTTCTGGATCATGGGATGAATATTTATATGGAGTTCAGGATAAGGTGAATGTCAATTTTACGATTCAGCCAATATTGTTTGTTATTAGGATTCTGATATTTATCGTGTTGTTGCTGGTTAATGAGAGTGTTTTTACAAAAAAAGATTGGAATAGTGTTATAAAATATGTATTATACTTCTCAAAATTAAGTATAATTTGGGGAGTTTTTGAATGGATAACAAAAAACGTTTTTGTCACTAATATTATGAACAATATTAGTAATAAAATCTTTGGTATAGGAGAATCAACGTATACAAATCTAATATTGAGAGATGATACGTATGCTATTATGGGGTTTTCAAGGGAACCTTCTGGATATGCTATTACTTTAGCTTATATTGCGATACTCCTGATTTATAATATAAAGATAAATCAGGATAAAATGTTTTGGCTATATATTAATGTTGCTTTATTATTTTTATCTATGTCTCTTTCTTCTATTGTATTAGGTACTATGATAATTATAATTTCTATTTTGGTATTTGAAGTTAAAATTACTAAAGCTAATGTATTGAAGAAGATGTTAACTTTATTAGTAATCATTGGGCTGATTATATATATATTAAATCAAAATAGTAGTGATAATTATTATATGCTAAGGTTGGAAAATTCAATAAATGAATTCCAATTAATTCTTAAAGGTAGATATAATACCGGTATTATAACTTCAGAAAAGGTTCGTATTATTAGTATAGTTGATACTTTTAAAGTATTTTTAGATAGACCATTATTTGGATTAGGAATAGGTACCACTAGTTCTCATTCATCAATAATCAGTATTTTATCTAATATTGGCGTAATTGGTTTTT
Source organism: Carnobacterium alterfunditum DSM 5972 (assembly GCF_000744115.1). NCBI lineage: Bacteria > Bacillati > Bacillota > Bacilli > Lactobacillales > Carnobacteriaceae > Carnobacterium > Carnobacterium alterfunditum. The sequence continues at coordinate 141,637 of NZ_JQLG01000004.1, read as the reverse complement.
TTTATTGGGTAAAAACAATTAAGAGTATTGGACAAATTATAAGTTATAATAATTTGAAATTTAATATTACTTTAATTATATTTCTTATTCCTTTTCTTGTTATAGGTGATTTCTCCTTGCTATATGGATTAGACATTATCCCTATAATTTTAGTAATTAAAATTATTTATAGTCAATTTAATGAAAATGTGAGTTATCAGATTATACTAGACAGAACATCGTCATTTATTTAGCTAAATATACTCCCTAGGATGACTGATAACTCAATGATTTTTGTGGAATGTTATTCTGTTTATATGCAACTAAAGAAACAAAAGATTGGTTGAACTGATTGAAGTCAATCTCTTTGGAAAGGCCAACTTTTTCGAATAAGAATGCTAAAATTTTCATTTGAAATTCATTTAGCAGGTGTAACGAAATCTTCAATATATATTAAGATAACGAGAGGGTTAAATAGTCAGCTCTGATTAGAAAAAATTCATGTAATCAAAATGAGATAAAAGAATTTTTGGAATACCTTGAAACTATTGATTCATAACATTTTTCATGTCACTTATCTTTTTATTATTGATTTTCGAGTTAAGAATGACTATAAATAGATGTTTCGCTATTTTTATGACAGCACTTTTAGTATAGTAATTCTAATGATGTTGGCTTCGATATACCCTAATTATTCTTTCAACTGGTAGTGAAAAGTACGTATAGATTAATTAATAGTATCTTTCGTCCAAACAGCAATAACATACTGCATTTAATTTCAAGAGATTTTCTCTTTGATGAAGGTTGTTGTTTCTTTGTTAGTATGATTTTTTTAACCCATAACGTTTCTCCTTTCCTTTAGACTGTTTGAAATATTCAAAGCTTGTATAATATTATTTCAAGAAGCAATGACTTTGTAAATAGGTGTTCGAGTTTGTTTTAGTTAGACTGCTATTTGAGTAACTGAGCTATTTCTTTAGGAAGAATAAACTGTCATCACTAGTTTATCTAGTATCTCTCTTATGTCATATTTAGCTAGAATTAAATTTTTAGTGTATCACAAATTGATTTTTTATTTTATTTAGCTTAATTTCACACCTTAAGTTTAATAAAAATCGAATGCCCATGTATATCAATTATTAAAAAATATATGTTAGGAGAATCTAATGCAAACTTCAGGAGTTGTAATTCTTAATTTTAATTCAGCAAATACAACGATACAATTAGTAAATAGGTTGGAAAAATTTTCATACTTTGAAAAAGTAGTTATCGTTGATAATTGTTCAAATGATAACTCATTTGATATATTAAGAAAAATAGTATCTAATAAAGTGGATGTGATACAAACAAAAGAGAATAAAGGATATTCTTATGGAAATAATTATGGAATAAAATTTTTAGAGAAATTCAAATTAGATATAATTTTTATAGCTAATCCAGATGTTAATTTTGAAGAGGTAGTAGTAAAGAGAATTATTGATGTTTTTTCAGATAAGAGATATAGAGATTATGCTTTATTATCTTCAGCCAGAGTTGATAGTGATAAACAGTTTACACAAAATCAGCATTGGAAAATTCCAACCTATACGAGAGAAATAATGGATTGCTTTTTTTTACTTAGGCTACTAAATAAGAAAAAAGCAATATACTCCTTTAACAAAAATTCCTGTGACATTATAGATGTCGAAGTAGTACCTGGAAGTTTTTTTGCAGTAAGAGCCGATGTATTAAAGAATATAGGCTATTTTGATGAAAATGTTTTTTTATTTTATGAAGAAAATATTCTAGCTTATAAATTAAAGAATAAAAATTATAAAGAAGGTATTTTGACAAAATATCATTATATACATGATCATGATAATTCCTCAACAATATCATTAGAAGCCTCATCTAAAGCTTTAGAAATTTCTATGAGATCAGCATTATATTTTCAAAAAAAATATAATGCTATTAATAAGTTAGAAATAAAAATATTAGAAATAGGTATGAGATATTGTTTGTTTGAAAGAAAAATATTAATAAAAATAAAAAAAAGATTTAATTAAGAAATTCATGTTTTTATAATTAACTTTGTTAGAAATATAGAATGGAACAGGAGAACAATAATGAAAATAGCCTTTATTTCGGTTGGAGATCCGGTAGATAAAAAAATATGGTCTGGAACGACTAATAAGATTTATACAATGTTATCTGAAAAATATGATGTAAAATTAATTAATGTACATAAGAGCCCCTTATTAGAATTCTTAACTAAAGCTTTGGTATATATATCTAGAAATATACTAAAAAAAAATTACGATCGTTCTCATAATTTAATTATTGCAAAAAACTACTCTAATCAAGTGTTAAAAAAAATAAAAAAAACGAGTGATATAGACTTGATTTTTTTAACAGGAAATAGTCAATGTATAACTTATCTTAAGACAAAAATACCCATAATTTATTTGACAGATGCTACTTTTGCAGTTATGTTAAATTATTATCCATCGTTTGAAAAATTATTAAAAATAAATCAAATGGAAGGTAATAAAATAGAAATGAGTGCACTTTTAAAAGCCAGTAAAATTATTTTTGCTTCAGATTGGGCAAAAAACTCTGCTTTAAATGATTATTCAATTTCTAGTTCAAAATGCATAACTATCCCATTTGGGGCTAATCTATCTAAAGTTCCGGAGTCTGATAATATTGACTTTAAAAAGAAGGATAATGAAATAAATTTATTGTTTTTAGGAGTTGAATGGGAAAGAAAAGGGGGAGAGATAGCAATAGCAACGGTAAAAGAATTAAGAAAAAGAGAAGTTAAAGCAAATTTAATAATAGTCGGATGTTCTCCCCCATATGAAGTAAATGAATTTTATATTAAAGTTGAAGGTTTTTTAAATAAAAATATAGAAAAAGAAGAAAAAAAATTAATAGAAATCATTTCAAATAGCGATATTTTAATTTTACCAACAAAAGCAGAATGTGCTGGCATTGCTTTTGCAGAGGCTTGTGCATATGGATTACCAAGTATAACTTTTGATACTGGGGGCATAAGTAATTACGTAGTCAATGGATACAATGGTTATAGAATTAATCTTAAAGCAAGAGAAGTAGAGTTTGCTAATGTAATTGAAGAAATATTTATAGACGAAAAAAAATTGAATCTTTTTAGAGAAAATTCTAGAAGATTATATGAAGACAAATTGAATTGGCATAAATGGTTGTTAGAAGTAGATGATATAATAAAGACCATTCATTAAATTGCAAGACTTAATTTAATAATGAAAATATCGAGCTCAAAAAGTATTCTTATGAATGTTGTAGTGCTATCTAAATATTTATACCATTTAAAATCTCACTAAAACTGCGTTTCTAAACTATTAATAGATGAAAGAAATTAAATTTCCGGAAATATAGAATTATTTAAGATCGTATTAAAGATATCCCAACCTTTATTAAAAAAGTCTTAATATGATAATAACTCTGGTATATTCTCATATAGCTTTTAGTTACTGTAAAATATTCAATGAAAAGGGAGGAGGAAAAATGATTTATAAAATAATTTATATGTTGAAGATAGTGTTATTTAAGAAGAAATGGAGAAAAGTAAATAAAAAAAATTTTACCACGGTATCTAAGATATTTCCATTAGATATTGTAAAAGTGGGAACATATACTTATGGTGTGCTTAATATATATAGTTATGGTTCTAAAAATGAAAGATTGAGTATTGGAAGTTTTGTTTCTATTGCTTCGGATGTTACCTTTATGCTCGGAGGTAATCACATGTTAAACACATTATCTACGTATCCTTTTAGGGTAATGATTAATGGAGAGGAAGCAGAAGCGATATCTAAAGGAGAAATTATAATTAATGATGATGTATGGATTGGAACTAATTCTATAATCTTAAGCGGTGTTAGAGTTGGGAAAGGTGCCGTTATTGGAGCAGGAAGTATAGTAACTAAGGATGTTCCCCCATATGCTATTGTGGGTGGAAATCCTGCAAAGATTATAAAATTTCGTTTTTCAAAAGAAATAATCGAACAAATTATAAAGATAGATTTATCTTATTTAACTGAAAAAAATATAAAATCACATATTGATGATTTGTATATACCAGTAACTAAAGAAACTCTAAGTAAAGAAGTATTCAGATTTTCAGAAGATAATTATTGAAAGAAGAAATTGAGAGGTGAAATTTTGAGTTTGAAATTTTATGAAATAATAAGAAATATCGCATACGCAGTATCATCTAATGCGATTTCATTAGTTATTTCAACTGTAGTAACTTTAATAGTCCCTAAGTTGATTGGAGTTGAGGAGTACGGTTATTGGCAATTGTATGTATTATATGCTTCTTTTATTGGTTTTTTTCAATTTGGGTGGAATGATGGTATATATTTAAGATATGCAGGAGAAAATTACAAAGAATTAGATAAGAGTTTATTCTATTCTCAATTCTGGACACTTTTTGGAACTCAAATATTTTTTTCAATAATAATTTCAGTAATAGGATTATTTTTTTCTAATGATCCAGAAAAAAAAATTATTGTTTTAACGACAGCTGTAGCGATGATTGCAGCAGGGGTTCGTGCAATGCCTCTTTTTATTTTACAAGCAACTAATAGAATAAAAGAATACGCAATAATTACAACAATTGATAAGCTCTCCTATATAATAATAATTATTGTTGCATTAATATTTGGTATAAGAAATTACCAAATATTAATAGTAGCTGACTTAATTGGGAAAATAATTTCTTTGTTTTTATCAACTTATTATTGTAAAGACATAGTTTTTCGTAAAGTTAATTCTTTTGCTTTAAATGTAACTGAAATTATGTCTAATATTCAAGGTGGAGTTAAGTTAATGATAGCTAACCTTTCGAGTACATTAGTTATAGGTATTGTTAGGTGGGGAATTGAAGATACTTGGGATATAGCAACATTTGGTAAAGTTTCCCTAACTTTAAGTATATCAAGCTCAATGATGATTTTTATAAATGCAATTGGTATAATAATATTTCCTATATTGAGAAATACTAAACTAGAAAAATTGCCAATGATATATAGAACAATAAGAGATATACTAATGGCTATTTTGTTTGGAATGCTAATTTTATATTATCCTTTGAAAGAAATTATAACAATATGGTTGCCTAATTATGCTGAAAGTTTTAAATACATGGCTCTTATTTTTCCAATTATTGTTTATGAAGGTAAAATGTCATTATTAATTAATACATATTTTAAAACTCTACGAAAAGAGCAAACTATGTTAATAATTAATGTTCTATCTATGTTTTTAAGTTTAGTGGTTACTTTCTTTACAACACGTGTATTTATAAACCTTGATTTTGCAATTTTGTCTATTTTACTTTTATTAGTTTTCAGAGTAAGCTTCTCAGAAATTGTTTTAGCTAGTTATTTGAAAATTTCTATTAAAAAGGATGTTATTAGTGAATGGATATTGACATTTTTATTTGTATTCTTTGGATGGAAATTTGATTCTTGGTTAACTTTATATTTTTATTTGTTAGCATTTTGTTTATATTTAATTTTTAAAAGAAAGGATTTTATGCAGTCCTTTAAAAATATAAGATTTTTTATAAAAAAATAACTGAGGTCAATAATTTTATATTTCTGATTTGTCAAATTAAGTTAGACAGAATATCTTCGCTCATATAACTCAAAAATACTTCCAATGGTGTTTGATATTTCAATGATTTTCCGCAGTCAAATGTGATAGAAGGGAATAAGTTTCTTGGAATGCTTTGAAACCAGTGATTCATGGCTAATTCAATATCGCTGGCCTTTCGTCCATTGGGTTTCAAGGTAATGATGACTTTCGACAAACGTTCTACTAACGTGATGACAGCACTCTTATGATAGACACCTAAAATTGTGCCGCCTTCGATATGGCCAAATTCTTCTTTAAACTGTGGATAATCTTTCTCTCTTTCTGAGATATTTCGCTTGAAAGATTGTTTTCCCCGACGTTCTTTATGACCATAGTCTTCCTTTTTCCCTTCATTGGGAGTGTGGTTTCATGGAAGATTTTTCATTTAAATTAACGATAAAAAGTACGAACGGAACAATGAATAGACTCTTCCGCCCGACATTGAGCGACTTTATCTTTGATATAGGCCTGTTTTCTTTGGGGAGAATGATTCTGTGACTCCCACAACATTTTTTCTTTTACTTGTACTGTTAGTAATATTCAAGGGCTGTAAGCTCTTCTTTCAAAAAGTTGATGACATTGTAAATAGATGTACGAGTTCGATTTAAATAAGTGGCTATTTTCGCAACTGAGATATTTTTTTTGCAATAAAACTCTAGCATCACCAGTTCATCCGTGGTACGATAGGTTTAGGTCATTCGTGATCACTCCTATGTTTTCTTTAGTCGGAAATACATGATGAGTGTACCACGAATGGCTTTTTTAGTTGTCTAACTTAATTTTACAATCGGCGATTTGTAAATACCTAGTAATAGTATTAAAAATAAAAAAAGAGGTGTATTATGAAAGGAATTATCTTAGCAGGGGGAAGTGGAACACGCTTGTATCCTTTAACCAAAGCAACATCAAAACAATTAATGCCAATTTATGATAAACCAATGATATATTATCCAATGTCAACTTTAATGTTAGCGGGCATTAAAGACATACTAATTATTTCAACACCAGATGATACACCAAGATTTGAACAATTATTTGGAAATGGATCAGAATTAGGATTGAATATAGAATATAAACTGCAAGACCAACCGAATGGTTTAGCAGAGGCGTTCATTATAGGAGAAGAATTTATAGGAGAAGATTCAGTTTGCCTTATTTTAGGAGATAACATCTATTATGGTGGAGGATTATCCAGATTATTGCAACGTTCGGCTGAAAAAGAATCTGGTGCTACGGTATTTGGCTATCATGTTAATGATCCAGAACGCTTTGGAGTTGTTGAATTTGATGAAGATATGAAGGCATTGTCGATTGAAGAAAAACCAGAAAAAGCTAAAAGTAATTATGCCGTGACGGGTTTGTATTTTTACGATAATAAAGTTGTTGAAATCGCTAAGTCTATCAAACCTTCTCATCGTGGAGAACTTGAAATTACAGATATCAATAAAGCTTATCTAGAAGCAGGAGAATTAGAAGTTGAGGTAATGGGTCGTGGGTTTGCTTGGCTAGATACAGGTACACACGAATCACTCTTAGAAGCTGGAACATTTGTTGAAACCATTGAAAAGCGTCAAAATCTTAAAGTAGCTTGTCTAGAAGAAATCTCATATCGCATGGGGTATATCTCGCGTGAAGAATTGATTGAATTGGCACAACCATTGAAAAAAAATGGATATGGTCAGTACATCTTACGCATTGCTCAAATGGATAAATAGAAGGGGGCCAAATAGTATGAAAGTATTAAATACAAAATTACAAGATGTAAAAATTATCGAGATGGCTGTTTTTGGAGATCATCGCGGTTTTTTCACTGAAAGCTACACAAAAGAAAAATTTTTAGAGGCTGGAATCGATATTGATTTTATTCAAGATAATCATTCTTTATCCGTTGAACCGGGAGTATTGAGAGGAATGCATTTCCAAACGCCCGGAAAAGCTCAAACAAAATTGATACGTGCCACAACTGGTGTCATTTATGATGTCATCGTAGATATGCGTGTGGGTTCTCCAACTTATAGTCAATGGGAAGGCTATATCTTGAGCGAGTTTAATCACCGTCAATTGTTAGTGCCTAAAGGATTTGCTCATGCGTTTGTGACCCTTACGCCCAATTGCAATGTGCAATACAAAGTGGACGAATATTACTCAAAAGAACATGATGGTGGAATCGCTTTTGATGACTCAGCTTTAAATATTCAATGGCCAATGCCAATGGATAAATTGGTCTTATCTGAAAAAGATACCAAACACCCAACATTAGCTGAATTCGATAATCTTTTTGTTTACGGTGAAATTTAAAAATAGGAGATACATAAAATGAAAAATATTATTGTTACTGGTGGGGCTGGATTTATAGGGTCAAATTTTGTTCATTATGTGGTAACTAATCATCCTAATATTCATGTGACTGTATTGGATAAATTGACTTATGCAGGAAACAAAGAAAATTTAGCAGGGCTACCAGCAGATCGAGTGAAATTGGTTATAGGAGATATCGTAGATGCAGAATTAGTAGAACGTCTAGTAAAAGAAACAGATGCCGTCGTGCACTATGCCGCAGAGTCTCATAATGATAATTCGCTTAAAGACCCATTTCCTTTTGTTCAAACGAACATTATCGGAACATACACATTAATTGAAGCTTGTCTTAAGAACAATGTGCGTTATCATCATGTTTCAACAGATGAAGTATATGGTGATTTGCCATTACGTGAAGATCTTCCAGGAAATGGAGAAGGACCAGGAGAAAAGTTTACATCTGAAACGCCTTATAATCCCTCTAGTCCTTATTCTTCTACGAAAGCAGGTTCTGATTTATTAGTAAAAGCATGGGTACGTTCATTTGGTTTACAAGCAACAATTTCAAACTGTTCAAATAATTATGGACCTTACCAACATATTGAGAAGTTTATTCCTCGTCAAATTACGAATATTTTATCTAGTATTCGCCCTAAGCTGTATGGTGAAGGTAAAAATGTACGAGATTGGATTCATACAAATGATCATTCATCTGCCGTTTGGGCTGTTTTAACCAAAGGTCATATAGGCGAAACCTATTTGATTGGTGCGGATGGAGAAGAAAATAACAAGCAAGTACTCGAGATGATTCTTGAACTAATGAATAAACCAAAAGATGCTTACGATCACGTAACGGATCGTACAGGTCATGATTTACGTTATGCAATAGATTCTACTAAACTTCGTGAAGAGTTAGGTTGGACACCCGAGTTCACTAATTTCCAAGAGGGTTTAGTAGAAACAATCAATTGGTATACAGAAAATAAAAATTGGTGGTTAGCTGAAAAAAAAGCTGTTGAAGCGAACTACGCTAAAAATGGGCAATAACAATATATATCAAGAGTTTTTAAGAAAAAGGTAGGATTATTCCTATCTTTTTTTATAGAGGAGGATATTAAATGATTTTAATTACAGGTGCTAATGGTCAATTAGGAACGGAATTACGTAAATTATTAGATGAAAATGAAATGCAATATGTTGCAACTGATTCAAAAGAGCTAGATATAACAGATAAAGATGCAACAATAAGATTTATTGAAAAAATAAAGCCAGAATTGATTTATCATTGCGCAGCCTACACTGCGGTAGATAGAGCTGAAGATGAAGGCAAAGAAATAAATCGGTTAGTGAATGTGGTAGGTACACGAAATGTAGCAGAAGCGGCAGAATTGGTAGGAGCTGCCTTAGTTTACATTAGCACAGATTACGTTTTTGATGGGACAAATGCAGGCGAATATAATATAGATGCAAAAACTAATCCTAAAAGTGAATACGGGCGTGCCAAACTTGAAGGTGAAAAAGTTGTTCAGGAAATTTCAAGTAAAGCCTATATTATTCGTACTTCTTGGGTATTTGGAGAATTCGGAAATAATTTTGTATATACCATGCAACGTTTGGCTGAAACGCATCCACGCTTAACAGTGGTTAACGACCAAGTTGGACGCCCAACCTGGACACGCACTCTTGCAGAATTCATGGTGCATTTAACTTCTACTGATCAAGAGTATGGTTTATATCACTTGTCAAATGAAGAATACTGTTCATGGTATGAATTTGCAACAGAAATTTTAAAAGATACATCTGTAGAAATTGCACCAGTTACTTCTGAAGAATACCCTCAAAAAGCTTATCGCCCAAGACATTCAGTAATGGATTTATCTAAAGCAAAAGCTACGGGGTTTAAGATTCCAACTTGGCAAGAAGCAGTGATTCTTTTTAAAGAATCACTTGAGAATAATAACTAATATAGTTGCTTTTAATGATAAGGAATATTTTAAAGCTACTACCTTAAGTAGCTTTTTGTTAAATAGTGATAGTGAGTGGAATATATAATTTGATGAAAGTTTTGGTGAAGGTTTTAAGAAGCTGATTTCTTAAGACCTTCATTTTTTCTTGAGTTTTATAGGATGTAATGACAAAATGAGTAAATGAGAATGATGACTAAACCAATCGAAAACTACTTCAGTTAAAACTTGATCGCCGAAAACACACTGAATTGTGATATCCGCCACCATAAATTACCAGCAAGGACATAATTATTACCACTGAGTGCCACCACTGTTACCAATCAGTGCCATACAAATTACCAGTAAGAAAAATAACAGAATGAAAGCGACCACAATGTCTTTAATAAAGGCATTGTGGTCGCTTTGTTGTTTATCCTTGAACCTGCGAAAAGTTGATTTCATCAATTAAGATGTAAGATGATAAATTTTCTGGTGCCATAAAATAATAGGAGAATTTTACTTCAATTGATTTTGAAAGTATCACATTGAGCTATCTAGTCCATGACGTTCCCGCATAGATACTTCTCCATCCACCATTAATTGAATAGAATTATGGACAATACGATCCATGATTGCTTCAGCTACAGTCCCATTACTCAGTCTTTGTGACCATCCTTGCGGATCGATTTGAGAACAAAAAATAGTTGATTTGAGTTTGTAGCGCATTTCTACAATTTCAAGAACCAAAGCAGCTTGTTCTGTTGAAATATCAATTAATAACCATTCATCGATAATGAGTAGGTCTATTTTTGAAAGCTTTTTAATACTTTTACGATAAGAGTTATCATTTCTATATTGTTCTAATAGGAGTTCATCCAATAGTTCAGGAAGGCGTACATATTTTACAGTGTGGTGTTGACGACATGCAGAGACTCCAAATGCTTGTGCTAGAAAACTTTTCCCTGCACCTGTTGGTCCTTTAATAATAATGTTATTCGTTTGTCGAATATAATTACAGCTAGATAATTCTAAAATACGGGTCTTGTCCAATTTTCTATCTTCATAGTATTCGATATCCTCAATACAGGCTTGAGTATTCTGGAAGTTTGCACTTTTAATCAGTCTTTTTAAAGTGTTTGATTTACGCCTATCATACTCATGATCTATCAAAATTTGGAATCGTTCTTCAAAACTCATCTTTTGAAAATCAGGAGTACTTTCTTGATGTTGGTAACCTTCAACCATACCTGATAACTTCATTGAGATCATCTTGCTTACTGTTTGTTCATTCATTTACTTTTCCCCCCAATAGTCTGTCCCACGTGTAAAACCAAACACTTCTTGTGATACTGAAGAATTTTTTTCGAGTACCTTTTCGGCATCTTTTTTCTTAATTGCCTTTAACTGACTTTGGACTAATTTGACCGTAGGTCGATTTGTAATACTTAAGATTTCTTTGCAGGCTCTTTCCATTTCATATTTTGTGTAACGACGGGCACTATTTTTTAAAGAAAAAATAGAAGAAAGAGCTTGCCGTTCTACTTGATAAGTATCCAAAAGGTATTGAATAATACGTACGGTATTTTCACCAATTGTTTCTGCCCAACTTAAGGCGTTTTCTGGTGTTTGCTCGATGTAAAGTTTATGGTTATCAGGCATATGGTCTTTGCTGGTGGATATCTGTCCAAATTTCCCATATAATCGAGTGTGTGTAGCCACACGCATATGTTTAAAGAAGATTTCAATAAGAGACTCAGTGATTCTTACATCAACTGATTTTGCAATATATTCATAGGGTACAGAATAAAATCTGTTATCAACACTAATATGATAATCTGGACGGACTTTGGCGGTTCTCCACTCAGCCATTTTATAAGGTTTTGATGGAAGAGGAGAAAGGGCAAATTTCTCCTCTTCTTCAAATGCTGAGAAACGAGTACCGTTCTTTTTAGAGAATTTTCTATGATTAAACTCTTCTAGTTTCTGTCTTACTTTTTGGTTTAATTCATCTAGCGTAAAACAGTGTTCATTTCTCAAGGCTGCTATGATCCATGTAGAGAGGGTACTAACGGATCCTTCAACGGATGCTTTATCTTTTGGAGCGCGAACTCTAGCAGGCATACATAAAGTCCCATAATACTCACACATTTCTCGATAAGTTGGATTTAAAACAAGTTCTTTCAGCGTATGACGAGTAACAGATGTTTTCAAATTATCCGGTATAATAATCTGGGTACAGCCGCCAAAGTATTGAAAGGCTCTATTGTGTGCTCCAATCCAGGCATTTAAATCCATTGATAAGGTCGCTTCAGAATAAGATAGTTGGCTGCAAGGCAGAGTTGCAACAAAAAGATAGGCTTTTATCTTTTCACCTGTATCTTGATCTATAAGGAAAGCTGTTGATCCTGCCCAATCTACTTCTACGATTTCTCCTGGTTTCCTTCGAACCCTTAGGGTTGCTTTGTACTTGTCCGCATAAGACTTGTAATGCCGCAAAAAAGAACGATAGGCATACGGAATCTTACCATTCGTGCGACAATTGACCTCATACTCATGATGAAGCAAAGATAAGGTAACATTAGGTCTAGCTAATTCTTTATGAACTTGATCAAAATCAATCATGCCATAACCAGAATTTTCAATTGCCTTATGTGGATATAAAAACTCTTCTATCCACTGATCATCCATTTCTTCTGACAATGGACAGTTTAGTCCCTTTTCTTTAGCCAGCTGAAGTATTTCAGTGACTTTCGGTCGACCGTTCCCGGTGCTTGCCGAAATAGCTCGTAAACTCACCTCATCATAGGCCAGTTCCATTATTTTACGATAGTGAATCATATAAAATACCTCCTATATAATAGTTTTGCACATGTCTGTGCTCCTTTATTATATGGGAGGTAGTGTTGTTTTAGTTCACTTATTATTTTGATGGTAACTTTCTTGGCAACGTGTGGTGATTTTTGTGTCACTGGCTGGTAATAACCCTGTCACTAATGGTAATTTACGGTGGCGGATATCATCTTTGCCGGAATTACATTTTGAGTGTACCACTACTGTCTTTTTTAGTTGTCTAACTTAATTTTACAATTGGCGATGTGATTTAATTGTGCAGGACTCTAACTATGTAACCAATGATTGTGTTTTCTAGAAAATAATATAACTAAATTGAACAAGCTCCTTGATATAAGAGTGTATTTAACCGATAATAAAAATAACAGTATAAATTTATTGTGAAGGTTTTTTCGAGGAAATAGGTAGATTTGCAATACATATAATGATTTTTGGAAATTTAATGAGAGGAACTTAACTATAAGTCGATTTAGGCTTAGGAATAAACGTATATTTCATAATCAGCAATAGCTATGCCTTGAAATTTTTTCACTTTATACTGTTTTATTAAAAAATATTGATTTTGGAGGAATAGAAAAATGAAATATTGTGCTAATTGTGGAAAAGAAGTAAAAGAAGGGGCTAAATTTTGTAATAACTGTGGTTCAACTACAGCTATTGGAGAAACTCCTAGTCAAAAAGCAGATTCAACTAAAAGTGAACAAGTAATAAATCTAAGTTCGCTCAATATTGATAAAGAAAAACTTTCAAACATGTCTCATGGCTATTTTTCTTATTTTAAAACCACGTTAGTGAAACCCTCAGAAAGTTTCCATGAAGCTGCGTCAATCAACGGTGTGATTCAATTTGTATTGTTAAGTTTGATTCAAGTAGTAGGTCTATGGTTCCTCTCAATCGACAGCTATAGTTATCAGTATGTTCAAATGGGATTTGGAACACTTTTTGGTCTATTTTTTGCTTTATTAATATTTAATTTTCTTTCAGTTTTTGTCGTACATGGTGTAAAGAGAGTGGCTTATAAGTCGGGTGATTCTTTTCTTGCCACCGCAACACAATATGGCGGTTTTTTTACTACTTCAGTTATCTTACAAGGAATTATTATGCTACTTGCACTTATTTCAGGTGAAGAATTTGCAGTTATGATAAGTGTTCTATATCTATTATCCTTTATCATCTCATCTTTTGCATTTGCAAACTACTTATACAAAAGTGATACATCAGAAAAAATGGATAAATTTTATGTTGGCATCATTGCTACGGTAATGTTATTTTTTGTTTGGTTTATAGTTGCTAGAATCGGTGCAGCTACAGTGATGACAATGGTAGAAGATATTGTTAGGGATTCTTTATTTTAAGATAGTTCAAAGGAGAGAGTATAAATGATTTGTGAGAAATGTAGTTGTGTCAATGAAGATGGCGCGAAATTTTGTGAAAAATGTGGCCATTTATTAGGTACTGAACCATCAATAGAAAAAAAAGTAGACCTACCTATAACTAAAAAGAAATTAGAGCCATTTACAAAAGTACAAAAATTTGGAATTGTTTTTGCAATAGTGATTGTTCTTATACTTGCAGGAGGGTTTTCTTTTGCTAAAAATTATTATTCAAAGGAAAATCAAGTTGATCGCTATATTGAATTAATTAATACTGGAGATGCTTCAAAGATTGCGAAAGTTCTCTCTACAGAAGACTTGAATTTTGAATTGAAGAAAGAAAATTTACAACCATTTGCAGATTATATAAAAGAAGATAAGGAATACGTTCATTTGCTATCTAATCGCATGAAAGATGAATCTGAATCTGAAAATGATTCATACGGTATATATTTGAAACAAGATGGAAAAGATTCGTTATTTTTCGACCACTATGAAATGATGATTAATCCCGTCTATGCGGAATTAACGACAAATATGGAAGAAGCAGTAATCACATTAAATGGGAAAGAAATTGGAACAGCCGATCGTTCAGAGTATACACAAAAAGTCGGTCCATTGTCTCCTGGAAGTTATACGTTAGTATCATCTATCGAACAGTATGGTTCGCCATTGATAAATGAACAAGAAGTTTTCTTTAGCGGTGAAGATGATATGAATTATGTTGATTTATCTCTGTCAGGTGTTTATATTGATGTTGCTTCAGACTTAACAGATGGCAAAGTCTATTTAGATGACAAAGAGATTGGTCAACTAAAAGAAGGGGAAGGATCATTCGGCCCTATTTCTTGGAAAGAGGACAGTTATTTAAGTGTAAAGAAAGAATTTACAAATGAAACGCTGGAATCTTCTCAAGTTTATCTTGAAGATTATGATGAGAGTTATTATTTTACTTTTGATTTAATGGATGAATATGCAGCTCAGGATTTTATGTATAATATTTATCAACTAACAGAAAATATATCTTATTATGGCGATGAGTATAGTGATGATTATGAATATGATTTAGGAGAAATGATGGTTGATGGTGAAGAAAATGAAATTTACCAAACGCTCTATAGTAACGCAAAAAAAAGTTACGATGATGAAACAATCTCCTCTGTAACTTATAATGCTGAGGTCAAAGATGTGCAGCAAATAGATGCATATAAATATGAGATCAGTTATGATGTAACTGTCGATACTAGCTATTCTTATGATTCTAATATAGAAGACCTTGAACAAGTCATTTCATTTAAGGCTAAGGTGATATTAGAAGAATCAGGTGAAATGGAATATGATTATTATCCACTATTAGAATCACTTGAAGTACAATAAAACATAAATAGGGTAATCTAAAATGTATAATCAATTGTCAAATGAAGAAAAGATGTTAGTAAACTTAGAAGTTGCTAACAATAAAAAAAGTGTTGGTGTTTCATATCTCCTTTGGTTTTTCTTAAGTTCGTTAGGAATCCATAGAATGTATTTGGGACGTAAATTTAGTGGGGTTATGTTACTGATATTAACGATTATAGGATGGGTAACACTTGCAATCTTTATAGGTTGGATATTTTTAGTAGTAGTAGCAATCTGGGTTCTTGTGGATGCATTCTTATTGCCAAGTATAGTAAAAGCAGCAAATGACGATTTAACAGAAGAATATGCTAGAAAAATTATAGCTTATAAAGCCTGAAATTTTGTTCAGCATACTAACTAAAGTAAGAATAAAATAAAACGGCCTATAAATATCCCTCGCTATAAATTCTTATTTTTATAGCAAGGGATATTTTACATATTTGTGAGTACTAAACTGAATTAGAGAACAAACGTTTTAATAATGACACCAGGATAATAAATTACTCTTTGGTTTCATATAACATGATCAGGGGACATTATCATTTGTTAATGACAGACAGTTCAGCGTACAGTAATAGAAAATCGACAACAAGTATATACTTTGGTTGAGAACAAACGGAAGAGGTGTAGTTATGTTCATAAAAGAAACTCAGATGAAAAAAATTTGGGAACTCACAAGGAATGCTGCGAAGATAAAATTAGTGTGTTAGAAAGATCAAATCAGTTGCTAGATTTGATCTGTTGGCTTAATATGAGGTTCAATTTAGACTAATCTATCTGCGAGGAGAACTGAATGATAAAAAGAAGGGTGTTTATTTTTATAGGCGTTATTCTGTTTGTGTGCTTGGTTATTGGCGTTAGTTATTCGCTTATTATCAATAATCTCATTGTTGATGAGGAACCTATTCGGTCTGATGTGATCATTGTTCCAGAAGGGCAGGAATATGTGAGAGCCTATCGAGCTTCGGAGTTGTTACACGAAGGATATAGTGAATCAGAAAAAATAATTGTATCGCCAATAGATAAGGCTAATGAACAAATTTATTTAGAATTTGACGTCGCAGAAGAGCAGATCATTCCTGAAACGGAAGCAACAAGCACCTACGAAAATGCAGTGAACACATTGGGAATGATGGAAGAAAATGGATTTGATTCAGCTATCATTGTGTCTTCTGATTATCATATGCTGCGGACAAAACTGATTTATGAACGGACAAATCGTGAGTATGGCTATGATTTGACCTATGTAGCTGCGTATCAGTTAGTGGACGGTGAATTTATTCCGTGGGATGAAGCTGGAGAAGATATGGAGTACGTGGCTAATCTAGAATTTTGGAAATATTGGGGCTATCTATTAGGACTGTATCATTTCTTTAATTTGTAAAATCTAATGGCTCCACAAGTAAACTCGTCTATTCCATAATAAGTTATTATTTTGTTGCACTACCCCCATTTATCGAATTAGCTTCTGGTTATACGAAAGGTTTCCACTCTATGTTATACTAATTGAAAACACATTGACGAGGTGTAAAGGTATGAAAGTAGTGATTATAGGAGCTTCTTATGCTGGGGTAGCAGCGGCTTTAGAAGTGCGAAAAAGATATGAGGATGCAGAAATTATCTTGCTGGAAAAACAAGCTACGTTAGGATATATTCCGAATGGGCTACATTTGTATTGGGAAAATAGCATTGTTGATTTAGATGCAGCTTACTTTATCACGAAGGAGCAATTGGAAAGGCAGAACATCCAGTGTTTTTTGGAAGCTTCTGTTGAAAAAATGAATACGGTTAATAAAACTATTACGTATCTCTACCATGGGCGAGAATTGAGGCTTACTTATGACAAGATGATCATCGCAACAGGTTCGAGCCAGTTGTCGCAAAAAATCAGCGGCAGTGATGGGGAAAGCATCTTGAAGTACAAACGATATCCTGAAGCAGTTGCTGCTTTGGCTAAGATGGAAACGAGTCAAAGTATTACGATTATTGGAGCTGGTCCAGTCGGGGTGGAAGCGGCTTATTTGTTAAGTAAGCAGCATAAAAAAGTCACGTTGATTGAGAGCATGGACTATATTTTATTTAAATATTTTGATAAAGAAATGATTCTGCCAGTTCAGGAGAGAATGATTGAAATGGGGACCGATTTACGCTTGAATCAAACGGTTTCTGCTATTGAGTCTGAAGGCGAACAAGCGGTAACAGTTCGATTTGGCAACAAATCGGTTACGAGTGATGCTGCTATCTTAGGTGTGAATGTGAGACCCAACTTGTCCTATTTAGATGAACATATCCAACTACACTTGGACCAAACAATTGCGGTTGATTGCTATATGCGGACGTCGGTAGAAGATGTCTTTGCAGTTGGGGATTGTATCCAATTGTCCTATGGAGATGGTGACAAAACGGAGTATATCCCACTGGTGAACAATGCTGTCCGGACAGGAATCGTAGCGGCGGCTAATCTGATCCAACCAGAAACAGCTTTCAAGGGCTCCTTACAAACGATTGGGACTTTCCTGTTTGGTTACTACGTTGCCAGTACCGGCATGACCGAAGCTGAAAGTGTATTTTCGGGTCAAACGGTTAAAGCTTATTGTCAAAAAGTGAGCCTAACTAGTCTGCCGGATGCTGATACGGTAACAATCAAATGGATCTACGATGCAGCCAGCCACGTTTTGCTTGGAGCACAACTGATTTCCACGTCAAATATCTTGGAAAAGATCAATACATTGGCGTTGGTCATTCAAACCAAGCAGACTTTGGAAGATTTGCAGCAAAAAGAGTATTTTTTTCATCCATCTTTTTCACAAATGATCTCAGCCACTAATTTTGTTTCTTGGCTAGAAGTGAGGGATGACGGCAATGAAAATTGAACACTTCCTTGAGAAAAACGATATCAGAGAAGTCACGATTTTTAAACAATTGGTGCTGAACGGCGGAGAAATCTCTTATACCGATATGCTGGACTATTTGAGTATCGCTAAGGCTTCACTCGAGAAGGACTTGGAATCCATTTCTTTCCGGATCAAACCTCTTACCGATCAAGTACATGTCACTTATGATGGACAGTCTATTTCCTTGACCATGAGCGATGACTATTCGTTGCAGCATATCTATCAGCTTTATTTGGACCAGTCAATCAAAGTGAACTTGATCCGTTTTTTGTTTAAGCATCAAGAATTTTCAATCACGCAGCTGACTCAAGAATTGGCGATCAGCGATTCTTCCTTATTTCGTAAGATCAAAGAATTGAACTATTACTTGAAAGAGTTTGGCATCAAGATCCGCAATGGGCAGTTGCACGGCGAAGAATTGCATATCCGACATTTTTACTTTCAATTTTTCAGCCATATCGAAAACAAAGAAGCTCTCGTTGTTTCTGATTCTGGTAAGCAGATCACTCAAGTAGGACAAGCGGTGGAAAGTTTTCTGCAAGTCACGATCGAATCCGAAAATAGGCAACAGCTCAATACTTGGATGCTGATCAGTAAAAGCCGCGTCACCAGTAAAGAAAAGCAATACGTCTATTTGCGCGAACAGATGCAGCCTTACTTAGAAGATCCGCTGTACCAAAAAATACGCATCATGGTCTTACGCTATTTTAGCCGCTACTCGATTGAAGTCGATGAGGAAGAGGCTATGTTACACTTTGCCTTTTTAATGGCTTTTCCGATATTGACTGAACAAGCTTTTCATGAGTATACATTGGAACGAGATCGCCGAGCACCGATTGCGACGCTGGATACTTATATTGTGGAGACCATTATTATCCATTACAAGTTCCGTAAATTGCCGTATATGTTGGAACGCGACATGCACTATCACTTGTCTCATATCCATACAAAATTGTATTTCTTCCAAGGTGAAATGGAAGTTTATGCCTATGAAGAAATGCTGGCTAAAGAAAAACCGTTTATTGGCCGGAACTTGGTCTCATTTGCCCATACCTTAGTTGACATCAGTACTAGTAAATTTGGGATGCCGAGTTTAGAAGAACCTGGCTCAGTGGAGATAAGTCTGTTGAAATACATCAGTCTGTTGGCGATGGTTTCTTTCAAGATGACGACGATTGTGCAGATCGGGATCGATTTAAAAATGGAAAGAATTTATACAGAAACGTTGAATCAGTTATTGATACTGAATATGCGCCATATTAACGGTATAAAGGTAGAAGCTTATCGGCCTGGTAAAGTGTATGATCTTATTCTTACTAATGAACCAGCACTTAAAAAAGACCCATACGGTGACGCCAAAGTTTATGTCTTCTCTGAGATTTTATCATCCTTTGACATGAAGAATATCCAGACGATCATTCAAGAACTCCATTCATAGAACAAGCTCAGTGATTTTACTGCAGCTTGTTTTTTTATTTATAATGTTAATGTAGATAGACTTATCTAATCAGTAACCTGGGATTTCTGGAGGAATAGGGGTTGCTTGTAGCCGTGTAGAAGATTCAATGTGAATTACACCGTTTTAACGCTTTAGCGTGTAAACGTTGTTTGAAGCTTGAAAGCCTTAAGACTATGACTTTTAGGCTTAAGGCGATCTCACGGCTCTCTACAAGCAAGCCTGTCCATTCCAGAAGAAATTTCACATCGTTGTACTAATACATGTATCAGGCAACTTATTTGATAGATTTTCGATCTAAAATTTATCAAATAGGAAAAAACTCTCAAAAAATTTTAAAAATCTAAAAAAGATGACATGTTTAATTTGATAAAAACGGTTACAATAAACAGGTAGAGAAAACGTTTGCAAAACAAGGAGGAAATAACACATGACAGAGAAAAAATACATCATGGCAATCGATCAAGGAACGACTAGTTCAAGAGCGATTATTTACGATAAGGCAACAAACACGATTGGCAGTTCGCAAAAAGAATTCACGCAAATTTTCCCACAAAGTGGTTGGGTAGAACACAACCCGAATGAAATTTGGAATTCAGTCCAATCCGTGATTGCTGGATCATTTATCGAATCCGGTGTCAAACCTGAAGAAATCGCCGCGATCGGTATCACGAACCAACGGGAAACAACGATCATCTGGGACAAAAAAACAGGAAGTCCGATTTACAATGCAATCGTTTGGCAATCACGTCAATCGGCACCGATTGCAACTGAACTGCATGAAGCGGGACATTCAAAAATGATCCATGAAAAAACCGGCTTGATCATTGATTCTTATTTCTCAGCTACAAAAATTCGTTGGATCCTGGACCACGTAGAAGGCACTCAAGAACGTGCTGAAAAAGGCGAGTTGCTGTTTGGAACGGTGGACACATGGTTGGTATGGAAATTGACTGGTGGCGATTCATTCGTTACCGATTATTCAAACGCCAGCCGGACGATGTTGTTCAACATCCATAACTTGGAATGGGATCAAGAAATCTTAGACTTATTAAATATTCCACGCATCATGATGCCAGAAGTCAAATCCAACTCAGAAGTTTACGGTCACACAACTAACTACCATTTCTACGGTGCCAACACACCTATCTCAGGAATGGCAGGAGACCAACAAGCCGCTTTATTCGGCCAAATGGCTTTCGAACCAGGCATGGTGAAAAATACTTACGGAACAGGTTCATTTATCGTGATGAATACCGGCGAAAAACCACGATTGTCAAATAACAATTTATTGACTACGATCGGTTACGGCATCAATGGCAAAATTTACTACGCTTTAGAAGGAAGTATCTTTGTGGCTGGGTCTTCGATCCAATGGTTGCGTGACGGATTGAAAATGATCGAGAATTCAGCTGATTCACAAGCACTCGCTGAAGTGTCTAAAAACGACAATGAAGTCTTTGTGGTGCCAGCCTTTACTGGACTAGGTGCACCTTACTGGGATTCAGACGCACGAGGAGCTGTCTTTGGTTTGAACCGTGGAACAACAAAAGAAGATTTTGTCAAAGCAACTTTGCAGTCTATTGCTTACCAAACACGCGATGTTATTGATACGATGAACAAAGACTCTAGTATTGAGATTCCATTATTGAAAGTCGATGGCGGAGCTGCTAATAACGACTGGTTATTGCAATTCCAAGCGGACATCTTAGGTACTAAAGTCCAACGGGCCCACAACTTGGAAACGACAGCTTTAGGAGCAGCTTACTTAGCTGGTTTAGCCGTTGGGTTCTGGGAAAGTATGGATGAGATCAAAGGCATGTACGAAGAAGGTGGTATCTTTGAACCGCAAATGCCAGATGCTGAACGCGAAAAATTATATAAAAACTGGAAACTAGCCGTCAAAGCTACGCAAGTCTTTAAACCAGAAGCATAAAAGGAGGAGAAGTATCATGGCCTTTTCAATCGAACGAAGACAGCAAGACATCAAAGCCTTAAAAGAAGGCACATTAGACGTTTTTATCATCGGTGGAGGGATCACAGGCGCTGGGACAGCATTGCAAGCCAGCGCTTCTGGTCTTAAGACAGGACTTGTCGAGATGCAGGACTTTGCAGAAGGAACCTCTTCTCGCTCGACTAAGTTGGTCCACGGCGGTTTACGCTATTTGAAAAACTTTGACGTTGAAGTTGTAGCCGATACGGTTCAAGAGCGCGCTGTCGTACAAGGTATCGCACCGCACATTCCAAAAGCCGACCCAATGATCTTGCCGATCTATGACGAACCGGGTTCAACCTTCTCGATGTTCTCTTTAAAAATAGCGATGGATTTGTATGACCGCTTAGCAGACGTTACCGGCACAAAATATGCGAACTATACGTTGACCAAAGAGGAAGTTCTAAAACGTGAACCGCAACTGAGAAGCGATGGTTTATTAGGTGCTGGTGTCTACCTAGACTACCGCAATAACGATGCTCGCTTAGTGATCGAAAATATCAAACGCGCTGCTACGGACGGCGGACATATGGTCAGTCAGATGAAAGTGGTGGGTATCTTACACGATGCAGATGATAAAGTTAGTGGAGCAACGGTAGAAGACTTGTTGACAGGGGAAACATTTGACATCAAAGCCCGCGTTGTCTTGAACACAACGGGCCCATGGTCAGATACGATCCGCCAAATGGATACTAAAGTAGACGCTGCACCTCAAATGCGCCCGACAAAAGGCGTCCATCTAGTCGTAGACAACAAAAGATTATCTGTACCGCAGCCCACTTATTTTGACACAGGTAAAAACGATGGCCGGATGGTATTCGTGATCCCGCGTGAAGAAAAAACCTACTTTGGTACAACGGATACAGACTACACAGGCGATTTTGCAAACCCAACGGTTGAACAAGAAGATGTGGATTATCTACTAGAAATCGTCAACAATCGTTACCCGTCAGCTAAGATCACGATCGACGATATCGAAGCCAGCTGGGCCGGATTGCGTCCATTGATTTCTGCAAACGGCGGTTTGGACTACAATGGCGCAAAAAATCAACCCATCTCAGATGAAAGCTTTGATAAGGTAATCAATACGATCAAACAATATCAAAAAGGGAACGTCGATCGCTACACCGTCGAAGAGGCCTTGAAAAATATCGAAAAAGACAACTCTGAATCAGAAGCTAACCCGTCAGCCATTTCACGTGGCAGTGCGTTAGACATCGATCCAGACGGTTTGATCACAGTAGCTGGGGGCAAGATAACTGACTACCGCAAAATGGCACTCGGGGCAATGAAAGCCGTTATTGAAATCTTACAAAACAACTTCAATCTGTCTTATGAATTGATTGATTCTGCTAAATACCCCGTATCTGGTGGAGAAATCGACCCACAAGAAGTCGAAGCAGAAACTGGAAAATTAGCTCAAATGGGGATCGAAAAAGGACTGAACGAATCAGAAGCATTGTATCTTGCTAACCTGTATGGTTCAAACACGCCTAAGGTGCTTGCTTTACTGGATGAGATCCAACAAATAGAAGGCTTAACTCTAGCAGATAGTGTAAGCTTATGCTATGCTATGAAAGAAGAGATGGCGCTTACACCAAGTGACTTCTTGATCCGTCGCACAAACCATATGTTGTTCATGCGTGACACATTGGATAGCATTATAGAACCGGTGATCACAGAAATGGCTCGCTACTATGGCTGGACAGAAGAAGCAAAAATAAACTATCGGAAAGGATTAGAAACAGCCGTTGCAGAGTCTGATCTAAAAAACTTAAAAGGAGATGGGAAAAAATGACAGGGGATACATTACAGATTTTTAGTGAATTTTTAGGAACGATGATCTTGGTTTTACTTGGGGACGGAGTTGTTGCGGCCGTTAGCTTGAAAAAGAGTAAAGCTGAAGGAGCTGGCTGGGTTGCTATCGCTCTTGGATGGGGTGCAGCGGTAACGATTGGTGTATATGTTGCTGGATCGATGGGACCAGCTCACATAAACCCAGCTGTAACGCTTGCTATGGCCATTATTGGTAATTTTGAGTGGGCATTAGTTATTCCATTCATTCTTGCTCAAACCGCCGGAGCTTTTGTGGGAGCCGGTTTAGTTTGGTTAACTTACTTACCCCACTTCAAAGAAACAAAAGACGAAGCTAGTATCCTTGGAATATTTGCAACAGGTCCAGCTATCCGTCACACTGTCAGCAATATAATATCAGAAATAATTGGTACTTTTGTGCTAGTATTTGCACTTATGATGTTTGGGAAAAATATATTTGCTGATGGACTAAATCCATTAGTAGTAGGGATATTAGTTCTGTCAATTGGTCTTTCACTAGGAGGAGCAACAGGCTATGCGATCAACCCGGCACGTGACTTAGGTCCGCGTCTAGCACATCAATTCTTACCGATCCCGAACAAAGGAGCTTCAGATTGGGCTTACTCATGGATCCCAGTAGCAGCACCAATGGTAGGCGGAGTCATCGCTGCAGTACTGTATCTAGTCATTACTTAATTTGTAATAAGTAACTAACCTCATGTTTGTACGGCTTGATCGTATAAAGATGAGGTTTTTTTTGAGTGTTAATAATAAATTTCTTCTGGAATGTACGGGTTTGTTTATAAACCGGCTACACTTGTTCATGAAGTGTGCTTGCACAGATGAGTGGGATTCAAAAAAAGGTGCACTTGTTCATGAAGTATGTTTGCACGGATAAGTGTGATTTAAAAGGATATGCACTTGTTCATGAAGTGTGTTTTCACGGATGAGTAAGACAAAAAAACCATTCACCTGTGCATTTAAAAGAATGTAGTGCCAGAAAAAGGCCAAGTGCTTTTAAGTTTGAACATCTAGCTTTTTTTTAAACTTTGTTTTATAATGAACTATAATTTAAGTGGGCAAAACTGAAGGAGAAAATCACATGATTGATTTACATTGTCATATTTTACCTGGAATCGATGACGGGGCAAAAGATTTAGAAGATTCTATGGACATGGCGCGTAAAGCTGTGGCTGAAGGAATCACCCATATTTTAGCCTCTCCCCATTATAAAAACGGACATTGGGATAACGAAAAACAAGATATTTTAAGCTTAGTCGAAGAAGTGCAAGAGGAATTAGATGCTAGAGATATTCCCTTAACAATTTTTCCTGGACAAGAAGTTCGCATCAATGGAGAATTTTTTGAGGATGTTGAAGAAAATAAAATTCAATTTATTGATGAAGGAAATCAGTATGTTTTGATTGAGTTTCCGACACCGATGATTCCTCAATATGCTGAAAAGTTATTTTTTGAGATGCAAAGAGAAGGTATCACACCGATCATCGTTCATCCAGAACGCAATCATGCAGTATTGAAAGATCCGGACCTATTGATGTCTTTTGTTGAAAAAGGAGTTTTGGTGCAACTAACTGCCGCCAGTTATACTGGAGGGTTCGGTAAAGAAATCCAAAAAGTCAGTAAGCAATTAATCGAATCCAACTTAGTACATTTTATTGCTTCGGATGCACACAATATTGGTTCACGTTCTTTTCATATGAAAGAAGCTTATCAAAAATTGGAAAAAGAATTTGGTCCAGAAAAAGTTGCAGAATACCATCAAGTCACTAAAGACTTGGTAAATGGTGAACCTATTTTTACTAAGACACCTCAAAAAGTGAAAAAGGCTAAATTCTTAGGGTTGTTTTAACAGTTTACAAACCTGTTACACTTGGGCATTAGTGACTACAGTACTTCCTTTCAGTTTTTTTACATGGATACAAGCACCTTTTATCCTTCTAAAAATTTCGTGTAATCGATTTAACTACTCTGCCAAAACTAAAAAGTTATAAAGACAAACATTTTAGCAATTCAAAAGAGCGTTCATTACAATTGATGTAATGAGCGTTTTTTTTCTATCCCGATAAATACAATAGCTGCTTTTAATGTCTTTAAACATCAAAATACGACCCATGTGACAAAATAGAAGTGGATAAAACCGACCTTACAAATAGGAGGAGAACAGGATATGCAATTTAAAGAGTATATGCAGAAAGTTAAGAGTCAATTGGAACAGATGACCGTAGAAGAAGTGACGGCATGGATCTATCAAACTGCTCGAGTACAACTAAAATAAATTTGTAATAGATAAAAAAAAGAGATACTGTGACTAAGGAAATAAAAAGCTTGCAAATACTTATAGACGTTGAGTTAAAGAATGAGGTTGATAAAATTTTTCTTGAAACAGCAGTTTGAACCACGCATTAAACCAGGATGATTTTTTTTAAAATCAGCCGTCAAAATAGTCGGAAAGTTGCCTTATTTTAGGATAGTAAATCATGGTATACTGCATTAACTAATAGTTGGAGGAGTCGTTTAAATGAAACGAGCTAATTTGAAAATTGGGATAGTCATAGTGTTGGTAGCGGTTTTTATTTTCTTCTTCAAGTTTACTAAAGAAAATAGAACCTTGGCTCAGATGAATGAAACCTATAAATTATCGGATACTTTTAAACATGAAAGTTTAGTGGAGCGTTCAAAATTTGTAACGGAACGCGATGGTGAAGTAACTATCGTTGTTCTAGGCAGCAGTGTAACCTATGGAAAAGGTGCGACTGAAGCACAATCCGTGTGGGGTAATTTACTGGAAACGGATCTTGACAAGATGGCTGGGATAAACGCTAAAGTAATCAATCATGGTTACAGCGGCTATAGTACAGCAAATCTGATTTCAAGGCATAAAATTAGGTCAGTCATTAAAGACGATCCGGATATTATTATTTTTGAATTGTGTTTGATCAACAATAACCGCTATCCGCAAAGGGATATTGACCAAACAAAAGCAGACATCCACTGGATCATGGACACGTTCAAAACGGAGCTGCCAGATACATTGGTTGTTTTGCAAACTGCAAATCCTACTATTTATAATGATGTATATTTAACGGGCAGTCGAGTTACCTATGACCAATACAATAATGAAATTGCTGAATATGTTAAAGAGCAGCAGTGGCCGTTTATTGATATTTATCAATTAATGCAAACTAGAATGGAAGAACGTCATTTATTGATTGGAGATGTTCTGTCTGACGAAGTCCATCCAAATGGAGAAGGCTATAAGTTGTGGTTCGAATTATTGAAAGAGCGGTTGGATGTACCAGTGAAAGAACTTCATTAATAAACTAAGAAAGCCTCAAGAATCTTCATTCTTGAGGCTCTCTTTCTTTTCTTAGCGTATTTTATTTGGGAAAGAGTAACTAGCTTCAGTTCGAGTAACTCATTAGTCACTTTCCGATTGAGTAGAGGCAACTAGCCTCAGTTCGAGTAATTCATTAGGCGTTTTTCATTTGAGTAGTGGTAACTAGCCTCAGTTCGAGTAACTCATTGGTCGCTTTTCATTTGAGTTGCGGTAACTAGCCGTGGTTCGAGTAACTCACTAGTCGTTTTTCATTTGAGTAGCAGTAACTAGCCTCAGTTCGTGCAACTCATTAGTCACTTTTCATTTGAGTAGCAGCAACTAGCTTCAGTTCGAGTAACTCATTGGTCGCTTTTCATTTGAGTTGCAGCAACTAGCCTCAGTTCGAGCAACTCATTGGTCGCTTTTCATTTGAGTAGTGGTAACTAGCCTCAGTTCGTGCAACTCATTAGTCACTTTTCATTTGAGTAGCAGTAACTAGCTTCAGTTCGAGTAGCTCAAAGGCTCTTTTCATTTGAGTTGCGGCAACTAGCTTCAGTTCGAGTAACTCACTAGTCGTTTTTTATTTGAGTTGCAGCAACTAGCTTCAGTTCGAGTAACTCATTAGTCACTTTTCATTTGAGTTGCAGCAACTAGCCGCAGTTCGGGTAACTCAAAGCTGAATCGCAATTGAATCGACCGAATCTAAGCGATGATAATAAAAAAAGTTAATAGAAAGGAATTGATCGGGTGATACTCGTCACCAGACGAGTATCTATAACTTAAAAAGATTTTTTTTATTCATAATAGGAACCATACGTGGCTCCGCAAGTTTTGTGATTTTTTAATAATATCTTCCTGATTCTTTCCATTGAAATAGTGGAACCTAACCAGTCAAACATAGCAGCGGTAGTTACTTTAGAATCAGGAAACAGTAGTTTGAAATCCTTTATTTGACGCGAAACCGTATCTTCGATAGTTGCTTTAGATCCGCAAGCTTTGCAAGAACAAGTCCGTTGAGTATTTGATAAATCGGGAGAGTCACATTCGATACACCATAGACCCTTTTTGAGTAGATCGTAAGTGTAACTCGGTAACTTCCGTTGAAAAGCCGCTTCTTCCTGATTTTCTGCTATCATTTTATCCGCAAAATGGTGATGCCTTTTCGATAGTGGTAAGACATTCCGATTCATTCGGGAAAAGTGTTCCTTGATTTGTGTAGGAAAAATGATTGGACTGCCAGCTGGCGCATTGTACAGCGTGAAAGCAGGATTCACAAAAATGAGTGTAGGATCAAACGTCAGATTGACATTCCATTTGCTCAAAAGTTGCCGCATCTTGATAGAAGTATCATCCAATTGATTTAATGGGTTACCGATTTCTTTGCCGGAAGATGTCAAGAGATGATGCGCTTTGAATTGAAAATTCCCTTCATAATTTTTTACCTCAAACAATAAAACTTTTTCTCCGGTCAGAATCAATGAATCGACTTGAAACGTACTTCCTTTTTCTGTGAACATCAAGTCATTCAGGATCAATGCGTCCACGTCTAAAAATTCTTCCAACAGCGAATCAAATAAGACCTCTCCTTTAAATCCTTTTTGCATATTCAATAAATGAAGAGCTTCTTCATCAGGCAGTACCATTCGTTTATCCAAAGCTTCTATAGCACACAAGTAACTCGATTTATTTCGATTTTTGACTACTATCATAATCTTCGCCTCCTCTTTATTAGAGTACGCAAACAGGAAGAAGTATCTATAAATTTTAATAATCATATCTATGGATGTGGAATTGATTTATTAAGGTATTTCATCATGCTAGATGTTTTTTCATTTCATAATGAAATTTAACGCATTTTCTTCGGTAATAGTCCTATTTATAATGCCAATGGCTAGATGAGTGATACTTATAAAAAAAGAATAACCTGATAACTACCTATTTAGTAATGGCAGTTATCAGGTTATTTATTTATAACGATTTTATAGTATTGATGACACCAAATTTCTGTCGGAATAGGGGTTGCTTGTAGCCGTGTCGAAGATTCAATGCGAATTACAGAGCGTTAGAGCCTAGCGATTACGCTCTGTTTGAGGCTTGAAAGCCTATAACACCAAAGGCTTCAGGCGCTCTCATGGCTTTCCACAAGCAAACCCATCCATTCCAGAAGAAATTTTATTTTTAAATATCCACACCATTTGACGTAGAACCAAAAATTATACAACTTTTTATTCTTATGTTAGATAAATTGATGACACCAAATTTCTGGAGGAATAGGGGTTGCTTGTAGCCGTGTCAAAGATTCAATGCGAATTACAGAGCGTTAGAGCCTTAGCGATTATGCTCTGTTTGAGGCTTGAAAGCCTGTAAGACGAGAGGCTTCAGGCGCTCTCATGGCTCTCCACAAGCAAACCCGTCCATTCCAGAAGGAATTTTATTTTATTGCACTAATACTAAGAAATAAGTGTATCACTTTTTATCTTCTCATTCGAAGAGTCCTTGATCTTCTAAACGAACCAACATATGATAGACCCCTTCATGGTTATGACTATCGGTGGTGTAATTAGCTTGTTGCTTTGCGGAGGCAAGTGCATTCCCCATAGCAACCGAATATTTTTTATTTTTGAACATCGAGATGTCGTTTTCACTATCGCCAAACACGACCATTTCATCATGCTGGATGTTTTGTTTTGCCATAATGCGATCCAAAGCATTTCCTTTGGTGATAGCTTTATTCGTGATCTCCATCTTACGTTCGTCTGAGAAAACGTATTCATATTGCTCGTAGATCGGATGATTTTTTAATGTGTCACGAACAAAGGACATATAAGCAGGCTCTTGGACGACGGATATCTTATTGCAAGAAGTTGGCGTATTTGCCAAACTGCGAATCATATGTTGATTAGGGTAACCGTCACGAGTGTCGCATAACCAGCCATACATCCCGCCCATCCAAGGGTAATCATCTGGCAGACGCATTTCCCCGCGGATATTTTGTTTAATGGTGTAAATCTCATCGGGTAAATAAGTAAAGATCGTATCATCTTGACTGTATTGCAATTCCACTGTAAAGAGCGAGAAGAACTGATTGAGTTCAGTAATGAAAGATCCTTCTAATAGCCCGATCCGGTCGCGTTTAGCGGTTTCGACGTGATAGATAGACGTACCGTTGACATCGATCATCAAGCCAGCATTTTTATCCATCTGCAATTTTAAAGCATCAGGCAACAAGCGGATATAGCTACGCCCGCTGGCCAGAATCAATTGGACGCCTTTAGTTTGCAGCTCCATCAATTTACTGAACGTTTTAGGGGCTATAGTATGATCAGAAGTAAGCAGCGTCCCGTCCATATCGCATACGATTGCTTTAATGGTCATCGCAATGGCCTTCTTTTTTTGGTAATAACTAGTGCTTTGCGGATCTTCTCTAGTGACTCTTTATTTTTGGCTTCATCATGATACATCAAGGCCACATAAAGAATATCAATGATCGTCATATAAAGAATTCGTGAGGTGAGTGTCTCTGATTGGAAAACGGATTCTTCTGAATCGACAATAAACGCGACAGTCGAAAGTTTCACTAAATCCGTGTAGTGGTTACCGGTCAAGACAATAATTTTGACATGATTGGCGCACAAAATTTTCGCCACTTCAATCGTTTCGATCGTCTCTCCAGAGTGGGAAAATAAAAAGACACAATCATTTGGGCCAAGCTTTGTAGCGTAGCTCAGTTGCATATGGTAATCAGAAATGTAATTGCAGTAGACCCCTGTGCGCAAAAATTTGTGGTAGCTGTCTAATGCGATCACGGAGGAAGCCCCTTGGCCAAAAAAGTGTAGGGTTTTTGAATCATACATTAAATCTAATGCTTGATTGATTTTCTTTTCATCAAGTGATTCACCTAAGTTATCAAGTGCGAGTTTATTTGAATAAACCAACTTTTGGGCGATCGTGTACGAAGAATCTTCTTTACTGATGTCAGAAAAGACCGCTAACTCGTTTTTTCGTTCTTCCATCGTTCGAAAATTGGAAGCCACCGAAATTTTGAAATTAGGGAAGCCGTCAAAACCGATTTTTTTAACAAATTTGAAAATAGTAGCTTCAGAAAGTCCGGTGTCATCTGCTAAATTAGAAAGCGTTTTATTGACTACTTCATTGCCGAGTTTAATGAAATGGTCGGCGATGATGTTCTCAGTATCGTTAAAACCTTTCATATAAGGTCGTAGTAATTTTTCTAAATAATTATAGGACATATAAGTTCAACTCCTCTTTAATAATAGTATACTACATTTTTTGAGTAAAAAATATTTTTTATGAAAGCCCTTTACAAATAAAAAATATTTGTTATAATTGGGTTATGAAAGAGAAGAGCAAAGAGGAGGAGAAGACTTGAAAGTAGGTATTATAGGTTTAGGAAAAATGGGTTTGAATTTAGCTTTGAATTTACAAGAAAGTAATATCGCTGTTGTGGGTTACGATGTTTCGATCCCAGCACGCCAAAAAGCTTCTGAAAGTCATTTAGCAATTGCCAACTCACAAGAAGAATTTTTAGAAAGCTTAGAAGAAAAAAAAATCATCTTTTTAAGTACACCTGCAGGAGAAATTACCAATGCATTAGTGGAAACACTTAGCAATCAATTGCACCCAGGTGACATTTTGATAGACGGAGGAAATTCGTATTTCAAGAATAGTGTGAAAAATTATGAACTAGCTAAAGAAAAAGGAATCGGTTTTCTAGATTGCGGTACATCAGGTGGAATGGAAGGGGCTCAAACTGGAGCTTGTCTGATGGTTGGCGGAGATGCTGACGTTTTCGAAGAAACAGAAGCAGTTTTTGCTGCACTAGCTTGTGATCAAGGTTATCTTTATACAGGAGAATCCGGTAGCGGACATTACTTGAAAATGGTTCACAATGGCATCGAATACGGCATGATGCAAGCTGTTGGTGAAGGATTCGATATCTTAAATGCTGGTAGATACGATTACGATTTCGAAAAAGTAGCTTCCGTTTGGAATCATGGATCGGTTATCCGCTCATGGCTGATGGAACTGACCGAAGAAAGTTTCAAGAGTGATCCTAAATTGGACGATATCAAAGGTGTCGTAGATGTCAGTGGCGAAGGAAAATGGACAGTCGTTGAGGCGCTCGATTTAAATATCCCTGTTCCGGTTATTGCAAGTTCATTATTCGCTCGTAACGTATCGAAAATCGATGATAGCTTTTCGGCAAAAGTTGTAGCAACTATGCGCAATCAATTCGGCGGTCATAAGGTTACGAGAAATGGGGAACGCTAAAAATGAGTGGACACAACAAAATCGCAATCGTCAATTCAAGTAGTTTTGGAAAAATTTTTCCAGACCATTTAAAACGTTTGCAACAAATAGGAGAGGTGCAAAAATTTACTTTTGATAGTGCTATCGATGGAAAAACGTTAGCCGAAGAATTAAAAGGATTCAATATGATCATTGCCAGCGTGACACCTTTTTTCACACAAACGTTCTTTGATCATAAAGATGAATTAAAATTGATCACAAGACATGGCATCGGTTTTAACAATGTCGATCTAGTGGCAGCTAAGCAACACAACACGATCGTATCGATCGTACCGGCTTTGATCGAACGGGATGCAGTTGCCGAAAACAATGTGACCAATTTATTGAATGTCATGAGAAAAACCAGCTTAGCTTATCAGAGCGTCGTGCAAGACAAATGGGAAGAACGAGCTCAATTTGTCGGTCATGCTCTTGGTGGGAAAACAGTAGGTGTTATCGGAATCGGAAATATTGGCAGCCGCGTTGCTGAGATCCTTCATTATGGTTTCCGTTGCGAAGTGCTGGCATACGATCCCAATAAAGAAAAAGTGGAAATTGAAGCATTTGGTGCAAGAAAAGTAGCACTAGATGAGCTTTTAGAAAGAGCAGATGTGATCTGTATATGTGCAAGTCTAACAGACGATAACTACCATATGCTCTCTACGGAAGAGTTTACTAAAATGAAAGATAATGTCTACTTATCTAATACGGCTAGAGGAGCATTGATCGAAGAAGACGCGTTGATCCATGCATTAGAAATAGGTAAAGTTGCTGGATTTGCGACCGATGTACTGGAAGTTGAACCCGGTCGTGCAGATCATTCTTACCTTGATTTTGACAGCGTTATCATCACTCCGCATACTTCGGCTTACACGATGGAATGTCTTGAAGAAATGGGAAATAAATGTGCTGCCGATTGTGAGCGGATCACACAAGGTCTTCTTCCAAATAGAGCCGTACAGAGCAGTAGTTCTTACTTGAATTAGGAAGGAGATTTGTGAATGCTTACCGATTTAAATGTGAAGGGAGGGCCGCAGTTTTACTGTTATAGTGAGGGATCGATAGACCTGATTCCAGAACTACTTCAAGAATATGATGCTAGTCGTATATTGATCGTGCATGGCAGCATATCTTGGGAAAAAGCAAAACCTTACCTAACTAAGGTGATGCAGCTAGACAAAAAAATGATCTATGAACAATATAATGGAGAATGCAGTTATAACGAGTGTCACCGTATTACAGAAATTATTGAAAAAAATAAAATCGATTTTGTTATCGGAGTCGGCGGAGGTAAATTATCCGATTTAGTTTTATATGCTAGTCATTTAACTAATACGCAATTCGGCCTCGTTCCAACAATGGCTAGCAATTGTGCACCATGGACACCGCTCTCGGTCATGTATCATGACAATGGTTTAGCAGAAGGGAAATCCGAGCATGTCAAGCGACAAGCCGCTTTCCTGATCACCGATCCAGCACTAGTGATCGATTCACCGGTCAATTACTTTATTGCTGGAATTGCTGATACGCTAGCAAAATGGTATGAGTCAGACTTGATTTTAGAGCAAGAAGCGTTTAACGACGAACCTTTTCCACAGATGGCACGTTTTGCTGCTCGTATGTGCAAAGAAAAAGTGCTGGCAGAAGCTGAAAAAGCGATCATGGATATGGAAGCAAAAACGATCTCAGCTGAATTTATTCATATTTCAGAGATCATTTTTGCCATCGCTGGTTTGGTTGGCGGCTTGGGCGATAAATATGCGCGAAATACGGCGGCCCATGCGATCCATGATGCGATCTCGGCTTATCTACCAGAGGTGCATGAATACTTACACGGTGAAAAGGTAGCATATGGTATCTTTTATCAACTAGCATTAGAAAAAAAATGGTCTACGATCAATGAATTGATCCCATTTTATGAATCGCTGCAGTTACCCAAATCGTTAACAGAGATGGGTGTGTATCCGATGTCTGAAAGTACGTTAAAAAACATAGTCCAATTGATCGACAGCAAACAAAAAGTTCATCTGTTGCCGTTGCAAATAAATGAAGAACGATTAACAACAACACTGATCGATTTAGAAAATTTTATCAATAAATAAGGAGGTAATAAGAAATGGAAACATTATCAATATGGCAAAGTCTCGTTATCGCACTTTGGGTAGCTGCAATCATGTCAAGGTCATTTTTAGGTGGGGCTACGTTAACACTACGTTTTTCTCCATTAATGACCGGTTTAATAGTTGGTATCGTAATGGGAGATGTTGCAGGTGCAATGATCATCACTGCAGCGATCCAATTGATTTATATGGGGGTATTTTCTCCAGGGGGTACAATGCCTTCTGAACCATCGATTGCTGCAGCCGTTGCTGTGTCAGTAGCTTTGTTGGGAGATCTTTCGCCTGAGGCTGCAATCGCGGTCGCCGTTCCAGTCGGTTTGTTAGGATCTTATCTCTACCAATTCCGTTTCTTTATCAATACATTTATTGGAAGATATACAGATAGAGCGGTCGAAAAATTGGACCACGGTGCCATTGCTCGTTCAATCGTTTTTTATCCAGTCATTGCTTCTTTCATCTTATTCGTACCATTAGTTTTCGGTGCTTTGTATTGGGGAGCCCCAGTCATTGCGGATGTTATCGCAACTTTGGAAGGGACCGTATTCTTACACATCCTTGAAGTTGTTGGTGGCGGATTAGCAGCTATCGGGATCGCTACTACCATTTATGTTATTGGACGTCGCGATTATATGGTATTTTTCTTACTAGCTTACTTTATCAGTGTAGTCTTCAAGGATATAGGCATTACAATGGTAACTTATGCAATTGTAGGGACATTGATTGCAGCAATATTCGTACTTAGTCGCAACAATACTGCAAATGCATCTTCGGCAAACGGCACAAATAATGTTGACGGACCCGATGATGATGACGACGATGATTTCTAAAAAAAACGATGAGCGAAAGGAGCACTAAAAATGACGACTGACACACAACAAGCAACGCTTACTGAGAGCACTAAAGAAATGGAACTAGGAGAACTGACAAACAAGGATGTTTCGATAGCTTACTTAAGATGGCACTTTGCAAATGAGATCCCTCATTCATTTGAGCGTTACCTTGCACCATCTTTACTATACGGTATGATGCCTGTTTTGCGAAAACTATACAAAGACGATGATGCTTTACGTGCAGCATATAAAAGACAATTATTGTTCTTCAATACCCAATTAACATGGGGTGGCGGGATCTTAACCGGTTTAATGTCTTCAATGGAACAAGAACGTGCCAAACAAGAACAAAACAACGAAGAAATTGTTATGACAGATGACTTAATGTACAATACTAAGGCCGGTCTAATGGGTGCCTTATCTGGTATTGGTGACTCGATCGACTCAGGAACGATCCAATATATTTTTATTGCTATCGCTATTCCTTGGGCTCAAAATGGATCAGCTGCTGGAGCGTTATTCCCATTCATCGCTTTTGCCACTTATCAAGTGTTGATCGGTTTATTCTTTGCTCGTCAAGGGTTCGTCATGGGTAAAAGTGCTACAGGACTAATGGAAAGTGCAGGAGTTCAAAATGCGATCGAATTGTTGTCTATTTTAGGGTTGTTCATGATGGGGATCCTAGCCGGAAACTATGTAACGGTCTCCTCTTCCTTGGAATTCATGATCTCTGGAAGGCCGTTTATCATTCAAGAAACGCTTGACACTATCTTGCCAGGTATACTACCACTTGCAACCGTTATGGGTATTTATTGGTACTATGTCAAGAAGGGATTAAAAGTTACGAGAGCACTGTTATGGTTAACATTGATCTTGATCGTATTAGCAGCAGTAGGAATTTTATAATCAATTAAGAAGCGAAACAAGCATAAGAAAGGAAGTTGAAATCAATGGGAGTAGTAAATTTAGCGCGTATAGATGAGCGTTTGATCCATGGACAAGTCATGCTGACACTTTCTGGGCGTGACGGAGTAAATTCATTATTCGTTGTGGATGATATTGTAGCAAAAGATAAATTTATGAAAAGTTTGTATAAAAGTGCTGGAGGACGTACAGGTAAGAAAACGGTCGTTATGACTCTAGAAAAATGCAAATACTATTGGGATGAATTCGAGTTCAAAGAATACAGCTGTATCTTGATCGCCAAAACAGTTGATGTTATTTATGAATTGGTGAAACATGGTGTTCCAATGAAAGAAATAAATATCGGCGGCATCGCTCAAAAAGGGGAAGAGGATATTTTTGTTACAAAATCCGTTTACCTAAATAGAGAAGATGCGTTAAAATTAAAAGAGCTTGATGAAAAGTACCATGTGGAAGATATCTATTTCCAAGCAACACCATCTGCTCCAAGAACTAATTTGAAAGAAGTTTTGGCAAAATTTAATCTATAATGAGTTAGGATGATAATTGATGGAACAAGATGAACAATTAGAAGATTGGTATGTTCGCTATCATTCCATTTTTGGGAAGCGTTATACGCGAAAACGAAAAGATCGTTTTTTAGAAAGTTTGACAGCTGACATTCGTCAATTCAGGTCAGATGTTGAGCTAGAGACCTTTAAATTGAATGAGAAAGATCTTGTAGAATATAATAATCTTTATGTTGGAGACATAAAAAAAGCAGATACAATTATTTGCACTTATTATGATACTCCAGCAGCTCATCTTGGTCCGTATCAATTTTTTGATGTAGCAGATCGAAAGAAAAATACGATGAGATTCATTTTTCTTTCGGCTATCTTATACATCATCGTAGGGTTAGTGTTCACATGGCAAGTGGCTATGCCGGTATTCCAAACCAATGCTTTGATAAGCCCGGTTTCGCTACTGTGCATTCTATTCTATGTTCTCTATTTCTTCTTTTTAAAGAGCGTAGCTAGAGGCTGGCCGAATAAGCACAATTTGATTCGAAATACATCTTCTGTTCTAGTGCAGCTTTATAGCACGAAACAATTTAGAAATAAAAAACTAGCATTTGCTTTTCTAGATGCCGGTTGTACGAATAATGCCGGTTTAGAAAAAGTCATGGGCCAAAGCAATGCTACTGTCTATATGTTAGATAGTATTGGTTCAAGAAAAAAATTATACCAAGTGATGAGTAATCGTAAATTAGCCATTTCTAGCAACTCAATAGAGACAGTTGTTTCGTCTGAGATTGCAAATAATCGCTTAGTGTACGTCATCAGCGCCACCAAAGAAAAAGATCGTTTTACATTGAGTAAAGACGATTTGAAGCAGAATCAACTGAGTGATACGAATATGAATGAAGTATTACTTTATTTGAAACAGCTAGTCGGGAGGAATAATAAATGATTGGGATCATCGTTGCTACACATGGAGAGATGAGTAATGGTATTGTCAGCGCGGCCGATTTGATCATTGGCAGCACCGAAAATATTAAAACGCTAAACCTGTTTCAAGAAGATAATGTCCAAGATTTAAATGGAAAATTTTTAAAAGCAATCAAAGCAGTTGATCAAAATGATGGTGTCATTATTTTCGTGGATCTAGCGGGCGCTAGTCTGTATAACCAAGCTGTTTTGGCTGTGAATTCACTTACAGCGGAACAACAAAAGAAAGTCCACGTGATCGCAGGTGTCAATTTACCAATGTTTATTGATGCGATCAATCAACAAATGATTGGTTCTTCCATCCAAGACGCAGTCGCTTCTGTAATCAACGAAGCTCAGCGAGGGATCGTGACATGGTCAGCTGAATATTCTGATCAAGATGATCAAGATGACGAAGAGGAAGAATTCTAAAATAAGATCGTCGAACATAGCTTCTATACCATTCGTATAGAAGCTATGTTTTTATTTTTAGAAGTAATCAACTTAGAGGAAGATACACTAGTTAAATCTAAAGAGCTCCTAATATGAAAAAAAAGTCGATTTAAATAATTTTGTTGAAGATAAAATGAATACGGTTACTTCATGTTGATACTATTTTAAGGAGATCGAAAAAATGAAAAAAATGAGGATTTTACAACGAATAGAAAAAGCAGGAGTTATAGCTGTTCTAAGAGGTGAAACAAAAGAAGAAGTGTTGAAAACGAGTCATGCTGTCATTAAGGGTGGGATCATGAGTATAGAAATAACCTTTACTGTCCCAGAAGCTAATGAAATTATAAAAGAACTATCTGATTACTACAAAGAGGATACTGGCATTCTCATAGGTGCTGGAACAGTGCTAGACGCAACAACGGCACGCTTAGCCATTATAGCTGGTGCGCAATATATTGTTAGCCCAAGTTTTAATCATAAAACAGCAGAGATGTGCAATCTTTATCAAATTCCCTACTTACCAGGGTGCATGACGATTACTGAGATGGAAACAGCACTTAAAAGTGGCGTCGATATTGTTAAATTATTTCCAGGAAGTGTTTATAGTCCGAGTATCGTCAAGGCATTTAAAGCACCTTTACCTTATTTAAATATCATGCCTACAGGCGGTGTCAGCATAGACAGCATGGCAGAATGGTTTAAAGCAGGAGTCGTTGCTGTTGGTGTGGGTGGACATTTATTCGAATCTGTAAAAATAGGCGATTTTGATAAAGTAACAAGTTTAGCTGCACAGTATATGAATAAATACTATGAAATAAAGAAATCAGCCAGACATCAAAAAAATTCAAGTAAAATTAAATTAATCTAAAAAATGAGTGTTCTATTCGTCGCGTTTCGAAAGGTATGATATGATTTACTTAACGATAAAACTTTGGAGGGAAGATAATGGAAATGACACTTTATCGCACGATCAATATAAAAATCCCTGAAGAGAAAGTAATCACACTGACAAAACCCTTTGAATCAATCAATATTCCGCGAAAAGGGGATTTCATCAAAGATTCTATGTTTGTGGATCCTGTTGAGATCGAAGTAATTTCAGTAGAAAAAAATAAAGCAGCAGGAACGATTGCAATCCATTTAAGACCTTTAGAAATCAACTATGCAACGGATGAGCACAATAAGAACATGGTGAATGCTTACAAAGCCAATGGCTGGACAAGCGATACCTATTAAAAAAGAATAACCTGATAACGGCCAATTTTCTCTGTGGCGGTTATCAGGTTATTTATTTGGATTCAATAGATAGTATTGATGACACGAAATTTCTTCTGGAATAGACGGATTTGCTTGTGGAGCCATGGGAGCGCCTGAAGCCTGAAACGCACAGTCTTAAGGCTTTCAAGCCTCAAACAGGGCGTAATCGCTGAAGCGTCAACGCTCTGTAATTCGCATTGAATCCTTTACACGGCTACAAGCAAATCCTATTCCTCCATAAATTTCATTTAAAATGTACTAATATTATTTTGTTAAGAACCCTTTATGTTTAAATTAGTACCTTTAACTAGTAAAGCATACATCGTTAAATGCGATTAATTTGTGTCTCAATAGCAGCCTCTTTTACAGCTTTAGCAACAGCAGGACAGACTCTTGGGTCCAACGCATCAGGGATCACATAGTCCGCTCTTAATTCATCACTAGTAATCAGCGAAGCAATTGCGTGAGAGGCGGCGACTTTCATGGCTTCGTTGATATCAGAAGCTCGAACGCTGAGAGCGCCTTTGAATATCCCAGGGAAAGCTAAGACATTATTGACTTGATTCGGATAATCGCTGCGCCCAGTCCCTATGACGGCGACACCAGCTGTAGCTGCCAGTTCAGGCATGATCTCTGGTACCGGGTTAGCCATGGCGAAAACGATTGGATCTGACTTCATGTTTTGAATCATAGACGGCTTCAAGATATTCCCTGACGATACACCGATGAAAACATCCGCATCCTTTAATGCCAAAGTCAGATCACCATGTTGCTTCGTCAAGTTGGTCACGGTCATCATGTGTTGCTGTTCACTATTTAAATCAGGTGTATCACTAGCTAAAATACCGGATTTATCCGTTAAGATCAGATTTCGCACACCAAAGTTCAATAAGTGTTTTGCAACAGCGATACCAGCTGACCCAGCTCCATTGACAACGACTTTGATGCTAGCAAAGGATTTATCAACTAGTTTTAAGGCATTGATCAATCCAGCAGCAACGACGACGGCTGTTCCGTGTTGATCATCATGGAAAACCGGAATATCCAGCGAAGCTTTCAGGCGACGTTCAACCTCAAAACATTCAGGCGCTGCAATGTCCTCAAGATTGATCCCACCAAAACTGCCACTGATTTGCTCGATCGTTTGCACAATAACAGCAACATCTCTTGATTGAATGGAAATAGGGAAGGCGTCAACGTCAGCGAAGGCTTTAAACAAAACACATTTGCCCTCCATTACTGGCATAGAAGCCGCTGGACCGATAGCGCCTAGGCCAAGCACAGCCGTCCCATTCGTGATGACCGCTACTAAATTGTTTTTCCGCGTTAATTTATAAGCTTCATCTGGTTTTTTTTCAATAGCTAAACAAGCTTCGGCCACGCCAGGTGTATAGGCGAGTGCCAAATCTTCCCGACTATTGAGCGGAACGCGGCTCATGACTTCAATTTTTCCGTTCCATTCGTAATGCTTTGCAAGTGCTTCTTTTTTATTATCCATAATTGATCTCCCTTACTGTTCAAATGGGAAGCGGTAATCGGTCAATCCAGCATCGTCGCGGATCGCAATCAGTTCTTTTTGAACGGGTTCACTAACCGGAAGACCAGTTTTTTGACGTTTTTGCCAAATTAAGTATTCCTTTTCTCCGGCAGTATAGATTCGTTCAGCGCCGGGAGCTTTTTCAGCAGCCCGCAATTCACGCATGATGTCACCGGTCGTTTTCTTGAAACTTTCTAGACCCATAAAGGCTTCCGTATCAATGGCGATGAAGAAGTGACCTAAATGGAATTTGATTTTTTCGCCGCTTTCGCCGATACCAGATAGCATACTTAAGAAATTCCCTTGCTGTAAAGCAGATGAAAGAACTTCAACGATCGTAGCGTAACCATAACCTTTATAACCAGAAAGATCTTCGCCGATCCCTCCCAGTGGAGCAAGAGCTGCTTCGCCAGATTGAAGAGCTTTTAGAATCGTTGGAGAATCCGTCATGACAGAACCATCATGGGCGATGACTGTTCCAGCCGGAGTATCTTTGCCTTCACGCTCATAGAGTTCAATTTTGCCTCGTTGGATGATGGAAGTGGCACAGTCTAATGAGAATGGGAATGCTTCATCCGTTGGGAAACTGACCGTCAATGGGTTCGTACCCAATTTATTTTGCACACTAAATGTTGGCGCAATGGAAGGGCGGGCGTTTGTTCCAGCCATACCAATACAACCAGCATCTGCCGCCATATCCGTATAATAACCGGCAATGCCAAAATGGGTAGAATTCCGCACGGCTACCATGCCCATACCGTATTTTTTAGCTTTATCAATGGCCATTTGCATCGAACGATGGGCGATCACTTGGCCCATACCGTCATGTCCATCAACTACGGCCGTTGTAGGTGTTTCACGCACGATTTCAAATTCAGTCACCGGATTTTGGATACCATCTTTGATCCGGTCGATATAGATCGGTTTAAAACGATTGACTCCGTGACTCTCGATCCCTTTTTTATCTGACTGTAATAAAACGTCCGCACAGATCTTCGCATCTGCTTCCGGTATTCCATAAGCCATAAAAGCTTTTTCCACAAACTCGGTCAAAAAATCCCATTCTACAAAACTTGTCATCTTAACTTCCTCCTCCTTTTTTGTAAAAACAAACAAAAAATAACGAAATAAGTAAGCGCTTCCTTTTATACTAATTTAGTTTAGCATAAAAGGCTAGGGAACTCAATTTTGGACTGTTAAAAGTCTGTGTCAAGTTTTTCTCGGTCGTCCTATTATCCTGCTAGTTTAGGCGTTCTACTTTTGTACACTCGTCTACTACCGCACGGCTCCGCCGTTTGCTGGCCCATCCGTTTGGAGAAGGTTCCTAAAACAAGGAACCTTCCCCAAACAGAAGGGAATTAACGAAAACTTTTTATGAGTTTCCCCATTGCTGATGAATGAGAAGCATACAACGGCATTGTCCCATCCTTTGCACCAACCGACTGACGTGTCTTCTGATGCAATAGCGACGATAAACGAACCGTTTGTTTCAGCTTGCGTTGTTGTCTCGTACTCCTATTTTGTTGGTGAAGATAGGCGTCACGTAACGTGTGATTTAAGATGCCTTGTTTTACCTTTACCATGGCTTCACAGCCTTCTTCGCTCCAATGCATCCCACGCTTTTTCATCCGAAAAGAAATATGCCGCTGATTCGACTCCATTGCGCCTAAACCTCTTGCGTCCTGCGGAACCTGTTCTACTTTTTCACGCCAATCGAAAATTCGATCCCAATTCCGTAATACGTATGTTCTAAAGGTAGTCAGTTTTTCCACTGCTGGTGTCTCGTCTAGTGTGCTTTCATAAGTATCCAACCAGATTGTTAACTCATTTAAATCATGTGTTTTTAAAGCTTGATTGACCTTCTGTTTAAAGAGGCTAGTCTGTGAACCAAACGCGCGATTTAAGCCTTGGAAGATGTGATAAGAGTCTAACTGATTGACTACAGGATAGTTCGACTGAGAAAAGGCTTCTTGAAATTTGTCTGCGGTATAGCCTTGTCCACCGTCACTATTGGTAATGACTTGAGCTTGTTGTAACGCATAATGACTCGCAGTAAAGGCTTGAACTTCTGCCCAAAAACCAGCCGTTTTTTTAGTCGTCATGATCGCTTTAGGCTCCTTTAAGGAGACTCTCTTTCCATTTTTCTCCCAGCCTTCGTAAAGTAGCGCATGACGAACTTCTAAGCTTTTTCTCTTTTCCGTCCCACGAACAAAAATGCCATCAGCCTCGGCGTAAAAATAGTCCACTTTTTTACCTTCTGGCAACTCGACGGCTTCGTCTAGTTCTACTACCATTTCTTCATCTTCACGTGCTTGTGCTCCTCCAACTCGTTTAAGAAGACTGCCGACTGTTTGGTGACTAATAGTGACTGCCGTCCATTCTTTCAATAATTCAGCGGTGTCCCGGTAGGTACACTTACTAGCTAGTTCTGCTACTTTCACTTCTACGAGTGGACTATGGCGTTGGTAGTTTCGAATGCCTAACCAGTCATCTAGCGGATAATGATTTTGACTCTCTTGATCGACCATTAAGGTACGGCGATAACGAACAGGACCAAAAATAAACTGAACGGTTTTCCAATCGTCTCGTTTCACTTTCCAGCCTTCGCCTTGTTTTTGTTCTTTGATCACTTGATTCATATGGGTGAAGATATCTCCTACTAATTCAGTGAATACTTCATACATATAGAGTTGTATAGACTCCTCTGTAGCGATTAAATCGCTCGATTCCTTTATTATTTCATATAATTTTGTTATAATTCTATCCATAAGAAGGCCTCTTTCATCTATGTATTTGCCGCTCAGCATACATTTATGATAGAACGCCTTCTTTCATTTTGCTAGTAAAAAATAAAATCATCTCGAGAACTATTTTACACATACCTGTTAAAAGGAAAGGTCGATCAAGAGCAACGTTGGATGAGACAAATATCATTTTTATCGTTACCACCGCAATTGCTAAAGCCAAAATCATTTAACGCCAAATAAACTGCCAAGAACATTTATCTTGACAGCTAATTCGATCTATTATTAATGAGTTAAAAGTTCACTTTGTATTTTATCGACAGGGTAGTTTGAATAAAGATTGAAAAAATTTTCAGGGTCTTTTTCAACTAGTTCTTTTAAGTTTTGTTTGTTTAAACTATCGAAAATACGGATAGCTTGGTCAATAAGTCCCGGTTCAGAGTCATCGCCGATTTTTTTCATACAAACTTCTTTGCGTACTAAGGCAGCTGCCAGCAAGACCGGATAATCCAAACGGGAACATTCGCTTTCCATTTGCTTGATGTAAAACAAGGCTTGTTCGTACTTTTGATCCATCATCAAGAGGTTGGTCAAGTGAAGCAAAAAGCTGGTTTTTAAAACAAGTGCTTCTTCGAGATGTGGGTATTGAACTAATGTTTCAAGTGCTCTTTCTGTGAATAAAGCAGCCGTTTCACTATCAAATAGATACAAGATACTATTGATAATGTGCAGTTCAGCTAGGTACCACTTATCCAATGCTTCCATCCGATCCCAAACTTTTTGCGCATATTCTTTTGCTGTAGCTAGATCTTGTCCTTCAAATAAAACCGCATATCCACGACAAGCATTTAGAATATCCAAGATCAATTGGTCGTAGCGCTCTTGCACTAATGTTTCGCCCTTTTCAATGATCTCATTAACTAATTCACGAGTTGGATTTTTCTCTAATTGTTTAAATAAATAAAGGATCATTTCTTTCTGTCCTAGTTCAAAATCATTTAAAAGATAGATGAATTCCTCATGGGACATATCCATATGATCTAAAATGGCAAGGTACTTTGAAAGCGTAGGGGTGATATCATCATTTTCGAATTTTGTATACGTTGAACGAGCCATCGTATGATCAGAAATTTCTTTTTGTGTATAGCCTTTATTTTCTCTAATTTTCTTTAGTGTGGAACCGATGGGTACATTTATGTCAGTCATTTGACTGCCTCCTTAAAAAAATTAGTCCAGTTATTATTGTAACTTTTGGTTATGAAGCCATGAATACTCGGTATACTAGTTAAGTAACGAACTCAAGTTG
This sequence comes from Carnobacterium alterfunditum DSM 5972, assembly GCF_000744115.1. Lineage (NCBI taxonomy): Bacteria > Bacillati > Bacillota > Bacilli > Lactobacillales > Carnobacteriaceae > Carnobacterium > Carnobacterium alterfunditum. The sequence goes on along the minus strand of NZ_JQLG01000004.1, from coordinate 96,684 downwards.
AGACTAAGCAACACATTTTATCTTAACGATGTTTGTACAAGCTGCACACCGAAAGTAGGGATTAAACATTACAACAGAAATGCAATTAACTAAACCAGAATATTTTCAACCAGAGTATATTTATGTGATCAAAGGAAGAAATCAGACGATTCGACTAGATGTAGAAAATGCGGATGTTTTAATCAATGCTGATGGTATGATAGATTGTCCAATCGATACAGTCTTGCGTAAAAATGAATATACTTTTAATGATCTAAATAGTTGGTCAGCTGAAGAGATCCAGTTTATTCTTATTAAGAATGATGATGAACAAATCCTTCGTACCGTTAAATTAAATGTGAACCTTTAAATGAATTCAAATAATTTTAGCACAAACTTTCTATAAAAAGATTAAAAATAAAAAAGAAAAAAATCGATTTTGTTTATTAATGAACAAATTGTGGCGAAACAAAAAAAGACCTTTGTTATTTACTTGAAAATATAAATTTATTGAATCAAGCTGAGACAATCGTCTTGGCTTTTTTTGTCTATTTGGTGTCAAAACCCTTAAATAGATTGATTAACTTTTTGTTTGCGCTAAACTAGCTAAGGGACCATTAGATAACATATAGAATGGAAGATACATAAAATGAAATCAAAAGGAATACACCTACTGCTGGCGATGAGTTTGATACTGCTTGCCAATTTCGACAGCCAATCTGTCTCAGCAACACCAAATGATGAGATAGAATCAAGTGTAGGATCAGAGAGTGCTGCATCAGATGAAATCAGAGAACTTGAAGAGAATGTGGAGCCTGTTCCAACGAATGAAATAACCGTTAGTGACAAGCTGATGATCGAGCCTAAAAAAGCACACGCTGGCGAGCAAATTGCCTTCAAATTGATGCTGCCAGAAGATCAAATTTTTGAAACAATTAGGTTAAGTTATTCTTCGAGCAACACAGAGGCAGAAACAACAGTTGTCTTGACCTATGATAGTGAAACAAAACGATATGAAGGCCGACTTGAAACAAATAAAGAAACAGATATCGGGATTTGGTCGATGACAAAGGCGGTTGGGGTCGAAGAGAATAATGTCTCGAGTATATTAGAAACGAGGGCCTTGATAACTGAAGAATCAGTACTAAAAAAAGGTGATTTTGAAGTGATCCCGCACCCTGCCGCCTTATTTGATCTCTCATCCATCAAAGTTGAACAAAATATGGTTAAAGTTGGTGAAAAGCTTCGATTTAGTTTGCATTCAGCTAAAGATGATTTATTGACAAATGTAACGGTTGCTTACCGCTTATTATCTCTCGATGGAGAGACAGCGGGCCAACAATTGACGCTCTCCTTAACGTTTAACGAAGAAACTAAAGCCTATGAAGGAAAGTTGCCTTCGATCGCAAACCAGTTAATAGGCGATTGGGTGATAGAGTATCTGAGTGCTGTTGATAGCAAAGGCGATTCATTTTCATTGTATAACCAGTTCGTAATCGAATTGGATCAAGCGAAAATGCAAAAACAACTAGCTGAATTAAACAATCAACTGCTAGAAGAACAGGCGGCAGAAGAATTAGAAGAGACAGACGATCAAAGTAAAATCGATCTATTAAAAGCAGAAATAAAACAACTGGAAACAAGAATAGAAGCAAAAGAAAAGATGCTACAAACGAATCTTTCGATAGGGAACTTCACTGTACAAGAAGTTATAGTAGAAGAAGATGCCGAAACGATAGATGAAGAAATAGATAAAGAGATGCCAAGCAAGAATGAAGCGGAAAGTGGCACATCAGAAGAAGAACCCCTTAGTTTGTTAGCAGAGTCGGATGCTATCGAGAGTAAAGAAACCGTATCAGCAGCAGTGGGAGTGGAGAACAGCTCACTTATTGATGAACAAAAAGCGGAAGATGTAAATAGCATGACAAGTGAAAAAACGTCAGCAATCGAAGAAGCTGCTCAAGCGGTAGACAGATCATCAGCTAATGAAGAAGCTGAAACTGACAAAAAAACTGAAGCAATCGGATTTATGAAAGGTTCATTATTTATTGTTCTTGCCGCATTTGTGATCATCAATGGATTCATATTTAAATTCTAGGGCGTTAGAGCTTCAGCGATTATGGTCTGTTTGAGGCTTGAAAGCTGGAAGACTTTCTTTTCAGGCTTCAAGCGTTACCATGGCTTATTATAAGCAAACTCATTAATTCCGTTAGAAATTTAATATACAGAACCACCAAATAGCATTAAATGACCCCAAAGTCTCTCATTAGTGAGGATTTGGCGGTTTTTTTGTCTAGTTTGGTTTATTGTCGATTATTCAATAACTGGTTATTCTGTAAGGGTACAAGGCCTTGTAACACCACTATGAAGGATTTGAGACAGATGATAAGAACATTGAGCGAAGACAAAGAAAAAGCCTTTTTTGAGCAACATTCAAAAATCGTCCATGGAGCATTGAAGAAATTAAACGTAAACTGGAAACATGCAGACTACGATGATTTTGTGCAACAAGGATTGTTAAAACTAGTAGAAGCTTATGAAACATTTCCAGAAGACCTAGAACAAGAAGAATTTTTGTATCAATTTACTGGTTTTGCGTACACAAAGGTCCGCTGGCATATACTTGATTTGTTAAGAAAACAGAAGCGGAAATGGGATCGTGAAATGCCTTGGCCAGAAGAACTAGAGTCCAATCAGCCAGACACGCAATTGCCATTCGAACAAGCTTATCAAGAGATGGATCTATTGAAAGAGATGCTGCCGCTTTTAACTAAAAATGAACAATCCTATTTATTAGATGCAGTGGTCAATCAGTTATCGGTTACCGAAATTGCTGAAAAGCAAGGAGTGAGCCGTAAAACGGTTTACCAATGGAAAAAAAGAGTATCCGAAAAATTAAACCATTTTTTGCTTATTTTAAAAAATTAAAAGAAACAGTCAACTAAAAAATAGGTCGCGCTCAGTTTTTAATTGAGCGCGACCTATTTGATTTATTCATTAAAAGAGGATGGTTTATTTTTCAAGGTCAGGGTAAAATCTCTTCTGATCTCGTCGATATAAGGATTCCCTACCCCAAAAACTGTTTCAAGTATCTCGTTTACGCGATAGTTTGACATGAAATTCAGAACTTTTTCTATTGAGTGGAATGTTGAAGTGAAAGTAGAAGCCTTTAGCCGTCTTTGGACAATATTTAGTTCTTCGGTAAAGTAAGGCGTACGGGTGTAGTGTAACAACCCAACTAGCTCGTCGATCACCATTTGCTGAAGAATGGAAAGATTGACCGAACGCTCTAATTGCTCATTAAAGCTGCGAGCGGAAACGTTCAGCTGCAATTCATGCCCTTCGCGAAAATAAACCTGGATATGGTTCGCTTTTTTATCTTCCACACTATCTAGGATATGATGGAGCCCATACCAACTTGTTGAACCGTTAGAGGAACCTTTTTCAGGTACAAATATTTCATAACCTGAAACAAAAGGGCAACGGTGATGATACCCTAGACTTTTCCCAATGTATTGAATGATTTGATAATTTAAGGGTCCTTTGTTGAAGTAACGGTTCATGATGGTACGAGAATCTTCTTTTGTCTTCAGCGGCAATGCACCTAATTGAAAAACAATCGTGTTAAAAGGTGTATCCTTTACATCACGGATATCTTTGATGTAAAAGGTTTTTGAATTTACCAGAATATGGGATTGTTCAAAACTAATCCCAAGCAGAGCAGAAATCGTTTTATCCGTGATCAATAAAGGGCTGATCGGTTTTCGAATAAGAGTCGTTTTATAATAGTAATTCGATTCATAAACTTCGCTTAAATGAGAAGGAAAATGGTTAATGTGTGATTTCTCATTAAATTGATAATAGCTCTTTCGCCAGTTATTGTAATAACCGTGCTGCTGATCACGTTCAAAATCTTCTTTCATACTTCTGTCTCCATTTCAAATGCCTATTTGTTAAAAAGATAACATGATAATATTGTAAACGTTATCATTTCATATAACACTCACTTTTTTATCTTTGACATTAAAATGTAATTGTTTTTTAATTAATTTCCTTTAATACCAATAATCATAAAAATAACAAATGGTTTTATTTTATTGAACAACAGATTGATTGAACGATACTTATCATTATTCTTTGGAACAATTTGAAAAGAGAAGGCCTTTTTTTAGTAGAAAATCAGATGTTAGTCAGCTCTCTAAAAGGATAGGCAAGATACTTTTCAATTAATTTTGTGTGGCGTATACTCAACTAAACAAGGGCAATAAGCGATAAGGAGGTACTATCCATGCAAAAAATTATTCCGCATTTCTGGTTCGATCAAGAAGCAATAAAAGCAGCCGAATTCTACTCGTCATTATTTGACATTCATTCGCTCAACACTCATGTGACTATTTATGATATTCCTTCAGGAGCAGCAGAAACCGTCAAATTTATATTAGCTGGCCAATCGTTTATGGCTATTTCTGCCGAATCTTCCTTTAAGTTTACACCAGCTGTTTCTTTTCAAGTCTTTTGCGATACTGCAAAGGAAGCAGAATATTTATGGAAAGAACTATCTGACGGAGGCAACATTTTGATGCCACTCGGTGCCAACGCATTTAGTGATAAATACGGTTGGACAGAAGATAAGTACGGTCTTTCTTGGCAAATTTTATATCTACCTAATCAATTCATTACGCAAAAAATTGTCCCGACCTTGCTCTTTTCCGATGAACAGTGCGGCAAAGCAAAAGAAGCAATGACGTTTTATACTTCGGTATTTTTCAATTCAACAATTGATGTCCTTCATTATTATGGTGAGGATGATGAACAGAATCAAGCTGGCACAGTTATGTATGGGTTGTTTGAGCTAGAAGGACTATTTTTTGTAGCGATGGATGGCGGGGCAGCACACGACTTTACATTTAACGAAGCTATTTCCTTTATGATCTATTGCGATACGCAAGAGGAAATCGACCACTATTGGGAAAAATTATCTACTGTACCTGAATCAGAACATTACGGCTGGTTAAAAGATAAATATGGCGTGTCTTGGCAAATTATTCCTACGATCATAAAAGATATGATGGCAACAAAAAATCCTGAGCAACTAAAGCGAGTAACAGAAGCCTTCCTTAAAATGAAAAAGCTTGATATTGCCGAATTGAAAAGAATCTATGAAGGGTAACTTAAAAAATAGTAGCTGGCAAGCTTGCAATGAGAAAAATCATCATGAATTTAGCAATGATTTAGTCTAACTGAAGCTCGTTGCCCTAACTCGAATTAAAAGCGTCTAATGAGTTACTCGAACAAAGGCTCGTTGCACTGACTCAAAGGGAAAGTGTCTAATGAGTTGCTCGAACTAGCGCTCGTTGCGGCTACTCAAATGGAAAATCAACCTTGAGTTACTCGAACTAAGGCTCGTTGCACTAACTCAAATGAAAAGCGTCTAATGAGTTACTCGAACTGAAGCTCGTTGCACCAACTCAAATGAAAAACGACTTTGAGTTACCCAAACTGAACCAATATGCTTCGACACTTATTTTTGTCAGTCGTACACTGAATTAGAAGAACTAAGGAGGGTATACACATGCAAAAAATTGTTACACATCTTTGGTATGATAAAGAAGCTCTTGAAGCTGCGGAATTTTATATAAAGTTATTTGATCATTCTTCTATCGACAGCGTAGTAACCCTTAATGACACCCCCTCTGATACGCCTTCTGGATCTGCAGAAAGTATCGTGTTCACTCTGGCAGGCCAAACTTTTATGTCCATTTCTGCTGGTCCAACTTTTAAGTTAAATCCATCTGTTTCGCTGCAAGTCATTTGTAACACTTTGGCAGAAGTAAATCATTTATGGAAACAACTATCCAAAAATGGTTCAATTCTCATGCCACTAGATACTTATCCATTTAGTGAGAAATATGGTTGGACAGAAGATAAGTATGGCCTTTCTTGGCAAATTATATATTTGCCAGATCAATTGATTTCGCAAAAAATTACGCCAACTATGTTATTTACAGGTGAACAGTATGGCAAAGCAGAAGAGGCGATAGAATTTTATACTTCGGTCTTTGCGAATGCCGCCATCGACGGGTTGAGTTATTACAGCGAGGATGATGAACAAGGTCAGGGTGGAAAAGTAATGCACGGAATGTTCAATTTAGAAGGTCAAAATTTTGTAGCGATGGATAGTGTCATTGATCATGGGTTTACGTTTACTGAAGCCATTTCATTTTTAGTGAATTGCGATACGCAAGAAGAAATTGATTACTTTTGGGAAAAATTATCTTTTGTACCAGAAGCTGAGCAATGTGGCTGGTTGAAAGATAAGTACGGATTTTCATGGCAAATTTCGCCTACGATCATGAATGACATGATGAATACGACAGACCGAGTACAATTGGATCGTGTGACACAAGCCTTTCTTCCAATGAAAAAAATTAATATCGCTGAATTGAAAAAAGCTTACGAAGGGCAGCTTGAAAAGGAGTAATTAAAATGAGAAAAATCATGATGAATTTAGCGATGAGTTTAGATGGATATATCGCCAATGAAGATGGCAGCTATGAATGGATCAAAGGGTACGAAGACAGTTCATTAGATACGGACAATCAGTACAATTATGAAACGTTGTTAGAAGATGTCGATATCGTGGTAATGGGAAAAAGGTGCTATGAACAAGATATGCATCTGGAATTCAAAACGAAGACCGTTTATGTAGCCACTCATTCGCCGATCGCTGATTACGATAACGTCAAATTTTACGGCAGTGATATTATTGATGTCATCAAAAGTGAACAGAAAAAAGCAGGGAAAGATATCTTGCTTTTTGGCGGTGGTCAGTTGATCAATACCTTTTTAAAAGCGGATTGTATTGATGAGTATATCATCGGATTGATCCCAATCATTCTAGGAGGCGGGCGGCCGCTGTTCTATGGTGGGCATCCGCCAATTGAGTTGAAGTTGGAAGAATATATTGTCGATAATGGGATCGTCATCCTAAGGTATGTGAACCGCTAAATTTAACATGGTTCGAGCAGCATCTGAAGTGTTCCTTCTTTAGATGCTGTTTTCTATTTTATCCTTCTTTATATTGGTTGATTGGTTCAACCACGTACTTGAAATTGCTGTCGGAATAGGGATTGCTTGTAGCCGTGTAAAGTATTCAATGCGAATTACAAGCCGTTAACGCTTCAGCGATTACGTGTTGTTTGAGGCTTGAAAGCCAAGAAGACCTAAAGGCTTCAGGCGGTACCATGGCTCTCCACAAGCAAACCCGTATATTCCAGAAGAAATTTCTATTAGAATACGAATACCAGTCATTAAATAACTATAATAACTGCAAAATTTAGTGCTGTACGACGACTCTCTACAAGTAGAATTCATTCATTCCAGAAGAAATTTCTCTTGAATCACCACTACCGCCATTACCAATAACAGTAACTAAATAACCTTTTTTAAATTAATTAAAAAAAGAACAAGAAAACGCTTGCATATAAAATTGAACCGTGTTAAGATTTGTATGTAATCGGTTCCACATTACTTTCAGAATGAGCGGGGGATGACATGACAACGATAAAAGAAGTAGCAAAATTAGCAGGTGTATCGGTAGCTACTGTATCGAGGGCGCTAAACAATAGCGGCTACGTCAGTGAAGCAGCTCGCAAAAAAGTAGAGGCAGCCGTCGAGGAATTGAATTTTTACCCTAATGAAGTGGCACGGTCGTTGTATCAAAAAAAATCAAAATTGATTGGGCTATTGTTGCCAGATATCGCGAATCCGTTTTTTCCTTTGATCGCTAAAGGAGTAGAAGACGGTGTGAACCAACGAGGGTACAGTTTACTGTTAGGCAATGTAGAAGATGATTTAGAAAAAGAGAAAGACTACTTAAAAATTTTCTTACAAAATAACATAGCTGGTGTGATCTCTGCTGTTCAGGGAGATGCCAAAGAAATAAAAAAAATGCCATTTGTTACGTTAGACCGTGTCGAAAGCGACCGAGATCTTGCGGTCCATTCCGATGATTACACTGGCGGGATGCTCGCTGCAGAAGTTATTGCAGATAGAGATCCAAAAGAGATCGTGATCATGGTGGGACCAAAAGACGTTCCAAGTTCAGCAATGCGATTAGCTGGTAACGAAAAGGTTTTAAAAGAACGCCATTTAGACTATCAATTGTTTCAAACACAGAGTTACAAATTTGAATTAGCCGAGCAAACAGCTCACCAATTTTTTGAAACGTTTCCTCAAGCTGATAGCGTCATCGCCTCAAATGATGTGTACGCAATCGCGTTGATGAAAGAAGCCACCAAAAGAGGGCAACGTATCCCAGAAGAGTTTCAAATTATTGGCTATGATGATATGCCGTTTAGCAGAATGATGTATCCAGGCTTATCGACGATTGCTCAACCAGCCTATGAAATGGGTTATAAGGGAGCAGAATTATTATGTGATATTCTTGAAAAAGGATTCGTTGAGAATGGCCGCATCCAATTACCTGTAACATTAAAAATTAGAGAATCAGTCAGAAAGAAGGATAAAGATGAGTAAAATAGCAGTGATCGGCAGTATTTCAACAGATTTCGTAGTGACTGCTGATAAAAGACCAAAAGTTGGAGAAACCATTACCGGTAACGGATTTAAGACAACCTTTGGCGGTAAAGGAGCGAACCAAGCGGTAGCAAGTGCTCGTTTAGGCGGAGACGTTTACATGGCTGGAACCGTTGGAACAGATTTGTTTGGGAAAGAATTGCTCAAAAACTTGACCGAAAATAATATCCATACGGATTATGTGGAACCCGTTACACAAGTGCCGTCAGGATCTGCTCATATCACCGTTGTTGATGGAGACAATGCCATCGTCTATATACCAGGAGCAAACAATGTGATAGGTAATGATCGAATGGCAAAACTAAGAGAATTGATCCAATCAAGCGACATCGTAGTGGTGCAAAATGAATTGCCGCAAGAAGTCGTGGAACAAATTATCGAAAGTTGTTTTGAACAGCAGGTCAAAGTCATCTATAACCCGGCTCCGGCTAGACAAGTGGACCAAGGTCTTTTAGCAAAAGCAACCTACTTTACACCAAATGAAAGTGAGTTCAAATTGTTGTTCCCGGATATGACCATTTCTGAAGGGTTAGCAAAATTTCCAAATCAATTGATTTTGACGATGGGATCAAAAGGTGTCTATTACCATGATGGAACAAGTGAAAAACAGGTTTCTTCTTACAAGGTCGACCCAGTAGATACAACCGGTGCCGGCGATACGTTTAACGGAGCTTTTGCAGTCGCTCTTACGGCTGGTCTGGATATGGAATCCAGTATTCGATTTGGCAATTTAGCCGCTTCGTTATCGATCCAAAAATTTGGCGCTCAAGGCGGAATGCCTACGCTAGCAGAAATGAAAGAGAGTGAAGAGTATGAAAAAACATGGAATATTGAATAGTGAGATCGCCAAAGTGTTAGCAGATTTAGGACATATGGACAAAATTGCAATCGGGGATGCGGGACTTCCGGTACCGGATGGTGTGAAAAAAATCGATTTAGCGTTGACTTTATCCGAACCGTCTTTCTTGTCCGTTTTAAAAGTCGTATTGAGTGACATGAAAGTCGAAAAAGTTGTCTTAGCGGAAGAAATCAAACAACAAAATGCCGTTCAGTTGGCAGCTGTTGAAGCAGCGTTGACTGAAGATGAAGTTGTAACGTACGTGAGTCACGAAGATTTTAAAAGTCAGCTGAAGGATGTTAAAGCTGTGATCCGAACAGGGGAGGCAACACCGTATTCCAACATCATATTGCAATCAGGTGTGCTATTTTAGGAGGTGTATCAAATGGAAGTGAAAATGACTGGTATTAGAAAAAGTTTTGGCAGCAACTCGGTCCTTAGAGGAGTCGATTTTGATATCCAAGCTGGAGAAGTTCATGCATTGATGGGTGAAAATGGCGCTGGAAAATCGACTTTAATGAATATCTTGACTGGGCTGCACAAAGAAGATGCCGGCGAGATCGTTATCAACGGCGAAAATAAGCGTTTTGACAATCCAAAAGAAGCAGAAGAAAATGGGGTAAGTTTTATTCATCAAGAAATGAATACTTGGCCAGAAATGACTGTGCTGGAAAATTTATTTATTGGAAAAGAACTTAAAAATAAAATGGGTTGGGTCAAGACCAAAGAAATGAGAACACTCGCTGAAGCAACTTTTGCTGATTTAGGTGTTCAGATCGAGTTAGATGAAGACGTTAAAAAACTTTCAGTAGGCCAACAACAAATGATCGAAATCGCCAAATCATTGATGACCAATGCTCAAGTGATCATCATGGATGAGCCGACAGCTGCTTTGACGGAAAGAGAAATCGAGATGCTGTTTAAGATCATCCACACATTGAAAACAAAAAATGTTGCTATTATTTATATCTCACATCGGATGGAAGAAATTTTTAAAATCAGTGATCGAATCACCGTCATGCGAGACGGCGTATCGATCGATACATCGCTGACAAAAGAAACCACGAATGATGATGTGGTGCGTAAAATGGTTGGACGTGACTTGGAAGATTATTATCCGAAGAAACACTCCAAAATCGGGGAAGTTGTATTCGAAACAAAAGGACTGACAAAAGAAAATCGCTTTGAAAATATTTCTTTCACTGTCAAAGCAGGTGAAATCGTTGGATTCTCAGGTTTGATGGGAGCAGGAAGAACAGAAATCATGCGCAGTCTATTCGGAATCGATGAGTTGGATCAAGGCGAAATTTACCTTGAAGGAGAAAAAATTACGATCAAGAATCCAAGTATGGCTATTGCAAAAGGGATCGGGTTCTTGACCGAAAATCGTAAAGAAGAAGGCTTGATCTTAGATTATTCGATTCGAGATAATATCAGCTTACCATCGATCGATGGCTTTAGTAAAAAAGGACTGATCGATACACATGCTGAATCCGATTTTGCCAAATTATTGATGGAACGGCTGCATGTCAAAGCTGAAGATCAATTTGACAGCGTATCGAGTTTGTCAGGTGGAAATCAACAAAAAGTCGTGTTAGCTAAATGGATCGGGATCGGTTCAAAAGTTTTGATCTTAGACGAACCGACACGAGGCGTTGATGTTGGAGCAAAACGAGAGATCTATCAACTGATGAATGAGTTAGCTGATAGAGGAGTGGCCATTATCATGGTATCTAGTGATTTACCAGAGATCTTAGGCGTCAGTGATCGCGTGATCGTGATCCACGAAGGTCATGTCGCAGGTGAACTCGCTAAAACAGAAGCAACAGAAGAAAAAATAATGAAACTCGCAACGGGAGGGTACTAAAATGATACAAACAGATACAGTAAAAACGAAAAAAAGAAACCCAAAAGATTATATGGGAAAACTTGGTCCATTGCTTGCGCTTGTCGTTCTAGTTATCTTAGTCACAGTCGTCAATCCAGGTTTTATCTCACCAAATAATCTATTGAATTTATTGAGACAAGTATCAACGAATGCATTGATCGCTTTCGGGATGACATTTGTCATCATCACCGGTGGGATCGATCTATCAGTCGGTTCAACGCTAGCTTTAAGCAGTGCTTTGATGGCTGGTGCAATCGCCTCTGGTTTGGATCCGATACTGGCTATGGTGTTAAGCTTATTTGCAGGAACAGCTTTTGGAGCAGTCAACGGCTTGTTGATCACTAAAGGCAAGATGGCACCATTTATTGCAACACTTGCAACGATGACGATTTATCGTGGATTGACATTGGTTTATACGAATGGAAATCCGATCACTGGGATCGGCGACAGCTTCATTTTCAAATTTGTCGGACGCGGATATTTATTCGGTATCCCATTCCCAGTTGTATTGATGATCATCAGTTTTATCTTATTGTATATCCTGTTACACAAAATGACTTTTGGTAGAAAAACATTTGCGATAGGAGGGAACGAAAAAGCAGCATTTATTGCAGGGATCAAGAACGACCGAATCAAAACAGGTATTTATGCTATATCTGGTTTAATGGCTTCTCTAGCGGGTATCATTATTACGTCTAGATTGGATTCTGCACAACCGACTGCTGGTACGTCTTATGAAATGGACGCCATTGCTTCTGTCGTATTAGGCGGAACGAGTTTATCAGGCGGACGCGGAAGATTAGTTGGGACTTTGATTGGTGCTTTGATCATTGGGACATTGAACAATGGTATGAACTTATTAGGTATTTCAAGTTTCTATCAACAAGTTGTTAAGGGTATTGTAATCATTATCGCTGTACTATTAGACAGAAAAAACAAAAAATAGGAGGAATTATAATTATGAAAAAATTAGTCGGATTAGCAACAGCAGCAGCGTTATTTATTGCAGGATGTGGAGCGGCAACTTTGGAAGGTGAAAATACAACGGAGAGTGGCCCAGTTGAAGAAAAAGATACGGCAGAATTAGTGGTTGGCGTTTCGATCTCAACATTAAATAATCCGTTTTTCATTTCTCTTGAAGAAGGTATTACTGATTTAGCAGACGAACAAGGCACAACAGTGAAAAGTGTCGATGCTCAAGATGATACGGCTAAACAAACAAATGATATTGATGATTTGATCCAACAAGGAGTAGACATTTTACTGATCAACCCAGTCGATTCATCTGCTATCACACCAGCTGTTGAATCAGCGAATGCAGCAGGGATTCCAGTCATTACGATCGACCGTTCAAGTGATGGCGGACAAGTGGTAACCTTAGTAGCTTCAGACAATGTTGAAGGTGGAGAAATGGCTGCTGAATATATTGCAGAAATTTCAGGAACAGATGCAAATACGGTTCAATTAGAAGGCGTTCCCGGAGCATCAGCTACTAGAGAACGTGGCGAAGGATTCACTAATGTAGCCGAAAAATCATTAAATGTAGTAGATAGTCAAACAGCTAACTTTGACCGTGCAGAAGGATTGACCGTTATGGAAAACATGTTGCAATCAAACCCAGAGATCCAAGCTGTCTTTGCACAAAATGATGAAATGGCTCTAGGAGCGATCCAAGCCATCCAATCTGCAGGAAAAACAGGAGAGATCCAAGTTGTTGGTTTTGATGGAACAGAAGACGGAATCAAAGCTGTAGAAGCAGGAACATTAAGTGCAACGGTTGCTCAACAACCTAGTGAAATGGGTAAATTAGCAATGCAAGCGGCTTTTGATTACTTTGCTGGCGAAACGATCGAAGAATATATTGCTTCACCATTAGAATTAGTTAAAGGTGAATAATAAGGATAAGTAAGATAGTCTCGGGGGTCACGTTTTATGTGATCTCCAAGACTATTTTTTTTGAGTAATTTTTACCGCCATTTATTGATTCTACGTCAAATGGTATTGGTGTTTTAAAAGGAATTTCTTCTGGAATTGACGGTTGTGCTTGTGGGGCCGTGGGAACGCCTAAAGCCTAAAGAGGAAGTTGTCATGGTTGTTGCTGCTTTAGCAGCTTACAAACATGATACACGTGGGCGTTATTTGCCCATAGTGCTTCATTTTAGGCTACAAGCAACCCTATTCCGCCAGAAATTTCAAGTAAGTGATCCAACTGATCTATCAATACAAAAAAACAGACCACATTTATTCTCAAGAATAAATGTGGTCTATTCACTGAATATTTGAAGCGATTTTTTTCAGTCTATATTTTTCTTCGATAGCTTGGCGGATATTATATATATTACGTTTAGTTGGAATGTTTTGAACACAGATACAATTTTCTGCAAGGGTATGATCTTCTGTTTCCAATGTAAAAGTGGTCACCAGAAGATCATGCGGCTGCTTTTTGATTTGGTCTATTGAGATATCTGATTTTAGATAAATTTCAGTCGTGATTTCTTGTTTAAAGTAGTGATGAAATAAGGATTGAATCATTTTAGCGTGTTCAAAATCAAGATCGCTTATAATCAGCAAATGAAATTTCGCTTTTTGGTTATAAAGTTCTGGTACCAAGCGATCCCAATGGATGAGCAGTGTGTAAATAATTTCATAACGGGCAGCTTCACTATAGCTTTCATGTATTTTATGTTCATACATGTTTAAAGTTACAAAAGCGGCGTTTATAAAATCAGGAAATAATTCTTCGATCGATTGGATGAAAATTTTTTTAGGGTTAAATAAAATATAAGGAAGCGGATAGTGTCCTTGTTCGGTTTTGAATGCAAAATGAGAAATATTGTACATTTCTTTTATTAAATGACTGCGGTTTGGTATGCAGATCTTTACCTCATCAGATAAATGATCTAGCAACATAGCATGATAAGAGATCTTTTGTTTAACAATAGGGTCACTTTTTGCTTCTTCGATTAAAAAATCATAGCTTAATGCGAAATGATTGTTGATAAAGATCGAAAAGACCTGTTCAATAAAGGGGACATCCAGAGTGATTGCTATTTTCTTCTCAAATAGTTCTATTAAGGACCTAAAATCAGTCGAATCGGGGATCATATGTGAGTAGCGGTCAGACTTGATTTCTACATAATGTCCTTGTTGTGTCCTTAAAAAAGGAATAGCTGTCCAAAGCTTTAAACGTTTGAAATCCGCAAAATCTAAAGGAAGATGGACCATTTTTGCTAGAGACAGTAAAAATTGTTCAAAAAAACTTTGATCAATCGTTTTATAAGGCCATTCAAAATTACTGTACCGTTCAGAAAAATAGCTGATATAGAAATAGCGGATATTATCTTCACTTTCACTGATCATTTTACAAGGATTTGTCTGTACTTGAACACAATAGGCTCCTAATGAAAGATTGATTTTCTTTATTAAACGAATCAATGTAGAAGGACTGATAAATAATTCCTCTGCTAGTTCAGTAACAGTTTTTGTTTCATCATAAATCAATTGCTCAATAAAATTAAAGGCCAGACTACTTTTTAAAATAAGACGATAAACATCGTCAATATCTTTATTCGAAGGCAAGACTAATCGGATGCCACGATGAGACGTTTGTAACACTTCTTTAGAAAATTGTTCGCGTAGCATAATCATATCTTGTTTTAAAATCCGCTCAGAACCAGTCGTATTTTGCGCAATTTCTTTTAAGGTCAACCATCTATTACTGGCATAAAGGTGTTCGATCACTTCTAGACGCCTACGTTCATTGGCTTCTAATACTTGACGCATAAATAGCCCTCATTTCTTTAAGGATTTTTAATAATTAGCAATCGGAGAACTAAAATAAATACGTAAGCCTGATTATGGTATTTATATCTTCATTTTACCCATTATTTCAAAAAAAAGATATAGGAAAATAAATGTTATTTAATAACATTTATTTTTTAAATTATCAAGAAAAACGTTTCTGTAAAACGCTTGCATTTATAAAATAAAAGCTATATTATGGTTATAGAAACGTTTCACTAATAAAAAGGAGGAATAAAAGTATGGGAAAATGGGGTAAAAAAGTAGTAGTTGGGACCGTGACAGTAGCTTCAGCCGATTTATTGATGGCTTGTTCAAGTGATGGTGCAGATACAGAGGACAGTGCAGCAAATGATACGGTATCTTTTTGGTATATGGGGGATGGGAACGAACAAATTCAGCCGATTTTAGATGATTATACTGAAGAAACAGGTATAACAGTTGATATTCAAAGTATTCCTTGGGATAGTGCGCATGATAAATTGTTGACAGCAGTGGCTTCAGGTGACGGCCCGGATGTGGTCCAAATGGGTACAACGTGGATGGCTGAATTCGTTGATGCGGGTGCTTTAGAAGATATCTCTTCTTACGTTGAATCAGAGGAAACCTTGAATTCAGAAAACTTTTTTGAAGGTTCAGTTGCTACAACTAAATTTGATGATGCTTTTTATGCCGTACCTTGGTACACAGAAACAAGAGCTCTTTACTACCGTACTGATTTATTAGAAGAAGCTGGCTATCCTGAAGCTCCAAAAGATTGGGAAGAGTTAGAAGATGCTGCTATGAAATTATCTGAACGTGGTGACGATAAGTATGGTTTCCAAGTTGATTCTAACGATCAATCATTTGCCTTTATGTTTGCTCGTCAAAATGGGTCCGAATTATTTGATGAAGATGGAAAACCAGTTTTTAATGAAGCACCGTTTGTAGAAACAGTTGACTATTTAAATAGCTTTATCCAAGATGGTTCTTCTCCTAAACAAGATTTAGGTTTAGATATTTCTCAAACCTTTGGTGGCGACGGAATAGTGCCAATGTTCATCAGCGGTCCTTGGATGATCAATGCTATTAATGACAGCACAACAGATATTGAAGACAAATGGGCAACAGCTGTATTGCCTACTGGTTCTGAAAGTAATTTATCAAGTACCGGTGGAGCTAACTTAGCCGTATTTGGCGGAACAGAAAATGAAGAAAATGCTGTTGACTTGATTGAATTCTTATCTCGTCCTGAAAATCAATTGGCATTCTTTGAAACGTCAAATTCATTACCATCAGCAACAGCTGCTTGGGAAGATGAAGCTTTAGCTGATCCAAAAATTGCGACTTTTGGTGAACAACTTGAAAATTCAGCGTCAATGCCACTGATTCCAGAATTTGAAAGAATTGCAGCAATCTATTTAGAAGATTGGGAAGAAATTTATTTAGGTGGAGCTGACATTCAAGAAAAAATGGATGAATTCAATAGTGAAACGGAAGGCTTGCTTAAATAAGCAAGCGTTTAGAATAAGCGATTTTTTTAATAATAGTAGTTAGCAGCATGGTGTAGAGGTTCAGAAAAATAATCAAAACGAATCGGTTCTTGATTTATTTTTCTGGATTTTTACTGTTTCTTATCATCAGAGGATCATGAATAAATACTTGTATCAGATTAGTCAATAGTAGAAAGGATGAAAATAGTATGAAATCAGCAAACAAAAATGCCCCGTATCTTTTTATCTCACCTGCCATTATTTTACTTTTGATTTTTTCGATTCTTCCAATCTTTATCGCCTTGTTCATTAGTTTCACCGATTTGAGTTTAGCAGGATTGGCCGACTGGTCAAGAATCAATTTTATTGGGATAGAGAACTATCAAAAGATTTTAAAGGATCCAATTTTTATTAAAGCTGCAGGAAATACGTTGTATTATGTTGTGATTGGAGTTCCTTTAGTCGTAATCATTTCCTTAGGACTGGCAATTTTAATAAATGTTGGAGACGGAAAGTTTTTCTCGTTCATGAGGTTGATTTTTTATGCTCCTTCGATAACCAATATTGTTGCGGTCTCCGTTGTATGGACCTTTTTGTATAATCCAAATATTGCGATAGGATTATTTAACCAACTATTAGATTTGGTTGGAATTGCTCCTGTTTCTTGGTTGCAAGATCCAGCAGTAGCCAAAATCTCATTGATCATTTTGGCTCTTTGGAGAGGAACAGGGATCAATATGTTGATTTTCTTAGCAGCCTTACAAGGGATCCCACCAGAATATTATGAAGCATCAGAATTAGATGGCGCTTCAAAATGGAATCAGTTGAGATTCATTACGATCCCGATGCTTAAATTTTCGATCTTTTTTGTCAGTATCACAACCGTTATTGGCTGGCTGCAATTCTTTGAAGAACCATTTGTTATGACTGAAGGAGGACCTTTAAACAGTACGACAAGTATTGCTCTCTTCTTGTACCGTAATGGGTTCCAATTAAATGAATTTGGTTATGCTGCTGCTGGATCACTGATCCTATTTGTTGTCATTATTCTGATAACCTTATTCCAACTTAGAGGACAGTTAAAAAATGACTGAAATGACAGGTAAGCGAAAGGAGTACAGGACGTATGAATTCATATAAAAATACGCAAAAAATAAATAAATGGATCGTAGGCATTATTTTGGCTATCGGAGGGATCATTGCCGTTATGCCGTTTATCTGGATGATACTTTCGGCATTTAAAACAAATGCTGAGATTGTTTCTATGGAATCAGGGTTGATACCTAAAGAATGGACCGTTCAAAATTTTATTGATTTATTTCAAAAAATGAATTTTGGTGTTTATTTAAAAAACACATTGATCATTACAGCTTTCTCCTTTGGGGGGATGTTTCTAAATGCTATGGCAGGATATGGCTTTGCCAAATACCGCTTCAAAGGAAAAAAAAGCCTTTTCATCATGATATTGGCAACGATGATGATTCCTGGACAAGTAACGATGATCCCGGTCTATTTAATTTTAAACAGGATGGGATTGACGAACACTTTAGCTGGGATCGTTTTACCAGGATTAGTGG
The DNA here is from genome assembly GCF_000744115.1 of Carnobacterium alterfunditum DSM 5972. Classification (NCBI taxonomy): domain Bacteria; kingdom Bacillati; phylum Bacillota; class Bacilli; order Lactobacillales; family Carnobacteriaceae; genus Carnobacterium; species Carnobacterium alterfunditum. The sequence continues at coordinate 78,531 of NZ_JQLG01000004.1, read as the reverse complement.
GAGCCTATGGAATTTTTCTATTCCGTCAATTTATGACTACCATTTCTGATGAATTATTAGAAGCAGCACGGTTAGATGGAGCTAGCGAATTGTACATTTTCACGCGCATCATCTTACCTTTATCTAAACCCATTTTAGCTGTACAAGGGATCTTAACGTTTATTGCCGGATGGAATTCATTCATGTGGCCGTTGATCATTGCTAATGATGAAAAGTATTATACTCTTTCAGTTGGGTTGAACCTACTAAAAGGTCAATACAGCAATAACTTCGCTTTACAAATGGCTGGTTCAACCTTCATGGTTATTCCAATCATCATTATCTTCTTAACATTCCAAAAATATATTTTACAAGGCTTCAACGTATCTGGTTTGAAATAATCTTGTCATAAGGAGGATATTATGGAAGCAATAAAATTAAAAGAACTTGTAGATCAAATGACGGTTGAAGAAAAGATTGGTCAAATGATCCAGTTGTCATCCGATTTCTACAATACAACGGAAAATGAAATTACAGGTCCAATGAATGAGATGTATTTGACAACCGAAAAAATGAAGACAGTGGGGTCGGTCCTTGGAATTTCAGGAGCGAATCAAGTAAAAGAGATCCAACGGTCACATTTAGAATCTAGCCGATTAGGCATACCTTTATTGTTTATGGCCGATATCGTACATGGTTACCGGACTATTTTTCCGATACCTTTAGGTTTAGCCAGTTCTTGGGACCCTAAATTAGTGGAACAAACAGCTTCGATCGCAGCAAAAGAAGCAGCGGTTGCGGGCTTGCATGTGACGTTTTCCCCAATGGTCGATTTAGTCCGAGATGCAAGATGGGGCAGGGTTATGGAATCAACTGGAGAAGATGCTTATTTAAACCAACAAATGGCGCGAGCTTTTGTACGAGGCTATCAAGGTCCAAACCTTAAAGAGGATGTGACTAAATTAGCTGCATGTGTGAAACATTTTGCAGCCTATGGAGCACCGATTGCTGGTAGAGAATACAACACCGTCAATATGTCGGAACGTCAATTGCGTGAAAATTATTTACCCGCCTATAAAGCCGCTATTGATGAAGGCAGCCGTTTAGTAATGACAGCTTTCAACACTGTAGATGGCATACCGGCTACGGGCAATAGTTGGTTGATGAATGAAGTGCTGCGTAAAGAAATGGGTTTCGATGGTGTCCTCATTTCAGACTGGGGTGCGATTGGTGAATTAATTGCCCATGGTGTTGCAGAAAATTTAAAAGAAGCCGGGACGTTAGCTTTTGAAGCTGGAGTTGATATCGAAATGATGTCAGCGGCCTATTCAAGTGAGTTGAAAGGTTTGATTGAAAGCGGCACATTAGATGAAACCAAATTAGATACGGCTGTGTTACGTATATTAGAGTTGAAAAATGACTTAGGTCTTTTTGAAAATCCTTACCGTGGAGCAGATGCCCAAAAAGAAACACAGGAAATGTTTAGTCCTCAAAACCGTGAAGTTGCGCGAATGAGTGCAGAGCAATCAATCGTATTGCTGAAAAATGAACATGTCTTACCTTTGAGAAATGATCTAAAAATTGCCTTGATCGGACCAAACAGTCAAACCCGTGATTTACTGGGGTCATGGTCGTGGAAGGGTGATACGGCAGAAACACCTTCGCTTTATGAAGGAATACTGCAACATGTGTCTACCGAACAGTTAGTTGTAATAGCAGAAGCGGATATGCTAGATCAGTCGGCTGATGAAAAATTAGCGGATGTAGATGTGATCGTACTCGCACTTGGCGAAACATCTGAAATGAGTGGTGAGGCAGCTAGTCGAACAAGCCTTACTTTACCAGGCAATCAACTTGAATTAGTGAAAGCTGTTCGTAGAGCAGCTAAACCCGTTGTAGCGACTTTATTTAACGGACGTCCTTTGGATCTATCCGCTATTGTTGAGGAAGTAGACGGTTTAGTAGAAGCTTGGTTCCCAGGTTCAGAAGGGGGAACAGCTTTAGCAAATGTACTATTTGGAGCAGTAAATCCTTCTGGGAAATTGACCATGTCTTTTCCAAGAACGATCGGACAAGTTCCGATGTACTACAATCAAGATAAAACTGGCAGACCGATAAATGAAACTAATAAAACTGAAAAGTACTTATCTAAATATTTAGATGTCGAGAACACGCCTTTATTTCCATTTGGTTTCGGCTTAAGCTACACCAAGTTTTCGTACTCAGCTCTAAATTTTTCGCACACAACTTTTACTGAAGAAGAGACCGTCACAGTGCGTGTTACCGTGAAAAATGAAGGGAACGTTACGGGAGCTGAGATCGTCCAATTGTATGTTCAAGATGAAGTCGCAAAAGTTGTCAGACCGGTAAAAGAGTTGAAAAATTTTGAAAAAATCACGTTAGAACCCCAAGCCCAAAAAGAAGTGACTTTTACGTTAACAGCTGAAGCATTGGCTTATGTGCATCCAGATCTGATGTTTGCTGCTGATAATGGGACATTCAAAATCATGGTAGGTTCTGATAGTGAAAATGTCCAAAGTGAAACCATTAGATTGATCACTAAATTGATCACTAAATAGGAAAAGATGAGGGGTAAATATGACGATAAATCAATTGATCAGTATAAACGAAGGCGAACTGACCGCTCAGTTTAAAATGAGCGGTGATCTATTTGAATTAAATTCAAATGGGACCATGTTGAACCAGCTAAATGTTGGAGCTATTGATCCCTCCATTATGAATCTTTATCTGCGAAAATTTGAAGTGGGTAAAGTGTCTTACACACCATTGATTGGACTGCAATCTGCCAGTCAGCTTGCACGTTCTAAAAATAAGCTTCGTTGGACGGGTGTATGGGAAGACATTGCATATAGCGTCACATTTTCGTTAACGAATCAGGCCTGGTTTTGGAATGTGGAAGTAGAGGGACAGGATGTCACCATCGATATCGTCTATGGTCAAGATATTGGTCTAGCAGACAAAGGGACGGTCCAGTCAAATGAATCTTACAACTCCCAGTACCTGGATCATGTGGTAGTCGAAACAGAAGCGAGTGGATACATTATTTGCAGCCGCCAGAATCAACCGCAAAGCGATGGGAATCACCCGTATCTGCAACAAGGCGCATTAAGTAAAACGGCAGGGTATTCAACAGATGGTTTCCAATTTTTTGGAAAAAGCTATAAAACAACCAACGAACCAGCTGTATTGATCCAAGAACATTTAGCAAATGAAATTTATCAATATGAAATGGCATATAGCGCGTTACAATCTGAACAAATAGCATTAAACGGCAAGTATAGCGTAGTATTTTATGGGTATACAGTCTCTGACCATCCAGAAGCCATCACAAAGCCGGTCGCATTAAAAACGATCCAACAACTTTGGGAAGAGACGATCCAAACAGAGGATGCATTTACAGACGTTGTGATGGTGAAAAAAGCAGCTGTGATCGGTGAGTCTTTAAAAACACAAGCTTTCACCAAAACAGAAGTTGAAAACTATTTTCCAAAACGATTAGAAGAAGAATATGAAGGAGAAACACTGTTATCTTTTTTCACTGCTGAGAAAGCCCATGTTGTGCTACAAGAAAAAGAACAGTTAATGGAACGGCCTCATGGACATATTTTGTTGAGTGGCGCTCAATTGACCATCGCTGAAACGATTTTGACAACCACCGCTTATATGTATGGTATTTTTAATTCGCAGGTGGTTATGGGAAATACATCGAACAATAAATTGATCAGCAATGTGCGGAATGACTTGAATATTCCTAAAACGGCTGGACAAAGACTTTATGTCGAACTAGATGGAATCTATCATCTTCTAACGATGCCAAGTGCATTTGAAATGGGATTTAATTATGCGATATGGTATTATAAATTACAAGATGACGTGTTAAAAATCAAAAATTATACGACGATCGATGGACCTGAACTCTTTTTAGAAGTAGAGAGCGAAAACAACAAAACGTATCGTTTTGTTGTGACCAATCAAGTGATCATGAATGAAATCGAAAATAGAGTGCCTTATTCATTGTCTAAACAAAAAAATCAACTTGAGTTTCGTCCTGAAAAAGAATCGACCATGTTCGACTTTTATCCAGAATTAAGCTATACAATGACGGTCGACGGTGCAGAATTCGCTCTTACCGATGAGCAGTTTTTCTTAGAAAACAGTTCATCTTCGGATAGCCCGCTAGTGGCATTGAAAATAGCTAAAACAGCTCATTTCACAATTGCTATCCAAGGCCGTTTAGAAGATGAGAAAAGCGCATTTGTGCAACGCTCATTTCCTGATGAAGTCAAAAAATACAATCACCATTTTAAACAAGTGATGAATGGATTCGCATTATCGATCAATTCTGAAGACAACAAGTCATTAGACCGGGTAAATATTCTTGCTTGGTGGTATACCCACAATATGCTGGTCCACTACTTGATGCCTCATGGATTAGAGCAATATGGTGGAGCAGCTTGGGGTACAAGAGATGTGATGCAAGGCCCAACAGAATATTTCATGGCAACGCAAAATTATAGCAGCATCAAAGCAATATTGCGGGTCTTGTTTGCGAACCAATTTGCGGATGATGGGAACTGGCCACAATGGTTTATGTTTGATCGGTACACCCATCTGAAAGCTAAAGAAAGTCATGGTGATGTCATTGTTTGGCCGCTTAAAGTGATAGGCGATTATCTATCGGCTTCAAATGATCATGCATTTTTAGACGAAACAATCGTTTATACAGACCGCGAAACATGTGATAAGACCGAGCAGACTGCTACGGTATTTGAACATATCGTTAAAGCTATCGATTATATTAAACAGCATTTATTAGAGGGTACGAATCTACCTGGTTACGGTGATGGCGATTGGGACGACACCTTGCAACCATACGATTCTCGTTTAAAGAGTCATATGGCAAGCAGCTGGACAGTAGCCTTGATGTATCAATCATTAAAGCAATTAGCAGACGTTCTAAATTCACACGATCCTGTATTTTCTAATAAACTGAAAGAGATGTATCAAGATCTTGAAGCAGATTATAAAAAATATATGCTTTCAACGGATGTGATCCCGGGTTTTGTATTTATGGAAGAACCGGATAAAGTCGAACTGATGATCCATCCAACGGACACCCGAACCGGTATTGCCTATCGTTTGTTGCCTATGCAGCAATCGATGATCGCTGAACTGTTCAGCCCAGAAGAAGCAGAACAACATTATCAAGTGATCAAAAATGAATTGAGCCACCCAGACGGTGTACGTCTTATGAGTGAACCTGCACGTTATGATGGAGGAGTGAGCACCTATTTCAAGCGGGCCGAACAAGCGGCAAACTTTGGCCGTGAAGTTGGGTTGCAGTATGTGCATGCTCACATCCGGTTTGCTGAAGCTATGGCGAAAATCGGCAAACGAGATGAAGCTTGGCACGCATTAGCGATCGTGAATCCAATCAATATCAAAACTGTTGTTCCTAATGCACAACGACGTCAAAGCAATGCTTATTTCAGTAGTTCAGATGGAGCTTTCAAGACGCGGTATGAAGCAGCTGAAAACTTTAGTAAGCTAAGAGATGGAACGGTAGATGTTAAGGGCGGTTGGCGCATCTATTCAAGCGGACCGGGGATCTACATGAACCAATTGATCACAAATATTCTAGGGATCCGTGCAACAGCAACTGATTTGACCATCGATCCTGTGCTGCCTGATTCATTGAACGGCTTAGTATTTGAGTTTGAACTTTATGATAAACCGATAAAATTTTATTATCACCTGAATAATGAAGAGCCGCATTTAGAAATAAATCAAGAAAAAGCTGCAAAAGATGATTACTCAAATCGGTACCGTTCTGGGGGATTTATCGTCTTGAAAGCAGAAGTTGAAAAATGGCTGAAAGACGAGAATAACCGGATCGATATTTACCTTTGATAAAAGATGAAGTCGTTTTTTAATGAACTAATTGATTTTATTAGAAAATGAAGGTTAGAGAGTTGGAAAATAAAATGGTAGGAATAAAGGATATCGCAAAAGAAGCACATGTTTCCATCTCGACCGTATCATATGCTTTAAATGGTAGCTCTAAGGTAACCGAAGAAACACGCGCAAGAATCGTGAAAATTGCGGATGACCTAAATTACATTCCGAATAGAGCAGGCCGAAATCTACGTAAAAAAGAAACGAACATCATTGGAGTCTACCTAGCGACATATGGGGGTACTTTTTATGGTGATTTATTGGAAGGAATCATGGCTACCGCAAAAGAAAATAACTATGACATGATCGTTTGTTCAGGAGGTCGTTCGCATTTGTTTCTACCAGAACGAATGATCGATGGTGCGATCATCCTAGATGCTGGTTTTTCAGATAACGAGCTGATTGATTACGCTGATCGAGGACATAAAATTGTGGTAATGGATCGTAAAATCGAACATGAAAATATCCGCAGAATATTGGTTGATAATCGACTTGGAGCCGAAACAGCAATTGAAGCTCTTTTGGAAAAACCGGTGTCTTTGGTCTATTTGATCACTGGTCCACCTGACTCATTTGATAGTCGTGAGCGGTTGGAAGCTGCAATCGAGAAGTTGACTGAAAATGACCAGTCCTATGAAGTTATCGAAGGTGATTTTTCAGAAGCATCCGGAAAAAAAATCGGAAGAATGATCCATGAAAAATGGACTGAAACGGTTGCCGTATTTTCCTTTAATGATGAAATGGCTATTGGAATGTATAATTACTTTAAGGATACTGAGTTGAAAATTGGAAAAGATATCCGCATGATTGGTTTCGACAACTTACTGGTCAGCAATTACTTGGAACCAAGATTAGCAAGTATCGCGTATTCTAAGCACAAATGGGGTTCTCTTGCGGCTCAATCTTTGATTGATCTGATCAAAGAAGAACCAGTCGAAAATAAGGTACTTAAAACAGTATTGGTGAAAAACCAATCTTATTAAACCGTTGGGGGAATAATGATGAGTGTTATTTCTGGTCAAATCAATTCTTCAGAACTAGGGTTCACGATTTCGTATAAAGCTATTTTGCCTGAGGAGCAAATAGGACCATATCCTGTTTTATATCTATTGCATGGATCATCAGACGATGATTCCAGTTGGCTTTATAATTCATCATTAGTGCGTTATGCCGCGCAGTACAATATAGCCATTTTTATGCCGCAAGTTCACTTAAGTTACTATACCGATATGTATATGGGGGCGAATTATTGGAGCTTCTTAACGAAAGAATTCCCCCAAAAAATGAAAAATATATTTAATATTTCTCACAAACGCGAGGAGACATTTGTTGCCGGTCTATCAATGGGCGGGTATGGCGCATTGAAGTGGGGACTGTCCTATCCAGAACAAGTAGCAGGTGTTGCTGCTTTGTCAGCTGCTGTAGATCCTTATCGAATATGGCAAGAGGATCCAGATAGAGATAAGCTTTTCACAGCCATATTTGAATCAAAAGAGTCTTTGAAAGGGTCAGAAAACGACTTGTATGCATTGCTAGAACAATTAAAAGGGAAAACTGTTCAACCATCATTTTTACAAATTTGCGGTATGGAAGATTTCCTTTATGCTGATAATTTGAACTTTAAAAAGCATCTTCAAGCGATTGCTAATGATTATACGTATCTTGAAAATCCTGGAGACCATGATTGGGCATTCTGGGATCAAGAAATACAAGTGGTATTAAAATGGATCCAAAAAAATATCCATCAAAAAAGAAGTTGAGTTGAATAACATAGACTCTATAAAGTGAACTCTAAAAAAGAGATCTTTATAGAGTCTATTTTTATGGTTCTACAACAAATGGTGGGGATGCTTCAAAAAAATTTCTTCTGGAATGGACGGGTTTGCTTATGGAGAGCCAAGGGAACGCCTGAAGCCTAAAGAGAAAGTCTTCCGGCTTTCAAGCTTCAAACACAACGTAATCGCTGAAGCGGCAACGTTGTGTAATTCTCATTGAATCCTCTCCATGGCTACAAGCAACCCTATTCCTTCATAAATTTTGGGTAAGTAATGCCATTAGATTAAGTCTATCAACACTAAAAATTATACAGCCATTTTTATATGCTATTCTCAACTTTTTTTGTTCTACAACAAATGGTGGGGATGCTCAAAATGAAATTAATTTATCAACTCTAAAAATTATAAACCCTTCTTTTTTAGTTGGTTCATATTCTTATCACCCATAAATGAGTTTTATTTGAATTGCCCAGGTCTTATCGGTATACTAGAAAAATCATATTGAACACAAATGAAAAGATTGAACTAGATGCCGGATATAGGGGATGTGTGAAATGAATGGTAAAAATAAAAAATTAGCAAGAGGATGGTCTTGGTTACTCGTGCTATTATGGATGGCTTTGATTTTTTATTTTTCACAGCAAGTTCAACAACAATCCTGGAATTTGAGTTATACCGTTTTAGGAATCAGTATCCAAGCGATTAAAATCAGTCAAGTGATCATCATGATCGGTTTAGCAGGATTTGTAATTATAAAATTAAAAAAACGTGGCGTAACTATTGGGATAAAAGAATTCACATTTATTTTTATCACAGCTTATCTGCTTTATCTTTTATCAATTGGAGTAAGGCAAGCGTTAGTTCCGCCAGACTTACATCATTTTATCCGAAAAAATGCTCATTTTTTTATTTATCTCATTTTAGGTATTTTAGTAAAATACGCCTTGAATAGTAGTGGTATCAAGGGAGTCAAAGCGATAGGAATCGGGTTGCTGATTTGTGTCGGCTATGCTTTTTCAGATGAGGCCCATCAACTATTGGTTCCGGGAAGAGGCGGCCAATTGAGCGATGTGGTTATTGACAGTTGGGGCGCAGGGTTAGGTATAGCCTTACACATCTTAGCAGTCAAATTTTTTTCGCTAAGAGAAAAAAATAAACTGCTAGAAACAAATTGAAAGATGAATCGACCGCAAAAAAGAAGCTGTGCGAAAATCGCATAACTTCTTTTTTTACGTTGTCTGATAAAAATATTGGTGTATTAAACCAAAATTTTTATGATTCAGATATGTAGAGTCTATATTTTTTGTTGTCAATAGATCAGTTGGATCACTCACTTGAAATGTCAGGCGGAATAGGAGTTGCTTGTAGCCATGTAAAGAATTAAATGCGAATTATAAAGCGTTAACGCTTCAGTGATTAAGCTTTGTTTGAGGCTTGAAAGCTTGAGGACTTCTTTTAGGCCTCAGGCGCTTCCGTGGCTCTCCACAAGCAAACCCGTTATTCCAGAAGAAATTTCTTTTAGAATACCAACACACTTAATTGATCAATCAATATGAGATTATAATTTTTGATATTAATAGATCAGTTGGATCACTCACTTGAAATGTCAGGCGGAATAGGAGTTGCTTGTAGCCATGTAAAGAATTCAATGCGAATTATAAAGCATTAACGCTTTAGCGATTAAGCTTTGTTTGAGGCTTGAAAGCTTGAGGACTTCTTTTAGGCCTCAGGCGCTTCCATGGCTCTCCACAAGCAAACCCGTTATTCCAGAAGAAATTTCTTTTGAAACACCAACACCATTTTTCAAACAATCAATATGTATAGAAAAAAAGGGTCCGTTCATCAGTTTCCTGATAACAGACCCTTTGGCTTATTCTCAGCTAGTCCGCTACCAATCATTTATTGCAAATGACCAATCTGGTTCCAAGCAGTCAAGGTGAATTTTCCATCAGCGTAGCCTAGTTCAGAAATACTTGTATTTGCTAGCGGTTCTTGAGAACGAAGATCTTTCAGATCCATTCCAATCAGTGATAAAAGTGTCATTGTCCAGATGATGCTGTGCCCAACAAACAATAAATCAGTATCAGGAAATTGTTCAATAGCGCGATGGATTGCTTCGCTTCCTCGAGCAATCAACGCTGGATACGTTTCACCATTAAAATCACTAGGATCATACCGATCTGGCCGATTACGCAAATTATAAAAAGAGTCAGGTGATGTTTCACGCCAATCAGTCGTAAAGGTTCCTTCCCGTGAACCATAGCCAAATTCCTTGAGATCATCTGTGTAATGCATAGTGAAAGCTTGATCAAATTGTGAAGTGATCAGACGAGCGGTTTCGACCGCCCGTTCTTGAGGGCTAGCGAAAATATGTTCAAATCCATAATCTTTAAGGTGCTGGCCCGTTTTTTTAGCATCTTCTAAACTTTGCGGCAATAAGGGAGAATCAATACTCCCACCCTGGATCCGAGCCGCTAAATTGTATTCGGTCATTCCATGACGGATAAAAAATAGTCGTTGCATAAAACGTCCTCCTATATTGAAATATAATTTCAGTTTAACATAAACGAGTTGCTAAAAAAAGAAAGGATAAAAACAATTATTCAAGCATAAATTTAAAAAATAACCTATGAAATGGAATTTAAATGTAAAGGTATACATTTAATTGATTAGATATTATATGGGTTAAAGGGTTTTTTAGTACTGGGTGGTCTAATTTTATTAAAATGAGGAAAAGTTATTGAAATTTTATTTTAAAATGTTATGATTGATTCAGTTAGTAAAACGATTACAAAGGAGTGGTGCAATGTTTGGTGTATCTGTCTTTCTTGGAGATGAGTTAACCATTGAGACAAAAGACTATCTGCAAGCGATGAAAGACAGCGGTTTTGAAGGTGTATTTTCTTCATTGCATATTCCAGAAGAAGATGTTTCTCAATACGTAAAACGGTTAAAGACGTTAGGGCAATGGGCTAAAGAATTAGGCATGCGATTGATGGTCGATATTTCAGGGGAAGCCTTGAGGAAGATTGGTTTTTCATTTGACCGACCTGATGAAATGTTGGCGATTGGGATCACAGGTTTAAGAATGGATTACGGCATCACGAACCAGATCAGTGCCCAAGTAAGCCGATCAATGACAGTTGCTTTTAATGCTAGTACGATCACTAAAGAAGATGTTGAAGAGTTGAAGAAATACAACGCAGATTTTGATCAAATGGAAGCGTGGCATAATTATTATCCGCGTCCAGAAACGGGCTTAGAAAAAAGGCTGTTTATCCGTAAAAATCAATGGTTAAAAGCACTAGGATTCAATGTGATGGCATTTGTTCCAGGAAATGAAAAGTTGAGAGGGCCGTTGTTTTGCCAGTTGCCAACGTTAGAAAATCATCGCGGAATGCATCCTTTAGCTAGTACGATCGAGTTGTTAGAAGAATGTGCAGTCAATGATGTTTATATTGGCGATCCAACAATCGATGAAAGAACAAAACAGCAATTTTTTTATTATATTAAAAAGAAAACGTTATTATTCTCAATTAAAGAAGTCCCAGAAACAAACTATTTATCCGTCATTGTTGGAAAGCATCAAAATCGTTGGGATGCAGCAAGAGATGTGATTCGAAGTGCTGATGCGCGCTTTAGAACTATTCCGACAATTGAACCACAACACATGGATGATCGAGTAAAAGGAAGTATCACATTAGATAATAAATTATATGGACGATATATGGGAGAAATCCAGGTGGTCAAGCGACCATTATTTAACGATGAAAAGGTAAATATAGTGGCACATGTTATCCCAGAAGATATCCAATTAATCGACTGGTGTAAAGAAGGTCAATTATTTGAACTTCAATCGATACAAGACAATGAAAGAGGTTAATGAAATGAATTTAGCTAAATTAACGACCGAAACAAGAAACACGCAAACAATGAATTTAGATGAACTCTCAACAAGTGAAGTCATGACGTTAATGAACCAAGAAGACCAAAAAGTGGCTGTAGCCGTTGAAGAAGCATTGCCAATGATCATAAAGGTAGTCGAAGCTATAACTGAATCATTCAGTCAAGGCGGCCGTTTGATCTACATGGGGGCTGGAACAAGCGGAAGATTAGGCGTTTTAGACGCAGCTGAATGTGTGCCTACCTTTAGCGTAGATCCGAGCATGGTCCAAGGATTGATTGCTGGCGGGATGAAAGCAATGACGATTGCTGTTGAAGGAGCAGAAGATTCAAAAACACTTGGTGCAGAAGATCTGAAAGCTATCCAGTTAAATGATACAGACGTTGTCGTAGGGATTGCGGCAAGCGGACGTACACCATATGTTATCGGTGGATTAGAATATGCGGCTAGTATCGGAACAAAAACAGCCACGATTTCATGTAATAAGAATGCTGAAATCAGCCGATTTTCCCAAATGCCGATCGAAGTAGATGCCGGTCCTGAAATCTTAACGGGTTCTACAAGATTAAAAGCAGGTACAGCTCAAAAACTGATTTTAAATATGTTGTCAACAGGGGCAATGATCGGTTCTGGCAAAGTTTACCAAAACCTAATGGTAGATGTAAAACCGTCTAACAAAAAATTAGAAGAACGCTCAAAACGCATCATTATGCAAGCGACAGAATGTACGTATGAAAAAGCTGGCGAAGCATTTGAATTAGCAGATCAGCAAGTGAAATTAGCCATCGTTATGATTCTAACGGACTCAGATAAAACAACAGCAGCACAAAAATTAACAACAGCTAAAGGGTTCATTCGCGAAACCTTAGCCTAAACTAGGAGGAGAAAAAATGACCGAAACTAAAGAACAGCGTATAGCTAGACAGATTTATGAGCAAGTTGGGGGTATGGGAAACGTCGATTCAGTTATTCACTGCATGACACGCGTTCGGATGGATATCAAAGATAATGCTAAAGTGGATCTTGATGGACTGAAAAAAATTGACGGTGTGATGGGTATCGTAGAAGATGATACCTTGCAAGTGGTCGTTGGACCAGGGACTGTAAATAAAGTTGCGAATCAAATGGTCGCTATGGCGGGCGTTCGTTTAGGCGATAAAATCCCAGCTGGTAAATCAGCGGCAACTGTATCTGGCCGTTCTGAAGCCGAAAAAAAAGCTGCGGCAAATAAAGCTGAATTGAAAAAGAAAAACAATACACCATTTAAGCGCGTCTTAAAAGATATTGCAAATATTTTTGTTCCTTTGATTCCTGCATTTGTAGGAGCTGGAATCATTGGCGGGATCGCTTCTATTTTTGGTAATATGTTAGTTGCTGAAACCATCAGTGGAGCAAACTGGGAGAATAGTGTCGTTGTATTGAACATCATTAAAAACGGATTATTCTTATACTTGAATGTATATGTAGGGATCAATGCAGCTAAAGTATTTGGTGCCACAGAAGGTCTCGGTGGGGTCGTTGCTGGAATCATTTACCTTCCAGGAATGAACATTGAAGCACCATTGACGAACATCTTTACGGGTGCACCGATGGCTGGAGGACAAGGTGGGATCATCGGCGTTATCTTTGCTGTATACCTCTTATCACTAGTAGAAAAAAGTTTACGCAAAGTTGTTCCAGATTCAATCGATATTATTGTAACACCGACCGTCTCTCTATTAGTGATTGGATTAGTCACAATATTCTTGATCATGCCAGTTGCAGGTGCTGTTTCAACTAGTTTAGTTGGAGCAATTACTTGGGTATTAAATGTAGGTGGAGCATTTGCCGGATTTGTTTTAGGCACATTATTCTTACCGATGGTTATGTTCGGTTTACACCAAATTTTAACACCGATCCATATCGAAATGATTGCTTCTCAAGGCATGACTCTGTTATTGCCGATCTTAGCAATGGCTGGTGCTGGACAAGTGGGAGCTTCGATCGCTCTTTGGGTAAAATGTCGTAAAAACAAACAATTAACAAATATGATCAAAGGGTCATTACCAGTTGGTATTTTAGGCATTGGTGAACCACTGATCTATGCTGTCACATTGCCTTTAGGCCGTCCGTTCATTACGGCCTGTATCGGTGGAGCTGTCATTGGATTATTTGGCGGCATTGGTGCAACTGCAATCGGGCCAAGTGGAGTAGCTTTGATCCCGTTGATTGCAAATGGTCAATGGTGGGGTTACGTTGTCGGATTATTAGCAGCTTATGCTGGAGGATTCGCAGCAACTTACCTATTTGGTGTTCCAAAAGCAGCAATGGAACCAACCGAATTAGTAACCTATGATGAAGAAGAAGAGTTGGTAACAGAAAGTATTGTTGGCTAATTAGATGTATAAAATGTAAACTAGTAATATGGCGATAGCATTTGAAAGGGCATGTGAGTCTAAAGATTCGCATGTTTTTTTTACTTGAAATCAAATGAAAGTTTGTTCTTTAAAAAATACGGAGGTTGCAGGTTATGCAAAATAATGTCTTATTAACTATCAGAGAGAAAATAATTGCTTTGCCGCAATCGGAAAAAAAGATTGCTGAAACGATCCTTAAAGACCCAGTGTCGGTTATTAAAATGAGCGCTACTGACTTGGCAGCTGAAGCGGGATCCAGTTCGGCAGCTGTGATTCGCTTTTGTCGGTCGATCGGTGTAAAAGGCTTCACCGAATTAAAGTTGCAATTATCGGCTGATTCGCAAGGCATCAAAGATAATTTGTACACAGATATTCAATCAGACGAAAGCTTAGAACAAGTGAAGAAGAAATTGCTGATCAACACCAATCACTTGTTTAATGAAACCAATAATGTGTTGAGTACAATACAAATCGAGCGCACAACGAAACTGTTATACGAAAGTTCAGTGATCTATTTATACGGTCTAGGTGCATCGCACATTGTTGCTTCAGATATCCAGCAAAAATTTAGCCGGATGGGGAAAATAATTATTTGTTCCCTTGATCAACATTTTTTAGTTACTTCAATGGCCGTTGCTTCAGAGGGTGCGGTATTCTTTGGTGTTTCAAATAGTGGCGAAAAGAAAGAAGTTTTAGCCTTAATGACCATCGCAAAAGAGTTGGGCTTAAAAACAGTGTCGCTTACAAGCAATACAGAAAACACGTTAAGTCTTGAAGCGGATATTGCTTTGAAAACAGCTTTTGCTCATGAAGCTCCATTGAGAAGTGGTGCGACAATTTCATTGTTGACCCAAATGTATGCTGTCGATATTTTATTTTATGATTATGCTTCTAAATATTATGAGTTAAGTGTAACTAATTTAGAAAAATCAAAGGCAGCTATTCAACGCTACAATCAAAATTTCGACACAAAAATGTGAGGTATAATAGAAGGGGAATCGGCTGTTCATAGTCTGATTTTTATTCTATTTTTTACTTCGTTTGAGTGAAGATGCGGAACAACCCTACAGATTTTTCTGAATTAGTGTTATGATAAAGGTAAATCATTCGTCTGGTAATTAAGGCAGTCTAGGAGTTGACTTGGAGTGAAAAAGCGAATAATTTCAACTTATTTCAGTGTTTATATAAATGAAAAAGAAGTCGTTCTGCACTATGCAAACTCGAAAGAGTTGGCTCAAGAATTCCAATTTAAACTAGAAGAGGATGCTCAACAATTTTATCAAGCTTGTTTAGCTATTGAAAAATCGATTGAAAATTTATCTGGTCCTAAAAAAGAAGTGATCCATAATCAATGGGTCAAACAAACGTTGAATAGTGTAGACTATGAGTACGTAGAATATTAATAAAGAAGAGTTAACTATTAATAACGAATTGGTAATTGGAGGAGAACAAAATTGATCAAGTTAATTGCAATCGATATGGATGGAACACTATTAAATGAACATCACCTAGTGACGGATAAGGTGAAAAAAGCTATCAAAGAAGCCAGTAATGCTGGTATTAAAATTGTTTTATGTACGGGAAGACCGGTGCAAGCTGTTTATGAGTACCTTAAAGAATTAGAGATGCCTCAAGATGAAGAGGACTATGTTATTTCATTAAATGGTACGGTCGTTCAAAAAACAACGACATGGGAAATTGTGTATTCACATGAATTAGACCATAAGCACTTGGTAGAGGCTGAAAAATTGATTGGATCATTTGAAATGAATTTCACTTATTTTGATGAAAATAATTACTATTTTACGGGAGAACCAACTGAAATGATGCACTATGATGTTAATTTGTTGGGAATGGAAGCTAAGCACCTACCGATCAAAGAGATTCCTAAAGAAATGAAAGTTTTTAAGGCTATGTATGTGGCTGAAGCAACAGAACTCGATCGTTTAGTTGCTTCATTGCCGCCCTTTATTTCTGAAAATTTTTATCCAATCAGAAGCTTATCTTACGTTTTAGAGTTATTGCCTCAAAAAGCCAATAAAGGCGAAGCATTAACGGGATTAGCTGAAAAATTGGGTTTTTCGATGGATGAAGTGATGGCTATAGGTGATGGAGAAAACGATTTAGATATGATGAAAGTAGCAGGTACAAGTATAGCCATGGGAAATGCGGTAGATTCGATCATGCAAGCAGCGACACATGTAACCAGATCAAATCAAGAAGATGGAGTTGCACATGCTATTTATGAATGGGCATTAAAAGGGTAATTAATAAGTAATTGTTAATTGGTTAGTGATTTTTCAAAAGAATTTCTTCTGGAATAACGGGTTTGCTTGTGGAGAGCCATGGTAACGCCTGAAGGTCTGTTCTAGAACGTGTTTCAAAAAGCAGACCCGACGTCCACTTTGTCATGACTGTAGTTGCTTCAGCTACATACAGGCATGATACACTTAGGCGTAGCCTACAGTGCTCTCGCTCGATAGTTAGGGACCATCTTGTGCTTATTTGTTCCAGTGATTCGGGTCTTAACGCTTTTAGCCACACTCCCCCTCAAACAATGCGTAATCGTTGAAGCGCTAACGTTTTGTAATTCGCATTGAATACTTTACATGGCTACAAGCAACCACTATTCCGCTAGAAATTTTAAATGAGTGATTTAATTAATAGTAAGCTTGTAACAATGATTAGGGTATTCAATTTTAGGTTAGTATAAAATTAAAATAAAGCTGTTTGAAGGATTTCCTTCAGATAGCTTTATTTTTTAGAGCTTAAGTCCATCAATGAACGTTTGATCTATGATCAATATAGCTATAACTTGTTGTGCGAGTAAAGCCTTTAAACTAGGGGTTTTTTCTTTATCAGTAGCTAATGTGATAACACAAGGGACATTTTTTAGAATTCTACAAAGGTATAACATTAAAAGCTTATAGATAAGTATTGTTAATAGATTTGTTCATATTCTTGTCACAAAATAATAACAAAAGGTTTTTTATAATGGAAAGTATTAGCTCACTCAAATATTAATTGCTATACTTTGAGTATCAATTAGAATAGCAGAATTTAGTGATAAATCTGCTTTCACTTGGTGCTTATTTTCCTCTTCGAAGCAATATCCCCAGTTTTATCCTTGGTCATCCTGGCCGTTTTTCAAACTTTCAGTTCAGTTTTTTCAAGCAGTATATTTTGACCCCTTATTTCATTTACCCACTTTTACTCCATACGCCGTAACCATCAGTCCATAATCTTTTATTCACCCATTTTCTTGATTCACTTGTGATATGTAGTCATAAAGTAGTTTAGAAAAAAATGATTTACGTAGATTTATTTGAGTTGACCTTTCTATAGAAGCTATTAAAAATACGAAGGAGAATGTTGTATGGAAATTAATTTCACCGAACCTTATGGAAGGTTATATGAAACAGTAGAAGATGGAGAATTAGTTATTTTTGACTTCGAAAATGAGTATGGAAAAGTAAAGAATATGTTTATTAAAAGGAAAATACCATTTAATTTAGAAAATAAGGTGTTTTTTGATATCGTAACACCCTATGGATATGGAGGGCCGGTCATTCAAGAAACGATAGATGAAGAAAAATTGCTTGCAGGATATTTTGAGGCGTTTTCCGATTATTGTCAAACAAATAATATCATTACTGAATTTATCCGATTTGATCTATTTGAAAATCTACAAGTACAGGATCAATTTTATGGGGATGTATCGCTAGTTGGGAATACGATCGTGAGGGACTTGAATTTACCCGTAAAAGAAGATGTTCGAAAAAAAATATTTCAAAATGCTAGGGCAGCTGAAGCAAAGGGTGTCAAAATGAGTATCGATCGGACTGGAGGACGCATCGATGATTTTCTGAAAATGTATTATTCAACGATGGACCGCAATAAGGCTGATGATTACTATTATTTTAAAAAATCCTTTTTTGAACAAATCCATGAAACGCTGAAAGATCAGTTTTTATATGTATTTGCTACTCTGGATGGAAAGGTTATTTCAGCAGCCTTAATTTTGATTGGTGAGGAAAGAGCATTCTCCTTTTTAGGAGGCACACTTGAAGAGTATTACAAGTATGATCCAGAAGCTTCTATGGAATTAATGATTATTCAATGGTTGAAAGATAAGGGTTTAACAAAATATATTTTAGGTGGAGGGCATAAAGGGGAAGATGGGATATACTTCCATAAAAAAGGGCTGGCAAGAAATGGCGCTCATCCGTTTTATGTAGGTAAAAAAGTACATGATCCAATTATTTACGAAAAATTGATTGAACTCCGCAAAACATTTGGTGATTTTGATATGGAAACTTCTTTTTTTCCAAAGTACAGAACTTAAAAAAAGAGGATTTTAACTTTATCCGTTTAAATCAAGAAGTTGCAGGAAAGATTGGTAAGCAGGAGGGAATCAAATGCTGACAGTATGAATTATGTTCAATATTACGAGTTCAGCTTTTACCAGACCAATGCGTTTAGATCGTTTACTGACACTTTGTTATTAAATATTCTTTTATAAGTTTTGTTTAATCGATTTAACTCAAATGCGTAGATTCTTAGTCCTGGTTACGTAAAATCAAAAAAATTAATAATTCCACAAATATGTACAACTCTAAAAGACTGTACGTAGGCATTTTCAATAGAGGTGTACATATTTTTGTCACAAATCAATAACAAAAGGTTTTTTTTAATGTGAAATGTTAGCCCTCTCAAATATTAGTTGATATACTTTGATTATCAAATAGTAAAGTAGGATCTATTGACCGATCTGCGTTTACTTAGTATCTATTTTCCTCTTAAAAGTAAGATCCCCAGTTTTATCCTTGGTCATCCTGACCGCCTTTCAAACCTTTAGTTTAGCTTTTTTAAGTAGTATATCCTGATCCCTATTTAATTCACCCATTTGTACCCCACGCACCGTAAGCATCATTCCATAATTTTTTATTCACCTATTCTTCTTTATCCATTCTTTATATTTAGTCGTAAATTAGTTTAGAAAAAAATAATTTAAAGTAGGTTTATTTAAGTTACTTTTTTACAGGAAATATATTAAATATGTGAAGGAGAATGCTGTATGGAAATTAATTTCACCGAACCTTATGGAAGATTATACGAAACAATAGAAGATGGAGAATTAGAATTTTTTAACTTCAAAAACAAGTATGGAAAAGTAAAAAATATGTTCATTAAAAGGAAAATACCCTTTGATTTAGACAATAAAGTGTTTTTTGATATTGTTACCCCTTACGGATATGGCGGACCGGTCATTCAAGAAACGACGAATGAAAAAAAATTATTGGAAGGGTATTTTGAAGCCTTTTCCGATTATTGTCAAAAAAATGATATTATTACTGAATTTATTCGATTTGATTTATTTGAAAATACACAAGTAAGAGATCAGTTTTATGGAGATGTAACGTTAGTTGGAAAAAATATAGTAAGAGACCTAAATTTACCAATGACTAAAGATGTTCGTAAGAGTAACTTGAAAAATGCGGAATTAGCTAAAAAAAGTGGCATAAAAATTATTTCAGATAAAACAGGAGAGTACATTGATGATTTTCTAGATGTTTATTATTCAACAATGGAGCGCACTGGAGCAGATGATTACTATTATTTTAAAAAACCCTTTTTTGAACAGATCCACGAAACGATGAAAGATCAATTCATCTATTTCCATGCTGTTATGGATGATAAAGTCATTTCAACAGCCTTGATATTAATTGGCAAAGAAAAGTCATTTGCTTTTTTAGCAGGAACACTTGGAGAGTATTACGACTATCATCCAGAAGCTTTAGTTGAATTAACGACTATCCAATGGTTAAAAGATAAAGGGTTAGCAAAATACATTATAGGTGGAGGACATAAAGGAGAAGATGGTATATATCTTCATAAAAAGGGATACGCAAGAAATGGCGATTATCCATTCTATGTGGGTAAAAAAGTACATGATCCAATTATTTATAAAAAATTGATTAATCTCCGCAAGACAATTGGTGATTTTGATGGAGAGACCTCCTTTTTTCCAAAGTATAGAACTTAAATAATATATTGAATTCACTAGGTCTAATAAAATCCCGTTATTGCGAGGAGAGTTGAATATGATATCTTTCAGTGAAACGTACCATGAATATGATTTAGTAGAGGAAACAGAATTCTATCAGCATTTTTATAATCCAAAAATGCCCTCTATCTATTCTTGTAATGTACTAAAATTCAAAAGAAATCCTACACTTGAAGAATATATTGTAGCTGAAAATAAATTAATGGAGTTCCAGCAGATAATGAATCAAGATTATATTTTTCTTTATACAGTAGAAAATGAACCATTCTCAAAGGAAGTAGAACACTATTTATTATCAAAAAACTATAGTATTGCAAGTGAAGAATTATTGAGTATTGACCCCAAGGATTTTTTCTTTAAACATTCAAATGAAGAAGTGACTGTTGTTTTGGTCCAAAGTAACAGCCAATTAAAAGATTATTTAAACTTTATGTACCAATTAAATTTAAAAAATGGTATTTCATTTGCTCATAAAAAGCAGGTATTTTACTTGAATCGTTTTCACTCAACTAAGATCCAGCAAATCAGTGCATATCTAAATGGAAAGGTTGTAGGAACAGCTAATATTATATTATCTGTACCATTTATTGAAATCGATCACTTTGAAGTTGCACTAACCTCACAAAATAAAGGAATAGGAACCGAAATCCAAAAATTTATTATGTCGCTAACAAAAGATAAAAAAGTAATATTAGTTGTTGATAAAGGAACGGATGCCAACAATATGTATTATCGTCAACACTACCAGTTCAGTGGTTACCAAATGTCAGCATTTAAAAAATTTACTCCCTCTTTATTATTAAATATTCCCCATACTCATTCTTCCAGTAATTCAACTTCGTAATTAAACCTTTCCTCTTATTGATCGCCTCTTGAAATGTACCTCTGATCCATCCACATAATAATCCCTTATTAATTAACCTCCAATCGGTCTTTAGCCCTACCCCTCTCTTTCTGGCATTTAGTCAAAAGGAACGTAAAAATATAATCCGAGGAGAGAATGCTATGACAAATTATTATTCAGTTAAGTCAGTTATTGAGTGGATTTTTGCTAGTATATTATTTTTAATAGTTTTCCCCATTTTAATCATGCTAGGAATTTTAATAAAAATAGAAGATCCTGCAGGTCCTATCTTATTTATTCAAGAACGAGTAGGAAAAGACAGTGAAATCTTTAATATTTATAAATTAAGGAGCATGAAAAATCCAACTATTATTGATGGTAAGGAACTATCTTATGATGAGCGGATGTTAAAAATCGGACAATTTATTCGGAAACTAAGTTTAGATGAATTGCCCCAGCTCATCAATATTTTAAAAGGAGATATGAGTTTTATCGGACCTAGACCGTTGCTTGTCAGATACTTGCCTTGTTACAACGAAACAGAATTGCGTCGCCATAATGTAAGGCCAGGTATCAGTGGATGGGCACAAGTTAAGGGACGCAACCATTTAAGTTGGGAAGACCGATTTGCTTTAGATGTTGAATATGTTGAAAAATGTTCATTTTTCTTAGATGTAAAAATTGTTTTTATGACGATCCAAAAAGTATTGATGAAAGCAGATATTGTCGAAAATGAAGATGATTACATCCTTGCTTTTGATGAATACCGCAAAAAACAATGGGAACAGGAAAAGGTAGTCAATAATGATACTCTGTTATTTACTAAAACAGTTTCTTTGAAATCAAAACCAATAATGAAAAATAGAGCATTTAAACCAAATTAACTAAAAAGTAGTCATCGCTGATTCGAACGAAATCTGATAGGAATCAGCGATAGAAAGAAGGGAAGGCAATGACAAATCAAGACCGGATCTTATTATCATCCCCACATATGTCTGGAAATGAACAAAAATACATCAGGGAGGCATTTGATTCCAATTGGATCGCTCCTTTAGGTCCGAATGTCACTAATTTTGAACTTGAACTGGCTCAATATACAAATAAAAAAGGGGCTTCATTAACGAGTTCCGGGACGGCTGCTATCCATTTGGCTCTTGCCTGTTTGGGGGTAGAAAAAGGAGACAGCGTTTTCTGTTCAAGTTTTACTTTTATTGCAAGTGCCAATCCAGCACTATATTTAGGAGCTGAATTAACCTTTATCGATTCTGAACCTAGCAGCTGGAATATGTCGCCGCAAGCATTAGAAAGGGCATTGTTTGATGCAAGCAAAGAAAATAAGCTGCCAAAAGCGATCATTGTGGTAAATCTTTATGGACAAAGTGCAGATATGGATACATTACTGAATATTGCCGATTTGTTTGGTGTTCCAATTATTGAAGATGCTGCAGAATCTCTAGGAGCAGAATACAAAAATAAAAAAAGCGGATCATTAGGAAAAATAGGTATTTATTCCTTTAATGGTAACAAAATCATTACTACTTCTGGTGGAGGAGCTATCGTTAGTGACGATGAAGAATTATTAGATAAAGCTCTCTTCTTGGCTACTCAAGCAAAAGATGCAGCCCCTTATTACCAACATTCAATTGTTGGCTACAATTATCGTATGAGCAATGTGCTGGCTGGAATTGGAAGAGCTCAATTACAGGTTTTGGACGATCGGGTTGAAAAAAGAAGAGCGATTTTCCAAAATTATTATAAAGAATTAAATACAATTGAAGAAGTGCATTTTATGCCTGAACTCAAACAATCCAAATCGAATCGTTGGCTGACGACATTAATAATCGATCCATTTATGACAAAGGTTACTCCGTTTGAATTTGTTGACAGAATGAACCAAGCAAATATTGAAACTCGTCTTTTATGGAAACCCCTTCATTTACAGCCACTATTTAAACACAATAAATTTTATAAGCATAATGAAAGAACACCTGCTGTCTCTGAATTACTGTTTGCAATGGGTATCTGTATTCCTTCTGGTTCTAATTTGACAGAAGAAAATCAATTCAGAGTTATTGAAGAAGTGAAAAAAATTCTAGCACCTGTTGATAGAGTAAAGGTTTCGTTGAATAAAATACAAGTTGGTCAAGTTTAAAGTCATGAAAATAGTAATCAGATAAAGTAAATAGTTTGGGGGATTCAATTATGGATAAAGTATTGATTTTAGCATCGATCGCTCCAATGATAGAAGGCTTCAATATACCCAATATAGACCTGTTACAAAAAGAAGGATACGAAGTCCATGTCTTAGCAAATTTTAAAGATGAACATACAGAAGCAAATGAGCGGAATAATCATTTTAGAAATCAATTAGAATTTAGAGGCGTATTGGTATTCGATATACCTATTAACCGAAATCCATTCAAAATGATAAATTATAAAGCTTATAAAGAGATCAAGCAAATTATTGATCACGAAAACTATGCTTTTATCCATTGCCATTCGCCAATTGGAGGAGTGCTATCCAGACTCGCAGCAAGAGAAGCGCGAAAAAGAAATACTAAAGTTGTGTATACAGCACATGGATTTCATTTTTTTAAAGGGGCACCCATGAAAAATTGGTTAATGTATTATTCAGTTGAAAAATGGTTGTCTAGATACACCGATTGTTTAATAACGATCAATGAAGAAGATTATCATGCAGCTCAAAATAATCATTTTAAAGTTAAAAAGGTTGAAAAAATCAATGGCGTAGGAATCAATAAGAATAAATTTAAACCGATCGATACGGAATTGAAAAATCAGCGAAGAAGCATACTGGGTTATAAAGAAAATGACTTTCTGTTGATCTATGTTGGAGAACTCAGCAAAAGAAAAAATCAGCAATTAACTATCGACATGATGAAAAAAGTCGTTCAATTAATACCACAAGCTAAATTATTATTAGTCGGAGACGGTGAATTAAGAGAAACGTATGCTCAACAGATCAAAGACTTGCGGCTAGAGAAAAATGTATTTTTACTTGGTTATCGAAAAGATGTAGATCAGCTGATGAGTGTATCAGATATTGTCATTTCTACGTCAAAACAAGAAGGGCTGCCTGTTAACCTTATGGAGGCGATGGGAACCGGATTGCCAATTATAGCCACTGATTGCAGAGGAAATCGAGACTTGATCCACCATGGTGAAAATGGCTATCTAGTAGATTTAGGTGATGGAGAACAGTTGGCTAGTTATGTAGGTATACTTTACCATTCCAGTAGTTTGAGAGAAGCTTTTGGTCTGAAAAACTTAGAGTACCTTGATAAGTATTCTGTTCAGTCAGTTATGAGCCAAATGACTCAAATCTATCAAAGCGTGAACTATACCCCAGATTCATCGCTCATCAATAATAAAAAAGTAACAAAAGCTTTGATCAAATGAGTTTCCTATAAAAAGGGTCTCATTGGAGGTGGAAAATGTGGTCGCAAATTCTTTGCAGCTAGATAAAAGACGAGATACTCCATTCATTATTGTCATCGTATTTTTACTATCTATCTTTTTAAATCAATCTAATGTGCTATTTGGAATCAACTTATCGCTTTCTGATTTTTTAATTCTAGGTTTAGTGATTAGTTTGATTATGAAGCAGGAACTGAAATTACCTCTAACACATATTGTGACATTTAGTGCTTTTTCAATTTTAATTTTGTTTCATTCTTTATTTATCATTCCTAATCAGTACATGATCGCAGCTGATCCATTAGCCACTCTAATCGATTATACAAAGCTGCTAGTTGTTTTCCTCTATTACATCATTGGCTTCAATCTCTCCCGCTTAAAATTAACAGCAGTTTTTCTAAATGGATTTGTAGTTGGAGCGGTTGGAATCGGTTTCTTAGGCATTTTGATTTCATTTGTTCAAATTCCTTATCTATCTTCGATCATGTTGTATGGAGAAAGCCGATTGATCGGCTTTATGAATGATCCGAATTTTTTTGCAGTGATCCAATGTTGTGCATTAAGTATTCTGCTAAGAATGAAACCAATAAATATTTTCGTTCGAAGTGGAGCGATTGGGATCATTCTTTTATCAATCATTAGCTCCGGCTCAAAGTCTGCGATTATTCTAGTTGCACTTTACAGCGGATATTTGTTGATTGGTAAATTTTTGAGAATAAACAAAACAACTCCTTCAAAGGTTATAGGCTCACTGTTCTTGATTTTAGGGCTATCATCAATTGTACCCACTCTTTTGAAGTACTCAGATGAGCTGTTGGCAATGATCATTGAGCGATTTCCTACTTTTTCAAGAGTCGAATTATTGTTTACAGACTTCTCTTCGGCCGTATCTGATGGCGGATCAGGAAGAGTGCAAGTATGGGAGACAGCACGACAAATGATTGATTCTGCTCCATTATTAGGAGTCGGATTAGGTAATTATATTAACATAGCCAACCAATTTATTCATGATCCAAATGTTGCTCATAATACGTATCTTCAGCTCGCTGCTGAATGGGGAATCGTTTTAACTGCTTTGTTCTTTTTATATGTTGGATCAACTCTGATCGATAATAAGAGAAGTATTTCTAAAAATGACCAAGATAATCAAAATAGACAAATTATTCGAGATATCTTGATCATCTTTTTAATTGCTTCTATCTCAATATCATTAAATAATGCTCGAATATTTTGGTTAGTATTAGGTATGAGCGTCTTCCAAACAAGATACAGCGATCTATTAACTCAGTCATCGAAAGGAGAAAATCAGCATGAAAATATCCGTGATAATGGGCATTTATAACTGTGAAAAAACATTAAAAGAAAGTATTGATTCACTTCTGAATCAATCTTATAAATCTTTTGAAATCATATTATGTGATGATGGTTCAAAGGATACAACTTTACAAATCGCAAAAGATTATGTAAAAAAATATCCACAAAAAATAAGATTGATCCAAAATGAGACAAATAATGGATTAGCTTACTCGTTAAATAGATGCATCGATATTTCAAAAGGCGAGTATATCGCACGAATGGATGCAGATGATGTTTCTTATAAAAACAGGTTGGAAAAACAAATAAGCTATTTGGAGTCTCATCCAGAATGTGCATTAGTTGGAAGTCAAGTTTTTCTATTTAATGATAATGGCATTTGGGGAGTTCGAAAAGCAAAAAGTGATCCTTTAAAAAAAGATTTTTTATTCGGATCGCAATTTGTTCATCCGACAATCATTATCAAAAAAACCATCCTCAACCAGATTGGAAATTATACTGTTTCGAAAGCGACATTAAGAGCAGAAGATTATGATTTGTTTATGCGAGTATATGCTGCTGGATTTAGAGGGCATAATTTGCAAGACGTTTTACTCAACTACAGAGAAGATAACGCAACATTTAAAAGAAGGGCTTATAATTACAGATTAGATGAAGCTAAGGTGCGGTATAACGGTTTCAAGAAAATGAAGCTTATGCCATTAGGATTGCTTTATGTACTCAAACCTTTAATTGTAGGACTCATTCCTCAGGCAGTACTGACATTGTTGCGGCATCAAGGTTTAGAAAAAAATTCGGTTGATAAAAAAACTCACCCAACTATCTAGAATAAAAAAATTTTTCAAGAAAAGGAAGGAGATTACTATGGTTACAGTGTCTGTTATTATGCCAATATACAATGTCGCGGATGAATTAGGAAAATCCATTCAAAGTTTGTTAGATCAAACCTATAAAGATTTTGAATTAATTCTGGTTAATGATGGGTCAACAGATAGTTCAGGACATATTTGTGATGAATTTCAAAAAAAAGATAGCCGAATAATAGTCATCCATCAAGAAAATGTTGGCTCTGGATTTGCTCGAAATGCCGGTCTTGATCAAGCATCTGGAGAGTATATTTACTTTTCTGATCCCGATGATTATGTAGAAACTTTACTGATTGAAGAAAATGTAAAGATTGCTTTAGAAAATCAAGCGAATATGGTTGTCTTTGGATATTATTTTGAAGAAATAAATCCAAAAGGAAAAATTAAAAAGACTAGAGAACTTCCGACTTTATCTGTATTAACTACAAAAGAGGATTTCAGAAAAAGTTTTAGAGCGTTTCAAACTTTAGATTCAAATGTATTATGGAACAAGCTTTATAAACACGGTTATCTACTTGAAAATAACTGCCGCTTTACTGACCAAAGGGTAGGTCAAGATGCTTTGTTCAACCACCTGGTTTATCGCGATTTAGAGTCAGTTTATTTTAATCAAACTCCTTATTATCATTACGTTTCACGATTTGGATCAGCCATTAATCGTTACCACCCGGATCGTTTTCTTTTAGAATACAATATTGCAGAACATTTTGAAAAATTATTGGTGTATTGGCAACAGGAACAAAGCTATCGTGATTTAATTAGTTTAGCTTATTGGAGAACACTATATGTAGAGTTAAGTAACTTAGTGTTAGAAGATTGCCCTATTAATGATTACCAGAAGGAACAACACATGGCATCAATTTTAAACCACCCCAAAATTCAAGAAACATTATTTTCCCTGAATTCAGGATTGAAAAAAAAATACCATATCTATTTATTGATTCTGTTATTAAAAAATGCTAGGTATCTTCAAGTATTAAAAGTGATGAGAGTTAAAATCCAATTCAGCAAAAATTATCATTACGCATTTAATGCATTAAAAAAGATAACAGGAACTTAATAGGCTGAATAAGGAGCATTTATTTAGTGAAGGAGGTCCTTATTCTACTAAGTGGAGTTAATAAAATTGAGGTGCTAAAAATGACATCAAGTGTTGCAAAAAACTTGTTTTATCAGTCACTATTTCAAGGGATTAAAATTTTAATGCCTGTCATTACTATTCCAATTATCTCTAAAGCATTGGGTGCACAAGGAATTGGGATTTATTCCTTTACTAATTCGATAGCTGAGTACTTTATTTTACTATCCGGCTTAGGCATCACATTGTATGGAAATCGTGAGATTGCAAGGGTTAGAGATGATAAAGAAAAAATGAATCAAACATTTTCTGAATTGGTCAGCTTGAAATTAGTGACAACGATTGTTTCCTTTATCCTTTATTCAGTTGTTGTGTTAGTTTTTTTTCAAAGAGACTTACTCTATTATTTGATTCAATCGCTGCATATTATAGCCGTTTTGTTTGATATTTCTTGGTTTTTTATGGGAATAGAAGATTTTAAAAAAGTGAGTTTAAGTAACTTAGCTGTTCAAACAATGGTATTTTTTGGAATTTTGTTTTTTATTAACGACTATGATGATTTACCTTTATATTTGCTGCTTCAATCCTTAGGAAATCTTCTTTCACAATTAGTGATGTGGAGCTTTGTCTTTAAAAAAATTTCCATCCAGTTGGTACCTATTAAGCAAATGACGAGGCATTTGATTCCGATGGTAGCGTATTTCTTCCCTCAAATTGCCGTGATTTTTTATACTACATTAAGTAAAACGATTTTAGGCGTCTTGGAGAGCCCAACAGCTGTTGGGATCTATACAAACACACTTAATCTGAGTACGATCATCATTACGATGATTTCAACTATTAATTTAGTAATGCTCCCTAAAATGAGTAATCTATTTTCAAAAAATAAAATCGATGAAATAAATAAAACCCTCCACAGCTTGATCCATGCTCAAATGTTTATTTCTATACCTGCAGCTTTTGGTGTAAGTGCGCTAGCCGCAACAATGGTTCCTTGGTTTTTTGGCAGCGACTTCGAAATATTAAAAATTTATATTCCTATTATTGCACCGGTCATTATTATCATGCCTATAGGGATAGCCATTAGTAACCAATACTTATTGCCGAGAGGGAATACAAAAATTTATTCTTATTCTACCTTTGGTGGTGCAGCAATTAGTATTATATTAAATTTTTCTTTGATCCCAATATTAGGTGTTATAGGATCGGTCATAACAAGTTTAATAGTAGAAACATTTGTTACGGCTTTCCGATTGATTTATTTAAACAGACAGACTAAGTTCACATTTGATATAGTTTTGATTTTAAAAATGGTTGCTTCAGCGGTAATCATGGCAGTCACTATTAAATTGACTACTAAAGGAATGGACGATAATTTCGTAACGACACTTGTTCAAATTGTAATTGGATCAGTAACTTATGGCAGCTGTTCAATCGCTTTGAAAGTGCCATATTTAAAAGATCTATTTTTACTATTAAAAGGGAAAATTTATCATTCAAAGAGGTATAAAGTCAAAAATTGAACTTAATGATCTTAATAGATGAAATAATCAGCGCATACTTAAATTTCTTAGAAAATAAAGTTTAGGAGGAGGAACAGAAGATGATGGATACGATTGGAATAATAGACCTGTTTAAAATGATAAAGAAACGTTGGTGGGTAATTTTACTAGTAAGTGTAATGGGAGTCGTGCTTACAACGATATTGACGAATTATGTACTTATTCCTCAATATGCTACTACAACTCAGCTTTTAGTTAGTAGAAAAAATGTTAACACACAATCAATTGCGTTAGGAGAAATTGAAACCAATATCCAAATGATCAATACGTACCGAGATATCATAGAAGACCCGGTGGTTATTGATAAAGTAATAAATGAGTTAGGGAATACGTTGTCTGAGGTTGAGCTGCAAAAAAAAATTGAAATTATTACCCAAGAGGATTCCCAAATTTTTGGTATAAAGGTGACAGACACAAATCCAAATCGTGCTGCTGAGATCGCCAATCTTGTGGCTGCTACATTCCAAGAAAATATAGATGGCATCATTAATGTTGAAAATGTCGCGATTCTCTCAAAAGCTAAGGCAAACCCTGATCCTGTTTCACCTAATCTAATGTTAAATCAAGTAGTAGGTGTATTGATTGGTTTTCTATTAGGGATGACCCTATCTATTATTTTAGAAACGAAAGATAAGAAAGTGCACGATGAAAAAATCATTACTGAAAAACTAGGATGGATCCATTTAGGAAATATTACTGAGATGACACCATCAGAAGTTGCTGCAGAAGAAAAAAATCATGTTATTACTATAGCAACAAATCACTCTAAAAAAGTTTTGGGAGGAGATTGATTATGTTTAAAAAAACAATAAATAACAACCAATACGAAGGAAAAAGTTTGATCACGTTAAAAGATCCTTCCTCTTTTATTTCAGAAGAATTTCGAACACTTAGAACCAATATCCAGTTTTCTATGATCGATAAAGAATTAAAAACCTTAATGGTCACTTCTTCAAGACAAGGAGAAGGAAAATCGACAATTGCAGCAAATTTAGCGGTTATCTTTGCTTCTCAGGGGGATAAAGTACTTCTTGTAGATGCAGATATGCGGAATCCTTCCCTTCATAAACTATTTAAAGTACGCAATCAGCAAGGTCTAACTAGTATTTTGACCGCTAAGAATAGACAACTAAGTGATATTGTGCACAGAACTGGTCAAGAAAATTTAGTACTATTGACTAGTGGGATCATACCCCCAAATCCTTCAGAATTGCTGGCTTCTCGACGGATGACCCAATTTATTGAAGCCGTAAAAAATGATTATGATTTAATTATTTTTGATTTACCGCCTATTAATATCGTGACCGACGCACAAGTTATGGGAAACAAAACAGATGGAACGGTATTTGTCATTCGCAAAGAAGTTGCTGATTTAAGCGATATTTTAAAAGCTAAAGAGCTATTGAACTTAGTACATGCGAATGTTTTAGGTGCAATATTCAACAGTAAAGAACGAATAAAAGGTATGAAATACGGTTATTATGCTAAAGAAAAAGAACCAGATGGTATTCGATAAGGGCAGCGAGGGAAATCAAGTCAATTATTAATATCAATGAACGTAAAAAATAATAGGGGTGATCGAAATGGTTCGAACAATTCTGAACAAAAAAGGTTTTTATATGCTCTTAGATAGTTTAGTGATCCTTTTAGCAGGTGTGATAGCTTATTTCTTTCTTAATCCTTATGTTGCCCTCCCGGTATTCTCTTATGTGTTCATGATAGTTTTTGGGATAGCAGGTTACAGTGTTTTGGCCAGTTATTCAGGGATATGTGCTACCCTTTACCGCTACACAAGCATCAAGGACATGCTGATTATTTTTATTTCGATAACCATATCTTTCGGTGTGACGACAACTTTATCCATTTTGTTGTTAGATGAAATGAGTTTTAGGTATATCTTGTTAGTCTATCTTATTTCTTTGTTACTTGTTAGTAGTGGGCACATCGTTTTTAGAATTTTCCATGAGTATAAGACAACTACCTCTCCAGAAAAAAAATTGGCAAATGAAATTCGCACATTAGTCGTTGGTGCTGGAGATGGCGGGAATTTATTTATAAAAAATATTCAAAAAAATTCAACAGAGATAAAAGTGGTGGGCATCGTGGATGATGATAAAACTAAACATGGAATGAGGCTCTATAATATCCCTATTTTGGGAAATATCATCGATATCCCACTGTTTACAAAAAAATTAGATATTGAACAAATAACAATTGCTATTCCTTCTCTAAAACCCAAACAACTTGAAAAAATCTTAGAAATTTGTAATGAGATCGATCTCCCGGTGAACTTGATGCCGTCGATCGAAGATGTGATGAATGGGAAACTTACGGTCAGCCGCTTCAGAGAAATTGACGTTGTCGACTTGTTGGGCAGGGATGAAGTAACGTTAGATACAAAACAAATTTCGGAAGATCTAATTGGCAAGACGATTTTAGTTAGCGGGGCTGGTGGATCTATTGGCTCAGAAATTTGTCGAATCATTGCTGATTTTTCACCTAAAAAAATCATTTTATTAGGTCATGGTGAAAATTCGATCTACCAGATCCATCGTGAATTGAATAAAAAATTTGTCGGAAAAATCGAGATCACTCCTGTTATAGCAGATGTTCAAAATAGACAAAGAATGTTTGATATTATGGAAATCTATAAACCTGATATCGTTTATCATGCAGCTGCTCACAAACATGTACCAATGATGGAATTGAATACATTTGAAGCAGTAAGAAACAATGTTTTTGGCACAAAAAATATAGCTGAAGCAGCTAAAACAGCTGGAGTTGGTACTTTTATCATGATTTCGACTGACAAAGCCGTTAATCCTCCGAATGTTATGGGTGCAACCAAACGGATCGCTGAGATGATCGTGACTAGCTTGAATGAAGAAGGCAAAACGAATTTTGCTGCTGTTCGTTTTGGAAATGTGCTTGGCAGTCGTGGCAGTGTGGTTCCCCTTTTTAAAGAGCAAATTAAAGCTGGAGGACCTGTAACGGTAACCGACTTTAGGATGACACGCTACTTTATGACTATTCCAGAAGCTAGCCGTTTAGTGATCCAAGCTGGAACTTTAGCAAAAGGTGGAGAAATCTTTGTCTTAGATATGGGACAACCCGTTAAAATTGTTGACTTAGCTAAAAAAGTAATTAAATTAAGTGGTTTTAGTAATGATGAGATTCAAGTAATTGAAACAGGTATTCGCCCAGGAGAAAAGCTATATGAAGAATTACTGATTGCTAGTGAAAATACTGGTGAAAAAGTATATGATAAAATATTCGTAGGAAAAGCTGCAAAACGTTCTATAGAAGAAGTAATGTTATTTTTGAAAACAGTTGAAGGATGCACGGAAGCTTCATTAAAAGATCAATTGATTTCATTTGCTAAGGCTCATCAAAAAGCAGCTTAAAGCAATAATCGATAGACGAAACAGCTAAATCAGGAAGGGAAAAACATGTAGTAGACTGACGATCCATGATGCTGTCTGGGAAGGAGGAACAGTTGATGTTATCTATTATTGTTCCTGTTCACAATGTTGAAAATGTATTAAGCCACTGTTTGAATAGTTTGAGATTCCAATCGTATCGGAATATTGAAATCATTTTAATCAATGAAGGATCCTCAGATAAGAGTGGTGCGATATGCGACCGCTTTGCACGAGTTGATTCCCGATTTAAAGTACTCCATAAAAAAGTTGGAAATATTTCTGAAGCCTTAAATATTGGGCTAGGGATGGCTAAAGGAGAATTTATTAGTTTTATTGATCCGGTTGATCGGATGGATGGGCTCATGTTTGAAAAATTAATCTTAACGATCATTAGAAACAAAGCAGATATGGTAATAGCTAATTATGGAGAAGAGTTAACTATAAATAAAAAAGAGATAATTGAATCTTCGGAAACAGTTATTTGGGCAAAAGAAACGGCCTTAAATAAGATCATTGATCAATTTCAGCTCAAAAGTTTTTTATGTAACAAACTGTATACCATAGATTTATTCCGGTCTGAACCTGTTATTGAATTTGATTTAACACTGGATACTTTTGGGGATTTAGTGATGTCAGTCCAATGTATTTTAAAAAGTGAAAAAATTATTTACGATCCTAATTTACATTATCACTATATTGCTTATAAGCATGCATCTTTTTTTAACGGGCTTACAAAAGAAAAACTTTCTGGACCAAAAGGACTGTTGAAAGTCATTGAGTTAACAAAGGATGTAAACAATTTTGATGTCTCTATCATAAAAGAACAGCATGTCAATTATTCGATTCAATTATTGATGCATCTCTTAGATGAGGAAAAGCAAAATCGTCAGCTAATTGATGAAGCAAGGCAAATTCTATATCATTTTTCATTAGATGAGCTGAGAAGTCAGAAAGTTAAAACATCTTGTATCATGGCTAGAAGTATGACACATATTTATTTTAATATCTGGAAAATGAAGAGTGGCTGATACATTTGATCAACTGTAACTATAATTTTTTTATATCAAAATACAATGAAAACGTTAGCATACCCAGTTTTTCAAGCCTTATGCCTATGGATAAAAATAAAAGAGGGGTTGAACTATTTTGGCAACTAATCAAAAAGAAACCGTTATAATTGGAGCTGGCCCAGGAGGCTATGTTGCGGCAATCAGAGCAGCACAATTAGGACAAAAAGTAACCATCATTGAAAAAGAATTTATCGGTGGGGTATGTTTAAATGTCGGTTGTATTCCTTCTAAAGCATTGATCACTGCTGGACATCACTTTTATAATATACAGCATTCTGAAACATTTGGTGTCATAGCTTCAAAGGTTTCGTTTGATATTATAAAAATGCAAAAATG
Source organism: Carnobacterium alterfunditum DSM 5972 (assembly GCF_000744115.1). Classification (NCBI taxonomy): domain Bacteria; kingdom Bacillati; phylum Bacillota; class Bacilli; order Lactobacillales; family Carnobacteriaceae; genus Carnobacterium; species Carnobacterium alterfunditum. The sequence continues at coordinate 44,504 of NZ_JQLG01000004.1, read as the reverse complement.
GAAAGAGACTAAAGTAGTAAATAGGCTAACAAGTGGTACTGAAGCTTTATTAAAAAAAAATAAAGTAGAAATTATTCGCGGAACAGCTGTATTCATGAATAGAAATCATTTGACCGTTGAAGCGAAAGATGGTTCTCAAGATATCGCGTTCAAAAATGTGGTGATTGCTACAGGAAGTTCACCACTTGAAATTTTTGAAATTCCAATGGGCGGACGCGTTTTAGATACAACTGGCGGATTAAGTATAAAAGAAATTCCCAAACATTTAGTGATCGTCGGTGGTGGGTATATTGCTAGTCAATTAGCATTTGCCTTCAGTAATTTTGGTTCTAAAGTAACGATTCTTGAAAAGGAAGCTAGTATCATCAATTTTTTTGATGGGGATATAGTGAAATTAGTTAAGAAAAATTATGCAGAAAAGCGTGTTGATGTTATAGAAAGCGTTAAGATCACTAAGTCGGTACAAACAGACGAAACAGTGACGATTAATTATATAAAAGACGATAAAGAAGAAACAGTTAAAGCTGACTTTGTTTTAGTTTCGGCAGGTCGAGTGCCTAATACAACTAAATTAAATTTAGAAGCAGCTGGTGTTAAACGATTAGAAAACGGCAGAATTGATGTGGATGCTTCATTGAAAACTAATGTAGAAGGCATTTATGCTATTGGTGATATCACTCCAGGTCCAGCATTTGCGCATAAAGCAAGTCATGATGCAAAAGTCGTGGCAGAAGTTATTTCGGGTAAAGAAGCAGTGGTGAATTATAAAACGTTGCCGATTGCTACTTATACTGAACCTGAAGTCGCAAAAGTTGGCTTAGCAGCAGACGAAGTGAGAGGCAATAAAGACTACAAAGTCAGTAAATTTTCGTTAGCAGGTAATGGTCGTGCACTATCTCTAAATGCAAATGAAGGATTTGTTCGCATGATCATCGAAGAAAAAACAGGTAAAATTGCTGGAGCGCAAGTTGTTGGTGTAAGTGCTGGAGATGTTATTGCTGAATTAGCATTAGCTATTGAGTTAGAAATGGTTGCCGAAGATATTTCATTAACGATCCACGCACATCCATCAATTGCAGAATCAGTAATGGATACAGCTGAATTAGCAATGGGGTTACCTATCCACATATGAAGCAATGAGCTAATAGCTTATAAGCAAAGGAAACCCTTTACTTACAAGCTTTTTTGTATTTAAATAATAGTAAAGGAAAAGATGGCAGATATATGAAGGGTGATAACATGTCTAAGCAAATGGAAAATGCTTATCCAGTGAGTTGGATTGGGCTTAAACCAGCTCGTTTTAGAAAATACAGAACTTGGATCAATGCTGTTAAACCAGGAATATGTGGTACTTATGTAGGTGCAGTGATCTTACATGATGCTTTTAACCAAAAGTACGGGATCGATTTATCTAAAGAAAAATTGATCACCGGATTAAAGATGATCATTGATGATACCTTTGTTTACAAAGGTACTTTTCCTTGGGATGTTTGGCATGGTTTGAATTGGGTATTAAAAGGAAACCAGGATTTTAAAGTAAAAATGCACTTTGTTCCTGAACGAAAAGTAGTGGCTCTATTAAACAGAAAGAATCCTATCCCAGTTGCAGTCGGCACAGCAACTTTATTTGGCAGCCCTTATAAAAACCATTGGCTAGTCGTTTACGCTTATGGATACAATGAGGAGGGGAAGCTGTTTTTTAAAGCGTATGATAATCACGGGAGATATAAAGCAATTATACCAGCATCACAAACAATTGGCTGTGTATGGATAGAAGCAGTCTGAAAATTGCATTTAGCATTTGCCATTTGCATTTAAGTAAGCGTAACGAGCCTTGGTTCGAGCAACTCAGAGATGCTTTTTAGGTTGAGTAGGGTAAACGAGCCTTAGTTCGAGTAACTCACTAGGTGCTTTTTAGGTTGAGTAGGGTAAACGAGCCTTGGTTCGAGCAACTCAGAGATGCTTTTTAGGTTGAGTAGGGTAAACGAGCCTTAGTTCGAGTAACTCACTAGGTGCTTTTCACTTGAGTTGCGGTAACGAGCCTTGGTTCGAGCAACTCACTAGGTGCTTTTCACTTGAGTTGCGGTAACGAGCCTTGGTTCGAGCAACTCACTAGGTGCTTTTCACTTGAGTTGCGGTAACGAGCCTTGGTTCGAGCAACTCACTAGGTGCTTTTCACTTGAGTTGCGGTAACGAGCCTGAGTTCGAGTAACTCACTAGGTACTTTTGATTTGAGTTACAATAACGAGCCTCAGTTCGGGTAACACAAAGGCGCTTTTCATTTGAGTTACGGTAACGAGCCTCAGTTCGAGTAACTCAAAGATCCTTTTAGGTTGAGTAAGTGTGACGAGCTTCAGTTCGGGCAACTCAAATTATAACCAAAAAAAAAGCCCTCAATTTATGAAGGAAATTCTTCATAGTTTTGAGGGCTTTTGAATAGATCAAGTTTTATTCGACTGTTACACTCTTAGCTAAGTTTCTTGGTTTATCAACGTCGTTTCCACGGTGTAAACTTGTATAGTAAGCAATCAATTGAGTTGGTACTACACTCACTAACGGAGTCAATAGGTGGTGTACTTTTGGCAATACATAAGCATCCTCAGGTTGGTCTAAACCATCTAAAGAAATGATCATGCTGTGTGCGCCACGAGAGATAACTTCTTGTGCATTTCCACGAGTATGGCCAGCTGTTGTTGGATCAGTAATGATCGAAATAACAGGAGTACCTTCTTCAATCAATGCGATCGTTCCGTGTTTTAATTCTCCAGCTGCGAAGCCTTCAGTTTGAACATATGAAACTTCTTTTAATTTAAGAGCAGCTTCCATCACAACATAGTAATCAATACTGCGTCCAATGTAAAAAGCGTTACGGCTAGTACTTAAATGTGTAACCGATAATTGCTCGAAAACTTCTTTTTCATCAATGATCGATTCAATTGCTGTAGCTGCAATACCTAATTCGTGTGCAATGTCTAAATCAAGAGCAAACCCTTTTCTGCGGCCTGCAAGTTCTCCAAGTATAGCAAGAACGGCAATTTGTGCTGTATAAGCTTTTGTTGAAGCAACAGCAATTTCTGGACCTGCATGTAATAACAAGGTATATTTTGCTTCTCTAGAAAGAGTAGATCCTGGTGCATTTGTTAAGGTTAGAGAAGGGTGGCCCAAAGCATTGATTTTTACTAGTACCTGACGGCTGTCGGCTGTTTCTCCACTTTGAGATAAGAAAATGAAGAATGGTTTTTCCGTTAATAAAGGCATATTGTAGCCGAATTCGCTAGATATATGAACTTCTGTTGGAATATTTGTTAAGTTTTCAATAATCTGTTTGCCGACCCAACCAGCATTGTAACTTGTACCACAAGCCACGATATAAATACGGTCACTAGCTGTCATTTCTTCAAGAATAGCAGCATCGATCTCTAACTCACCATTATCATTTTGATAATTTTGAACGATTTTACGAATAACGGCAGGTTGTTCATCAATTTCTTTTATCATGTAGTGAGGGTAAGTACCTTTGCTTAAATCATTTAGATCTAACAAAGCAGTGTACGGAGTACGAATGATCACATCACCAGCTAATGTTTCAATTTTGATGTCGTCTACTGTTAAAGTGGCAATTTCGCCATCCATTAGTTCGATAAATTGATTTGTTTCTTTGATCATTGCCATAGCATCGCTACAGATAACATTAAAGCCGTCTCCGGTACCTAATAATAAAGGGCTTTTATTTTTAGCTGCAAAAATGACATCGGGTTTTTCATTATCAATTAAAGCTAGGGCATAAGAACCTTTTAAAGCAACGATTGCTTTTTTGAAAGCATCAATAGTATCTAGACCTTCTTCTTCAGCATACCATGCGATCAATTGAACAATAATTTCAGTATCTGTATCACTGTGTAACATACTATCTGTAAGGAAAGCATCTCTTACAGCCTTGTAGTTTTCAATTACTCCGTTATGCACGATTGAGAAACGACCGCTAGTTGATTGATGAGGGTGAGCATTTTCGATACTTGGTACGCCATGAGTAGCCCATCGAGTATGTCCAATACCTGTTTTTGCAGGAACGTTATGGTCTACTTTTTCTCTTAAAGCAGCAATACGTCCTTTTTCTTTGAATAAATGACCTACATTTTTATCATCCATTACATAAATACCAGCAGAGTCATATCCACGGTATTCTAACATTTCAAGCCCATGTAATAAAATATCTTTTGCATCTTGTCTTCCAATATAGCCTACGATTCCGCACATTTTTAAATTCCTACTTTCGTTTTTTTATAGTCTTTCATAGTGAAGTTAACTTCTTTAATTTCATCATCCAGGAATTAAAGAATACCTAGGTTGATTTTTTTGTGTAATTAAAATTGGTATAGACATCAAAAAAGTTATTAATCTGTCAAGCAGGTTAATAATAAAGGAATGAAAAAGAAATGTCAACGAATTTGTGTAAAATGGTCTAATGGTCTATATCAGTTGGAAAATAGTATTTTTAAGGACAATGTCAACCGATTTTAATCAACAGGGAAGGGTTAGCGATACTTTTGATAAATAATGTGTTGCTATAAGCAATGTTATATTTTTTGTAATCGAATACAAATGAAGGTTACTCTAATGTAACAAAAAAAATCAGAGTAGAAGTCGCCGTATAAAAAATCGGGTTTTTATTTCCTTTTGTCCAAATTTTTGAGGTAGTCTGGAATATCCAACTAAGTACAAAAAAACAGGGGTCGAGCTAAAGATTCTCGACCTCTGTTTTTCATTTGATAGACGCTTTATTTCGAACTTCTGCTAATTTTTCGGTAACCATGTTGATCACCTTTTCAGCATCCTCTAATTTCTCTAAGTCATACTGATTGATATCAATAATGAGCGTTTCACTTTTATCATACTCGTTAAACCAGCCGTCATATTGACCGTGAAGATGAGTATAATAGTCTAATAAACCTTTGTTTCCATCAATTTGTTCAAAAGTACGGCCACGTTTTTCGATCCTGTTTAAAACAGTATCTAATGAACCGCGTAAATAGATCAAAAGATCTGGAGATTTTTTAGGCATATTGTCAAGTTCTTCCATCATGTTGTCCAATAAGTCTAAATAAGTATCCATCTCGGCATCGCTCATGTTTCCTTCTTCATAATTGATACGAGTGAATAAAGCATCTTCATAAATAGAACGATCTAATACATTATTTTCGTGTTTAAAAGCTTCTTTTATACTTCTGAAACGAGTATTCAAAAAATAAATCTGTAAGGAAAAAGCCCATCGTTCAGGATTTTCATAAAATTTTTCTAAAATCCGATTATCATCGACACTTTCATAGAAAGGTTCACTTCCTAATGCGTCTGAAATAAATTTTGTATAGGTACTTTTACCAGCACCAATCATACCAGCTAAAACAATCACAGCTTTATTTTCCCCTTCCATATAACGGTCACACTCCTATCAAAGACCGATGTCCTTTTCTGGTTTCTTTTCGAATGCTAGTATACCATATTTTAAGGTATCAGTTCTGTGAATTTTCTAAACCCATATGGCTAAAATATTCAGGAAAATAATTTTTGATATGTTTTTGGACCGACAATGCCGTCAGATAGAAGGTCATAAGCGGTTTGGAATTTTTTGACTGCTTGAACTGTTTTAGATCCAAAAAAATTATCTGGATTACCCATCAAGTAGTTTTTTTTGCTTAATAAAAAGACTTGGACGGCATAGACATCCCATCCGGTAGATCCACTTTTTAGGATCCTCATTTTAGAAGCCGTTTTAGGCCCCCAAAGGCCATCTGTTTTGGAACCAGCTTCTTTTTGGACTAGTTTTATTAAGGCTTGTTTTGTTACTGATCCAAAGAGTCCATCTTGCTTGATGCCAAGTTTTTTTTGAACTAGTTTGATCAGTTCGATTTGAGAGGGTGCAGCTGCTTTTGGTTGTTCTATCGAAATGATCAGTCTTTGGCCAATCAGTATCGTTTCAGAGGACAAGTTGTTGATCATTTTTAGCCAAGTAAGGGTAGTATGATACTTTTTGGCGATACCCCATAAAGAATCGCCTTTTAAAACATTGTGGTACAAATGATGCGGCTCAGAAGAGTTGGGAATAGGTATAGGGGTAGTTTGATCGGTAAAAGCCAGATCTTTGGAAAATTGTTCAAGTGAAATATTCTGCTGCGAAAGGTAAGCATCAGGATCTGTGTGGGTAGTGCCTCCTAAATTACTAGAAATCCAATGGTGGGTTTTGATACCTTTAGAAGCGAGAGTAGTACCGGAATTTAACGTGTTAGGGATACCAGCTTCAGCTGCCAGCTTTTGTAAAAGCCAAATATAAGCTTGATAATCTTTTTGGAACCAATCCAGGTTTGATGTCCGAGCTAACTCTACTTGGGCGTATGCATGTGGATTTGCATATTTCCCTGCACCATATTGCATTTTTCCTGACTGAGCAATTTGGATGATCCTTCCGCCGCCACCGACCCAATGACTTGTGAAGGCGCCATTTGCTTGAGCTTGTCGTTTCATATAAGCTACCTCGTTTTCTAAAGAAAGCGGACCACTATTTTTGGCGTTGCCAGATTCATGAGCGATGATTAGACTGGTACTGATCAATTCTTTTTGAGTGATCGGCAATAGTTGCTGTTCAATTAGATACTTCATTTGTATTCCTCCTTTGAAAAATAAAATGGGATAAGACTTTTGTCTCATCCCATTTGTATATTCGAATAATTAGTCTATCTAACTTTTGTCAAGTTCTATTCTGCTTCAAAGATATCATCTACGACTCGCTCAACGTAGCGAGCACCTACCACAGTAGCGTAGGGATTAGCACCTTCGATTTGAAACATATTTAATGAGATGATGGAATTCATTGCTTGCTGAGCTTTTTCTGTTGTTAAGTTAAGGATCGGATCTTTCACGCTCATCGTTTTTGTTTTTCCTAAACTTGTTCCAAATCTTAATTCTAGTGATTTTGCCATACTATTTTCCTCCTTTAATGGTCAAACTGAGTAAAGATAACGTGCTTTTAGTGCTTAACGAGTATAGGTATATTCTTCAACCATGACTGTTTCTAAATAAGGGAAACTAGTTAAAGATTCTAAAGCAGCTGTAAATCCTTCAACTTGTTCAGGTGTGACATTGTTGATCGTATTAGAATAGCCGCGTGATAGTATTTTTTCATTTACGGCATCTTCAAAATGTACTTCGATTGACCCTTTTGTCCATTCTTTTTGCATAATTAATTCCTCCTTGTAAAATAAGTTGCTGTGTAAGTTTTTTGTCATGACGTCTTACACTTTTAATAACGTTTAGAAAGCAAAGAGTGTTACCTAGTATTGGAAAAGTGAAGAAAATAACACAAAATCGATAAATTTTTTTTGAATTCAACCAAATGATAGTGCTTTTTATTTTGATAACGATTACAATTGTTATATATTAAAAAAAGGGTGATGGAAGTGAGGATGCATGCTTGAAAGATTACTTTATTCAAGATAACTGTTTTTTCAATAAAATGACTTGGAACCGTGAAGTAGAGGATATAATTTGTAATTTATTAGAAGAATTGCAGCATCAAAGAGAGAATCGTTTACAAGAAGATTATTTTGAAGAAGAAGAATTAGTTGATACTATTATGACAGACATAACAGAGAAAATGAGCGCAACAACAAATACGATAGAGGAATGGTTGAAAAGGAGTATCGAGCAAAATCAAATTCTGCTCGATTACCACACTTTTTATGTAATGGATATTAGTCATCATTCATCAACACCATTCAATACGATCGTTTTTCAGTCTAATCTATACCCGCTTAAGACCAAAGAAACGTCAAAGGATCTAATGCAACGCTTTATTGATCATAAAGGTGTTCCATATGAGAAAATCCGATTGATTGGCCAATCGATGGGCTTTCATTATAAAATCCCTTACGTATTAGGCGAATTAGTCTTTATACCTGAAAAAAGTTCATTGAAGGGAACTAGCAGCTGGTTTTCGTTGCATCATGTCAGTCGATATGAAGTGGTCGAGCAGTCAAATACTATCCGTTTATATTTTAAGAACCAGTCAAATATCAGTGTAATGACTAAACGAACGTGTTTTTTGAGTCAAGCAAGAAAAGGAACCGCATTAAGTTTTTGTCAAAAGTTATTTGCAGAAGAAATGATACTTGATAAAAACACTGGACAAAATCTGTTTTATTTTAAAGAAACAGGACTATTCCTCAACCAAATTGACCAATTAACACTAAGACGATATGCACTTTTCATCCGAAGCCAGTGCAATGATCTTAAAACAATCATAAAAAAGCAGTCCTTAACAGCACTCTTAGGTGAGGAACATCCTAGTTTAAATGACATTCTGCTTACATTTTCAAATGAATAAAAGCTACTTTTTCTTGCAGAATGCAATTTGTTTATGTAAAATAAAAAAAGCGTTCTTTATTTAGGATTTTTATAGCGATTATGATTTTTAAATCAGACGAATGAATATGGAGGTCCTTATGAATTTAAAGAAACTAGTGCAACAGTATATTTTGAGTCAAAAAATTGGCAGCCCAATCTTCATTTCTGATATTATGCAATACATAGAGGAGCATGTTGACAAAGATAAAGAGCACCAACAAATAAGAAAAAATGTGAATGTAATTTTAATGAGAATGGTAAAAAAAGACAAATGTTTAAAGCGTTTTGGAACGGGTGTCTATTATCGTGACGACACAGAGCAGACAGAAGAATCAGGTATTGATAGTGTCGAGTTGATCGAGAGAACTTATGTAGAGGATAAAATAGGGAATGTCTATGGCTATTTAACAGGTGAAGCTTACTTGCATAAGCTAGGATTGATTGAAAATAATCCAAGCGAAATCGTCATTGCAACAAATGAAAAGCGGAATGGGAATGTTGAATCGGCTGATATGAACTTTAAGTTGGTCAATCCTCCGACAACTGTAACGAATAAAAATTATAGTTATTTGCAAATATTAGACCTAATAAAAAACGATTTGATCAAAGGAGACAATATTCAATATAACTATACACTGACTCATCATATGAATAAATATCATTTAGAGGCGGATAAACTTATTGCATTTGCTGTTGATTTTTACAGTCAAAAAGTCGTTCTTAAAGTTGCTGAATTTATCAACAATAAAGTGTATTTAGAAGAACAAAAAGATGAGATCATGTTTACAATAGAATCTACCAAGCAAAACAAAAAAGATGAGACGATCATAAGTGAAACGGATGAAATTGAGTGACCCTTTAAGAAAGTTAAACCGTCGGAAGAAAGATTCCGACTTTTTTTATTATTCCACATATGATAAAATGTTCATATGAATATAAATGGATATGAAAGGAGAATACAGTATATGTTAAATAACGATAAAGATGTATTGCTAGATGACGAGACTCTTGCAACGGTTAGCAAAATTTTTAAAGTATTAAGTGATCCTACGCGACTTTCAATCCTGTATCTATTAGAAAGTAAAGAAATAAACGTGGGAACATTGGCTTCGATTCTATCCATTGAGCAATCTGCGATCTCTCATCAATTAAAGCTTTTGAAAGCTGCTCGTTTAGTAAAGTCTAGAAGAGTAGGAAAAACGATGCTTTACAGTCAAACAGATGACCATGTTTACAGTATTCTAAAACAAGTGATTTTGCACTCAAAGGAAGAAAATCAATAGCTTTTATGATAAGGAGGAATAAAAATGAACAACTATACTGTTCAGGGATTACATTGTGCCAATTGTACTAAAATTATGGAAGCTAAATTGCACCAACTAAAAAATGGTGATACTATCCGTTTAAATTATGCTACTAGTCAGATATATCTTCCAGAAGAAATCGATCTCAAAGCTGTAAAAAAGATTTTATTATCTGATAAAATACAAATTTTAGAAAATAATGCAAGCGACCGGAAATCGGGTTTTGAAACGGAACAGGACCAACACCATTCAGTAAGAGAAATCACAAAAAAGCATCATCATCATCATCATTCTCATGATCATCCTGTTACGGGCAGTAGTAAAGCAGTCAAAAATATAAAATTTGTTTTTATTTTAAATCTGACATTTTCAGTAGTTGAATTTATTTTGGGAGCCCTGTTTAATAGTGCAGCTATCTTATCTGATGCCGTCCATGATTTAGGCGATTCTTTGTCTATCGGATCAGCTTTATTTTTTCAAAAATTTTCTGCGAAAGAAGCGAATGAGCGGTACAGTTTTGGGCATAGGCGTTTTTCACTTCTGGGTGCATTGATCACCTCGATCATCTTGATAGGGGGATCTATTTTAGTTATCATGAATAGTATTCCATTGTTGTTTGATCCTCAGCCTGTCAATTCAAGAGGGATGTTCTGGCTTTCAATAGTAGCAATTGGAATCAATGGTTATGCCGCATGGTTGATCAGCAAGGGTACATCGAAAAATGAAAAAGTACTCAACTTGCATATGTTAGAAGATGTTTTAGGTTGGGTAGGTGTTTTAATTGTCAGCATCGCGTTAGAGTATACCAATTGGTTTATTTTAGACCCAATCTTATCACTAGTAATAGCGAGTTATATTTTATCGAAAGCCATTCCAAATTTTTTAGAAAGTGCAGCAGTTTTTCTTGAGGTTGTACCAACAGGAGTTGACATGAAAGCATTAGAAGATAAAATAAAGCTCATTCCAGATGTTCATGCCGTTTCACATTTGCATATGTGGTCGATCGATGGAGAAGAAAATGCTCTGGTAGTTACAGTCTATCTCGACTCAGAGGATACCCAAAAACAAGAACAAGTTAAAGAAGACATTCGCTACTTAATCAAAGATGCGAATGTGACTCACTCTACTATTGAGATTGTTGTTGACGAAGAATTTTTCATCCAATAAAAAAGTTGTACTTATTTCATACTACAAACAAAGGCTTCTTCTTTGCTTGCAGTATGAAATTTTGCTATTATGAATATAAATCAAGGCTTCTGAAAAAGCTCTTAAAACCAGGGGCAAGGCAATGGGAATTTAAAAATTTCAGTAATACAAATACGAAATGGAGTGTGGATTTAATGGATAGAAAAGTAGAAGGAACATATTTGTCAAAAGAAGAAACCGTAAGTGCGGTCGAACGTTTGATCAACGAAGGTTATGTAGCTGAAGAAATCATTATCGTAACAAACGAGAAGAATGAAAGTGAGTTAGAAGACTTAACGATCGTTGAGGTGGATGCAGTAGATCCTAATGAGGGATTGTCATTATGGGAAAAATTGAAAGAAACCTTTAGTTTTGGACGCTACAATTCGGATGAACCTTCTAACCCATTAGAGGATTACGGTATTGAAGAAGATCCAGGAGATCATTATACAGAAGCATTAGAAAAAGGTGAAATCGTCATTCTCGTCAATAGTGCAGGGCCAACTAAGACCCACCGTTTATCTCGCGTGACTGAAGATGTGCTTAAAGGGACTGATGAGGTTAACGATGAAACTGTTGCAATTAAAAACCCAACTGAAGTTTCTATAAAAGAAGAAATGGAACCGACTCCTGGTGAGGAAGAACAATTTGATCCTACTAAAGCTCAATCTTCTAGAGAAGATATCGAAGGAGATGCTTTTACAGCTCCCGATAAAAAGCCTTCAACTTCAGATAAAGAGATCAGTCCAACAGATGAAGCAGCTCCTGAATTAACGGGGGATGAATCTACTGTAGTAGCTGAAGATCAAGAGCATGCTTATCCTAATAATATCAGCAAAGGAGTCATTGATGGCGGAAATTCTTCTTCAAAAGCTGCACATATAAATGGAACTGGAAAATTGGATGAGACAAAGCCAGAGCAAAATGCTAATCAACCAGAAAGTGATGCTTATTACAGCGATGGATACGAAGAAGCTGGTGGAAAATCGATCCAACAAGATGAAGAAGAAAACAAATAAAGCTGAAAGAGGTTGAGATTATTTTCTCTCAACCTCTTTTTAGCTTTGAAACTTGAAGGGCGAATCCAAGTCGTCTATTTTGAAAATTTGGTTTTCATTTGTTACGGTTGATTTAGAGGAATAAAACTAAATTATTCTATTCCTCGGTTCGATAATGAGGAATAAAAGGATCGATAAAAGAATGATATTAAGAGACGGAGTGTGTTAAAGATGAATGAACCTAAAATGACCAAAGACGACAAGATTATAGAAGAATCTATTGGAATTGACAATAAACCTAGATTGCAAGATAATCGAGATGAAACTAAAGACGAAGTTACTCCTACAGTCGATCCATTAAAATACCAAGAATATGATCCTGATGTTAATCCATTACAAGGCACACCACTAGACAAAAATTTACCAAATAATGAATTAAGTGGGCCTAGTTCAACAAACCAAGAGGAATTAGATCTACCAAGATTTGATGGCAGCACGTTAGCAGGTCAGCCAAGAAATGATCCAGAAAGAAATTTCCCAAAGCACTGATAAAAAATAACTAAAAGTAAAAGCGACTCTGACTTAGGTCAGTATCGTTTTTTTTTTGAAAAGCAACAATATTCGAATTTCGAACATGTGTTTGTCTTTGGTTTATGCTATACTAGTGAGACTGAAGTAGGAGTGTGAGGCTATGATATATGAACCAAATAGTAAAAAAAAAGCTTCAACATCAGCATTACCTAAAATCACAAAAATTGAAGCGCAAAAAAGGAAAGGGCGCTACAATATTTACTTAGATGAAGAATATGCTTTTCCTGTTGATGAAACCATTTTAATTAAACATATTTTGCATAAAGGAATGGAAGTCTCAGATGCCTACCGTCAAGAGCTAGAAATTGAAGATGGGTACCGCAAAGCTTATGTAAGATCACTCGTCTATCTAAATTATTCTATGCGTTCAATAAAAGAAATCAAAGATGATTTGATCGCCCATGAATTTACTCGTGAAACAGCTGATCAAGTTGTTGAGCAATTAAAAGAACAAGGTTATTTAAATGATTTGATGTACGCTGAAAGTTACACAAGAACCGCTGCAAATGTTAGCGGAAAGGGGCCTTACGTGATAAAAAGAGAATTGAAAAAACGTGGAGTTAATGATGAAATAATTGAAGAAGCATTGGAACAATACCCATTTGATCAAATGGTAGAAAATGGAGTCGCGTTAGCCGAAAAAGTGATGCGACGGTCCACAAGACAATCATCCAGAGAAACTAGCAATAAGATCCGTCAAAATCTGATGCAAAAAGGGTTTCAATCTGATGTGATCACTCAAGTACTTGAACAAATCTCAACAGAAAAAGAAGAAGACGATGAATACAGTGCATTGAAAGTACAAGGCGATAAAATTTGGCGTAAGCAATCCAAATTAAAGGGAGCTAAAAAGATTCAAAAAGTTAAAAGTGGATTGTTCCAAAAAGGTTTTGCTGGTGAGCTGATCTCGCAATTTATTAATGAAAAAGAAATGGAAGACGAAGAAGAATGACACAAATCGAATCAAATGTAACCGAAAAAAAGCAAAAGTTGATTTTTGATATACCTATGTGGCCTCAAGAAAAAATCGAACGATTCCGGGAAACACTTCTTAGCTGGTACGATTTAGAAAAACGAGAGCTGCCTTGGCGAAAAAATAATGATCCTTATCGTATTTGGGTATCTGAGATCATGCTACAGCAAACAAGAGTAGACACGGTCATTCCCTATTACTTGAATTTCATGAAAACTTTTCCAACGATCAAAGGCTTAGCAGATGCAAACGAAGATGTGCTGCTAAAGGCTTGGGAGGGTTTAGGGTATTATTCACGCGTTCGCAATATGCAAACTGCAGCGCAACAAATCATGGAAAATTATGATGGGAAAATGCCTGTCGATCCTAAGGAAATCATTAAATTAAAAGGGATCGGTCCTTATACAGCAGGAGCAATCGCCAGTATGGCATTCGGCTTGCCCGAGCCAGCTGTTGATGGAAATGTAATGCGTGTATTAAGTCGCTTATTTGAAATTGATGCGGATATTGCAAAACCAGGTAATCGTAAAATTTTTGAGGGTATTATGCGAGAGCTGATCGATCCATATAAACCAGGAGATTTTAATCAAGCTTTTATGGATCTAGGTTCAAGCATCTGTACACCTAAAAATTATCATCCAGAATCAAGCCCAATCAAAGAATTTAATCAGTCGTATTTAAAGGGCACATGGGATAAATTTCCTGTGAAAAGTAAAAAGAAAAAAGCCAAACCAGTTTATTATGTGGGGGCGATCATTAAAAACAGCACAGGCGCTTTCTTGCTAGAAAAACGTCCTATGCAAGGCTTGTTGGCTAATATGTGGACCTTTCCATTGATTGAGGAAGAATTGGTGATCCAAGAAACAGGTATTGCAATAGGAACATTGACTCAGTTAAAGGATGAAGAACTTACTGAAAAAGTGATGAAAAATGTTATGCTTGAACTAGGGAGCAAGTATGGGATCAGACCGACTCTTATGGAAGCACCATTTGAGGAAGTCCAACATATTTTTAGTCACCTGAAATGGTTTGTAGCTGTTTATTATGGTCAAATAAGAGTAGAAGAACCAATAAATATTCCTGAAAATTGTTATTGGGTAGAGCCTTCTGACTTTGATCAATACGTATTTCCAGGTCCACAAACTAAAATGTGGCAAAGTTACTTGTCTAAATTCAAAAAATAGCCATTTGTATAAGAAAAGGAAAAGCAAGCAGCTCTTTTTTCAGTTTTTACTTACTGAAAAATGGGTTGTTTGTTTTTTTTATTATTTATTTGGTTTTATACTATAAATAATAAGAGTTGTGATATAATAAATACGAGTCGAGTGTTCAGTCACTCTCTGGTTTATTATTTGCTAAGTTCTTGCAATTTTCACGTGAGAAAAAGAAAGTTGGGTTAGAGATGCATATTCCAAAAGAAGGAGAATACATCACGATCCATAGCTATAAACATGATGGCAGTTTACATCGCACTTGGAGAGATACAATGGTACTTAAGACAAGTGATCAATCGTTAATAGGAGTAAATGATCATACTCTTGTAACGGAATCGGATGGCCGAAGATGGTTAACTCGAGAACCAGCGATTGTTTACTTTCATAAGCATTATTGGTTTAATATCATTGCAATGATAAGAGATAATGGTGTTTCTTACTATTGTAATCTTGCTTCGCCTTTTGCATTAGATGAAGAAGGCTTGAAGTATATAGACTATGATTTAGATATCAAAGTCTTTCCAGATGGCGAAAAACGCTTGTTGGATGTAGATGAGTATGAAGATCATAGCAAAAAGTGGGATTATCCTGATGATATTGACCATATTTTAAAAGAAAACGTGAAAATTTTAGTGGATTGGATCAATGAAGAAAAAGGTCCTTTTTCAAAAGAGTACGTTGACTTATGGTATAAACGCTATCAACAGTTATCGCATAAAAAATGAGCTTCTACTGGATAAGATGAAAGTCAGTTCTCCAAAAATAGATAGTAAAATAGTAAAGGGGTTCCAATTTATTGGAGTCCCTTTACTATTTTACAGAAAAAGAGTAGTGGATTTTAACAAATGTATGGTAAAATAATGGATAATTGAATAACGAATGAAATCATTCGAGGTAAAAAATGATTATTAGTCCTGAGGAGTGAGAAAGTTGTCTAAAAAAAGTGGATTTGCTGTTTTTCTACTAATGATTTTAGCAGTAGGAGTTGTCTTGTTTGGTATGAGTTACTCAAAACAACAACAACAAGAGCTAGAAATGGTTGCAGAACAAACGAATAAAAAAGAGAAAGTGGAAATCCAAGAAGATGATTCCCAACAAATGACGGATTATGAAGAAAGTCGTGGAGCGTTATCAGTATTGGATTACTTAAAATATATCGGTTCTCTGAAAGAAGAAGTTTCTATTAGCTTTTATGGCGATATAGCACAAGAAGAGCCGTGGATAGCTGCAACAGAAGAGTACATAGATGAACAAATAGCCAGCAAAATAAACAGCAATCGTTTGGCTTATCCAACTTATAATTCTTATCAGTTAATAAGTGAGAATAAAGTAACTGAGTTAGCAAAAACGAATCCAAACGTTGTATTTTTTCAAGTGACGCCATATGCTGATCAAGAAAAAGACATCAGTTTAGATGATTCAAGCGAGTATCTAGCTATGAATTATGCTGCAATCAAAGATGTCTTACCAGAAGCATTAGTTATTTTTGTGACACCCAATCCTAGCAGTAGTGAAAGAGGAAATAATAATTCAAGAACTTTGGATTACACTTCTTATCTAAATGAAATGGTAGCAACCGTTGAAGAGAATGAATGGACTGTTTTTGATCTTCATAAAAGCTATCTGAAAAAACTTGAAACAGATGGTATAGCATTGGAAAACACATTGAATGAAACTGGTAAATCATTGAATGGGGAAGGAACATCCATTTATAGCACTTTATTCGAAGAAATGTTAAACCAAAAAGTAGATACGACTAGTGGCATTTAATAGCACAAGAAGAGGCTTGGACATAAATCCAAGCCTCTTTTCCTATTTAACTAGTGATTTTAAAAGTAGCTTCGCCGTTAGAAAATGAGACTGCATTTATAATACCTTTAACTTTTTTTATCAAAATGCTCAACTGAAATTAGTTTGATCACTTACCTGGAATTTCTGGCGGAATAGGAATTGCTTGTAGCCATGTAGAGAATTCAATGCGAATTATAGAGCTTTAACGCTTCAGCGATTAAGCTTTATTTGAGGCTTGAAAACCTGAAGACCTTCTTTCAGGCTTCAGGCGTTTCCATGGCTCTCCACAAGCAAATCCGTTATTCCAAAAGAAATTACTTTTGGAACACTAATACCATTTTTGAAACAATCGATATGAAGTTAATATTTTAGGTGTTAATAGATCAGTTTGATCACTTACCTGGAATTTCTGGCGGAATAGGGTTTGCTTGTAGCCTAAAATGAAGCACTGTGGGCAAATAACGCCCAAGTATATCATGTTTGTAAGCTGCTAAAGCAGCAACAACCATGACAGCTTTCCTTTTGGGCTTCATGCGCTTCCATGGCTCCCCAAAAGTAAACCCGTTATTCCAGAAGAAATTACTTTTTGGGACACCAACACCATTTATTAATCAATCAATAGATATAGACCAAAAAAGAGTCTGTTTATCAGTTTCCTGATAAGCAGACTCTCTCATTGTTATTAGCTGGTTATGTCCCAGCCTGGTTTTTATTGTTCAATGTGTTCAATGTTCGAAATTTCTGTATCTTGATTCCAATCGTTTCCCTTGTAGCTGCTAACTAAAATATTTAAATGTTCCAAGAATTCTTCGTATTTTAAAATACTTGACATAATATGGATGACCGCATTGCTTTGACCGTAATCATCATGCATGTACTCTTCTAAACTAGCTTCATCAAAGAAGGATTGCATGAATTCTTTTCTAAGCGGAGCTTTATATGCGATAAAATTCACACTATCTGGTGAAACACGCCCATTAAATTTCAATAAAATTTGTTCATGCGCTGTGAGCAAGGTCTCAAGACGTTCACGGATCAAAATACGTAATTCTTTTGGAAAATGGTTAAATGAATTTTCATACTTATGAAAAGTATAGGAAAGATTATAAGCTTCATTTGCGGTTGCAATTATTTTTCTATAAACAACTACTTTTCGCATTTTTTGAACACGGTCTTTTTTTCTAGTGACTAGCCCTTCATCTTTGAATAATGATAGGTAGACATCCATTCGATTTAATTCGGATTTGATCCATTTTAAATCTTTTTTTAGAACTGGATACTGGCTATTTTTCCGAACGCTTGCACGTAAAAATTTCATGATCTCAGTGGTTGAATAGTCTGTAACATGATATAATTTCTCTTCATATTTCGGTGGGAATAAAGTCGTGTTTACTACGAAAGCAATAAGAACACCAACAATAGTAGCTAGGACCCTTATAGTTGCGTAAAGAATAAAATTGTCTTCAGTAGTTTGCATGATAACAATCAAAGTTACCGTTGCTAAACCAATCACGCTGCTAAGGTTCAACTGATATAAGATAGCAATCAACAGAGAAGCAGCTAATCCGATCACGATGAAATTATTTCCTAAAGTCAAAGTAATAGTCACAGCGACAAATGCACCGATCAAATTAGCAATAATACGATCTTTAAGAGTATTGATCGATCGCTTAACAGAAGGCTGTAACGCAAAAATTGCTGATATAGCAGCTAAAACACTGCCCGATGGAAAGCTGAGTAGCGCAGGTATCGCTATTGAAAGAGCCACAGCAATTCCTGTTTTTAGCGTTCTTGCTCCAATTCTCATAAGATAAATTCACTCCATTTGATTGATAGTTGTACCCCAATAATATGCTACTTTATGTGATTAAGCAAAGATTTTGTAGTCAATAGTTTGAAAATTAAGATAATAATATCAGGAATGTTTGAATTCTTATACTAATTTAGCAAAAGCTTTATCAATAGCTCGTTTTGTTTCATCTATATCTTCTTGGGTATGCATAATGGTTAAAAACCAAGCCTCGTATTTACTTGGAGCAAGATTGATGCCTTCGTCTAACATAGCTTTGAAGAAGTGTCCAAAACGTTCAGTATCTGTATCTTTTGCATCTGCATAATTTTCAATTGGATGATCTGTGAAGTAGACCGTTAATGATCCACCGATTTGATTCACAACGGTTGGAATAGCCTGTTTTTTACCAGCTTCAAGTAGAGCCTCTTTTAATTGAACAGCAAAATCAGCCATTCTTTCATAAATGCCAGGTTCTTGCAAAACTTCTAAACAAGCAATCCCAGCTTGCATAGAAAGAGGATTACCTGACATTGTACCAGCTTGATATGCGGGTCCAAGAGGCGCAACAGTATCCATGATTTCGGATGGGCCACCATAAGCCCCAATTGGCAATCCACCGCCTATTGATTTACCAAATGCTGTTAAATCAGGGATGACACCTAACATATCTTGTACAGCTCCATATCGGAAGCGGAAATTAGTGATTACTTCATCATAAATCACTAACGCGCCATGCTCGTGTGTGATGTCATTTACGGCTTCTAAAAATCCAGGTTTTGGAGCTACCATGCCAAAGTTTCCAACAATCGGTTCAACTAGAACGCCCGCTACTTGACTACCCCATTTTTCCATGACGGCTCGGTAAGATTCGACATCGTTATAAGGTACGGTGATCACTTCTTTAGAGGTTCCACGGGTTACTCCGCCAGAATCTGTGGCTCCCAAAGTAGAAGGGCCGCTGCCTGCTTCAACCAAAACAAGATCAAAATGACCATGGTATTGACCAGAGAACTTCACAATCAGTTCACGGTTTGTATAAGCACGAGCTACTCGAACAGTAGTCATAACAGCTTCAGTTCCTGAATTGGTAAAACGAACTTTATCCATTGAAGGGATAGCATCGGTTAACATTTTTGCAAAAATTATTTCATGTTCGGATGGAGTACCAAACAAAACACCAGTATCGGCAGCTCTTTTTATTGCTTTGACAATATGTGGGTGATTAAAACCGGTTATGATTGGTCCAAAAGCTGCTAAGTAATCGATATAACGATTGTCATCAACATCATATAAGTATGCTCCATCTCCGCGAGCCATCGTTACAGGATTCCCTCCGCCAACTCCTTTGAAGGAACGACTGGGACTATTCACTCCTCCTACAATAACTTGACTTGCTTCATTAGCTAAACGGTCACTTTGAACATGTTTTAACATAAAATAATTGCCTCCTTAAAAGTAAAATCATATCTATTGTAAATCTCTTAACTTAGAAGTGCAATCTTTCTACTAATTTAAGCACTAACTATCAGTTGCAAAGTTGAGCTAGAAAAGTTATTATTAAAGCATAAAATATTTATTACAATATAATAATCACTATCAAATGATAACGGTGAATTGTTGATCTACCGATATAAATATTTATTATGCGATTTGAAAGGAGGAGTAGTATGTCTTCAAATCATTTAGTTACCCAATCGATTGAGAAATTAAAGCGAGCTCATATTCGTATTACACCACAACGTCATGGAATATTAGAATATTTAATTGAAAATCATAACCACCCTACCGCTGATGAGATATATCAAGCTCTCGCAGAACAATTCCCTAGTATGAGTGCTGCAACTGTTTATAATAATTTACGGTTATTTACTAAAATTGGTTTTGTAGTTGAAATGAACTACGGAGATGCTTCAAGTCGATTTGATTTCACCTCAACCCAGCATTATCACGCTATTTGTGAAGTTTGTGGGAGAATTGAAGATCTTTATTATCCAGGTTTAGAAGATATCGGTGAGGTAACAACCAACTTGACTGGCTTTAAAGTGAAACGGCATCGTTTGGAAATATACGGTACTTGCCCTGAATGTCAACTGAAACAAGAGCAAGCAGCAAAAAATTAAATGGTGAAGATTAATGTACAGATCTAAATAAGCAGATGCAGTAGGGATATTTGCCCTAGCTGCATCTGCTTGTTTTGACTTAGCCCTTTAGAAAGTGTTCCAAAAAGAAAAAATTGTTGTTAAAGCAAGTAATCCCCTAAAATTAGAAAGAATGTTGACACAAAAAAAGATTCTCTATACTATTAGTAGGATAGTAAAACATTTCGTGTATAAGAGAGCATGTATTTATAAGGTAGCTAGAAAATTGAGATAATAGAAAGGAGGCAGTGCATGACAACGCTTAATGATGTCGCAAAAAAAGCAAATGTGTCCAAAATGACTGTGTCCAGAGTGATCAATCATCCTGAACAAGTGACAGATGAATTAAAAGAACTGGTATTTGAAGCAATGGAAGAACTAAAGTATCGGCCAAACGTTGCAGCAAAAGCATTGGTCAGTAACCGCACTCAAATCATTAAACTGTTTATTCTTGAAGAAATGGATACAACTGAACCGTATTACATGAATTTATTGATGGGTATCGCACGTGAGTTAGACAATCGCCATTATTCTTTGCAACTAGTAACTAAAAACAACTTCGATATTGGGGCATGCGACGGGTATATTATTTGCGGCATGCGTGAAAACGACTATGAGTGGATAAGCCGCGCAACAAAACCGGTAGTATTATTTGGAGAAAATCGACATGGGTATGACTTTGTGGATTCAAATAATAAAGAAGGTGTAGCGAAAGCAACACAATATGGGATCGATTTAGGTTATGAAAATATTATTTTCATTGGGATCGATGTAAAAGAATCTTTCGAGTACTCAAGAGAAAATGGTTATATAAAAACGATTCAAAAAAACAAGCTAAAACCAGAAATCCACCGTTTTGAAAATCGTTCGCGTTATGCTGCAGATTTTATTAAAGAAAATTGGGCCAAATTTAAAACCAATACGCTCTTCATTTGCAGTTCAGACCGGTTAGCAATCGGGATCCAAAGAGGGATCATTAATATGGAAGGAACAGTTCCTTCTGATTTTGGAATTATTGGCTATGATGGTGTATTTTTAGACCAAATTGCTTTTCCACAATTAACAACTGTGAAACAACCGGTTGTTCAAATGGGAGAAGCCTGTGCTAAAATGGTGTTGAATAAAATCGAGCAAAAGAATGCCCCGCAAGGAGAGCTGTTTTTCACTCCTGAATTGATCATCAGAGGCACAACAACGCAACAATAAGCATTATAGCGAGCGCTTTTTTGAAAAAATCAAGCTAGCCGTTAAAAAAATACCATTGATCAAGTAGCGATCCCCAAAAGGTTAGAGTAAAATCTAACCTTTTGGGGGTCATTTTTTATAGCAAAATAAGTGGGAGTATCTTTGGGGGAAGTTTGTTTTTTTATGGGACAATTAAACTTTAACGTGTGCCTAGTTTCGTTTGGAAAGTAAACGATAATCAGAAAAGTGGCAATTTTTTCAAGATTTACATACAATAATAATAACTAGCGGTTAAAAAAGTATAAAGGAGCGATAACGATGGAAGAACAGGATTGGTGGAAAAAAGCGATCGTTTATCAAGTTTACCCAAGAAGTTTCAAGGATACGACTGGGGATGGCACTGGGGATCTCAAGGGTGTCATTTCGCGGTTAGATTATATTCATCAATTAGGTGCTACAGCTATTTGGCTCAACCCGATATTCACTTCACCGCAAGTGGATAATGGATATGATGTATCAGATTATTATACGATCGATCCAATTTTTGGAACAATCGATGATGCAGTCGAATTGATCGAAGAAGCTCATAAACGCAACTTGAAAGTTATTTTTGATTTCGTTGTGAATCATACATCTGATCAGCATCTCTGGTTTCAAGAAGCGCTAAAAGGACCAGAAAATCCTTATCGTGATTTCTATATTTGGGAAAATCCAAAAAAAGGTGGTCATCTACCCAATAATTGGGTCGCCGTTTTTGGTGGTTCTGTTTGGGAAAAAGAACCAGTTGGAGACCAATATTATTTTCATTTGTTCAAAAAAGAAATGCCGGATTTGAATTGGGATAATCCGGAAGTTGAAAAAGCTATGTTGGATATTGGAAAATTTTGGTTGGATCACGGTGTAGATGGATTTCGCTTAGATGCATTTATTCATATGGATAAAGTAGATGACTTTCAGATAATTGAAATGGAAGAAGGTCGAGAACTGGTTTCTGCTCAAAAAATTAATGCTTTTTTGCCTAATATTAAAAACTATGTTCAAAAATTGACGATGGATCTGCGAAAAGTTAAAAAAGACGTTTTCATTCTAGGAGAAGCTGCTTCGGCAGATGTAAATCTTGCTTTTGAGTATGCCGATCCTGAAAGTAATATGTGCGATGCCGTTGTTTCCTTTTTGATCTTTCCAGAAGACGAAAAAATGAAAGATCCACGATTACCATTTAATATGCAATCAAGTCGATTAGATAGAAAAGCCTTTAAAAAAATCATGACTGATTGGCAAACGAAAATGAACCCAACCGGTGGACCCATTTTATACTGGAGCAATCATGACATGCCCCGAGCTGTCTCGCGTTTTGGAAATGTGGAACAATACAGAGACAACAGTAGTAAAATGCTAGCTACTTTAATGTATCTTCAACATGGTATCCCATTTATTTTCAATGGTGAGGAAATCGGCATGCGTAATCTGCAATGTGCAGACCACCATATATTTGACACACCGGGGGCTATCCCTTTTTATGAAAAGGCTAAGCAACTTGGGTATTCTGAAGAACATATCTTGAAAGAATTAAATCATACAGGACGAGATGTAAGCCGAGGAGCTATGCAGTGGGATGCTTCAAAATTTGCTGGTTTTTCAACGGTCGAACCATGGAGTGTTGTAAATGTGGAAACGAAATACAACGTAGAGGATCAACAAAAAGATCCAAATAGTATTTTGGCGTATTACCAAAAAGTTTTAACGTTAAAGAAATCGGCCATATTTAGAGAAGGCTCTTTTAAATTAACGGAGACTAAAGATACGTTATACATCTATGAAAGAGATTTTGATGGTCAGCGCGCTATCATCTGCTGTAATTTGTCCGATACGGAAGAACACATTCAAGAAGACGGCATCTCAAAAGCAGGGTGGAAGATTATATTGCAAAATGAAGGCAATACTATCGATCAAGATGCAGTCACTTTAGCCCCATACGGAGCCATTGTCTTTATGCATGATACTCAAACAGCTAAGAAATTATGAAAAACGACCACCTCAATGAATTAAGTTGTTACCGGTAACAGTGGAGTTCTGATTGTAAGTGCTTTCTAGATTCTGTAAACTGATAGTTGAAATGGAATTTAGTGAAGACGAGGTGGTGGAGTATGAGTACCATTCATGACAAGTGGTGGAAAAATGCAGTTGTGTACCAAATATACCCAAAAAGTTTTCAAGATACAAATGATGATGGAATCGGCGATCTAAAAGGGATTCTTAAACGGATGGACTA
The DNA here is from genome assembly GCF_000744115.1 of Carnobacterium alterfunditum DSM 5972. NCBI lineage: Bacteria > Bacillati > Bacillota > Bacilli > Lactobacillales > Carnobacteriaceae > Carnobacterium > Carnobacterium alterfunditum. Next base: position 20,664 of record NZ_JQLG01000004.1, on the reverse strand, counting down.
CATTCGATCCATTGGAGTAAATATGATTTGGCTTAATCCTGTTTTTGATTCCCCTCAGATCGACAATGGTTACGATGTGGCTAATTATTATGCTATTGATGATAGTTTTGGCACGATGGCGGATATGGAGAAGCTGATCGAAGAAGCACATAAACGAGGTATTAAAGTCATGATGGACTTCGTATTGAATCATACATCTGATCAGCATCCTTGGTTTCAAGAAGCATTGAAAGGGCCGGACAATTTGTATCGTGATTACTATATTTGGCATGAAGCAGTTAAAGAACGATCAGTGCCAAATAACTGGGGCTCGTTTTTTGGCGGTTCTGTTTGGGAAAAAGAACCAAATAGTGACTCTTTCTATTTTCATTTATTTGCAAAAGAAATGCCGGATCTGAATTGGGAAAATCCTGAAGTAAGGTTAGCAATGGCTGATTGTGCGGAGTTTTGGCTAGACAAAGGAATCGATGCACTGAGATTAGATGCGTTTATTCATGTCGACAAAGAAGCGGATTTTCCAGATGTTAGCACGGCAAACAAAAATGAAATCGTTTTAGCGGAGAATTATTATGCTAATTTACCAAAAGTAATCGACTACATGAAGGAATTTAGTCAGCGCATCCGTAAAGATTATCCGAACGTCTTTCTAGTTGGAGAGGCGGCGTCAGCGAGTATTGATTTAGCAAAACAATATACAGACCCAATCAATGCAGTGTGTGACAGCGTGATAACATTCCGGTACTTTCCAGAAACGGAACAGTTAAAAGATGAACGGCTTCCATTGAACATGCAACATGGAAAACTGGATTTAAAAAAATTCAAGCAGATAATGGCAGAATGGCAAAAAGAATTAGCCCCAATCGGTGGACCGGTATTGTATTGGAATAATCATGATATGGCTCGAGCGGTCTCACGCTTTGGTGATGATGAACAGCATCGTGATAATAGCAGTAAGATGCTGGCGACGTTAATGTATTTACAAAAAGGTATTCCTTTTTTATTGAATGGCGAAGAAATAGGAATGAAAAATTTAACGATCGAAACGATTGAAAATTTCTCATTGCCCGGAGCAGATCTTTTTTATCAAATAGCACTGGATCTAGGCCACTCAAAAGAATTTGCTTTGGAACACTTAAATGCACGAAGCAAAGACGTCAGCAGAGGTATTATGCAGTGGGATAACTCGAATTTTGCTGGGTTTTCAGCCCGTGCTCCATGGAGCGGAGTAAATCGTGAAGAAAAGTATAATGTGTTGGATCAAGAAGCAGACGTAAACAGTATCTTAAACTACTATAGAATGGTATTAGAATTGAAACAAGAACCGGTATTTATAGAAGGTGCGTTTCAATTGTTAGAAACGAGTTTAGAAACCTATTGTTACGAACGCAGCTGGGAATCGGCTAAAGCTTTAGTGTGTTGCAATATGTCGGGAAAAACGCAAGTCGTTTCAATAAAAGAATTAATAAAAGAGCCATATACAATTAAATTGACCAATGAAGGAAATTCTCTGCAAGAAGGAATAGTGACTTTGAGCCCATATGGAGCAATGGTTATTTTGATGTGAATATGATCTATTAAAAAGTAGAGCTAAAACAAACTAAAGAAATGAGGAAATAACAATGGAAACAGCTGCAATTTACCACAGACCGGATAGCGAATACGCTTATTTATATGAAACAAATCAATTTCACGTTCGCTTAAGAACAAAAAAAGGGGATGCCAAGAAAGTCAATTTGATCAGCGGAGATCCTTATGCTCATGGATCACAAAAATGGTACAAAGAAGATAAACCGATGAAGTTAGCTGTGAGTACGGATATTCATGATTATTGGGTAATTGAAACATTTGAAAAAACAAAGCGCATTGCTTATTGTTTCCATGTAGAAGGAACTGATGGCATTGAAGTACTATATGGAGATCGTGGCGTTTTTCCATTTACGGATAACTACTTAGAAGATGCTAATACCTTTTTTAGAATGCCTTACTTACATGAAATCGATCGAGTGAAAACGCCTGAATGGGTAAAAAAAACGGTCTGGTATCAAATTTTCCCGGAACGGTTTGCTAATGGAGACAAGACTAATGATCCAGCAGGAACGTTGCCTTGGGGCAGCAAAAAACATCCTGGACGTGACGATTTTTATGGTGGTGATTTACAAGGTGTGCTTGATCATTTGGATCATCTAGTCGACTTAGGGATCAATGGAATCTACTTTTGTCCATTGTTTAAAGCTAAATCGAATCACAAATACGATACGATCGATTACTATGATATCGATCCAGATTTTGGTGACAAAGAACTCTTTAAAAAAGTAGTACAAGAAGCACATAAAAAAGGGATCCGTGTCATGTTGGATGCTGTATTCAATCATTTAGGAATGGATTCGATGCAATGGCAAGATGTGCTTGAACATCAAGAGAAATCGCGTTACAAAGATTGGTTCCATATCAACCAATTTCCGGTTGAATCACTCGCTGGTTTATCCATGGAAGAATTAGAAAATGTGAATGAACTAACTTATGATACATTTGCTTTTACAGGTCACATGCCAAAATTAAATACCAGCAATCCTGAAGTCCAAGACTTTTTATTGGATGTTACTACTTACTGGATCAAAGAGTTTGATATTGATGCTTGGCGTCTAGATGTCGCAAATGAAGTAGACCATCATTTTTGGAAGAAATTCAACCAAGCTTCTGTTGCTTTAAAAGAGGATTTTTATATTTTAGGAGAGATCTGGCATTCTTCACAAAGTTGGCTGCAAGGCGATGAATTCCATGCTGTTATGAACTATGCATATACCGAAACGATCCAAAATTTCTTTATGAAGGAAACTATTTCAGCGAATAAAATGGTTGCTGGGTTAAATGAACAATTGATGTTATACCGTAACCAAACAAACGAAGTCATGTTCAATATGTTAGATTCTCATGATACTGCTCGTTTGCTGACCATCAGTAGAAATAACAAACAATTGGCAAAAGCAGGTCTAGCCTTTATGTTTACCCAACACGGATCACCATGTATTTATTATGGAACTGAAATTGGTATGGATGGGTTTAATGACCCCGATTGCCGCAAATGTATGATCTGGGATAAAGAAGAACAAGATAGCGATATGCTTGCTTTCACCAAAAAAATGATCACATTTAGAAAGCATAACCAGGAACTATTGAGTTATGGAGAAATCGAATGGTTTGATGTTCGAGACGACGAAAAGGTCATCGGATTCAAAAGGAAGTTTGGCACCGAAGAGCTTGTCTGTTATTTCAATCAAGGAGAGAAAGATTTAGAATTGGACTTAGAACAAAAAACAGAAGTCTTACTCGCCAATTTTGCTGAAACAGACACTAAATCGTTGTTGATCAAACAATATGGCTTTGTTATTTATAAAGGATAAAAGAGAAATGGAACTGGGATCTTTAGCCAGTTCCATTTTTTGTGTCGGTAAAAAATAATGCTTAAATGCATTCCAAACAGCGTGCTCAACAACCACCGAATAAGATTCCTTTAACCAGATTTTAGGCTAAATTTTTTATTTTACTTTAACCAAGTGGTGGCGGTTGCGAAAAAATAACAGAAGTTAGATAATGAAATTATATGAAAAGGAGGAGTAAATTATGGTGGAGAAGAAAGATTGGAAAAAAATGGTTTTGGGTCTGGTATCGGTCAGTACGGTATTATTGGCAGCTTGCGGAGGTGGCGAAGAAGCAACGGAAACAGATGCAGAAAATGCTGTTAAAGATGGGGAGTCTGCAACGCTAAAAATTGATGTTGATCCTCGCTATAGTGAGTATGTAAATGAAATTATTCCAGCTTTTGAAGAAGAACATAGTGTAACGATCGAGATTTCTGAGCGGGATATGTTTGAAGGAATCGAAGCTTTGCCATTAGACGGACCGGCCGATATCGGTTCAGATATTTTGATTGCTCCTTATGACAGAGTCGGAGTACTAGGTCAACAAGGGCATTTGGCAGAAGTAACGCTACCGGATGATGGACGTTATGACGAATTGGATCAAAGACAAGTTACGCTTGAAGATAAAATTTATGGAGCGCCCTTTGTGATCGAATCATTAGTCTTATACTACAATAAAGATTTACTTAAACAAGCACCTGAAACATTTGAAGATTTAGAAAAAATGTCAGAAGATGACCAATATGCATTTGAAAATGAAGAAGAAACAAATACAGCTTTCTTAGCTAATTGGACAACGGCTTACCAATACATCGGTCTTCTTTCTGGGTATGGCGGATATGTTTTTGGGGAAGATGGAACAGATCCAACGGATATTGGATTGAATTCGCCCAAATCAGTTGAAGGGATCAGTTATATAGCAAATTGGTACCAAGATGTTTGGCCACAAGGTATGTTAGATGCGACAAGTTCAGAAAACTTTATGAACGAGTTATTCACTAGCGGAAAAACGGCTGCTGTAATAAATGGTCCATGGGGAGCAAGCGGTTATGACGATGCGGGTGTAAACTACGGTGTTTCGACCATCCCAATACTACCGAATGGATCAGAGTATGAACCATTTGCTGGCGGAGTTGCATGGGCCGTTAGTAAATACTCAAAGAATCCTGAGTTAGCTCAAGAATGGTTGGACTATGTAACAAATGCCGAAAACAGTGAAACATTGTATGAGGTAACTTCAGAAATCCCAGCAAATCAAGAAGCTAGAGCCGTTGCCAGCGAATCAGGTAATGAGTTAACAAAAGCGGTCATTGAACAATTTGATTCAGCCGTTCCAATGCCAAATATACCTGAAATGAGTGAAGTTTGGACGGGAGCTGAAACATTGATTTTTGATGCTGCTTCGGGCAATAAAACGCCTCAACAAGCTGCAGATGATGCTGTTCAACTTATTGAAGAAAATATTGCACAAAAATACCAAAAATAACCGATGGTGAAAAAGAGAGCTGCAATCTAAATTTCAACGCTCATTGGTATAGTCGAAAGATTATTTTAGAATCTAAAAAAAACGATTATTATTTTAAAAAAATATCCTGTTACCGGTAACAGAAAGAAAACGTTTGCAGAAAGAGATTTAATAACTGATAATAAGAATGTAATCAAAAAGCTTTTTATATGAGGGGGAAATACAAAGATGAAGAAGACAGCTTGGAAAAAATATGTTTTAGGTTTGGTATCGGCTAGTGCATTAGTACTTGCAGCATGTGGTGGCGGAGAAGATGCAACAGAATCGGGTTCAACAGCCGGTGGCGAAGAAGCAGGAGAAGATACAACATTACAGATTTCGGTTGACAAAGGTTATGTAGAATATGTTGAAGATATCAAAGGTGATTTTGAAGAGAAAAATGGTGTTAAAATCGAAATTACTGAACGAGATATGTTTGAACAATTAGAAGCATTACCTCTAGATGGTCCATCTGGGAATGCACCTGATATTATGATGTCTGCTTATGACCGTATGGGATCTTTAGGACAACAAGGACATATTGCTGAAGTAACATTGGCAAATGACGATCAATATGATGATACAGATAGAGCTCAAGTAACTTTAGATGGAAAAATTTATGGAGCACCTTCAGTTATCGAAACATTGGTATTGTATTACAATACTGATTTATTAGATGAAGCACCAACAACATTTGCAGATCTAGAAGAATTAGCAAAAGACGATCAATTTGCATTTGAAGGCGAAGAAGGAAAAAATACAGGTTTCTTAGCTAAATGGACTGATTTCTACTTCACTTACGGTTTGGTTTCTGGCTACGGCGGATACGTTTTTGGTGAAGATGGAACAGACCCAACAGACATCGGTTTAAACAATGAAGGCGCTGTTGAAGCTATCACATATGCTACTGACTGGTTCCAAAATACATGGCCTCAAGGAATGCAAGATGTAACAAGTTCTGATGCATTCATCACAGATCAATACTTAAATGGTAAAGTTGGCGCATTCATCGGCGGACCATGGCAAGCAGCTAGCTTGAAAGATGCTGGTGTAAATTATGGTGTTTCTACTATCCCAACTTTGAACAATGGCGAAGCTTATGAAGCATTCGGTGGCGGAAAAGGATGGGTTGTCAGCAACTACTCAGAAGACAAAGACCTTGGCCAAGCTTGGTTAGATTATGTAACAAATACTGAGAACCAAAACAAATTCTATGATGCAACAAATGAAGTTCCAGCAAATCAAGATTCACGTGTTTATGCTACTGAAAAAGAAGATGAGTTAACAACTGCTGTAATCAACCAATACAAAGATGCACAACCAATGCCAAACATCCCTGAAATGGCTGAAGTTTGGACTGGCGCTGAAAACATGTTGTTTGATGCAGCATCTGGCAACAAGACACCTCAAGAATCAGCTGATGATTCTGCTAAATTAATTAAAGAATCAATCGAACAAAAATACACAAACTAATTTCCAAAAAAAATGAACAGATTTCGGCAGAGAACGTAGTTGTTCTCTGCCGAAAAATGTTAATAGAAAAGGGAGGAATTAAAAATGTCTTCTCAGACAGAACCTCAAAATATCAAAAATGAAAAAAAAGCGATGCGGTATTCAATCATACCAGGTTTAGGTCAGCTTTATAACGGACAATTATTTAAAGGAATCGTATTTTTAGCTATTTTCGTCGCATTTATTGTCGAGATGATTGTTTTTGGTTTTGATGCATTTAACGGATTAATTACATTAGGAAGCACTCCAGTAGAAGATCATTCATTATTTATTATGATCGAAGGAACACTTCAATTGATCATAACAGTCATTTTCTTAGCTTTTTATGCGTTAAATATCTATGATGCAAAACGCGTGGCGTCCATTTGGAATAGAGGACAAAAAGTTAACGTAACGATTAAAGATGTGATGTGGAATGTATACAATGCAGGTTTTCCTTATCTGCTGATCGTACCGGCATACTTAATGATGGCTTTTACAATTATTTTCCCCGTTTTAGTCACATTATTTATGGCTTTTACAAACTACGATTTTTATCATATTCCTCCAGCAAATTTAATTGACTGGATCGGATTAAAAAACTTCGTGAATATCTTCTTCTTAAGCACATACCGAGATGCATTTACGTCTGTTTTTAGTTGGACAATCATTTGGACATTCAGTGCGACGACACTGCAAATCGTTATTGGGATTTTCACAGCCGTTATTGCCAATCAGTCCTTCATTAAAGGAAAACGTTTCTTTGGTGTTATCTTCTTGCTACCTTGGGCTGTACCAGCATTTATCACAATACTATCTTTCTCAAATATTTTTAACGATAGTATCGGAGCAATCAATACCCAAGTTATTCCGTTGATAAATGAACTGCCATTTGTAGAAATTGGTCGGATCGCTTGGAAAACAAATGCCTTTTGGTCTAAAGCAGCTATTATCATGATACAAGGGTGGCTAGGTTTCCCTTATATCTACGTCATGACAACAAGTATATTGCAATCGATCCCAGAAGATTTATATGAAGCTGCAAAAATTGATGGAGCTAGTGCGTTTCAGCGTTTCAGAGAAATCACTATGCCAATGGTCTTTTTAGTTGCTGCTCCAACTTTTATTACACAATATACACAGAACTTCAATAACTTTTCAATGATCTACCTCTTCAATAATGGTGGACCAGGAAGTGTCGGAGGTGGCGCAGGAGCTACCGATATCTTGATTTCCTGGATCTATAAATTAACGACCGGAACATCGCCTCAATATTCTATGGCAGCTGCCATCACCTTGATTATTTCGGCTTTGGTTATCGTTGTTTCCTTGACAGTCTTCAAGAGAACAAATGCATTTAATATGGAGGATGCATAACATGAAAAAAATAATTGGATCACAAAAAGTAGGTCGTTTGTTTAGTCGCTTTTTCACGTATGTGTATTTGATCGTTTTAGCGATCATCATCATCTATCCATTATTGATCACAGCTAGTTCAGCGTTTAAGTCAGGGAACATAACGGCTTTTTCGCTAGATTTAACTTCAGAGTGGACTTTGTCTAACTTCGCGCGTTTATTCCAAGAAACGCTTTATGGAACATGGTATAGAAATACTTTGATTGTAGCAGTATCCACTATGATCATTCAAGTAGGGCTGGTTACAATTGCTGGGTATGCTTACAGCCGGTACAATTTTTTGGGACGGAAAAAGAGTTTAATGTTTTTCTTAGTGATCCAAATGGTCCCAACTATGGCTGCATTGACTGCCTTTTATGTTATGGCCTTGTTGTTAGGGGCCTTAGATCAATTTTGGTTCTTGACGATGTTATACATCGGTGGTGGAATACCCATGAATACATGGTTAATGAAAGGGTACTTTGATACGGTTCCAAAAGACTTAGATGAATCGGCTAAATTAGATGGAGCTGGACATTTTAGAATTTTTTGGCAAATCGTTCTTCCTCTGGTCCGTCCAATGATTGCTGTACAAGCATTATGGGCATTTATGACTCCATTCGGCGACTTTATGCTAGCAAGATTCTTATTGAGAAGTCCGGAAAAAATCACTGTAGCAGTAGGATTGCAAACGTTTATCAGTAATCCGCAAGATCAAAAAGTTGCCTTATTCGCAGCTGGTGCGATCTTGATCGCTGTTCTAATTTCCGTATTGTTCTTCTTACTGCAAAAGAACTTTGTTTCTGGTTTAACGAGCGGTGGAACAAAAGGGTAAATGAACACTAATTTTGAAAGAAAAGAAGTGAAACAATGAAAACTGATGCTTTCCCATTAAATTATTTTAAAAGTATTTGGTCTCCAAGACAAATTTTCAAAAATCGTCATCAATTGAACTGGTTTCAAATTTTTATTGTTTTGCTGTTTGTTAACAGTTTATTGATGATTCCCGTATCGCTAAATTATACAAAAATGGATACTTTCCCAGTAGAAGATACCTTACCTGATTCATTTGGTCTGATAGATGAATCGGCTGTTTTGAAATTGCAACAAGGCAAATATGAGAACGGCACTTTAGTGTTGCCGGAATCATTTGTCCTTATATCTGAAAATGGCACTATTAGCGGAATGTTGACCGAAAGTGAGATAGAAGAAACTTTAGCACCTGAAAATGCATTGATATTTCAAGAAAATGAATTCGTGATCAAAGAAGGCAACCAGTCGTTGTCGACCATTCCTTATACAAAAGATTTTGATTTGTCAAAAGTTACGAATACAGCTGAATTAAAGGAAGCTCTTTCTCGCCAATGGTTTATCAAAAATAAAGGATACACTGTAGCGACGTTGATGTTTTTAGTTTTCACTATTACATTGGTCAGTACCCTTTTTCTAACATTTGGTTCAGCAATCTTCTTATATCTGACTAGAAAAAGTCAGTTCTCTTCTATTAATAGCTATAAAGAATCAGTCAACTTATTAACGAATTGTATTGGGTTGCCATCGTTGATTGCATTATTGATCGGATCGATCCAATTCGATATCGTGATCATGTTAATGATCCAATCAGTTGGACTGGTAATCATGTTGCTGTTCGTCTTTTATAAAACAAGATTTAACGACAAAATGAATAAGAACGAAGTGAAAAAGGATTTGGGGGTAAGAGTTCATGATTAAGCGTTTATTTGATGTTGATCCATGGGGAGTCAGCTCAACAAAATTAGATAGAGCAGATAAAAGATTGCAAGAAAGTTTAACCGCTATCGGGAACGGGTACATGGGTATGCGGGGAAACTTTGAAGAAGGATATTCTGGTGATTCGCATTTAGGGACTTACTTGGCTGGGGTCTGGTATCCTGATAAAACGAGAGTTGGTTGGTGGAAAAACGGTTATCCAGAATATTTTGGAAAAGTGATCAATGCCACGAATTTTATTCCTATCGAAATAACGGTAAATGACCATAAAGTTGATTTAGCTATTGATGAAGTGAAAGATTATAAAATCGACTTAGATATGAAAAAAGGTATTTTAAATCGTTCATATACTTGGGTCAAAGGAGAAATCGAGGTTCGATTTACCTTTAAACGCTTTGTTAGTGCAGCATTAAAAGAATTAGCAGTCATTGAAGTGACCGGTGAGGTATTAAAGGGTACAGCAACAATCGTATTCAGTCCCAAAATGGATGGAAATGTGGTGAATGAAGACAGTAATTATGAAGAAAATTTCTGGTTGGAAATGAACCGCGTTTCAGGTGAAAAAAGCAGTTTGACTACTAAAACGATTGAAAATCCTTTTGGGGTAGAACAATTTACGGTAACGACCATGATGGAAACTGTGATGGAAAATTATGAAGAGAGAACATTCTCTGAAGGATTTATGTTAGTTGAAGAAAATATTACCTATACATTAGCTGTTGGTGAAAAAGCCAAAGTGACTAAATTTGTCAGTGTGCTTACAAGTCGTGATGTGCAACCTGAAGATCAGCTAACGAAAGCTGCTGAAATTTTAGATCAAGCTATTGCCTTGGGTGAAGAAGAGCTAGAAGCGCAGCACGTTGCCGCTTGGCAAGAACGTTGGCATAAAGCAGATGTAGTGATCGAAGGAGATGCAGAAAGCCAACAAGGAATCCGTTTCAATATATTCCAATTATTTTCTACTTACTATGGAGAAGACAACCGTTTGAATGTCGGTCCAAAAGGCTTTACCGGTGAAAAGTATGGCGGTGCAACTTACTGGGACACAGAAGCGTTTATTTTACCTATGTATTTAGCGGTAGCTGATGAAACAGTCTCAGAACAATTATTGACTTACCGTCATAATCAACTTTCAGGTGCTTTTCATAATGCTAAACAACAAGGGTTGCAAGGTGCTTTGTATCCAATGGTAACTTTTAATGGAATCGAAAGCCATAATGAATGGGAAATTACATTTGAAGAGATCCACCGCAATAGTACGATTGCTTATGCCATATACAATTACACGAATTATACTGGCGATGAATCTTTTTTAAAAACCAAAGGTATCGAGATGTTAGTTTCTATTTCACGTTTCTGGGCTGATCGTGTGCATTATTCTAAACGCAATGAATGCTACATGATCCATGGAGTCACTGGTCCAAATGAATATGAGAATAATATCAATAATAACTGGTACACAAATACGATGGCTGCTTGGACGTTACGTTACACGTTGGGAAGCTTGGAAAAAGGTTCTTCTGCAATAATGAATGAACTGGATGTTACCGCTGAAGAAAAGGCTAAATGGACAGATATCGTTCAAAAAATGTATTACCCTCGTGATGAAGAATTAAATGTTTTTGTCCAACATGATACTTTTTTAGATAAAGAATTGCTTACCACAAATGATCTTGACCCATCTGAAAGACCGATCAACCAACATTGGTCATGGGACAAAATTTTACGTTCTTGCTTCATCAAACAAGCAGATGTTTTACAAGGTATTTATTATTTGAATAATGAATACACTATAGAAGAAAAAGAAGCAAATTATAATTTTTATGAGCCAATGACAGTCCATGAATCATCTCTTTCAGCTTCTATCCATGCTATATTAGCAGCAGAATTAGGCAAGACAGAAAAAGCAGTCGAGTTTTATTCGCGTACTGCTCGCTTAGATTTAGACAACTACAACAACGATACGGAAGATGGATTGCACATCACTTCCATGAGCGGTGGTTGGCTAGCTATTGTTCAAGGATTTGCAGGCATGCGTACTTTTGACAATAAATTATCATTTAAACCATTTTGTCCAAAGAATTGGACAGGATACAACTTCATGATCAAGTATCGTAAACGCTTGTTGCATATCTCAGTGACGCAAGAATCTGTGAGTGTTCGGTTAGAAGAAGGCGAAGCAATCAACCTTACTTTATTTGATCAAGAAATGCTGTTGACGGATGAAGTTAAAAGTCAGCTTCAGTAATTACAGGCAATCGAATGATAAAAAGATGGATTTAAACAGACTATCAATAGGAAGCTATCAAATCGATAAATTCATTTGATAGCTTTTACTATTGAAAAAAAGGGGCAGATAGAACATGATCAAAGGATTTATTTTTGATTTAGATGGCGTAATAACGGATACTGCTGAATATCATTATCAAGCATGGAAAAGACTTGCGGATAAATTAAAGATTTCGCTTGACCGTGAGATGAACGAACAGTTAAAAGGGATCAGTCGAATGGATTCACTTGATCGTATCTTAGCTTTAGGAAATCAGATAGAAAGTTACTCTGTTGAAGAAAAAGAACGATTAGCAGATGAAAAGAATGAAGACTATAAAAAATTGATCTTAGATGTTACGCCAGCTGATTTATTGCCTGGGATAAGTGACCTATTGGCAAATCTAAAAGCGGCAGGTATTCGTTTAGCGCTGGCCTCAGCTAGCAAAAACGGGCCCGTAATAATGGAGAAACTTGGCATTGCTGATTTATTTGATGTAGTCGTCGATCCTGCAGGATTAGAAAATGGAAAACCAGATCCAGAAATTTTTATTAAAGGAGCCGAACAGTTGCATTTAAAACCAGCTGAATGTGTTGGAGTCGAAGACGCTCAAGCTGGTATAGAAGCAATCAATGCTGCCGGGATCTTTTCTGTTGGTGTAGGAACAAAAGAAGCAATGGAAAAAGCTGATTATGCAGTAGCAGATACTAGTAAATTAAAATTAACGGATATTCTAGAAAGAGCAAATAGCTGAGGAGTGGTTAGAATGCAAAAAAAATGGTGGCATAGTTCGGTTATATACCAAATTTATCCTAGAAGTTTTCAAGATAGCGATGGAGACGGTATTGGAGATATCCAAGGCATTATTCAACGATTGAGCCATTTGGCAGAGTTAGGAATCGATGCCATTTGGTTGAGTCCGGTTTATCGATCCCCTAATGATGATAATGGGTATGATATTAGTGATTATCAAGCGATCTCACCAGACTTTGGAACGATGGATGATATGGATATGTTGATCCAAAAAGCTAAGGAATTGGGAATTCGTATCCTTATGGACCTTGTCGTGAATCACACATCTGATGAACATGCTTGGTTTATCGAATCCCGAAAGAGCAAAGACAACGAGTACAGAGACTACTATATTTGGCGTGATGGAAAAAATAATGAAGCACCTAACGAATTGACATCTATCTTTAGCGGATCGGCTTGGGAATTAGATGAGCAAACCAATCAATATTATCTACACTTATATAGTAAGAAACAACCTGATTTAAATTGGGAGAATCCAAAAGTCCGCAATGAAATTTGGCAGATGATGAATTTTTGGCTAGATAAAGGTATTGGCGGTTTTAGAATGGATGTTATCGACCTGATTGGAAAAGTTCCGGATGAGCTGATTACTGGAAACGGTCCAATGCTGCATACCTACCTTAAAGAAATGCATCAAAAAACCTTTGGCAAGCGTGATGTCTTAACAGTAGGTGAGACTTGGGGAGTAACGACTGACGATGCAAAATTATTTTCCTCACCTGAACGTGATGAACTGTCAATGGTATTCCAATTTGAACATATTGGTCTCGATGAACAACCCGGCAAGCCTAAATGGGATACAAAGCCCTTAAACTTTATCGCTTTAAAGCAAGTATTTACTAAATGGCAGTTAGCGTTAGATGGAGATGGCTGGAATAGTTTATTTTGGAACAATCATGATATTCCCAGGATCGTATCTAATTGGGGCGATGATAGCCCGCAGTACCGTAAAGTAGCTGCCAAGATGTTCGCAACGTTTTTGCATTTTCTAAAGGGGACGCCATACATCTATCAAGGCGAAGAAATCGGGCTGACAAATACACCGATTGCTTCAATTGAAGAAGTCAATGATATAGAGAGTATCAATATGTACAATGAACGACTTCAGCAAGGATATAGTAAAAAAGAGATCCTTCAAGCCATCAATAAAAAAGGTCGAGACAATGCTAGACGCCCTATTCCTTGGGATGGATCTTTAAATGGAGGATTTACGACAGGTACACCTTGGCTGGCTCTTAATCCTAACTATAAAGAATTGAATGTGAAAAATGACCAAGAAGACGATGAATCTGTTTTTAACTACTATAAAACCTTGATTCGTTTAAGAAAAGAACACGAACTCATTGTATGGGGCGAGTATAAGGAACTCTTACCAAATGATCCGCAACTGTTTGTTTATGAACGCAGTTATAAAGGCGAAACATGGCTAGTTATTATTAATTTCTATCAAGAACCAACTTTTTATAAAGATGAGGATAGAAAAGTAGACACGATCATTATCAGTAATTACGAAGATAGCAGTGAAAAAATAGACGATTTAACATTACGTGCATTTGAATCGATCGTTTTCAAATTAAAATGAATTTTATGAAATAATAAAAATGCGAACAAAAACCTTTTTTTATTTGCGATAGTTCTGGAGTAGAATGTGTTTTGAATATATATTCGTCTTTTCTCTCTAGGTAAATAAATAAACGTTCGCCTTTTTTTTTTTTTGTAAAAAATGTGAAAAATATGGTTGACCATAGGGAATAGACTTGTTATAGTAATTGATGTCGTAAGCAGTTAAACACTAGCGATACCAAAATATTTCACATTATAAAATTTTTTTTTTTTGATTGACAATGCTATGTGAATCATGGTAATCTAATAAATGTCGTTAAGCAGATTCGCATTTTTATTTTGAATAAATATTCAAAATAAAAATTAAAAAGCTTGACGAAACGAAAAATTTGTTGTATTATTTAGAAGTTGTCACAAACAGATAACACGCTTTAGACCTTTGAAAACTAAACAAAGTAAGATGAAATAAATGTGAGGGTGACTTAGCAGTGCTAAGTCAACAGTAACAAAATTAGTGAATAATTATTCGCTAGCAATTCAATAATGAGCTTCAAGCATCATTTTATATGAGAGTTTGATCCTGGCTCAGGACGAACGCTGGCGGCATGCCTAATACATGCAAGTCGAACGCTTTGACTTCACCGGGTGCTTGCACCCACCGAAGTCAAGGAGTGGCGGACGGGTGAGTAACACGTGGGTAACCTGCCCATAAGAGGGGGATAACATTCGGAAACGGATGCTAATACCGCATATTTCTAAACGTCACATGACGAATAGAAGAAAGGTGGCTTCGGCTACCGCTTATGGATGGACCCGCGGCGTATTAGCTAGTTGGTGAGGTAATGGCTCACCAAGGCGATGATACGTAGCCGACCTGAGAGGGTGATCGGCCACACTGGGACTGAGACACGGCCCAGACTCCTACGGGAGGCAGCAGTAGGGAATCTTCCGCAATGGACGAAAGTCTGACGGAGCAATGCCGCGTGAGTGAAGAAGGTTTTCGGATCGTAAAACTCTGTTGTTAGAGAAGAACAAGGATGAGAGTAACTGCTCATCCCCTGACGGTATCTAACCAGAAAGCCACGGCTAACTACGTGCCAGCAGCCGCGGTAATACGTAGGTGGCAAGCGTTGTCCGGATTTATTGGGCGTAAAGCGAGCGCAGGCGGTTCTTTAAGTCTGATGTGAAAGCCCCCGGCTCAACCGGGGAAGGTCATTGGAAACTGGGGAACTTGAGTGCAGAAGAGGAGAGTGGAATTCCACGTGTAGCGGTGAAATGCGTAGATATGTGGAGGAACACCAGTGGCGAAGGCGACTCTCTGGTCTGTAACTGACGCTGAGGCTCGAAAGCGTGGGGAGCAAACAGGATTAGATACCCTGGTAGTCCACGCCGTAAACGATGAGTGCTAAGTGTTGGAGGGTTTCCGCCCTTCAGTGCTGCAGCTAACGCATTAAGCACTCCGCCTGGGGAGTACGACCGCAAGGTTGAAACTCAAAGGAATTGACGGGGACCCGCACAAGCGGTGGAGCATGTGGTTTAATTCGAAGCAACGCGAAGAACCTTACCAGGTCTTGACATCCTTTGACAACCCTAGAGATAGGGCTTTCCCTTCGGGGACAAAGTGACAGGTGGTGCATGGTTGTCGTCAGCTCGTGTCGTGAGATGTTGGGTTAAGTCCCGCAACGAGCGCAACCCCTATTATTAGTTGCCAGCATTCAGTTGGGCACTCTAGTGAGACTGCCGGTGATAAACCGGAGGAAGGTGGGGATGACGTCAAATCATCATGCCCCTTATGACCTGGGCTACACACGTGCTACAATGGATGGTACAACGAGTCGCAAAGTCGCGAGGCTAAGCTAATCTCTTAAAGCCATTCTCAGTTCGGATTGTAGGCTGCAACTCGCCTGCATGAAGCCGGAATCGCTAGTAATCGCGGATCAGCACGCCGCGGTGAATACGTTCCCGGGTCTTGTACACACCGCCCGTCACACCACGAGAGTTTGTAACACCCGAAGTCGGTGAGGTAACCCTTTTGGGAGCCAGCCGCCTAAGGTGGGACAGATAATTGGGGTGAAGTCGTAACAAGGTAGCCGTATCGGAAGGTGCGGCTGGATCACCTCCTTTCTAAGGAATATAACGGAAACCCACACATTCACCTTATCTTTGTTTAGTTTTGAGAGGTCTAATCTTCTCAATCTTTTTAATCGAAACACCTTGTTCTTTGAAAACTGGATAAAGTTAAAAATCGTAATTTAAGTAAGAAACCAGAAACACACCGAAATTTTTAAATAATAAGTTTTTTAAGGTTCTCATCGAAAGATGAGTATTAAACATTAACGATTAACCATAGGTTAAGTTAATAAGGGCGCACGGTGAATGCCTTGGCACTAGGAGCCGATGAAGGACGGGACTAACGCCGATATGCTTTGGGGAGCTGTAAGTGAGCTTTGATCCAAAGATTTCCGAATGGGGGAACCCAGCATCTTTGATAGGATGTTACTGCTGACTGAATACATAGGTCAGTAGAGGTAGACGCAGAGAACTGAAACATCTAAGTACCTGCAGGAAGAGAAAGAAAAATCGATTCCCTGAGTAGCGGCGAGCGAAACGGGAATAGCCCAAACCAGAAAGCTTGCTTTCTGGGGTTGTAGGACTGAACATATAGAGTCATAAATGAAGTTGGTAGGAGAAGCGACCTGGAAAGGTCTGCCGAAGAAGGTAAAAGCCCTGTAACCGAAACCAATTTCACTCTGATCAGTATCCTGAGTACGGCGGAACACGAGAAATTCCGTCGGAATCCGGGAGGACCATCTCCCAAGGCTAAATACTCCCTAGTGACCGATAGTGAACCAGTACCGTGAGGGAAAGGTGAAAAGAACCTCGGAAGAGGAGTGAAATAGCCCCTGAAACCGTGTGCCTACAAATAGTTAAAGCCCGTTAATGGGTGATAGCGTGCCTTTTGTAGAATGAACCGGCGAGTTACGATCACATGCGAGGTTAAGTTGATGAGACGGAGCCGTAGCGAAAGCGAGTCTGAATAGGGCGAATGAGTATGTGGTCGTAGACCCGAAACCAAGTGATCTACCCATGTCCAGGTTGAAGGTGCGGTAATACGCACTGGAGGACCGAACCCACGTATGTTGAAAAATGCGGGGATGAGGTGTGGGTAGCGGAGAAATTCCAATCGAACTTGGAGATAGCTGGTTCTCTCCGAAATAGCTTTAGGGCTAGCCTCGGAATTAGAATCATGGAGGTAGAGCAACTGTTTGGACTAGGGGCCCTTCTAGGGTTACCGAATTCAGATAAACTCCGAATGCCATTGATTTATATCCGGGAGTCAGACTGCGAGTGATAAGATCCGTAGTCGAAAGGGAAACAGCCCAGACCACCAGCTAAGGTCCCAAAGTTTATGTTAAGTGGAAAAGGATGTGGAGTTGCTTAGACAACTAGGATGTTGGCTCAGAAGCAGCCATCATTTAAAGAGTGCGTAATAGCTCACTAGTCGAGTGACCCTGCGCCGAAAATTTACCGGGGCTAAACATAACACCGAAGCTGTGGATAGAACCATTGGTTCTATGGTAGGAGAGCGTTCTAAGGGCGTTGAAGCTAGATCGTGAGGACTAGTGGAGCGCTTAGAAGTGAGAATGCCGGTATGAGTAGCGAAAGACGGGTGAGAATCCCGTCCACCGAATGACTAAGGTTTCCTGGGGAAGGCTCGTCCTCCCAGGGTTAGTCGGGACCTAAGTCGAGGCCGAATGGCGTAGACGATGGACAACAGGTTGAGATTCCTGTACCAGTTTGTTTTGTTTGAACAATGGAGGGACACAGTAGGCTAAGGAATACGTGCTGTTGGATATGCACGTCCAAGCAACAAGTTTTGAAGTGAGTCAAATGCTTGCTTCTTTAAGAACAAGTTGTGATGGGGAGGGAAATTAAGTACCGAAGTTCCTGATGTCACACTGTCAAGAAAAGCTTCTAGTTAGAAACAAACTGCCCGTACCGCAAACCGACACAGGTAGTCGAGGAGAGAATCCTAAGGTGTGCGAGAGAACTCTCGTTAAGGAACTCGGCAAAATGACCCCGTAACTTCGGGAGAAGGGGTGCTGACCAATTGGTCAGCCGCAGTGAATAGGCCCAGGCGACTGTTTATCAAAAACACAGGTCTCTGCAAAATCGTAAGATGACGTATAGGGGCTGACGCCTGCCCGGTGCTGGAAGGTTAAGAGGATGGGTTAGCTTTAGGGCGAAGCTCAGAATTGAAGCCCCAGTAAACGGCGGCCGTAACTATAACGGTCCTAAGGTAGCGAAATTCCTTGTCGGGTAAGTTCCGACCCGCACGAAAGGCGTAACGATCTGGGCACTGTCTCAACGAGAGACTCGGTGAAATTATAGTACCTGTGAAGATGCAGGTTACCCGCGACAGGACGGAAAGACCCCATGGAGCTTTACTGCAGTTTGATATTGAGTGTTTGTACAGCTTGTACAGGATAGGTAGGAGCCAATGAAGCCAGGACGCCAGTCTTGGTGGAGGCGTTGGTGGGATACTACCCTTGCTGTATGACCACTCTAACCCACAGCCCTTATCGGGCTGGGAGACAGTGTCTGACGGGCAGTTTGACTGGGGCGGTCGCCTCCTAAAGTGTAACGGAGGCGCCCAAAGGTTCCCTCAGAATGGTTGGAAATCATTCGCAGAGTGTAAAGGCATAAGGGAGCTTGACTGCGAGACCTACAAGTCGAGCAGGGACGAAAGTCGGGCTTAGTGATCCGGTGGTTCCGTATGGAAGGGCCATCGCTCAACGGATAAAAGCTACCCTGGGGATAACAGGCTTATCTCCCCCAAGAGTCCACATCGACGGGGAGGTTTGGCACCTCGATGTCGGCTCATCGCATCCTGGGGCTGTAGTCGGTCCCAAGGGTTGGGCTGTTCGCCCATTAAAGCGGTACGCGAGCTGGGTTCAGAACGTCGTGAGACAGTTCGGTCCCTATCCGTCGCGGGCGTAGGAAATTTGAGAGGAGCTGTCCTTAGTACGAGAGGACCGGGATGGACACACCTCTGGTGTACCAGTTGTTCTGCCAAGGGCATTGCTGGGTAGCTATGTGTGGACGGGATAAACGCTGAAAGCATCTAAGCGTGAAGCCCCCCTCAAGATGAGATTTCCCATCACGTAAGTGAGTAAGACCCCTGAGAGATGATCAGGTTGATAGGTTGGAAGTGGAAGTATAGCGATATATGGAGCGGACCAATACTAATCGGTCGAGGACTTAACCAAAGATTTAAACGGTGATAGACGGTCAATGAACGAAAACGATTTTTAACTTATCCAGTTTTGAGAGAATAATGTTCTCTTGATTGAAATTGTGTGGTGATGATGGCAAGAAGGTCACACCTGTTCCCATGCCGAACACAGAAGTTAAGCTTCTTAGCGCCGATGGTAGTGAAGGGTTTCCCTTTGTGAGAGTAGGACGTTGCCACGCAAATTTAATTATTCCGCAATAGCTCAGCTGGTAGAGCGCATGACTGTTAATCATGATGTCGTAGGTTCGAGCCCTACTTGTGGAGTACCATAGTCGATCTATGTAACTATAAACGAGATTCGTTTGGTGAACCCCATCTGGAGAGTTGTCCGAGTGGCCGAAGGAGCATGATTGGAAATCATGTAGGCGGTGAACGCTGTCTCAAGGGTTCGAATCCCTTACTCTCCGTTTAAAACACTGACCCGTTGGTCAAGCGGTTAAGACACCGCCCTTTCACGGCGGTATCACGGGTTCGATTCCCGTACGGGTCATCAGTAACGACGTTACTGAGATTAGGAAAAGAAGTACGCTTTTATCTGGAGGTTTAGCTCAGTTGGGAGAGCATCTGCCTTACAAGCAGAGGGTCGGCGGTTCGAGCCCGTCAACCTCCATTAGTTTAACAAGGTCTCGTGGTGTAGGGGTTAACATGTCTGCCTGTCACGCAGAAGATCGCGGGTTCGATTCCCGTCGAGACCGTTGGTATACTAAATAAACTAAAAACCATTTCTATAATGGCCTGGTAGCTCAGTTGGTAGAGCACTTGATTGAAGCTCAAGGTGTCGGCAGTTCGATTCTGTCCCAGGCCACCATTTATGGAGGGGTAGCGAAGTGGCTAAACGCGGCGGACTGTAAATCCGCTCCTTCGGGTTCGACAGTTCGAATCTGTCCCCCTCCATTGTTTTTTGTAAGAAAGACCTATTTTAAGATAGGGGTATAGTTTAAAGGTAGAACTATGGTCTCCAACACCATCAGTGTGGGTTCAATTCCTACTACCCCTGCCATTTTTAAAGAAAGACAGGAAACAAATAATTACCATGGCGATTGTGGTGAAGTGGTTAACACACCGGATTGTGGTTCCGGCATGCGTGGGTTCGAACCCCATCAGTCGCCTTTTTTATTTATGGGCTATAGCCAAGCGGTAAGGCAAGGGACTTTGACTCCCTCAT